>CAWBRR010000018.1:0-200476 GCA_963791215.1 uncultured Actinomycetota bacterium | reverse complement strand
CGAGCCTGCGATCGGGAAGGTCGGTGGTGGTGTCGTCGAATTCGACTGTTTCGTGGTCCATTTCATCGAGTGGGACGCTGGTCCGGTGCGCGGCCGACTTCCAAGAGTCGCGGAGCCGGTTGCGGGCGACGACGAGTAGCCAGGCTTCCGGGTTGGCGGGCACGCCGTCGGTGGGCCAGCGTCGCAGTGCGCGCTCGGCCGCGTCCGCGAGGGCGTCCTCGGCCGCGGCTATGTCGCGCCCGGGCGCCGCGAGCAGGGCAAGCAGCCTGCCACGGGACTCGCGGGTGACCTCGGCCAATCGTTGGGCCACCCGTGACCGGTCCGCAGTCAGGGGCAGTACCATCCGCGGTCGGCGGCGTATGTCCTTGCCACCGGGCGTATTTCGACCGAACCCCAACCGTTCGCGGGGTTGCGCTGCGCCCAGGCGAGCGCCTCGTCGAGGTCCGGCACGTCGATGACGAAGATGCCGCCCAGTTTCTCCTTGGTGTCGGCGAAGGGCCCGTCCTGGATCTCCGGGGTTCCGTTGCGTGCGGTCACCGTCGTCGTGGACGAAACGGTGTCGAGTACTTCGGTGGTGATCAGCACACCCGCCGCAGACAGATCGTCGGCATACGCGGCGAACGCCGCCATCGCTGGGGCCATGTCCTCTTCGGTCAGCCCGATCGAGGAACCCTCCTGGTAGTGCATGAGCAGGCAGTAACGCATGATGTCGTCCTCAAATGATCGTCGTGTTGCAAGCCCGGTATGAGCTTGTCACCGTGATGACGATTCGGGTGCGGGCAAATCGACATCGCCCGACGATTCCGTGACCGGCTTCCTGCGCAACGCGTCCATCGTCATCACCGCCAGCGCCACCCAGATCAGCCCGAACCCGATCCAGCGGGCCGCGGGCATCGGCTCGTGACCGATCAGCACGCCCCAAGCCATCTGCAGCGCAGGGTTGAGATAGAACAGCAGCCCCATGGTCACCAACGGCAGCCGTTGCGCGGCGGCGGCAAAGAGCAGCAACGGCACCGCGGTGATCGGCCCGGCGAGGAGCAGCAACACCGTGTGCAGCGCTCCATGGTTCACGAAGTGGCCGTGCCCCAGCACCTCGAGTGTGATCAGATAGCCGCCCGCCAACGGCAACGCCAGGAAGGCCTCGACGGCCACGCTGACGCGTGGATCCGCCACCACCACCTTCTTCACCAAGCCGTACAGCGCGAAGGTCACGGCCAGTGCGGCGGCGATGTACGGGGGCGCCCCGACCCCCGTGGTCAGCACCACGACCGCCGCCACCGCGATGACCAACGCGACGAGCTGCCACCGCCCGATGCGCTCGCGGAACACCACCACGCCGAGCGCCACCGTGACGAGCGGGTTGATGAAGTACCCGAGTGCCGCGTCGACGACGTGCCCGTGCGTGGCGGCGAAGATGTAGACGCCCCAGTTCGCCGCGATCAGCGCCGACGCCGCCAAGAGCAGCAGCCACGTTCGGCCGGTCAGCTTGCGCAGGTCCCCGAACCGACGGGTCACCACCAGCACCACCGCCAGGCAGACGGCACTCCAGACGATGCGGTGCGCGAGCACCTCGAGGGAGCCCGCAGGCAACAGCAGCGGGAAGAACCCCGGACACAACCCCCACCAGGTGAACGCCCCGACGCCGAACAGCATGCCCGAGCGACGGGTGCGCGCTTCGGCCGAGGCCTCGAGCGGGGCGACCCGCGACCTCGAGTCCGTCACAGCGCGTGGTCGCGCAGCAGGTCGAGCGCGTGCTGAAGGTCAGCCGGGTAGGGACTGGTGATTTCGACCCGCCTGCCATCGGCGGGATGGACGAAGGCAAGTGAGCGCGCATGTAGCCATTGCCGTTCCAGCCCAAGTCTTTTCGCTAGGGTCGGGTCAGCTCCGTAGGTCAGGTCTCCGCAGCACGGGTGGTGCAGTGCGGCAAAGTGGACCCGGATCTGATGCGTGCGGCCCGTCTCCAGGTGCACGTCGAGCAGGCTCGCGGCCTGATGGGCCTCCAGCGTGTCGTAGTGCGTGATGCTGTGCCGTCCGTCCTCGGTCACCGCGAACTTCCAGTCGTGCCCGCGGTGCCGACCGATCGGAGCGTCGATGGTGCCACTGGACGGATCGGGGTGACCCTGCACCAGCGCGTGGTAGCGCTTGTCGACGGTGCGCTGCTTGAACGCACGCTTGAGCACGGTGTACGCGCGTTCGGAGATGGCCACCACCATGACACCGGAGGTGCCGACGTCGAGCCGGTGCACGATGCCCTGCCGCTCGTGGATGCCCGACGTGCTGATCCGGAATCCGGCGGCCGCCAACCCGCCGAGCACGGTGGGTCCGGTCCATCCGACGGAGGCGTGCGCGGCCACTCCGGCGGGCTTGTCGACGGCCACGATGTCTGCGTCGGCGTACAGGACCGTCATGCCTTCGACGTCGATCGTGGGGTTCTCAAGTGGCGCAGGATCTTCCGGCAACCGAACTTCGAGCCAGGCCCCGGCCGTCAGTGCGGTCGGACTTGCCGACGGCGACCCCGTCGACCTCGACACCGCCCTGCTCGGCGATCGTCGCCGCCGCCGTTCGCGACAACCCAAGCAGACGGGACAACCCCGCGTCGATGCGCATGCCGGCCAGCCCCTCCGGGACCGGCATCGAGCGGATCGTCATCCGCCCCCGCCATCGCCGCCATCGCCGCCGTCGCGCCACCGCCATCGCCGCCGTCCACGGCCCGACGGGCATCCGTGTGGCGGCCGACCCTATCGAAGTCGAAGCCGAACAATGACAACCCGACCAGCAGAATCGCCCCGCCGACCACGGCCGGGTCCGCCACGTTGAACACCGGCCACCACCCGATGGAGAGGAAGTCGATCACGTGGCCCTGCAGCGGCCCCGGCCAGCGGAAGAATCGGTCCACCAGATTTCCGAGCGCTCCGCCGAGGATCATGCCGAGCCCCAGCGCCCACCACGGGGACACCAGCCTGCGGCCCATCCACACGATGCCGACCACCACGCCCGTGGCGATCAACGTGAGCGCCCAGGTGTAACCGGTGGCCATCGAGAACGCTGCGCCCGGATTCCGCACCAGGGTCCACGTCACGGTGTCGCCGATGATCGACACCGGCTGATTGGGCGTCAGCAGCGCGACCGCGAGCACCTTGGTCACCAGGTCCAATGTCAGGACGACGGCGGCGACCGAGATCAACAACCTCAGCCGACGCCGCGGCTGCGGTTCGGCTGCCTCGTCCGTGGTCGTCGCCTCGGTCGAGTCGGTCGTTTCGTCAGTCACTCGTCCATCATCCCAAACACTCCCCGGGTCGCTCCGCTCCTGCCCACCGAAACACGTCCCCGGCCGCTCCGCTCCCGCCCGCACTCACGCGTCCGCATGGTGAACAATCGCGGCATGACCCGCCTCGTCGTCATCACCACCGGAGGCACCATCGCGACGAGCACCGGCGCCGACGGCGTCGCACGACCGACGCAGACGGGAGACGACCTCGTCGCGGGCCTCGACCCGCGAGTCGAACTCGAGATCGTCGACCTCATGTCCGTGGACAGCAGTCAACTCGTGCCCCGGGACTGGGACCGGATCCGCGCTGCCGTGGTGGCGGCGGCGGATGCCGGTGCCGATGGTGTGGTGATCACCCACGGGACGGACACCATGGAGGAGACCGCGCTATGGCTGGACGCGACATACGCCGGGTCGACGCCGGTCGTGCTGACCGGCGCCATGCGCAGCAGCGACGACCCCGATCCCGACGGCCCCGGCAATATCGCCGACGCCCTGACGGTGGCCGCGAGCCCCGCCGCCCGCGGGCTCGGCGTCCTGGTCGGCTTCGCCGGCACCGTGTGGCAGCCGCTCGGCCTGACGAAGACGGGTGCGCAGTTCAGCGGCTCGGCACTCGGCACGGTCGACGACGGCGACGTCGCGATCGACGGCGTGAAGCGCCGCCCGGCGCTCGGCAGCCCGGCCGCGGCCGATGCGCCCCGGGTGGACGTCGTCGCGACGTTCGCGGGCAGCGACGCGGTGGCGATCGACGCGTGCGTGGCCGCTGGCGCGCGGGGCATCGTGCTGGAGGCGCTGGGTTCGGGCAACGCCCCCGACGCCGTGGTCGACGGCGTGCGGCGGTGCGTGCGCGCCGGAGTGGCGGTGGCCATCTCGTCGCGCGTATCCGGCGCGACGGTGACGGCCCGGTACGGACCGGGCCGGGCGCTGGTCGACGCGGGCGCCGTGGTGGTGCCGACGCTGCGGCCCGCCCAGGCCCGGGTGCTGATGATGGCGGCGTTGGCGGTGGGTTCAGTCGTCGCCGACGTCTTCGCCGCCTGGGGCTGACCGCGCGGCCCACGCCGCGACGTATTCGGGCCAGTCGAGGCTGTCGAGCGGATCGGCGCGCTGGATGTCGGGAACGTCGTCGGCGAACGTGCGCATCACGCCCGGTCCGCTGCCGCGTGTTTCGAACCGCACACTCATCACGCCGTGACCCGCGCCCTGCACCCAGCCGTGCCCGAACTCGGCGTGGGTGACGTCGTCACCGATGCGCCAGCCCGAACTCACCGGGGGCGCCGCCACTGCCGGGCCGGTGTGCTGACTGTCCGACGCCTCGAACACCTGGTCCAGGTCGGGGAACAACGATTCCTGCCGGACGTCGGACAGTCCCGAGAAGCCCACGCCGACAAGGCGAATCGGCCCGATGTCGATCGGGTCGAGTAGCAGCCTGCGGGCCGTGGCGATGAGGGTCGCAGACTCGGCGGTGGCGTACGGCAGGGTGGCCGAACGCGTCAGGGTGCTCATGTCCGACTTCTTCAACTTGACGGTGACGGTCCGCGCGCCGCGGCCGTCACGCTCCAACCGGCGGTGGGCGTGCTCGCCGATCGGTCCGATCGCGTCGCGAAGTTGATCGAGCGTGGTGAGGTCCTCGGCGAACGTGGACTCGGCGCTGATCTGCTTGGACCCCGCGCGTTCGGCGACGGGCCGGTCGTCGATGCCCTTGGCCAGCATGTGGAGTGCCGGCCCGATGGTCGCCCCCAGCACGTCGGCCACCTCCGATTCCGTCAATGCGGCCAGCGCACCGACGGTGTCGATGCCCAGTCGGTGAAGCCGCTCCTCGGCCACCGGTCCGATCCCCCACAACCGGCGTACCGGCAGTCCGGCGAGCAGCGTGCGCTCCTCGTCGCGCCGCACCACGCGGATGCCATCCGGCTTGGCCATCCCGGACGCGATCTTGGCGAGTTGCTTGCCCGACCCCGCTCCGACGGAGGCCACCAGACCGGTCTCGGCGCGGACCCTGGCGCGCAGGTGCTCGCAGAACCGCTCCACGTCCTGCGCGCTGGCCCCGACGAGTTCGTCGGGCTCGCCGAAGGCCTCGTCGAACGACAGCTGCTCGAGCACCGGCACCACGGCCCGCACGGTGTCCAGCACGCGTCCGCTGGCCACCCCGTAGACGGCGCCCCGCGGGGGCAGCACGACCGCCGGGGCGCCGACCATCCGGCGGGCCTGGTGCATCGGCATCGCCGAGCGCGCCCCGAACACGCGGGCTTCATAACTGGCCCCCGCAACCACCCCACGCCCGCCGAGCCCGCCCACCAGGACCGGCCTGCCCCTCAGCGTGGGCCGGGTGAGCCTGCTCCACCGACGCGAAGAACGCATCCATGTCGAAGTGCAGGACCCACCGGCCCGCCGGCTGCGTACCGGCCCGAGCGTCGACGGAGGTCACCACCGTGATGCTAGGGCGCTAGCCTGACGTTCATGCCGCAGCGGGCCCGTGACGTGCCGATCCGGGACGATTCGATCCGACTCGGCCAGTTCTTGAAGTTCGCGGGCCTGATCGACAGCGGCGCTGATGCCAAGGGCGTGATCGCCGACGGGCTGGTGCTCGTCAACGGCGCCGTCGAAACGCGTCGCGGTCGGCAACTGCACCACGGCGACACCGTCGCCTTCGGCGACCGGTCCGTCCGGGTGACCGGCGGCTGAGCTCACGCCTTGGCGATCGCCACCTTCACGCCGTCACCGATGTCGATCGAGTCGGGTGCCTCGCCGAACTCGAAGCTGGTGGCCAGGATCTCGCCGGCGATCAGGTCGGCGTGAGTGCGCGCCCACGCTTCCCGTTCGGCGGGTACCGAGATGACGACGTCGATCCGGTCGGATACGTCGAGACCGGTGGACTTGCGCAGCTCCTGTAGCTCGCGGACGCGGTCCTTGGCCCAGCCCTCGGCTTCGAGCTCCGGCGTCACCGTTCCGTCGAGTACCACCAACCCCGCACCCCCTGGCAGCGATGCGGTCCACTCCGGCTCCGCCGCAACGAGTTTCGACGAGTACTCCTCGGGCAGCAGCGTCGCAGGGCCTGCGGTCAGCGTGCCGTCCGAATTCACCACCCCCGCCCCGGACTTCACCGCCTTGATCGCGGCCTGCACGTCCTTGCCCAACCGTGGCCCCGCCACCCGGGCGTTGACCGTCAATTCGAAGCGGCCGTAAGCGTCGATGTCGTTGGACAACTCGACGCTCTTGACGTTGAGCTCGTCGGCGATGAGTTCGACGAACGGCCGCAGTGCGTCCGGGTCCTCCACCGCGACGGTGAGCTTGGGCAGCGGCAGGCGCACCCGCAGCTTCTTGGCCTTGCGCACCGAGGACGCCGCCGAGCAAACGTCGCGAACCTGGTCCATGGCCGCCACCAGGTCGGGATCGGCGGGCACCTCGTCGGCCGCAGGCCAGTCCGTCAGATGGACCGACCGCTCCCCCGTGATGCCGCGCCAGATCACCTCTGCGATCAGCGGCAGCAGCGGGGCGGCCAGCCGGCCGGTCACCTCGAGCACGGTGTGCAGGGTGTCGATGGCGTCGGGATCCTCTTCCCAGAACCGCGAACGCGACCGTCGCACATACCAATTGGTCAGTGCCTCGGTGAACTGCCGCAGCTCGTCGCAGGCCCCGGAGATGTCGCAGACGTCCAGTGACTCCGTGAGGTCGTCGCGCAGCACGGCGAGCTTGGCCAGGATGTAGCGGTCCAGGACGTTCGCCGAATCGGTGCGCCAGGTGCCCTTCTTGGGCGCATACAGCGCCAGGAACGTGTAGGCGTTCCAGAACGGCAGCAGCACTTGACGCACGCCGTCGCGGATGCCCTGCTCGGTGACGATCAGGTTCCCTCCGCGCAGGATCGGCGAGGCCATCAGGAACCAGCGCATGGCGTCCGACCCGTCCCGGTCGAACACCTCGGTCACGTCGGGGTAGTTGCGAAGCGACTTGCTCATCTTCTGGCCGTCGTTGCCCAACACGATGCCGTGGGACACGCACGTCTTGAACGCGGGTCGGTCGAACAACGCCGTGGCCAGCACGTGCATCATGTAGAACCACCCACGGGTCTGCCCGATGTACTCGACGATGAAGTCGGCGGGAAAGTGCGACTCGAACCACACGGTGTTCTCGAACGGATAGTGCACCTGCCCGTACGGCATCGACCCGGAGTCGAACCAGACGTCGAACACGTCCTCGATGCGTCGCATGGTCGACTTCCCGGTGGGGTCGTCGGGATTGGGCCGGGTGAGCTCGTCGATGTAGGGCCGGTGAAGGTTGTCCGGTCGCACGCCGAAGTCGCGCTCGAGCTCGTCGAGGCTGCCGTACACGTCGACCCGCGGGTAAGCCGGGTCGTCGGAGGTCCACACCGGAATCGGCGTGCCCCAGTAGCGGTTTCGCGAGATCGACCAGTCGCGCGCATTCGACAGCCACTTGCCGAACTGGCCGTCCTTGACGTGTTCGGGGTACCAGGTGATCTGCTGATTGAGTTCGACCATGCGGTCCCGGAATTCGGTGACCTTGACGAACCACGACGACACCGCCCGATAGATCAGCGGATTGCGGCACCGCCAGCAGTGCGGGTACGAGTGGTCGTAGGTCTCGTGGCGCAGCAGCACCGGACCGTTCACCGCCGCCGGACCCGTGCCGTTCTTGAGATCGCGGATGATCTGCGGGTTGGCGTCGAACACGTGCTGGCCCGCGTAGTCGGGCACCGTCACGTCGAAGCGGCCCCTCGTGTCGACCGGTGTGACGGCAACGATGTCCGCGGCGTCGGCGGTCGCCTTGTCGTCCTCGCCGTAGGCCGGTGACATGTGCACGATGCCGGTGCCGTCGTCGGTGGTCACGAAGTCGCCCGGGAGCACCCGGAAGGAGTTGGGCGAGTCCATGAAATACGGGAACGGCGGCAGGTACCGGATGCCGAGCAGCTGACGGCCCGAGTACGTGCCGAGCAGCGTCGGCTCCTCACCTAGTTCGCGGGCGTACGCCGCCAGCCGGGCCTGCGCCAGGACCACGCGCCTGCCGTCCGCCTCCACCACCGCGTAGTCGACGTCGGGATTGACCGCGACGGCCTGGTTCGACGGCAGCGTCCACGGCGTCGTCGTCCATATCAACAAGTACGCGCCTTCGAGGTCAGCCTGGATCGTCTGCTCCTCGCGCGAACGCTCGTCGGTAGCCGTCTGCTCCTCGCGCGAACGCTCGTCGGTAGCCGTCTGCTCCTCGCGCGAGCGCTCGTCGGCCGCGATCCGGAACCCTACCGTCAGTGCCGGGTCCTGGCGGCTCTGATACACGTCGTCGTCCATGCGCAGCTCATGGTTCGACAGCGGAGTCTCGTCGTTCCAGCAGTACGGCAGCACGCGGTAGCCCTCGTAGGCCAGCCCCGTGTCCCACAGCTGTTTGAACACCCAGATCACCGACTCCATGAAGCCGATGTCCAGGGTCTTGTAGTCGTTGTCGAAGTCGACCCAGCGCGCCTGACGCGTGACGTACGCGCGCCATTCGTCGGTGTACTTCAGCACCGAGGCGCGGCAGGCGTCGTTGAACTTCTCGATGCCGAGCTCTTCGATCTGGGCCTTGTCGGTGATCGCGAGCTGGCGTTGCACTTCGAGTTCGGCGGGCAATCCGTGCGTGTCCCAGCCGAACCGGCGCTCGACCCGGTAGCCGCGCATGGTGCGGTACCTGGGCACGATGTCCTTGACGTACCCAGTTAACAGATGTCCGTAGTGCGGCAACCCGTTCGCGAACGGCGGCCCGTCGTAGAACACGAAGTCCGGCGCACCGTCGCGACGCTCGATGCTGGCGCGGAAGGTGCCGTCGTGACCCCAGTAGTCGAGGATTTCGGTTTCGAGTTCTGGAAAACTCGGTGCACCGCTCGCCGGCTTGGGATAGGCGCTCATCGTGTGGTCTCCTGTGCCCAGGTTCGTTCAGGCACGGGGACGACGACGCGCAGGTTGCGCGAGTGCCGCGGTACCACCCCGCTTGCGCACCGAGGGGTGCGCCGCTCGACTACGGGCGATGACGGGCCCGACCGTTCGGTTCTAGTGGGCCGGGCTGATGCCGCGGCCGTTCTTCCGAAGGCTCCCCGGTGATGGCCGGATCAACGCCGTTGCCGACGATTCTAGAGGCGTCGGCAACAGGTCAGTACGCGGCCGCCAGTTCGGGCTCGGCGAGGATCGGCGGCGCGGCCTCGGACGTGAGCTCGATCATGGCGTACGGGAACTGCTCGGCCAGCTCGTGCACGGTGTACGGCTCGAAGCTACGGGCGTCGTACCACCAGTCCAGCGTCAGCTCGGCTCCGGTTACGTGGGCGTGGAGTTCGAGGAAGTGTCCCGACCGGGCAGGCTGGGGCACCGGGACGCCGTACGCGAACAGCACGTCGGAGAGCGGGTGGTCGTCCGCATCCTCGGACACCGCACGCACGATCCGCTGCGCCGAAAGTGCAGCCATCGCGTGGTGCACGCTGCCCAACATGTCAGTGGCGGACAGCCGGTCGGGGCCCACGCAAGCAAGCGCCATCGGGTAGCTGGCGGTCTCGTGCCTGGCGATGTCAACGGAGATGAAGCCGGCTCCGATCGTGCGCTGGATCGCGCGACCGAACGCAGCGAGCAGGATTTCTTCGCTGGTCAGGCCGGTTGCCGTCGCCGCACCCTCGAGTTCCTTCGTGAGCACGGATGACAGCGTCGTGGTGTGTCTGTCCAGATCGTCCGCACCGGGTCGCCCGGTGGCGTCGTAATCGGTCAAACGCAAGTTTGCGCGCATCATGCTGATCAAGATACACGGCAGTCCCAAAAATGGGACACATCTGCCAAGACTGTGACGCCAGTGTCAATTGAGGTCTTCACACACCTTTGCGGTCGCCACCGCCCACGGACGAGAAATCATCGCTATTGTGTAGCGGTGCCACGTACTGATGAGAACGGCAGACAGCTCAAGGCTCTGCTGGACTACCTGCTCGATGGCGACATCGACGCCAAGGCGATCTACGACGCGCTTGGTACGTCCAGCAGCACGTACTACCGCCGTATCAAGGAACCGGACTATCCGAACGCCGAGGAACTCCGCCAGGTGGCCGACAAGTTCGCGCTCAGCTACCCCGATCTGCAGATCCGTTTTGGCTTGATGAGCCGCGAAGAGGTGTGGAGTTACCTCCAGTGCCCGCCTGTCGCGGTAGCTACTGCGACCGAGCCCCGCACCGAGGTCAGGAGGGTCACGCGACCCAAACTCTCGGAGTTAGCTCCGAGAGCCGACGCACCCCCGCTTTAGCAGCAGAATTTCTGCGGCTGGACCTTCGGATCAAAGGCATCCCATGACAATCACAGTGCTCATCGCCATCACACTCGGGTGTGTCGCGTGGAGTCTATGGATTCGTCGAGTCACCTGGTCGTCCCGCTGGGAGGTTGCCGCCACCCTAAACATCGCCCTCCAGGGCCTGGCCGTTCTGCTGATGTCGCCGTGGGCGTCCGAGACCATAGGACACGTTCTCCACCGGCTCACCGGCATGTGGAACCTCGAGGACTACCTCGGCCACGACGCCTACATCGTGGCCGCATCGGCAGTCGTCTACAACGCGCTCGGCCGGCTCCAGGACGACCATGCGATGCAGCGGACCTTCAAACAATTCGTCGAGCGTCCGGCGACGCTGTGCATCCCCCTCCTGTTGGCCACCTTCTCATTCGGCAACGGGGGAGCGATCTACCGGGCCGACTTCTTCGAGGTGCCAACCGACTTCTGGCTCGCTGCTTACTGGGTGCTGCTCTGCGGGACGCTCATCTATTTGCTCGGCTACGGTGCGCGCGCCCTGCTGGTGCTGCGCAAGGACCCGCGGTCCCGCCGCATCGCCAACGTCTACCTCCTAGCGTCGATCAGCGGCATGGCGGCGTGCGTCGTCCGGATCACCACGTCGTTCGTGCCTGCACTGCAGCCGATTGAGAACGGCACCCTGGTGTGGATCTTCGCCTGCGGTTGCGGCGCCGGGTTCGCGTTGGCGTCCGCGCACTCATGGCGCATCAAGACGAAGTGGTTCCACACCGCAGACCGCTGAGCACGCTCAGCTAGCCGCCGAGAACCGCCTCCGACCGAAGGCTCAGACCGCCTCGGGGGTGGCCTCTGCGAAGCGCGCCCCATGTTCGGCGACCGGTACGAACCCGTGGCTGCGGGCAAGGGCCGCTCCGCGCCGAATGAGAGCCGCAGTCGCCACGAACCCGGCCTGGTCGGCCACCACGAACGGCGTCAGTAGCCGATTGTGCACGAAGCCGAACGCCACCCCGGTGGCCGGATCCGCCCAACCCAGCGAGCCGCCGAGGCCGACGTGACCGAAGCCGGGCAACACGCCGCCCAGCGGGAGTGAGTGATAACCCAGGTTGAACGACATCGGCATGAGGATGCTGCCGTCGGGGTGGAGGCTGGGTCGGCCGGTGAGCTGCGCGACCAACTCCGGCGACAGGAAACGCCTTCCGTCGATGGTGCCGCCATTGGCGATGGCGCCGTACATCCGGGCCAGTGCCCGCGCGGTGGCGACGCCGTTGGCCGCGGGAAGTTCTGTGTCGAGCAGCGGGATGTCACCCTGCACAGTGGACTTCATGCCAGGGAAGTACAACGAGCCGAAGCCGCCCGAGAAGGGCAGACCTGCGAGCCGCGGCGCAATCAGGTTGAAGATCGGGTTCTGCAGCCGGGTCTGCGGCCCGATGATCCGTGCGGGCTGCGTCGGCGCACCCACCGGCGGCCTACCGAGGTGCACGCCGTCGGTGTTCAGCGGCGCCGCCAACTCGGTGCGGAACAGCTCACGCATGCCCCGCCCGGTAACGGCGCGGGCCAGGCCCGACATCAGCCATCCGTAGGTGAGCGCGTGGTAGGCGGGGCGCCCCTTGAGCAGCCCCATCGGCGCGGCCGCCATGCGCTCCTCCATCAGGAGGTGGTCCATCAGGTCGGCCTTGGTGACCCCGTTCAAGTGGGCCAGGCCGGCGCGGTGGCGCATCACCTCGCGGACGGTCACCGAGGCCTTGCCGTTGGCGCCGAAGGCGGGCCAGTACTCGGCGACGGGCGCGTCGTAGTCGATGAGCCCACGGTCGGCGAGTCGGTGGATGACGGTGGACGCCATGCCCTTGGTGGCGGAGAACACCATGGCTCCGGTGTCGGCGGTCCAGTGGCGCTTCCCGCCGCGGTCGGCCCACCCCGTCCACACGTCGACCACCGGCTGGCCGTCGAGGTAGACCGCGAGCGCTCCCCCGCCGAATCGGCGCCACGGAAACAATTCGGAGAACGCGCGCACCGCGCAGGAAAAGTTCGGATCGGCGTCACCTTGGACGCCGTGCGGGAGCGCGACGCTGCGCTCCCCAACCAATGTAAGGCTCACAATCTAGATAATTTACCTGCAACCCCGGCAAACTAGACAACCGTTACTAATTTGTTAACTCAGCGCGGTTCGGCCGCGTTCAGGAGCTCCTGCGCAGCAAGCGTCGGCGTCAGTTCTCCCGTACGCACCCGGCCTTCCACGTCGGCTCGGATTCGGCGCACCTCAGGGTGGGACAGCACCCGATCCAGCACCGTGTCGCGCACCATCGTCCAGGTCCAGTCGACCTGTTGGGCTCGGCGTTTCGCCTCGAACTCGCCCGCTTCGGTAAGCACCTCGCGGTGCTTGAGCACGGTCTGCCACAACTCGGCGAGCCCGTCGCCATGCAACGCGCTCATCGTGAGTACTGGTGGGCGCCAAAGGGTTTCACGGGGGTAGATGAGCCGGATCGCACCCGCCAACTCGCGGGCCGCCGCCTTGGCCTCGACGGCGTGCGCCCCGTCGGCCTTGTTGACCACCACCACATCGGCGAGCTCGAGCACGCCCTTCTTGATGCCCTGCAGCTGGTCGCCGGTGCGCGCGAGCGTGAGGAACACGAAGGTGTCAACCATGTTCGCAACCGTGACTTCGGACTGTCCGACGCCCACGGTCTCGACCAGGACCACGTCGTAGCCCGCCGCCTCCAGCAAAACAATCGTCTCGCGGGTGGCCCTGGCGACCCCGCCCAGCGTGCCCGACGTCGGTGACGGCCGGATGTAGGCGTCGGGGTGCACCGCCAGGCGCGCCATCCGGGTCTTGTCGCCGAGGATCGACCCACCGGTCCGGGTCGACGACGGATCGACCGCCAGGACCGCCACCCGGTGCCCCTGTTCGATCAGGTACATGCCGAGCGCCTCGATGGTGGTCGACTTGCCGACGCCGGGCACCCCGGTGATGCCCACCCGCAGCGCGTCGCCCGCGTTCGGCGTCAGCTCGAGCAACAGCCGCTGGGCGTCGTCGCGATGGTCGGAACGTGTCGACTCGACGAGCGTAATGGCCCGCGCCAACGCGGCGCGATCGCCGTCGACGACGGCCGCTGCGAGCTCGCTCCTGCCCTCCGGAGACACCTCCCGGGTCGCTTCGCTCCTGCCCTCCGGAGACACCTCCCGGGTCGCTTCGCTCCTGCCCTCCGGAGACACCTCCCGGGTCGCTTCGCTCCTGCCCTCCGGAGACACCTCCCGGGTCGCTTCGCTCCTGCCCTCCGATGTCGCCATCTAGCCGAGGTCGTATCCCAACCGCTCGGCCAGCTTGCCCAGCAGGCCGATGGCTGCGTCGGCGATGACGGTGCCCGGCGGGAAGATCGCGGTGGCACCCGCCGAGTAGAGCTCGTCGAAGTCACCCGGCGGGATCACGCCACCCACGACGATCATGATGTCGGGCCTACCCGCCTCGGCAAGCGCGTCGCGCAGCGCAGGCACCAGCGTCAGGTGGCCCGCCGCGAGCGACGACACCCCGACGACGTGAACGTCGTTGTCGGCGGCCTGACGCGCGACCTCGTCGGGGGTGGAGAACAGCGACCCGACGTCGACGTCGAAGCCGATGTCGGCGAACGCCGTCGCGATGACCTTCTGACCGCGGTCATGACCGTCCTGGCCCATCTTGGCCACCAGGATGCGCGGCCTGCGACCATCGGCCTCGGCGAACTTGCCGACGAGTTCGGTTGCGGCGCCTACGTTGCTGACCTTCCCCACCTCATCCCGATAGACGCCCGCGATGGTGCGGATCTCGGCCTGGTGGCGTCCGTAGACCTTCTCCAAGGCATCGGAGATCTCGCCGACGGTGGCCTTCGCGCGGGCGGCGTCGATGGCGAGCGCCATGAGGTTGTTGCCAAGGCCATCCTCCCCCGTGCCGTTCCCCGAGTCGCTGCGCTCTCCCCCGCAAGCGGGGGGACGCCCAGCGCCGGATGGGCCCGATTCTGCTGCCGCCCGGGACAGTTCGGCGAGCGCCGCCTGCGTGGCGGCCTCGTCGCGGTCGGCCCGCAGCCGTGCCAGCTTCTCGAGCTGTTCGGCGCGGACCCGGCTGTTCTCGACCTTGAGGACCTCGATCTCCTGATCCTCGTCGACCTGGTACTTGTTGACGCCGATGACGGTCTGCTGCCCGGAGTCGATCCGCGCCTGGGTCCGCGCGGCGGCCTCCTCGATGCGTAGCTTCGGGATGCCGTCGTCGATGGCCTGGGCCATGCCGCCGTGCTCGTCGACCTCGCGGAAGTGGGCGCGCACCTTCTCGGCGAGTTGGTGGGTCAGCCACTCGACGTAATACGAACCGCCCCAAGGGTCGATCGGCCGGGTGGTACCGGACTCCTGCTGCAGCACCAGCTGCGTGTTGCGGGCAATGCGCGCCGAGAAGTCGGTGGGCAGGGCGAGTGCCTCGTCGAGGGCGTTGGTGTGCAACGACTGCGTGTGACCCTGCGTCGCCGCCATTGCCTCGATGCACGTACGCGCGACGTTGTTGAACGGGTCCTGCGCGGTAAGTGACCAACCCGACGTCTGCGAATGCGTGCGCAGCGAAAGCGACTTCTCGCTCTTCGGGTCGAACCGAGCGACGAGCTCACTCCACAGCAGCCGGCCGGCGCGTAGCTTGGCGACCTCCATGAAGAAGTTCATTCCGATGCCCCAGAAGAACGACAACCGCGGCGCGAACTTGTCGATGTCCAGACCCGCGGCCAACCCCGCCTTGATGTACTCCACCCCGTCGGCCAGCGTGTAGGCAAGCTCGAGATCCGCTGTGGCTCCGGCCTCTTGGATGTGATATCCGGAGATGGAGATGGAGTTGAACTTCGGCATCTTGGTGCTGGTGTAGCCGAAGATGTCCGAGATGATCCGCATCGACGGCTTCGGCGGGTAGATGTAGGTGTTGCGGACCATGAACTCCTTGAGGATGTCGTTCTGGATGGTCCCCGCGAGCTTCTCCGGCGGCACCCCCTGTTCCTCGGCGGCCACCACGTACAGCGCCAGGATCGGCAGCACCGCGCCGTTCATCGTCATCGACACCGAGACGGTGGAAAGGTCGATGCCGTCGAACAATTGGCGCATGTCGAGGATCGAGTCGATGGCGACGCCTGCCATGCCGACGTCACCCGCCACGCGCGGATGGTCCGAGTCGTAGCCGCGGTGGGTGGCGAGGTCGAACGCCACCGACAGGCCCTTCTGGCCTGCGGCCAGGTTGCGCCGGTAGAACGCGTTGGACTCTGCGGCCGTGGAGAAGCCCGCGTACTGACGAATCGTCCACGGCTGGTTGACGTACATCGTGGGGTAGGGCCCACGGACGAACGGCGGGGCGCCCGGGAAGCTGTCCAGCGGATAGCCGGCGTCGACCACCGCGTCCCGGTCGGCGGCGATGTAGACCGGCTTGACGTCGATCCCCTCTGGCGTGGCCCAGTCCAGTTGCTCCGCGGTGTATCCGTGGGCAGCGGCGGCTGCCTCGACGTACTCCCCTACCGCCGCGTCGGTGGACGGCGCGCCGGTGCGCTCGCCGTACAGCGGTACGTCGGCGAAGCTGGAGATGGGGCCCGGGGTGACTTCTGGGGCCGGCTGGCCTGCGACATCGGATACGGACATGTCATGCCCCCAATCGTGTGAGCAGGTTCGACAACGCATCGATCGCGTCGATCTTGGCAGTGAGGTAGTCGTCCGGCCGGTTCGCCGCCTCACCGACCGCTTTCTCCGGCCCGGCCAGGTAGACGTGTGAAACCCCCGCTGTGCGAGCGGCTTCCACGACGTCCGACACCTCGGTTGCGTAGCGCGTGTCCGTCCCGCAGATCACCGCGGCGGTCGGGGACCCGGCCGCGCTCACCGCGTCGGCCACCCCGGCTGCCCCGAGGGGGCCGGGGTTGACCGCCTCGACACCGCCAGACGCCAGCAGGTTGGCGGCGAAGGTGGTGCGGACGTTGTGTTCGGCGAGCGGTCCGAGGGGCAGCAGCAGCGCCTTCGGCCGGGCTCCGGTGGCGGCGAGATGGGCATCCGAGCGGTCCCGCAACGCCTCAAACGCGGCGGCGTAACGGAACACCCCTGGCGGCGAGTCCGGTTGCGACAGAGGCGCTTCCGACAGGTTCGGGTATTCGTTGACACCGGTGAGGGCGGTGCGCCGGTGGGCGATGTCGTCGGCCCGCTGCTCGCGCACGGCAGCGATCTGCGCGGCGACGTAGTCACCGGCGTCGGCGAAGCCGCCCTTGGCCTCGATGGCGCGGAAGTGCTCCCACGCCGCATCCGCGAGGGCACGCGTGAGTTCCTCGACGAACCACGAACCTCCGGCGGGATCGAGCACGCGACCGATGTGGGATTCCTCCAACAGCAGCAGCTGGGTGTTGCGGGCCATGCGGCGCGTGAAACTCGGTGCCGTACCGGGCAGTCCGCCCGTGATGGCAGCGTCGAAGGTCTGTACCAGGACGGTGTCGGCGCCGCCCACTCCGGCGGCGAAGGCGGCGAGCGTGGTGCGGAGCATGTTCACCCATGGATCGCGCTGAGCCATCATCGGCAACGACGTGACGGCGTGAACGGTGGCTGCGCCTGCGTCCGGCGCGCCGACCACCTCCGCGACCCTGGCCCATAGTTGGCGAGCAGCCCGGAGCTTGGCGATCGTCATGAACTGGTCGTCATCGGCGGCGAAGCGGAAACTGATCTGCGCCAACGCATCCGACGCCGAGACCCCGCGCTCGGCAAGCAAGCGCAGGTAGCTCGTGCCTGCCGCGACGGCGCCTGCGAGTTCCCACGTCGCGCTCGCACCGAGTTGGTGGAAGGTGGGGCCGTCGACGGTGATGGCGCGCACGCCGCCGTCGTAGTCGGCCGCCTTGCCTGCGACGGCCGCCACGTCGTCGATCGACGGGGCGGGCCTGCCGGTCAGCGTTGCAGTCAAGGGGTCGGCGCCCAGGTCGACGGACAGGCGGGCGCGCCGCTCGTCGTCGAGATCGGTGACCAACGCCAGCACCGCGTCGGCGGCAGCCGCGTAGTCGGTACCCGCGTCGACGATGAGCGGAACGAGTTCCAGGAAGACGCCCTCCAGCAGGCGGTCGACCTCGCCGACGGCCACCCCGTCGGCACCGACGCGCAACACCAGGGCGCTGGTCCCCTCGGTGAGTGCGGCCAGCACGGCGCCGTTGCCGTCGGTCGCTGCCGTCTGCGGCGGCAACGGGAACGACTCCGCGACCTTCCAGCCGGACTTCACGTCACGGAGCGCGTCACCACCGCGGACGAACGGCCAGCGACCCGGAAGCGGAGGTTCCGGTTGCGCGTCCAGGATCGTGTACAGCGGGTGGATCGGGAAGCCCTCGTAGGTCGGAGAATCCAGGAGTTGCTCGGGGGTGGCACCCAGCTCCGAGGGGTCCTTGCGACCGCCCTTGGCCAGCACGCCTGCTACGGCAGTGCGCCACTGTTCGCGGTCCGACTCAGCGACGCTGAGCCTCGAACTGGACACCTGTTCAGACACCGGCAGCTCCCATTGATGCAGCGTGTGACTTGACAACTGTCCATCAGGCTAAATGATCGCCGTCACGTCGTTGACCGGCGGGCGGCGTGACGCGCACCAGCGACGACGGGATCCGATGCGCGACCACACGTACGCTTGGTAGCCGTGAAGCCCGTCGTCAGCACGTTTCGCGCACTACGCGTGGCCATCGTGGCGACGGCGCGCCAGGTCCCGCGGCGCAGGCTGGTGACCATCGCGAGCGCAATTGTGATTCTCGTCGCAATCGCACTGCTGGTGCCGTTGCCCAGCGCGGTGCAGCTCCGCGATTGGGCGACGTCCGTCGGCCCGTGGTTCCCACTGGCCTTCTTCGCGGCCCACGTCGTCGTGACGATCTTCCCGTTCCCGCGGACTGCGTTCACTCTGGCGGCCGGGCTGCTCTTCGGCCCCCTGCTCGGAGTTTCGCTCGCCGTGGTGGCCAGCACGATCAGCGCGGTCGCGGCCCTGCTGCTGGTGCGCGCGGCAGGCTGGCAGCTGGGTCGGCTCGTCAAGCATCCCCGCGTCGACGCGCTCAACCTCCGGCTCGCCGAGCGCGGCTGGCCGACGGTGCTGTCGATGCGAATGATTCCAGCGGTCCCGTTCTCGGTGCTCAACTACGCGGCGGGCTCGTCCGCGGTCCGCGTGGTTCCCTACACACTTGCCACCTTCGCCGGGTTGCTTCCAGGCACCGCCGCCATCGTCATTCTCGGAGACGCGCTCACCGGCCACGTGAGTCCGTTGCTGTTCCTGGTGTCGCTCTGCACGGCTAGCGTGGGCATCGCCGGTCTGGCGTACGAGATCCGGACGCATCGGCGCCAGCATCGGGCCGCTGAGGTCGACGACGAGCCGTCCGAGCCCGCGATCACTGCCCGCTGACCGACGGACCCTTGACCGTCATCGTGCCGAACAACGCGAGGAACGACGAGGCGGCGACCAGGGCCGGGCTCCAGTCCTTCGCCCTGACGTGAGCCGACACCGCCAGCACGAAGTAGGCGGTCAACATGAACGTGGTGAACCGGGCCAACCCAGGGAACCGGAACACCGAAAGCAGCCCCACGGCCGAGGCTGCCTTGACCACCGGGATCACGGGTCGCACTTCCTGCGCGAGCCCGACGTCGTCGAGCACCTTCTCGATCGGAGCCCACCGGACCGCACAGGCCACCGCATCGGTCGACTGCAGCACCGCCAGCGCGGCGTAGGTGCGCTTCGACGTCAGCGCGCTCACTGGCCGGGGGCGCCGTGCCTCGGCGGCGGGGGCTGCTGACCGTATTCACCGATCGGCTGCGTCTGCTGGGACAGCGGCGGGTACTGCGGCGGCGGATCGATGGCCACCCCGCCGACGGGCGTGCGGGCCTCGGCCACTGCGGCGGCTACGGCCTGCGCGATCTCGGGATCGGTCTGGGTGTTGAACCAGTCCTTCACCTCGTCGGTGTCGTCCTCGGGCCTGCTGAGTTCGGTGTCCACGGGTGATGGCGTGTAGCGGAACACCCCGTCGTCCCCTGGCGCTCCCAGCAGCTTGGTGAACCCCTGCAGGGCGGCGCCGAAGTCACTCGGCACCAGCCAGACCTTGTTGGCCTCGCCCTTCGCCATCAGCGGCAGCGTCTGCAGATACTGGTAGGCGAGCATCTCCGGAGTCGGACGACCGGCCTTGATCGCCGCGAACGTCTTCTCGATGGCCTTCGCCTGGCCCTGAGCCTGTAGGTACGACGCGGCACGTTCACCCTGAGCGCGCAGCATGCGGGACTGCCGGTCCGCCTCGGCGGCGAGAATGGCGGCCTGCTTGGCACCCTCGGCGGCCAGGATCTGCGCCTGCTTCTGGCCCTCCGCCTGCTTGATGGACGCTTCCCGGTTGCCCTCGGCGGTCAGGATCATGGCGCGCTTCTCGCGGTCCGCGCGCATCTGCTTCTCCATTGAGTCCTGGATGGACGGGGGCGGGTCGATGCTGCGCAGTTCGACTCTGGCGACGCGCAGGCCCCACCGTCCGGTGGCCTCGTCGAGCACCCCGCGCAGCTGACCGTTGATCTGGTCACGCGACGTCAGCGTCTGCTCGAGCGTCATGCCGCCGACCACGTTGCGGAGCGTGGTGGTGGTCAGCTGCTCGACACCGACGATGTAGTTGCTGATCTGGTACACCGCCGCCTGTGGATTGGTCACCTGGAAGTAGACGACGGTGTCGATGTTGACGGTCAGGTTGTCCTCGGTGATCACCGGCTGCGGCGGGAACGACACGACCCGCTCGCGTAGGTCGACCCTGGCACGGATCTTGTCGACGAACGGCAACAGCAGGGTCAACTGTCCGGAGACGGTCTTGCTGTAGCGGCCCAGCCGTTCGATCACCGCGGCCTCCGCCTGCGGTATCAGCGCAACCGACTTGGCCACCACGATGATCGCGAACAGCACGAGCGCTGCCACGAAGATCAAGACGACGACGGTACCTGCATCCATTGACGGTCCTCCCTAACCTCAGACACCTCGGTAGACGACCGCTGTCGCGCCGTCGATGTGCATGACGGTGACGTGGTCCCCCGGTTCGAACACATCGTTGTCGTTGAGGGGGCGTGCCGTCCAGACCTCACCGTCGAGTTTGACCTGGCCCTCATGCCGCGCCACCTTGTCCAGCACCAGGGCACTCTTTCCCTCGAGCTCCTTGGCCCGGTCCAGCAGCCCGGTGCCGACTGCGAACCTGCGCCGCAGGGCCGGACGCACCAGCACCAGCAGGAGCATCGATACGACGGCGAATACGACACCGTCGATCCAGAGTTCGTCGAAGATCAGGCTGGACCCGGCGGCAGCCAGTGCGCCGCCGCTGATCATGAGCAGGAACAGGTCGCCGGTCAACACCTCGGCGCCTGCCAGAGCCAGCGCGATGACGAGCCAGACCAGTGGAACCCACGTCATGACCACACCTTAGCGGTGAAGCAGGCCAGCCAAGCCGGTAACAACTACACTGCGAGCATCATGTGGTGCCCGAGTGTTTCGCTATCGGTGTGGGCCAACGCCTGGCTCGCTGGCGCGGCCGCGCCAGACGACGTCCTTGACGCGCTATCACTTTGGGCGCCAAGGCATTCCGTCACGGCATACGACTCCGTGGCGGCGCTAGGGACTGGGCTTTCGTGGCCCGATCTGACCGACGCGGGCGCCGTCTCGCTACTGCAGACCATGCGCACCGCGGCCGGGCCCTCGTCCGGCGAGCCCGCCATCGTCGTGGTGTTGCCGATTCCTGGGGACATCCGCGGGCTCACAGCCGGTACGCAGTTCCAGGCTGACGCAGTGACGGCCGGCGAGGCGATCATCGTGGCGCGCGACGGGGCGGACGGGATCGGCCTCGTCCCCGACTTCGTCTACGACGACGATGACGACCCCGACTACGACCCCGAGCCGCGGGCGCTGTCGTGGACGGTCTACTCGCAGCCCTCCACGCGGATCGAGCAGCACCTCGACCTCGGCCAGGCCGAATACGACCTGCGCGCGGCCGTCCGGTCGGCCGCCGACGCACTGGGCACGTTGCGGGCCGGAGCCGGCGGGGCCGACGTCGCCGATCCTCGCGGCATGGTCGAGCAGATTCTGGAGACCACCCGACTGCACCGGGCGCCCGACCACGCGCCCGAACGGGCCATGCGCGTGCTCGAGAACGCCGCACACGTCGACGCGATCATCACGGTGAGCGCGGGGCTGATGCCCATCGGGCTGCAGTCGTCGTCCGAACTGCAGATGGCCAACGACGCGTTGCGACCACTGTCCGCTGTCGTACGTTCGGCGCGGCTGGCAGCCGTCAGCGCGATCCTGTACTCGGCGTGGCAGGCGTAGCTTCGGCCTGCCCCGAAGTGGGTCCGCAGCAGTCCGGCGGGCAGCTCCCGTTCACGCTGAGCCCGTAGCCGGGCACCACCGCGGCATCCGGCCCGGTCGCTCCGACGACGCGCGCAGCCGGACCGCCGTCCCGGATTTCGTCGATCAACCCCACCACCAACTCCGCGAAGCGCGGGTCGGCATTCGGGGTGGCCGAACGGACCACCGTGACACCCTCGGCGGCCGCCTGCTCCATCAGTTCGTTGTCCAGGTCCCAGACCACCTCGATGTGATCGGCGACGAAACCGATCGGGCAGACGATCACCGCTTGGGTGCCCGCCTTCGCGAGGGCCGAAAGATGCTCGCCCACATCGGGTTCCAGCCAGGGTATGCGCGGCGATCCGGAGCGCGACTGCCACACCTGGTCGTAGGCGTCGTACCCGGCAGCCGTCGCGACCAGCCGCGCCGCGTAGGCGACCTGCCTGCTGTACAGCTGCGGACCGTAGCGCTCGTCGACGGCCAGGGGAATCGAGTGGGCGGTGAACACCAGCCGCGCGTCGGCGCGCAAGTCGGCTGGCAGCGAGCCGGCGGCGGACGTGATGCCGTCGGCGAACATCTCCACGAACTGCGGGTGATCGAAGTATTGGCGGAGCTTGACCAGCTCGGGCGCCCCGTCGCCCGCCGCGGCCCGCGCGCGGGCGATGTCTTCGGTGTACTGAGCACAACTGGAGTAGCCGCCCCAGGCCGACGTGGTGAACACCGCGGCCCGACGGACACCGTCGTCGCGCATCGTGGCGACGGCGTCCTCGACGTACGGCTCCCAGTTGCGGTTGCCGAAGTAGATCGGGAGTGGCCGGCCACGCCGATCCAGTTCGATCCGAAGCTGCTCGATCAGTGCCCGGTTGATGCCGTTGATCGGCGACACCCCACCGAAGTGCAGGTAGTGCTTTGCGACGTCGTCGAGCCGTTCCGGCGGGATGTTGCGCCCCCGCGTGACGTTCTCGAGGAACGGCCGCACCTGCTCGGGCCCCTCCGGCCCGCCGAAGGACAGCAGCAGGACGGCGTCGACGGGCCCTATCGGTTGTTGGTTCACGCGCTCGTCACGTCACGGTCACAGCAGCTGCGTGTGTGCGCCGCCGTCGGCGTAGACGACCGTGCCGGTGGTGGCGGGCAGCCAGTCCGAAAGCAGCGCGCACACCGTCCGCGCCACCGGAGTCGGGTCCTTCATGTTCCAGCCGACGGGCGCGCGCTGGTCCCAGCCCTCCTCGAGCAGCCGCATCTGGTCGCCGGCCTCCGCGCCGAGCGCGCCGCCGACGATGGCGCTCATCGCCAGCGTCCGGATCGGCCCTGCCGCAACGAGATTGGAACGCACACCGAACTGTCCGGCCTCACGGGCGACGAACCGGTTGACCGACTCGAGCGCGCTCTTGGCGACCGTCATCCAGTTGTAGGCGGGCATCGCGCGGGTCGGATCGAAGTCCATGCCGACGATGGAACCGCCCGAATTCATCACCGGCAGTGATGCCTTCGCCAGCGAGGCGTAGGAGTAGGCCGAGATGTGGATGCCCTTGGCGACGTCTTCGTAGGGCGCGTCGAAGAACGGATTGATGCCCATGCCGGTCTGGGGCATGAAGCCGATCGAGTGGACGACACCGTCGATCTTGTTGCCTGCGCCGATGACCTCGGTAATGCGGTCGGCCAGCGAGTCCAGGTGCTCCTGGTTCTGCACGTCGAGCTCCAGCAGCGGCGCCGGCTCGGGCAGCCGGTCGCAGATGCGCTGAATCAGCCGCATCCGGTCGAACCCGGTGAGCACCAGCTGGGCGCCCGCCTCCTGCGCGACCTTCGCGATGTGAAACGCGATGGACGAGTCGGTGATGATGCCGGTGACGAGGATCCGCTTGCCCTCGAGAATGCCTGCCATGTGTGCTTTCTCCTCTAGCCGTGACTTCTTAGTGGCCCATGCCCATGCCGCCGTCGACCGGGATCACCGCACCGGAGATGTAGCTGGCATCCTCGGACGCCAGGAAGCTGACCACCCCGGCGACCTCCTCGGCGGTGCCAACCCGCTTCGCGGGGATGAATTCCAGTGCCCCCGCTTGAATCCGCTCGTCCAGCGCGCGGGTCATCTCGGTGTCGATGTAGCCCGGCGCCACCACATTCGCGGTGACCCCAGCCTTTGACAGCTCCCGGGCGATCGAGCGGGCCATGCCGATCAGACCGGCCTTGGAGGCCGCGTAATTGGCCTGGTTGCCGATGCCCCACGTGCCGGAGACCGAACCGATGAAGATCATGCGGCCGAACCGCTTTCGCTGCATGCTGCGCGATGCCCGCTGAGCCACCCGGAACGCCCCGGTGAGGTTGGCGTCGATGACCTTCTCGAACCTCTCCTCGGTCATCCGCATGAGGAACGCGTCCGCGGAGACGCCGGCGTTGGACACCAGTACTTCGACGGGTCCCTGGTGCTCCTCGACTTCTTTGAATGCCCGGTCGACGGCTTCGTTGTCGGTGACGTCGCACACCACGCCGAACAGGCCGTCGGGTACGCCGGATCCGCGGTGCGTGACCGCCACTTTGTGGCCGTCGGCGGCGAGGCGCTGGGCCACCGCAAGCCCGATACCGCGGTTGCCACCGGTTACCAGAACGGAGCGCGACACGAAATCCGGCATGCCCGTCAACCTATCGTCTCGGCCACGCAGGGCCGAAATCGGTCCGCTCCGAGCACAGCGGGAGCGGGTCGGCATCCGGCCCAGCGGGCTAGCCGGGCAGGCGTCGGTTGATCAGCAGCGCCGCCAGCGCCGCCAGCGCAAGGATGAGCGAACCGAGTCGCAACCATCCGACGCTCGCGTCGCCGGGGATCGTCTCGTAGCCGATCTGCTCCTGCAGCGAGGTGAACACGTCCTTGAGCTGTTCGAGGCTGGACGCCGAGTACGCGTCACCACCCGAGAGTTGGGCGATCTTCTTGAGCATCTCGGCGTCGACGGGGACGGGCTGGCGCTGGTCGTTGATCTCGACGTAGCCGTACGGCGTGCCGAATGACACGGTCGAGATCGGCACGCCCTGATCCTTGGCCGTGCGGGCTGCGGTATAGGCACCCTTGGGATTGTCGGGATTGGACGGCACCGTCTCCTTGCCGTCGGACATCAGCACGATCCGTGCCGGGGGCGGCTCGTCGCCGCCGCCGATGACGGCGCCCACCGTCGCGATCGCCTGCAGCGCCGTGAAGATGCCCTCGCCCGTCGCGGTGCGGTCGGCGAGTTGCAGCTTGTCGATGGCGGCCTTGCTGGCGTCCCGGTTGGTGGTGGGTTGCACCAGCACCGTGGCCGTGCCCGCATAGGCGATGAGGCCCAGGTTGATCCCTGGGGTCAGCTGGTCGGCGAATTGCTTGGCCGCCTCCTGCGCCGCGACGAGCCTGCTGGGCGACACGTCGGTGGCGCGCATCGACTGCGACACGTCGATCACCAGCATCACGACCGCGCGGTTGCGCGGAATCCGGACGTCGTGAGTGGGCCCCGCCATCGCGACGGTGAACAACGTCAGCGACAGCACCAGCAGGATGGCGGGCAGGTGACGCCAGCGCTTGGGCCGCTTGGGCGCGACGCTCTCCAGCAGTTCCATGTTGGCGAACCGCAGCATCCGCTTGTGGCGGGCCGTCTGCACGATGATGTACAGGCCGATCAGCGCCAGCACCACGAACAGGAACAGCAGGAACCACGGATACTTGAATCCCGTCAGGGACATCGGCCCGAGCAGCGGTAATGTCATGTGCAGCTTGTCATTTCAGTTTTATTGGTTTCAGTTCGACAAAGCGGTCGGCGGATTCCGTCGACGCTCGGCGCAAGCGCTCATCGGTTCCCGTCGGCTCTTCGCGCAAGCGCTCATCGGTTCCCGTCGGCTCTTCGCGCAAGCGCTCATCGGTTCCCGTCGGCTCTTCGCGCAAGCGCTCATCGCAGGGCCCCGCGGCGACGGCTGGCCACGAACTTCACGACGTCGGCGATCCAGTCCCGGTCGGTGCGCAGCGTCAGCAGCGGTGCATCACAGCGACGCAACGTGCGGGCCACCTCCGCGCGATGGCTTGCGGCCGCCCTCGCGAAGTCGGACTGCAACTGCGGGTCGATGGTGAACTCGCGGGTCACCCCGGACTCCGTGTCCTGCAGGACGACGTCACCGACGTCGGGCAGTTCCACGTCGCGCGGGTCGATGATCTCGATGCCGAGCACCTCGTGCCTGCCCGCGATCGCCCGCAGCGGGCGCATCCAGTTGATCGGACCTAGGAAGTCGCTGATGATGACGGCCATCCCGCGCCGGCGCTCCGGACGACGCAGCGCGTCGATGGCCGTCGCCAGGTCGCCTCGGACTCCGACCGGCGCCTTGGGCGTCGTGGCGATGGCGCGCAACAACTCCTGCTCGTGCATGCGGCCGGACAGTGCGGGCACCCGCTTCGTCGTCTCACCGTTGGTGATCACCGCCCCCAACCGGTTGCCGCCGCCGCTGTTGAGGAACGCGATCGCGGCCGCCGCCGCAACGGCGAGATCACGCTTCTCGCAGCCAGCGGTGCCGAAGTCCAGGCTCGCGGAAACGTCGACCACGAGCCAGGTTTCGAGCTCCCGGTCGGCGATCATCTGCCGCACGTGCGGATGTGTGGTGCGGGCGGTCACCGACCAGTCCATGCGGCGCACGTCGTCGCCAGGCTGGTAGATGCGTGACTCCCCGGGCTCGGAACCCGGCCCCGGAATCAGCCCTTGGTGATCGCCGTGCAGCACGCCGTCGAGCTTGCGGCGCACCGTCAGCTCGAGCTTGCGCAGGGCCGCCGAGAGCGCGGGGTCGCGAATCTCCCCGCGCTGCAGGGACGGCAGATCGACCGTCCGCTTTGGCGAGTCGGTCACCGACCGCTAGCCGCTACCGCCGCGGTGGGCATCGCGGGTGGGACCGAATGGCCTTGCTGCGCAATGGCGTTCACTTGTGGCAGGGCAACGGTCTGCAAAATCCGGCTGACCACCGTCTCCGCGGTGATCTCGTCGGCCAGCGCGTCGTAGGTGAGCACGAGGCGGTGGCGCAGCACGTCCGGAATGACCTCGACGACGTCCTGCGGGATCACGTAGTCGCGTCCACGGATGAGGGCAAGGGCACGCGACGCCGCGATGATGCCCAGCGAGGCGCGCGGTGAGGCGCCGTAGGCGATCCACGCCTTGGCGTCGGGCATGCCGAACTTCTCCGGCTCGCGGGTGGCGGTGACCACGCGCACTACGTAGTCGACCAGTGCATGGTGCACGAAGGTGCTTGCCGCGACGTCCTGCAGGCGGATCAGGTCGCTGGTGTTCAGGATCTGCTTCGGAGTGGGCGGCGTGACACCCATCCGGTAGATGATCTCGCGCTCTTCCTCGGGCGTCGGGTAGTCGACGTTGAGCTTGAACAGGAAGCGGTCGCGCTGCGCCTCGGGAAGCTGATAGACGCCTTCCTGCTCGATCGGGTTCTGGGTGGCCATGACGAGGAACGGGCTCGGCAGCGGAAACGTCTTGCCGCCGATCGACACCTTGCGCTCGGCCATGACCTCGAGCAGCGCGGACTGCACCTTGGCCGGTGCGCGGTTGATCTCGTCGGCGAGCAGGAAGTTGACCATCACGGGGCCGACCTCGGTGTCGAACTCTTCCTTGCCGACACGGTAGATGCGGGTGCCGACGATGTCGGTGGGCACCAGGTCGGGCGTGAACTGGATGCGCGCGAACGTGCCGCCCACGACCTTGGCGAACGTCTCGACGGCCAGCGTCTTGGCGACACCGGGCACGCCTTCCAGCAGCACGTGGCCCTTGGAGAGCAGCCCGACGAGCATCCGCTCGACGAGCAGGTCCTGGCCGACGATGATGCGCTTGACCTCGAAGATCGCACGTTCCAGAGTGTGCACCTCGTGCTGCAGTCCGGCGGCGGGGGCGGACTGCGGTGGGCCGGGAGGAAAGCCCTGCGACGGGCCGGGGCCGGGATAGCCTCCGGCGCCCTGCGGCGGCCCACTCGGTGACGTCATTCAGCTTCCTCCCACATTGGTTCACTCAAGAACTGCTGATCATGAAGGGGGTCGTGACATTTGCACGACACCCGCCGTCAACTATTCCAGGCAGTTCGGAATCCGTCGACGTCGCCCGCGACCTATCAGATTCCCCTCAGGATTCGATCATGCGCGACAGATGCGGCGACATGCCTGCGGTGCGGACCGGGCTGACGGTCACCTTGCCCGCGCTACCCGACGCCTCCAGCATGCGGCCGCCGCCGAGGTAGATCGCCACGTGCTGGCTGCCGCCCGGCCCGTAGAAGATGAGGTCGCCGCGCTTGGCCTGCGAGGGCGCGATTGGCCGCCCGGTGTTGAACTGGTCGCCCGAGTACTTCGGGATCTGCACGCCGACGCCTGCGAACGCGTACCGGGTGAGCCCGGAACAGTCGAAGCCGATCTTGCCCTCGTCCCCGTCCACGCCGGGCCCCGGGCCGGTGAGCGTCCCACCGCCCCACGAGTAGGGCACACCCATCTGCGACCCGGCGCGACGGATCACGTACTCGATCGCCTGCGGACCCCGCACCCGCGCGCCCGCGGGCAGGGACGCGGCCGCCGGGCTGCCGCCCAACCCGATGGACTGAAGGAACTGCTGACCGAGGCTCTGGGTGGTCTGCAGAGCGAGCTGGCTGACCTGGAACGAGGCGTTCGCGATCGCGACCGGATCACCCGGTGCCCCCGAACTGATGACCTTCGGCAGCGTCGGATCCCACGCACCGTCGCCGGGGTCGGCCGTCGCCACGGTCGCAGCACCCATCGTGACGGCGAGCGTGACCAACAGCGGCGCAACGACTTTCGCGCAGCGACGAATCAAGGAAGACAAGGAGTTGACTTTCACGGTCAGTATTCGATGTAACGGATGACGTATGGCGTCATGCCACTCGTCCGCACCGGGGAGATCTTGACGTTCGACCCGGTGTAGGGCGCCTCGAGCATCTGACCGTTGCCGAGGTAGAGCGTGACGTGCTGGCTACCGCCGGGGCCGTAGAAGATCACGTCGCCGCGGCGCATCTGCGACGACGGGATCTTGCGCCCCATGTCGTACTGGTCGCCCGAGTAGTGCGGCAGCTTGATGCCGACGCCGGCGAAGGCGTAGAGGATCAGCCCCGAGCAGTCGAAACCGACTGTGCCCGCACCTGAGTCGATGCCATTGCTCGGGCCCGCGGCGTTACCGCCACCCCACGAGTAGGGCACGCCCATCTGCGAGCCCGCGCGCTTGATGACGTACTCCGACGCCTGCTGACCGTAGACGCGAGGGATCGCTCCGTTGTTCGTGTAACCGGTCGGAGTGGGCAGAATTCCCAACTTCTGCAGGAAGTTTCGACCCATCTGCTGGGTAAGCTGCGCCGACGTGGAGGCGATGCCGAGCACCGCGTTGATGATCGCAATCGGGTCGCCACTGACGAACGCGCTGGGGATCGCAGGCAGTGTCGGATCCCAACCGGTGACCCAGTTGGCGCCCGCTGCCGGAGCGGGTGCCCCGGGAACGCGATCCCAGTCGGCCGACGGGCCCGCCCGATTGGCGGCGGGTGCTGGGGCGGGTGCGGCCGCAGGCGTGCCGGTCGCCGACGCTGACCACTGGCGGGCCTCATCGAGCTTGGCCTGGGCAGCGGACCGTTCGGCCGTCAATCGGTCCAACTGAGTCTGCTGGGCGCCGAACGTCTGCTGGGCCTGGGTCAGGGCCGTGACGGCGGCGTCCTGGCTCGACTGTGCCGCGACGACGGCCTGGTCCGCGTTCTGCTTGGCCAGTCGAGCCGCGGACTCCTTGTTCACCAGTTCGGTCCGTGCGCGCTGAAGGTCGGCGACCGACTTCTGCATGCTGATGGCCAGCGCCTGCCCGGTCGAGGCGGTGTCGATGACCTCCGCGGGATCGGTCGCCATCACGTAGGACGCCGACGGGCCGTTGACGTACGCCGACGAGGCGAACGTGTCGAAGCGCTGCTGCGCGGCCGAGATGCCGGCGTTGGCGTCCTTGAGTTGAGCCTGGTTGGCGTCGACCGCCTGCTGTGCGGCGACTGCGGCGTCACGGGCGTTCTGGACGTCGACGATCGACTTGTTGACGCTCTCCTGCTGGGTCTGGATCTGGGCTCCGAGGTCCTGCAGCTGCTGGTTGACGTCGGCCACCTGGGCGACCAGTGCGGCGATGCCGTCGGGGCGACCCGGTTCGGCGAGCGCACTGACGGTGCCGGGCCCGAAAACGGATGCGACGAGTACGCCGAGCGCGAGCGAACCAATGCCGAGCCGGCTACGCAGCCGGTAGGCAGAGGCGCGAAGGGTGCGACTCATTGGATTGACGTCTCCTCGGGCTCGACGCGAACGTGGCGGGCACATTCGTCGTGGCGCCCGAAGTTGAGTCACATGAGTCCCAAAAATCACAACTGCAACAACAGGCACCTTCTGCACCGTACGTCACATCAAGCGCCAATGAAACGTTCGTCACGAATTACAAAGTTGTAATTGAAACGAGTGTTACCGAATGGTGATGTTGAATTCGCGCGGGCGCGCCATCGACCTAGTTCGAAGGCGGCACAGGCGATTCGGAAACCGCGGCGCGCTTGGCCCGCACCTGCAGGAATCGGGTGGCGACAGCCGCCAGTGCCACCCCGAGTACGACCACGATGGTGAATGGCGTCCACGGGAAATGCGGCGTCGTCAGCTCACTGAGGAAATTCTGCGATGCGAGCACCGGATTACCCGCAGTCTTGACCACGTCCTGACCCGCTTCGAGGGTCACACGGTCGTACACCGGACTGTAGGTACCTGCGAACGTCGGGCTGATGACCAATACCGTCGAACCCGGGTAGGCGTGCCCAACCTGGGTTGCGATGTCGCGCAGCGGGGTGTCGACGAAGGGGTTCTCGGGCACTAGGACGATCTTGAGGTCGACGGCCTTCGCCTTGGCGTCGGCGACGACCTTCTGCAGTCCTTTGACGTCGGACGCCCCCGGAGCGCTGACGCCGCCCTCGCGGACGTCGGCGATGACCTCGTGCATGCACGCGTCGACGGGCGTGGTCGCGGGATCGAGGCCCACGGTGTCGCAGACCTGGGTCGGGATGAACATGGGAAGGCCCGGAGTGGTCACGTGCCAGACGGTACTTGAGCACCTCAACAGGACTGGCAGCACGCGCGGATGAGGACAAGACTGGACCGGAACCCGATGATTAGCAGTACAAGCGTACTGCTAGGATTGGGAGCGCCGCCGACACAGCCCGTCGCGGCGACAGACGAATCGGGAGTTGATGTGAGCAGCGTTAATTCATTCTCCGCGCGCGACGACTTGAAGGTCGGCGACCAGAGCTATGAGATCTACCGACTGGACGCGGTACCTGGAACCGAGAACCTGCCATACAGCCTCAAGGTCCTCGCCGAGAATCTGCTGCGCACCGAGGACGGCACCAACATCACCAAGGAGCACATCGAGGCCATCGCGAACTGGGATCCCGAGGCCGACCCGAGCATCGAGATCCAGTTCACCCCCGCCCGCGTGATCATGCAGGACTTCACCGGCGTGCCCTGCATCGTCGACCTGGCCACCATGCGTGAGGCCGTCAGCGCCCTCGGCGGCGATCCCGACAAGGTGAACCCGCTGGCGCCCGCGGAGATGGTGATCGACCACTCCGTCATCGTCGACGTCTTCGGCAACGCGGGCGCGTTCGAGCGCAACGTCGACATCGAGTACTCGCGCAACGGCGAGCGGTACCAGTTCCTTCGTTGGGGCCAGGGGGCCTTCGACGACTTCAAGGTGGTGCCGCCCGGCACCGGCATCGTCCACCAGGTCAACATCGAGTACCTCGCCCGCACGGTGATGGTGCGTGGTCGGGAGGGCGAAGCTGGGGGGGATGAGATCCAGGTGGCCTATCCCGACACCTGCGTCGGGACGGACAGCCACACCACGATGGTCAATGGCCTCGGCGTGCTCGGCTGGGGCGTCGGTGGCATCGAGGCCGAGGCCGCCATGCTCGGCCAGCCCGTCTCGATGTTGATCCCCCGCGTGGTGGGGTTCAAGCTGAGCGGTGAGATCAAGCCGGGCGTGACGGCCACCGACGTGGTGCTCACCGTCACGGAGATGCTGCGCAAGCACGGGGTGGTCGGCAAGTTCGTGGAGTTCTACGGGGCGGGCGTGGCCGAGGTGCCCCTGGCCAACCGCGCCACGTTGGGCAACATGAGCCCCGAATTCGGTTCCACCGCAGCCATCTTCCCGATCGACGACGTCACCGTCGACTACCTGCGGCTGACCGGGCGCACCGAGGAACAGCTCGCACTGGTCGAGGCGTACGCCAAGGCTCAGGGCATGTGGCATGACGCCAGCCGCGAGCCCAAGTTCTCCGAATACCTCGAGCTCGACCTGGGCGACGTGGTGCCCTCGATCGCGGGCCCGAAGCGTCCACAGGACCGGATCCTGCTCTCGGAGTCGAAGGTCGCGTTCCGCAAGGACATCCACAACTACGTCGAAGAGCAGATGCCCACCGAGTGCACCAAGCTCGACGAGGCGGTCGACGAATCGTTCCCGGCCAGCGACTCGGTGTCGCTGTCCTTCGCCGATGACGGGGAAGCCGACGTCCGCCCCTCGGCAGCCAACGGCTCCGCGGGTAGGCCGAGTAAGCCGGTGACGGTGAAATCCGACGAGCTGGGTGAATTCGTCCTGGACCACGGCGCCGTCGTGGTCGCCGCGATCACGTCGTGCACCAACACGTCCAATCCGTCGGTGATGCTCGGCGCCGCTCTGCTGGCGCGCAACGCCGTCGAGAAGGGCCTGTCCTCCAAGCCGTGGGTCAAGACGTCGATGGCCCCAGGCTCGCAGGTGGTCAGCGACTACTACGACAAGGCAGAGGTCTGGCCGTACCTGGAGAAGCTCGGCTTCTTCCTGGTCGGCTACGGCTGCACCACCTGCATCGGCAACACCGGGCCGCTGCCCGAGGCCATCTCGAAGGCCATCAACGAGGAAGACCTCACGGTCACCGCCGTGCTCTCGGGCAACCGGAACTTCGAGGGCCGCATCTCCCCGGACGTGAAGATGAACTACCTGGCCTCCCCGCCACTGGTCATCGCCTACGCGCTGGCCGGAACCATGGACTTCGACTTCGAGACCGAGGCGCTCGGCCAGGACGACGAAGGCAACGACGTGTTCCTCAAGGACATCTGGCCGTCGTCCAAGGAGATCTCCGACGTCATCGCGTCGTCGATCAACCAGAAGATGTTCACCGACAGCTATGCCGACGTCTTCAAGGGCGACGAGCGCTGGCGCAACCTGCCCACCCCGGAAGGCAAGACGTTCGACTGGGATCCGAACTCGACCTACGTGCGCAAACCGCCGTACTTCGAGGGCATGCCCGCCGACCCGGAGCCCGTCACCGACATCGTCGGGGCCAGAGTGCTTGCGCTGCTTGGTGATTCGGTGACCACCGACCACATCTCGCCCGCGGGCAACATCAAGTCGGGCACCCCGGCCGCGCAGTACCTGGAGGAGAACGGCGTCGACAAGAAGGACTACAACTCCTACGGATCCCGACGCGGCAACCACGAGGTGATGATCCGCGGTACGTTCGCCAACATCCGGCTCAAGAACCAGTTGCTCGACGACGTGTCGGGCGGATACACCCGCGACTTCACCCAGGACGGCGGACCGCAGGCCTTCATCTACGACGCCGCGCAGAACTATGCGGCGCAAGACATTCCACTGGTCGTGCTGGGCGGCAAGGAGTACGGCTCCGGGTCGTCACGCGACTGGGCGGCCAAGGGCACCAGCCTGCTGGGCGTCCGTGCGGTCATCACGGAGTCGTTCGAGCGCATCCACCGGTCCAACCTCATCGGCATGGGCGTCGTCCCGCTGCAGTTCCCGGCGGGCGAGTCGGCGGCGTCGCTGAAGCTGGACGGCACCGAGGTGTTCGACATCGCCGGCATCGCGGACCTCAACGAGGGTAAGACGCCCAAGACGATGCACGTCACCGCCACCAAGGAGGATGGCAGCAAAGTCGAGTTCGACGCCGTGGTGCGCATCGACACGCCTGGCGAGGCCGACTACTACCGCAACGGCGGCATCCTGCAGTACGTCCTGCGCAACATGCTGAAGTCGAACTGACGCCGACGATTCACCGCCGAGTAGAAAAGGCAGCGCATTGCCTCGGGTGACCGACGATCATCTGGCGGCCCGCCGCCGTCAGATCCTCGACGGCGCTCGGCGGTGTTTCGCGGAGTACGGCTACGACAAGGCGACCGTGCGGCGGCTCGAGCAGACCATCGGGCTGTCGCGCGGCGCCATCTTCCACCACTTCAAGGACAAGGACACCCTGTTCTTCGAGTTGGCCCACGAGGATGCCGAGCGCATGGCCGACGTCGCGTCCCGTGAAGGGCTCGTCCAGGTGATGCGCGACATGCTGGCCGCGCCGGAGCAGTTCGACTGGTTGGCCACCCGGTTGGAGATCGCACGCAAGCTGCGCAACGACCCGGTGTTCAACCAAGGCTGGGCCGAACGCTCACTAGAGCTGTCGGCGGCCACCACCGAGCGACTGCGCAAGCAGAAGCAGGCCGGTCGGCTACGCGACGACGTACCCAGCGCGGTGCTGCACACCTACCTGGACTTGGTGCTCGATGGCTTGGTCGCGAGGTTGGCCTCGGGAGATGATCCCGAGCGGCTCAGCGCGGTGCTTGACCTGGTGGAGGCTTCCGTGCGTCACGATAATTGACGTCTTAGCAAATTTTACCGACAGACAACGGCGCGTCCGAGCACTAACGCCGAGGCCGGTGGTTGGGCCCACCCCTGCTCCGCATGGTGGTGCCGGACTCGCGCAGCAGGCTGTGGATCGACCCGTACGACCTACCGGTCGAGGCCACCAAAGACCTGATGCTGGCACCGTTTTCGTACGCGCTACGCAGCTCGTTGAGCAGCTTCTCGCGCGTTTCCTTCATGTCCGTCGTTTCCGTCATACGACATCTCCCCACTTGTCGGCTGACGCTCGGTTACCCCACGCAGGGGCGTATAAACACCGTCACGGCAAATTTCTATACGGGTGAGAAGAGGGTTGCCGTGCCACGGTGGCGGCCCAGGCCGGACTCCAGGAGCGGCCACGGGCGGTCGGTTCAGGCGAGTTCGATGAGGTCGCGGTACTCGTCGGACCAGAAATCTTCGGTTCCGTCAGGCAGCAGCACCACCCGCTGGGGCTCCAGCGCCTCCGCTGCGCCAGGGTCGTGGGTGACCAGGATCACAGCTCCGAGGTAGCTGCGCAGCGCGTCGAGCACCTGCTCCCGGGACGCGGGGTCGAGGTTGTTCGTCGGCTCGTCGAGCAGCAGGACGTTCGCCGTCGAGGCGACCAGACCGGCCAATGCCAACCGGGTCTTCTCACCGCCAGACAGCGTGCCCGCCGGCTGGTCGAGCTGCGGCCCGCTGAACATGAACGCCCCGAGCAGGCTACGGAGGTCCTGTTCGCCGGTATCCGGCGCGGCATGGCGGATGTTCTCCCAGACCGAGGCCAATCCGTCGATCGTGTCGTGCTCCTGAGCGAAGTATCCGAGCTTGAGTCCGTGACCGGGCTCGATGACACCGGCGTCGGCTTTCTCTACCCCCGCCAGGATCCGCAACAGCGTGGTCTTGCCCGCACCGTTGAGGCCGAGTACGACGACGCGAGAGCCCTTGTCGATCGCCAGGTCGACGCCGGTGAAGATCTCCAGCGAACCGTAGGTCTTGGTGAGGCCCTTGCCGACCAGCGGGGTGCGACCACACATGGCAGGCGTCGGAAACCTAATCTTGGCGACCCTGTCGGCGACCCGCTCTTCATCGAGCTCGGCGATCATGCGCTCGGCACGGCGCAGCATGTTCTGTGCGGCAACGGCTTTGGTGGCCTTAGCGCCCATCTTGGCGGCCTGGGTACGCAGCGCGGAGGCCTTCTTCTCGGCATTGGCCCGCTCTCGGCGCCTACGTTGCTCGTCGGTGGCGCGGGCATCGAGGTACTTCTTCCAGCCCATGTTGTAGACGTCGGCCTCGCCGCGCACGGCGTCGAGGAACCACACGCGGTTGACGACGTCGGCCAGCAGGTCGACGTTGTGGCTGATGACCACCAGCCCGCCGGGATGGTTCTGCAGGAATGTGCGCAACCACCCGATCGAGTCGGCGTCGAGGTGGTTGGTCGGCTCGTCGAGCAGCAGCGTGGTCGCCGAACCGGATCCCGTGTCGGACGCGGCGAACAGGATGCGGGCCAGTTCCACCCGCCGGCGCTGTCCGCCGGACAGGGTGCGCAGCGGCTGCGTCAGAACCCGTTCCGGAAGCCCGAGGCTCGCGCAGATGCGGCCGGCCTCCGACTCGGCGGCGTACCCACCGAGCGCCGCGAAGCGCTCCTCGAGCTGACCGTAGCGGCGGATGGCGCGGTCCCGGGTGGCGTCGTCGGCGACCTCGGCCATCAGCGCCTGCTGCTTCTCCAGGTCGGCCAGCAGCGTGTCGAGCCCACGCGCCGAGAGCACCCGGTCGCGGGCCAACACGTCGAGGTCACCCTCCTTGGGATCCTGTGGTAGGTAACCGATCTCGCCGGTGCGGTCCACCGAACCCGCGTACGGCTCGCCCTCGCCTGCGAGGATCCGCATGGTCGTGGTCTTGCCTGCGCCGTTGCGGCCGACGAGACCGATGCGGTCACCGGGCTGGATTCGAAGCGCCGAACCGTCGATCGACAGCAACGTGCGCGCGCCGGCGCGGACCTCGAGGTCCGTTGCGGTGATCACACTCCACTCCCATTCCCGGGTCGCTGCGCTCCGGCCTGGAGCGCTCTTCTACTTGTCATCGGTGAAGACTGCGGGACGCTCCTGTGCGCGTGCAGCGACCGCCTCCTCGAAGTTGGCGGTGAGTAGACGCACGAACAGTTGCCCCAGGCCCTCGGCCTGCATGTGGCCTTCCAGGCTACCGGCGTCCAGTCCACTCCAGAGCGTGCGCTTGGTCAACTCGGTGCCCGGTCGCGAGAACGCCGCAATGCGTCCGGCCAACTCGTAACAGGTGTCGAGAAGTTGCTCGTCGGGCACGGCCCGGGAGACCAGTCCGATCCGCTCGGCTTCGGCGGCGTCGATGTCGCGCCCGGTCAGCATCGCCTCGAACGCCCGTGACGTCCCGATCGCCCTGGGCAGCAGGTAGGACAGCCCGAGCTCGCTGGCGGTGAGCCCGTTGTTGATGCCGGCGGCGCGGAAGTAAGCGCCCTCGGCGGCCACCCGGATGTCGCACGCCAGCGCGAGGCACAAACCTCCGCCGATCGCCGCGCCATTGACCGCGGCGATGACCGGCTGATGCAGCTTCCGTATGGCGAGAATCACGTCGTCGAGCACTTCCATCGACCGCAATGCGAAGGTGGGCCGGGTCAGGCCGTCGATGTGCGGCACCGAACCCGCCGACTTGTGGTCTGCGCCCGACGAGAAGCCGCGGCCCGCACCAGTCAGCACGACGACCCTGACGTCGTTGTCGTACGTGAGCTCGTCGAGCACCTTCTTCAGCGGCACCATGACGTCGAACGCCATCGAATTCATCCGCTCGGGACGATTCAGCGTCACCAACGCCACGTGCGGCTGGGGACGGTCGACCAGGACGAAGGGATTGTGCTCGCTCACGATCAGCACGCTATCGCGTGCCGGGCATCAGGCCTGTTCGGACTCTGCCTCAGCGGCGATGGCGGCGTCGACGTCGAGCTCCTTGATCTGCGTGATGATGCCGTCGAGTTGGGCCGCGGGCAGCATGCCCGAGTGCCGAAAGACCATGTGGCCCTTCTTGAATCCCATCAGCGTCGGGATCGCCTGGATCTGCGCGGCCGATGCGAGCGCCTGCTCCGCCTCGGTGTCCACCTTGGCGTGCACCACGTCGGGGTGCTTGTCCGCCGATGCCTTGAAGGTCGGTGCGAACGCCTTGCACGGGCCGCACCAGTCCGCCCAGAAGTCGACCAACACGATCTCGTTGTCGTTGATGGTGTCGTTGAACTGCTCGGCGGTGATGTCTTGTGTACTCACGTCTCTCCCAACGTTGCCTTGTGCCTGGTTGTTCCCTGGATATTGTCAGCTCAACCCAGCCAGTGCGACCGCGGCGTCGTATCCATTGAACCCGTCCAGCGTGTCGTCCCGCAGCCTGTTCACCCACGTCGGGTCCGCCAGCAACGCACGGCCGATCGCCGCGAGATCGAACTCGCCCGCCTCGAACTGGTCGACCAGCCGGTCGACGGCGGCGGGCTGAATCACGTCGCCGGGCCGCTCGCTACGGAACTGGGTCTCCAGCCCGACCGAGCCGACGGCGATCACCGGCACCCCGGTCACCTTCTTCGTCCAGCCAGACAGGCTCAGCGCCGGGTCGGCATCGGGGAACGCAGGCGCGTAGTGCCGGCGGGTCGACGGGTGGAACAGGTCCACCCCCGCATCTACCAGCGGTCCTAGCAGTTCCTGCAGCTCCACCGGGTTGCCGACGATCGACGCGCCGAAGTCCGATGCCTTCCACTGCGAGAACCGGTAAACGATCGGGTAATCCGGCCCGACCGCGCCGCGTACCGCGGCGACCACCTCGGCGGGGAACCTGGTGCGCGCCGCGAGCGAACCGCCGTAGGAATCGGTACGCAGATTCGTCCTGGTCCACAGGAATTCGTCCAGCAGGTAACCGTGCGCACCGTGCAGCTCGACGGCGTCGAAGCCCGCGTCGCGCGCGTTGACCGCCGACTGCGCACGCGGGGTCTGCCGATGGCATTCCGCGCCGTCTTCGCGGCCACCGACCCGGACATCACCTGGGTGAGAGGATCGCGACGCTCTACCGCGCCTGAGTCGGCTCACCCCTCGGCCAGCTTGGTGCGACCTTCGGTCAGAAAGGCCACGACGTCGGCGGCGAGTTCGTCGACGTCGTGGCGCGGGTCGAGCCCACGCACCGCACCGAACGGTGCATTCCAGAAGGATCCGGTCCGCTGCGTCCACGGGCCCACGTAGGCATACGGCATCGGGTGGTAGTCGTCCCCTGGCGATACCCCGTAATTCACCTCGCCCTCGGTGACCGCGACGTCGAAGTGCTCCGGCCACAGCACGGGATGCTGGTCCCCGAGCACCTGCTTGAGCGCATAACCGCCGGCATACAGGCTGCGGTGAACCACTTCGGCCGCCGCAGGGTCGACGTCGAGGACCGCGTCTACGGGCAACGCGTCGACGACGGCGTACACCCCGTCGGGCGGCCCGTAATCGACGCCTGCGGTCTCGGCGAGCGCGGTGACCGGGCCGGCGAGTGCGGCACTGCCGTCCTGCCAGGTGAAGTCGACCCCGTGCACGCCGATTGGAAGGGCGGCGCCGACGAATCCGTCCGGGCGGACCGCGAGCCTGATGGTGCCCGCGGCACGGTGCTGGGGGCCGGCGACGAGGCTCTCCGCGATTCCGCGCAGTTGGCGACGCGTCGCGACGTAGGTCGTCTCGAAAGCGTCGGTCATCGTCGCTCCTATCCAGACCCAATGTGCGGGTAGTCCAATCCGATCCCAGCGTTGCACGACGGGAACTCCGAGCGTGAAATGACTACGACACTCAGATTCGCTCCACCACGTAGTTGTCGAATGGCGACGACGGTGCCCGGCCTTTACCGACGCGTCGCGATGTTCAGCCTCGGTAAGGGGAAGGCGGCGCAGCCGCGGACCTAGACGGTGAAGCCGAGCGCCCGCAGCTGCTCGCGGCCGTCCTCGGTGATCTTGTCCGGGCCCCACGGCGGGTTCCACACCCAGTTGATCTTGATCTCGTTGACCAGGCCGGCGCCGACCAGCGCGGTGCGCGACTGATCCTCGATCACGTCGGTCAGCGGGCAGGCCGCCGACGTCAGCGTCATGTCGATCAGCGCCACGTCGCCCGTGCTCGCCCTTCTCGATGTTCAGCCCGTAGACCAGACCGAGGTCGACGACGTTGATGCCGAGCTCGGGGTCGACGACGTCGCGCATCGCCTCTTCGAGGTCGGCGAGCATTTCGTCGGATGCCTCGCGGTGATCGTTGCTCGGTGCGTCTCGCTCATCGCTCGCTCTGCCTCCGGAGCTCGTCGTCGCGTCGTGGCTGACGCCTGCGCCAACGGCGTCCTTGAACGCCATCCATCCCAGCAGCGCGCACTTCACGCGCGCCGGGTACTTCGCGACGCCGGCGAAGGCGATGCCGTCGCCGATGCACGTCCTCGTCCCCCTCGACGTTGCCGCGGGAGGAGATCATCTCGGTGAACGCGGCGACCGTCTTGAGCGCCTCGCCCACGCGTCTGGCCGATCACCTGATCGGTGAGCACCGACGTCGACGCCTGGCTGATCGAGCAGCCCTGCCCGTCGTAGGAGACGTCCGCGACCGTGCTCGCCGTCGTCGGACAGCGCCACCCGCAGCGTCACCTCGTCACCGCAGGTCGGGTTGACGTGGTGCACCTCGGCGCCGAACGGCTCCCGCAGCCCGCGGTGGTGCGGGTGCTTGTAGTGGTCCAGGATCACTTCCTGGTACATCTGCTCCATCCGCATGGTCGGCTCAATCCCGTCCGAAGAACTCCATTGCGCGCCGGACCCCGGCGACCAGACGGTCGACCTCGTCGAGCGTGTTGTACACCGCGAACGACGCCCGCGCGGTGGCGGCGACGCCGAACCGGCGGTGCAGCGGCCAGGCGCAGTGGTGTCCGACGCGGACGGCGACGCCCTCGTCGTCGAGCACCTGGCCGACGTCGTGCGCGTGGATTCCGTCGACCACGAAGCTCACCGGCGAACCGCGGTGCTCGACGGTCGTCGGTCCGATGATCCGCACGCCGTCGATGGCCGACAGCCCGTCCAGCGCCGCGGCCACCAGCTCGTGCTCGTGCGCCGCGACGGCGTCCATGCCGATCGCGCTCGAGATACCGTGCGGCGGCGGCCAATCCGACGACCTGCGACGTCATCGGCATGCCCGCCTCGAACCGCTGCGGCGCGGGCGCGTAGGTGGTGGCCTCCATCGTCACGGTCTCGATCATCGAGCCGCCGGTGATGAACGGCGGCATCGCGTCGAGCAGCTCGCGTCGCCCGTAGAGCACGCCGACGCCCGTCGGGCCCAGCATCTTGTGCCCGGAGAACGCGGCGAAGTCGACGTCGAGCGCGTGGAAGTCGACCGGCTGGTGCGGCACCGACTGGCAGGCGTCGAGCACCATCAGCGCGCCGACCGCCCTGGCCCGCGACACCAGCTCGGCCACCGGCGCGACGGCACCGGTCACGTTCGACTGGTGGGTGAACGCGACGACCTTGACCCGCTCGTCGAGCTCGAGCGAATCGAGGTCGATGCGGCCGTCGTCGGTGACGCCGTACCAGCGCAGCGTGGCACCGGTGCGCCGGGCCAGTTCCTGCCACGGGACCAGGTTCGCGTGGTGCTCGAGTTCGGTGGTGACGATGACGTCGCCGGGCCCGACGGCGCGCTCGAAGCGGTCGTCCCCGAACGCATAGGTCACCAGGTTGAGCGACTCGGTCGCGTTCTTGGTGAACACCAGCTCGTCGGCGTCGGCGCCGACGAACGCCGGCGATGTCCGCGCGGCCCTGCTCGTAGGCGTCGGTGGCCTCCTCCATCAGCTGGTGCGCGCCGCGGTGCACGGCCCCGTTGGAGGTGGTCAGGAACTTCCGCTCGGCGTCGAGCACCTGCAGCGGCTTCTGCGACGTCGCACCGGAATCCAGGTACGCCAACTGGTTTCCGCCGCGCATCACCCGGCTCAGGATCGGGAAGTCCGCCCGGATCCTGGCGAGCTCAGCGAGATCCAGCGATCCGTGCCGAGGTCGTCATGTCAGGCTCTCGACCGCGGCCTGGGTGAAGCGCTCGTAGCCGTTCTCCTCGAGCTCGTCGGCGAGCTCCGGGCCGCCGGACTCGACGATCCGGCCGTCGACGAACACGTGCACGAACTGCGGCTGGATGTAGCGCAGGATGCGGGTGTAGTGCGTGATCAGCAGCACGCCGCCGTGCTCGGCCTCGGCGTAGCGGTTGACGCCCTCGCTGACGATGCGCAGCGCGTCGACGTCGAGACCGGAGTCGGTCTCGTCGAGGATCGCGATCTTCGGCTTGAGCAGGCCCGAGCTGCAGGATCTCGTGGCGCTTCTTCTCGCCGCCGGAGAAGCCCTCGTTGACGCTGCGCTCGCTGAACGCCGGGTCGATGTCGAGCTCGCTCATCGCGGTCTTGACCTCCTTGACCCAGTGCCGCAGCTTGGGCGCCTCGCCGCGGACCGCGGTGGCCGCGGTGCGCAGGAAGTTCGACATCGAGACGCCGGGCACCTCGACCGGGTACTGCATGGCCAGGAACAGTCCGGCGCGGGCCCGCTCGTCGACGCTCATCTCGAGCACGTTCTCACCGTCGAGGGTGATCGAGCCGGAGGTGACGGTGTACTTGGGGTGGCCGGCGATCGCGTAGGACAGCGTCGACTTGCCGGAGCCGTTGGGGCCCATCACCGCGTGGGTCTCCCCCGACTTCACGGTCAGGTTGACGCCCTTGAGGATCTCGATGTCGGCGCCGCCCTCGGCGGAGACGACGGAGACGTGCAGGTCCTTGATTTCCAAGGTGGTCATGATCAGCTGTTTCTCGCTTCGGTGATGGCTAGTTCTCGTTCGATGGCTTCGGTGAGGCGCTCGCGCACCTCGGGGACGGCGATCTTGGCGATGATCTCGCCGAAGAAGCCGCGCACCACCAGGCGGCGGGCCTGCTCCTCCGGGAATGCCGCGGGCACGCAGGTAGAACAACTGCTCGTCGTCGAAACGTCCGGTGGCACTGGCGTGTCCGGCGCCGACGATCTCGCCGGTCTCGATCTCCAGGTTGGGCACCGAGTCGGCGCGGGCGCCGTCGGTGAGCACCAGGTTGCGGTTCACCTCGTAGGTGTCGGTGCCGGTGGCCTCGGCGCGGATCAGCACGTCGCCGACCCACACGGTGTGCGCGTCGGGCTTGTCCGAGTCCGGATCGCCCTGCAGCGCACCCTTGTACAGCACGTTGGACTTGCAGTTCGGCTGCGCGTGATCGACCAGCAGGCGCGACTCGAAGTGCTGCCCGTCGTCGGCGAAGTAGGTACCGAGCAGCTCGGCGTCGCCGCCGGGACCGGTGAACCGCACGGTCGCCGAGGTTCGCACGACGTCGCCGCCGAGCGTGACGGCGACGTGCCCGAGCACGGCGTCCTTGCCGAGCCGGGCGTGGTGCGCGCTGACGTGCACGGTGTCGTCGGCCCAGTCGGCGATCCAGATGACGCCGACGCCCGCTGAGTCACCGACGATGAACTCGACGTTGTCGGCGTAGGTTCCGCTGCCGCGCAGGTCGACGACGACGATGGCCCGCGAAGTTCCTCGACCCGGATCTGCAGGTGCCCGTAGGCCACTGCGCCCTCACCGGGGCCGGTGACGGTGATCTCGATGGGCTCGGCGACCTCGGTGTCCCGGCCACGGTGACGACGGTCGCCTGGTCGAACGACGAGAACGCCTGCGCCGCAACCCGATCGGCGGGCACACCGCCCTGGCCGAGACGCTCGTCGCCGCGGCCGACGGTCTCGACGGTCACGCCGGGCCGCTCGGTGACCTCGATGAGCGCGCGTCCGGTGGCGACCGCGGAGCCGTCGTGCAGGCCGCGCAGCCGCTTCAGCGGGGTGAACCGCCACAGCTCGTCACGGCCGCCGGGCACCTCGAAGGCGTCGACGTCGAACGAGGTGAACAGCTCGCCCTTGTTCGGCCCTCGAGGGACTCCGTCAAGTTCTGGGTCATACCCATTGCCCCGTCGCTTCGCTCGCCCTCATCCGACGGCCCCTTCCATCTGCAGTTCGATGAGCCGGTTGAGCTCGAGCGCGTACTCCATCGGCAGTTCCTTGGCGATGGGCTCGACGAAGCCGCGCACCACCATCGCCATGGCCTCGTCCTCGGTCATGCCGCGGCTCATCAGGTAGAACAGCTGATCCTCGCTGACCTTGGACACGGTGGCCTCGTGGCCCATCGTGACGTCGTCCTCGCGGATGTCGACGTACGGGTAGGTGTCGCTGCGGCTGATCGTATCGACCAGCAGCGCATCGCACTTCACGCTCGACCTCGAGCCGTGCGCACCCTTGTTGATCTGCACCAGGCCGCGGTAGGACGCCCGGCCGCCGCCACGCGCCACCGACTTGGAGACGATGTTGCTCGACGTGTTCGGCGCCAGGTGCAGCATCTTGGCGCCGGTGTCCTGGTGCTGGCCCTCGCCGGCGAACGCCACCGAGAGCACCTCGCCCTTGGCGTGCTCACCGGTCATCCAGACGGCCGGGTACTTCATGGTGACCTTGGAGCCGATGTTGCCGTCGACCCACTCCATGGTGGCGCCGGCCTCGGCCCGGGCGCGCTTGGTGACCAGGTTGTAGACGTTGTTCGACCAGTTCTGGATGGTCGTGTAGCGGCAGCGGCCGCCGGGCTTGACGATGATCTCGACGACCGCGGAGTGCAGCGAGTCGGACTTGTAGATCGGCGCGGTGCAGCCCTCGACGTAGTGCACGTAGGCGTCCTCGTCGACGATGATCAGCGTCCGCTCGAACTGGCCCATGTTCTCGGTGTTGATCCGGAAGTAGGCCTGCAGCGGGATGTCGACGTGCACGCCCGGCGGCACGTAGATGAACGAGCCGCCCGACCACACCGCGGTGTTCAGCGCGGAGAACTTGTTGTCGCCGGCCGGGATCACGGTGCCGAAGTACTTCTTGAACAGCTCCGGGTGCTGCTTCAGCGCGGTGTCGGTGTCGAGGAAGATGACGCCCTGCGCCTCGAGATCCTCACGGATCGAGTGGTAGACCACCTCGGACTCGTACTGCGCGGCGACACCGGAGACCAGGCGCTGCTTCTCCGCCTCGGGGATGCCGAGCCTGTCGTAGGTGTTCTTGATGTCCGCGGGCAGGTCGTCCCACGTGGCGGCCTGCTTCTCGCTGGAGCGCACGAAGTACTTGATGTTGTCGAAGTAGATGCCCTCGAGGTTGGAGCCCCAGTTCGGCATCGGCTTCTTGTCGAAGGTGCGCAGCGCCTTCAGGCGCATCTCGAGCATCCACTCGGGCTCGCTCTTCTTGCCCGAGATGTCGCGCACGACGGCCTCGGACAGGCCGCGCTGCGCGCTGGCGCCGGCGACGTCGGAGTCAGACCAGCCGTAGCCGTAGTTGCCCAGGGAGGCGATGGTCTCGTCCTGGGTCAGTTGGACCTCGGGTGTGGTCGTCATGTCGACGCTCCTTGACGGGTCGTGATGGTTTCGGCGCGGGCTGTGCGCCGAACGGTCAGTTGCTTCTCGGGGATGACGGGAACGTGGGTGGTGCACGCGCAGTCGCCGTTGACGATGGTCGCCAGGCGCTGCACGTGGGTACCCAGGATCTCGGCGAAGGCCTCGCGTTCGGCCTCGCACAGCTCCGGGAACTCCTCGGCGACGTGCGACACCGGGCAGTGATGCTGACAGATCTGCACGCCGCTGATCGGACCGGTCACCGGTGTCGTGGTGGTGGCGTAACCGGCGTCGGTCAGTGCGGCCGCGACGCGGTCGGCGACGGTCGTGACGTCGCTCGCGTCGGCTGCGGTGGCCGCCTCGACGCCGGCCGAGGATCGTGTCGATGCGCCGGCGGGCGAAGGTGCGGATCGCCTCGTCGCCGCCGATCTCGCGCAGCTGCCGCATGGCCGCGACGGCCAGGTCGTCGTAGGCGTGGTCGAGCTTGGCGCGGCCCGCGGCGGTGAGCCGGTACCGCTTGGCGGGCCGGCCCCGGCCGTTGTGCTGCCACGCCGCCGCGGCGTTCGACTCGGCGTCACCCGCGTCGATGAGCGCGTCGAGATGTCGGCGCACTCCGGCCGCCGAGATACCCAGCCGTTCGCCGATCTCACCGGCGGTGATCGGACCCTCGAGCAGCAACTGGACGATGGCGCTGCGGGTGTGACCGTCGGAGGTGGCGGCGCCACCCACGGACGGCTGCGACCGGCGACAGCCGTGCCCGAAGCCTCCGATGCTGATTTTCACAACACCATTGTGACGGAATTCGGCAGACGGGTCCAGCAAGGTAACCCTTAGCGAGATGGTCATCGGTGCTCGAGTCGGCCGCGGCTACGCTGCTCTGATGGCAGCCCGCCTACGGTCCCTCAGCTCGGCCGTCGCCCGGTGGCACGCCGACGAGACGACGGTCGGCTCACCACTCAACGCCGCCGAGGTGGCCGCGTTGCGCCGCACCCGGGTGTTCGGCGCGACCGGCACCGTGCTGATGGCGATCGGCGCGCTCGGCGCGGGTGCGCGTCCCGTCGTCCAGGATCCCGACCTTCGGTGTCCGGCTGCTCAACCTGCCGTCGCGCATCCAGACCGTGTCGCTGACCATGACCACCACCGGCGCGGTGATGATGGCGCTGGCCTGGCTGATGCTGGGCCGCTTCGCGCTCGGCAGCCGCCGCATGTCGCGCAGCCAGCTGGACCGCACGCTGCTGCTGTGGGCGCTACCGCTGCTGATCGCCCCGCCGATGTACAGCAAGGACGTCTACTCCTACCTGGCGCAGAGCCAGATCGCCCGCATCGGGCTCGACCCGTACCGGTCGGTCCGGCACCGGGCTTGGGCCTCGACCACGTGTTCACGCTGTCGGTGCCGAGCCTGTGGCGCGAGACGCCCGCGCCGTACGGCCCGCTGTTCCTGTGGATCGGCCGCGGGATCTCGACGGTGACCGGCGACAACATCGTCGCCGCGGTGCTCTGCCACCGGCTGGTGGTGCTCGTCGGGGTCGGCCTCATCGTCTGGGCGACACCGCGTCTGGCGCGCCGCTGCGGGGTGGCCGAGGTCAGCGCGCTCTGGCTCGGCCCGTGCAACCCGCTGCTGTTCATGCACCTGGTGGCGGGCATCCACAACGAGGCACTGATGCTCGGCCTGATGCTGGCGGGCACCGAGTTCGCGCTGCGCGGCGTGGAATGCCGCGACCCGACTGCTCCCCCGGCCAATCCACTGGCCCCGCGGCAGCGACGACTGGCAGCGTGGACGACCGCTGATCGATGCTGCTCGCCGGCACCGTGCTGATCGCGATGTCCTCGCAGGTGAAACTGCCGTCGCTGCTGGCGATCGGCTTCGTCGCGATGGCGCTGGCCTGGCGGTGGGGCGGCACGATCAAGGCCTTCTTCATCGCCGGCGGATCGCTGGCCGCGATGTCGGTGGCGGTGATCGCCGTCATCGGCTGGGCCAGCGGGCTCGGCTTCGGCTGGCTGTTCACGCTGGGCACCGCGAACGTCGTGCGGTCGTGGATGTCGCCGCCGACGCTGCTCGCGCTGGGCACCGGTCAGGTCGGCATCCTGCTCGGCCTCGGCGACCACACCACCGCGGTGCTGGGCCTCACCCGCGCCATCGGTGTGATCATCATCGCGATCCTCGTCACCCGGCTGCTGCTGGCCGTGCTGCGCGGCCGGCTGCACCCGGTCGGCGGGCTCGGCGTCGCGCTCGGCGCGACGGTGCTGCTCTTCCCGGTGGTTCAGCCCTGGTACCTGCTGTGGGCGATCATCCCGCTGGCGACGTGGGCGACCCGGCCGGGGTTCCGCGGCACCGCGATCGCGATGTCGCTGGTCGTGGGCATCTTCGGGCCGACGGCCAACGGTGACCGCTTCGCGCTGTTCCAGATCGTCGACGCGACGCTGGCGAGCCCGCTGATCGTGGTGATCCTGATCGCGATCACCTACCGGCGGCTGCCGTGGCGCCCGCTGCCCGAGGCGAACGGCACCGTCGAACCCGAGCGACGGACGAGTCGGCCCGCCCACCACCGCCCACCGGGCCACGGCCACCAAGCCGGACGCCTACGCTGAGTCCCCGTGACCTCCCGTTCCGACCTTCCCGGCTCTCGCGCAAGCGCTCGTCGGAAGGCCTCGGGTCCTCGCGCGAGCGCTCGTCGGACGTCCCCGTGCTGCTGCGCGGGGTCACCAAGCGCTACGGGTCGACGACCGCCGTCGACGGGCTCGACCTCGAGGTCGGCCGAGCCGAGGTGCTGGCGCTGCTCGGGCCCAACGGCGCGGGCAAGACCACCACCGTGGAGATGTGCGAGGGGTTCCTGCGACCCGACGCGGGCACCATCGAGATCCTCGGGCTCGATCCCGACGCCGACAACGCCGCGCTGCGCGAACGCATCGGCGTGATGCTGCAGGGCGGCGGCGGCTATCCGGCGGCCCGTGCCGGCGAGATGCTCGAATCTGGTCGCCGCGTACTCGGCCAACCCGCTCGACCCCGCGTGGCTGATGGACACGCTCGGCCTCACCGAGTCCGGCCGCACCACCTACCGCCGGCTCTCCGGCGGCCAGCAGCAGCGGCTGGCGCTCGCCTGCGCGGTCGTCGGCCGGCCGGAGCTGGTGTTCCTCGACGAGCCGACGGCCGGCATGGACGCGCACGCCCGAATCGTGGTGTGGGAGTTGATCGACGGGCTGCGCCGCGACGGCGTCACCGTGGTGCTGACCACCCACCAGCTGACCGAGGCCGAGCAACTCGCCGACCGGCTGGTGATCATCGACCACGGCGTCGCGGTGGCCACGGGCACGCCTGCCGAGCTCATGGGTCACGGCGCCGAGAATCAGCTGCGCTTCACGGCTCCGCCGAAAGCTCGATCTGACGCTGCTCGTGTCGGCGCTGCCCGAGAGCTACCAGGCCAGTCGAGCGGTCGCCGGGCGAATACCTCGTCGAGGGTCAGATCGACCCGCAGGTGCTGGCCACCGTGACCGCGTGGTGCGCGCGGCTCGACGTGCTGGCCACCGACATGCGCGTCGAACAGCGCAGCCTCGAGGACGTCTTCCTCGACCTGACCGGCCGGGAGCTGCGGCCGTGAGCACCAGGAACCGACGCGTCGCGCGCGCTGCGAACGCACCGACCACTAGCGCGAAGAGCGCAGGGTCATGAATCGCTTTGCCCCCGGCACCTTCTCCCCCGACCCGCGACCGGCGACCGTGCCCCGGATGCTGGCTCGCGCAGTTCGGCCTCGAGCTGAAGCTGCTGCTGCGCAACGGCGAACAACTGCTGCTGACGATGTTCATCCCGATCACCCTGCTGGTCGGTCTGACGCTGCTGCCGCTCGGTGCGTCCTTCGGCACCAACCGGGCGGCCACCTTCGTGCCCGCGATCATGGCGCTGGCCGTCATCTCGACGGCGTTCACCGGTCAGGCCATCGCGGTGGCCTTCGACCGCCGGTACGGCGCGCTGAAGCGGCTTGGGCGCAACCGCGCTGCCGGTGTGGGGCATCATCGCGGGCAAGTCACTTGCCGTGGTCACCGTGGTGTTCCTGCAGTCGATCCTGTTGGGCGCCATCGGCTTTGCGCTCGGCTGGCGTCCGAGCATCGCGGGCCTGCCGCTCGGCGCGGTGATCATCGCGCTCGGCACCGTCGTCTTCGCCGCGCTCGGCCTGCTGCTCGGCGGCACGCTTGAAGGCCGAGATCGTGCTGGCCGTGGCGAACCTGCTGTGGTTCGTCTTCGCCGGCATCGGCGCGCTGACGCTCGGCAGCGCCATGGTGCCTGCTGGCGCCGAGTGGGCGGCCAGGCTGACGCCGTCGGGCGCGCTGACCGAGGCGCTGACGCACGCGATGACGCTGTCGGTCGACTGGTTCGGCATCGCGGTGCTGATCGGCGTGGGGCGCGTTCGGTGCCGTCGCTGCGCTGCGGTGGTTCCGCTTCACCTGACGTGCGCCCCGCCCGGAGCACCGGTGACCGCGCCCCGAGGCGCGCCGAAACCGCATTCCCTGTCGTGACGCGCGCAAGTTAACGACCGGGACGACGGTTTCGGCGAAACGATAGCCCTACTACGGTGCGTAGTTCTTGCTGCTCTACGATCGGGCCGTGCCCGTCGGACGACTTCTCCTGCGGCTGGTCGACGTGCTGCCGGAACCCAGCGTGCGGGTCCAGCGCCTCATCGCCGCCGCCGTCATCCTGACTCAGGGCGGCATCGCGGTCACCGGTGCGATCGTCCGCGTCACCGCCTCCGGACTCGGCTGCCCCACGTGGCCGCAGTGCTTCCCCGGCAGCTTCACCCCCGTTCCGGTCGCCGAAGTACCCGTCATTCATCAGGCCGTCGAGTTCGGCAACCGGATGATCACGTTCCTGGTGGTGCTCACCGCCGCCCTTGCGGTGTTGGCGGTGACGCGCGCCCGCCGCAGGCCGCGAGGTGCTCGGCTACGCGTGGTTGATGCCCGTCTCGACGGTGGCGCAGGCCGTCATCGGCGGCATCACCGTGCTGACCGGACTGCTGTGGTGGACGGTCGCCATCCACCTGCTCGTGTCGATGACGATGGTGTGGCTTTCGGTCCTGCTGTACGTGAAGATCGGCGAGCCCGACGACGGCGTGCCGACACCCCAGGTGCCGAAACCGTTGCGCTGGTTGACCGTACTGACCGCGACGACACTGGCGGCCGTACTCGTCGCCGGCACCCTGGTGACCGGAGCCGGACCGCACGCAGGCGACAAGAGCGTCGAGCAACCCGTGCCGCGACTGCAGGTCGAGATCACCACCCTGGTTCACGTGCACTCGTCGCTATTGGTGGCCTATCTGTCGCTGGTCGTCGGCCTCGGGTTCGCGCTGCTGGCCGTCCACGCCCCGCGGCCCATCATGCTTCGCCTCGGGGTGCTGTTCGCATTGGTGTGCGCCCAGGGTCTCGTCGGCACCGTCCAGTTCTTCACCGGAGTGCCCGCGGCGTTGGTTGCGGTACACGTCGCGGGGGCGGCCGCGTGCACCGCCGCGACCTCGGCGCTATGGGCCTCGATGCGACAGCGGACCGAGCCCGAGCCGGTCGAGCGCTGACTCGACGCCCAACGCGAACTCGCGCTGCTGCGTGGACCGCGTGGCCTCGTCGAGTTGCCGCCACCCCAGCGACGGCTCGACGAGTTCCACCTCGAGGAGCCGCGGGTCATCCGGTCCGCCGATCACGTCGACCCGCGCATAGAGGAACTCGTCGGCAGCGATGCCCAGATGGTCCGCCCCGGCCGCGAGCGCCGCACGCCCGACGTCCCACAATTCGAAGTCCGGCTCGGCGGCCTGCAGCGTCTCCTCGGCGTAGGTGCCCGACTCGTCGAAGGCAGGCTTGGCTCCCGGTGGCGGGAGCAACGGTCCCTTGGTGAACGCGTGCGACTGCCTGCCTGCCACGAACACCAGCGCGGTCTCGCCGTCAGCGATGCGCGCGTCGTACGGCTGCACCAGCACCGTGCGACCCGCCGACTGCAGCGCGGCCGCATGCCCGCGCGCCAGCTCGCCATCGGTGAACCGCTGTGCGCCAACAGATCCCGCACCCACCGCGGGCTTGACCACCAACTCGCCCGCGGGCAGCCGAACCCGCTCCCCCGGCGCGAAGAACCGGCTCGGCACCGTCGGCACCCCCGCCGACTCCAGATCCAGCAGATAGCGCTTGTCGGTGTTCCACGCCACCACGTCGGGGGCGTTCAACAGGTTGGGCACGCGCTTCGACCACGCCAGGAACTCGTCGAGTCGGTCGATGTAGTCCCAGGTCGCCCGCAGGATGACCAGGTCGGCCTGCTCGCTCTCGGGATCGTCCCAGGCGAGCCAGCGCGCGTGCAGTCCGCGCGCTCGCAGTGCGGGAATGAGTCCGGCGTCGTCGCCGTCGCCGTCGACGAGAGCCCGGCAACCTGCGAAGACGATGTGGGGATGACGAACGTCGGGTCGCGCAAGCTTCACGTTGGAATGATAGGTGGCATGCACGCAATCGAAGTCGCTCGAAACCGGCGGACCGGAAGTCCTGACCTACGTCGAGAAGGATCAACCTGCCCCGGGTCCCGGCCAGGTGCTCATCAAGGCTGACGCGATAGGCGTCAACTTCCTCGACACCTACTTCCGGTCGGGTCAGTATCCGCGCGACGTGCCGTTCGTGGTCGGCGCCGAAGTGTGCGGCACGATCGCCGCGGTCGGGCCCGATGTCGCCGCGCTGGCGATCGGCGACCGCGTCGTCACCGCGCAAGCCGACGGGGCCTATGCGGAGTTCTCCGTCGCTCCAGCCGATCTGGTGGCGTACGTGCCGGACGCCGTGCCAGCGGAAGTCGCGGCGTCGGCGCTGCTGAAGGGCATGACGGCGCACTACCTGATCAAGTCCGTCTACCCGGTCCAACAGGGCGACACCGTGTTGTTGCACGCGGGCGCGGGCGGCGTCGGGCTGATCCTCACGCAATGGGCCACCAGCATGGCGGTAAAGGTGATCACCACCGTCTCGACCCGCGAGAAGGCCGAACTGTCCCGCAAGGCAGGCGCCATCGAGGTGCTCGACTATCCCGACGACCCCGCCGAATTCGGCATCAAGATCCGTGAACTCACCGGCGGGCGGGGCGTGTCCGCCGTGTACGACGGCGTCGGCGCCTCGACGTTCGAGGCAAGCCTGGCCAGCCTCGCGGTGCGGGGCACGCTCGCACTGTTCGGAGCGGCCAGTGGACCGGTTCCGCCCGTGGATCCGCAGCGACTCAACGCTGCCGGGTCCGTCTTCCTGACGCGACCCAACCTGGCTCACTACACCCGCACCGCCGACGAATTCTCATGGCGTGCAGGTGAATTACTCGAGGCAATTGCCACAGGGGTCATCGACATCACCGTCAGCCACCGCTACCCGTTGGCCGAGGCCACCGATGCACACCGCGACCTGGAGGGCCGACGGACCGTCGGCTCCGTGGTGCTGGTGCCCTAATTCATGGCTGGTGACCTGCTCGTCACGCGCACGCTGGTGGTGCCCGCGTCCGAGCTTCGCGAACGGTTCTCCAGGTCGTCGGGTCCTGGTGGGCAGGGCGTGAACACGTCGGACAGCCGCGTCGAGTTGTCGTTCGACGTGGCCCGGTCGCCGTCGGTGCCACCACACCTGCGCCATCGGATGCTGTGTCGGCTTCGCAACCGACTCACGGCCGGGATGCTCGTGGTGACGGCAAGTGAGCATCGCGCGCAGTTGCAGAACCGTGCTGCGGCGCGCGAACGGATGGCCAGGTTGCTACGCAACGCCGCGTCCGCACCTCCCCCGGTCCGGCGACCGACCAAACCGACGCGGGGATCGAAGGAACGCCGGATCGCGGAGAAGAAGCAGCGAGGCCAGATGAAACAGGGTCGTCGCGGCGGCTGGGATACAAGCTAGCGCGAGTGGCCCCTTTGGCTGTTCGCGCCTAACGCCCCAGCAGCGTGGGCAACGCCAGCGCCGAGTCGACGGCCAGCGCGCAGAAGACGACGGCCAGATAGTTGTTCGACTGCAGGAACAGCCGCAGCGGCTTCACCGCCTCACCGCGCTTGACGCCGGAGTACAGCTGGTGGGCCATCGTGAGGAACCAGGCGCCCGCCAGCAGCGCGACAGCCGCGTACAGCCATCCCGTGGCCAGTGCCAATGCCAACGTCGCAATCACCGTCAGCCACGTGTAGATCAGAATCTGGCGGGTCACCTGCCGCTCGGTGGCCACGGCGGGCAGCATCGGCACGCCTGCGGCCTTGTAGTCGTCCTTGTAGCGCATCGCCAACGCCCACGTGTGCGGCGGCGTCCAGAAGAAGATGATGGCGAACATCACCAGCGCGGGCCACTCGATGGTGCCGGTGACGGCCGACCAGCCGATCATCACCGGCATGCATCCTGCCGCCCCACCCCACACGACGTTCTGCGACGTGCGTCGCTTGAGCAGCAGGGTGTAGACGAACACGTAGAACGCGATGGTCACGACCGCCAGCACGCCAGAAAGGAGGTTGGTGGTCCACCACAGCCAGAAGAACGACCCGATCGACAGCACCAGGCCGAAGATCAGCGCGTGGCGCGTCGGTACCGTCGCCCGCGCCAACGGCCGCAGCGCGGTGCGCTTCATCATCTTGTCGATGTCGGCATCGGCGACGCAGTTCAACGTGTTGGCCCCGGCCGCGGCCATCAGCCCGCCGACCAAGGTGTTGAGGATCAGCAGCGGATCGACGACGCCGCGGTGCGCCAGCAGCATGGCGGGGATGGCCGTGACGAGCAAGAGTTCGATGACCCGTGGTTTCGTCAGAGCCAGATACGCCAAAAGCGTGGTGCGTATTCGACTCGGCGCGATGCGCTCGCGAATGCTCACGCAGTTGACTCCTCGAGTTCGCGGCAGCGCGCAGCTTCTACTACAGACGATGGTAGACCGCGGCCCTGTGAACCGAACACCTCGGGGGCACTCGCCAGGTATTGGCTGGATTGAATACTCAACAACTCGGGGGATGCATCCTGCCGCGGACGAGCGTTCCCCACTAGGGTGATGATGACCGGCCTTCCTACCCGAGGAGTGAGTTCGTGACCACTGTGGAAGAGATCTCCGCACTCACCCAGCCCCACCACCCCGATGACTGGGACGAGCTCGATTCAGTCGCCGTAGACACCGTGCGCGTGCTTGCCGCCGACGCCGTCCAGAAGGTCGGCAACGGCCACCCCGGGACGGCGATGAGCCTGGCGCCGTTGGCCTACACGCTGTTTCAGCGGCAGATGCGCCACGATCCCACCGACGAGCACTGGCTGGGCCGCGACCGCTTCGTACTGTCCTGCGGACACTCGAGCCTGACGCTCTACATCCAGCTGTACCTCGGTGGCTTCGGACTCGAACTCGCCGACATCGAAGCGCTGCGGACGTGGGGTTCCAAGACGCCGGGCCACCCCGAGTTCCGCCACACCAAGGGCGTCGAGATCACCACCGGTCCCCTGGGCCAGGGGCTGGCCTCCGCGGTCGGCATGGCGATGGCGGCGCGCTACGAGCGTGGGCTGTTCGACCCCGACGCCGCTGCGGGCACCAGCCCGTTCGACCACTACATCTACGTGATCGCCTCCGACGGTGACATGGAAGAGGGCGTGACCAGCGAGGCGTCGTCGCTCGCAGGCACCCAGCAGCTCGGCAACCTCATCGTGTTCTACGACCACAACAAGATCTCGATCGAGCACGACACCGACATCGCATTGAGCGAGGACGTCCCCGCGCGCTACCGCGCCTACGGCTGGCACGTCCAGGAGGTCGAGGGCGGCGAGAACGTCGTGGGCATCGAAGCGGCCATCGAAGAGGCCAAGAAGGTGACCGACAAACCGTCGTTCATCGCGGTCCGCACCATCATCGGCTATCCGGCCCCCACCAAGATGAACACCGGCGGCGTGCACGGGTCCGCGCTCGGCGCCGACGAGGTCACCGCCACCAAGAAGGTGCTCGGCTTCGACCCGGACAAGACCTTCGAGGTTCGCGACGAGGTCATCGCGCACACCCGCAAGCTGGTGGACCGCGGCAAGGACACCCGCGGCGAGTGGGAGCACGGGCTTCGACGCATGGGCCGAGCGCGAGCCCGAGCGCAAGAAGCTGCTCGACCGGCTGCTCGCCCAGGAACTGCCCGACGGCTGGGACGCCGACCTGACCTACTGGGAACCAGGCTCCAAGGCGGTGGCCACCCGGGCCGCGTTCGGCCAGGTGCTCAACGACGTGGCCCTCAAGCTTCCCGAATTATGGGGCGGCTCAGCGGATCTCGCCGGCAGCAACAACACGACCATCAAGGACGTGAAGTCGTTCGGCCCACCGTCGATCTCGACGGAGGACTTCACCGCGGACTGGTACGGCCGCGTGCTGCACTTCGGCATCCGCGAGCACGCGATGGGCTCGATCCTGTCGGGCATCGTGCTGCACGGTCCGACCCGCGCCTTCGGCGGCACGTTCCTTCAGTTCTCCGACTACATGCGGCCCGCGGTGCGACTGGCCTCGCTGATGGACATCGACACCATCTACATCTGGACGCACGACTCGATCGGTCTTGGCGAGGACGGGCCGACGCACCAGCCGATCGAACACCTGTCGGCGCTGCGCGCCATCCCGAATCTCTCGGTGGTGCGGCCCGGCGATCCCAACGAGACGGCCTACGCGTGGCGCACCATCGTGGCCCGCGGTGCCATCAGCGGTCCGGTGGGTTTCATCCTGACCCGGCAGGGCATCCCAGTACTGGAGGGCACCAGCGCCGACGGTGTCGCCAAGGGCGGCTACGTGCTTGGTGGCGGCAATCCGGCCGATGACGCCGACGTGATCATCATCGCGACGGGGTCGGAGCTACAGCTCGCAGTCGAGGCACGAAAGCAATTGGCGGACAAGGACATCGTCGCGTACGTGGTGTCGATGCCGTGTGTGGAGTGGTTCGAGAGCCAGCCCAAGGAGTATCGCGACCAGGTGCTGCCGCCGGACGTGTCGGCGCGGGTGGCCGTCGAGGCAGGCGTCGCGCAGAGTTGGCACAAGCTCGTCGGCGACACCGGCGAGATCGTGTCGATCGAGCACTACGGCGACTCGGCCGACGACAAGACGTTGTTCCGTGAGTTCGGTTTCACCCCAGAAGCAGTGGTGGCCGCTGCGGAGCGATCGATGGACAACTGACGCAATCGACTAAGGAGCACCAATGACGCAGAACCCGAATCTTGCGGCGCTGAGTGCCGCGGGCGTATCCGTGTGGCTCGACGACCTGTCCCGCGAGCGGCTGCAGACCGGCAACCTGCAGAACCTCATCGACACCCGCAGCGTCGTGGGCGTCACCACCAACCCGTCGATCTTCCAGGCCGCGCTGTCGAAGGGCACCGCCTACGACGCGCAGGTCAAGGAGCTGGCCGAGCGCGGCGCCGACGTCGACGCCACCATCCGCACGGTCACCACCGACGACGTGCGCAACGCCTGCGACGTGCTGGCCAAGGCCTACGAGGCCAGCGACGGCGTCGACGGCCGGGTCTCCATCGAGGTGGATCCCCGCCTCGCCCACGACACCGACAAGACGATCCTGCAGGCCATCGAACTGTGGAAGATCGTCGACCGGCCCAACCTGCTCATCAAGATCCCGGCGACGCTGGCAGGCCTACCCGCCATCACCGCCGTGATCGCGGAGGGCATCTCGGTCAACGTCACCCTGATCTTCTCGGTCGAACGCCACAAGGCGGTGATGGACGCCTACCTCGACGGTCTCGACAAGGCCAAGGAGGCCGGCCACGAGCTCTCCCAGATCCACTCCGTCGCCTCGTTCTTCGTATCCCGCGTGGACACCGAGATCGACGCGCGGCTGGAGAAGATCGGCAGCGAGGAGGCACTCGCGCTGCGCGGCAAGGCAGGCATCGCCAACTCGCGACTCGCATATGCCGCCTACCAGCAGGTGTTCGAAGAAGGCCGCCGTTTCGGCGCGCTTAAGGCCGACGGCGGCGCCCGGGTACAGCGCGTGCTCTGGGCGTCGACCGGGGTGAAGAACCCGGACTATCCCGACACGCTCTACGTCACCGAGCTCGTAGCACCCGACACGGTGAACACCATGCCGGAGAAGACGATCGACGCCGTCGCCGATCACGGCGACATCAAGGGCGACACCGTCAGTGGTACCGCGGACGAGGCGCAGGCCGTCTTCGACAAGCTCGACGCCGTCGGCGTCGACCTGACCGACGTCTTCAAGGTGCTCGAGGACGAAGGCGTCGACAAGTTCGAGAAGTCGTGGAGTGAACTGCTCGAAGCCACCCAGGGCCAGCTGGACGAGAAGAAGTCCTGAGTGGGTGATGAGCGTTCGGGCAAGGATGAGGCTCCGATGAACGACTGCAGCGTCAGGCCCGACGACTGGGTGAACCCGCTGCGCGACAAGCGAGACAAGCGGATGCCCCGGATCGCCGGGCCGTGCGCAGTCGTCATCTTCGGGGTGACCGGCGATCTGGCGCGCAAGAAGCTGATGCCCGCCATCTACGACCTGGCCAACCGTGGCCTGCTCCCGCCGACGTTCGCGCTGGTCGGGTTCGCCCGCCGCGACTGGGCCGACGAGGACTTCGGCAAGGTCGTGCTCGACGCGGTCAAGCAGCACGCCCGCACCCCGTTCCGCCAGGAGGTCTGGGACCGGCTGGCCGAGGGAATCCGCTTCGTGCAGGGCACTTTCGACGACGAGAAGGCGTTCAAGACCCTCGCCGACACCCTTCGGACAGCTGGACGACGAACGCGGTACCGGCGGCAACCACGCCTTCTACCTGTCGATCCCGCCGAAGGCCTTTCCCCAGGTGCTCGAGCAGCTGTCCGAGTCGGGGCTGGCCACGAAACCCGACGGCTGCTGGAGCCGGGTGGTCATCGAGAAGCCGTTCGGCCACGACCTTTCCAGCGCCGAAGCTCTCAACCATCTGGTGAACAGCGTGTTCCCCGAGTCGTCGGTGTTCCGCATCGACCACTACCTGGGCAAGGAAACGGTGCAGAACATCCTGGCGCTTCGCTTCGCCAACCAGATGTTCGAGCCGATCTGGAACGCCCACTACGTCGACCACGTCCAGATCACCATGGCCGAGGACATCGGACTCGGTGGTCGCGGCGGATACTACGACGGTGTCGGCGCCGCCCGCGACGTCATCCAGAACCACCTCATCCAGCTGCTGGCGCTCACCGCGATGGAGGAGCCCGTCAGCTTTCATCCCGCCGAGTTGCAGTCCGAAAAGATCAAGGTGCTGTCGGCCACCCGACTCGCCGAGCCACTCGACGAGACCACGCTCCCGCGGTCAGTACGGACCGGGCTGGCAGGGCGGCGAGAAGGTCGTCGGGCTGCTCGACGAGGAGGGCTTCTCGAAGACCTCCACCACCGAGACGTTCGCGGCGATCACCCTGGACGTCGACACCCGCCGGTGGGCTGGGGTGCCGTTCTACCTTCGCACCGGAAAGCGGTTGGGCCGCAGGGTGACCGAGATCGCCTTGGTGTTCAAGCGGGCACCGCACCTGCCGTTCGACGCCACCATGACAGAGGAGCTCGGCCAGAATGCGCTGGTGATCCGGGTGCAGCCCGACGAGGGCATCACGCTGCGGTTTGGATCGAAGGTGCCGGGCAACGCCATGGAGGTCCGCGACGTCAGCATGGACTTCTCCTACGGTTCGGCGTTCGCCGAGGAGTCGCCCGAGGCCTACGAACGGCTGATCCTCGACGTACTGCTTGGCGAACCCTCGCTCTTCCCGGTCAACGAGGAGGTCGAATTGTCCTGGAAGATACTGGATCCCGCGTTGGACTACTGGGCCTCCCACGGCAAGCCAGACGAGTACGAGTCCGGCACCTGGGGTCCGGAGTCCGCCTTCGAGATGTTGCACCGGTCGGGCCGCGAATGGAGAAGGCCGTGATCCCCGAAGGCGACGACGAGTGAGCATCGCAGCGAGGCACGAGCGAGGAGCGCAGCGAGAAGGAGCCGAGCCATGATCCCCGAAGGCGACGACGAGTGAGCATCGCAGCGAGGCACGAGCGAGGAGCGCAGCGAGACGGAGCCGAGCCATGATCGTCGACCTACCGGACAGCAGCACCGACGTCATCAACAAGAAGATCGTCGAACTCCGCGAGGAGGGCGGCGCGATCACGCTTGGCCGGGTGCTGACGCTCGTCATCGCGCCCGACACCGAAGCGCTACTGGAGGATTCGATCGAGGCGGCGAACGCGGCCAGCCGCGAGCACCCGTGCCGGGTCATCGTCGTGATACCGGGTGACCGGCTCGCGAGCGACGCCCGCCTGGACGCCCAGCTGCGGGTGGGCCGCGACGCAGGCGCCAACGAGGTCGTCGTGCTGCGGCTGTCCGGGCCGCTGGCCAATCACGCCAGCAGCGTGGTGACGCCGTTCCTGTTGCCCGACACCCCGGTGGTCACCTGGTGGCCCGACATCGCCCCCGAGGTGCCCGCTCAGGATCCGCTGGGCCAGTTGGCGATTCGCCGAATCACCGACGCCACCAACGGCGTCGATCCGCTGGCCTCGATCAAGGGTCGGGTGCAGGGCTACACCCCGGGGGACACCGACCTGGCGTGGAGCCGGATCACCTACTGGCGCGCGCTGCTGACCTCGACGTTGGATCAGGCGCCGTACGAACCCATTCAATCCGCCGTCGTGTCCGGCCTGGAGACCGAACCCGCGCTGGACGTGCTGGCCGGCTGGCTGGCCAGTCGCATCGACGGACCGGTGACCCGCCTGGTCGGCGAGTTGAAGGTCGAGTTGGTCCGCGCCACCGAAACGATCACGCTGAGCCGCCCGCAGGAGGGGGTGACCGCGTCGCTAGTCCGGACCGGCAAGCCCGATGCACTGGTTCCCTTGGCGCGCAGGGAGACCCGCGAATGTCTCGCCGAGGACATGCGCAGGCTCGACGCCGACGAGACCTACCTGGCGGCACTCCAGGGCATCGAAAAGGTGACCTATGTCTAAGCCCGAAGTCGCGAAGTACGCCGACGCCGACGCGCTCGTCACCGCGGTGGGTGACCGGCTGATCGGCGCCATCACGTCCGCGATCGACGCGCGCGGGGTCGCCTACGTCGTGCTGACCGGCGGCGGTACCGGCGTGAAGCTGCTCAAGCACGTCGGTGAGCACGGCGGTCACATCGACTGGTCGAAGGTGCACCTGTTCTGGGGCGACGACCGCTACGTGCCCGCGGCCGACGACGACCGCAACGACAAGCAGGCCCGCGAGGCGCTGCTGGATCACATCGACATCCCGGCCGCCAATGTGCACGCCATGCCTGCCAGCGACGGAGAGTTCGGCGACTCCATAGAAGATGCAGCCGCCGCGTACGCCGACGTCTTGGCCGCCAATGCCAGTGACGGGGCGCCCGCACCAGACTTCGACGTCCATCTGCTCGGCATGGGCGGTGAAGGGCACGTCAACTCGCTGTTCCCGCACACTTCGGCAGTACGCGAACAGTCGCGCCTCGTGGTGGGCGTGACCGACTCCCCCAAGCCGCCGCCGCGTCGCATCACGCTGACGCTTCCCGCGGTGCAGCGCTCACGCGAGGTATGGCTGGTGGTCGCGGGAGCCGAAAAGGCCGATGCGGTCGCGGCCGCGGTGGGCGGCGCGGACCCCGACGAAGTGCCCGCTGCGGGGGCCGTCGGGCTTGAGGCCACGCTGTGGTTGCTCGACGACGCGGCCGCGTCCAAGCTGTCGTCGTAGCAACCACAGGAAGAAGGGCCTCGAGGCGGTGGGTGGACTCGAGTAGCTCTGATCCGCCTCGCGATCCGCGTCGGCGACCCGAGGTGAGTCGTCATACTGATCGTCATGGCTGACAACTCCGGCCGTTTACCACGGCCCCGCACGGGCCGGGAACGGATCAAGACGCTCACGCAGGCTGCGCTCAACGCCGACGTCACGGTGGAGCAGGTCGATGCGGTGCTCGGGGACCTCAGCGACGCGCTGTCCGACCTGAACAACTCCACCAGGGGGCTCGACGCCACGCTCGCCCGGTTCAACGAAACCATCACGAGGATCGACGAACTGGCGCCCCGGCTGATCGGTGTCGTGGAACGGCTCGAAGGGATCGTGGATCGCGTCGAGCGCATCGTCGGCCTCGGTGAGTCCGTGATGGCGCCGTGGACCGCCACCGAGCACGCCGTCCGGGGCGCGCTCAACGCGGTGCGCAAGAGCACCGGCCTGTAGTGCCGGTCGCTGCCGCGTCCCTGCCGGTGGCCGTAGGCGTCGGACTTCCATGGGACGTCGCGGCCGACGACGCGATCGTAGCGATCGCCCGGGCGCGTGACCGGCACGGCGACACGTCGTCGTCGAAAGCGGCCCGACCCGTTACCTGTTCACGTTCTCCCCGACCGGCGTCGAATCCTTCTACGCGCTGCCCGAGAACATGGCGAGCAAGGGGCTCGCCGACTACCTGATGTTGCGGCGAAAGCTGCCCGACGAGATCTTCACGGACCGCCGCACTCTGCCGAGCGGGCTGTTCCGCCGTGATGACGTCACGTCGTATCTGGCGAATCTCGACCGCGCGCTCGACCACACCGTCACCGAGCTCGGCGACGAGGGATCGGTCGACCTGTTCGACCTGACGCGCCGGCTCGGCCACCGGATGGGACTCGCATCGTGGGCCGGTGCAGGCGCAGCGTACGGCGCGGCGTTCGAACGACTGGTGGTGGCCTTCGACACGCTGGACGGCTCCGACGCCTTCGTGCACCCCGATGCCATGGCCGCGATCGCCGCCTCCGGCAAGCGAGCCGAACGCGCCGCGCTCGACGACGTCGTCGCCGTCATCGACGGCATTCTGCAACAACGGGATTCACTGGACGGCGGCTCGCTGTTCGAGCGGATCGTCGACGCGTGGGCCGAGGAACCCGACGACGTCAGGCTGCGTGGGATCGCACTCGACGTCGCGCTGATCCACATCGCGTCGATGTCGAACCTGATGGCGGCACTGGGCTGGGCGCTGGTCGACCTCATCGAGCATCCCGACGAAGCTCGGCAGGTGGCGGACTGCGACCGCGACCTTGCGCAGCGATGCGCACTCGAGAGCACCCGGATGGCGCAGCGGTCGATCATGTCGCGCGCGGTGCTGGCCCCGGTGACCTTCGACACGGGCGACCCGCGTCCCGAAGGCGGCCAGCCCCGCCGCGATGACGCGACTGCTCGCCCGCTACGAGCTCACCCCGGGATGGGCGACGCACCCGCGGCCAGTACCCGCGCAGATCGGCGGGGTGGCCCGCGCGGCGGACGCCTGCCCGGTTCGCTACACACGGCGCTGAGCGGGCAGCGCCCTCGTCGAAGGTCGGCACGCCTATATTCAGCTCTATGCCCATATCACCGTCCGACATCCTGCTCACCGACCGCGTCGCCGTGGTCACCGGCGGTGGCGCGGGCATCGGTCATGGCATCGCCGCGGGGCTGGCCGCCTTCGGGGCGCGGGTCGCCATCTGGGAACGCGACCCGTCGACGTGCGCATCGGCCGCCGAGGAGATCGGCGCGCTCGGCATCACGACCGACGTACGCGACGGCGCGCAGGTCGACGCGGCACTGGCCCAGACGGTCGCCGAGCTCGGTCCCGTCACGATCCTGGTGAACAACGCGGGCGGCGTGTTCCGCTCGTCGCTCCTGGAGACGAGCGAAAACGGTTGGGACGCCTTGTACAAGGCGAATCTGCGCCACGTGTATCTGTGCACGCAACGGGTGGCCAGGGGCATCGTCGCGCAGAACCTGAAGGGGAGCATCATCAGCGTCACCTCTATCGAGGGTGTGCGAGCGGCACCCGGCTATGCCACCTACGCGGCCGCCAAGGCCGGCGTCATCAACTACACGAAGACGGCTGCGCTCGAGCTCGCGCCCTACGGCATCCGGGTCAACGCGCTGGCCCCCGACTTCACGATGACCGAAGGCATCAAGGCGTTGGCGCCGACTGGATCCGAGGAGCGGGTCGGCCTGATGGTGCCACTGAATCGGGCGGGACACGTCGACGAGATGGCCGGTGCCGCGGTGTTTCTCGCCTCGGACATGTCCAGCTACGTCACCGGCCAGCACCACCACGGACGTGGCTGCCACGCGGCGCGTTCACCGTAGCGCGAGTGCCCGTCGTGCGACAGCGTGGCTCGTTCACCCGCGAACCGCAGGCGACGCGGCGATTCGACGTCGGCCAACGGGTCCGGACCCGCAACGACGATGCGCTCTCCCACACCCGCCTGCCGCGGTCACGTGCGCGAGTGGCTCGACGTCGTCGAACGGGTGCACGGCGCGCACGTCTTCCCCGACGCCGTCGTCACCGGTGCTGGCGAAGATCCGCAATGGCTGTCACCGACGGGTCGACGGCACGGAACTGCGAGTCAGGACGTCGAACTAGGAACCGCCGTGGCCGTCGACGCACTTGGCCGTATCTCGAGGACGCCCGGTGGCCGAGCCGGCCTTCGGAGCGCCGTGGGAGGCGCGTGCGTTCGCCATGGGCGCGCCCTGCAGGACGCCGGCGTGGTGACGGCGGGCGACTGGGCCGACGCCGCTCGGAGCGCAGATCAGGCGCGCTGAGTACGGCACGGTGATCCCGCGACTCTACGGCCACTGGCTGGCGGCGTTGGAGCAACGCGTCGTCGAGGGAGCTGACCGCCGCCCGCCGGTCTATCTGATGCGAATGTTGTTGGCACTCCCTCGGGCTCGCTCACGACACCTTCGGTGAGACTGCGGCGCAAGGTGACCGACTACCCACTGTTGCGTAGCGCCGTGGCCAGCCCGCTCATCGTCAACAGGATGCCGCGCTGGACCAGTTCGTCCTCATCACCAGATCGGTACCGGCGCAACAACTCCACCTGCAAGTGGTTCAGCGGCTCGAGGTACGGGAACCGGTTGAACACCGAGCGGGCTAGGGCCGGGTTGTCGGCCAGCAGGTCGTCCTGTTCGGTGATCAACTTGAGCATCGCGATGGCCTTGTCGTGCTCGGCGACGATCTTGTCGAACACCCGATGCCGCAGCGCCTCGTCCTCGACCAGTTCGGAGTAACGCGCCGCCAACCCCATGTCGGCCTTCGCCATCACCTGGGCCATGTTGGACAGGACGGTGCGGAAGAACGGCCACCGCGCGTACAGGTCCTGAAGCACCTCGAGCCGACCGTCGCCCTCGGAGATCCACTGCTCGAACGCGGTGCCCGTGCCATACCAGCCCGGCAACATCACCCGCGACTGGCTCCAGGCCAGCACCCACGGAATCGCGCGGAGGTCGGAGATCGCGGTGGTGGGTTTGCGTGAGGCCGGCCGGCTGCCGATGTTCAGCGCGCCGATCTCGCTCACCGGGGTGGACGCCTTGAAGTACTCGACGAAACCGGGTGTCTCGTGCACCAATTCGGAGTACGCCCGCTGCGCCTTGGCCGCGAGGTCGTCGAGCACTTCGTAAGCGGGCCCGGCGGCGTCGCCGAGCCCCTCGACGTCCAAGCAGGGTCGATTCGAGCGTGGCCGCCACCAGCGTCTCCAGATTGCGGTGCGCGACTTGCGGTTCGGCGTACTTGGCGGCGATGACCTCACCCTGCTCGGTGATCCGCAACGACCCCTTCACCGCGCCGGGCGGCTGAGCGAGGATGGCGTCGTAGCTCGGGCCGCCACCGCGGCCGACGGTTCCCCCACGTCCGTGGAAGAGCCGCAACCGGATTCCCGTCTTGCGGGCCGACTCGACCAGATCGAGCTCTGCCCGGTACAGCGCCCAGTTCGCCGCCAGGTAGCCGCCGTCCTTGTTGGAGTCCGAATAACCGAGCATGACTTCCTGATGCTCGCCGCGAGCGTGCACCAGGCCGCGGTACAGCGGAAGATCAAGCACCGCTTCGAGAATCGCCGATCCGCGCTGCAGGTCGTCGATGGTCTCGAACAGGGGCACGACTCCCACCGGACTGTAGGGATGTTCCCCCGATGCGTCGAGCAGTCCGGCCTCCTTCAGCAGGATCGCGGCCTCGAGCATGTCGGACACCGACTGACACATCGAGATGATGTAGTTGGGCACCGCCTCGGGACCGAACACCTGCACCGCCCGCGCGGCGGCGCGCACGATGCCGAGTTCCTTCTCGGCGAGTTCGGACAGTTCGGCGCCCGGGCTGACGAGCGGTCGCCTGGTGGCCAGCTCGGCGACGAGCACCTCGACGCGGTCGGGCTCGGACAATGAACGGTAGTCCGGATGCACGCCCGCCCAGGCCAGCAGCTCGGCGATGACCTCTTCGTGAACCTCGGAGTTCTGTCGCATGTCAAGACCGCATAGGTGGAACCCGAAGACGCGCACCGCTTCTCGCAGCCGGGCGAGCCGGTCGTCGGCCAACACGGCGCTGCCGTTGGCCCGCAGCGACGCATCGACGACGTCGAGGTCGGCGAGCAATTCGCCGGGTGTCCGGTAGGCCGGCATGCCGAGGTCGAGTTCGTGTTCCGGTTGGCGGTCGAGGATCTCCGCGGCGGTGGCCGTGAGACGACCGTGGATCACCCGCAGCGCGCGTCGGTATGGCTCGTCGGCGCGGGCCGGTTCGGTGCACGTGTCGGCCAGCGCCGCCATCTCGTCGCTGATCTTCACCAGCCGAACCGACATCGACAGCTCCTGCTCGAGGCCGGTCAGTTCCTGGAAGTAGTGCGCCAACGCGGTGTACGACGCGCTGCCGGTGGCCAGGCGGACGACCTCGGCGGTGACGTTCGGATTGCCGTCGCGGTCGCCGCCGATCCACGAGCCCGGCCGCAGGATGGGCTGCTCGAGCACGTCCGCTTCGGGCCAACGGGCCTGCAGCGCCGCCCGGACCTCCGCGTTGACCTGCGGGATGACGTCGAAGAACGCCGCAGGGTAGTACCGCAGCCCGGTTTCGATCTCGTCCTGAATCTTCAACCGGGACAACCTGATCAGGGCGGTCTGCCACAGCACCAGGATGTGGCGACGGAGCTCGAGCTCGATGCTGCGCCCGTCGTCGGTGGACGTGTGGCCGTGCAGGCGCATGCGCATCAGCTCGGTGATGCGGTGCTGGGTGTCGAACACCGTGCGGCGCCGCGTCTCGGTGGGGTGCGCGGTGATGACGGGCGACACCAGGGCACCCACCAGCGCGTCAGCGACGGTTTCCGAGTCCAGGTCGGCCGTGTCGAGCTTCAGGTATGTGGCAGCCAGGCTGCTGTGCTGCGGCGGCTCCCCTGCCGCGAGGTGAACGGCGCGTCGCCGCTCCCGGTGGATGTCCTCGGCCACGTTGGCGAGCAGGGCGAAGTGGGTGAACGCGCGGATGACCGGAATGGCCGCGTGTACGTCGATGCCGTCGAAGAGGCCCGCCAACTCGGCCCGGTCGATCTCCGAGCGACGCACCCGGAAGGACTCCACGCGCGCTCGCTCGATCAGTTCGAACACCGCGTCGCCGCTCTGTTCCCGCACGGTGTCGCCCAGGATGGCGCCGAGCAGCCGGATGTCCTCCCGCATGGGTTCGGTGGCCTCGCGTCCCACCTGGGTGCGACGAACCGAACCGATGGGTGCCAGCGCTACGTCCGGTCCGTCTGCCATATCTCGATTATCGACGTCCGCCGTCATGGCCGCAGAACGAGAGCTCAGCCATGGGTCGTCACGGTCGGCGTCACGATGGGAGTCGCGGAGGTGCTAGAACTCCCAGCCGATCCGGTGGATGGCGCACCGACGGTGACGAAGCCCTCGCGGGTGAAGGCCGTCGCGGCCATGTTCGGTACCGAGTTGATCGTCATCCTGCTCAGCGCCGCGCTCAGTCGCCAGCCGTCGTCGGTGTCGGCGGACTGGGTGACGTCGGCGACGGGCAACGGATCGGCCGTCGCCACGCCACCGGTCAGGCAGAGCAACGCCAGGGCGCCTGCGCCGGCACGCAAGAGTCTGACCACGCACACCCGCCTCACTCGATACGGCGTCCCTCGGTCGGCGACCGGATTGGGGTGCCCCCGGCGATGGTATGGCCCTTGCTGGCCGGTCACTGCGACGAAACTGAAGGTGCCATCAGACTCCGCGGCTACCTCGCCGATCGGTGCGAGTGCGGTATCGAAAGCCCGAACTCAGACGAAGACTGCCGCGGTCATGCCACGACTGAGACGATCAGCATCAACGCGAGGATTGCCAGACACCCGCCGATGAACGCAACGACCGGCCAGACGCCGTTGTACTTTTGGGGCGCCGGGCCGAGCGAGCCCTTGCTGAAGGACCACAGCGGCGGCTTGTATTCGACCTCGGCCCATTGGCCCGGCGACACGACGACCTCGTAGTCAGCCGGCCCCATCTTCGGGGGCATGACGTACGACAGGTGAACGTGGATTCGGTACGGACCCGGAGGCGCGGGCACGACGTTGCGACCCTGCATCCCAGTCGGCAGTTGCCAGCCGTTGATGGTGATCACGGGCTTGAGCGCGCCCGCCCACGACAGCAACATCGGAGGCGACTGGAGTGTGATGACCAAGCCCTCATCGGGCGGCGGATGGTTCGGGTACGGCTGCGCCCCGGTCATGTGGCCCCCCGGCCTGGTGGTTAGACGCCGTACTTGATCTGCAGCCCGACGGCGACGATCGAGACGACCCAGATGGCGACGACGAAGTAAGTGAGTCGGTCGAGGTTCTTCTCGACGACCGTCGAGCCCGACAAGCTGGACTGCACACCGCCGCCGAACAGCGTCGACAGGCCGCCACCCTTGGCGCGGTGCAGCAACACCAGCAACACCACCAACAGGCTGGTGACGATAAGGGTGATCTGCAACGCCAAATACATGGCCGCCAGACTACCGGGCGTCGTCCCAAATCAAGGAAGCGGGCCGCCGGCGGCGATGGCAGACAGCTGGGCGAACTGCTCGGCCTCGAGCGAGGCTCCACCCACCAGCGCGCCGTCGACGTCCTCCTGAGCGACGATCTCGCCGACGTTCTTGGCGTTGACGGAGCCGCCGTACAGCACCCGTACGGATCCGGCGACGTCCACCGACGCAAGCTCGGCGAGTTCTTTGCGGATGGCGGCACAGACCTCCTGCGCGTCCGCGGCGCTGGCCACCCGTCCGGTGCCGATCGCCCACACCGGTTCGTAGGCGATGACGACCTTCGCGATCTGCTCGGTGGACAGCCCGGCCAACGAACCCTTCAGCTGGTTCACGTTGTGCGCGACGTGGTCGCCGGCCTCGCGGATCTCCAGGCCTTCGCCGATGCAGACGATCGGCGTCAGGCCGTGTTTGAGCGCGGCGGCGGCCTTGGCGGCGACGAGCGCGTCGTCCTCGTCGTGGTAGGTGCGCCGCTCGGAGTGCCCGACGACCGCGTACGTGCACCCCAGCTTGGCCAGGAACGCTCCGCTGATCTCACCGGTGTAGGCCCCGGAGTCGTGCTGCGAGACGTCCTGCGCGCCGTACGTCAGCCTCAACTTGTCGCCGTCGACGAGCGTCTGGACGCTACGCAGATCGGTGAACGGGGGCACCACGGTGACGTCGACCTTGTCGAAGTACTTGTCCGGCAACGAGAATGCGATCTTCTGCACCAGCGCGATGGCCTCGAAGTGGTTGAGGTTCATCTTCCAGTTGCCTGCGATCAGCGGCTTGCGGGACACGGGACTCCTAGGTGGTGGACTGCTGCCAGGTGGTCAGGACTGCTCGAGCACTGCGATACCGGGCAGCGTCTTGCCCTCAAGGTATTCGAGCGATGCCCCACCGCCGGTGGAAATGTGCGAGAACCCGTCGTCGGGCAGGCCGAGCTGCCGGACGGCAGCCGCCGAGTCGCCGCCGCCGACCACGCTGAACGCGCCCTTTGCGGTGGCCCCGATGATGGCCTCCGCGACACCCTTGGTGCCCGCCGCGTAGGCCGGGAACTCGAAGACACCCATCGGACCGTTCCAGAAGATGGTCTTGGCGTTGGACAGCAGCGTGGTGAACCGCTTCACCGAACCCGGGCCGATGTCCAGGCCCATCTTCCCCTCGGGGATGCGACCGGCGAACACCGTCTCCGGCGGCGAGTCCGCCGAGAACTCGGCGGCGACGACGATGTCGACCGGTAGGTGGATCACGTCGCCGTAGTCCTCGAGCAGCTTGCGGCAGGTGTCGATCATCTCGTCCTGCAGCAGCGAGGTGCCAACCGAAACCCCTTGCGCGGCAAGGAAGGTGAAGCACATCCCGCCGCCGATGATCAGGCTGTCGGCTTTTTTGGCCAGGTTCTCGATGACGGCGAGCTTGTCGGACACCTTGGACCCGCCCAGCACCACGGCGTACGGCCGCTCGGTAGAGCTCGTCAGCTGTTCGAGGACCTTGATCTCGGCGGCGACCAGCGTTCCCGCGTAGTGCGGCAGCAGTGTCGCGACGTCGTACACCGACGCCTGCTTGCGGTGCACGACCCCGAACCCGTCGGAGACGAACGCGCCGTCGTCGCCGACGAGTTCGACGAGGGCCTTCGCCAGTGCCAGCCGCTCGGCGTCGTCCTTGCTCGTCTCACGCGGGTCGAAGCGGATGTTCTCGAGCAGCAGGACGTCGCCGTCGGTGAGGCCTTCGGCGCGGGCCAGCGCATCGCTGCCAACCACGTCACCGGCCAGCTGAACGTGCCTACCAAGCTGCTCACCGAGCGCCGCAGCGACGGGCGCCAGGGAGAACTTGGGCTCGGGACCGCCCTTCGGGCGGCCGAGGTGCGCCGTGACGACCACCTTGGCACCGGCGTCGGAGAGTGCCTTCAAGGTCGGGACCGAGGCGATGATGCGGCCGGGATCGGTGATCTGGCCATCGTCGTCGAGCGGGACGTTCAGGTCGGAGCGCACCAACACGCCCCGACCCTCGACGCCGTCGGCGAGCAGATCTTCGAGCGTCGAGACTGCCACGGCTACAGCGACTTACCGACCAGCGCGACGAGGTCGACGAGCCGGTTGGAGTAGCCCCACTCGTTGTCGTACCACGACACGACCTTGGCCTGGTTGTCGATGACCTTGGTCAGCCCCGAGTCGAAGATCGAGCTGTGCGGGTCGGTCACGATGTCGCTCGAGACGATCGGCGCGTCGTAGTACTTCAGGATGCCCTTGAGCTTGCCGTCGGCGGCTGCCTTGAACGCGGCGTTGATCTCGGCGGCCGTGCCCGGCTTGGCCAGCTCCACGGTCAGGTCGGTCGCCGAGCCCGTGGGGATCGGCACCCGCAGCGCATATCCGTCGAGCTTGCCCTTGAGCTCCGGCAGCACCAGGCCGATGGCCTTCGCCGCACCGGTCGAGGTCGGCACGATGTTCAGCGCGGCGGCGCGGGCGCGGCGCAGGTCGCTGTGCGGACCGTCCTGCAGGTTCTGGTCCTGGGTGTAGGCGTGAATCGTGGTCATCAGACCCTTGACGATGCCGAACTCGTCGTTGAGGACCTTGGCCAGCGGGCCGAGGCAGTTCGTGGTGCACGAGGCGTTGGAGATGATGTTCTGGCTGCCGTCGTACTGGTCGTCGTTGACGCCGATGACGATGGTGATGTCGGGATCGGTGGCCGGCGCGGAGATGATGACCTTCTTGGCACCCGCGTCGAGGTGACCCTTGGCCTTGGCGGCGTTGGTGAAGATACCGGTGGACTCGACGACGACGTCGACGCCGAGATCGCCCCAGGGCAGCTCAGCCGGACCGGCCTTGACCTCGAGGGCCTTGATCTTGGTGTCGCCGACGATGATGGTGTCATCGCCTTCGAGGCTGACGTCGTAGGGCAGCCGGCCCAGGATGGAGTCGAACTTCAGCAGGTGCGCCAACGACGCGTTGTCGGTGAGGTCGTTGACCGCGACGATCTCGATGTCGGTGTTGTTGCCGAGCGCCTTTTGCGCGTCGAGTGCCCGAAAGAAGTTCCGCCCGATTCGACCGAAGCCGTTGACGCCTACGCGAATGGTCACCCATGTCTCCTTAGTCGGTGATGGACTGCTCGAAGGTCAGCCTAGTAGCGACTGGTTCTGGTCGCGCAGGCTGGTCAGTGCGCCGTCAGGCTCTGGTCGCGGTAGGGGCTGCCCAGCCATTTGCGGCGGAGCCCCTGCAGGGTGCCGTCGTCCTCGAGTCCAGCCTGGGCGTGGCTGAGCCGCTGCAGCGTCACGTCGTCGCCGAACCGCACCGCGATGGCGATGTCCTCGCGGGAAAGGCCGCGCTGCACCACTTCTAGGTCCGCGACGGGTTTGACGAGTTCGGTCAGCACGGGCGCCAGTTTCATGAACGCGTCACAGCCGCCGGTGGTCAGGTCGTGCAGGGCCGACTCGATGCTGCCGTAGTCGTACACGTGGACGGACGCCGCCTTGCCCTCCGCGACGAGGCGTTCGGCGATGGGCTGGCTGGTGTTGCCGTGTTGGACGCCGATGGTCAACCCGGCGAGGTCGTCGACGGATCTGACGCGCGGCAACCGCGCGGCGTCGACGGCAAGCGACTGACCCGAGACGAGGTACGGCGGCGCGAACGCGGCCTTGCGTCGACGCTCGGGCGTCACGGTGGTTCCCGCGATCACGCAGTCGTACTCGTCCGCATCCAGTGCATCGAAGATCCCGTTGAAGTCGGGCCCGTCGTAGGCCATCAACCGAACCGACGCCTCCAGTCGCGCGCCGATCGCAGAGATGAGGTCGATGTCCAGTCCACCCGCGTCGTCACCCATGCCGTTGAACGGCGGGTCGGGATAGGCCACCCCGACTCTCAGCGTCGTCATGCGTCCAACCTAGGGCGGTCGGCCCTCGCCGTCGTCGTTGTCGCGGACTTCGTCGTCGCCGTCGCCCCCGTCGTCGATGGCGAGGAGCTCGTCGCGCCAGTGTTTGCAAACCGCGAAACGTACGCCAGCCGAGCGGTTATGGTCCCAAAGTCTGGGTTGGGAGGGCCTGACGTGTCCGATAGCCGCGTTCGTTCGCTGACGATCCGTACCTCGGCGTGGCAAGCGTGGCTGAGGCTCGTGCTCGTCGCGTTCGTACTGGCCGTCTACACCGCCATCGCGCTGGCCGGTGGTGTTGCCCATGCCGACGACGACCCGGCTGCGTCGGGCGGCGAAGCGGGGAAACCGGGCGCAGCGACGTCCCAGCAGTCGCCGTCGGCCGGCGCGGCGTCGAGGGCCGCCCCGAAACAGGCACCGCACACCGGTTCGGGACTTGCTGGCCCTGCCGGCAGCACCGCACGCCCCACCCCCGATGCCGGCCCACCCGGCTCCGTTCAGGCATCCCAGCACGACGCTCCCAAAGCGCACGTCACCGGCGACACCTCCACAGACCGCCCCAAGACCACCGGGACCAGTGATCCGATTGCCGCCGGTCCGCGGCAGAAACCCACATCCGGCCCCTTCCGGGTGGGCCCGGCCGACGCTGGCGCGACGGCCCAAACCCCGGCGACCGCCGACCCGACGACCCCGTCAGGTGCCGAGACGATGGCGCCCGAAACCTCGCAGCCCACGGTTCGCGACGAAGTACCTCCCGACTTCGACGCGGCCGGCGTCCAGGCAGCGTCCGTGACCCCCCTGGCGACCGACCGCTCGAACAAGTCGAAGCGGCCCGGTGCGTCGCCGAGTGTGGCCCCGGCCGCCGCAGCCGAGTCGAACACGGCGGTCACCACTGCACCGGACGTGCGCAGCGCGCGGTCATCGGTCACCCCCGCGCCTGCGACCTCGACCGGCTCGGCGATCGTTCCCCTGTCCGATCCCGTCCTGGCCAACAACTCACAGCGCGCCAAGCAGTTGGCCGGGTCGATCTCGGACGCGGCGACGCTCGTGGTGTCGGCGATTCACTCCGTCGCGACCACGGTCGCGCAAGCCTTCGGGCAAGAGAGCTTCCTCGGCGTCCCCTACCTACTCGCCACCACGGTCGCCAATGCCGCTGCCGCCGTTGGTCGCACACTCGTCGGGGCGCCGCTGATCGATCCGACCGCGGGCCCGTTCACCGTCAGTTACGGCATCCTCGACACGCTGGCCTTCTTCAATCCGACGAAGCCGCCCGCCGGCGCCAACGACCGGTCGATCAGCGTCACCGCCGAGCATCCACTGCCGATCATCCTGCTCAACGGGACCACTACGACCCAGGGCTTCGACTGGCCCGTTGGACCACCGGTGTTGGCCAACGCGGGATACAAGGTCTACACCTTCAACTACGGCAATACGACCGGGAATCCGAACACTCCGATCCAGGCGATCGGCGACATCAGGCAGTCCGGACTCGAGCTTGCCGCCGAGGTCGACAGGGTGCTCGCCGAAACCGGTGCCCCGCAAGTCATCCTGATCGGGCACTCCCAGGGCGGCGGCATTCTGCCGGTGTACTACATCAACGATCTGGGCGGGGCGGCCAAGGTCTCGCAGCTCATCGGGATCGCGCCGAGCAATCACGGCACCGACTTGGGCGGCTTGCTCGCGTTGCAGGCGCTCCCGATCCTGGGACCGTTGGTCGTCGGGATTGCCGACGCGGTCGGACCGGCCTTGTACCAGCAGGCGGTGGGTTCAGCGTTCCAGCAGGAGGTCTACGGCAACGGCGACACCCGGCCCGGTGTGCTGTACACCACGATCGCCAGCATGAACGACGAGGTCGTCACCCCGTACACGCAGCAGGCTCTAACGGGTCCGAACGTGACCAACGTCGTCCTACAGGACCAGCACCCCGGACTCGTCGCCGGGCACGGGAACATCGTCAACAGCCCGTACACGTGGGGGATCGTCCTGGACGCGCTTGCGAACAACGCGGCAGCCAGTCCGCTACTGAATCGGACTACCAGCGCCGCCTGACTCAGTCCGGGAACCGCGACCTCCCGGTGTGCGAACTAGGCGTCGTCGAGCAGATCCTGCGTGACCGCCGACTCCGTGTCGGGGATCCCGTCCTGCTTGGCCTTGCGATCGGCCATCGACAGCAGCCGCCGAATACGGCCGGCCACAGCGTCTTTTGTCATGGGCGGATCGGCGAGCCTGCCCAATTCCTCCAAGGAGGCCTGCCGGTGCTCGACCCGCAGCTTGCCCGCCGTCGCCAGATGGTCGGGCACGGTGTCGCCCAGGATCTGCAACGCGCGTTCGACCCGCGCCGCCGCAGCCACCGCCGCGCGCGCCGACCGTCGCAGGTTCGCGTCGTCGAAGTTCGCCAACCGGTTCGCCGTCGCCCGCACCTCGCGGCGCAAGCGACGTTCCTCCCACACCAATCGGGTGTCCTGAGCGCCCATGCGGGTCAACAGTGCGCCGATGGCCTCTCCGTCGCGCACGACGACGCGGTCACTCCCCCGCACCTCGCGGGCCTTCGCGCTGACGCCCAACCGTCGGGCCGCACCGACGAGCGCCAACGCCGCCTCGGGTCCCGGGCAACTGACCTCCAACGCCGAGGAACGACCAGGTTCGGTGAGCGAACCGTGCGCCAGAAAAGCTCCGCGCCAAGCGGCCTCGGCGTCGGCGACGCTTCCACCCACCACCTGAGCGGGCAGGCCGCGCACCGGCCGACCACGTAGGTCCAGCAGGCCCGTCTGCCGGGCCAAGGCCTCGCCGTCCTGGGCGATCCGTACGACGTATCGCGTGCTCTTGCGAATGCCGCTGGCCGACAGCACGTGCACGACGGCGTTGTAGCCGTACAGGTCGTGGATGTCCTTGCGCAGCCGCCGCGCGATCACCCCGAGATCGACCTCCGCCTCGACGACCACCCGCCCGGCGACGATGTGCAATCCGCCGGCGAAGCGCAGCAGAGCGGCGACCTCGGCCCGGCGTGCGCTCACTTGGTTGATGGCAAGCCGACTGAGCTCGTCCTTGACCTCGGCTGTCATCGCCACGAAACCGTCACCTCTCGTCGACCGACCGTGCGGCGGACGTGGGCACCGTCGGCTCCTGAAGCATGCTGGCAGGTGCGCTGCCGCGCAGCCGCACGCGCTCCAAGGCCGCCGCCAACCTCGCCGGGTCATGTAAAGGTGTACCAGGTCTGGACACGTCAGCAAACTCAACGTGGGCATCTAGGAGCGCTGCGGTATACCTGAGTTGGTCGCGTTCGCGTTCGCCCGGTACGCGGGCTGCATCGACCACGATGTCGTGCACGGTGAATCCTGGCGCGTGCTGCGCCAACACGTGGATGTGACGTTCGGCCGAGAATCCCGCGGTCTCCCCCGGTTCGGCCACCAGATTGAGCACCAACGCTCGGCGCGCCTGCGTCGCCTGCAGCGCCGACGCCAGCTCCGGCACCAACACGTGCGGGATGACGCTGGTGAACCACGAGCCCGGGCCCAGCACCACCAGGTCGGCCGCCATGATCGCGTCGACCGCCTGTCGCGTGGCGGGCGGGTTGCCCGGATGCAGCCGCACCCGACGCACCTTGCCGACCGTCGTTGCTACGGCCACCTGCCCTCGGATCACCCTGCTCATCCTCGGATCGGATTCCAACCCGGCGACGTCGGCCTCGATCTGCAGCGCGATGGGGCACATCGGCAACACCCGGCCCTTGAGTCCCAGCATGCGGCCCAACTCGTCGAGCGCAGCAACGGGATCGGCCAGCACTTCGTTGAGCCCGGCCAGCAGCAGGTTGCCGATCGGATGGCCCGCCAGGGCACCGCTGCCACCGAATCGATGTTGGATGATCGTCGCCCACAGCTGTCCATGAGGGCTGTCGGATGCCAACGCCGCCAGCGCCATTCGCAGATCACCTGGCGGCACGACGTCGAGCTCGCTGCGCAGCCGGCCCGACGATCCGCCATCGTCGGCGACCGTGACCACGGCCGTGACGTGAGGCGTGAGCCGCCTCGCCGCCGACAACGTGGCATACAGCCCGTGCCCTCCGCCGAGGGCGACGATGCGCGAGCTCATTCGCGCCCCAAGTCCCGGTGCAGCACCCGCACCGTCAACTGGTCACCACCCTGCAACCGGTCCGCGAGCGCTTCGGCGATCGCGACGCTGCGGTGCTTGCCACCCGTGCAACCGATGGCGACGGTCATGTATCGCTTTCCCTCCCGGCGGTAGCCATCGATCACGACGTCCAGCAGCCGATGGTAGGTGTCGATGAACTCCGCCGCCCCCGGTTGCCCGAGGACGTAAGCTCTGACGGCCTCGTGTTGGCCGGTGTGTGGCCGCAGTTCGTCCACCCAATGCGGGTTCGGCAGGAACCGGACGTCCATCACGGTATCGGCATCCATCGGCAACCCGTACTTGTACCCGAACGACTCGACGGTGATCGCGGTGTGTGCCACGGCTTCGCCGCCGAACGCCCGCTCGACACTGGCCCGAAGCTCGTGCACCGACAACGTCGACGTGTCGATCACCAGATCGGCGGCGGCACGAACTTCGGCGAGCATCGAGCGTTCCGCGGAAATGCCTTCGGCCAGCGTCTGATTGCCCTGCAGCGGGTGACTTCGACGGTTCTGCTCGTAGCGCCGCACCAGGATGTCGTCGGACGCTTCGAGGAACAGCACGCGGGGCGCGATGTTCCGGGTGGCCAGCTCCCTCCTGACCCAGTCAAGATCGCCCGTGAAACCACGCGAGCGGACGTCCATGACGACGGCGAGCTGCGTGATGCGCGACCCGGCGGCCAGTCCGAGCTCGACCATCCTTGCGATCAGTTCGGGCGGCAGGTTGTCCGCCACGTACCAGCCGAGGTCTTCCAGCACCTTCGCGGCCGTACCCCGCCCCGCCCCGGACAGCCCGGTGACCAGGAGCACGTCAATACCTGCCGCCTCGTGGTCCTCGAGGTGGCCGTCGCGAAGGTACTCACTCATCCGCGCCCCCGCTTCGCCTGATGTTGATCGCCAACCCGCTCATCTCGATGCCCTGTGCTGATCATCGCCGATGAGCTCGGCGGGCGCGTCCGATTCGGGCGGTCCACCGAGTGCGGCGAGCACCGCCCTGGCCGTGGCGACGCCGATTCCGGGCACTGCGGTGATCTCCTCGACGCTGGCGCTCTTGAGCCTGGCTACCGAGCCGAAGTGCGTCACCAGGGCCTTGCGGCGATGCTCGCCGAGGCCGCGCACGTCGTCGAGCGCCGACGCCGTCATCCGCTTCGACCGCCTGCTGCGGTGATAGCTGATGGCGAAGCGGTGGGCCTCGTCGCGTACCCGTTGAAGCAGGTAGAGCCCTTCGCTGTTGCGCGGCATGATCACGGGATCGGGCTCCGAGGGCACCCACACCTCCTCCAGCCGCTTCGCCAAGCCGATGACGGCGACGTCAGTGACCCCGAGCTCGTCCAGCACCGCTGCCGCGGCGTTCACCTGGGGTGCGCCACCATCCACGACGAAAAGATTTGGCGGATACGCGAACCGACGCGTCTTGCCCTCTTCCACGAGGGGGCGGTCCGCATCGGCGACGTGCCGATGGAAGCGCCTGCGGGTGACCTCGGCGATGGACGCAACGTCGTCGGAGCGACCGTCACCCGCCGCCTCGCGGATGGCGTAGTGCCGGTAGTCCGACTTGCGTGGCAAGCCATCTTCGAACACGACCAACGAAGCCACCACGTCCGTGCCCTGCACGTGGCTGATGTCGATGCACTCGATGCGCAGTGGGGCGTCGGCGAGTCCGAGGAACTCCTGAATGCTTTGCAGCGCCTCGGATCTCGCGTTGAAGTCACCCGCTCGCTTGAGCTTGTGCTGCTGCAGCGCCTCCTGCGCATTGCGCTGCACGGTCTCGGCCAACGCGCGCTTGTCACCACGGACGGCGACGCGCAGCTGCACCCGCGACCCGCGCAGTCCGGTGAGCCACGTGGAAAGCTCCTCGGCGTTGCCGGGCAACACCGGGACGAGCACCTGGCGCGGAACCGGATTGGTGGCTTCGTCGGCGGCACCGCCCAGTTCGGCCTGGTCCCCGTAGAACTGCATCAGGAACTGCTCCACCAACTGCGCCTGCCCGGATTCCCCGGGCTCACCGGTCTTTTCGACGACCCAGCCGCGCTGCCCGCGTACCCGGCCGCCCCGGACGTGGAACACCTGAACGGCCGCTTCGAGTTCGTCGTCGGCGAAGGCCACCACGTCGGCGTCGGTGCCGTCACCGAATACCACCGTCTGCTTCTCCAGTGCGCGCTTCAGCGCCGAGATGTTGTCCCTCAGCCGCGCCGCCCGTTCGAAGTCGAGTTGTTCGGCCGCCGCGGTCATCTGGTGTTCCATGTCACGGGCGAGCCGATCCGTCTTGCCTGCGAGGAAGTCACAGAAGTCCAGCACGATCTTGCGATGCTCTTCTGCGCTGACCCGGTCGACGCACGGAGCCGAGCACTTGTCGATGTAACCCAACAGGCACGGTCGGCCAATCTGGTTGTGCCGCCGGAACACTCCCGCAGAACATGTGCGCGCGGGGAAGACTCTGGTGAGCAGGTCGAGCGTCTCACGGATGGCCCATGCGTGCGAGTACGGCCCGAAGTAACGCACCCCCTTGCGGCGCGGTCCCCGGTACACGAACAGCCGGGGGTACTCCTCGTTGAGCGTGACGGCGAGCACGGGATACGACTTGTCGTCGCGGTACCGGATGTTGAACCGCGGGTCGAACTCCTTGATCCAGTTGTATTCGAGCTGGAGTGCCTCGACCTCGGTGCCGACGACAGTCCACTCGACGCTGCCCGCCGACATGACCATCTGGCGGGTGCGCGGCGCCAGCCCGGCCAGGTCGGCGAAATAGGAGTTGATCCGGCTGCGCAGGCTCTTCGCCTTGCCGACGTAGATGACGCGACCGTGCGGATCCCGGAAGCGGTAGACGCCGGGCTCCACGGGGATGGACCCGGGCGCCGGCCGGTACGTCGCTGGATCGGGCACGGGTTCCAGGTTAGTTCGCGCTGCCGACGTCGCCCGAGAGCCCATCGATGAGCTCGCAGAATGCGGCGGCCTTGGCCTCGTAGTTGACGAAGAGGTCGTAGCTCGCAGCCCCCGGCGACAGCAGCACGACGTCGACGTCGGGCAACGCGGCCGCGATGCGGACGGCCTGCTCGAGACCGTCCACGACGTGAGTCTGCGCGGGGTGCCGCGCGGCGTACTCGCGGCCGATGGACACGCCGTTGGTCGGCGACTGGATCAGCGACACCCGCCGCGCACCGCTGCACAGATAGTCGTCGATCTGGCCGTAGTTCAGGTGGCGGTCCATGCCGCCGACGATCAACGCGACGTGGTCGTCTGGACGCGTCGCCTTGAGCGCAGCCACGACGCTCTCCCCCGTCGTGGCGAGGGTGTCGTCGACCCATCGGGTCCGCCCCGTGGTGCGCACGGTCTGCAGGCGGTGCGGCAGCCCCTCGAACGTCCGTCGCGCGGCGTCGGCCTCTGCGTCCGTCACCGGTCTGCCGAGCACCTCGCCCGCCGTGGCGATGGCCAGCGCGCCGTTGATGAGCGTTGTGCTCGTAGACTCATCGCCGTCCGCTCCGGTGGCCGATCGACCGCACCGGGGTCGACGAGCGACGAGCGGCGGGAACGACGTGATGCCTGCGCGTTCGAAGGTAGCCACCGTCTCCGGCGTGGTCACCAGCCTTCGCGCACCGTTGCGGAACACGTTGGCCTTCGCCAGGTAGTACGCGCCCGCGTCGCCATGCCAATCGAGGTGGTCCTCATGGAGATTGGTGACGACCGCCATCGCGGGCGAGACCGTCAGCAGCGCCGCCTGCTGGCTCGACAGTTCGGCCACCACGATGGCGTCGTCGTCGGCTGCGAGATCGGACAGCGGCGTACCGATGTTGCCTGCGACGACGGCGTGGACGCCGAGCGAGTTCAGCAGGTGGCCCAGGAACGACGCGGTGGTGCTCTTGCCCTTGGTGCCGGTGACGCCGATCGTGCGCGCACCGTGTTGCGACACGAACCAGTCGGCCGCGCTGGACAGCCGCTTTCCGGACGCCCGCAATTCGGCGAACAGTGGTTGCGCGCCATGGCACTCCGGGGCTGACGAAGACGACGTCGCAGTCGACGCAGGAGGTCGAGATGTTCGGCGCCGCGGTGCACGGTCAGCTGCGGTATGTCGCTGGGCACTTCGAGGGTCTTGCGTCCGGCGTCGTCGACGGCGTCGATGCGCGCGGCACCCCCGGCCGCCGCCGTCCTGGCCATCGAGAGCCCTTCGCGGCCGAAGCCCCAGATTCCGACGACGAGGCCTTTGAGGTCGGTGAGCGGACGCATCGTCAGCCGGGTAGCTCGGCGAAGGCCAAGGTCGCCGCGTAGTCGTGCGGGCACGTAGTCCACGGCGGAGTCGGACTGGTCGGGCGCCGTCGCGACCGCTTCCAATTCTGCCCGGCGCGTGCGGAATTGCTCGACCAACGGCAGGTCGCGCCACTCGTCGTCGTCAAGCACCGCCAAGATCGACTCGGCGGCCTCGTAGTACTCGCCGACGCATTCGAACGGCTTGTGCACTCCGAGTCCGACGATGTCCTCGAACCCCGATCGATTGTCGTGCTCCGCGAACAGGTTCCGGCCGAAGATCGCCTCGACTTCGGTCCGGCCCAGCCGCGGCGCCATCAGCGCGAAGACGAACAGGCACTTGGGGCAGTGTCCGCACCACGTCGCGCCACGTCGTCCCGCGTCGAGCGCGAACGGCCGGTTGCAACTGATGAAGACTCTGAAGTACTCGGGGCAGGCGCGGAATCGGTCGGCGATCTCGGACTCGGACAACGCGCGCAGCAACGAGAAGTACCGGTCCGGGTTCGAACCCGTAACCGGCGGAGGGTGTCACGCAGCAACGTCTCGTAGTGGATGCTCTTGGACCACTGGTGGTTCACGTCGTGACCGAGCCAGCTGACGTTGCCGATGTTGGACGAACGCTCATTCGACAACACCACGGGCCCAAGCCCATTCGCGTCGGCGACGATCAGGCCGATCACGCTGTTGATCGCCGTCACCGGGACGTGACCGTTGTAGGCGCCCATGCCGTTGACCTCGATGAGTCGCCGGTCGATGGTCCTCGTCACCCGCACGCTGTCGAGGCCGCTGACCTCGATGCACCGATCGATGGGGTCGAACTTGTTGACGCTGAACAACATCGGCCGCATTCCGGCTCGCTTGAGCGCCTCGATCGTCACCACCGAGTCCTTGCCGCCGCCGACGGGCACCAGCGGGTCGCGTGCGGCGTCCCAGTCGTCGTCGGCCGGTGCGCGGGGTGTCGTCGCGCACCGGTCCGGACACCGCCGGAGCCAACGCACCGGGAAGCGAATTGCGGTAGGCGAACTCACCGAGGCCTCCGGCGATGAGCTCACGGAGGTACTGCTGCTCGAATTCTGCAGTCGGAAAGGCGATGTCGATGCGAGGCGGCGCGGCCGCCTTGTAGTAGCTCGACGAACAGGTGAGCGCGAGCAGCCGGAGCAGCCGATCGTCGGGTCGGCGCGCACCGAGTGCCCCGGAGAAGTTCACCACCTCGGCGAACGACACGTCGAGCGAGCCTCGCAGCGTGTAGCGCGCCGTGAACGTCCCGTCGACGAAGTCATAGCCGTCGACGGTCATCGCCGTGAACGACTTCGGATCGAAGGACCCGCTCATCGCACCCTCGTGAAGATCGGGGTGGCACCGGTGTCGACGGCGTAGGGCGTGGCGCCGATCGCGGAGACCCGGTGCGTCTCGAAGCCGGGTGAGATCCACCACGCGCGCTCGGCGTCGTCGGGGCACCGCTCGACGCGCGGGACGCCGTCAACGGCGCCGCACGCCTGCAGCTGATCCAGGATCGACGTGGGTTCGGCGTTGTCGAGTCCGCACACCTCGTCGCCCCGTTCGAAGACCAGCACCCCGAGAAACGGGACACCGAGCGTGGAGCCGCCCGATACGCCATCGGCGTAGCCCCGACCATCGAGCCACCGACGCAGTTGGTCCTCGGCGCCGCGGCTGGTGGTGCGGGCGGCCATCCGACGCCAGAGCGGATCGCCGGAGCGCGTCAGCGGAAACGGGACGTCGCACACGTCGATGCGCACGGGTTCGGACCGAATGGGCCGCACCTCGGCGCCGGTCACCACGAACTGCGCGGCGCCGTCGAGCTCGACGACCGTGACGCTGACTGCGACCATCGGCACGACCGCGGCCCGCTCGAGGAACGCCCCAAGAGCCGCCGACAAGTCGTCGGGACCTGGCATCGGAATCCCGAAGAAGTGGGCAGTCTCGGCCAGGAACGACCAGAGCGCGTCGACGTCGGGCCGGCCACCGGACAACACCGGCACCGTGACCGTCGGACTGGTTCCCGGATGTGCGACGAGGTGTGTGGCCGGAAGCAGCGGACGACTGATTTCACGGATCCCGTGCGTTGAGCCGAATACGACGTCCAGAGCGGTCGTCGACATGCGAAAATCGGTCACTATCAGCGCATTCTATCGTACCGGAGCAATGGAACCGTTCGTCGCCGCATGAGCCCACAGTGAACGCGCCCGTCGTGCGTCGACTCACCGAGTCGGATTGGCGTGCGTTCGCGGAGCTTCGACTCCGAGCGCTGACCGACACGCTGGGCAGCCACGACGCCCAGCATCGTCAGGAGTCGTCCTTCACCGCGTCGCAATGGCGCCGCCGACTGCGGGCCCACACCCAGTTCGCGGCCTTCGTCGGCGAGCGGCCGGTGGGCCTGATCGGGGCGCAACGGGAGCACGTCGACTCGGTCTACCTGTACTCGCTGTGGCTCGAACCGGACGCTCGGGGCCGCGGGCTCGGGAGGGTCCTGCTGTCCGAGGCGGTGGACTGGGCGCGCACCGTGGGGGCGCGCACCGTCACGCTTCGGGTTCAGGCCACCAATGCCTCGGCGATGCGGGTGTACGAGGATCTGGGCTTCCGTGTCGTGACCCGGGAAGACCCCGCGCCGGGCGCCGAACTCACGATGTCGGTGAGCGTGGGCTGACGTCGGGACGGTACTTGTACACCAGCGCGCGCACCGCGTCCATGGCGTCGATGGCGCGTTGCTTATCGACCGACTGGATGGCCATGACGGGTACGTACTCGTCGTCGGGCAGGTCGACCCGAGCCCACCGTGCACCTTGGGGAAAGGACACCCCGACGACTTCCGACCACGGAAACAGGCGGTAGCCCAGCAGATTTCGCACGCTGACGCCGGACTGGCCCACACGCAGCCGAGGGCGGGCGAACAGCAGCACCACACCGCCGAGGATGATCCCGAGCAGCGCTATGGCCACCTGGTCGGAGGTCTGAAAGATGACGCCGCTGGAGCCGATCTTCAGGGCGAATCCGACGCCGATGTGCGCGGCGGCGATGGCGAACGCAGCGCCGTAGGCGAAGTACGGTGCCAGGTGCGGTTTGACCTCGAGGTCCCACGAGCTCGCGGACCGAGCAACGGAATCGGCTGCGGAGCTTGCGGAGTCGCCCGTGGGCACCGTCACGAACGCAGCTCCCGCAGCAGCAAGGCGGTCGACAACGCGGCGGCCGCGGCCTGTGCGCCCTTGTCCTCCGCCGAACCGGGCAATCCGGCCCGGTCCATGGCCTGCTCCTCGGTATTGGTGGTCAGCACCCCGTTCGCGACCGGAGTGCCCTCGTCGAGCGACACCCGGGTCAGACCCTGGGTGACGGCGTCGCAGACGTAGTCGAAGTGCGGTGTCTGCCCGCGGATCACGACGCCGAGTGCCACTACGGCATCATGGGTACGCGCCAATTCCTGTGCCACGACCGGAATTTCGATGGCCCCGAGCACGCGCACCACCTTCGGGGCGGCGACGTTGCCCGCTTTCGCCTCGCGTAGCGCGCCGTCGAGCAGCGCGTCGCAGATCACCGTGTGCCAGGTGCTCGCCACGATGGCGAGCTTCACGTCCGAGGCATCCAGGTCAGGCATGTCCGGGACGCCGGCGGCTGGACTCACTGGGCCTCACCCGAGTCGCCGGTGGGCGGAAGGCGGTGGCCCAGCAGGTAGACCGCCTCGTCGTAACCGTCCATCCGCACCGACTCGTGGAAGTCGTCGAGCCCGCTGAGGTCGTGGCCCATCCGGTCACGCTTGGTCATCAGGTACCGGATGTTGTCGGCGTTGGCGCGCACGGGCAGCGGGACGCGCTCGATGATGTGCAGGCCGTAGCCGTCCAGGCCGACCCGTTTGGCTGGATTGTTGGTGAGCAGCCGCATGGACCGGATCCCGAGGTCGACGAGGATCTGCGCGCCGATCCCGTAGTCGCGGGCGTCCGCTGGCAGGCCCAGCTTGAGGTTGGCGTCGACGGTGTCCTCGCCCGCGTCCTGCAGCTGGTAGGCCTGCAGCTTGTGCAACAGGCCGATGCCGCGCCCCTCGTGGCCGCGCATGTAGAGCACGACGCCACGGTCCTCGCGGGCCACCATCGCCATTGCGGCGTCCAACTGCGGGCCGCAGTCGCAGCGGCGTGAGCCGAACACGTCGCCGGTCAGACACTCGGAGTGAACGCGCACCAGCACGTCGTGCCCGTCGCCCTCGGGACCGGCGATGTCGCCACGCACCAGCGCGACGTGTTCGACGTCGTCGTAGATGCTGGTGTAGCCGACCGCGCGGAACTCGCCGTAGCGCGTCGGGATGCGGGCCTCGGCGATGCGCTCGATGTGCCTCTCGTGCTTCCGGCGCCACTCGATGAGGTCGGCGATGGAGATAAGCGCCAGGTCGTGGTCGTCGGCGAAGACCCGAAGCTCATCGGTCTGCGCCATCTCCCCTTCGTCCTTCTGGCTGACGATCTCGCAGATCGCCCCCGCAGGCTGAAGGCCGGCGAGCCGCGCCAGGTCGACCGCGGCCTCGGTGTGTCCGGGCCTTCGCAGCACCCCACCTTCCTTGGCGCGCAACGGGACGACGTGCCCGGGCCGGGTGAAGTCATCGGCGACGGCCGCGGGATCGGCCAGCAGGCGCATGGTGGTCGCACGGTCAGACGCCGAAATGCCGGTTCCCACACCCTTCTTGGCGTCGACGGTGACCGTGTAGGCGGTGCCGTGCTTGTCCTGGTTGACGGCGTACATCGGCAACAGCCCCAGCCGGTCGCAGACCTCGCCGGAGAGCGGCACGCACAGGTACCCGGACGTGTAGCGGACCATGAACGCAACGAGTTCGGGCGTCGCCATCTCGGCGGCGAAGATGAGGTCGCCCTCGTTCTCGCGGTCCTCGTCGTCGATGACCACCACGGCCTTGCCCGCCGCAATGTCGGCAACCGCCCGTTCGACGGAATCAAGCCTCGTCATCCCTGCCACCTACTCCACTTAGGTCATTTCGGCGCGTTCCACCGCGCCAATCGCGGGTGTTCGCGCCGAAGTCGCCTAGGACCAAATCAACTGACCTCAGTATGAACCACCGGGACGGGTGGGTTATTGCTCCCTCCCAACCAGCGGGTTGGTCGGGTGCTCAGCGCCGGTTAGACGGACGTCAGGCTGACGTCCCACGTGGTGAGCCGATCACAACCCCGGCAAGCAGTTGATGAGGGGTATGCACGGCGGTGGCGGTGGTGGCGGTGGACCAGGAGGCTGGCCCGCGATGATGATCGGCTTCGTCAGCGGAGCGTTCGGATCGAAATAGAAGGTGTGGCAGACGTTCATGTCCCACTTCGGAATCCCGGACATCCCCGAACCGGGGCACCAGATCTGACCGCAGTAGCCTTGGGCATCGCAGGTTCCCGCTGGCCCCTCGGGTGGTGCGCATCGCGGGGTCTGGGCACTCGCGGGCGAACACGAGGGGTCAGCATGAGCAATGCCTTGCGGTGAGCATCCCGCCGGCCACGCCCAACGCGCCGGAGCGGAACGCGGCCGCGGCCAACGTCGCGACCGGCGGTGATGCGAGCTTCATCGTCATTCCCTTCAATCCCTTTGGCCTCATCGTCCGCGCCAGGTGAAGGGTGCTCCGGGAACCTTGGCGCATTCTTGGCGACTCCGCCGACGAGATCGGGGCCGCACCGAGCAGCCAAGCGAGCAGGCCACCGTGACACCTGATGGTGACGACGCTGCGGGCCGACGCCTTACGCGGACGGCTGTCCTCTGGACTGCACGGACGCCGCAACACGCTCGTCGAGTCGCCCGCCGTACAACGTCGGCGTCGAGACGTGCGTCGGCACGATCTTGATGATGACCCGCTCTGCGCCTGGCTCGTCGAGATCCTGTTCCTTGCCGCTCATTCGGCCGACCATCTTCTTGCTCAACGCGCGTTCCGGGTCGTCGCTGAGCTCCGCGTAACCGCGGATCTCGATGTAGCGCGACGGGACCTTCGGATCGACGGCGCAGAAGGTGACCTGGGGGTTCGCCACGAGATTGCGGTACTTCAATCGCGACTTCAAGGTGCTCAGCCGCACGTACTCACCGTCCCAGTCGAAGCCGACCGGGTTGGTCGAGATGAGTCCATCGCGACGGCTGATGGTGCTTACCATCGCCATCAGTGCGGTCTCCAGGATCCCGACGTGGCTTTCGGGAATCGTCGCCTCGGGCAGATCGGCGGTGGCCATGTGGCCAGTGTGCGCGCGATCGGCCATGCGGTCTACGCGCCTGCCACCCCGCACCGTGAGTCCGAACGACGACGGCTACGTCGGTGCGCTACGGATTCTTTGCGTCGAGCAGGCGCTCGACGTACTTGGCGATTAGAGGCGAGCGAGCGTTACGCCTATCTACCTGCGATGCAGGTCGCATGGGGACCATAGACGCCCAGATATGTTCGACCCGGAACGCCATCTCTCGACCTTGCCCGGCGCTCCACAGCCTGCCATTGCCTGGCGGCGTTTTGGCGGCGGTTGGCTATAGCCCGCTACAGCCCCAGGCAAGCGGGCGACCAGGCGCTGCTGAGGCAGGATCTGCGCGGATGCCCCGATCCTGCCAGACGGTTATCGTGAGGGCTGTGACTCCTGATGGCGCAAAGGGACCGCAGCATCACGTCCTGCCGATTGACGATCCGCTGCGGATGGTGAACATCTTGCGTGAAGCCGCTGGGCCACATCCACTTTCTGATGAGCACGATGACTAGGACGACTGAACCCGTGAGGGCCGACGTCGAGCGCAGGGAACCACGCTGTCGGATCTGTCGTGATGAGACTGTGCGCGTTGCCGTCAACGAGCTGCTGGACTGGCACGGTATCCCGATCATCCTGAGCCGAAGCAAAGTACGCCGGATCACACTCACCGAGATCCTGCGTCACCTGGCGCCACTCAACGAGGGCCGTGACACGAAAGACCGAATCACCTACGACTCGCTGTGGGTCCACTTCCAGCGTCACTACGGCCTTGCCGGGCAGGTGGCGTACCGGAGAGCCCGGATGTCCAAGGAGTTCAGGAAGTTCAAGGAGGCCCTGCGGGGATGACGGGTGTAGGACGCCTATCGAATAGCCCCAGAGAAGCTCGCATTAAGTACGAAGAAATTGATCCCTCGGTGACATTTGACTACACCTGTGCCACAGGGTATTTGGGGTGAAGGTGCAGGTCACCGATGCCTGCGCACCCCGTGTCACGGTTAGTCCGTTTTACACTTGCCGTCCGCACAAACGTAACTTTCGACCACCTCGGCTATAGGCGGCCTACAGACCACCCGGTGCGCGTGATCGAGGCCGTCGAGCTGGATGCCTGCCACGTCGGGCGTTACCTGGCCCAGGCCAAGCGCTAACCTTCCTTCGAGAATGCTGCGGATCGCGGGCCATTACGCCGACGGCGTCGTTCTGTGGATGGCCTCGGCAGCGGCCATCAAATCGACGGTTTCCTTGCTCGTCGATGAACGGCGTACCGGAGCCGATGATGTCAGCTGTCGTGCAGGATGACGCCGCGAATGATCTCGCCCGCCCGCAGGTCCGCGTAACCCTGGTTGATGTCCTCGAGCCGGTAATGACGGGTGATCAACTCGTCCAACTTCAGCTTCCCGGCGTCGTACAGCCGCAGCAGCTTCACGATGTCGTACTGAGGGTTCAGCGTGCCGCACATCGACCCTTTGATCGTCTTCTCCCACTTGGTCAACACCGCCCCGGACACGTGGATGGTCAACTCCTCCGGCGCACCCAAACCGGTCACCACCACGACGCCGCCCTTGCCGACGACGTCGAAGGCGTCCTGGATCACCTTCTCGTGCACCACCCCGACCGTCACCAGCGCCTGATCCGCACCCTGCCCCCAGGTGAGCTCGTTGACCTTCGCGGCGGCCTCCTCGGGGGAGGCAAACGCATGGGTGGCGCCGAGCTTCAGCGCCGTCTCCCGCTTGAACTCGACCGGATCGACGACCACCACGTACTTCGCGCCCGCGTAGACCGCACCCTGCACGGCGTTGATGCCGATGCCACCGATCCCGTACACGATCGCGGTGTCGCCGACTCGCACACCACCCGCAGTCGTCGCCGTCCCCCACCCGGTCGGCACACCGCACCCCATGAGCACCGCCACCTCCAACGGGAGCCAGTCGTCGACCTTGACCACCGAATGCTCGGAGACCGTCGCCCGCTGCGAGAACGTGCCGAGCATGCAGAGGCTGCCGTAGTCGCGCCCATCGGCGTGATAACGGAACCTACCGTCCGGAAAGGTGCCGTTCACCGCGTTCGCGCCCCAGTCGCAGAGACTCGAGCGGCCTGTCGCGCAGTATCGGCACGCACCGCAACTCGGCACGAAGCTGCACACCACGTGGTCACCGGGCTTCACCCGCGTCACGCCCGGGCCGACCGACTCGACGATCCCGGCACCTTCGTGACCTGCAACGATCGGTTTCCGACCGACCAGGACGCCGTCGACCAGGTGCAGGTCGGTGTGGCAGAGTCCGGAAGCGACGAACTTGAGGTGCACTTCACCGAAGCCGGGCTCGGCGACGTCCAAGGTGCGCAACTCGAACTCGGTGCCGTCCTCTTCGACGACCGCTGCGAGTGTTTTCATTCCGGCGATTCCTTCACGCGCCCACTGTGGGTTAGCTGCAATGACGATGAGAATTGCTTCTGGCCACGCTACGCGGATCTCCCGAATCAGTAACCGATATTGCCGGGCGGTCACCTGGAGCAGGGACCGAAGTGCTCGCATGGGCGACGTCCGATCTGCGCGCCGGTCCAGGCAGAATGGCGAGGGCTGGCCGCAACTCAAGGACGATCTGGGCGGTCGACACAATCCGAGTAGAAAGACGCACCGCCTCACCGGGGTCTCTAGGTGACCTGCCGTGCTAGCCAGCCCTAGTCACGGGTGGTTGATCAGCTCCATGTCCAGGCGCACCGGATGCAGGCAGGGCCGTGCCAGCACCCGGTGGGCGTCATAGACCGGTCGGTCGCGAAGGGCCGGTGACACCGGCTGCACCCCGTCGCCTGATGTCAGAATCCGACCGCACGCCGTCGGTGCTGTTCGTCTGCGTCAAGAACGGTCTTCGTGTGGGAGATGGCACGGCGATACGACGGACATCACCGAGCAGCGGTGAAACGATGGTGACGTGGACCCCAGCGGGGATGGTGGCGGTGGACTGACCGTGACGGGGCTGCTCTGTGGGTCGTGCGGCGCCGAACTGCCGCCGAACTCCAAGTTCTGTAGCGAGTGCGGTGCACCGCTGACACGCGCCGCCCGATCGGCGGAGTACAAGCAGGTCACGGTGCTGTTCGCCGACGTGTTGCATTCGATGGACATCGCGGCGGCGGTGGGCGCGGAGCGGCTGCGCGAGATCATGGCCGAATTGGTCGACCGTGCGGCGGTGGTGGTGCAGCGGTATGGCGGCACGGTGGACAAGTTCACCGGCGACGGGATCATGGCGGTGTTCGGTGCACCCGTTGCGTTGGAGGACCACGCCGTTCGCGCCTGCCTGGCGGCGTTGGGTGTGCAAGTCGAGGCGAAGCGGCTTGCCGAAGAGGTCCAACACCGCGACGGCGCGGACCTGCGGCTGCGGACCGGTCTGAACTCGGGGCAGGTGATCGCTGGCGAGATCGGCTCGGGTGCTTTGGGTTACACCGCCGTCGGTCAGCAGGTGGGGATGGCTCAGCGGATGGAGTCGATCGCGCCGCCGGGTGGGGTCATGCTCAGCGCGTCCACCGCGCGACTGGTTGAAGGCGCAGCCGCCCTCGGTGAGCCTGAGCTGGTTCAGATCAAGGGTGAGGACAAGCCCGTCGCGGCCCAACCGCTGTTGGGCATCGAGGAACGGCATCGCCTCATCGAGCGAGTCGAGTCGAATCTGGTCGGTCGGCGGTGGGAGATGTTCGCCGCCGAGGACCTGTTGGACCGTGCAATCGAGGGCCAAGGCGGTGTCGTCGGTGTGGTGGGACCACCTGGCATCGGCAAGAGCCGTCTGGTGCGCGAAGTGTCTGCGATGGCGGCCACCCGTGGTGTCGAGGTGTTCACCGCTTTCTGCGAGTCGCACACCAGCCAGGTCCCGTTCTATGCCGTGGCGCGGTTGCTGCGTGCGGGCACCGGCGTCGAGGGTCTTGACGCACAGGCCGCCCGCGCCCGGATACGGGCAAGGCTTCCTGACGTTGATGAACTGGACTTGGTGCTGTTCGATGACCTGCTGGGGATCGCCGATCCCGATGTTGCTCTTCCTCGGATAGATCCGGATGCCCGTCGGCGGCGGTTGACCGCGTTGGTGAATGCTGCCTCGTTGGCGCATGAAACCCCGGCAGTCTATGTCGTTGAGGACGCCCATTGGATCGATGAGGTCAGCGAGTCGATGCTGGCCGACTTCTTCACCGTGATCCCGCGAACGCCCTCGCTGGTGCTGTTGACCTACCGTCCGGAATATCGCGGCGCTTTGACACAGGTGGCGGGCGCCCAAACGATAGCCCTTGCGCCGCTGAGTGATTCGGAGGCTACAGCACTGATCGCGGAGCTGCTCGGGCCGGACCCCTCGATCGGTGGGTTGGCCGACGGGATCGCCGAGCGGGCAGCGGGTAATCCGTTCTTCGCCGAGGAGATCGTGCGCGAACTGGCCGAGCGCGGTGTGCTGCTAGGAAAGACAGGCGCATACATCTCGACGGCAGAAGTCGCTGAGGTGAGTGTGCCCCCCACTTTGCAGGCGACCATCGCCGCGCGTATCGATCGGCTTGCGCCAGAAGCAAAACGCACGTTGAGCGCGGCGGCGGTCATCGGGTCGCGGTTCGACCTCGACCTACTCACCGTCTTGGGGATCGAACCGGTGGTTGCCGACCTGGCGGCAGCCCAGTTCATCGATCAGGTCAAGTTCACCCGCCAACCCGAGTATGTGTTCCACCACCCGCTGATTCGCGCGGTCGCCTACGAGGCGCAACTCAAGTCCGACCGTGCTGACCTCCACCGGCGCGTGGCCGCCGCCATCGAACTGCAGAGCCCCGAATCGGTAGACGAGAACGCGGCTTTGATCGCCGAGCACCTGGAGGCCGCGAACGATCTCCGGGCCGCTTTCGGCTGGCACATGCGCGCCGGAACCTGGTCGACCAACCGGGACATCGCAGCGGCGGTGGCGAGCTGGCGGCGGGCGCGGCAGATGGCCGACGAGCTACCTGCCGATGATCCGGATCGGTTGTCGATGCGCATTTCGCCACGAGCCCTGTTGTGTGGAACCGCGTTTCGCGTGGGCGGTGGCGGCACCGAGACCGGCTTCGACGAACTGCGCGATCTTTGCGTCGAGGCGGGTGATCTGCGGTCGTTGGCGATCGGCATGGTGGGGCAAGTGACGGCGAAGTGCGTGAATACAGACCGTCGGGAGGCATCGCGTCTGGCCAATGAGCTCGTTCGGCTGCTCGAGTCCATCGGCGATCCGACGATGACCGCCGCGCTGTCGTTGGGGGCGATGTTCGCCAAGCACGAGATCGGCGAGATGGCAGAGGTTCTGCGGCTGGCCCAGATGGTGATCGACGTGGCCGATGGTGACGCCAGGAAGGGAGACCTGTTCCTCGGATCCCCTTTGGCTTTGGCACTAGCGATGCGGGGCGTCGCCCGACTGTGTCTGGGAATTGTGGGCTGGAAGGACGACCTACACGACGCCATCGCTTTGGGCCGTGCATTCGACCCATTAACCCTCGAGGCTGTGACGTTGTACAACTACATGCTCACGATTCCGTACGGGGCGCTGCTGCCGGATGGGACCGCCCTCCGCGACACTGCAGAAACATTGGAAATTGCCGAGCAGTCCGGTGACGACTGGGCCCTGTTCGGCGCTCGAGCCGCCCGGGGTGTTGTGCTCGTCCATCGGGGGGGCCCGGACCGCGCAGTTGGCTTCGAGTTGTTGGGAAAGGCCCGCGAGCGCGGCGTGAGTGACGCGTTGTTGGCTTTGCCGTTTGTCGACATTTACCTCGCACGGGAGAAGACCCGGCTCGGCGACATCAATGGCGCTATTGAATTGGCTCAGACTGTTGTTGACGGCATGTTCGACTCGGGTGGATCCATTTGGATCGCGCTGGCCACCAGTGCCTTGGCGGAGGCGCTGTTGGAACGCGGCGGCCAAGGCGATTTCGAGGATGCTCAGGCCGCGATCAACCGGTTGGCAGCGGTGCCGACCGATCCCGGCTTCGTTCTCCATGACATCACGCTGCTGCGGCTGCACGCACTGCTCGCACGGGCTTACGGCGACGATGCAGGCTATCGCGACTATCGGGATCGCTACCGCGCGATGGCGACATCGCAGGGCTTTGAGGGGCATATGGACTGGGCCGAGGCGATGCCATGACGGCGGCTGCTCCTTCGGGGGTGGTGACGTTTTTGTTCACCGATGTCGAGGGGTCGACCCGTCGGTGGGAGGCCGACGCCGATGGCATGCGGGCGGCGCTGGCCGCACATGACGAGGTGTTGCGCTCGGCGATCGAGGCGCACGGCGGCTTCATGTTCAAGCACACCGGCGACGGGGTATGCGCCGCGTTCGCCTCGCCGAAGTCTGCGGTCGATGCTGCGGTCGCTGCGCAGCGGGCGCTGGAGTTGCCGGTGCGGATGGGGCTGGCGACCGGTGAGGCCGAACTGCGCGACGGGGACTACTTCGGCACGGTGCTCAATCGTGCTGCGCGGGTGATGGCCGCCGGGCATGGCGGTCAGATTCTGGTTGACGACGCCGCAGCGGCATCTGCTCAGCGGCGTCGACCTGATTGCCTTGGGGCCACGGCGATTACGGGACATCGCCAAACCGGTCGAGGTGAGCCAGGTCCGGGCACCCGGCCTGCGTCAGCGAGTTTCCGCCCTTGCAGACGCTCGATGCGACGCCGGGAAACCTCCGACCTCACACGACGAGCCTGGTTGGGCGGGAGTCCGAGATCGCCGAGGTGCAGGTCGCGCTGAAGGCTCATCGGTTGGTGACGTTGACCGGGGTGGGCGGGGTCGGCAAGACTCGGCTGGCATTGGAGGTCGCGGCGGCGACTGGCCGACGAGTTCCCCGACGGTGTCTGGGTTTTCGAACTCGCGGCGGTCACCGATCCGGCTGCGGTGCCCGACGCGGTCGCCGCCGTGCTGGGCGTCACCCAACAGCCCGGCAAGATCGATGAGCGAGTCGCGTGGCTGCCGCGTTGGAGGGCAGGGTGCGGTTGTTGGTGTTCGACAACTGCGAGCACGTGCGCGACGCCGCCGCCGATCTGATCGAAGCCATCCTCGCGGCACTCGGCGACCGTGCGGATTCGTGGCCACCAGCCGCGAAGGACTGGGGGTCGCCGACGAGCAGCTGTGGCTGGTGACATCGCTGGACGTCGGCGCAGGCATCGACTCTGCCGCCGTGAGCTTGTTCGTCGAACGCGCCCGTAGCGTTGCCTCGCGCTTCTCGATCGGCAACCCGCAGGAGGCGGCTGCGGTGGTGGAGATCTGCCGTCGTCTTGACGGGATTCCGTTGGCGATCGAGCTGGCGGCGTCACGCATGGCAGTCGATGACGGTCGACTGAGGTACGGATCGTCTCGATCACCGGTTCCGGCTGCTGGTCGGGTCGCGGCGCGGCCTGGAGCGTCACCAAACACTGCGCCACGCGGTGCGCGTGGTCCTACGACCTGCTCGACGACGCCGAAAAGACTCTGCTGGCAACGATGTTCCGTGTTCGCCGGCGGGTTCGACCTCCAAGCGCCTGCGCGGTAGCCGGATCCGACGGCCCGACGATCTACGCCATCCTGGATGTGCTCGACGCGCTGGTGCGCAAGTCGCTGCTTGGTCGCCGACCGATCATCGGGGCGAACCCGGTTTTCGATGCTGGAGACGATCCGCCAGTTCGCCGAGGAACAACTCGTCGCGGGCGGCGAAGCATACGAGATTCGCGCCGCCCATGCCCGCTACTTCGCCGGACGCGAAGCCGACATCCTGGCCCTGTGGGACAGCCCGCGCCAGCGCGAGGCCTACGACTGGTTCACCGCCGAACTGGCCAACCTGCGCACCGCATTTCGCTGGGCCGCCGACCAGGGTGACCTCGACGTTGCCGCCACCATCGCCACCTACGCGGCGTTCGTCGGCTTTCTGGTCGAGATCTACGAGCCGATAGCCTGGGCCGAAGAGTTGATCGAGCCCGCCCGAGCCGTCGATCATCCCCGGCTCGCGTTCCTGTACGTGATGGCGTCGCAGTGCTGCACTGGCTGGACGGCCCGAGGCCGCTGTCCGTTACAGCGACGCCGCCCAGACGATTCTCGGCGATGACTGCGACGAGGTGCCCTACGGCATCCAGGGCTGGGTCGGAGGTGCGTACCTGTGTCATCGGCCAGCCCGAAAGGACGGTCGAGTGGTGCCGCGCTCGACTCGCGCGCGGTCACGACACCCACACCCTCACCAGGGCAGCCCTGGTGAATGACACTGACGCTCGCCGGTTCCGGTGACGAGGCGATGGCCGCTCGCGGCAGGCCTGAACGACGCCGCCGAAGCCACCCACAACCCCTTGACGCTCTCGTACGCGCTGTTCGCCTACGGCTTCGCCTTCCGCGACATCGAGCCTGACCGCGCGCTAAAGGCCCTGCGCCGGGGTCTGGCGATTGCCCAAGACAGCGGCAACCGCACTACCGAGACCCACCTGGCGGCCAGCCTGGCCGCGCTCGAAGCAAAATCCGGCGACCCGCTGGCCGCGCTCGAATACCTCCGCTGGGCGATCGGCAACTACCACGACGCGGGTAACACCGCCGATATGCGTGCCACCTGGCCGCCCTCGCGGCGCTGCTTGCGATCGGCTCGGACGCTACGAACCGGCGGCCACCATCGCCGGTTTCGCGTTCAATCCCCTTACCGCAGCACGGGTACCCGAGATCAACCCGGCGATCGCCCACCTACGCGATGTCCTCGGCGACCAGACCTACGAATCGCTCGCCCGCAAGGGCGAGACGATGACCACCGCCGCCATGGTCGACCTACGCCTACGACCAAATCGACCAGGCCCGAACAGAACTGAACGCTGTCTCGAAATAGACCACATTCAAGACACCTCCGTCATGGGTGGTGAGGAGTCGGCGGCGCCCAGGTCGCAGTGTCTCGAAAGTTAGTCTCAGAAATAATTGTCTCGATAATGGTGTTGGGACCAATTGTGCGACACAGTGATACGACATCCAGCTCCGCCAAGAGCACGGGCACGCGGATCGGCTACACCCGCGTCTCGACGGTGGCCCAGACTCTCGATCAACAGAACGAGGCTCTCGCGTCAGCCGGAGTCACCAAGGTCTTCTCGGATGTGATGTCCGGCGCTCGCGACGACCGGCCCGGCCTGGCCGCCCTGATGGAGTACGTCCGCGAAGGCGACACCGTCGTGGTGTGGAAGCTCGACCGGCTGGGCCGCAACATGCTGCACATCTTGCAGACCGTCAAGGAGCTGACCGACCGTGGCGTGACGCTCGTGTCGGTCACCGACGGCATCGACTCGTCCACCCCCGCCGGTCGCATGATGATCGGAGTGCTGGGTTCTCTTGCTGAGTACGAGCGCGAGCTGATCAAGGAGCGCACCGCGTTGAAGCGGGAGTCATCCCGTGCCAACGGCACCAAGTTCGGGCGCCCTCGAAAGGTCGACGACGCCGAGCACATCACCACCGCGAAGCGCATGAAGACGGACGGACATACCGGCAGGGACATCGCCAAATACCTCGGGGTCAGCCGGGCGACGGTCTATCGGTACCTCACCGAGGATGCTGCGTGATCGTCGAGGAGTTCGCCGCCGTCGATTAGCCCCCGAAGGTGGTGTGGGGGCATCCCGTGGACCCCCCTCGGGCGTGCGGCGCCCCCATGCCGAAGTCGATGAATCCGCTGAAAACCGGCCTAGCGGCGTGAACACTGAACGGGTTGATCTTACGGATCACAGCGGGGTGAGTGCTGCTGCAGAGGGGGTGAGTGGTGTCGCGGGTGTTCTTGAGCCATTCCAGCCGGGATAGCCGCCAGGCGAGGCGGTCAAGGCGTGGCTGATCGAGCAGCAGCCGGGCCTGGCCGACGACATCTATCTGGATGTGGACCCGCACACCGGGATTCGGCCCGGGACGCGATGGAAGCAGGCGCTGCAGCAGGCCAATGCCCGCTGTGAGGTGGTGATCTGCCTGCTGTCGAAGCATTGGGAAGCCTCCCCGGAATGCCAGACCGAGTTCCGGTACGCCGAGACGTTGAACAAGGCGATCGTGGTGGCCCGGCTGGAGCCGCTGCCCGACACCAACATCACCTCGGAGTGGCAGCGTTGCGACCTGTTCGTCGGCGACGGCCCCTACCACCAAGATTCCCGTCGACGGTGCGCGAGCCGGTGGTGCTGGCCGCCGAGGGCCTGCAGCGGCTGCTAAACGGGCTGCGTGCGTTGGGAATCGGGGCGGACTACTTCCCGTGGCCGCCGCCGGGTGACCCGAGCGCGCCCCGTATCGGGGCTGGGCGCCGCTGGAAGAGGCCGATGCGGCGGTGTTCTTCGGACGCGACGCCCAGATTCTGCGCGGCTTGGATGTGCTGCGCGGCATGCGCACCAGCGGGAGTGGAGTCGCTGTTCGTCATCCTCGGCCCGTCCGGAGCGGGAAGTCGTCGTTTCTGCGGGCCGGGCTGCTGCCCCGGCTGCGCCGCGACGACCGCCGGTTCTTGCCCCTGTCCGTCGTGCGCCCCGAGCGGGCGGTGCTCACCGGCGAACTCGGTTTGGCTGCTGCCATTCACACCGCTGCGCAGCCGCGTTGGACTGTGCGCACCGATGCTGGGGGAGATCAAGAACGTCTGCCACCCCGAGCATGTCGAGCGGCTGCGCGAGCTGGCTGGAGGAGGCCCGCCAGGTCGCCCGCGACCGGCTGCTGGATGTGCCCGCCGAGCAGCCCGCCCCCACGCTGGTGCTGCCGGTGGATCAGGCCGAGGAACTGTTCAACGCCGACGCCGGACCCGAGGCCGCACGCTTCCTGGAGCTACTGGCCGCCTTGGTCGAGCATGAGGCCGGGAGTCACCCCGGCGATGATCGTGGCGGTCACCATCCGCGCCGACCGCTACGAGCCGCTGCAGATCGCGCCCGAGCTGGCCGAGGTGCACACCGCGCGTGTTCGACGAACTCAAACCGATGCTCCCCGCCGGGTACGCCGAAGTCATCACCGGTCCGGCCCGGCGGGCCAGCGCCGCCGGGCGGCGGCTTAGCGTCGAACCGGCGCTGGTGGAGCGGCTGCTGGCCGAGGCTGCCGACGGCGCTGATGCGCTGCCGCTGCTGGCGTTGACGCTGGAGCGGCTGTATCGCGACTTCGGCGACGGCGGCGAGATGTCGGTGGCCGAGTATGAGTCGATGGGCGGAATGGCCCAGGTGGTGCAGACCGAGGTCGACCACCTGCTGGCCGCCGACCCCGAGGCACGCCAGACCCAGCTCGACACCCTCCACGATGCGTTCATCCCGTGGCTGGCCACCATCAACCCCGACAACGACCAACCGATGCGCCGCCTGGCCCGCTGGGACGAACTGCCCGCCGCCAGCCACCCGCTCATCCAAGCGATGGTGGAGAAGCGGCTGCTGGTCAAGGGCAACCGCGACGGCGCAGGTCGTGGTCGAGGTCGCCTTGGAAAGCCTGCTGCGGCAATGGCGCGAACTGGCGGCGTGGCTGCGCGAGGAGGCCCAGGATCTCAAAGACGCCGATTCCCTCGAACGCGCTGCCGCCGACTGGCGGGCCAGCGGGCGCAACGACTCATGGCTGCTGGAAGGCACCCGCCTGACCGAGGCCGAAACACTGGCCTCCAAAACCGGCTTCCGCGACCGCCTGGACCCCACCCGCGACTACCTGAACGCCTCCCGCACCCGCGAAGACGACCGCATCGAGGCCGAGAAGCAGCGCCAGCAAGCGGAACTCGAAGCCGCACGCGAGAAGGAGCGTACGGCAGTGCTCCGGAGGAACTCGCGGATATTCAGAGGGCTGCTGGCGGTCACCAGTGTGATCGCCCTGGCGGCCGTGTTCCTCGGTGTGCAGGCCAACCACGCACGAAACCAGGTCCAAGATGCTTGCCCGTGAGGCCACTGCCTTGCGGCTGGTGGTTGAGGCCCAATCCATGCTCGCCGGTGTTCGTCCTGGAGGCGACCTGCGCGCCTTCGAACAACTCCTTGCGGCACGAGGAATTACACAACCCCCTGACGACGGTCCACTGATAACCGCGCTATTAAAGACGATCACAACACTCAAGATCGCCGAGGCCGAGTCGCCCATGTCCAGCGTGGCGTTCAGCCCCGACGGGCACCGGATCGCCTCCGGCAGTTGGTATGAGACGGTGGTGCGTGTGTGGGATGCCGACACCGGCCAACCCATCGGCCCCCCGCTTACCGGTCACACCGGCCCGGTGTCCAGCGTGGCGTTCAGCCCCGACGGACACCGGATCGCCTCCGGCAGCAGCGACAACACCGTGCGGCTGTGGGACGCCGACACCGGCCGACCCATCGGCCAGCCACTGACCGGTCACCAGCGGCGCGGTGAACAGTGTGGCGTTCAGCCCCGACGGACACCGGATCGTCTCCGGCAGTGTCGACAAGACACGTGCGGTTGTGGGACGCCGACACCGGCCGACCCATCGGCCAGCCGCTGACCGGGCACACAGGCGCGGTGAACAGTGTGGCGTTCAGCCCCGACGGACACCGGATCGTCTCCTCCAGTGCCGACAACACCGTGCGGCTGTGGGACGCCGACACCGGCCGTCCCATCGGCCAGCCGCTGACCGGGCACACCGACGTGGTGTCCAGTGTGGCGTTCAGCCCCGACGGACACCGGATCGTCTCCGCCAGTGTCGACAAGACACGTACGGTTGTGGGACGCCGACACCGGCCAACCCATCGGCCAGCCACTGACCGGGCAGACGAACGCGGTGATGAGCGTGGCGTTCAGCCGCGACGGGCACCGGATCGTCTCCGGCGGTTTCGACAACACCGTGCGGCTGTGGGACGCCGACACCGGCCGTCCCATCGGCCAGCCACTGACCGGTCACCAGGGCGCGGTGTACAGCGTGGCGTTCAGCCCCGACGGACACCGGATCGTCTCCTCCAGTGCCGACAACACCGTGCGGCTGTGGGACGCCGACACCGGCCAACCCATCGGCCAGCCAGATGCGGTGTACAAAGTGGCCTTCCGCCCCGACGGACACCGGATCGTCTCCTCCAGTGCCGACAACACCGTGCGGCTGTGGGACGCCGAGACCGGCCAATCCATCGGCCAGCCACTGACCGGCCACCAGGGCGCGGTGTCCAGCGTGGCGTTCAGCCCCGACGGACACCGGATCGTCTCCGGCAGTGTCGACAAGACACTACGGTTGTGGGACGCCGACATCGGCCGACCCATCGGCCAGCCACTGACCGGCACACGGCGCGGTGAACAGCGTGGCGTTCAGCCCCGACGGACACCGGATCGTCTCCGGCGGTTTCGACAACACCATGCGGCTGTGGGACGCCGATACCGGTCAACCCATCGGACAGCCGCTGACCGGTCACCAGGGCGTGGTGTCCAGTGTGGCGTTCAGCCCCGACGGACACCGGATCGTCTCCGCCAGTTTCGACAAGACACTACGGTTGTGGGACGCCGACACCGGCCAACCCATCGGCCAGCCACTGACCGGCCACACGGAAGCGGTGAACAGCGTGGCGTTCGGCCCCGGACACCGGATCGCCTCCGGCAGCGCCGACAACACCGTGCGACTATGGGACGCCGACACCGGCCAACCCATCGGCCAGCCGCTGACCGGCCACACGAGCGCGGTGTTCAGCGTGGCGTTCAGCCCCGACGGACACCGGATCGTCTCCGGCAGCAGCGACAACACCGTGCGGCTGTGGGACGCCGAGACCGGCCAGCCCATCGGCCAGCCACTGACCGGCCACACGGAAGCGGTGAACAGCGTGGCGTTCAGCCCCGACGGACACCGGATCGTCTCCGCCAGTGCCGACAAGACGGTGCGGCTGTGGCCCACTTACGCCGACCCCGCATCGGCCATGTGCGCCAAGCTCACCACCAACATGAGCCACCAACAGTGGCAGGACTGGGTGTCGCCCGACATCGACTACATCAAGGCCTGTCCCGACCTCCCAATCCCGCCTGACGCCCCAGCCCACTGACGGCCCTCGGTGACTCAGATCTGAGTCGAAGACCTCCGACTAATGACCGAACGCATCCGCGCCGGACTCGCCGCAGCGGCCGCCAACGGGCGCAAGGGCGGGCGCCCACGGAAAGTCGACGCCGCAGATGCCGCCAAGGCCCGCCAACTCCGGGAGAAGGGCATCACCGCCACCGACATCGCGAAGATTGGGTGTCTCCCGCGCGACCGTGTACCGCCACCTCTCCGATGGTGAGCCGCTCTCAGCGTGATTCGTGGTGTCCCCCGCACAAGAGGGCTTCGCCACCGGCTGTGGCTTGAACAGCCTCACCGCAACCCGGCGGGGTGCGCTGTGAACGACGCGCGCCAGCGCACCTCCGCCTAACCGGTTTCTGATGGATCGGAACGTCGCGGCTGTCGCCCCCGACTACGGATGTCGTCAGCCTTTGCTGACGACAGTGCGTCGATGGAAGCCGCAGAAGCCCTGGAGGACCTCGGCTTGCGGGGTGTGAACTTGACGCCGTCGGTCAGCGACTGGGGGGCGCGTTTTGTCCAGCGGCCCAGCGGCGTGGGCGGCTCGGAGTTCTCCCCGTCCGTTCCGGCGTGCTCGTTGCCCTGATCGGTGCTGACCGGATTGAGGGCACTGAGCGAATGGGCGATGCCATCCCCAACGGCGTTCAGGTCCACCGACTTGTCCGGCGAGCCGACAACGCTGCCTTCATTGGTATCCGCGCTGCTGCCAGGAGTGGGAATCCTCGGCAGCGGTGGCGACCCGGTCAGGGCCAGCGCGTTGTTGACCCCCTCGCCGACCGCGTCGACCAGATCGGCGGCCACCTTCACCGGATTAATCGGCGGGATGAGCCGTGCCGGGGTGGGTTCCCCCGGCAGGATGCTGCGGTCGTAGCCCAGTTCCACGAGCACCCGGAAGAACGGCTCGACCACGTCGATCAGCGGCTCGGGCACCCCGATCATGCGCAGTGGCCCGAACAGCGGCAGGTCGTCGGTGGGGTGGAAGTAGTAGTCGGTGTCGCCAGTCACGGTGTGGATGGTTCCTGGGTCATCCACGCTGGGTTCGAGGTCGTACGGATGCACGTAGAGCCCACCCAGAACCGCGTTCGCGGTGGAGAAGAGGTTGAGCGGGTACAGCGGGAAGTCGGAGGCCCCGTCGTATTGGCTGATGTCCTCAACGGTGTGGAACGGGGTGTCGGTCAACGCGGGACCGTTCAGCGAGACGTCGAGGAGCGGAATGTAGACGCCGGGGAACCGGGCGGCAAGGCCGCCGTTGGGCACGTTGGGGTCACCGATGAGGACGAACTCGATGTCGGGCGCGTCGGTGCCCTCATAGCGCTCGGCAAGCCTGCGCTTCTCCCGGTTCGCGACGATCGCGCCCTGCGAGTAGCCGAAGATCACCAGGTGGTCGCTGCCGTTCGCGATCACCTCGTCGTCCAGGTCATCAACTCCGCCCAGGACCGACTGGTCGAAGGTGACGTCGAATAGGCCGGAGAGCTTCCACAACGGCTCATCCGGCCATCCTGGGCCGTCGAGTCCCCAGACGCTCTGGGGTCCGAACGCGGTGAACAGGAGGCGGTAGACGCCCGTGAAGGGTCCGCCCACCTCGGGCGTCGTCACCGCGACGTAGGTGACCGCCTGGCCTGGCTCCTGAGTCGGTGTGACGAAGTGGTCTCTGACGGCGTCGAGGTAGGCCTGGTCTGGCGTCGGGACCGTGGTGCCACCCAAGACCAATGCGGTCTTGTCGGGTGGTGATGGCTCCGACGCCGACGCAGACGACACCGGCACCACCGTGGCCATCACCAGCACTGCGACACCGATCGACACGCTCATCCGCGTGGCGGTGCGACCAAGATTCCTGACTCGCAGTCGGATTGGACTCGAACCGGACATCTGTATCCACCCCCGACGGCGCTGCAACTACGGCACGGAGGATTCGTCGGTTCCACGCCGTTCCTGCATCAGCGCATCAGCGCACGGTATCGCGGGATCGCAGTCGCCGCACAGGAAATCTCCAGACCGGTGCCAGCAAGTTTCCGGGTGTGTGCAATGGAAAACATTCCGGAGTAAGTCATGGCTGCCGGTACCTCGCCTAGGCGCACGCTGCGTGAACTTGTGTCTAGTAAGTGCGCCCATTGGTCGGGCCGCCGTATTCCTTACGTAGCGCGGTCTTGAGCACCTTGCCGGTGGCGTTGCGGGGCAGTTCCGGCACGTACTCGACGTGGGTAGGGCATTTGAAATGGGCCAGGCACTCGCGGGCGTAGCCGATCAGATCGTCGCTGGTGGGCTGCGCGCCGTCCTTGAGGGCCACGACGGCGATGGGCGTCTCCCCCCACGTGGCGTGCGGCACGCCCACCACGGCGACCTCGCGGACCGCCGGGTGGCGGTAGAGCACCTGCTCAACCTCAATCGGGTAGACGTTCTCCCCGCCGGAGATGATCATGTCCTTCTTGCGGTCGACCAGGGTGATGAACCCCTCGTCGTCCATCCGGCCCATGTCGCCTGTGTGGAACCAGCCGCCGCGAAACGCCTCGGCGGTCGCCTCGGGCAACCCCCAGTACCCGGCGAACACGTTCGGGCCACGGACGACGAGTTCACCCACCTCGCCAGCGGGCACATCGAGATCCTTCTCATCGACGATCCGTGCCCGCAAATGAAAATAGGGTCGCCCGATCGTGCCCGCCTTCTCCTTAACGTGATCGGCGTCGAGGATCGAACCGCCAGCGATCTCGGTCATGCCGAAGCTCTCCTGGAACGGCATGGCTCTTTCCTGGAAGTACTCGACCACAGGGTGCGGGCAAGGCGCACCACCGGTCACGGCTATCTCCAGCGCAGTCAGGTCGTAGTGGTCGAAGCCGGGAACCGCCAGCAGCGCGGCCCACATCACCGGCACCAGGAACTGCACGGTGACACGCTCCCGCGCCATCGTGGCGAGCAGGTTCTCGGCGTCGAATACCGGCAAGATCGTGTTCGTACCACCGAGGTACAGCAGCGGCAGCGTGTGCACCCCCAGGCCCCCGATGTGGAACATCGACGCGACCGTGACTGTCCGGTCCGTCTCGCGGAGCCCGCGCCCCGTGCTGAGGACGTTGATCACATGCCACAGCAGGTTGTCGTGGGTCAGCATCGCGCCCTTGGGTTGCCCGGTGGTGCCCGACGTATACATGAGGCACGCCACGTCGCTTCCGGCCACATTTATGCCGAGCGCCCGCTGCTCGCCGCTGGCGAGCAGTTGTTCGAAATCGGCCTCGCCATCGGCGGGCTCGCCGCCGACGACCATTCGGGCGCGCACCCGCACGCCCTCGCCATCAAACGCGGCGCGGGCTATCTGCGAGAGGTGACCTGACCACACGAACACGTCAGCGCCGGAATCGGCCAGCAGGAAGGTGACCTCGGGCGGGGCCAGCCTGAAGTTGATCGGCACGAAGACCGCGCCGAGCTTGGCGGTGGCGAACATCGTCTCCAGGAACGCAGCGCTGTTGACCAGCAATGCGGCCACCCGGTCGCCGTGGCGCACACCGAGATCGCCCAACGCACACGCGAGTTGGTCTGTGCGCCGGTCGAACTCGGCGTAGGTGATGCGAATGTCGCCGTCGATCAACGCGATGCGGTCTCCAGAGAGAAAGGCCCGTTGGGAGGCCCAGCTGCCGATCCCACCGGCGCCATACTCCACCAGCATCACGGGACCTCCCTTCTACGGGTCGGTACGTTCTCCGAGAGAAACCGAACTTAAGGATGACGTGCAAACAGTTAACGCCGCGTTGCGGTAGACAATTGCGAATTGGGTCGATTTAGCGGGGCAGAGCATGAACAGGGCGCGCCGGGCTGACGCTGGGCGTCCGCCTGTCCGCTCCGGCTCCGTCATACTCCTATGGGACCGAGGTCCGACAATTCATCCGGTGTCAGATCGATGAGAACTCGGACTCGCCTGTGACACTGGAAAATCGGACTGCCCGACGTTAGACCCCGAGGTTTCCCAGGTCCAGACGACGGGCCTCGGTGGCAGCACGGTCGGATGCGCTGGCCTTGGTGTAGCGGTCCAGCATGTCCCGGCTGGACCATCCGGCGACGGCCATCAGACCGTTCTCGCTACCGCCAGCGGCCAGCCATCGCGTGGCGGCGGTGTTGCGGAACAGGTGACAGTGGAAGTTCTTTATCCCGGCCATTTCGGCACGGCGCTTCATGGCCACGTCCAGCCCGTGATAGCGGAACTGCTGACCGCCTCCCCCGAGCCACAGGGCCTCGGCGTGGGCCAGCCGGTGTGATCGGCGCATCCGTAGGTATCTGTCGATACTGCGGGCCACCTGGGGGCCAAAGGGCACCACCCTGCCCTTGCCGCCTTTGCCGCGCTGGATGACGGCCAGGCCCCGAGTGATGTCAATATCATCGACCGTCAGGCCCAGCACCTCCCCGGCGCGCATGCCGGTCTCGATCAGCAGCCGGGCGACGGCCTCGTCACGACGGTCGATGAACTCCTTGCCTTGGCAAGCCTTGACCAGATCGGCGCACTGCTCGTCGGTCAGGCCCTCGACCACCTTGGTATCGAGCTTGGGCGGCTTGAGCTCGCGCAGTGGGTCGGTTTTGATCTCGCCCTCGTCCAGCAGCCACGCGCTGAATCGCTTGAGGGCCATCTGACGACTGCGGGCGGTGGCGGGCGCCGCTCCCCCGTCGAGCAGCGACGTGACCCACTGGCGGACCAATGAGCGGTCCAGGACGGGCAGGTGTCCGTTCTCGTCGCACCAGCGCAGGAACAGCCGCGCCCCGGTGGTGTAGGCATCGATGGTCTGACGGGACTTGCGGTCTGCCTGTAGGGCGAGCTTCCACGACGGCAGGAGTCCAGTGAGGTCCACATCAGCAGCAGGCATGCCGGATATGTTAGACCGACAGCGGTACGCTAACGGCCAATCGGGTATTTACGGGGTGTCGTCGCTGGTAGAAGCATGTTTGTGCGTCAACAACCGCTCGACGTACTTGGCGATTACGTCGACTTCGAGGTTCACCGGGGTGCCAACCGGGGCTCGGCCAAGCGTGGTCAGCTGCAGGGTGGTCGGAATCAGCGACACCTCGAACCAATCGTCACCCAATCCCGACACGGTCAGCGAGATTCCGTCGACGGTGATCGACCCCTTCTCGACGACGTACCGGGACACGTTGGCGGGCAGCGCAATCCGGACCACCTCCCAGTGCTCGGATGGCGTGCGCGCGAGCACGTGCCCGGTGCCGTCGACGTGACCTTGCACGATGTGGCCGCCGAGCCTGCTGTTGACGGCTGCGGCTCGCTCGAGGTTGACGTGGCTGCCGACGTCGACGGTCCGCAGACTCGACCTGTTCAGCGTCTCCGCCATGACGTCGGCTGTGAACGCGCCGTCGGGCAGCACGTCCACGACGGTGAGGCACACCCCGTTGACTGCAATGGAGTCGCCGTGCCCGGCGTCAGTGGTGACGAGTGGACCACGGATGACGAACCGTGCGGCGTCGGTGAGGTCCTCCTTGCCGACGACCTCACCCAACTCCTCGACGATGCCGGTGAACATGAGTCCAAATCTAGTCCGGGGTCGCTGCTCTACTGCCGTGCGGCCGCGGCACCGAACGTGAACGCAGTGCGGGCTCCGATGGAATTTCTCGGCAGTGGCGTCACGTTCGGCGATTCGCGGTCGTGCGCCGCACCGTCGCCGACATCCACAGGCACCGGACAAAAGTCCAGTTCAGAAGCCACGATGCCACTTCTAGCGGGTGCCCGGGCGGAACGTCCAGTCATTCGCACCACTACGATGCAGGAATGCAGACGCCCGCCCGCCTTGCTGCCCTGTTCACCGCCCTCCTCACCACCGCATTGCTATTCGCTGGATGCTCCAGTTCGAAGTCCAGCGAGCCGCTACCCGATGGGGCGACCTTGCTGAAGGATTCCGAACAGACCACACGCAATCTGCAGAGCGTGCACCTGGACCTGAACGTCACCGGAGAGATCAAAGGACTCCCCATCGCGAAGCTGACGGGTGACCTCACCAACACCCCAGCGGTCGCCGCTCAAGGCAAGGCCGACATCGTCTTCCTCGGCCAGAAGGTCAGCGACGTCGACTTCGTCGTCGACGACGGCAAGTTGTTCGGCGCGTTGACGCCGGGCAGCTGGTCCGACTTCGGCCCCGCCGCCGACGTCTATGACGTATCCGCGATCCTCAACCCCGACGCCGGCCTGGCCAACGTCCTCGCGAACTTCTCCGACCCGAAGGCCGAAGCGCACGAGACCGTCAACGGCGTCGACGCCGTGAAGGTCACCGGCACCGTCAGCGCGGACGCCGTCAACAAGATCGCCCCCTCCATCGCCGCCACCGCCCCGGTGCCGGGTACCGCGTGGATCCGTCCTGACGGCAACCACGAACTGGTGCAGTCCAAGCTCGACATCACGAAGGACAGCAACGTCCAGATGACGATGTCGAAGTGGGGCGAACCCGTCACCGTGACCAAGCCCGCGGTTTAAGTGGCGGCCGCCCATACCGTCGGGGCGCCGGCGGTCACCAGTCGCCGGGGCATCGCGATCAGCGCGGGCGGTCTGGCGGTACTGCTCGGCGCGCTCGACACCTATGTCGTCATTTCGATCATCCGCGACATCATGTTCGACGTCGGCATCGCGATCAATCAGATTCAGCGGGTCACGCCAATCATCACCGGTTACCTGCTCGGCTACATCGCCGCGATGCCGCTGCTCGGCAGGGCCTCGGACCGGTTTGGCCGCAAGTTGGTACTCCAGCTCAGCCTCGCGGGCTTCGCCGTCGGTTCGATCATCACCGCAACGTCCACCGACCTCGTTCCGATGGTGGTCGGACGCACGATCCAGGGGGCAGCCAGCGGCGCGCTGCTCCCCGTCACGCTGGCGCTCGCAGCGGACCTGTGGACCAGCCGCAACCGGGCCGCCGTGCTCGGTGGCGTGGGCGCCGCGCAGGAATTCGGTAGCGTGATCGGCCCGCTGTACGGCATCGCTCTGGTGGCGCTGTTCGGCCACTGGCAGTCGGTGTTCTGGATCAACGTCCCGCTGGCCGTGGCCGCCATGGTGATGATCCACTTCAGCCTGCCGGGCAAGCAGAAGGACGAGATACCTCAGCGGGTCGACGTGATCGGCGGGTTGCTGCTGGCCGTTGCGCTCGGCTTGGCCGTGATCGGGCTCTACAACCCGGCCCCCGACGGAAAACAGGTACTCCCGAGTTGGGGGCTACCCGTGCTCGTCGGTGCACTGGTGGCCGCCATCGCCTTCTTCGCATGGGAGAAGTTCGCCAAGACGCGGCTCATCGAGCCCGCGGGCGTGCTCTTCCGTCCGTTCCTGGCCGCACTGGGCGCGTCGCTGTGCGCAGGCGCAGCCCTGATGGTCACGCTCGTCAACGTCGAACTGTTTGCGCAGGGCGTGCTTAGCAAGGAGCAGAACGAAACGGCGTTGCTCCTGGTTTGGTTCCTGGGCGCCTTGCCAATCGGCGCCGTGATCGGCGGCGCGTTGGCCACCAGGATCGGCGACCGCATCGTCACCTTCGCCGGACTGCTGATCGCGGGCGGCGGTTACTGGCTGATCTCGCATTGGAACCGCGACGTCCTGAATGCCCACCACGAGCTGGGCTTCGTACACCTTCCCACGTTCAACACCGACCTGGTGATCGCAGGCTTGGGCCTCGGTCTGGTCATCGGCCCTCTGACGTCGGCGACGCTGCGGGTGGTACCGGCCGCGCAGCACGGCATCGCGTCGGCGGCGGTGGTGGTGTCCCGGATGATCGGCATGCTCATCGGCGTCGCCGCGTTGAGCGCCTGGGGCCTGTACCGGTTCAACCAACTCTTGCAGACCCTGCCCCTCGAGGGGGGAAACTCACTGGTGGAGAAGTTGGCCGCTCAGGCGAATCGCTACCGCGACGCCTTCGCGCTGCAGTACGGCGAGATCTTCAAGATCACCGTATTCATCTGCATCGTCGGCGCGGTGCTGGGACTGCTGATCGCCGGGCGAAACGAACACGCCGAGGACCCCGACTCAGCGGACGAGGTCATCGGCGCGTCCCACTTGTGAGACTCAGCAGCGTTCGACGCCAGCGCCCATCGTCTTGAATTCGTTGCGCGCTCGGGAGTCCGGCGTGCTCAGCACCGCGCGTAGCGGGCGGCACACCAGTTCCCTGATGGCGTTCTGATCGACTGGGCGAAAACTGAGCCAGTCCTGCAATGCAGTCACGCTCTTCGTCCTTTTCGATTGGCAACCGGACCAGGTGGACCGGTTTGCTCCCTCGATTTTACCCGGGACCGCCGGTCCCAGCTCGGCTCGAAGCGGCCGACGCGTGTCTCGAACCGGTAACAAGTCACCCAACGATGACCAAATCGACGTGACGGCAGTCACATTGGGGGACAAAGGAATTCCAGCTCACGCTAATGGGGGATCAAGCTCAACCTGACGTCCGGACCCACCGGCTCGATGCCGTCGAACTTCCAGCGCTGCGCGTGGGCGATGCTGAGAACACCGACGTCGTCGACCGCCGTGATGGGCCCACCAAGGAGGATCGGCGCCACGTAGGCCACGATCCGATCGATCACCCCGGCCCGTAGGAAGGCGCCCGCCAGCGTGGGCCCACCCTCGACGAGCACGTCGGTGCGATCGGACATCGCCTGAACCACCTCGTGGGGGTCCCGGGTGCGGATCACCATCGTGCGCGAGTCGTCGTTGAGCACCCTTGCCTCAGAGGAGATTTCGCGCACACCGACGACGACGCGCAACGGCTGGCGTTCGGCAAGTCGCCCGTCGGGCATTCGGGCGGTCAGGGCGGGATCGTCCACGAACACGGTTCCGGTGCCGACCACGATCGCGTCGGCCACCGCACGCTGCCGGTGCACGTCGGCCCGGGCGGACTCGCTGGTGATCCACTGACTGCTGCCGTCGGCGGCCGCGCTTCGCCCATCCACACTGGTCGCAAACTTCCACGTGAAGTGCGGCCGACCGGTGCGCTGCTTGTGCAACCACTCGCGCAACGCGCCACCCGCAACCTCGTGGGCCAGCACGCCGGAGGCCACCTTCACCCCGGCCTGCGCCAGCCGTCCTGCGCCGTCGGCGGCCACTAGGTTGGGATCCTTCACCGCGAATACCACCGACGAAACACCAGCCGCCACAAGGGCATCCACGCACGGCGGGGTACGCCCATGGTGATTGCACGGCTCCAGCGTCACGACCGCGGTACCGCCTCTGGCCCGCTCCCCCGCCCGCCGCAGCGCGATCACCTCTGCGTGCGGACCACCCGCCGGTTGCGTCCCGCCGACCCCCGCGACATTGCCATCCCGGTCGAGGATCACCGCGCCGACGGGCGGATTCGGATACGTCGTGCCCTTGACCTGTTCGCCCTGCAGGATGGCCAACCGCATCGCGGCGTCTGAATTCATCGGGCGGTCTTTCGGCCGTTCACATCGTGAGGTGGTGGGACGCTTCGGCGGCCTGACGGCGCAGCGACTCCACCGCGGCGGCCGGATCGGCCGCGCTGTACACCGCGGATCCGGCGACGAAGCAGTCGACGCCCGCTTCGGCGGCGGCTTCGATGGTGTCTGCATTGATGCCGCCGTCGATCTCGACCACGATGGTGAGCTCTCCCGCGTCGACTAACCGCCGGACCATGGCGACCTTGGCCAGCACCTCTGGGATGAACTTCTGCCCGCCGAAGCCGGGTTCGACCGACATCACCAGAAGCGTGTCGAAGTCGCGGAGCAGTTCGAGGTAGGGCTCGATGGGCGTGCCCGGTTTGACGCTCAGGCCAGCCTTCGCGCCCGCGGCGCGGATGTCGCGCGCGACGGCGATCGGGTCGTCGCTGGCCTCGGCGTGAAAGGTGACGTTGTAGGCTCCGGCTTCGGCGTAGGGCGGCGCCCAGCGATGCGGGTCGTCGATCATCAGATGACAGTCCATCGGGATGTCGGTGACCTTCAGCAAGCTCTCCACCACGGGAAGGCCCAAGGTGAGGTTGGGCACGAAGTGGTTGTCCATCACGTCGACGTGCAGCCAGTCGGCGCCCGCCACGGCGGCGGTCTCGTCGGCCAGCCTCGCGAAGTCGGCAGCCAGAATCGACGGGGCAATCAGCGGTGCTGCCATGGCGGTCAGCGTAACGGGTGGCTGATACGGGCCGCGCTCATCGTGCCGGTCCGCGCTTCGCGCAAGCGCTCATCGTGCCGGTCCGCGCTTCGCGCAAGCGCTCATCGTGCCACCTGCAGGGCCGCCGCGAACATGGCGTCCGTGCCGTGCCGGTGCGGCCACAACTGCACGTACGGCCCCGCGCCCAGCTCGGCGACGGGCTCGAACAGCGGCCGGGTGTCGATGGCGCGCACAGGGTGACGACGCACGGCATCCGCGATCACGCCGACCGTTTCGGCCAGGTGAGGCGAACACGTCGCATAGAGCACGACTCCACCCGGGCGGGTGAGCGCGATGGCCGACGCGAGCAGTTCGCGCTGGAGTTTCGCCAGGGTGGGAACGTCACCGGGCTGACGACGCCAGCGGGCTTCCGGCCTACGTCGCAGTGCCCCGAGGCCGGTGCATGGCGCGTCGACGAGCACCCGGTCGAATGACCCGGGCGCGAGCCCCGATTCACGACCATCGACCCGCAGCACATCCACGTCGAGTCCGCGCACGTTGTGCTCGACGAGTTCGGCCCGGTGCGCCGAGGGCTCCACGGCCGTCACCCGTGCCCCCGACGCCGCACCGATGGCGGCCAACAACGCGGTCTTGCCGCCCGGCCCGGCGCACAGGTCGAGCCAGCGGCCGTCACCTCCGTCGATGGCCTCGAGCGTCAATGCCCGCGCCACGAGCTGGCTGCCCTCGTCCTGTACCTGGGCCGAGCCGTCGCGCACGGGCGCGAGTGAACCCGGGTCGCCGCCGGCCAGGTACACGGCGTACGGGGAGTACCGACCGACCGTCCCGTCGACCGCTTGCGCGAGCTCGTCGGCGGTCAGGGCGCCCGGGCGCGCAGCGAGGTGCACGAGCGGCCGCTCGTCGTCACTGGCCAGCAGCGCGCCTAGTTCGCCCGCGGCTGCCCCGAGCGCATCCGCGAACGCCTGCGCGATCCAACGGGGGTGGGCGTGCGTGAACGCGAGGTGGCCGATGGGGTCGGTTTCCGGCGACGGCGCGAGCTCGGCCACCCACGACGCTTCGTCGCGCCTGCCGATGGTGCGCAGCACCCCGTTGACGAAACCGGCACGCGGCGAATCGAATTCGAGGCCTGCCTGTTCGACGGTGGTGTCCACCGCGGCGTGTGGTTCGACGCGGGTGCGCAGCAATTGATAGGCGCCGAGCCGCAACAGGTCGAGCAGGACCGGATCGATGAGGTCGGTGGCCCGGCCCGCTGCGGCAGCGATGATCGCGTCGAGCAGCCCGAGGCTACGGCACGTGCCGTAGGTGAGTTCGGTGGCGAAGGCAGCGTCACGTCCGCTGATACTGCGTTCGCGCAGCAGCGCGGGCAGCGCGAGGTTGGCGTAGGCGTCGCGTGCGGACACCGCGCGGAGCACGTCGAAGGCGGCCTGGCGGGCGGGATCCAGCGGCTTGCGGCGCGATGGGCGACGGGGCTGGGGTCTGTTCATTCCGCGCACACGCCTTCGTCCAACCGCGCGCCACGCGCCCAGTCCGCCGCCGCCATCGGCTTCTTGCCGGGTGGTTGAACCAGCCCCAACAGCACCGGTTGCGACGCCGTACCTACGAGCACGGCGTTGCGTTCGACACGAATCACGCCTGGCGGCAGCGCTTCCCGGTCAGACAACGTCACGGGACCGACCTTCACCCGCAGCTCGCCGATCGAGGTCCATGCGCCAGGATTCGGCGTCACCGCGCGGATGCGACGGTCGATGACGTGGGCGGGCAGCTCCCAGCGCACCCTGGCCTCGTCGACGGTGATCTTCGGTGCGATCGTCACGCCGTCGGCGGCCTGTGGGACCGCCGAAAGCGATCCGTCGGCGACGCCGTCGAGCGTCGCCTCGAGCAGCGCCGCCCCGGACACCGAAAGTCGTTGCAGGAGTTCGCCCGCGGTGTCAGCAGGCCGAACGGTTTCAGTCACCACGCCGAAGATCGGCCCCGAGTCCAGGCTGGGCTCGATCTGGAACGTCGTCGCCCCGGTGACTTCGTCCCCCGCGGCGAGCGCGGCTTGCACCGGTGCCGCCCCCCGCCACGCGGGCAACAGCGAGAAGTGCAAGTTGATCCAGCCCAGCGGCGGTACGGCGAGCAACCTGTCGCTCAGCAGGGCGCCGTACGCCACCACCGCGCAGCAGTCCGGCGCGAGCTCGGCGAGCTCGGCGACGAAATCGTCACCGTTGGGCCGCTCGGGTCGAAGTACCGGCAGGCCGTGTTTGACTGCGAGCGCGGCGACCGGTGAGGGCATCGGCTTGGCCCTGCGGCCCGCTGCCGCGTCGGGCCGCGTCAGGACTGCGACCACCTCGTGGCGCGGGGAGTCGATCAACCGTTGCAACGAAGGCAACGCGGGTTCTGGGGTGCCTGCGAAGACGATCCTCATCGTTACTGCGGAATCTGGTAGTACTCGCGCTCCGACACCCCGGTGAGCGGAGCGACGAACATCCACGGGATGGTCGCGATCAGGCGGTTGAGGGTGGCCACCGCATCGTTGTAGTACTGGCGGGCAAAGGCCAGCTTGCTCTCGGTGTCGGCCAGGTTGTCCTGCAGCTGCAGAAAGTTGTTCGACGAGTTCAGTTGCGGGTAGCTCTGGCCGAGCGCCAGCACCGGCCCGAGTGCGTCGTCGAGGTCCCGTTCGGCCGCGCTGCGCTGCGCGACGGACTTGCCGCCGGTGGCCGACGTCAGAGCCGCGCGCGCGTTGGTGACGTGGTCGAGGATTCCCCGCTCGTGTATGGCGAACGTCTGCACGGTCTGCACCAGGCTGGGGATCAGGGACGCACGTCGCGTCAACTCGACGTCGATGCCCGACAACGCCTCGGCGACCCGCACATCCGCGGTGCGAATCTTGTTGTAGCCCTTCACGAAGACAACGAGCACTAACACCGCGACGACCAGTACCAGGATCAGTATCGCCTTCACCACGAGCCACCTCCTCCTCCGCCGCCCCCGCCGCCGCCACCGCCGCCGCTGGATCCGCCGCCCCCGCCGCTGGACGATGACGACGACGACTGCGAAGCGGTGTACGCGCCGATCGACGACGACAACGCCGATTCGAAGCTGTCGAAGTTCGGTCCCCCGGAGGAACCAGACGACAGACCCAGCTCGTGCTGGACGTTGAGTAGTACCAATCAGGTTGTGGGGCAACCGCTCCCGTGGTGTCCTGATACTTCTTCGCCCACAGGGCCGCGGCGCCTGCCGCCACGGCGAACGGGATGTATGCGGTGTAGAGGTCCTTGCGCGCGGAGAAGTCGAATCGGGTCTCCGCCGAGTCGGTGGCCAGCAGGCGGTGGAAACCCCCGGCCTGCGACCACAATTGGCGCCCCGCCTCAGTGCGCCGCGTTCCCACGCCGTCGGCCCACGCGCGCCTCGAGAAGGCGAAGAAGGCGGCGAACGGCAAGCCCCACAGGGTGATCGGGAAGCCCCACCGGAAGAAGCCGCACACCGCGAGGATCAGGGCCAGTGCGTTGGCGGTACGAACCCAGAGTTCCTTCCTGCGCTTGACCATCAGGCCCTCGTCGAGTGCCCACTTCTTGACCGCCCCGGCCAGATCGGTCTTGGCCTTGGTCAGCCGTTGGCCCGACTTGACCGTCTTCTTCGCCTCGAACTCGGCGCCGCGTCCCATGACCTTCAGCGCCGATCCCACCTCGATACTGACGGGGTCGACGTCGGCCCATGCGCTCGGGTTGGCGATGCCCGTTACGTTCCACTGCTTGTTGCTGACCTGCTTGAGCTCTACGAGCTTGCGCTCGCCGAGGTAGAACAGCGTCGCCGTGAGCGCGTTCTTCGGCACCGCCTCCGTCCGGATGTACTCGAGCTGCACGGGCCCGAGGCCGGCAGGTGGCGCGTACTGCACCGGAAAGCCGGGTTCGGGCTCGACGGTGGTGCGGTACCAGAGGAAGGCGCCCATTCCCGCGACGATCGACAGGCCCAACAGCCACGCCACGCCCACGACCGACCGACCCAGCACGCGATCCCAGGTATGGGGCCACGGAACGCTGTCGCGCGGCGGGGTCGGGACGTCCACGCTTGCGCGCAGCGTGACGGGCGTGCGGGGCGCAAGGACACCGGTCGTGAATTCCACGGTGTCGCCTGACGTCACGAGGTCGGTGCACGGAATCCCGACACCGAAGCCCACGGAACACTGTGCGCCGGTCACGTCGTCGGGCAACGTCACCTTGACGTGCGCATGCTCAATCACGTTGTTCCAGGACCCCGCGATGACGTTCCAGAAGAACGTCGACGTCGCGTCGGGTTCGCCCACCGTCTTTGCGAAGCGCCGGTTCTGCCCGGTGCTGCCCGGGTCGAGCACCCCGGGGACGGTGTAGCGGATCTCGTAGACGTGGGTACCCGACCACAGCGTGCTGTCCGGATCCCCGATCTTGGCGACGCGGAGGCGCTCGCCCTGCTCCCACAGCATCTGGTACGGGACCGGTTCGCCGTCCAAGCGGATCGAGGTGAGCTCGGGCGTCTGCCGTATGCGCGGATCGTTTGGGTTGGTGATGTCCCAGTACTGGAAGATGCCGTGCCGGCCGGAGGGAAACTCACCGGTGATCCTCTCAACGGCGTCGAGCGTGCCGTCGTCGCGGACGTTGAACTCGGCGTCGAAGTCAGTGAACACCACCGGATCGCTGGCCGGTGAGTCGCCGCCGCCGCCGCCCGGAACACCAGCGGCCACAACAACCCAACGGCGATGAGCCCCAACAGGATCAACCACCCGAAGATCCGCCGCACGCCCACCTCCTCGCCGAGCCCGCTGGCTCTGATCCCGCCTCGGCTTCGCCCGCCCGTGGCACCGCTGGCCCTACCCTATGTGCAAGGGATCGATCTGAATGCGAACGGGTTGCTGGTCGCGTCGCGCACTGAGCACCCCGGTGGCCCGTCGCAACGCCACCGCGAGGCCGAGGCCCTCGTTCCGCGGCACCCGCACCAACATCCTGCTCACGACGTCGTCCGCGGCGTTGGCGGAGGGGCGTCGGGCCGCCGACGGCAGGTCGACGGGCCCGAGCACGTCCGCGCCGTCGGGCAGTACCACGGTGTCGAGGAAGGCCGCCACCGCCACGGGAGTGCCGTCGACTGCGGCCAGGTGCACGGCGGGGGGCAGCCCAACTTCGGCTCTCGACTCGAGTTCGGATTCGGCGTGTGCGACGGGATCCCAACGGATCAGGGCCTGAACGGTCGGGATCGCGGACTCTGCGACGACGGCGACCAGGCCTCCGTCGTCGCGGCCCCGGACCAAGGCCGAGGCCGCCATCCAGCGGCGCAGCGCATCCTCCGCCGCCCGCAGGTCCTGCCGTCCGAGCAGCGCCCAGCCGTCGAGGAGCAATGCGGCGCCGTACCCACCGGGCACCCGCGGTTCGGCGCCAGGGGTGGCCACGACGAGCGCTGGATCGGGCGGTACTTCGGCGATGACCGCGTCGCCGCCCGACGTGATGACGGTGGTCCCGGGAAAGGACCGACCCAGCTCCTCGGCGGTGCGTCGGGCACCCACCACGACGGCGCGGACCGCGTCGGAACCGCACCGGACGCACCGCAGCGTCGACTCGGCGCGACCGCACCAGCGGCAGACGGCGCCCGCGGTGTCGCGGTCGGGCAACGACATCGGGCCGGTGCAGTGGCGGCAGCGGGCGATGGTGCGGCACTTGCCGCAGGCCAGTGCGGGCACGTAGCCCCGTCGTGGCACTTGGACGAGCACCGGTCGTTCGGCCGCGAGCGCCGTGCGAGCCGCTGCGAGCGCCATCGACGGCAACCGCGCGGTGTGGGATGCGGCGTCGCGTTCCTGCGCGAAGCCGCTGTCCTCCAGCGCCGTCACCCGAGGTGCGCGCGCCCGCACCACCGAGCGCGTCGCCACCAGGTCGTGCGCCCAGCCGTTGCGCACCAGCGCATGCGCCTCCGCGGTGCGCGCGTAGCCGCCGATCAAGGCCGCGCAACGCAATTGGTGTGCGCGAAGCATCGCGACCTCGCGTGCGTGCGGATAGGGGGCCCGGGGCTCGGAGAGACTGTCGTCGCCGTCATCCCAGACGATCACCAGCCCCAGCGCGGCCACGGGCGCGAAGACGGCGGAGCGCGTCCCGATGACGAACCGCGCGTTGCCGCGCAGGGCAGCCAGATAACGCCGGTACCGCTCGGCGGGTCCCAGGCCAGCGGACAGTGCGACCACCCGGGACGGATCGACGTGCCGAACCGCGGCAGCGTTCAGCACGTCGACGTCACGTTGGTCTGGGACGATGGCCAGCGCAGCCCGCCCCGAGGCCACGACGGTGGCGGCGGTCTCGGCGAGCCGGTCGGCCCAGGCCTCCCCCGGCAGCGCCTGCCAGACGGCGCGGGCGGCCCGGCCAGCCCGCAGCGCGTCCAGGAACTGACCACCCTGGCCGTAGCCCTCCCAAGCCGCATGGTCGACGTCGGTGGCCACCGCGGGGGCGAGCTCCGCGACGCTCTGCTTCTCCACGTTGGCGTGGCGCGGCGGGATGGCCAGTCGGAGTACGTCAGCCCGTGTGCCCGCGTAACGCGCGGCGACCGCGTCTGCGAGCCTGCGCACGTCGGGGGTCAGCACCCGCTCGGCCGACACGACCCGGTCGAGCCAACCGAGCTTGCCTTCGTGGTCGGTGTCCCAACGCCTTTCGAGCACCAAGCCGTCCACGAGTCGGCCGTGGAACCGGACCCTGACCCGTACGCCGGGCTGCGCGTCATCGGACTGGTCCACGGACACCAGGTAGTCGAAGTCGCGGTCGAGGTGTGGCACCGACAGCATCGGGAGCACCCGAGCGATGGGCTCGAGCTCGGCCGCCTGCCTGGTGGTGGTCACGCAGCCGGTGTAGCAGAGCCGTCCGACGCCACGCTGTTCCTGCCGAACAGGAATCCGGCGGTGATCAACAGCAGCGAAGCGGCGTACGCCCACCAGATCGGTACGGCGAGCGCCTCGGATTGCAGCACGAACTTGCCGATGCCGATCATGCCGTCCGAACAGGCGAAGCACACGGCTCCGAGCGCCGTCCACATCGTGGGCAGCCGGGCGAGCAGCGCCGCGCAGGCCATCGCACCGAGCACGGCGATGTAGAGCGTCACCGGCACCGTCATCCCCTCGGCGACCAGCCGGGGCCAGAACCACACCAGCAGCGTTACGCACAGGCCGATGAGGACGGCCGCGGCAGCCATCCGGGCCGGGGTGCGGGCGACGAGCGGGAGCAACGCGGCGAGGAAGCAGAGATGCGCGACGAGGAAGGCGCCGAGACCCAGCACGAACGACGGCTCCCACCAGGGCATCGCGAGCAGGAAGTCACCGGCGGCCGAGAATCCCAGTGCAGGCACCAGCCAGCGCCGCTCCCGGGTGATGGGGTGGCTCAGCGCAGCCACCGCCAACAACACGGCGGCAAGTGCCTTCACGGCGGGCTGCAGAGCGAACTGGCCGGTGAGTTCCGCACCCGACGGCAGTCGCACGGCGCTGACGATGAGGAAGACCCCGTAGCCGGCGCCGACGACCGCGGCCGCCAACCACAGCGTGCGCATGCGCCGCGCAACGTGCGGTGCGGCCACGCCCAGCTCCGGCGACAGGCCCGCCCTTGATGCCATCCTGCAGAAGGTACTGGACGCGCCGTCGCACCGTTTCGACTCCGCCGACGCACCCCGTCGCCGCTCGGGCAGGGGTCACGGCGACAGGAAGAAGTGGGGATCGCGCGAGACGCGTGTACGCGCCGCGAACGATGGCGCTAGCGTGAGGCACATGGCGGAAACCTCGACGACGCGACCCGGCATCGACCCCATCCTGAAGGCGCTGCTGGACGCAGTACCTCTCGAGTTCACCATCGACGACGGGGTCGAGGTGGCGAGGGAGAAGCTGCGAGCAATCCAACCGCCGCCGGAGATGTTGCCCGCCATGCGGATTGAGGAACGCACCGTCGGATTCGGCGACGTGACCGACATCCCGGTGAGGATCTACTGGCCACCGATCGACGCGCACGACGACCTGCCGGTGGTGGTGTTCTACCACGGCGGCGGATGGTGCATCGGCGACCTCGACAGCCACGATCACGTCGCCCGCGCGCACGCCGTCGCGACGGAGGCCATCGTGGTGTCGGTCGACTACCGGCTCGCCCCCGAGCACCCCTTTCCGGAGGGCGTCGAGGACGCGTGGGCGGCCCTCCAGTGGGTCGGCGAGCATGCCGCCGAGCTCGGCGGCGATCCCGGGCGGGTCGCGGTGGCGGGCGACTCGGCGGGCGGCAATCTGGCAGCGGTGACCGCCCTACGGGCGCGCGATGCGGGCGGACCGCCCCTGGTGTTTCAGCTGCTGTGGTATCCCCCTACGGTCGGTGACCAATCGCTGCCGTCGTTCACCGAGAACGCCGACGCGCCGATGCTCAACCGCGAAGTCACCGACGCGTTCCTGACGTGGTACCTGCCGGACGTCGACATGAGCGATCCGAAGGCCCTCTCCACCGACCTCGCGCCGGCCAACGCCGAGTCCCTCGCCGGGCTGCCGCCGGCCTACATCGGGACCGCCGAACACGATCCCCTCCGCGACGACGGCGCCAAGTACGCCGAACTGCTCACTGCGGCAGGCATTCCCGTCGTACTGAGCAACGAGCCGACCATGGTGCACGGGTTCGTCAGCCTGGCGCTGGGCGCGCCTGCGGCAGCGGAGGCCGCCGACCGCGGGCTGGCCGCTCTTAAGGCGGCACTGCACCCGGCGTCATGACCGAGCGGTCAGTGCTCGACGTGCGGTCCGCGCAGGAATGGCAGGACTGGCTCGACCAGCATCACGATGCCACGGCCGAGGTCTGGCTGCGGTTGTTCAACAAGTCGGCCGGCGAGGTGCCGCTGTCCTACGGCGAGGCGGTCGAGATCGCGTTGTGCTTCGGCTGGATCGACAGCCTTGCCCGCGCCCACGACGACGTGTCACGCATTCAGCGCTTCAGTCCCCGCAAGCCCAAGAGCGGTTGGTCGAAGTCCAACGTCGAACGGGTGCGACGGTTGGTTGATGCGGGCCGGATGCGCCCGGCAGGCCTACGCGAAGTGGACGCGGCCAAGGCCGATGGCCGCTGGCCGACGAACTGACGGCGATGTTCTGCCCGTACTGCGGTCTCGAGCTCGGCGATGCAGACGCCTGCGCCCGGTGCGGTTCGCTGCGGGGATCCACGCCTGCAACGGGTTGGCGACCCGACCCGACGGCGAGGCACGAGGGCCGTTACTACGCGGCGGACCGCCCGACCGACCGTGTCCGCGACGGCAGGAAGGAGGCGTCCGATGCAGACGGCGGCAAGATGCTGCCGCAGTACGTCGCCCTTCCTCGATCGAAGAGAACCGGCACCAGGTCGACGTGGATGGGCACCGGCGTTGGAGCGACGATCCTCGTCCTGCTCGCTCTCGTGACGTGGGCACTGCTGCGTCACGGTCCGATTCCGGAACCCCCCGAGGCGCACTACCTGGCGGCGCTGAAGGACGCCGGGTTGGCCGAACAGTTCAACTCCGATGCCAACGCCGTGGCCCACGGCAGGCAGGTCTGCCGCCAACTCGACGACGGTGAACCCCAGCAGGGTCTGCCCGCTGACCAACTCGCCGTCGACGCCTTCTGCCCGCAGTTCTCCAAGGGCTTCCACGTCCTGGAAACGGCGACGGTGTCGGGCACGTTCGTGCTGAACGACTCCGGATCGGACGAATACTCCCGATCGATCGGGTCGGACGGAACGTCCTGCGAGGGCACCGACGGCTACTCCGACGTCGGATCGGGGACACAGGTCATCGTCAGGAACGGCAAGAACGAGATCCTCACCACGACGACCCTCGGCCAGGGCAAGGGCGACCGCAGCACGTGCACGTTCGCGTTCACGTTCCCAGTGACCGAGGGGCAGGAGCGGTACGTGGTCTCGGTGGGTCACCGCGGCGACTTCAGCTATTCGTTCGTGCAGCTGCGGAGCGAGGGCGTCAGGATTCATCTGGGGCATTAGTCGGTACCCGCCGGTACCGCTCAATGCCCCCACGGCGTAGGTTGAGCCCAAGGTCGACGCAGACGGAGGTACTTCGTGACATCACCCGATTCCCCAGACACCGCGCGCCGCCCCGCCGCACCCGACTTTCATACCCTGATCATCGGCGCCGGGTTCTCCGGCATCGGAGCAGGCATCGAACTCGACAAGGCAGGTTTGGGCGACTACCTGATCGTCGAGGCCGGCGAGGAACCGGGCGGCACCTGGTACTGGAACACCTACCCCGGCATCGCCGTCGACATCCCGTCGTTCTCCTACCAGTTCTCGTTCGAGCAGAGTGCCGACTGGTCTCGCACCTATGCACCCGGCAGGGAACTCAAGGCCTACGCCGACCGCTGCGTCGCCAAATACGGCCTGCGCCACAAGATCCGGTTCAATACCAAGGTGACGGGTGTGGTGTTCGACGACGACACCGCCCTGTGGCGCCTCGACCTGGGCGACGGCGAAGCGCTCACCGCACGGTTCCTTATCAACGCCAGCGGCGTGTTGACCGTGCCGAAGCCGCCCGAAATCGACGGCGCGGACAGCTTCGCAGGCGTCACGATCCACACCGCCCGCTGGGACCACGCTCAGGACCTCACCGGCAAGCGAGTGGCCATCATCGGCACCGGCGCATCCGCCGTGCAGGTGATTCCAGAGCTCGCCCCAATCGTGCAGCGGCTCACCGTCTTTCAGCGCACGCCGATCTGGTGCTTCCCGAAGTTCGACGTGCCGTTGCCCGCACCCACGCGCTGGGCCATGCGCATCCCCGGCGGCAAGGCCGTCCAGCGCTGGCTCAGCCAGGCCTACGTCGAGTTGACGTTCCCGATCTCCGCGCAGTACGCGTCGGTGTTTCCGCTCGCCAAGCGCGCCGAGCGGCTCGGCCTGGCCTATCTCAAGCGCGAGGTCCGCGACCCGGAGGTGCGCGCGAAGCTCACTCCCCGTTACGCCGTCGGCTGCAAGCGGCCGGGCTTCCACAACACGTACCTGGCGACGTACAACCGCGACAACGTCGAACTCGTCACCGAGCCCATCGACAAGGTCACCGGGTCCGGCGTGGCCACCACCGACGGGACCACCCGCGACGTCGACGTGCTCATCCTGGCCACCGGGTTCAAGGTCATGGACGTCGACGCCCTGACGTTCGACGTGACGGGCAGCGGCGGCCTCAGCCTCGCCGACTTCTGGGACCAGAACCGCATGCAGGCGTACGAGGGCGTGAGCGTGCCCGGCTTCCCCAACTTCTTCTCGGTGATGGGCCCGTACGGCTACGTCGGCTCGTCGTACTTCGCGCTCATCGAGGCGCAGACCCACCACATCGTCAGGTGCCTCGACCGCGCCACGCAGCAAGCCGCGACGCGCGTCGAGGTGTCTCGAGAGGCCAACGACCGCTACTTCGCCGAGATGATGCGCAAGCGACACCGCCAGGTCTTCTGGCAGGACAGCTGCAGCCTCGCCAACAGCTACTACTTCGACAAGAACGGCGACGTGCCGCTGCGACCCGCCACCACGGTCGAGGCGTTCGTGCGCAGCCGCCGCTTCCCGCTGGAGGACTACGAGTTCAGCGCATAGCGCTCAGAACTGAACTCCGCGCGTCAGCGCCCCGTCCACGACGAGGTTGGTGCCCGTGATGAAACTCGCCGCCGCGCTGCTCAGGAACACCACCGCGTTGGCGATCTCCTGCGGGGCCGCCATCCGGCCGGTGGGATTGAGCCCCAGCGCGGTCGCGAACAACTCCGGGTCGTTCTGCTCGATCGACGGCCACACTCCACCCTCGAAGTAGGTGTTGCCGGGGCTCACGGAGTTCGCCCGAATGCCCTTGGCCGCAAGGTTGTACGCGATGCCCTGGGTGTAGTGGATGATCGCCGCCTTCATGGTGCCGTACGGGCCGGACGCGAAGTCGATCTCGCGACCCGACACGCTCGAGATGGTGACGATGGAGCCGGTGTCCTGCTGCTCGAGATGGGGCAGTGCCGCCTCGACGAGTCCGATGGTGCCCATGAGGTCGACGTCGAAGCTGGTGCGCCAGTTCTCCGGATTGTCGGGGATGGCGAGCGCACTGACGTTGGCGACGACCCCGTCGATGCCGCCGAGGGCACCGGCGCTGGCGTTCACCCAATCCGTCAGTGCGGCATGGTCACCCACGTCGACCGCGGTGCCGATCGCGGTGGCGCCGCCGGCCGTCAGCTCCGTCTGCGTGGCGACGACGGCGTCCGCGGTACGGGCGCAGTATGCCACCACCGCCCCCTCGGCGATGAGGCCCTCGACGACGGCCCTGCCGATCCCGCGGGTGCCGCCGGTGACGAGGAAGCGTTTACCCGACAAACCTAATTCCATTGTGTCCCTTCACTTTCCGCGAGTTCAGTAGCTGATGGTGCCCAACGAGCGTGCGACGCCGCGCAGCTCGCCGTGGATGCCGCCGTACGCCGGGGCAGGCGGTAGCAGCCGCTTGTCGATCTTGGTGACGGCGCTGTAGTTCGTGTCGACGACGTTGGCGATCGGAACCTGCGAGATCTGGGTGAGCAGCTGGTACGCGTCGAGGCGATCCAGTCCGTATAGCTCGCCCAGCCAGCCGATCATCTCCACCTGGCTGGCCCGCCACGCCTCCTCCAGCGGACGGCCGGAGCCGACGCACATCAGGTGCGTGTCGTTCTCCAGGCGGGGCCAGTCCGGACCGCCACCCTTGATCAGTTCGACTACGGCGGTGACGTTCATCGCCCCTTCGACGGCCGTTCCACACGACTCCCCCTCGCCTTGGCGGTAGTGTCCGTCGCCAAGCGAGAACAACGCTCCCTCGACGTTCACCCGCAGGTAACACGTTGTCCCCGAGGCCATTTCGGGGGTATCCATGTTGCCGCCGAAGTTGGCGGGCACCAACGAGCTCCGCACCTCGCGGCGCGCAGGCGCCACCCCGACCGTGCCGAGCATGGGGTTGGCGGGCAGTCGTACCGTGAAGTCGCTCGCCAGCGCCGAGAATCCCAACGTCTCGGTGCCCGCGTCGTAGTCGTAGATGTACGTGCGCTCCGGCAGCGGGTCCTGCAGCGTCGGGCTGACGGGGATGCTGGTGAGCCCGCCGAAGAACGGGATCAGCGTGGAGGCGCCCCAGGTCCGCGCCGGAGTGAGGTCGACGAGGTGCACGGCCAGCGTGTCACCTGGTTCGGCGCCCACGATGAAGAACGGTCCGGTCTGCGGGTTGAGGTCCTCGGTGTCCAGTGCCGTGCTGGCCACGTCGTCGCGGCTGGTGATGCGGCCCCCGTACGCGTCCTCCGTCCACAAGGTCAGCACCGTGCCCGGTCTGATGCGCATCACCGGCGCCGCGCCGCCGAAGGTGTAGTTCAGCTGGTCCACCGTAGGGACGAACGTCACATGATCCATGAACCCATCCTGCTCGACGTCGCGCGAGCAGACGCAAACTCCCCTGAATCCCGCGGATTCAGGGGAGTTTGCGACTGCTCGGCGGAAGGAGCTACACCGAGGCCTTGAGGTCGTCGGCCTTGTCGGTCCGCTCCCAGGGCAGGTCGACGTCGGTGCGGCCGAAGTGGCCGTACGCGGCGGTCGGCGCGTAGATGGGGCGCAGTAGGTCCAGATCGCGGACGATCGCGCCGGGCCGCAGATCGAAGACCGAGGTGATGGCCTTCTCGATCCTGGCCGGGTCGACGGTCTCGGTGCCGAACGTCTCGACGAACAACCCGACGGGCGCCGCCTTGCCGATGGCGTAGGCCACCTGGACCTCGACGCGCTCCGCCAGCCCGGCTGCGACGACGTTCTTGGCCACCCAGCGCATCGCGTACGCGGCCGAACGGTCCACCTTGGACGGATCCTTGCCGGAGAACGCGCCGCCGCCGTGACGGGCCCAGCCGCCGTAGGTGTCGACGATGATCTTGCGGCCGGTGAGGCCGGCATCGCCCATCGGGCCGCCGAGCACGAACTTGCCGGTCGGGTTGACCAGCAGCCGGAAGTCGGACGTGTCCATCGTGTCGTGGTTCAGGTCCGCCAGCACGGTGTTGACGACCTTCTCGCGGATGTCGGGAGTCAGCGTCGCGTCCAGGTCGATGCCCGCGGCGTGCTGCGTCGACAGCACCACGGTGTCGAGGCGCACCGGGGTGGTGCCGTCGTACTGCACCGTGACCTGGGTCTTGCCGTCGGGCCGCAGGTAGTCCAGCACGCCGCTCCTTGCGGACCTCGGTGAGCCGGCGGGCCAGTCGGTGGGCGATCGCGATCGGCAGCGGCATCAGCTCGGGGGTGTCCCTGATGGCGTAACCGAACATCAGCCCCTGGTCACCGGCACCCTGGGCGTCGAGTGGGTCGCCCGCGCCCTCGACGCGTGCCTCGTGCGCGGTGTCGACGCCCTGCGCGATGTCGGGCGACTGCGCACCGATGCCGATGTTGACGCCGCAGGTCTCCCCGTCGAAGCCCTTGTCCGAGGAGTCGTAGCCGATTTCGAGGATGCGCTCGCGCACCGTCTTCGGGATGTCGGCGAAGGCGTCCTTGGCCGTCGTGGTGACCTCGCCGACGACGTGCACCTGTCCGGTGGTGACGAGCGTCTCGACCGCGACGCGCGACTTGGGATCCTGCGCGAGCAGCGCGTCGAGCACCGAGTCGCTGATGGCGTCACAGATCTTGTCGGGGTGTCCCTCGGTTACCGACTCACTGGTAAACAGCCGACCTTTGCTCACGGTGTTATCCCTTTCAAACGGTTAGTCAAGCGCATGATATGTGTGCCCGATGCAGCCAAGCGTGCCCACCCCGTACGCGCAACACTTACGCAGTGCGTGTCGCGTGCTTCGCGTCACCCGCCACTGTGGGATAGGAAGGCCACGATCGCGTCTACGATACGGCTGGCCATCAAAGTCTTCGACCCGTGCTCCAGTGCGACCTCGTTGCCGTCGGCCGAAAGCAGCCATCCGTCGTTGTTGTCCACCTCGAATGCCCGGCCTTCGCCGACGGCGTTGACGACGAGCAGATCGCAGCCCTTGCGCTGAAGTTTGGCCCGGGCGTGGAACAGCACGTCGCCGTTGGCGTCCCCGGTCTCGGCCGCGAAACCCACGATGGCCCGCATCTTCGGCAACTGGCCGTCGGTGCGCGCGCGCACCGTGCCCGCGAGCACGTCGTCGGTGCGGGTGAGCTCGATGGCGGGGGCATCGGCGGTCTTACCGGGTTCATGGGACTTCTTGATCTTGTTGGTGGCCACGTGCGTGGGCCGGAAGTCGGCGACGGCCGCCGCCATGACCAGCACGTGGGCGTCGGGAGCATGCTTGGACACCGCGTCGCGCAGCTGGCTGGCCGAACCGATGTGCACGACCTCGACGCCGGCGGGGTCCACCAGGCCGGCCGTGTTGCCCGCGATCAACGTGACGTCGGCGCCCCGCTGGGCGGCGACGCGGGCCATCGCGTAACCCTGCTTGCCCGAGCTGCGGTTGCCGATGAAGCGCACCGGGTCGATGGGTTCGCGCGTGCCACCCGCGGTGACGAGCACCTTCACGCCGGCCAGGTCGTGCGGCAGCGCATCGCCGCGATCGAGCAGCAGGTGAGCGAGCGTGGTGATCTCTTCGGCCTCGGGGAGCCGGCCTGCGCCCGTGTCGGCGCCGGTGAGCCGTCCGGACGCCGGTTCCAGCACGATCGCGCCACGGCGCCGCAGCGTGGCCACGTTCGCGACGGTGGCCGGGTGGAACCACATCTCGGTGTGCATGGCGGGCGCGAACATCACCGGACATCGAGCGGTCAGCAGCGTGGCCGTCAGCAGGTCGTCGGCACGCCCCGCCACGGCGCGCGCCAACAGGTCGGCCGTCGCGGGTGCGATGACGACGAGGTCGGCCTCCTGGCCGATCCGCACGTGCGGCACTTCGTCGACGTCTGAGAAGACGCCGGTGCGCACGGGCTGACCGGACAGCGCCTCGAACGTCGCGGCCCCGACGAACTTCAGGGCTGATTCCGTGGGGACGACGCGGACGGAGTGACCCGCTTCGGCGAGCTGACGGATGACCGTGCACGCCTTGTAGGCCGCGATGCCGCCTGCGACGCCAACGACGACGCGCTTGCGCTCGGTCATGTCTGCTCTTCGCCCGAGAGGCTCATCGAAGCGGCCCGCGGGGAGCGGCTAGCCCTCGCCACCCTCGGTGTGCTCGAGCAGGTCGGCGTGAATCTCGCGCAGCGCGATCGACAGCGGCTTCTCCTGGAGCCCCGGCTCGACCAGCGGGCCGACGTACTCGAGGATGCCGTCACCGAGCTGGTTGTAGTAGTCGTTGATCTGACGCGCACGCTTCGCGGCATAGATGACCAGCGCATACTTGCTCGACGCGCGGTCAAGCAGCTCGTCGATGGGCGGGTTGGTGATGCCCAGCGGGGTGTCGTATGCGGTGGCGGCGTCGGAGTCAGTGCTCTCGACAGGGGTGCTCACGAAGGAATCTCCTGGCGTTTTTGCTTGAGTGAAATAGTGCTGTCGGGCTGGGTCGCACCACGTCGAGGTCCAGCAACGGTCAACGGCCCACCAGCAAGGATACCAATTCTGAGCAGGCAGATTCCAATTGGCTGTTGACGACCACCGTGTCGAAGGTGTCTTGAGCGGCCAATTCCGCCTTCGCGGTGGCCAGTCGGCGGGCCATCACCTCCGCGCTCTCGGTCCCGCGACCTGCCAGTCGGCTCTCCAACGCCGCCCAATTTGGCGGGGCCAGGAAGACGGTCAGGGCCTCGGGCATGGCCCGTTTGACGGCCCGCGCGCCGGCCAGGTCGACTTCGATGAGCACCGGGCGTCCGAGTCGGGCCGCGTCGCGCACGGGCGCGGTGGGGGTACCGGATCGGTGCAGGCCACCGTGTATTTCGGCCCACTCGAGCAGTTCGCCGTCGTCGATCAACTGCTGGAACCGCTCGGTGGACACGAACGCGTAGTCGACGCCGTCCACCTCGCCAGGTCGGGGCACCCTGGTGGTGGCGGAGACGCTGAAATACAGGTCGGGAACCCGCTCGCGGAGACAACGCACCACGGTCGACTTACCGACGGCAGAGGGACCGGACAGCACCACGACGCGGCTCATTGCGAGACTCTGCTCTTCGCCCCAGCGCTCACTGTCCGGCCCCTCGGCCGGCGTTCACTAGTCGGTGGTGAAGTCGAACTTCAGCAGCAGGGCCTTGCGCTGACGATCACCGAGCCCGCGCAGGCGGCGGGTGGGGGCGATCTCCAACTCGGTCATGATTTCCTGCGCCTTGACCTTGCCGACCTTCGGCAGGGCTTCCAGGAGCGCGGAAACCTTCATCTTGCCGAGAACTTCGTCGCTCTCGGCGTCCTTGAGCACCTGCTGAAGGTTGGTGCCGCCGCGCTTGAGCCGATCCTTGAGCTCAGCACGTGCTCGACGTGCGGCAGCAGCCTTCTCCAACGCTGCCGCGCGCTGTTCGTCGGTCAACTGGGGAAGGGCCACGGGTTCCTCCGTCTCATCGCCGTCATCTTGTCTTGTGTCTTGACTGGCAGAGAACCAGCCAGCGACGACGACCGTACCCACGCTGGCTGACGAAAGCTAACCCCACCCCCTGGTTGTCGTGCCGAAATCCCAGCGTGTAGTGCACGGTCGAGGGCACGCCGCAGCCCTCGATTCCGCACTCGACGCCGCCCGAATCGAGCCTCGGACCGCCGATGTGGCTGCGTATCAAGGGTTTTGGCCGTGGCCTTCCGTCGCACCCGCGCGGGCCGTGGCCCAGCCGCTGCCGACGACCGAGCGCGCCGACTCGAAGAATTAGAAATTTCTGCTGGTCACGGCGTGTCGGGCGTGTCGGCGCAGCCAGTTCGGCCGCTCCCATCGTCACGTGCGTCACATGAGTTACGTGCGTCACTTCAGCAACCTGTGGGCCACTCACAACCACGAAAAAGCTCGCACACAGCTTGGCTCCATAGCGTGCGAAAGTCGGGTTGATCACTGCTTCCGTTCGGCGGTCATAAGGAAATGATGGCAATGGAGCTCAAGCCCCTGACCTGCGCCTCCGCGAGCGTGCTGAGCGTCGGAGTCGCCACGCTGACCGCGGGGTGGGCGTCGCTGCCACCGCCGCCGGACCTCGGATGGCGCGGCATCGACCAGGGCCGCTACGACCACCAGCCGTTCAACGACAACGACACCTAGGTGACTCCGGTCTTCGACCCGGACTTCAACGATTGAGGCTTCTGGTTCTTCGGCATCTGGCCCCTGTACGACAGCCATGGCGGGCGGCCCCCGAGGCCGTCCGCCACGTTGGTCGGCCCTGCGTTGACCGGCAGGTGGCATAGCCCCTTCGGCGCTTCCAGGAGACGGCCACGGCGAGAGGGTCCCGACGTGGCCGCCTGGGTCGTTGGGCCTGGCCGTGTTGGCGCTCGTCGGCTCCGCAAGATGCTCGGCCTGTCGGGCGCCCGCCCGGCGGTGTGGGGCGTATGTCCCCGACCGCTCCGGAGCGTCCATCGCCACCGAACGAGCGCTTGTCGCATGGGACGGGTCGACCGAGGACATCGTCATGACGGCGCGCACCTGACCCGCTGGAACGACTTCATCCGGGTACCTCGGTCCATCGACGGCGACTACGTGTTCGCACGCGCGGATGCCGACACCCCCTTACAGCGAGCGGTCTACGTCACCCGCGACCACGGTGCGGTCACCGGAAGAATCGTCGTCGCGGTTGCTGGCCTCAGTGGGCTGCGCCGCGCGATCGTGCTGATGCGACGCCCGTCGACGGGTCCACGGGCCGTAATCCGGCTGAGCGCTATGGGTTTTCGAATCGTTATCGACTGCACAGCCGACGCCTATGCGGACCACAGAGCAGACCCAGTCCGGTTTCCTAACGTCTTGGCGGTGAGGCGAACTCGCGCCCACACACGACGAGTGGAGTCACCTTGATGACCTTCAAGCGAGCCCTGTGCGCCACGACGCTGGCCGCCGGAGTCGGACTTGCCGGGTTGTTCGGCACGGGTCTCGGTACGGCAGTCGCCGATCCCGGGCCGCAGTGCAATGCGCCGAACAGGCCGCCCTGCGGGCAGGACCAGCACAACAACTGGCAGGACCAGCACGCCAACAACAACCAGTGGCAGGACCAGCACGACAACAACAACTGGCAAGACAACCGTGGACCTGCGCCTGACAACTGGCACGACCGCGGCGTCGACCAGGGCCGCCAAGATCACCAGCCGTTCAACTGGAACGGCCAGCAGGTCACCCCGATGCCCGCGGGCAACGGCGCCGGCTGGGGCTTCTGGTTCCTCGGGATGTGGATTCCGCTGTAAGGCAACCCATCCCGTCGGCGGGTCACCTTCCCGGTGGCCCGCCGTTTCAGTTTCTATCCGGCCAGATAGGCCACGGCGTCGCGCATCCGCTCCCCCGCCGCGCGGACCGCTGCGGCGTCCGGACCGGCGCGCAGCACCTCGCGCGAAACGGCAGGCAACAACATCCCGTCGGCCGCTCCCCCGAGCCCCTTCAGCGCATCGGGCCTACCACCCTGCGCTCCGACCCCCGGGATGAGCACCGGGCCACCCAGCGCGCTGAGGTCTGGCACCACAGGCAGCGTCGCACCGACGACGACGCCGATGGAACCCGCACCACTGGAGCGGTTTTCGGACGCCACGGCATCGACGACAGACTGGGCGACGGATCGGCCGTCCACGGTGGCCAGCTGGACGCTCGCGCCCTCCGGGTTCGACGTCGCGGCGAGCACGAAGACGCCGCGGCCGTGCCGTGCGGCGGTGTCGAGCAGAGGTCGCAGCGACCCGAAGCCCAGGTAGGGCGAAGCGGTGACCGCATCGGACGCCAGCGGCGACTCGCCGGCCCAGGCGGCCGCGTATGCCGCCATCGTGGTACCGATGTCACCGCGCTTGGCGTCGGCCAGCACCAGTACGCCCGACTCCCGTAACGCCGCGATGGTGTGCTCCAGCACCGAGTAGCCTGCGGCACCGTAGGTCTCGAAGAATGCGACCTGCGGCTTGACCACCGCGAAGCCCGCATAGGCCTCCACGCAGACATCGCAGAAGGCCGCCAGGCCGTCGGCGTCGACCGGCAGGCCCCACGCGGTCAGCAACTCGGGATGCGGATCGATGCCGAGACACAGCGGCCCCCGCGCCGACATCGCCTCGGCCAACCGCGCCCCGAAGCCCGTCACTGCGTCGCGCCGAGCTGACTGTGCAGCTCCTGCAGCGAGCGCACCCCGATGTCGCCGCGGATGCCTGCCTCGATGCCCTGCACCGCGGCGGATGCGCCCTGCACCGTCGTGACGCAGGGGATGTTCATCGCCACGGCGGCCGACCGGATCTCGTAGCCGTCGATGCGTGGACCGGAGTTGCCGTACGGAGTGTTGATCACCATGTCCACCTCCCCGGCGCGGATCGCGTCGACGGCGGACAGCGCGGGCCGGTCGGCGCTCGGCGCCTCGAAGTGCTTGCGCACCTCGTCACACGGAATGCCGTTGCGGCGCAGCATCTCCGCGGTGCCCTCGGTCGCGAGCACGCGGAAGCCCAGATCGGCGAGCCGCTTGACCGGGAACACCAGGGAACGCTTGTCCCGGTTGGCCACCGACACGAACACCGTGCCCTGGGACGGCAAGGATCCGTAGGCCGCCGTCTGGCTCTTGGCGAACGCGGTGCCGAAGTCACGGTCGATGCCCATCACCTCACCCGTCGACTTCATCTCCGGACCGAGCAGCGAATCGACCTGCGAGCCGTCCGCCTTGCGGAACCGGTGGAACGGCAACACGGCCTCCTTCACCGCGATGGGTGCGTTCGGTGCGACGCTCGCCCCGTCTCCGGTGGCGACGAGCACGCCCTCCTCGCGCAGCTGGGCGATCGTGGCGCCCAGCATGATTCGCGCACACGCCTTGGCCAGTGGCACCGCGGTGGCCTTCGACACGAACGGCACGGTGCGGCTCGCCCGCGGATTGGCCTCCAGCACGTAGAGCACGTCGTCCTTCAGCGCGTACTGAACGTTGAGCAGGCCGACCACGCCGATGCCGTGCGCGATCGCCTCCGTGGCGTGCCGCACCGACTCGATGTCCTGGCGACCCAACGTGACCGGTGGCAGCGCGCAGGCCGAGTCGCCGGAGTGGATGCCCGCCTCCTCGATGTGCTCCATCACCCCGCCGATGTACACCTCGGCGCCGTCGCAAAGCGCATCGACGTCGATCTCGATGGCGTCCTCGAGGAACCGGTCGACGAGCACCGGATGCTCCGGCGAGAGCTCGGTGGCCCTGGTGATGTATCCCTCGAGGGTCTCCTCGTCGTAGACGATCTCCATGCCCCGGCCGCCGAGCACGTACGAGGGCCGCACCAGGACGGGGTACCCGATGTCGGCGGCGATGCGGCGGGCCTGGTCGAAGCTGGTCGCCATGCCGAACCGTGGCGCAGGCAGTCCGGCGCGGTTGAGCACCTCGCCGAACTCGCCGCGGTCCTCGGCGAGGTCGATCGCCTTGGGGCTGGTGCCCACGATCGGCACGCCCTCGTCGGCCAGTCGCTGGGCGAGGCCGAGCGGAGTCTGGCCGCCCAGCTGCACGATGACGCCGACCACGCCGGGACCGCCTGCGCCCGAAGCCGATTCGGCGTGGTAGACCTCGAGCACGTCCTCCAACGTCAGCGGCTCGAAGTACAACCGGTCGGCGGTGTCGTAGTCCGTCGACACCGTCTCGGGATTGCAGTTCACCATGACCGTCTCGAAGCCCGCCTCGGTCAGCGTCGTCGCGGCGTGCACACAGCTGTAGTCGAATTCGATGCCCTGCCCGATGCGGTTGGGCCCGGACCCAAGGATCAACACCTTGGGGCGCTCCGTCTGCGGTGCGACCTCGGTCTCGGCCGCGGGGTCGAGTTCGTAGCTGCTGTAGTGGTACGGCGTCTTCGCCTCGAACTCCGCTGCACAGGTGTCGACGGTCTTGTAGACCGGATGGATGTGCAGCCGCTGCCGCAACGACCGCACGCCGACCTCGCCTGCCAGTTCCGGTCGTAGCGCCGCGATCTGGCGGTCCGACAACCCGCTGTTCTTCGCGCGCCGCAACAACTCCTCGTCGAGCACGGGCGCGTCGAACAGGTCGGCCCGCAGCGTCACCAGGCCGGCGATCTGCTCGACGAACCAGGGATCGACGCCCGACGCCGCCGCCACGTCGTCGACGCTGGCGCCGAGCCGCAGGGCCAGCTCGATGTCGTACAGCCGGCCGTCCGTCGGTGTCTTCAACCGCGTGAGCAGGTCGTCGACCGTCACGTCGGGATCAGCGCCCGTCCAGAATCCGGCGCGCCCCGTCTCCAAGGACCGCATCACCTTGCCGAGGGCCTCGATGAAGTTGCGGCCCAAGGACATCGCCTCGCCCACCGACTTCATGGTGGTGGTCAGCGTGGGGTCGGCGCCGGGAAACTTCTCGAACGCGAACCGCGGCGCCTTGACCACGACATAGTCGAGTGTCGGCTCGAAGCAGGCAGGCGTCTCCTTGGTGATGTCGTTGATGATCTCGTCGAGCGTGTAGCCGATGGCCAACTTCGCGGCGATCTTCGCGATCGGGAACCCGGTCGCCTTCGAGGCCAGCGCGCTCGACCGCGACACCCGCGGATTCATCTCGATGACGATGAGCCGTCCGTCGCGCGGGTCGACGGCGAACTGGATGTTGCAGCCGCCGGTGTCCACGCCGACCTCGCGCAGAATCGCAATCCCGAGATCCCGCATCTTCTGGTACTCACGGTCGGTGAGCGTCATCGCGGGTGCGACGGTCACCGAGTCGCCGGTGTGCACGCCCATCGGGTCGAAGTTCTCGATCGAACACACGACGACGACGTTGTCCTTGCCGTCGCGCATGAGCTCGAGCTCGAATTCCTTCCAGCCGTAAATGGATTCCTCGATCAGCACATTCGCACTCGGCGACGCGGCGAGCCCGTCGCCCGCCATGCGGTCGACGTCGTCCGCGGAGTACGCCATGCCCGAGCCGAGGCCGCCCATCGTGAAGGAGGGCCGCACGACGACCGGCAGTCCGAGTTCGGCGACGGTCTCGCGGACCTCGTCCATGGTGAAGCACACCCGCGACTTCGCCGACTCGCCGCCGACCTTGGCGACGATGTCCTTGAAGCGCTGGCGGTCCTCGCCGCGCTGGATGGCCTCGAAGTCGGCGCCGATCAGCTCGACGTCGTACTTCTCCAGGATGCCCCGGTCGTGCAGGCCGACCGCGGTGTTCAGCGCGGTCTGCCCGCCGAGGGTCGCGAGTACGGCGTCGATCTTGTTGCCGCGCTCCGCCTGCTGGGCGAGGACCTTCTCGACGAACTCCGGGGTGATCGGCTCGACGTAGGTGTTGTCGGCATACTCCGGGTCCGTCATGATCGTCGCCGGATTCGAGTTGATGAGGCTGACCTGGAGCCCTTCGGCCCGCAACACCCGGCACGCCTGCGTGCCCGAGTAGTCGAACTCGCAGGCCTGTCCGATGACGATCGGCCCCGAGCCGATGACCAGGATGTGGTTGAGGTCGGTACGACGCGGCATTATCCGTGCCTCCGGCACTCTTGTTCGCGAGCGTGCGTGTCTGCGGCCGACACGCCGTATGAGGATCCGACTTCGCGCACGCTCGCGGCAAAGGTGGTCACTTGTCTCCTGCCATCAGGTCGACGAACTGGTCGAACAGGTACTCGGCATCGTGCGGTCCCGCCGCCGCCTCGGGGTGGTACTGCACCGAGAACGCCTGCCCGTCAACGAGTTTGATGCCCTCGACGACACCGTCGTTGGCGCAGGTGTGGCTGACGACCGCTCGGCCGAACGGGGTGTCGAACTCCTCGCCTGCCTCGCCCTCCAGCGCGAACCCGTGATTCTGCGCTGTGATCGCGACGCGGCCCGTCGCATGGTCGATTACGGGCACGTTGATGCCGCGATGGCCGAACACCATCTTGTAGGTGGACCGGCCCAGCGCACGTCCGAGCAGCTGGTTCCCAAAGCAGATGCCGAACAACGGGATTCCTGCGCCCAACACCTCGCGGGTGACGGCGACGACGTGATCGGCGGTCGCGGGGTCACCCGGCCCGTTCGACAGGAACACTCCGTCGGGCCGCAACTCGGCGAGCTGCGCGAAGGTCGCCGACGACGGCAGCACGTGGGTGCGGATGCCGCGGTTGGCGAAGTTGCGCGGCGTGTTGGTCTTGATGCCCAGGTCGAGTGCGGCGACGGTGAAACGTTGCGCTCCTACCGGTTCCACGACGTAAGTGGCGTCCGTGCTGACGGCTCCGGCCAGGTCGGCCCCCAGCATCGACGGCTGGCTGCGTACCCGGTCCACCAATTCGTCGACGTCGGCCAGCGCGGGTCCGGAGAACACCCCGGCCTTCATGGAGCCGCCGGACCGCAGGTGCCGCACGATCGCCCGGGTGTCGATGCCTGCGATGCCGACCACGCCCTGACGGACGAGTTCGTCGTCCAGCGTCCCGGTGGCCCGCCAGTTGGACGCCCGCGGCGAAGGGTCGCGTACCGCGTAGCCGGCCACCCAGATCTTGTCGTCCCGACTCTCGGCGTCCTCGTGATTCCAGCCGGTGTTGCCGATCTGCGGCGCCGTGGCCACCACGATCTGACCGTGATAGCTGGGATCGGTCAGCGTCTCCTGATACCCCGACATGCCGGTGGAGAACACCGCCTCGCCCAGCGTCTGCCCGATCGCGCCGAACGTCGTGCCCTTGAACACGCGCCCGTCCTCGAGCACCAGCAGTGCCGTTCGGTCCACGCGCGCTCCGTTCCGCTTGTCGCTGCCCGTCACGCCGCGTCCTCCTCAAGCCAGTTGGCCAGTTGTCTGCGGTCGTCGCCGCGAAACCCGGTGTCGATCTCGGTGCCCGACGGCAGCTTCCAGCGAATGGCCAGAATCCCGTCGTGGGTCAGCGCCTTGCCTGCGATCCCGCGTTCGGCCCGGATGGCGGTGATCGATTCGTCGGGGATCCAGATGGGCGTCGCGCCGGTGCGTTGCAGCATGATCCCCTCCGGATAGCGGGTGAGCACGGCCTTGCTCCGGAAGCCGAGGTCGCCGACGACGATCCGTTCCAGCCAGCCCCCCGACGGTCCGCCTTCGCCAACGGCCGGATTGGCGATCGTGCTGCCGACGTAGAGCCCCTTGGTGGCCGGGATGATGGCGGGTCCAACGGAATCGGGCAGCGCGGGCAACCTGCCGATGGTGTCCGCCTGACGCTGAGCGCGATGCAGCCATCCCCGCATCATCTGGCGGATGAAGAATCCGATCAGCAGGGCCAGCACCGCGGCCATGACGAGCGAGGCGATGAGCGTCGGAGTATTCATGCGCGATCCCGCTTCGCTTCTCGCTGGGCGGTCACGCCGGACTCTTCCCGGCTCGCGCGGTGACCTTGCCGCGCAACATCGTCAGAGTCACCACGGCGGGCAGCGTCATCGACTCGTAGGGCGTGTTGTCCGAGCGACTGGCCAGCGCGGCCCCGTCGACGGTCCAGGTCGCATCCGGGTCGACGACCACGAGGTTCGCGGGTTCTCCGACCTCCAGCGGACGGCCCTGATCCGGTAGCCCGACGATGCGCGCCGGCGTCTCGCTCATGACGCGCGCGACGTCACGCCACGTCAGCAGGTCCGTGTGCACCATGGACTCGACCACCACCGACAGCGCGGTCTGCAACCCGAGCATTCCCGGCCTGGCCGAAGCGAATTCGCACATCTTCTCGTGCTCGGCATGCGGGGCGTGATCGGTTGCGACGCAGTCGATGACACCGTCGGCCAGCGCCTGACGCAACGCCAGGGCGTCGCTGGCCTCGCGCAGCGGCGGATTGACCCGGTTGCGCCCGTCGTAGGTGTCCAGGCGGGTGTCGTCGAGCAGCAGGTGGTGCGGCGTGACCTCGGCGGTGATCGAAATGCCTTGTTCCTTCGCCCACCTGACGAGCTCGACGGTGCCCGCGGTGGATGCGTGACAGATGTGCACCCGCGCGCCCGCATCGCGGGCCAGCAGCGCATCGCGCGCCACGATCGACTCCTCGGCTGCCCGCGGCCAGCCGCCAAGGCCGAGGCGCGCAGCGTTGGGACCCTCGTGCGCGACCGCGCCAACGGTCAGCCGCGGTTCCTCGGCGTGTTGTGCGATGAGCACGCCCAACCCGGTGGCGTACTCCAACGCCCGGCGCATGATCAGCGGGTCGTGCACGCAGATGCCGTCGTCGGAGAACATCCGCACCCGGCCCGCACCCGCGGCCATCATGCCCATCTCGGTGAGCTGCGTACCCGCCAGACCGACGGTGACCGCTCCGACGGGATGGACGTCGACGAGGCCGACCTGCTGACCGCGATGCCACACGTGGTCGGTGACCACCGGACTGTCAGCGACGGGACTGGTGTTGGCCATCGCGAAGACCGCGGTGTATCCACCGAGTGCCGCTGCGGCCGAGCCGGTTTCGATGTCCTCGGCGTATTCCCGGCCTGGCTCCCGCAGGTGGGTGTGCAGGTCGACGAAGCCCGGCAGCAAGACCTGTCCGCTGGCGTCGATCACCTCGGCGTCGTCGGGCGTCGCCAGGTCGGTGCCGATGTCGCTGAGCTGACCGTCGGCGACGAGCACGTCGAGCGGGTCGCCCTCGCCGTAGCGGCGCACACCGCGGATGAGTACCGGCTGCGTCATGCGCTGATCGCCTCTCGTTCCGACCCGACCAACAAGTGGAACAGCACCGCCATCCGCACGTGAACCCCGTTGGAAACCTGTTGCAGCACCGCTGATTGCGAAGAATCCGCCACCGAGGACGAGATCTCCATGCCGCGCAGCATCGGACCCGGGTGCAGCACCACCGCGTTGCCCGGCAGCATCGCCGACCGCTTCTCCGAGAGCCCGTACCGCACCGAGTATTCCCGGGCGGACGGGAAGAAGCCGCCGTTCATCCGCTCGGCCTGGACGCGCAACATCAGCACCGCGTCGGCACCGGGCAGTTCGGCGTCGAGGTCGTACGAGACGCTCACCGGCCAATCGGCCACCCCGAGCGGCAGCAGCGTGGGCGGCGCGACCAACACCACCTCGGCGCCCAGCGTGGCCAGCAACAGCACGTTCGAGCGCGCGACCCGGCTGTGCAGGACGTCGCCGACGATCACCACGCGCTTGCCCTCGATGCCCCCGAGCCGCTGCCGGATCGTCAGGGCGTCGAGCAGCGCCTGCGTCGGGTGCTCGTGCGTGCCGTCGCCCGCATTGATCACCGCGGGTCCGCCGCCATCACCCTCCGCCGTCCACTCGGAAAGCTGTTGCGCCGCACCGGAAGCCGGGTGCCTGATGATGAGCGCGTCGGCACCGGCTGCCCGCAGGGTGAGCGCCGTGTCGCGCAGCGACTCCCCCTTGGCCACCGACGATCCCGACGCGCTGACGTTGATCACGTCGGCGCTCATCCACTTGCCCGCGACCTCGAACGACACCCTGGTGCGCGTCGAGTTCTCGTAGAACATCGTGATCACCGTGCGTCCGCGCAGGGTCGGGAGCTTCTTGACCTCGCGGCCGACCAGAGCCTCGCGGAACCGGTCCGCGTCGTCGAGGATCGCGGTCGCCTCGTCACGGGTGAGGTCGGCCGCGGACAACAGATGCCTCGTCATCGTCGGCTCCCCTTCGCCATCTGCGCTGTGCCCGTGAGGGTCGGCGCCGCGTGAGCAGTCATCAGCGTTTCGGCCCTCCGTGAGACGCGATCAGCACACCGTCGCGCCCGTCGTGTTCGGTCAGCAGCACCTTGATGTTGTCGGACCGCGAAGTGGGCACGTTCTTGCCCACATAGTCAGCGCGCAAAGGCAGTTCGCGGTGCCCCCGGTCGACCAGCGCGGCCAGCTGCACGGCCCGCGGCCTGCCGACGTCGCGCAGGGCGTCCAACGCGGCCCGCACGGTGCGCCCGGAGTACAGCACGTCGTCGACGAGCACCACCACCGCATCGTCGATGCCGCCCTCCGGAATGGACGTGTCCTCCAGCGGGCGGGGCGGCTTGAAGTTCAGGTCGTCGCGGTAGAGCGTGACGTCGAGGCCGCCCGCCGGAACGGCCACCCCGGAGAACTCGGTGACGTGGCGCGCGAGCCGGGCGGCCAGCGTGACACCGCGGGTCGGGATGCCGAGCAGCACCACGTGCGGGGCGTCGGGGCCGTCGAGCGCGGTCTTCTCGATGATCTGATGCGCGATGCGCGAGATGGTCCGGCCTACGTCGGCGGCGGACATCAATTCCCGGTCGGGGCTAGGCGCAGCCACGGGTGACCTGGACCTCCTTCTCCGCCTCTCTGGACGGATCGTTAAAGGATGTCAAACTGCGGGCACTCTACCACCGGAGGGCAGGAGCGGAGCGACCCGGGATTCTGTGCCGGAGGGCAGGAGCGGAGCGACCCGGGATTCTGTGCCGGAGGGCAGGAGCGGAGCGACCCGGGATTCTGTGCCGAGGGCAGGAGCGGAGCGACCCGGGATTCTGTGTCGAGGGCAGGAGCGGCACACCGACGAGCACCGTGTGGCGCTGTCTACGCTGGCCGGATGAAGCTCGACGGCAACCAGGCCTCCATCCGCGAGGTGATCGACGCGGGGCTGCTGGCAGGTGCGGTCACCCTGGTGTGGCAGGCGGGCAAGGTGCTCCAGGTGAACGAGCTCGGGCACCGTGACGTCCACGCCGGTTCGCCGATGCAGCGCGACACCGTGTTCCGCATCGCCTCGATGACGAAGCCGATCACCGTGGCCGCTGCCATGGCGCTAATCGAAGAGGGCAAGTTCGCGCTCAGCGATCCCGTGGCGGAGTGGCTGCCCGAGCTCGCCGAGGTGCGGGTGATGGCCGATCCGAAGGGGCTGCTGGACAAGACGGTGCCGCTGCGCCGACCCATCACGTTCGACGACCTGATGACCCACCGCAGCGGGCTCGCCTATGCATTCTCGGTCGGCCCGCCGTTGGGCCTGGCGTACGGAAAGCTGATGTTTCGCCAGGACCAGGATCGCTGGCTGACCGAGTTGGCGGCGCTGCCGCTGGCCCATCAGCCCGGCGAGTGGATGACGTACAGCCACGCGACCGACGTGCTCGGCATTGCGCTGTCGCGCATCGAGGGCAAGCCGCTGGCCGAGGTGCTCGCGGATCGGATCATCGAACCGCTCGGCATGACCGACACCGGTTTCGCCGTCACCCCGGAAGGGCGCAGGCGGGCCGCCACGATGTACACACTCGACGAGAACCACCAACTGCGCGACGACGCCATGGGACCCCCTCAGGTGACGTTGCCGCCGTTCTGCGCGGGCGGTGCCGGCCTGTGGTCGACGGTCGACGACTACCTGACGTTCGTACGCATGCTGCTCGGCTTCGGCACCGTCGACGGGGTGCGCGTGCTGTCGGAGGACTCCGTTCGACAGATGCGCACCGACCGGCTGACCGACGAGCAGAAGCGCCAGCCGTTCCTGGGGATGCCGTACTGGCGCGGGCGCGGATTCGGGCTGAACCTGGCGGTGGTCACCGACCCGGCGCAGTCCCGGCAGCTGTACGGACCAGGCGGGCTCGGCGCGTTCAGCTGGCCGGGGGCCTACGGGACGTGGTGGCTGGCCGACCCCTCGGCGGACCTGATCATCCTGTATCTCATCCAGAACATGCCGGACCTCAGCGCCGACACCGCAGCGGCCATCGCGGGCAACACGTCGCTGGCCAAGCTGCAGGCGGCCCAACCCAGATTCGTCCGGCGGACCTATCAGGAACTCGACCTAATCTGAAGCGGTGTCGCAACGGACCGTCGATGAGCAAGGCCGATTCGATTGTCCTGCCGGACTATCCGGAGGTGGGCTGGTACCGGCGGACCCCTCACCGCCGGTACCAGTCCCCCCAGCGCGCGCCGCGGTCGGTCGACTCGAACTGTATGACGTGCGCAGTTGCCATCTTTCGATCCGATGCGTCGCGCGATGTGAGTAGTGCACTACTCGAATTCGGCGCCGCCTGCTGCCTGCTCAGACGGGCGGCGTCAACACCACGGTGCCCAGATTGACGGCGTACACGGTGTTGTCACCACCATCCGCGACGTAGAGGGTGTTGCCCTGCACCACTACCGAGCGATAGGCCCCCGTTGAATTCTGGTCGGTGACAAACGAACCGATCACCGTGTTGGTGGCGGTGTTGAGCACGGTGATGGTCTTGCCGTCGCTCATCGTCACGTAGGCCCTGGTGCTGTTCGCGCTGAACGCGATGTCCTGAGCACCCACAAGGGCGATCAACCCGATCTGTGTGTTGTACGTGGCGGTGCTGGTCGGATCGGTGTCGATCACCGCGATCCCCACGGACGGTCCGGGGTTCCACGAAACGGCATGCACGACCACGTAGGCGCGCCGACCGTCCGGGCTGATCGCCACGTTCGAGGAGTACGGCCAGTCCCCTGGAGCGACGATGTTGATGTAGCCGCTGGTGTAGTCGACGTTGGACCACGCAATGTAGTGATAGTCGCCCTGCGCCGAGTAGTGCCTGGTGCCGTCCGGGGTCCACTCGAGATCGGTTGTGTCGCTCCCGAAACCTTCGTAGACGACCGCGTTGGTAGCGGTGTCGATCGCCGAGATGGAGGTGACGGTCCCCACGTCGGTGTAGTTCTCCCGAATGGCGTAGACCAGCGTCCCGCTCGGGTTGATCACCACCGTGGTGATTGGTCCGGCGGTGCCGTAGCAGCCGTAGGCCGCGCACTGGTCGAGGATGGGCACGTTGGCGACCAGTTGACCGGCGTTGGTGTCGATCACGTCGACGGAGTCGTAGTGGGCGACGTAGATGCGACCGTCGGCCCTGACCACGAGTGCCGTAGCCGGACCGGCCGTGGCTGCTGCGACGTTGATGGTCTTGACGACCTGGTTGGTCGCGGGGTTGACGATCGACACGGTCTGGGCGGAGTAGTTCAGCACGTACACCTTTCCGTTGCTCGCCACGACCCGGCTGGGGTATGCACCCGTTGCGATCGGCGTGACGCCCGGTAGAGGCGGAGGCGCGACCGTCACCGTCACGGTGACGATCGTGTTGCCACCTCCTGCATCGTTGACCCGGACCACGAAGGTGTCGGTGTCAGTTCCAGGGGTCTGAGCGGCCAGCTGACGCGCGGACGCGCTTGCCGTGTAAGTGAATCCACCCGTAGGCATCAGGCTCACCGTCGACCCGTTGGTCGGGTTCTGGGTGACCGTGTACGTCAACGCGTCACCGTCGGGGTCGGTGGCGTTGATGGAACCGGTGACGACCCCCGTCGTCCAGTTGGGCGTGCCCACGTCGAGCGCGGTCTGTGGCAGTGTGTTGCCGCGGACGAATGTCAGCACCCGTACCGTGCCGTCGGCGCCGTCGGTGACGTAGAGCTTGGTGCCGTCCGGAGAAACCGCCACGGTGTGCGTTCCGCTTGGGCCCGTCGGAGCGACGGTGATGGTGCTTATCACCGTTTCGGTGCGGAGGTCGATCGCCGACACCGTGTCGTTCGCGTTCGTCACGTACATCACCGACGAGTCCGGCGAGATCGCCATCGACGTCGCATTGACGCCCACGGGAATCATGTTGACGCCCTGGTTCGTCACGGTATCGAACACCGCGACGTAGTTCCCGTTGTAGTTGACCGTGTAGGCCCGGCCCGCCGTCGCCGCGACGGCCACCGGCCCCGGGCCGATGTCGGTGATGGTGCCCACCACTGCATTGGTGGTGGTGCTGATCCGCGTCACCGAATTGCCGTCGCGGTTGGTGACGTACACCTGCGATCCGTCTTGGGACACCGTGATCCCGTACGGCGCCCGACCGACACCGATCGCCGACCCCACCACGGTGTTGGTCGTCGTGTTGATTCGCGAGACCGTATTGCTGCCCGAGTTCGCCACCCATAACGTCGATCCGTTGAGCGCCAACGCTCGCGGCGTCCTTCCCACCTGCGTGGTGGCCACTACCGCATTGGTCGTGGTGCTGATCCGCATCACGGTATTGGAACCCGCGTTGGCCACCCACAACGACTTCCCGTCCGAGCTGGCCACCATTGCCGTCGGCGAACCGCCCACCGGAATCGTGTTGAGCACCGCACCGGACACCGGATCGAGCAACGACACCGTGTTCTTGCCGGTGTTGGCGACGTAGACGCCCTTGCCCGAGACCACGACCACGCCCGCCGGATTCGACCCCGACCCCGTCGGCCAAGACACCGGCGCACTGAAGGCAGCGGGGAACACGGTGACCTTCACCAGCACGGACGTCGACGCGACGCCATCGCTCACGGCGACGGTGAAGGCGTCGGCGTCGGCGCCGGCGGTCTGGCCGGCGCGCAGCCGTGCCGCCTGTGTCGGCGTGTAGGTAAACCCACCCGCGCCGTCCAGCGCCACCGCTCCACTCGACGGTGCGGCAGTCACGCTGTACAACAACGGATTCCCATCCGGATCGGTCACGTTCAACGACCCCGTCACCTTCCCCGTCGTCGGATCCGGCGTGCCGACCGTGGGCGTACCCGCCACCGGAGCGGAATTGGCCACCACCGCGGCGGCCATCGCCATCGGACCCTCCTGCAGAGCCAAACTGGTCGTCACGCCGCCGGACGTATCCGCGATGTGGCTCGCCTCTGTAACCGACGAGGAATCCTGCTCCGCCTTGCTGCGCGCATACGCCAACATCGCCCACGCCACTGGAGATTCCGGCGGTGCGGCCGGACCCGGCGCCGTAGCAGGCGCCGATCCCAACGCGCCGAGCAATCCCGAGAAGAACCCGGTGACAACGTCGGCAACGGCCGCCTTGGGCGCCGCGGGCTGCGCCGTCGACGGGACCTGCACGCTGGCGACGGATGCGCTCGGACTTGCTGACGTTGGTCCGGCGGTGAACGATATGGCAGCAAGCCGCGCTGCCGACGGGTTCACGTCCCCAGCCTCGTCGACGGCGGATTCAGCGGTCCACCGCGGCTTCGAGTCCGCTCGTGGCTCCGGCGAAGCGGCCTCGACGCGCGGCGTTTCCGTCACGGCCGCCCGACGGTCGTTCGAAACCTTCTTCTTCGAAGGCTTCGCGGGGCTCCGATCCGACTCCGCTGACGGTTCCGCGGTCGCGTCGACTTCGGTGGCCCCCGCCGAATCGCTGCCGTAGGTCGACGTGTGCGCACCGCCCGAGCTACTGACCGACGTCTCGGGCGACGAGCCCTTGGGCGGTCCGGAAGGGGCGTCCCCATCGGAATCCGGTGTGGGTTCGGTCGCCACCGACGGGACGGATGGCGACGATGGCTCCGAGCCGGGCTGGCTCGACGAGTCCGAGGCCGCCTCGGCGCTCGCCGTCGAATCGGGGTCGGCATGGGCCACCCCCGTAGCGTTCGCCACCGCCGCCCCGATCCCCAAGGCAACCGCAAGCGCCCCTAGTCGACCGATGTACCGCGCACTGCTCATGTCAATCCCCTTGTTTCCCCAGCTGCGCGAACCGGTCGCACAGGACGTCGTCGGCCGCGCTGCCGCGGTCGGAGCCAGTTGGGATGCACCGGCTCATCCGGTGTTCCCGAGGTCGTCACAGATCGTTCTGGCCAGTTCGCCGCGATTGCGCGCCCCCACCCTGCCTGCGGCGCGATACAGGTGCCCCTCGACGGTGCGAACCGACAGGTGGAGCCGTTCGGCGATCTCATGATTGGTCAGGCCCTTGGCCGCCAGCATGATCACTTCGCGCTCGCGACCGGTGAACTCCGGCGGCGCATCCGCGATGGCCATCGCGGGAGTGTGTGGCGCGCCGCACTTCTCGGCGAGCTCGCGGGAGCGCCGCACGGCGCCGAACGCGGTGCCGCGCCGATCCGCGCGCCGAAGCTCGGCCGCCGCCTGCACGGCCGTGTCGACCGCCGACAACAGATCGCCAAGCTCCTCGTAGCGCCGCGACACTTCGAGGAGTCCGTCGCCGTCGCCAGTCGCCAGCGCAGCGGCGTGTACCTGTGCGACGGCCGCCAGCGGGCCCTTCACGACGCCGGCGAGTTCGGCCAGCCGAGCCGCCGTGGTGCGATCGCCGAACCGCGTGGCCGCTTGCAGGCACCACACCTCGCGGGCCCAACGCTGCCGGTCCCGTGCGCTCCTCGCACCCGCCCTGGCATGCCCGATCGCGGTGCTCATCGCGCCCGTCGACGCGGAAATCCATGCCTTGGCGACCGCTTCGATGGGTTCGAGGTACGAACCCAGCGGGTGCGACGCCGAGCCGACGCGCCGCAGCGCCCGTTCCGCCGCATCGGATTCGCCCCGGGCGGCCAGCCCGATCGCGAGGTCGTACTGATACCGCCGTAGCCAGCCTCCGAGCAATCCGAGCCGCGCCGACGTCGTCTCGCTCCAGATCTGGCTGACCCCGGACCCGACGGACCCACCGGCCACCTCGATGGCGCCCGACATCATGGCAGCCCAGCTCGCGAGGTCGGGTGGCGCGTCGTCCATGCGGATGCGGTCGATCACCCGCTCGGCCGCCTGGTAGGAGCCTGACAGCGCCAGCGCCAACGCGTGCGCCTCCGCGAGCAGGAACCGGGCGAACGAGGTGGTCCCCGATCCCGTCGCGATGTCGGCCGCCCCGCCCACCCACTCTTCGACGGCCGCGACGTCGCCGCGCTCGCCGACGACCAGGAGCTTGGCCACCACCGCCAAGATGGTCGTCGGCTCGGGTTCCCCCGTCGTCCCCAGCGCACCGTCGGCCGCGGCGACGGCCGCCGAATCCCGACCTGCGCAGGCGAGTACGAGCGCCCGTACCGCGTCGACCTCGCCCGAGTCGTCGATGCCGGTCACCGATGCGAGCGCGTCCGGAATCCTGTTCTGCGTCAACAGACTCAGTGCCCTGGCTCGTGCGAGCTGCTTCACTCCCTCGGGCGGCAGGTCGTCGACGTCGAGTCCGACGAGGTGGGCATCCGCTTCCGCCGACCGGCCAGCCATCGTCAATGCATCCGCGCACCCGATGCTCGCTTTCCACCCGCCGCCGCTGAGCAGTGCACGACGCGCGAACCGCAGCGACACGTCGAATTCACCGCACCAGAGCGCGGCCTGCGCGAGGGTCAGCAGATCGTCCAGCGCCGGTTTGACGTCGGAGTCGATCAGAAGCTGCCCACGCCGCACGAGTTCGGCCGGGGACGGTTCGTCCTCGTCGCACAACACGCCCGCGACGGTGCCCCGCAGCCGCCTCAGCCGGATCCGCCCCATCCTGGTGCGACGTACCTCGCCGTAGAGCGGATGAACCAGGCGCACAACGGGTTCTGGCGCGTCATCGGCGAAGATGAGCGACCGACGCTCGGCCTCTTCGATGGGACCAGAGCCGACGAGGTCGACCAACGCCCTAGCGGGGAGGTGCCGGGCCACCGCCAGGAGGTCGAGCGCCTCGGCGACCTCGTCGCTGAGCCTGCCCATGTCCGCTTCGACGAGCTCGCACACCGCGTCGGGCACCACGGGCTCCGAGCACCACCTCCACATGCCGTCGTCGCGTCGAAGCTGCCCCGCCCCAACGTGATGTTCGACGATCGCCCGCAGATACCGCACGTTGCCCTGCGTCGTCGTCCACAAACGTTGACTGACCACGGGGTCGACAGTGCCGCCCAGGGTGGCCGCCAGCAGGGCCGTGCTCTCCTGGCGGCCGAGTGGGCCCAATTCGACGCGTTGCAGCGCGCTCGCCCTCCGCAGTGCGGCCACGGCGTCGGGAAGATCGGCGCCGGTACGCGCGGTCAGCATCAGCCTGCCCAGCCTGCGATCGACGAAGCGCTGCAACAGGAATGCCGACGCGTCATCGAGCAGGTGCACGTCGTCCACGACGACCACGACCGAGCCCGGCGCTGCGGCCCCCACGAGTCGGGCGATCACGCGCTCGGTCGCATGGGTCGGGTTCTCCACCCCGTCTGGCACCCAGTCCGCGAACGCTCCGAGGGGGACGGCCCGACCAGCGGGCGTGGCGACCGTCCAACGCGCCTCCATCCGGTCGCAGCGGCTGAGCGCCTCCGCCGCGAGCCGCGTCTTGCCGACGCCGCGGGCTCCCGTTAGCAGCGCGCCGGTCGAGTGGGAGTCGTCCATGGCGGAGGTGAGCTGGTGGAGTTCACGTCCTCGGCCGACCCACGGCCACGCACCTGATTCGAGCATGTGTCAAGCGTGGGCGCACCCAGCGCCGCAACCAATGGTGCGGGACCGAAGTATCGACCGAAGTATTAGTCCACCGCAGGTCACAGCGGTCCGAGCGCTGCTCCCAGCTCGTGCCTGGACCGGATCTCCAGCTTCGCGTAGACGCTCGAGAGGTGCATCTCCACCGTGCGAAGGGTGACGAACAGCGACTGGGCGATCTCCTTGTTGCTGGCGCCCCTGGCCGCGAGTTCGGCGACCCGCCGTTCACTGGTGGTCAATGCATCCGCCCCGACGCCCGCGCGACGGCGTGGGCGACCACCGGCGGCACGGAGCTCGTCGAAGGCGTGGTCGGCCAGCGGGGTCGCCGCGCAACGGTGCGCGAGTTCCATGCCTTCCCGCAGCACGGTTCGGGCCTCCACGGCCCGGCCCTCCCGACGCAACGCGGCACCCAGGTCCACGCAGGCCTGTGCACGCCACACCAGCGCGGGCGACTCCGCGAGCGTGTCCGCCGCTTGGCGGAGCAGGTCCAAACCCCGCTTCCCGCCCTCGAGCAGCCCCCGAACTCGCAGTGCACCGCCGACGTTGCGCCGCGACTCCGCCGCGGTCGCCGTGGCGAAGGACTCCTCGGCCAGGTCGAGGGCGGCGTCCTCATCGCCGATGGCCCGCAACACCGGCACCAGCGCGATCCTGGCGTCGTTCGCCCACGGGAACATTCCTCGGCTCTGCTCGATCCGCCGCAGCGCATCTTCGAGATCGGCTCGCGCACTTGCATGTTGACCGCCGGCGGCCCGAAGTCGCCCGCGCGCGAGCAACGGCAGTATCGAGAACAGCGACGGCGAGAGGTCGCCGTCCATCCCGTGTTCGGCCAGCAGTTCCTCCCCTTCGTCGACACGCCCCTGGTCGGCGAGTGAATCGATCAGCGGCACCAGCTGCGGGTACTTGTTGTAGCTGTACGTCAGACTCTGGATGTCCAGCGCCGCACGGGCGTCCGCTTCCGCGCCCTTGAGGTCACCGCGCCGGTGCCGCCCGAGGCCCCGTAGCCATAGCGCCCTAGCCAGCCACTGGGGCGAACCCTTGCGCTCGGCGTGACGGATCGCGCGCGACAGCAGGTGCTCGGCCACTTCATAGCGCTCGGCCTGGACCAGGCAGATCGTGATGTTGGTGCGCCACAGCGGATGACCCCCCTGACTCACCAACGACGGATGGGCCGCCGCCTGTTCGGCGAGGTCGCCTGCGACGGCGATCGGACCTCCGGTCAACGCGCGGCGCGCCACGAACGACCTCAGCAGGCACTCCGCACCGGTGAGCGCCGGCATGTCGGCGAACCGTTCCGCCTCATCCTCGAAGCGCACGGGCAGATCGGGGTTGAGCAGCAGAGCCCCCAGCCGGGCCGCTTCCAGTTCCAGCGCCAACTCGCGATCGAACTGGTCGACTTCGGCGGCCGAACGCTCGTACAGGGCGAGCTGCTCGCGTTGCCTGCGGGCGTCCGGATGCGTGGTCCAGGCCAGGGCTTCGACCGCTCGGGCGCGCATCACCGGTTCGGTGGTGGCCTCAGCCGCCTCGCGCAGGTGTGACGGCGCGGTGGCGTCCCCGATCTCGTGCTCGGCCTTGCCCAGCTCGAAGAGCACCATCGGCCGTTCCGCCACGTCGGGCGGTTCGTCGAGCGCGCGCCGCAGGAGCGCCCGCGCGGTGTCGGGGGCTCCGCCCGCCAGCGCCGATCGCGACGCATCGCACAGCATCGTCACGACGTCTCGGTCGCCGTTGGGTGCGGTGGCGAGCAGGTGGATCGCGACGGAGCCGAGCCCCTCGCCCTCGGCGACGAGCAGCCTTGCCGCGCCTGCGTGCAAGTCGGACTGCTCCGTTGGGGACACTCCTCGTAGATCGCCGTGCGGACGATTGGGTGGACGAAGCGCAGCGGCTCGCCGGGGGCCAGCACCGCCTGATCCACCAACCCCGCGGCCAGCGTTCGCGCGCGGCGCGGGTCGAGGTCCGCCAGTTGAGCACACAGGCTCAACCGGGCTCGTGGACCCAGCACCGCGACCGCACGGGCCAGCGCAGGGGCATCGCGATCGAGCCCCTCGACGCGCAACAGCACCGCCGCGGAGATCCGCTCCGGTGCGAGCGTGTCGACCGTTGCGGGGTCGATATCGCTGACGGACAACGCCTTTCGCGCGAATTCGCCAAGAAGTTCGGAGAGCAGAAACGGGTTGCCCCCCGTCGCCTGCGCGCACGCCCGCGACAGCTGGCCACCGGCGTCCTGGCCCAGTCGCGCGCGAATCATCTCTGCGACCGCAGATTCGCCGAGCGGGCGGGGGCGGACGATCGGAGGTCGCGCCTCGAGCAAGAGCGCATCCAGGTCGCGGCGATTCTTCTCCGCTCCCGATCGCACGGCCAACACCAACACCACCGGCAGTCCGGCGATGCGGTGGGCGAGATGTAGGAGGAACCGCAGCGACGGCTCGTCGGCCCAATGCACGTCGTCGACGACCAGCACCATCGGTCCACGCTCGGTCAGGTTGACGACGAGCCAGTACAGGCCGTGCAACGTGGCGAACGCGACGTCCGACGTCTCCCCCTTCGCGACGTCGGTGAACACGGGTTCGGCGAGTCGGGCGGCACCGGCCGTCAACCGTTCGCGCTCGGCCGCGGACGCCCCCGCGACGGCCCCTTCGAGCAGCTGACGAACCACCCCGAAGCCGAATCCGCGCTCCAACTCGCCGCCCCGCGCCGTCAGCACCGACAACCCGCGCTCCGTCGCCCGTTGACGCAGTTGGTCCAGCAGCGCCGTCTTCCCGATACCGGCAGGTCCCTCGACCAGTAGCACGCCGCCCGCGCCGGCCGACGCCTGCGCCACGGCGTCGTCGAGGCTGGCCAGCTCGTCCTCGCGGTCGCACAATACGTGCGGACGCCTGCCGCCGCCGGAAAACACTTCGGCCGACAATTCGGCTGCCACCCCCTGTCGCAAATGATCAGTCTCCTGCGATCATCGCTGACATGAAGGCATCTCGACGCTGACTCGACCATTGGAGACTGGCTTGTTGCCGGTTCCGGGGGCGGGTGGTGCGACGCGACGAGGTGGCAACGGACCAGCGCGGGGGTGTGGTGACGATGCAGTCGACCTGGAAACGGCACATCGCGGGACTGCTCGGCACGCTCGTGCTGCTCATGTCGGGCTGCGGCGAGAACGAGCACGCTCCGGCGGCGTCGGGACTGGCCACCGTCCGGGTGGCGATGTTCTCGGCGGGAAGCACGCTTCCGGTACACGTGGCGTTCGTCGAGAAGATGTTCGAGCGCCATGGGCTGGCGGTCGAGCTCACCGAGGGCCAGGACCTTCCGGTGTTCATGGCCGCGCTGGCCAAGGATCAGTACGACATCGCCCTCAGCGGGCCGACCCTGGTGCTGATCGGGGCCGAGCGGAAGCTCGAGCCTGGAGATCGTTTCGAGCCTTCAGAGATCGACGCGAGCCAGGCCCAATGCCGTCTGGATCGCCAGGGACCCGTCGGTCATGTCCCTGGTCCAGTTGAAGGGCAAGGCGATCGGCGTTCCGTCACTCACCGGCACCATCGTCGACGCGTTGGTGTATCTGCTTGGCCGCGAAGGCATTCAGCACAACGACGTGAAGTTCGTTCAGACGCCGTTCGCCACGATGGGCGACCAGCTCGACGCAGGCAACGTCGACGCGGTGGTCGCGTCGATTCCGTTCAGCGGCACCATCGCCGCTCGCGGATACACCCTTCGCGAAGACGTCATCGTCGAGGCCGTCGACGCCGCGAGCAACGGCGCCGTGCAGACCGCCATGACGACCGTGTGGGCGTCCACCCGCGCGTTCGCCGACGCGCATCCCGACACCATCCGCGCATGGCGCTCGGCACTTGACGAGGCGATCGCCTACCTCGACGCCGACGAGGCCAGGGCGCGCAGCATGATGCAGGACTGGTTGCAGCTTCCGGCGGCGGTGCTCGAACACTCGGCGCTGCCCGACTGGTCCGTCGAGGTGACGCCGCGGGATCTGGAGCCCTACGTCGCCATCACCAGGGCGGCCGGCTCGATCAACGTCGAACCCGACGTGAATGCGCTGGTGTGGCAACCCCGATGACCGCCGAGCTGTACGCGGTCGACGGGGTGGGCGTGGACCTGCGCACCCCGGGTGGGCCGCGGGCGATACTGCGCGACGTGTCGTTCGACATCGGGCACGGTGACGTCGTCGGCGTCGTCGGCCGCTCGGGCGCCGGCAAGACCACCCTGCTTCGGGTGCTGGGTGGGCTGCTCGAATACTCATGCGGCACAGTCGTATTCGACGGTGAATTGGTGCGCGGGCCACCACATGGTGCGGTGATGGTATTTCAGGACTACGAGAACGCCCTGCTTCCATGGCGCACCGTGGCGCGCAATGCCGCACTCGGCTTGGAAGGGCGCGTGGGCCGGGACGTCCGACACGAACGCGTGGCGCAGGCATTGGCGATGGTTGAACTCTCCGACCACGTCGCGGACTACCCCAGGCACCTCTCCGGGGGCATGGCGCAGCGGGCGCAGCTGGCACGAGCCTTGGTGCTCGAACCAAAGGTGCTCCTGATGGACGAGCCGTTCGGGGCCCTCGACGCCATCACCAAGGCCACGTTGCAGGACGTGCTGCTGAGAGTGTGCGAGCAGACGGGCGCGACGGTCGTCTTCATTACCCACGACCTCGACGAGGCGATCTACCTCAGCGACCGGGTCATGGTCCTCGGCGGCAGACCCGGCACGATCACGTTCTGCGCCGACACCGGGCTGCCCCGCCCCCGTGACCAGCTCGCGACGCGGGAGTTGCCGCGCTACTTGGAGATTCGACAACTGCTCGCACGGGCGCTGCGAGTCGGACTTGAGTAGTCGCCTCATTGCGCTGGTCGCGCCCGCCGTGCTGATCGCCGCGTGGGCACTGCTCAAGGCGACAGTGTTCGCGGGGTATGAGTTCCTCCCATCCCCCGTTGAGGTGGGGACCGCGCTCGTCGGCCTCGTCGCCGGTGGCGACCTGCTGCGGGCGGCGGCCCACACCCTGCGAACGTCGTTGGTGGCGACGGCGATCGCGGTGACCGCAGGCGGCTTGCTCGGCATGGCCATCGGGTTGCTCGTGCCCGTCCGCCGATATCTGATGGCCACGATCGACTTCCTACGCACCATCCCCGCCGTGGCGCTCGTCCCCGTCGCAATGCTGGCGATCGGACCGATCGGAACGACCGAACTGGTGGTCGCCGCGTTCGCGGCGACGTGGCCCGTCGTGGTCAATACGGCAGCCGGGGCGGCGTCGGCACAGCCTCGCCACGACGACGTCGCCCGCACGCTGCACCTCTCGCGCGCCGAAACCTTCCGGAAGGTGCAGGTTCCGACCGCAGTGCCCGCGTGGCTCGTCGGCGCCCAGTTGGCGACGGTGTTCGCCTTCCTCGTCGCGATCGTCACGGAGATGTTGATGTACCCCCGGGGGCTCGGCGGCGGGATCGTCGAGGCATTTCACGCGCTGGCTCCGGCGCGGATGTGGGCCTACGTCCTGGTCTGCGGACTGCTCGGCGTCCTACTGAACACCGCGTTGCGCATCGCGCGGCGCGCGCTCCCGGGCACTCCCACGCACCGAGCCGACGGCGCGTCGGCGGCGGTGGGCGCGGTGGCCGCCCCACCGACGGGACTGCTCCCGCTGGCGGCGGCGTTGGCGGCGTGGCAGCTCGTCGCCCCCGCGGATTCGTTGTCTTTTCCGCCACCGAGCGAGTGGTTCGCCGCACTCGGCCGGCTGTCCGACGACGACACGTTGACGATGGCCGTGACGACCACGCTCGTCACCTACGCGCTCGGGCTGCTGCTCGCGGCCCTCGTCGGCACGGTGTTGGGCACCGCCATCGGCGCATCGCGGCTGGCGGACCGCGCGCTGACGGGAACGATCGACTTCGTCGCGACCGTCCCGGCCGCGGCGCTGGTGCCGTTGGCGGCGCTGCTGCTCGGACCGACACAGCGTGCCGGGGTGCTCGTCGTCGGACTCGTCGCCTCGCTGCCCATCACGCTCAGCGCAGCGGAGGCCATCCGCTCGATACCCGCCGTGCGGCTGGAGATGTCGCGGACCATCGGGCTGAGCCCGCTCCAGCGGTGGAGCAAGGTGGTGGCACCGTCGCTGGCACCTGGCGTACTGCTGGGCGTTCGCGTGGCCGCCTCACTGGCGGTCATCGTCACGCTGCTCGTCGACGTCTTCGGCACCGGCACGGGGATCGGCCGCCTGCTGGTGATCAGCCAGCAGCACTTCGACGCCGCCGCGGCGTGGGGGCTGCTGTTGATCGTCGGCGGATTCGGCTACCTGTCCAGCGCGGTGCTGAGTTATCTCCGGAGTGCCACCGGACACGTCTCGACCCGGCGGCGGCTCACATCGAGCGCGACCGCACCCGACCGAACTGCAGCAGCCGCTCCATCTGTGCCAACCCGCGGTTGTCCACCGTCTTGACGTACGGAAAGGACCCGCAGCACAGGTCCGCGTCGACGTCCGACTTCTACCTGGTTCGGGTCGGCAACCGGTAAACCCGCGCCGCATCTTCGAGACTCGACTGAGAAGCCCAGTCGTGCGGCGCGGCCATCACGGGCCTTCGGTGGCCGCACCACGGACGGCGTCCTGAACCGCCTGGGCGGCCGCACGGATCTGCGGCGTCACCAGCATGACCTGACCGAGCACCCCGTTCACGAAGGCGGGCGAGTCGTCGGTGGACAGCTTCTTGGCCAACTCGACGGCTTCGTCCACGGCCACCGGCTCGGGGACGTCGTCGGCGTGCAGAAGTTCCCAGACGGCGACCCGCAGGATGGCGCGGTCGACCGCAGGCAGTCGCTCCAAGGTCCAGCCCTGCAGGTGCGCGGAGATGAGCTCGTCGACGTGGGCGGTGTGCGCGGTGACTCCGCGGACCACGGTGAGGGTATACGGGTTGAGCGCAGAGACCTCGGAGTCCGTTTCCGCCAACGTGTTTCGCGAATCCGCAAGCTCGGCGGGGGTGAGCCCGCGGGCCTCGGCCTCGAACAGCAGATCGACGGCGCGCTTGCGGGCCTGATGCCGCCCCCGGTCGGACCGGCGGTCAGGCATGGAGCCGGGTGCTCACCCGGAAGCCGAAGTCCTCAGGCATTGACGCGGCCCAAGTAGCTGCCGTCGCGCGAATCGACCTTCAGCTTGTCACCGGTGTTGATGAACAGCGGCACCTGGAGTTCGGCGCCCGTCTCGACGGTGGCCGGCTTGGTGCCCGCGCTGGACCGGTCGCCCTGAAGTCCCGGTTCGGTGTGCGTGACGATCAGCTCGACCGTGACGGGGAGCTCGAGGTACAGCGGCGCGCCCTCGTGGAAGGCGATCTGGACCGGCAGGCTCTCCAGAAGGAAGTTCGCGGCGTTGCCCACCAAGGTCTCGGGCAGCGGGTGCTGCTCGTAGTCCTCGGAGTCCATGAACACGAAGTCGCTGCCGTCGCGGTAGAGGTACGTGGCGTCGCGGCGGTCGACGGTCGCCGTCTCGACCTTGACGCCTGCGTTGTACGTCTTGTCGACGACCTTGCCGGTCAGCACGTTCTTGAGTTTGGTGCGCACGAAGGCGGGGCCCTTGCCCGGCTTGACGTGCTGGAACTCGACGATCTGCCACAGTTGGCCGTCGATCTGCAGGACGAGCCCGTTCTTGAAGTCTGCGGTCGAAGCCACGGTCGGTCGTATCTCCTAGATCTCAATCAATGACAACCAGTTCCTTGGGGAACCGGGTAAGCAACTCGGGTGTGGGTGAATCTGCTCTGCCCACCACCAGCGTGTCCTCGATGCGGACGCCGCCGCGGCCCGGCAGATAAACTCCGGGCTCCACGGTCACCGTAGAGCCAGCAAGCAGTGTACCGGCGGCTGACGCGCTGATTCCCGGCGCTTCGTGGATCTGCAGCCCGACGCCGTGCCCGAGCCCGTGGCCGAAGTGCTCCGCGTGGCCGGCGTCGGCGATGACCTGCCGTGATGCGCCGTCGACGTCCTTGAGACAGACTCCGGGTGCCAGCGCCTCGCGCCCGACCCGCTGAGCGGTCGCCACCAGGTCGTACACGTCGAGCTGCCACTGCGCTACCGGGGAAAGCACGAACGTGCGGGTCATGTCCGAGTGGTACCCGGCGACCAGGGCCCCGAAGTCGATCTTCACGAAGTCGCCCGCCGCGAGCACGGCGTCGGTCGGCCGGTGATGGGGAATCGCCGAATTCGCACCCGCCGCCACGATGGTCTCGAACGACACGCCGTCGGCGCCGTGGTCGAGCATCCGGGACTCGAGCTCCCTGCCGATCTCCTTCTCGGTGCGGCCCGGCCGCAGCCCGCCCGCCTCCACCAGGGCCGCAAGGGCCGCGTCGGCGGCCTCACAGGCCAACCTGAGCAGCGCCAGCTCACCGGCGTCCTTCACTTCGCGCAGCGACTCGACGCTGCCCGCGGCCCGGACCAGTTCGATTTCGGGGGCCGCGCGCTCCAGCAGCGCATAGCCGTCGACGGTCACCACGTGGCTCTCGAACCCGAGTCGCTTGGCGCCGTCGGTGGCCGCGCGGGCGGCCAGGTGGGGTGCGCACGCGCGTTCGATGACGACTTCGGCGTCGGGCGCCTGCTGCGCGGCCTGCGTGACGTAGCGCCCGTCGGTCGCCAGCACCGGCGTTTCGTCATCGGCACGCACCAGAAGCGCCGCGTTCGAGCCGGTGAAACCCGACAGATAACGCACGTTGACCAGGTCCGTTACCAGCATCGCGTCCAATTCGGCGCTGACCAGTCGGCGACGCAGACGGTCCCTGCGCTGTGAAATCGTCACAGCCGGTGACGCTACTCGCTACGCTGTGGCCCCATGACTAAGTGGTTGCTGCGCGGACTGGTGTTCGCGGCATTGATGGTATTCGTCCGATTGCTTCAGGGCGTGCTGATCAACGCCATGGATACCTGGGCCCTGACCATCAGCATCACGCTGGTCGTCTTGTTCGCGATTGCGGCCCTCGCGTGGGGCATCGCCGACGGTCGCAGCGACGCGCGAGCCAACCCCGACCCCGATCGTCGGGGCGATCTGGCCATGACGTGGCTCCTGGCGGGGCTGTTCGCAGGCGTCGTGAGCGGCCTGGTTGCGTGGTTCATCTCGCTGTTCTACGACAACCTGTACGCCGAGTCGCTGCTCAACGAGGTGACCACGTTCGCGGCGTTCACCGCGCTGCTGGTCTTCGTCGCCGCCATTGCGGGCGTGGCAATCGGCCGCTACCTGGTGGACCGCAAAGCTCCGCCCGTAGACGCGCCACGGCGCCGACGGCGAGCGCGCGGACACCGACGTGTTCGAGGCCGTTCACGACGACGGCTCCCTGGAGCATGCCGGCTCTCGGTCCACCGACGAGACCACGCCGGTGAACCTCGAGAAGAATCCCTAGTCGCCGTCGGCCAGGTAACGCAGCGCCAGCAGGTATCCCTGCACGCCGAGTCCGACGATGACGCCGGTGGCGACGGCGCTCAGGTATGAGCGATGCCGGAACTCCTCACGGGCGTGCACGTTCGAGATGTGCACCTCGATGAGAGTGCCCAGCTCCGCACAAGCGTCACGGAGGGCAATCGAGGTGTGGGTCAGCGCGCCCGCGTTGAGCACGACGGGCGCCCCCTCGTCGGCCGCATCGTGAACCCAGCCCAGCAACTCGGCCTCGCTGTCCGTCTGCCGCACCTCGACGTCCAGCCCCAGTTCCTTGGCCTCGTGCTCGATGAGCGCGACGAGGTCGGCGTGAGTGGTGCTGCCGTAGACGTCCGGTTGACGCTTGCCCAGCCGCCCGAGGTTCGGCCCGTTGAACACGTAGACCGTCCGACGGTCTTCGCGCAAGCGCCCAGCGGGCATCTGCTCTTCGCGCGAGCGCTCATCGGGCGTCACGAGGCGCCGATCTCCGAGTAGGCGGCCGCGACCATGGCGGGATCGGGGCCCTCCAACCGTCCGGGCTTGGCGAGGCCGTCGAGTACGACGAAGCGCAGCACACCCGAGCGGGTCTTCTTGTCCCCGGCCATGTATTCGAGCAGCTGCGGCAGGGCGTCGGTGTCGTAGGTCACGGGCAACCCGAGCGACGTCAGGATGGCCCGATGGCGGTCGGCAGTCTCGTCGTCCAGCCGACCGGCCAGCCGCCCGAGTTCGGCGGCGAACACCAGCCCGACGGACACCGCGGCGCCGTGGCGCCAGCGGTACTGCTCGCGACGCTCGATCGCATGCGCCAAAGTGTGTCCGTAGTTGAGGATTTCGCGCAGCTGAGATTCCTTCTCGTCAGCCGCGACGACGGCGGCCTTGACCGTCACCGCCCGCCGGATGAGTTCCGGCAGCACCGATCCCATCGGGTCGAGGGCAGCCTCCGGATCCGCCTCGATCATGTCGAGGATCACCGGGTCGGCAATGAAACCGGCCTTCACGATCTCGGCCATCCCCGCGACGATCTCGTTGCGCGGCAACGTTTCCAGCGTCGCCAGGTCCACCAGCACCGCGAGCGGCTGATGGAAGGCGCCCACCAGGTTCTTGCCCGCGTCGGTGTTGATTCCGGTCTTGCCGCCCACCGCTGCGTCGACCATGCCGAGCAGGGTGGTGGGCACGTGCACGATGTCGATGCCGCGCAACCACGTCGCGGCGGCGAAGCCCGCGACGTCGGTGGCCGCTCCCCCGCCGAGACTCACCACGGCGTCCTTGCGACCGACCCCGATGCGGCCGAACACCTCCCAGATGAAGCCGACGACGGGGAGCTCCTTGCCAGCTTCGGCGTCGGGGAGCTCGACGCGGTGTGCATCGATTCCCTTGTCGGCCAAGTGACTTCGGATTGCTTCGGCCGTCTCGACGAGCACGGGCTGGTGCAGGATGGCCACCTTGTGGCGGCCGTCGAGTGTGCGGGTCAGCTCGTCGAGCAGGCCCGTCCCGATGATGACGGGATACGGCCGCTCTACCAACACGTCGACGGTCACGGGTTCAGTCATGGCGTGCTTCCGCTCGGCGGGCCAACGCCGCGGGACTCGGCGGGGCCTCGGTGGTGGGTTCTGGATTCAGGACGGTGGGCAGGCGCCGCCACGTCGGCCTGCGCCTGCGCGGGCGCTGACGGTCCGAGTCCGCGCACTCCAACTTGTGCACGATGTGCCGCACCACTGCGCTCGGGTTGCGTCGATTGGTGTTGACCCTGATGGTCGCGACCTTGCGGTACAGCGGGACGCGCTGCGCCATCAGGCTGCGGTACTTCTCCGCCGGGTCGCCGTCGGCGAGCAGCGGGCGCGTGGGACCGCCCGACGTGCGTCGAATGCCTTCGGCCGCAGTGATTTCGAGGTACACCACGGTGTGGCCTGCGAGCGCCTCGACTACGTCCGGCGTGGTGATGGCGCCGCCGCCGAGCGAGACCACTCCGGTGTGCTCGGCCAACGCCGACCGCACCACGTCGGCCTCGATGCGCCGGAACTTCGGCTCGCCTTCGACGAAGATGTCGGCGATGCTGCGGCCGGTGGTCTCGACGATCTTGGCGTCGGTGTCGAGCAGCGGGACGTCGAGCGCCTTGGCCAGCCGGCGTCCGATGGTGGACTTGCCCGACCCGGGCATGCCCACCAGCACCACCTTGGGCGCCATCAGCCCGACGCCCTGGCCGTGGGCTGCGCCGGGTCGCGGGCGGCGACCGTGCGCTGGTACCCATCGATGTTGGACCGGGTCTCGGTCAACGAATCGCCGCCGAACTTCTCCAGCGTCGCGCGGGCCAGCACCAGCGCGACCATGGTCTCGGCGACCACCCCGGCGGCGGGCACCGCGCACACGTCGGAGCGTTGGTGGATGGCGACGGCCTCGTCGCCGGTGGCCATGTCGACGGTCGCCAGCGCCCGAGGCACCGTCGAGATCGGCTTCATGGCGGCCCGCACGCGCACCGCCTGGCCGTTGGTCATGCCCCCCTCCAGCCCGCCGGCGCGGTTGGTGGAGCGCATCACTCCGTCGGGTCCGGGGTAGATCTCGTCGTGCGCGACGCTGCCGCGGCGACGGGCGGTTTCGAAGCCGTCGCCAATCTCCACGCCCTTGATGGCCTGGATGCCCATCACCGCGGCCGCGAGTTGGCTGTCGAGCCGGTTGTCGCCGCTGGTGAAGGAGCCCAGTCCGATCGGCAGTCCGTCGGCGACCACCTCGACGACACCGCCGAGGGTGTCGCCGTCCTTCTTGGCCGCCTCGATCTCGGCGATCATCGCCTCCTCGGCGGCCTTGTCGTAGGCGCGCACCGGGCTCTCGTCGATCGCGGGCAGGTCGGCAGGGGCTGGTGGCGGCCCGTCGTAGGGCTTCGAGGGGCCGATCGAGATGACGTGGGACAGCACCTCGACACCGAGCGCCTGCCGCAGGAACGCCCGCGCGATGGTGCCTGCCGCGACGCGGGCGGCGGTCTCGCGGGCGCTGGCCCGCTCGAGCACCGGGCGCGCGTCGTCGAAGCCGTACTTGAGCATTCCGGCGTAGTCGGCGTGCCCGGGGCGGGGGCGCGTGAGCGGGGCGTTGCGCGCCACGTCCAAGTCATCGGCGGCGACCGGGTCGGGGGCCATCACGGTTTCCCACTTGGGCCATTCCGTGTTGCCGATCTGGATCGCGATCGGGCCGCCGAGCGTGACGCCGTGCCGCACCCCGGCCAGGATGGTCACCTCGTCGGCCTCGAACTTCATCCGGGCCCCACGTCCATAGCCCAGCCTGCGTCTGCTCAGCTCGGCGGCGATGTCCCCCGAGGTGACGCCGACACCGGCAACCATGCCCTCGACGACGGCCACCAGGGCGCGGCCGTGGGATTCACCAGCAGTGGTCCATCGCAACACGCGTCCCATCTTCCCATGAGGGGGTTTAGGCGACGTAATCCGTCAACTCGCGCTCCACTGCATCAGCACGGTGTCGATGTAGCGGTCGAACTTGTAACCGACGTTGGTCAGCCGGCCCGAGTCGACGAATCCAAAGCGGCGGTGCAGTTCGACGGAGGCGCGGTCGGCGCTGTCGGCGATCACCGCGATCACCTCGCGGATTCCCGCGTCGTGGCAGGCTACGAGCAGATCACGCAGCAATTCCGTGCCACAGCCCCGGCCGACGGCCTCGGGTGCGACGTACACCGAATCCTCGACGGTGGCGCGGTACGCAGGCCTGGTCTTCCACGGCCCGCAGTACGCGTAACCCACGACGGCGCCGTCCCGCTCGGTGACCAGAAACGGCAGCCCTGCCCCGACGACCCCGTCGAAGCGGCGCCGCCATTCGTCGCCGTCGGGCGGGTCGAGTTCGAAGGTCGCAACGCTGGTGGCCACGTAGTGGGCGTAGATCTGCGCGATGGCGGCCAAGTCGTCGAGGGTCGCGGAGCGAGTCGGCATGATTCGCACGCTAGGGCGGAAGTAGGGCCAGTGCGACCGCAGCGGACGTGGCGACGCACATCGACGGACCGTGCGGCACGGTCCGGTCCGACCGCGCGGCCGCCGTGACGACGGCCCACAGCGCAGTCAGCAGCGGGGCGGCGACGGCCGCAAGCATCCACACCTCGGGTCCGAACGCGCCGGTCAGGGCGCCGAGGCCGATGGCGAGCTTCACGTCGCCCGCGCCCATGCCGGCGGGTGCGACGAGATGCACGACGAGATAGAGCGCTGCGAGCGACCCGGCTCCGACCAGTGCCGCAACTCCGCGCCCCGCCACCGCCGCTGCGGCCAGCAGCACGGTGGCACCGGGCAGCGTCAGCACGTTCGGCAGTCGGCGTTCTCGGACGTCGTAGACGCTCAGCACCACGAACCAGGCCAGCACGCACGCGGCCACGCACGCCCGGGCCACCCCCGCCCCCATCTTCGAAGGCTAGCGTCGGTCCAGTGCCGCCCTCATCGCCTCTTTGGGCGCCGGCTGACCGGTGAACTGCTCGACCTGAGTGAACGCCTGGTTGAGCAGCATCTGCAGGCCGCTGATCACCCGGCCACCCCCCGCGGTCACGGCGTCGGCCAACGGGGTTGGCCACGGATCGTAGATCGCGTCGAGCAGCAGCGGGACGCCCGCGATGGAGTCGGCGTGGACCGCGGCGGCATCCGCCGGAATCGTGCTCACCACCAAGTCCAGGCCCCGCAGCGGGGTGCCCAGCTCGACCCATCGGACGTCCGCCCCGACGCGCGCTCCCAGCGCCAGCAGTGGTTCGGCCTTGCCGCGGTCGCGGGACACGATCGCGATGTCGTCGGCCCCGAGGTCGGCCAGCGCGACTACGACGGCGGGTGCGGTGCCACCCGAGCCCACCACCGCGGCGCGGCCGGTGAAGGGCCCTAGCGCTCCGGAAACCCCGTCCACGTCGGTGTTGTCGGCCCGCCAGCCGGTGGCAGTCCGGACCAACGTGTTGGCCGACCCGACGAGTTCGGCCCGCGGCGATCGTTCGTCGGCGAACGCCAGCGCAGCGAACTTGCCCGGCATCGTGACCGACACACCCACCCATTCGGGGCCGAATCCGCTTACCAGCGAGGGTAGTTCGGCGGCACTGCACTCGATCCGCTCATAGGTCCAGTCGAACAGTCCGAGCGCCTGATACGCGGCCAGGTGCAATTGCGGAGAGCGTGAATGCGCGATCGGTGAACCCAACACCGCGGCCCTGCGTACGGACATCGCCGATCCGACTACCGCGCGCTGTCGAGGACGCCGTTGCGCTTGGCCAGCTCGATGTTGGCCAGGTGCTGTGGGTAGTCGCGAGTGAACAGCGTGGTGCCCTGCAGATCGACGGTGACGAAGTACAGCCAGTCGCCCGACGCGGGATGCTCGGCAGCATCGAGGGCCGGCTGGCCCGGGGAGCAGATCGGCGTGGCCGGAAGTCCGTTCCGCGCATAGGTATTCCACGGCGTCTGCCGTGCACGGTCGGCGTCGGTGGTGGCCACCTCTTGCCGGTCGAGCGAATAGTTCACCGTCGAGTCGAACTCGAGCCTGCGGTGGTCGGGCGCGACGAGCCGGTTGTAGATGACGCGGGCCACCTTCGCGAAGTCCTGCGGTTTGGACTCCCGTTGCACGAGCGACGCCACGATCAGGACCTGGTACGGCGAAAGGTTTTGGGCCGCGCCGGCCTCGAGCAGCCCCTCCTGTTCGTAATGCGCGGCGCTCCCTCCAATGAGCTCGGAGAGGATGTCCTGGCTCGACGCCGAGGGGTCGACGTTCCACGTGCCCGGCGCGATGAGGCCCTCGATGCGCCGGTGATCGGAACCGAGCGCCTTGACGGGAGCGAGCGCCCAGTCCGGGACGGACAGCGCCGCGGGATCGGCCGAGCCTGCGGCCGACTTCAAGTCGTCGGCCTTCGCGCACTTCGCGGAGCCGTCGAGGTCGACGCAGGTGGCGTCGGAGATCAGCGAGAAGATGCCCTTGGTGACGCCCTTGGTCTTCACGTCGGTGACGTCGTCGAGCTGACGGCCCTCCGGGATTACCAACCGACCGACCCGGTTCTGCGGATCCGCAAGCCGCGCAACGGCATCCGCGGCGGGGATCTCGGTCCGGACCTTGTAGAAGCCGGGTTGGATGGCGGAGATCGCCGCGTTGCCCGACGCGGCGTCCACGAACGCCTTCGTGGTGGCCACCACTTCCTTGTCGTACAGGGTCTGCCCGATCGTCGTCGTCGAGTCACCACCGTGCACCTCGATGACGACGTCATTGACGCCCGAGCCCGCGTAGTCATCCTGCGATCCGAACACGCCGTGCCACAGTCGGGAACCGAGGAACACGGCCCCGACGACAACCACGACCAGAACCACGACCGAGAAGACGGTGATCCTGCGGCGACGTCGCTTGTTGCGCGCGGCCCGCGCCCGCTCTGTGCGGCTCATTCCACGCCGCGGCCGGCCGACGGCCACCGGTGCGGCGCGCTCGCGAGCCCAGTCGTCACCCACGTGTGACTCCATCGTGTCCAGCCAGCGCCACCCTGCGTTGGTCCAGCCAGAACTGCAGAATGCCGACCGCCGCGGCCTGATCGATCATCGCCTTCTGCCCCTTGGCCCGTACGCCTGCCTCGCGCAGCGAGCGCTGCGCGGTCACCGTGGTGAGTCTCTCGTCGGCCATCCGCACCGGTGTCGGCGCGATCCGCTCGGCGAGCGCGTCGGCGACAGCGATCGCGTCCAGCGCCGACGTCCCGATCCGGTTCGCGAGCGTGCGCGGTAGGCCGACGATCACCTCGACGGCGCCGAACTCGTCGACCAACTGCACCAACCGACGCAGGTGCCTGTCCGTCTTCTCGCGGCGGACCGTTTCGACCGGCGTTGCCAGCAGCCCGTCGGGGTCACACGTGGCCACGCCGATGCGCACCGTCCCTACGTCGATACCGAGTCTTCGTCCACGTCCGGGGTCGTCGCTACCGGGACGATCGGGATGACGTGTCAGATCTCCGGTCGCTTCGCTCGCGCCCGCATCTTCGGTATGGACCACTGAAATTAGCTCCGTTGAACCTCTGCGCGCACCGCGGCCAGCGCCGCGTCGATGCCGCCGGCGTCGCCACCCGAGCCCTGCGCCAGTTCGGCCTTTCCGCCGCCGCGTCCGTTCACCGGTGCACCGAACGCCTTGACCAGGTCGTTCGCCGACAGCCCCAGCTCGCGGGCGGCGTCGTTCACGGCGACCACGAACGGCACCGTGGCGCCGTCGCCCTCGGCAATCAGGGCCACCACCGCCGGGTCGGAGCCCAGCTTGCCGCGGACGTCCCCGACGAGGCTACGCAGATCTGCCGCCGTGGTGCCGCCGGCCATCCGCTGTGCCACGAGACGAACCCTACCCACCGTCTCCGCACCCGCGGCGGCGTTCACTGCCGCCGCCCTGGCGTTGGCCAACCGGACACGATCGAGTTCCTTCTCGGCAACCCGCAGCCGCTCGACGAGGCTGGCCACGCGGGCGGGCACCTCGTCCGAGGGCACCTTGAGCGAGGAGGCCAGACCGGCCATCAGCGCGCGTTCCTTGGCCAGGTGCTTGAACGAGTCCAACCCGACGTAGGCCTCGACGCGTCGCACACCGGAACCGATCGAGGATTCGCCGAGGATGGTGACGGGCCCTATCTGCGCGGAGTTGTGGACGTGGGTACCGCCGCACAACTCGAGCGAGAACGGCCCGCCGATCTCCACCAGCCGGACGTCCTCCGGGTAGGCCTCGCCGAACAGCGCCATCGCGCCCATCGCCTTGGCCTTCTCGAGTTTGGTGTACATGGTGTTCACCGCGTAGTCGGCCTCGACGGCCTCGTTGGTGACCACTTCGATCTCATCCCGTTGCTCGTCACTGAGCGCGCCCTGCCAATTGAAATCGAACCGCAGGTAGCCGGGCCGGTTCAGCGAACCGGCCTGAACGGCGTTGGGGCCCAAAACCTGTCGCAGGGCCGCGTGAACCATGTGGGTTCCGGAGTGACCCTGGGTGGCCCCGTGCCGCCACTTCGGGTCGACCGCGGCGACGACGGTGTCGCCCTCGACGAACTCGCCCGATTCGACGGTGACGCGGTGCACGAACAACGTCTTGGCGATCTTCTGCACGTCGGCGACAGCGGCCCGTGCGGTCTCGCTCGAACCGGTGCCGCTGATGGTGCCGATGTCCGCGATCTGGCCACCGGACTCGGCGTACAGCGGCGTGCGGTCGAGCACCAGCTCGATGCGGTCGGCGTCAGCCGCGTCTCCGCCACGAGCGACCACGGGGACCCGCCGACCATCCACGAAGATGCCGAGAATCCTTGCCTCGGAGGACAGTTCGTTGAATCCGGTGAATTCGGTCGGTCCCGCGTCGACGAGGTCACGATAGGCGGTGAGATCGGCGTGGGCATGCTTGCGGGCGGCGGCGTCCGCCTTCGCGCGCTGGCGTTGCTCGGCCATCAGGCCACGGAAACCCTCTTCGTCGACGGCCAGGCCCGCCTCGCCTGCCATCTCCAGGGTCAGTTCGATGGGGAAGCCGTAGGTGTCGTGCAGGGTGAACGCATCGGTGCCGGACAACACCTTGGCTCCGGACGCCCTGGTGGCCTCGGCGGCATCCTCGAACAGGCGAGAGCCCGATGCCAGTGTGCGGTTGAAGGCCGTCTCCTCCGCCACGGCGATGCGCTGGATGCGATCGAAGTCGGTGACCAGCTCGGGATACGACGGACCCATCTCGTCGCGGACGCAGGCCATGAGCTCGCCGACGATCGGGGTGTCGATGCCGAGCAGCTTGGCCGACCGGATGACGCGCCGCAGCAGTCGGCGCAACACGTAGCCGCGGCCGTCGTTGCCGGGGCTGACACCGTCGCCGATGATGATCGCTGCCGTGCGACTGTGGTCGGCGATGATCCGGTAGCGCACGTCGTCCTCGTGGTTGCCCACGCCGTAGCCGCGTGGCGCGATACCCGCGACCAGGTCGATGACGGGCCGCACCAGATCGGTCTCGTAGACGTTGTCGACGCCCTGCAGCAGGCAGGCCACCCGTTCGACGCCCATGCCGGTGTCGATGTTCTTGCGCGGCAACGGGCCGAGGATCTCGAAGTCGGACTTGCTGGTGCCCTGGCCGCGCTCGTTCTGCATGAACACGAGGTTCCAGATCTCGATGTAGCGGTCCTCGTTGGCTTCCGGGCCGCCTTCGATGCCGTACTCGGGTCCGCGATCGTAGTAGATCTCCGACGACGGCCCGCACGGGCCGGGGATGCCCATCGACCAGTAGTTGTCGGCCATCCCGCGGCGCTGGATGCGCTCGGCGGGCAGTCCGGCGACCTCCTGCCACAGCGAGATGGCCTCGTCGTCATCGAGATAGACGGTGGCCCAGAGCCTTTCGGGTTCAAACCCGTAACCGCCCTGATCCTGCGGGTTGGTCAGCAGGGTCCAGGCGAACTCGATGGCGCCCTTCTTGAAGTAGTCGCCGAACGAGAAGTTGCCCGCCATCTGGAAGAAGGTGTTGTGCCGGGTGGTGATGCCCACCTCGTCGATGTCCGGGGTGCGGACGCACTTCTGGACGCTCACGGCCCGGTCCCACGGGGGCGTCTGCTGACCGAGGAAGAAGGGCACGAACTGCACCATGCCGGCATTCACGAACAGCAGGTTGGGGTCGTCGAGGATCACCGATGCGCTTGGCACTTCGGTGTGACCCGCCTTCACGTAATGATCGAGGAAGCGCTTCCTGATCTCGTGTGTCTGCACGTGCTGTTGTCCTTAAATGCTGGAGTTTATCGACCGCATTACAGTACCGGTCGTTCGTGCGGACCCTGACACGGCGCGGGGTGTGCCGGGCCCGGAGCCGCTCAGTCGGCGAGGAAGCTCAAGCGCACCGACCGACGGGGATTGTCGCGGTTGAGATCGACCAGTACGACGCTCTGCCAGGTGCCCAGTAGTGGGGTGCCGTCCTGGACGGGCACCGTCACCGACGGTGCGACGATCGCGGGCAGAACGTGGTCGGCGCCGTGCCCGGGTGAGCCGTGCGCGTGCCGGTAGCGGTCGTCGCGGGGAAGCAGCCTTTCCAGGGCGTCGACGAGGTCGTCATCGGAACCTGCACCCGTCTCGAGGATCGCGACGCCCGCCGTCGCGTGTGGGACGAACACATTGCACAATCCGTCGCCACGACCCGCGCAGAAGGCCCGCACCTCGCCGGTCAGGTCCGCGGTGCGTCGGCGCGCCGTATCGACGTCGAGTAGTTCGCTGTCCACCCCCGCGAGGGTACGGGCATCCACATGATTGACGGCGGTGTTTATTTCTAGGCACCGCGTGGGTATTGCTCTTCAACCACCCCACCCTGGAGGAAGAAATGACCATCACCGGCATAATCACCGCCATCTTGATCGGCGCCGTCGTCGGCGTACTCGGCAGGCTGGTCCTGCCAGGCAAGCAACCCATCGGCATGCTCGTCACCGTTCTGGTCGGCATCGTGTCGGCGTTCATCGGAACTGCCATCGCACGCGCACTCGGCATCCCGACTGCCACCAACGGCGTCGACTGGCTGGAGCTTCTGGTTCAGGTCGTCGTTGCGGCACTCGGCGTTGCGCTGGTGGCCAGCCTGATGGGCCGCCGTCGCACCGGCATGCTGGGCCGCCGCCGGTCGGGGCTGATGCGCTAACCCAATTCAACTGGGCAGCAATGGCGTTCCGCCCCGCGCTTGATTTGCTGCACCACCCATGCGTTGCCGTCGGGATCGGCGAATTCGATCATCGTGCCCCCATCACGATCGTCGAGGACGTTGACATCACCGGCGGCAACGCCTTTTTCGGAGACTGGGCGCGACCAACGTCCGGGCCGTCAGACGGCTACGAGCAGCGTGTCGAGACGCTCGTAGCCCTCGGTCATGCCACCCTCCATGCCCGATGACAGCAGTGCGTCCCTGGCGTCGGTGTTCGGGCAGATGGAGCGGCCACGGAGCCGGCTGCGCCCGTCGGCGAGGGTCTCGAACCACAGGTACTCGATGTTGACCATGTCGGGCGCGCCCTCGAATTCGAAGGTCTGGATCAGGAGTTCGTGCTCCCGCACCCGGTGGAAGACACCGTTGAACCAGTACTCGTCGCCGTCGGGGCCGAGGTGCAGGTAGCGATAGCCGCCGCCGGTGCGGAAATCCCAGTGCTCAATGGACATCTCGTGGCGCGCAGGCCCGAGCCACTGCTTCACCAGGTCCGGTTCGGCGTGTGCTCGGAACAACGCTTCTCTCGGAGCCGCGAAGTCGCGGGTGAACTCCATCGCCAGCGTGTCGACCGGCGCGGTGAGGTGGAGTGCGTTCGTCAATGCTCGTTCTCCTTGTCCGTCCCCTTGTCAGAGGGCATCGCCGCCAACAGGTCATCGAGTCGGCGGTAGTTGCCTTCGGCGTCCAACCGGTAGCGGTCGATCCAGGAGGTGAGCCGCTCCAGGGCCGCCGCGTCGAGGTGCACGGGCCTGCGCTGGGCGTCACGACTGCGCGTGACCAACCCGGCCTGCTCGAGCACTGCGATGTGCTTGGACACCGCCTGCTTCGTGATGGGATGCGGCTCGGCCAACTCGTTGACCGTCGCCGGGCCCCGCGACAACCGCGCCACGATCGCCCTCCGGACCGGGTCGGCGAGTGCCAGGAAGGCACGGTCCAACCCGGACTCGGCGTCTCCATCACATCTCAATGGTCAATCCTTTCATTGATCAACCAATTGATTGAATATAAAGCTAGGAGTATCCACGCGAGGTGTCAAGGAGGGGCTCGAACTGCGGGCACGTCGCGAACCCGGGTCGAATCGGGCTCTCCTCGCAGGCTCGCGTCAGGGCAGTGCGTCTCCTGGGAACCCCAGGCCCGCGTGCACCTCGAAGGTGAACACTCCCGCGCGCACCCCGGGGTCGTCGGCCATGAACGCCGTGGTCTCGTCCACCGAGCCGGTGAACACGCCGACTCCGCACACGTCGGACTCATCCACGACCGGCATGACCACCGCGAGCACGCCGTCGTCGCGCAGCCCGAAGTTGCGCCTGCCGTGCTCCCAGACGACCGCCGCGGAGTCGTCGGCACCGTAGTTTGGTCCAGCCCTCAGGATCACGACGCTGTACGGCTTGGCCGTGGGCAGCAGCGCCTTCATCTCGTCATCGGTGAAGTGCTTCATCGCCACCCTCCGTCAGTCGCGTCTGCGCCTAATGATGGCGCGCAGCTTGTCCAGCCGACTGGCTATCTCGCGTTCCGCGCCATGCGCAGTGGGTTGATAGTAGTCGACCCCGACCAGCTCGTCCGGCGAATACTGTTGAGGCACAACACCATCTATGTCGTCATGCGGGTAGACGTAGCCTTGGGCATTGCCGAGGGCCGCGGCACCCGAGTAGTGCCCGTCCCTCAGGTGCGGCGGCACCAGCCCGGCCTTGCCCGCCTTGATGTCGGCCATGGCCGCCGACAGTCCCATGGTCACCGCATTCGACTTGGGTGCCGTGGCGAGGTGCACCGTGGCGTGCGCCAGCGTCAGTTGCGCCTCGGGCATGCCGATGAGTGCCACCGTCTGGGCTGCGGCGACCGCGGTCGGCAACGCCATTGGGTCGGCCATGCCGACGTCCTCGCTGGCCAGGATGACCAGCCGCCGCGCGACGAACCGCGGGTCCTCCCCCGCGGTCAGCATCCGGGCGAGGTAATGCAGTGCGGCATCGACGTCGGAGCCGCGAATCGACTTGATGAAGGCGCTGACGACGTCGTAGTGCTGATCGCCGTCGCGGTCGTAGCGCACCGCTGCCTTGTCGAGGGACTGCTCGACGGTCTCGACGGTCACGGAATCGGTGACCTCGCTGGCCACCTCGAGCGCCGTCAGCGCACGTCGGGCATCACCGGCGGCGAGTTGCACCAGGAGATCGACGGCTTTGGCGTCGACGTGGACGATGCCGTTCAGCCCGCGCGGGTCGACGATGGCGCGCTCGACGACCGCCCGGATCTCCTCCGGCGTCAGGGGCTGCAGTTGAAGGATCAGTGAGCGCGAAAGCAGCGGAGCGACGACCGAGAACGAGGGGTTCTCGGTGGTGGCGGCGACGAGCAGCACGATGCGGTTCTCGACAGCGGCGAGCAGCGCATCCTGCTGGGTCTTGGAGAACCGGTGCACCTCGTCGATGAACAGCACCGTCTGTTGGCCGTGGGCGGCCGATCGGCGCGCCACGTCGATGACGGCACGCACCTCCTTCACCCCGGCCGACAGCGCCGACAACGCCTCGAACCGTCGGCCCGTCGCGTGGGAGATCAGCGAGGCGAGCGTGGTCTTGCCGGTCCCCGGCGGCCCGTACAGGATGACCGACGCGGCGCCCGAGCCGTCCACCAGCCGCCGCAGGGGCGACCCGGGCCGCAACAGGTGCTCCTGGCCGACCACCTCGTCGAGGCTGGCGGGTCGCATCCGGACGGCCAGCGGTGCCCCGACAGGCGCAGCGCCGGGCACGCCCTGACCGGAGTCACCGTCTAGGTCGAACAGGCTGTCAGACACGGTTCAGGCTTACCACGCCCGAACGACGAAGACGGAGCCGACGGACCGGCGCGACGCAGCCACCGGCCCGATCACTCGCGCAGCGTGCGCCCCTCCGCGTCCGGCACCTTGTCGACGAGAATCATGATGGCGTCGATCAGCCCCCAGATCGACCCGATACCGCAGGTCACCAACGTCACGACGATTTGCGCGATCCCCAGGTTCGTGTAACCCAGGTAGAACCGCCCGACGCCGAAGCCACCGAGGAACAGCTGCAGCAGGCCGGCCACCAGCTTGCTCTTGTCCGACAGCGGACGCCCGTACGCGTCGACGCCGAACGGCGCCCCGGGCTGCGGATACGGATTGTTGCCTGCGTAGGGCGGCGGCGTGCCATACGACGGCGGTGGCGGCGTGCCGTACGACGGCGGCCCGCCGTATCCCGGGGGTGGGCCGTAGCTCGGGGGTGGGCCGTAACTCGGGGGCGGAACTGCCCCGTACGGGTCGACCGGCGGCGGCAGTGACTGCTCGGAGCCGAAGGTGGGCGGCTGGTCCGAGGCATGCGAGGGCGGCTCGGAAGCGTAGGACGGCGGTTCGTAGGACGGCGGTTCGTGGGACGGCGGCGGGTCCGTGCCGGGCGCCGGTTGGTCCGCCCCTTGGGGCGACTGAGGCTCTGTCATGCCCGCGATCGTGGTCCATTCCTCCGGCGACGTCCACCCTCGCGCGCTCGGCGCGGCCAGAATTCACAGGAACGGACGCACGAGCCACCATGGTTGGCGTGCTGATCAACAACGCTACGGCGGCCGGGATAGCGGCGGGCCACGTCACATTGGTGCTGCGTCGGTGGGATGCGCCGCGCGCGAGGGCCGGCGGCACGCAACGCACCTCGGCAGGAACGATCCGCATCGAGGACGTGGCCGAGTTTCCGGCCGAGTACCGGGTGACCCGTGCGCAGGCGCTCGCTGCGGGCTACCGGGACGTGAAATCGGCGCAGGCCGAACTGGATCGGCGGTCCGCCGCCCACACCTACGTCATCACCGTCGCGTACGCGGCGCCGGACGAACGACACGCCCTGGCGGCCGACGATCAATTGAACGCAGCCGACCTCGCCACGATCGCCGGACGCCTCCAGCGGTGGGACGCGGCCAGTCCGGACGGTTCATGGACGCGGCAGTACCTGGACCTCATCGCGGCCAACGAGGGAGTGCGCGCCCCCGACCTGGCGATCGCCATGGGACAGGAGACGGCGCGATTCAAACGCCGCGTCCGTCAGCTGAAGGGCCTCGGCCTCACGATCAGCCTCGAAGTGGGATACCGGATCTCGCCGCGCGGCAAGGCCTTTCTCGCCGGCTGACTCCGCTATCCCACAGGTGCCGTCACGAAGTCGATGAGTTCCTCGACTCGCCCGATGAGCGCGGGTTCGAGGTCGTTCCAGTCCCGCACGCTCGAGCGGATTCGGCGCCAGGCCGCCGCGATGTCGGCCTGCCCCGAATGGCGCCAGCCGAGCGCCTCACACACGCCGTGCTTCCAGTCGATACCGCGCGGCACGGCAGGCCACTTCCCGATCCCGAGCCGGTCGGATTTGACCGCCTGCCAGATGTCGATGAACGGGTGGCCGACCACGAGGGTGTCGGCCCCGCCGGGACCGCGGGCGACGTCGGCGGCGATGCGCGCCTCCTTCGAGCCGGGCACCAGGTGGTCGACCAAGACGCCGAGTCGGCGCGTGCGATCGGGGCGGAACTCGGCGACGACGCTGACGAGATCGTCCACGCCGCCGAGGTATTCGACGACGACGCCTTCGACGCGCAGATCGTGTCCCCACACCTGCTCGACGAGCTCGGCGTCATGACGGCCTTCGACGTAGATGCGACTGGGGAGCGCGACCCGCGCCCGCGCTCCCCGCACGGCCACTGATCCGGAGGCCGTCTTCGTCGCCGCCGCCGGAGGCGCCGCGCGGGGCGCGGTGAGGATCACCGGCTTGCCGTCGATGAGGTAGCCGGGGCCCACCGGAAAGGGCTTGCGCCGACCGCACCGGTCTTCGAGTTCCATCCGGCCGTATTCGACGCGGACCACCGCGCCGACGTAGCCGGTCTGCGCGTCCTCGACCACCAGGCCAAGTTCGACGGGCCGCTCGGTGGACCGGGGCCGCCTCGCACCGTGTGGATCTCGGGCCAGTATGTCGGAGCCGTATCGATCGTTCACGGGGGCGAGCCTAGGAACGACGGGTGGCGCTAGTCGCTCGCCGCGCCGAATCCGTGACCGATCAGTGACCGGCAGGCCAGTCGCACGTCGGCTACCGCCTGGTCGGCGTCGAGCTCGCCGCCCACGGTCGAGGTCAACACCCCGAACGTGGCCTGTACGACCAACCGCGCGATCCGGACCTGATCCTCACTGGGTCGGTCGATTCCCGTGGTGGCGAGGATCAGATCGCGTACGGCGCGGTCACCGATCGCCCCGGACTGCGCGCGCACCGCCTGGGTCGAGCAGGCGACGAGCTGGTCATGGTGCCAGTGCTCGCCGCCCGCCAAACCGACGAAAGGACTCCTGCCGGAGTCGGCTACTTCGTGCCGAACACCCGCTCCTGCAGCGCGGTGTCGGCGATGCTCAGGGCCTTCACCAGTTTGCCGTCCCGGTAGGTCAGTACGTCGGCCTGGAGCCCGGATTCCCCGCCTGCGGTGGTCTTGGTGACGACGACCACGTCGTCACCGTCGCCCACGATCCGCTCGGGCGTCGTCGTGAAGGACTTCTCCGCAAGCTTTCCCAGCAGTTCGATGAACTCGCCCTTGCCGTGATAGGTGCCGCTGAGCGTGCTGTTCCCCGGTATGGACCACTCGATGCCATCGTCGAAGGTGGCCAGCGCCGTCTCGATGTCGCCCACCCCGTACGCCGCATACGCCTTCTTCGCCGCTTCCGCATTCTCACTTGACATGTCGCTCCCCCGTTTTGCGATTCGTTCCCCGCAGGCCCTCCCACGGAGCGGAGTCGATCTTCCTCTCGCGGCCCGGCGTGCGGGCCATTTTGGCCGAAAAGGCCGATGGCTGAAGTACTTTCGTTCGCAACAACCTCGCGGTCATCGGTTCAATGCGGGTAACCGAGTCCGCGACGGATCCGCGCGCCAGCGTCGATCACCAGCGGTAGGTAGCGCTCGCCGGACCCGCTGTCGGGCATGACGATTCCCACCGAGGCGCACGCATCGACCGTGGCCGCCACCGACGTCAGTCCGGGTCCGTAGTCCCCGGGCCGCACCAACCCACCGGCCCGTCGCACCCGGTGCAGGTCGACGTCCGCCGAAACAGTCCCGAAGGTGATATAACCCGGGCGTGCGGATCGGACTGTCCACGCCCGTGGTCATGCAACTGCCCGGCGCCGTGTCGGCCTGGGAGCGCGAAGGTGACATCGAGGACGTCGCCCGCATCGCCAAGGTCGCCGACGAACTCGGGTTCGACTACCTGACGTGCCCCGAGCATGTCGTCGTCCCCGTCGACGACGCGGCGCAGCGCGGCTGCACCTACTGGGATCCCGTTGCGACGCTGGCATTCCTGGCCGCCCGCACCACGAACATCCGGCTGGTCACCGCCGTGGTGGTGCTCGGCTATCACCATCCGCTGGAACTCGCCAAGCGGTACGGCACCCTCGACCGGGTCAGCGGCGGACGCCTGGTACTCGGCGTCGGCGTCGGCTCGCTGGCGGCCGAATTCGAGCTGCTCGGCGCACCGTTCTCCGATCGGGGACCCCGGGCCGATGACGCGTTGCGCGCGCTGCGTGCGTCACTGTCGACGAACCGCCCGGCGTACTCCGGCAAGTACTACTCCTATGGCTCGGTGGTGATGGATCCGTGCGCCGTCCAGGATCCGGTGCCGATCTGGGTGGGTGGACGCACCCCGCGCTCGCTGCGGCGCGCGATTCGCCTCGCCAACGGCTGGATCCCGTTCGGGTTGAGTACGTCGGAGCTTTCGAAAATGCTTGCTGGCGTGGATCTTCCGCCCAACTTCGACGTTGCGTTGGCCTGCGGCCCACTCGATCCTCTTGGGGCACCCGACGACGTGCGCCGACGCCTCGACACACTGCGGGACGTAGGAGCGACGACGGCGACCTGCGCGCTCGCCGCGGACTCCCCCGCGCATTACTGCGAACAATTGGGCGCGCTCGGCGCCCTGGCCGATTCGGGAGGACATACGGCATGACGACCGACGACAGGATCGCCGAGCTCGAGCAGCGGCTGCTCAGGCTCGAGGACGAGCGCGCGATCGAGCGGATGATCGGTTCCTACGGACCGCTGGTGGACGCGGGTGAGGCCGACGCGACCGCCGACCTCTGGGCCGTCGACGGCACCTACGACGTCGAGGGCTGGCCGATGCGAAGCCGTGAGGACGTGGCGGCGATGATTCGCTCGCATGCGCACCAGGGCCTCATCGGCCGTGGATGCAGCCATTTCCTCGGTCCGGTCGTGGTGACCATCGACGGCGACGACGCGGTGGCGGTCTGCGAGTCCGCGTTGTTCGTCAAGGCGACGAAGGGCTTTCACGTCTATCGGGCCGGGGCCAACCACTTCCGACTACAGCGCCGGGACGGGCGGTGGCAGATCATCCACCGCACCACGCGCGCCCTCGACGGTGGACGCGAGGCCAGGGCGCTCTTGTCCGAGGGCGTCGCGGGGCGGGCCCGGTGAGCGGGCCGCTCCACGGCAAGTTGCCGTGGTGACAGGGCAGGGGCGGGCATCGCGCGGCGGTTCGCGGACGAAGGCGCCCGATCTGTGGCCCTAGCCCTGGCCGGTCCGGCTCATCGCGGAGTGCAGTTTGGCCTCTGCGAGGCGATAGAAGGACTCCAGCGCGGCCCGGTCTACCTCGACGTACTCGCACACCACGTCGGGGTCGACGCCCGCGTCGCGAAGCCGCAATGCCAACGAATACGGCAACGGCAGCGCACGAAGCGCCTGCTCGAGCACAGTGCCTACCTCGACCACGGGACGTTCCTCGACCACGGGACCAGCATGCCGCGGCCCGGCCGAACGGAAACGAGTAAGGACATACTCGAATCTGCGGCCTTCAGCTACTGTCCCCCGAAGAGGATCCCGGCAAGAGCTTCACGACTGCCCGCGCCTGTCTTCGCCATGGCACGGTAGATGTGGCCCTCCACCGTGCGCACGGACAGGCTGAGCCGGTCCGCGACTGACCGGCTGGTCAAGCCGTCGGCCAACAAGGCCACGATCTCCCGCTCCCGCACGCTGAGCGGAAGCCGCTCACCTGGGTCGGCGCTGGCCGGGGTCACGATGTCACCGCACAACTTCACCAGCTTCTCCGACCGCGCGGCGGCCGAATAGGCCGATCCCTTGCGGTTCTGCCTGCGGTAGGCGGCAGCCGCCTCGCCCGCCGCGTCGGCCGCTGCGACGAGATCCCCGACCGACTCGAACTCCGAAGACGCGCTTGACAATCCGTCGCCGTCGGCCGCCCGCAGTGCGTTCGCCATTCGCAGCGCGAACGCCACACGTGGCCCCTCGACGACGCCGGCCAACTCGGCCAAGCGCTCGCCGACGCATCGGTCACCGAACTGGACCGCCGTCTGTAGGCAGAACACTTCGGCGGCCAGTTGACCGCGCTCGCGCGCCTCGATGGCGGCCTCGGTGCAGATCCGCGCGGCTTCGCTGGTGACGCCCTGACGGGCGGTCACCCAGGCCCGCGCCACCTCATGCTCGTAGTGCAGATACGGATAGCCGGGATGGCGTATTTGCTCGAGGGTGACCAGCGCAACCTCCGCGTCGCGACGCGAACCACACATCGACACCGCAATGGTGAGCGGAAGCTGATAGCGGTACGCCCAGCCGTTCGCGTCGCCCGATGCGACGAGCATCTCGACCGCCGGTTCCAGCAACGCACGGGCGACGTCGACCGAGCCTGCTCCCAAGGCCGCTCGGCCCGCAATCGCGGTGCTCACCAGTTGCGCGACGCCGGGGAGATCCGCCGCCTGCCTGCGCAGTCGCTCCGCAACCGACGTCGCCTGCGCGACGTGACCCGCCAGCAGCAGCGCCCCCACGTGCGCATCGGCGATGACGAATCGCATCTGCGCCGCATCGAACGTCCGCGCCGTACGCGCATACCCTGCTTCGGTCGCAGCGATGACCTCGGCGAGCAGTCCGGCGTCGCCTGCCGCAATGGTGATTCCCCACGCGGTAACCGCCGCGACCAGGTCGGGCAAGTCCTCCAGCGCCAGCGACTTCGACAGCTCCCGCGACTCCGGCGGGTGTCCCATCGCCGCGGCGTGCACGGCGAGGAACGCCTCGATGGCGCCTCCCGCGGGCTCGGCGATGACGCGCCCCGCAGCGTCGATCACGGCCTTCGCACCGACCGGGTCGGCGCAGGCGAAGAGCTTGTTGATGCCGCGCAGGAACGCCAGGCGCGCATGCGCCGCGCCATCGAACTCCGTCGTCGAGATGCTCGTCAGGACCGCGTCCGCCTGCTCTCCCTGGCTCAGCCAGGAAAGTGCGTGCGCGTGAATGAAGCCGGCTTCTGGTCCGCCGTCGGCACGCACGGCGGCCGCGGCCAACTGGTCGGCGAGTGGCAGATCGGCCATCCACACCGCACCCTGAGCGGCGCGGATCAGCAACCCCGCGTCCGGCGCCAGATCAGAGTCGGTCATCAGGCTCGCCCGCCGCACCAACATCCCGATGTCCGCGCCGTCACCTGTGTCGGCTACCGCGAGTTCCGCAGCAATGCGGCCGCGCAACCTTCGCAACCGCGTTGCCGCGGCGGTCCTCCGACGCACCTCGCCATAGAGCGGATGCGCAACTCGGGCGTGAACGCCACCGTCGATCTCCTCCAACGTGATCAGCCCACGCACCTCGGCTTCCTCGATGGCGGACGGCTCCGTGATCCGCCGCAGGATGGACAGTTCGATCGGCTCTCCGAGTGCGAGCACGTCGATCACCTCTGCCACCTCCGCGGGGAGCGCGCCGATGCGTGTTTCGATCAACTCGATCAACCCAGGGGGCAGCACCGGGTGACCCGTCCACATCCAGACGTCGTGGTTCTGCGTCAATCGCCGCGCGCTGACCTCCTGCTCCACGACGTTGCGCAGATAGAGCGCGTTGCCGCGCGTGAGCCGCCAGAGCCGGAGCGCTGTGTCGGGGTCCAGTAGCCCACCCAGCGCGGCGGCAACCAGCGCTCCCGCCTCGTCTCGGGACAACGGTTGAAGGTCGATCCGCTCGAATTCGCCGGTGGCCCAAACCTCTTGGAGCGCTAAGGGAACCACCTCCCCCGTGCGAACGGTGGCGACGACCTTTGCCGTCCGGCGTTGCACGATCTGATGCAGCACGAAGATCGAGAGGTCGTCCAGAAGATGCGCGTCGTCGACGCCGACGATCACATCGCGGCCTGCAGGCACGGACACCAGCCCGTCGATGACGCTTCGAACCAGTTGCAGGTTGTCGCCGCCTGCTGGCGGCGCCCACGATGCCAACGCTCCGAGCGGAAGCGCCCGCGCAGAAGACGTTCCGACCGCCACGCGGATGACCGCGCCGTGTCCCGCGGCGAACTGGAGGGCGTGGTGGAACAAGCGGCTCTTTCCGACTCCCGCGGCACCACCGATGACCAGTCCCAGCGCATCGCGAGACACCAACGCGGACTCGATGAGTCGCATCTCCTCCGCTCGCCCCGTGAGCGGCCACCCAGTGGGCAACACTCTTCCCCCTTTGCCGCCCGCGGCAAAACCGGCCGCCCAGGGCGGCCCTCCCGTAATCCAAGCATCGTCAGCGGGCGAAAGCATCATGCAAATGAAGGAGATTCGCGTAACCTGATCTTGATCCACGGATTCGAGGCGGCCGACGTCCGTGTGGATTTTTTGGGGGAAGCCCGATGGTCACTATCGAGCACTACGCACGCGTAGTCGCTTCGGTGTACGACGCCGCCGTCTCTCGGGACTGGGCGCCGGCGCTCACCGCGATACACCGCATGTTCGACGCAGACGGTGTCACCACCCGGGCGGGACGGCTGACCATCGTGATGGCCGCGGCCGAGCGACGCCTCCGCGAAGCCGTGTTGGCTGTCTGCGCCACAGCACCCGAAGACGTGGGCGGTGGTCAATCATTCTCGTGTGCAAGGCTTTCCGGCAGGCGCCGGTACGTCGTTCAGGTCCTTCCGCTGCATCGCGACGACCGAACACGCAGCAGCGGACCGGCTTTGGTGATCATCACCGACCCAGAGCGCATCGCCGAGCCCGATCACGCGCTGGTTCAGGACCTGTTCGGGCTGACCAACACGGAGGCTCAAATCGCGGTGCGCCTGGCGCGCTGCCTGGACGTCAGGCAGCTCGCCGAGGACCTGTCGATCTCCACCGCGACCGTCCGTACCCATCTTCAGCACGTGTTCGACAAAACCGACACGCACCGGCAAGCCGAACTGGTCCGGCTACTGGCCACGTTGTCCCGCTGAACGGATCAGCGGGACGAGTTGACCCAGTCCTATTCGGCGAGTTCGGTTTTGATGTCGAAGAGGACCTGCTCGCCCTCGATCTTCTCGATCTTCATGTGCGCCACGTAGTCCCCGTCGGGACCGGTGAAGTTGCAGTCGAACGTCACGCCGATCTTCGCCTCGATGCCGTCCGGGCACTTGACGTCGTCGGGCTTGAAGTCCGTCTTCTGCGACACCAGGTCGACGACGGCCTGCCCTGCGCCCTCGGGCTTGATGGTCGAGCCGCACGCGGTGAGCTGGAGACCAACGAGCGCGATCAAGACCGCCACACCAATACGGACGACTCGAGTTCGCATCATGAGCTGAGATGCTGCTCTACGGTTTGCTAAAGGTCAAGTGCTACGCGAGCTCGTCGATGATCGTATGCACGAAACGCATCTTCTCGAGCACCGCGGGCGGCAGTACGAACGGGTAGATGTCGTCCTTGCCCATCGACCGGTTGACCATGTTCAGACCCCACGCCAGCGGCAGCCACAAATCGATGATGGTGTCGAAGCCGCTGGGGCCCAGCGATCGACGGTCGAACGTGCCGCCGGCAGGGGCGAACCCGAAGGCCGCGGACGTGTCGAGCGTGTCGCGGATGTGCAGGTAGTGCGCGAAGGTCTCGGCCCAGTCCTCGGCGGGATGCATGGTGGCGTACGAGGAGACGAACGTCTTGTCCCAGCCGGTCGGCGCACCTTCGCTGTAGTGGCGACCCAGCGCGGCTTGGTAATCCGCGTTGGGATCGCCGAAGAGCTCGTCGAAGCGTTGGGTGTGCTCGGGTGACGGGGTGACCAGTCGGTAGAAGTAGTAGTGCCCGATCTCGTGGCGGAAGTGGCCCAACAGGGTGCGGTACGGCTCGGCCATGGCGACGCGCAACTGCTCGCGGTGCACGTCGTCGCCCTCGGCGAGGTCGAGGGTGATCACACCGTTGTCGTGGCCGGTGAAGACCTTCTCGTACTCACTGGACAACAGGTCGAACGCCAAGCCGTACTGCGGATCCCCGGCTCGGCCGACGATCGGCAGATTGAGGTCGTTGAGTTCGACGATCAGCCGCCGTTTGGCCTTCTCGGCGATCGCGAACGCCGCCATGGCCTTGGTGTCGTTCGAGTTGGGCCGGGTGCGCGTCAAGGCACACGACGTGCACAACTGCCGCCCCGGACCGGTCTCGACCAGCCAATTGCACTCGGCCAGAAAGAGGTTCGCGCACAGTTGGTACTTGTCCTGATCGACGGCTCCGGCGTGCTCGCTCTCGGGCCCCGGCGCGATCACCAACAATGCCTGGTCGGACAGCGAGAAACCCAGTGCGCTGCGGCAGGACAAGCACAACGAGTTCTCGAAGGCCAACCGCTGACCGCAGTTGGGGCAATTGAAGTCACGCACGCAGGACACCTCCTTCGAATGGCGCCACGTCGACTGCCACGTCGATGACGCTACTCTCCGAGTCGGTGTAGATGATTCCGCGCAAGGGTGGCACGTCGGCGTAGTCGCGCCCGAAGCCGACGACGACGTAGCGTTCGTCGACCATCTGATCATTCGTCGGATCCAGGCCGAGCCATTGGTTCTGCGGTGTCCACACCGACGCCCACGCGTGGGTGGCATCGACGCCAACCATGCGCTCCCGGCCCGGCGGCGGATCGGTGGCGAGGTAGCCCGAAACATAGCTCGCCGCAAGGCCGTTTGCGCGAAGACAGGCGATCGCCAGCCGTGCGAAGTCCTGGCAGACGCCCTCGCCCTCGGCGAGCACCTCGCTGACCTTCGTCGACACCGTCGTCGACCCGGACCGGTAGGTGAAGTCGGAGTTGATGCGCGAGTTGAGATCCCGCAATACCTCGATGAGCGGACGTTCGGGTTCGAAACTCGGCGCAGCGTAAGCGCGTAACTCGTCGGTAAGTTCGGGCGGTTGCAGGTCGAGCACGAACTCGCATGCCAGTGCCCCATCCGGACCCACCGGACGCGCGATCTCCCACGGTGCCAGTGCCGAACCAGCGGCGTAGAGCTCGGGCGGCGGCGGATCGACTTCCACGACAGAGTGGCTGGTGATGATCAGCGTCCGGTGGCGTTCAGTCACGTGGAAGTACGAACTGATGTTGCCGTACTGGTCACGGCTGGTGGAACTGTCCGCCGCCTCGGGCTCGATCTTCAATTCGTGCGACAGGCAGCGTTGCCGCGGAGAGTCGCGCGGCGTCAGGAATCCCCGACCGTACGAGCTGGTGACGTCGTCGGAGTACCGGTACACCGTGCGGTGCGTGACCTCGTAGCTGCGCCCGCCCGTGGCGAACGTCGGACCGTCACTGCTATTCGCCAAGTCGCTGCGCTCCTGCCCGCCTCTTCAGATCCCCAAGTCGCTGCGCTCGCCCCCCCAAGCGGGGGAACCCCCAGCGCCGACTCATGGCACGACCCTTCGCTCATCCGGTCCCCACAGGGGCTGCATGCCGCCGGGCAGCGACAGGTGCGTGGTGGTGATCAGCTTCGACAGGTCCCGCAGGTTTGCGTGCATGCCGTCAAGCAGGTCGGCGAGGTCGGCCCGGGTACCGTCCGCGGCGACGTCCTCGAGATCGTCGGGATCCAATCGGCGCAGCCGGGCCGCGATCTCGTCGACCAGCCGCTCGGGTCGGGTGGAACCCGATGACGACGGGAGTGCCTTGAGATCGGCCCGCAGCCGTTCGAACTGGTAGGCCAGCGACCGCGGGTTCTCCTCGTCGAACAGCACCAGATCGGCGACTGCCGCGACGCTCACCTTGCCCAGCGTGCGCCTGCGGTAGATGACCGACGACTCACACGCCACCAACGTCGACTCGGTGATCGTCTGTTCGGCGCCGGGGCTGCGCACCGTGGTCAGCGTCGCGCGGAGCAACGCCGTCAGCCAGATGCCCCGCTCGATGCGTTTGCCGATGTCCATCATGGTCCAGCCGACGTCCTGCACCATCGACTCCGCGGCCACCCCGGAGAGCGCCAGCATCCCGGCCAACGTCTGACTGTGTGCGGCCGCCAGGTACGCCTCGCCTTCGGCGGACGACTCGGGTGGGGCGCCCCGCGGGTGCATGACGGCGCGCTCGACGGCGGCCAGCACCATCCAGGTGTCGTTGGACATCTGATCGCGCACCGCGCGGGCAGCCAGCCCGAGCCGCTCGACGGACTGCGCCAGTGCGCCGGGCCGGTGCCGGTCCGCCGTCAGGGACCACAGCGTGGTCGGGGCGATCGCAACCATCTCGGCGTCGTCGCCGTCGGCTCCTGTGTCGGTGCCGGTGATCCGGCCAAGCGCGGCCAGCAGGACGGGCACGCACTCGCTGCCGGGAAGCTCGCGCCGGTAACGGAATTCGTGATATCGCTCGCGGGTGACGTTGAGCAACCGAGCGGTGCTCTCTGCGCGTTCGGTGTAGCGACCGAGCCAGAACAGATCGGACAGCACGCGCGGCGAGCTGACCGCGCGAGTCGGACTGGGCGTCATCGGAGCCGGGAGGCTCGCGGTGAGGTCCAGCGTCGGGGTCGGCGTCGCTGTCACGCGGCTGGGGGTACGAACCCAGATATCCTTTGCCGCAACGGTGTTCATCTTGTACGCGGCGGTGCCGGGGGCCAGCAGATAGCCGAGCCCGCCGATCATCGGTGCATAACCGCCGCGCTGCGCGACGGTGAACAACCGCATTCCGACGTTGCTCGCCGACAACCCTCCGGGATGGAAGTCCGCTGGAGCCGAGGAGAACTGAGGCACGTCCTGGCCCACCCAGTCAGCGGGCGACGCGCCGATGCGCGCGGCCAGCTCCTGGCGACCGGATCCCGACAGCGCGGGCCCGATGATCGCGTCACCGCCCGTGATCGGCCTGATCAGCAGGGACGACAGGTTGGTCAGCAGGTGCGACCGCTCCACGTCGATGCCACCCCAGTACATCGGGGCAGTGTGCAACTGCGGCTCCTCGCCGAGCAGCAACTCGGCTAACTCGGGCAGGAAGCGAAGCAGCCCAGGACTTTCCAGCACGCCGCTGCCCAGGGTGTTGACCACGGTCACCGCGCCACGGCGCAGTACCTCGACGAGTCCGACGACGCCCAATCGGGAATCGGCGCGCAGGTCCAGCGGGTCGGCGTACTCCGCGTCGACGCGGCGAAACACCACGTCGACCCGCTTGAGCGTGCCCAGCGACCGCATCCAGAGCTTGCCGTCGCGGACCACCAGGTCGGCGCTCTCCACCAAGGGGAAGCCCAGCACGCTGGCCAGATACGCCTGGTCGAACGCCGTCTCCGAGTGGATGCCCGGGCTGAGCACCACGACGACGGGCTCCTCGGCAGACTCCGGAGCCGCGTCGATGAGTGCCAGTCGCAACGCCTGCGCCCACGGCGACGCTGGGCGGGGGCCGATCCGCTCGTACAGGTCGGGTATCGAGTGCGCGATCACGCGTCGGTCGGCCAGCGCGTAGCCCGCACCGGACGGCGCCTGCGTCCAGTCGGCGTTGACCAGGAAGTCGCCCGCCGCGGCGCGGCTGACGTCGCAGCCGTGAAGGAACAGTTGGTGCCGGCCGGGCACCTCGATGCCGAGCGCGGCGCGGACGTAACCCGGATGCGCGAAGAGTAGCTGAGCGGGCAACACTCCGCTGGTGATGGACCGGCGCTCGCCGTACAGGTCGGTGAGCACGGCGTCGAGCAGCCGGGAGCGCTGCACCACGCCCGATTCCAGCACGTCCCAGTCGGAGGCCGACAACACCAGTGGGAGTGCGTCGAGGTGCCACGGACCGGGCACCGCCGTGCCGTCGCCGTTGGTGACCGCGTCACCCTGTCCGTCGACCTGGACGTAGGTGATGCCGTCGTTGTCGACGAGTCCGCGCACCACGGCGCGCAGTTGTTGCAGTCCCCCGTGCCCGCGTTCGCCGACGCATTCGGCCAGTTCCTGCCAGGCGGGGCGAACGTTGCCCGCGGCGTCGACGAACTCGTCGTATCCGGAAGCCGCGCCGCCGCGAAGGTCGAAGAGCGACTCTTGTGCCCGCGCGGTGCGGTAATGGGCGAGCACGTTGTCGCTGTCACGCCCGATGGCAGGAAAGGGCTCCGGTGAGCCGCTTGCACGAAGAACCATTACCGCAGAACGGTACGCACCCGGCGCAGATCCAGGATGCCCGGCGCGCCCACGTCAGTCGACTGACGCGCTTGCTTCTCGCGAATGTCGGCCATGTCGACCTTGCCCGGCGTGAATCCGGTCGCCTCGAAGCGTCTCCCGCGGCGGGACTCGGCCTCCACCGCGTTGACGGGCGGGTTGTCGTACGCCCGGCCGCCGGGGTGTGAAACGTGATAGGTGCACCCGCCGCGCGACATGTCGGTGGCCGTGTCGATCAACTCGAAGCGCAGTGGCCCGTCGACCGTGATGGTGGGGTGAAGCGCACTGGGCGGCTGCCAGGCCGATGCCCTTCACGCCGCCGCCCTCGAAGACGAGGTCGGCCTTCTGCTCGCCGCTGCTCATGTGGCGAGGATCCAGCGCAGCGCGGGCAGTGGAGCCAGCCCCCGCGGGATGACCGCTTTCACCCCTCCTTGATGCTTCTCCATGCACCCAGGACGACGGCCGGCCCGCGCTTCTTCCCGAGCCTCGCGGCAGCGGCCGCCGCCACCGGAGCCTCCGTGCAGCGGTCGTCGACGCCCGGTTGCGGCAGCGTGCGGTCGATGAGATAGGCGTCGACCCGGTCGCGGATGCACTGGCTGCGGCTGTAGGACGTGTGCCCATCGCCGACCAGCGTGAGCAGCCGTGCGTCGTCGAGCGTGTCCGTCAGCGTCACCGCCCCGGAGTACGGAGTCGACGGATCCCGGGTGTTGCCGACCACCAGGATCGGGTCGGCGCCCTGCGCACGGAAGTCGCCGGTGTAGTCGCTGAGCGGCGAGCGCAGGGGCCAGTGCGCGCACGCGGCGCCGTTGGCGCCGTCATAGCTGGGCGGCCCGGAGGTCAGGGCGGGCGCGAACGTGGGCGCGAGGTCCCAGGCCCGATCGGCGTTCTTGAGGAAACGGCGCGGCGTCACGCCGCCCGCCGAGTCGGTGCACTCGATCGTGACGTTCGAGGACGGGATCCCGAGCGCCTGGATCAGGTCGCGGTTGGTCAGGACCGGGTTGCCAGCGTCGAGCGCGGTCAGGATCTGACCGATGTCCGGCCAGGCCGGCCGGCCGCTGCTCAGCAGGAGGTAGAGCGTGTAGACGACGGTGTAGCCGTTGGCCACCGCCCGGCCCTGCGCGTCCGTGCGCACCAGCGGCCGGGCGTCGAGGCGGTCGATGAGCGCGTCGAGCGCCGCGCGCGGGTCGTCGCCGCCGAATGCGCACTGCGGGCGGTTGGCGCCGCACCAGGCGAGGAAGCGCGTCAGCGCGCGCTCGCTGACGCGGTAGTTCTTGCGCAGCAGCGTCAGGAAGTCGTCGCCGTACTCGTCCGGGTCCAGCGCGCCGTCGAGCACCACCGCCCGCACGCGGGAGGGGAAACGGTCGGCGTAGACCGTGCCCAGGTATGTGCCGTAGGAGAAGCCGAGGTAGCTCAGCCGCTCGTCGCCGACAGCGGCGCGCAGCCGGTCGATGTCGCGCGCCGCGTAGTCCGTGCCCACGTCGCGCAGGAAACCGCCGCTGCCCGCGAGGCACGAGCGGGCGAAGCGGCGGCCCTGTGCGAGCGCTCGCCGCGGGCCGCTGCGCCGGTCCGGCCGCGCCTTCGCGGCGTCGAAGGCGGCGACAAGCCCGCCGGCGCCGTCGCAGGTGATCGGGGGCGTGCTGGCGCCCGCGCCGCGAGGATCGAAGCCGATCAGGTCGAAGCGCTGCGCGAGCCGCGCGAAGCCCGGGTCCGCCGGCATGTTCGTGCCCGAGCCGCCCGGACCGCCGGGGTTGAGGAACAGCGAGCCGAGTCGCGTGCCGGGGCCCGTCGCCTTCAGCCGCGTCAGGGGCAGGATCGCCGTGCGGCCGTCGGGCCGGTCGTAGTTGAGCGGCACGGCGTAGCGCGCGCAGTCGAGCGGCGGGGAACCCTCCGGCAGCCCGGTGCAGGGCGACCATTCGACCGGCGGCACGGACCCTACGGCGGCACCGGGCTGAGGCAGGTCGGGCAGCGGCCACGCGGCCGCCGGCGACGCGGGCGCGGCCACGGCCGCGACGATGACGCAGGCGAGGCGAGCGAGCTTCGAGACCATGGCTACGCGGGTACCTCGCGCCCGTCCTGCGACCAGCGCACGTGGAAGGCCCCCTCGCGATCCGTGCGCCGGTACGTGTGCGCGCCGAAGAAGTCGCGCTGCCCCTGGATCAGCGACGCCGGCCCACGGGCGCGGCGGTAGCCGTCGTAGTAGGCCAGGCACGAGGAGAACGCGGGCACGGGGATCCCGATCTCCGCCGCGCGGGCGATCACGCGCCGCCACGGGTCCTGCGTCTCGGCCACGGCGTCGGTGAAGTAGGGCACCAGCAGCAGGTTCACGACGTCGTCGTGGCGCGCGTAGGCCTCGCGGATGCGATCCAGGAAGCGGGCGCGGATGATGCAGCCACCGCGCCAGATCGTGGCCATCGCGCCCAGGTCGAGGTCCCACTCGTACTGGCGCGAGGCGGCGGCCATCTGCTCGAAGCCCTGCGCGTAGGCCACGACCTTGCTGGCGTAGAGGGCAGCGCGCACGTCGTCCACGATCGACGGGTCGTGGTGGCCGTTGCTTCCCGGCTGCGGGCCGGCGAGGCGCTCGGCCGCGTGCAGCCGCTGGTCGCGCAGCGCCGAGAGCGAGCGCGCGAACACCGCCTCGGTGATGGCCGTCAGCGGCACGCCCAGCTCGAGCGCGTCCTGGCTCGTCCAGCGCCCGGTGCCCTTCTGCTCGGCCTGGTCGACGATCACGTCGACGAGCGGCCCGTCCGTTGTCTCGTCCTGGCGCGCGAGCACCGTGGCGGTGATCTCGATCAGGAACGACTCCAGGTCGCCGCGGTTCCACTCCCCGAACACGTCGGCGATCTCCGCCACGCTCAGCCCGGCGCCGTTGCGCAGCAAGTCGTAGGACTCCGCGATCAGCTGCATGTCGGCGTACTCGATGCCGTTGTGGACCATCTTCACGTAGTGGCCCGCGCCGTCGGGCCCGACGTAGACGCAGCACGGCGTGTCATCGACGTTGGCGGCGATCGCGGTGAAGACCTCCTCCACCTCGGCGTAGGCGTCGCGCTCGCCGCCGGGCATGATGCTCGGCCCGTTCAGAGCCCCTTCTTCGCCGCCCGAGACGCCGCTGCCGATGAAGCGCAGGCCGCGCTCGCGGCAGGCCTCGGTGCGCCGGCGCGTGTCCGTGAAGTGCGAGTTCCCCGCGTCGATCACGATGTCGCCCGCGTCGAGCAGCGGCGTCAGCTCGTCGATCACGGCGTCCACCGGCCCACCGGCCTTGACCATGATGATGATCTTGCGCGGCCGCTCCAGCGCGCCGACGAACTCCTCGACGCTGGTCGTGCCAGTGATCGCGCCGTCGTCGCCGAACTCGCGCACGAACTCCTCGGTCTTGGCGGATGTGCGGTTGTGGACGGCGATCGAGTAGCCGTTGCGGGCGATGTTGCGGGCGAGGTTCGCCCCCATGACGGCGAGGCCGGTGAGGCCGATCTGGCTCTGCTCGGGCATGGCGCGGACCGTAGCGCGACCGGGCGCCACGCAGCGCGCCGCGCCGACTATCGTCGCGCCCACTGTCCAACGAGGGAGGACGACCCAATGCCGATCCGGACCGAGCTCGTCGGCTCGCTGCCGCGCCCGATGCGCCTGCAGGAGGCCTACGAGGCCTACGACCAGGGCGACATCGAATGGAAGGAGCTGCAGACCGAGCAGGACGCCGCCGCCGAGGACTCGATCAAGCGGCTGGAGGCGACCGGCGAGCCGATCGTGACCGACGGCGAGCAGCGCGAGTCGAGCTTCGCCACCTACCCGATCACGGACACGCTCGCGGGCACCGGCCTGGCCGACAACCTCGCGGGCGACGGGCAGTACTTCGCGATCTTCGACGACGGCCACCATCGCCAGCTGCCGCGGCTCACCGGCGGGCCGTTCCGCTACAAGACCTACGCGTCCGAGTTCGTGGAGAAGAACCGCCGGATCGCCACCCACGACGTCAAGCAGGCGGTCATCGCGCCGTCCATGCTCATGCTCCTGCACCCGCTCGAGGGCGAGATCCCCGACTATCCGCGCGAGCAGTTCCTCGCGGATCTGTGCGACGAGGTCGAGAAGGACATCCGGCAGTGCTTCCAGGCCGGGGCGGTGCGCGTCTCGATCGACTTCACCGAGGGCCGGCTGGCCAACAAGAACGACTCGCGCAACCCGTGGACGGGCCGGGACATGCTGCAGGACTTCATCGACCTCAACAACCGTGTGATCGATCGCTTCTCCGCGGAGGAGCGGCGCAACATCGGGATCCACACCTGCCCGGGCGGCGACATGGACTCCGTGCACTCCAAGGACGTGCCGTACGAGAAACTGCTGAGCAAGATGTTCCAGCTCAACGCCGGCTACTTCCTGATCCAGTGCGCGAGCGAGGAGGACCGCGAGCAGGTCTACGGCCTCGTCGGCGAGTACCTGCGCGAGGACGCCGACGGCCTGCCCCAGGTGGCGTTCATGGGCGTCATCAATCCCCTGACGCCCGAGGTCGAGACGGCCGAGCAGGTCGCGGAGCAGCTCGTGGCGGCGGCCAAGCACATCCCGGTCGAGCGCCTGGGCGCGACGGACGACTGCGGCTTCTCGCCGTTCAGCCGCGACGAGAAGCCGAAGCACGGCTCGCCCGACTTCGCCCGCGACGTCGCCATGCAGAAGATCTCCGCGCGGCTCGAGGGAGCGCGCCTGGCCTCGGAGGAGCTGGGCGTATAGAGCCCGCCGCGCGTTATCGCCGGGCGGGCGCCGACGGCCCGTTCGGCGACCCCGGCCGGGCTCACGCCACCGCCTTCGAGGGCTACTACTGGCGCATCGTCCACCCCGCCGCGGGCGTGGTCGTCGTGGCCCTGTGCAGCGTCTGCCGCGACGCGGCGGGCCGCTGGGGGATGGCCACGCTCGCCGCGCACCCGGGCGGGTTCGCGCGCACGGTGGTCACCCAGAGCGCGGTCGCCGACCAGCACGCGTTCGGCGCGCAGCTGGAGGGGGTGCTGCGAGGCGACGGCTCGCGGCTCGTGGTCGATCTTGGCGCCGACGCCCGCCTGGACATCACGCTGCACGACCCCGTGGGCTGGCCGCGCCGCCGCCCGTTCGGGGCGCTCGGCCTCGCGCACGCCGTCCCCGGTCTGCCGCAGTACTGGCACCCCGTCGTCCTGACCGCCGGCGTCAGCGGCTCCGTGCGGGCCGGCGGGCTCGAGCGCTCGCTCGACGGCGCGGTCGGCTACGCGGAGAAGAACTGGGGGCGCGGCTTCCCCGGCCGCTGGTGGTGGGGGCAGGCGGCGACCTTCCCCGATCCGGAGGTGGGCGTCGCCTTCGCCGGCGGGCACCTGCCGCTGCCCGGCGGCGACCCGGCGCCGAGCGCCGTCGTCGTGCGCCTGGGCGCGCGCCGGCTCGCGCTCGCGCCGCCGCTCCACCGCACCCGGGTGCGGCTCGGCGACGGCGCGTGGCGGCTGGCGACGCGCGGCCCGCGCCATCGGGTCGACATCGAAGGCGACGCCGCGGGCTCGGTCGCGCACGCGCTCGACGTGCCCGTGCCCGGGGAGCGGCGGACCGCCGACGGCGCGCGCCAGCACCTCGCCGGGCGGATCGAGCTGACCGTGCGCGCCGGCCGCCGCGTGCGCTACCGCGGCACCGCGGAGCTGGCGGGCCTCGAGGTCGAACGGGCCGCAGCCCGGCGCGCGGCCAGGCTGAGCGGCTCCGAGGCCACGAGCGGCTCGAAGCGCCCGACGATCGCCCACAGGGCCTTCAGGCGCAGGGCCGACGTGCGGTCGGTGGGCTCGACGCGCGCCTCCGTGCAGAGGTCCGCGCCACCGTCGGGCCGGGCGGTCACCCAGTGGGCGAAGGCGACCCGCACGCTGTCGGGCTCGCGCCAGCGCGCGAACTCGTCGGGCCCGGCGAGGCGCGGGTAGTCGCGCGCGAGGGTCCAGATCCGGCCGCACAGGCCGGCCACGAGGTGCCGCTCGCCCTGGTCGAGGACCACGAACGGGTAGGCCCGGAAGAGCGCGTCGAAGGTCAGCGAGAGCGACGTGCCGGGGATCCGCCACGCGACGAGGCGGCCGAGCGCGCGCGTGTCGCGCAGGCGCAGGCCGCGGGCGACGCGCCACAGGTACTCGGGCGCGCAGTCGACCGTGCGGCAGCGCTGCGTGCGGACGCCGGGCCGCGGCACCCATGCGTCGAGGTCCGGCGCTGCGCGCGCGCTCACCGTGGCCATTGTCGCGGAGTACCCGGTCGGCCGCGCGCGGGCGCGCCAGGGTGAGGAGAGGCGGGCGCGGGCGCGCCATATCGTGGCTCCCACCGGGGCGCGGCGTAGAGTGACGCGGCGGGTGCGGCTGCTGCAGCACAAGACCGAGGCGTACTGGTTCTACAGCGTCCTCTCGCGCGTCTACGACGGCTGGGTCAACCCGCTCTTCTGGACGCCGGCGATGCGCTCGCAGGCGCTCGCGGCGGCGGCACTCGACGCGCCCGGGCTGCGCACGCTCGACGTCGGCGCCGGGACCGGCTTCACCACGGAGGGGATCGTCGCGAGCGTCGACGCCCCCAACGTGACGATGCTCGACCAGAGCCCGCACCAGCTCGCCCGCGCCCAGGCCAAGCCGGCGCTCGCGCGCTGCACCAAGGTGCTCGGCGACGCCGAGGACCTCCCCTTCCCCACCGACCACTTCGACCGCTACGTGTCGGCGGGGAGCATCGAGTACTGGCCCGAGCCGCAGCGCGCGCTCGCCGAGGCCTACCGCGTCCTGCGCCCGGGCGGCACGGCGGCGGTCATCGGGCCGGTGCGGCCCGGCAACCCGCTGCTGCGCCGGCTCGCGGAGATGTGGATGCTCTTCCCCGCCGAGGCCGAGTACCGCGACTGGCTCGCGGCCGCGGGCTTCAGCGACGTCTCGCTGCGTGCGCTCGCGCCCGACTGGTACCGGAGCCCGCGCGGCCCCTACGCCGTGGTCGCCGCCGGGCGCAAGCCGGCGCCCGGGCCGTCTCCGCTGCGGCTCGGCCCGCCGCGCGAGACCGTCCGCGCCCCCATGCGACCGGCCGAGCGGGCGCGCTTCGCGCTGCGCTTCGTGGCCGGCTCGCTCGCCGGTGCCGTGTTCGTGCCGCTCGGCGCCGCGCTGGCGCTGCGCCACCGGCTGCGGGCGCGCGCATGACGAGCCCGGCGGCCGGCCGGCACGCCGCGCGGGCGGCATCCTTCCCGGCGCGCGGCGGCGCGCTGTGGCGCTTCACGCGGCCGCACACGATCATCGGCACCGCGGCGAGCATCGCGGGGCTCTACGTGATCGTGGTCGACGCCCTGCCCCGCGTGACCCTGGCCGACGGCCTCGGCAACCTCGCCTGGACGCTGGTCGCCGGCTTCTGCGTGAACGTCTTCATCGTCGGCATCAACCAGCTCGAGGACGTGGACATCGACCGCGTCAACAAGCCGTACCTGCCGCTGGCGTCGGGCGAGCTGAGCCCTGCGGCAGCGCGGCTCATCGTCGCCGGCTGCGCGCTCGTGGCCGTCGCGCTGGCGCTCTCGCAAGGGAGCGAGGAGACCGTCGCGGTGGTTGCCGGGATCGCGGTGGGCACCGCCTACTCCGTGCCACCGCTGCGGCTCAAGCGCTTCCCGCTGCTGGCCTCGCTGAGCATCGCGGGCGTGCGGGCGATCGTCGTCAACCTCGGGGTCGCGCTGCACTTCACCGGCTCGCTCGGGGACGGCGACGCGGCGGTGCCGGGACCGGTGTGGGCGCTGACGCTGTTCGTGATCCCGTTCGCCTTCGCCATCGCGCTGCTCAAGGACGTGCCCGACGCCGAGGGCGACCGGCGCTTCCGCATCAGCACCTTCACGGTCCGGCTCGGCGGCCGGCGGGTGCTGCGGATCGGCGTCGCGGCGCTCGCGCTGGCCTATCTCGGGATGGCGCTGGCCGGGCCGCTCGCGCTGCCCGAGACCCAGCCCGTGGTCCTGGCCGGCACGCAGCTCGCCGCGCTGGCCGTGCTCCTGCGCTGGGCGGCGGCCACCGACCCCGCCGACCCGGCGGCGTTCACGGTCTTCTACATGCGCGTGTGGAAGCTGTTCTTCCTCGAGTACGCGCTCATCCCGCTGGCCTGCCTGCTGGGCTGACCGGCGCCCGGCGCCGATGGATGCGCGCCTCCCACGGTGCCAGCGCCCCGCCGCGGCCGGGCTCCTCCACGTTGCCCAGCAGCAGCTCGGCCGCCTCCCAGCCCGGCGGCAAGTCCACCTCCGCCGGCTCCCCGGACAGGTTGGCCAGCACCAGCAGCTCCGTCTCCGCGTGGCGGCGGGTGAAGGCGTACACCCGCTCGTGCTCGGCCAGCAGCATCGTGAAGTCGCCGTGCGCCACCGCCGGCTCGTCGTGGCGCAGCGCGATCAGCCGCCGGTAGTGGTGGAAGACGGAGTCCGGGTCGGCGCGCTCCGCCTCCGCGTTGATCGCGGCGTGGTTCGGGTTGACCGGCGAGCCAGGGCGTGCCGGTGGTGAAGCCGGCGTGCTCGCTCGCGTCCCACTGCATCGGCGTGCGCGCGTTGTCGCGGCTCTTGGTGCGCAGCGCGGCGAGCACGGCCGCGGGATCCTCGCCGCGCGGCCACGCGCCTGGGCGTAGTGGTTGCGCGACTCGAGGTCCTTGAAGTCCGTCGATCGACGCGAACGGCGCGTTGGTCATCCCGAGCTCCTCGCCCTGGTACACGTACGGCGTCCCGCGGTGCATGTGCAGCACGGTGCCGAGCGCCTTGGCCGAGCGCACGCGGTGCGCGCCGTCGTCGCCGAAGCGCGAGACCGCGCGCGGCTGGTCGTGGTTGTTCCAGTAGAGGCTGTTCCAGCCGACGTCGGCGAGCCCCGCCTGCCAGCGGCCGAGCGAGGCCTTCAGGTCGACCAGGCGCAGCGGCCGCAGGTCCCACTTGGTGGCGCCCGCGTCGAGCTGCACGTGCTCGAACTGGAACACCATGTCGACCTCGCGCCGCGCCGGGTCGGTGTAGAGCCGCGCCTCCTCGACCGTCACGCCGGGCATCTCGCCGACGTTCAGCAGGCCGCCGCCGTGCCCCTCGAAGACCTCGCGGTGCATCTCCGGCCAGGAACTCGTGGATGCGCGGGCCGTTGAGGATGAACGGGTGCCCGTCACCCAGCGGCCCGCCGCCGAGCACCGCGCCGTCGGGCAGGTCCGTGTCCTTGGAGATCATGTTGATGACGTCCATGCGGAAGCCGTCGACGCCGCGGTCCAGCCACCAGCGCATCATCGCGTAGACCGCCTCGCGCACCTCCGGGTTCTCCCAGTTGAGGTCGGGCTGCTTGCGCGAGAACAGGTGCAGGTAGTACTCGCCGCTCGGCCGGGTCGAGCTCCCACGCCGAGCCCGGAGAAGAACGACTCCCAGTTGTTCGGCTCGGCGCCCGGGCTGCCCGGCCGCATCCCCGGCCGCGGCGGCCGCCACCAGTACCAGTCGCGCTTCGGCCGGTCGCGGCCGGAGCGGGACTCGGCGAACCACGGATGCTCGTCGGACGTGTGGTTGACGACGAGGTCCATGATCGAGCCGCATCCCGCGCGCGTGCACCGCGGCCAGCAGCCGGTCGAAGTCGGCGAGCGTCCCGAACGTCGGGTCGATGTCCTGGTAGTCCGAGATGTCGTAGCCGGCGTCGTCCTGCGGCGAGGGATAGATCGGCGACAGCCAGATCACGTCGACGCCCAGCGCGGCCAGGTGGTCGAGCCGCGCCTCGATCCCGCGCGAGGTCGCCGACCCCGTCACCGTCGGAGTCGGCGAAGCTGCGCGGGTAGATCTGGTAGACGACGGCGGACTGCCACCACGACATCCGCGGCAGTATTCACGCCGCGGCGCGCCAGCGTGCTTCCCACCCAGGCCACCGCCGCGGGGACGTGCGCCGGGTCGATGTGGTGCGCGGCGTCGGACTCGTGGTACTCGACGGGCAGCCCGGCGGCCGTGAGCAGGTCGCGGGCGCGGCGCGCGAAGCCGATCTCCATCACCGGGTCGCGGCGCCCGTGGGCGATGAAGACGCGTAGATCCGGCCGACCGCCGGGATCGGGCCGCCAGCCCTCCACGGTCGGGATGAAGCCCGAGAAGGCCAGGATGCCCGCGGGCGCCGGGCGCTCCGGGTCGAGTCCCAGCGCGTAGCTCATCACGGAGCCCATCGAGAAGCCCCCGAACACCGTCCTGCTCCGGGCGCCACGCCGGTGCGCTTCCACAGCTCGTCGTGGAACTCCGCGAGCGCCGCGCGGGCGGCGAAGAACGTGCCGGGATCGGGATAGCCGACGCGCGGCACGACGTACCAGTGGTGCCCGGGCCAGCCCGGGAGCGTGAGCGGCGCGCGCGGCGTGGCGACGTGGAGCCGCCGCTCGGGGTCGAGCACGTCGCCGAGCGGCAGCAGGTCGTGCTCGTCGGCGCCGCGGCCGTGATGGAGCACGAGCAGGCCGGCGGGCTCCCCGTCCGCCGGCCGTTCGCGGAAGGTGAGCGGCGTCAAGCCGGCTCCCCGGCCGGCCGCGGGAATCCGCATGCTGCGGTGAGCGTCTCCGCCGACATGGAGGCAGCGTATGCGACTAGAAGGGGTGAGGCTGCCACACCCCCGGAGGCCAGGGTGCCGCCTGTCCGCCGCTACCGTTTCTCGGGACCCTATGCCCGTGAGCGACGCCATCACCCAAATGGTCGAGGGAGCCATGGGCTCGCCGTGGGTGTTCCTCGCGCTCTTCGCCTTCGCGGCGATCGACGCCTTCCTCCCCCTCGTGCCGAGCGAGAGCCTCGTCATCACGGCCGGCGTGTTCGCCGCGAGTGGCGAGCCCAACCTGGCCGGCGTGATCGTGGCCGCGGGCCTCGGCGCGATGGCCGGCGACCACATCTCCTACTTCGCGGGGCGCTTCGCCGGCGGCCGCTTCATCCCGGCGCCCGGCAGCCGCCGCGCGAAGGCGCTCATGGGCGCCGGCAAGCTGCTGCACGACCGCGGCGGCGTGATCCTGATCATCTGCCGCTACATCCCGGGCGCGCGCACCGCGGTCACGCTCACCGCGGGCGCCATCGCGCTATCCGCAGCGCTCCTTCACCTTCTTCGACAGCATCGCCGCCTTCTCGTGGGCCACGTACTCGGCGCTGATCGGCTACCTCGGCGGCGAGGCCTTCGAGGGCGACCCGCTCAAGGGCCTCGCGCTAGGGCTCGGGCTGGCGCTCGGCGTGACGGGCGCGGTCGAGCTCGTGCGCCATCGGCGCCGGCGCGCGGCGACGGTCTAGCAGTCCGCTGAAATAGTCGGTGCGTTCGGGAGCGGTCGATGACCGAGCCGGGCGGTCGGCGGATGCGAAGCCGATAGCGGGGTCATCGGCGAGCATCTGGCGGCCGATCCGGCGACGTGTCAGCGGCCGTTCCCGGGCGTGCCGACTCTTCGGCGGGCTCCTACGGCAGCCGCCCGCGCCAGCGCAGCGACGTCCCCAGCGCGCCCGCCAGCAGCAGCAGCCCGGCGGCCGCGAAGCCGGCGCTGATCTCGCGCTTCTCCTTGCGCGTGCCGATCCGCGAGCCGAGCCGCTCGTAGACCTCGTCGAGCGCGTCGGCGTCCTCGGCCGCGAAGGCCCTGCCGCCGGAGATCTGGGCGACCTCGGCGAGCGCGGCCGGGTCGGGCGGCACGGGCAGAGGCGCGCCGTCGGGCGCCGGTGACCGCGCCGTCCGGCGTGCCGAGCGCGACGGTGTAGACCGGCACGCCCGCCGCCCGCGCGGCGCGGGCCACCGCGGCGGGATCGCGCCCGCCTGGTTGGCGCCGTCGGACAGCAGCACGATCGGCGGCCGGGCGGCTTGTCCTTGCCGCGGTCGCCCAGCGCCGCAGAGCGCGGTCGAGCGCGTCGCCCGTGGCCGTGCCGCCCTCGGCCGCGAGCCCGGCGAGCGCGCGCCTCGCACCTCGGCCCGGTCGCGCGTCGGCGCCACGACGGTGTGCGGGCCGTCGGCGTAGGCGACCAGGCCGACCTGCAGCGCGTCGGGCACGCGCGTCAGGAAGCGCTCGGCCGCCGCCTGCGCCGCCGCCAGCCGCGACGGCGCGACGTCCGTGGCCTGCATCGAGCCCGACGTGTCGGTCACGAGCATCACCGAGGCGCGCTCGACCGGCACCGCGACCGTCGTCTCCGGCCGCGCGAGCGCGAGCGCCAGCCCGGCCGAGCGCCAGGCAGAGCAGCGCGGGCGGCACGAGCCGGCGCCAGCGCGGGGCGCGCGGCAGCGACGGCCGCGAGCGTCGGCAGCGCCGGGAAGCGCACGACGTAGCGCGCGCGGCCGGCGCCGGGCCAGCGCCAGCGCGGCGAGCGCCAGCGGGACGACGAGCAGGCCGAGCAGGAAGAACGGGGCCTGGAAGCTCATCGCAGGCCCCCGCCCGAGCGCGCGCAGCCAGTCGCCGTCGGTGGAGAGCGTCGCGTGGCGGGCGCGCGCCGCGGCGCATGCATCGCCGCCACGGCGTCGCGGCGCGCGAGCTCGGCGGCGGCGAAGCGCCGCCGCAGCTCGGCGCTGGTCGTGTCGGCCTCGAGCCGGCGCGCCCGTCTCGGGGTCGACGAGCGACGAGCTGGCCGGCGTCGCGGCAGCTCGCCCTCGCGCGGGTCGACGACCTCGACGGCGAGCACGTCGTGGCGCGCCGCGAGCGCGCCGAGCGCCCGCCCCCACGGCGGGCGATCGGCGGCCGGGTCCCCCTCGCGGAAGTCCGAGACGACGACGACGAGCCCGGGGCCGCGGGCCAGCCGCGCCACGCGCCGGAGACCCCGGGCCAGCGCGTCCTCGGGTGGCGGCCGCCCGTCGGGGGCCACGCCCTGCGCCGACCGCGCGGCGCAGCCCCACGAGGGCCGGACGGCCGCCGCGCGGCGGCAGCAGCCGCGGCGCGTCGACGCCGCAGGTCAGCAGCGCGACGCGGCCGGCCCGGCGCACCGCGAGCCGGCCGATCACGACGGCGACGCCCTCGGCGACGTCCGACTTGAGCCGCGCCGCCGTGCCGAAGCGCCATCGAGGCCGAGAGGTCGAGCAGGACCCAGGTCGTGAGCGTCCGCTCGGGCACGTGCTCGCGCACGTGCGGCACGCCGGTGCGGGCGCTGGCGGCGGCGTCGAGCCGGCGCACGTCGTCGCCCACCTGGTAGGGCCGCACCTGGGCGAGCTCGGTGCCCCAGCCGCGGCCCGGCGGCCCGGCGGTCGCCCGGCAGCACGCCCGCCGCGCGGCGGGCGAGCACGAGGTCGAGCGCCTCGACCAGCGCGCCGGGCATCGCGCCCGGGCCCTGGCGCCCGGCGGGCGCGACGAGCGCGCGTCACGCGGCCACCGCCTCGCGGCTGCCGCGCGCGGCGACCGCCTGGCCGGCGACGCCGACGCGCGGCGAGCACCCGGCTCGAGCACGTCGTCGGGCGCGACGCCGTCGCCGAGCGCGTCGTAGGTGAGCACGAGCCGGTGGCGCAGCACGTCGGCGGCGAGGTCGGCGACGTCCTCGGCGAGCGCGTGGCTGCGGCCGCGCAGCAGCGCGAGCGCCTGGGCGGCCTGGATCAGGCCGATCGGCCCGCGCGGGCTCGCGCCGTACTCGATCAGCGGCTCGAGCTCGTGCAGCCCGTAGCGCGCCGGGTGGCGCGTGGCGTCGGCGAGCGCGACGGCGTAGCCGATCACGTCGCGGTCGACGAACACGCCCTGCGCGATCGCCGCGGTAGCGCTCGAGCGGCCTCGATCGGCAGCCGCTCGCGCACCTCCGGCGGGCGCGCCGATGGCGCGGCCGACGACCGCCGCCTCCTCCCCCACGCTCGGGTAGTCGACGAGCAGCTTGAACAGGAAGCGGTCGACCTGCGCCTCGGGCAGCGGATAGGTGCCCTCGGACTCGATCGGGTTCTGCGTGGCGAGCACGAGGAACGGCGCCGGCACGCGGGTAGGTCTCGCCGCCGATCGTCACCTGGCGCTCCTGCATGACCTCGAGCAGCGCCGACTGGACCTTCGCGGGCGCGCGGTTGATCTCGTCGGCGAGCAGGAAGTTGCCGAACACCGGGCCGAGCTCGGTGTCGAAGCGGCCGCGTGTCCGGCCGGTAGACGCGCGTGCCGACGAGGTCGGAGGGCACGAGGTCGGGCGTGAACTGGACGCGCCGGAAGCTGCCGCCGAGCACGGCGGCGAGCGTCTTGACGGTGAGCGTCTTGGCCAGCCCGGGCACGCCCTCGAGCAGCACGTGGCCGCCGGCGAGCAGCGCGACGAGCAGGCGCTCGAGCATCGCGTCCTGGCCGACGATCACGCGCTTGAGCTCGTAGAGCGCCTCCTCGAGGCCCGCGCGCGGGTCCTCGAGGACGGTCGTGGAGGCTCCTGGCTCATACCGTCGGCGCGCCGTCGCGGTGCCGGAGCCCTGTTCGCCGCTGCCGGAGCCGGAGCCGCCGCCGTCGCGCTCGGGGCACGGGTGGCCGTCGCGCGGCTGCTGCCGGTCGCCCTGCTGCGGCTGGCCGCCTTCCTGCACGAAGCCGGGCTGTGGCGCGGCGCTGCGACCGCTCGACGCCGCCGCCGCCGTCGTCGCCACCACCGGCGGCGAGCGCGGCCGGCACGCCGACGGCGAGGGCTCCGGCGGCGAGCGCGAGCACGAGCGGCCGGCGAAGCTTGGATGTCACGGACATGGGTTCCTCCTGGTCGCGGGTGTGGGCTGCCCCGCCCAGGCTCGTCCGCGCTTCGTCAGGTGCGCATAAGCGCCGTTGAGACCGCCTTGATGGCCGCGGCTCCTACCGTCGGGCGCCATGCGCGTGCTGGTCGCCGAGGACGAACCGCGCATCGCCGCCGCCGTCGCGCGCGGCCTGCGCCGCGAGGGCATGGCCGTCGACGTCGCCGGCGACGGCGGCGCCGCGCTCTACAAGGCGCGCATCGTGCCCTACGACGTCGTCGTGCTCGACCGCGACCTGCCGGCGGTCCACGGCGACGACGTCTGCCGCGCGCTGCGTGGCCGAGCAGCCGCAGACGAAGCTGCTGATGCTCACCGCCGCGCGCTCCACCGACGACCTCGTGACGGGCTCGCGCTCGGCGCCGACGACTACCTGCGCCAAGCCGTTCCGCTTCGCCGAGCTGGTCGCGCGCGCTGCGCGCGCTGGCGCGCCGCTCGGGCGAGCCGCGCCCGCCGGTCCTGCGCGCGCCGGCGACGTCGTGCTCGACCCGGCGCGGCGCGACGGCCACGCCGCGCCGGCCGCGCCGCTCGACCTGACGCCGAAGGAGTTCGCGGTGCTCGAGGCTGCTGCTCGCCGCCCGGGCCGGGTCGTGACGCCCGAGGAGCTGGTCGAGCGCGCCTGGGACGAGCAGCTCGACCCGCTCTCGAACACCGTCCGCATGACCGTGATGACGCTGCGGCGCAAGCTGGGCGACCCGCCGCTCGTCGAGACGGTGCGCGGGAGCGGCTACCGCGTGTGAGCCCCGCGCTGCGGATCCGCCTGACCGCGCTCTACGGCGGGATCTTCGTCGTCTCCGTGGCGCTGCTGATGGCGCGTCTCCTACTGGCTCATGGCCGGCCACCTCGAGCGCACGCTGACGCCCGCGAGCAGGCCGACGCGGCGCTCGGGCAGCTCGGCGGCCAGTACCTGATCGCGCTCGTCGGGGCGACGCGTGATCGCCTGCGCGCTGGGCTGGGCGCTGGCCGGCCGCGAGCTCGCCGCCGCCGGCCGCGGCCTTCGCGGCGCAGGAGCGCTTCGTGGCCAACGCGAGCCACGAGCTGCGCAGCCCGCTGACCGTGATCCGCACGGAGGCCGACGTGGCGCTGGCCGACCCGGACGCGGCGCGCCGAGCTGCGCGGCATGGGCGAGCGGGTGCTCGACGACCGTCGACGAGATGGACGAGCTGCTCGACGGCCTGATGCTGCTGGCGCAGAGCCGGCCGGCCGCTGCCGCGGCCCGAGCCGCTCGACCTCGCCGCCGTCGGCGCGCCGGCGGCCGCGCGCGCCGTGCGCGCCGGCGCGGTGCGCGTGCGGCTCGAGCTCGGGCCGGCGCGCGTGCGCGGCGAGCGCCGGCTGCTGGAGCGGCTCGCCGCCAACCTGATCGAGAACGGCGTCCGCTACAACGCGCCCGGCGGCTTCGTCGCCGTCCAGCACCGAGCGTGCGCGGACGGCCGCGCGCTGCTGCGCGTCGTCAACAGCGGCCCGCCGGTGCCCGGCGGCGACGGCGGCGCGGCTGCTCGAGCCGTTCGAGCGCGGCGGCCGCACGCGCGGCGGCGGCGCGGGCCTCGGCCTCTCCATCGTGCGCTCGGTGGCCGAGGCGCACGGCGGCCGCGTCGCGCCTGGCCGCGCGCGCCGAGGGCGGGCTGTGCGTGGACGTCGGTCGCTGCCGCGGGCGTAGCCGCGCTCGCAGGTCAGTCGCCGGCCCGCGTCGGTCGGGGCAGGTCCGTGCGGCGCGACTCGGTCGCCGGCGCGAGCTCCGGCACGGCGCGACGGCGGACTGCGGCGCGGCGCGGCGGCGCGCAGGTTCGCGTCGATCCCGGCGATGCCGTACAGCCCGGTGCCGAGCAGGCAGGCGCCGGTGACGAGCGTGGCGGCGAGGCCGGCCCTGCGGACGCGTGGGTCGTCGCATGCCCGCAGTGAAGCCGCGACGTCCTCAAGCGCCGCATCAAACCAGCCGCCGGAACCAGCGCAGCGAGAGGCCGCCGCCGAGCAGCAGCAGCACGATCGCCCCGCCCGCGAAGGCGCCCGTGACCTCGCGCTGCTCGCGCTTGTCGACCGACCTGCGTGCCGAGCCGCTCGTAGACCGCGCTCAGCGCGTCCGGCCTCGCGGGCGGCGAACGCCTGGCCGCCGGACCGCTCGGCGATCGCCCGCAGCGTGGCCGTGTCGGGCGGGACGGCGTCGCCGTTGGGCAGCGTGCCGGACGGGCGTGCCGAGCGCGACGGTGTAGATCGGGATGCCGAGCCGCTTCGCCTCGTCGGCGACCGGCAGCGGGTCGCGGCCGTGGGTCGCCTTGCCGTCGGAGAGGAGCACGACGGCGCCCGGCGGCCGCTTGCCGCCCGGGCCGGTCTGCGCTCCGGAGCATCGCCAGCGACGTGGCGAGCGCGTCGCCCGTCGCCGTCCCGCCGCTCGGCCGCATCGCCGCGCGCAGCGCCGCCCGCAGCGCGGCCCGGTCGGTCGTCGGGCTCTGGACCGCCTCGGCGCTGTCGTCGAACACCACGCCGCCGACCCGCACCCGCGCCGGCACCTTGTCGAGGAACGCCTCGCCCGCCGTCAGCGCCGCGGCCAGGCGCGAGGGCGCGACGTCGATGGCCGCCATCGAGCCCGAGTGGTCCATGGCGAGCACGATCGACGCCTGCTCGGCCGGCACCGCGACGCTGATCTGCGGGCCGGGCCAGCGCGGCGATCAGCGCGGCCAGCGCGAGCCCGGCGAGCAGCAGCGGAGCATGCCGGCGCCAGCCGGGCCGGCGCGGCACGGCGGACGCCGCCACGGCCGGCGCCGCGAAGGCTGCGGCGACGCGGCGCCGGCGCCGCTCCCCGAGCACGTAGGCCGCGCCGAGCGGCGGCAGGAGCAGCAGGCCGAGCAGCAGCAAGGGGGCCTCGAAGGTCATGGCCCACGAGCCTGCGCGCGCGCCTGTCAGCTCCAGATAAGGCGCGGCGCGCGCTTGAGCCGGGCTTGAGGCGGCAGCAGGGCTCGCGCTTGAGGATCCGCGGGAATCGTCTCCGGATGCGTCCACCGGGACACGCGATGTGCCCGCTCCAGGGGTCGCGCTCGGCTTCCGCGCGCTTGATCATGAGCAGCTCGGGCTCGCCGTCGGGGCGTGCACGGAGTGCAATCAGGATCGCGGCGCGGTGAACCGCCTCCTCCGCCTCGACCTCGAGCGGAGGATGTTCGGCGAGTGAGCGAAGCAGCCGAACGATGCTCGGATGTCGCTGCAGCCGATCCAGTTCCTCCGTCGGCAGCATCGTCAGCGTGCAGGCGCGAGCAGCCGATCGACGAAGAAGCGTACGGTGCGGTCCGTGGCCTCGATGAGCTGCGGCGAGGGGGACGTCATGCCGTGAGCAACGTTGAACGTGTGCGTTCCCCCGGCGATACGGAGCAGCGTCGCATTGGATCCGGCGGCGCGCGCGAGCTGCTCGCTCTCGCCGATCTGCACCGTCTCGTCCGCGTCGCCGTGCACGATGAGCCACGGGCAGAGCAGCGTCTCCGCGGCACGCGTCACGTCGAGCATGCCGTCGCCGTACTCCGTTGCCTCCTCGAGCACGGCCGTGCGCAGCTTGAAGACCTGCTTCGTGCGCGCGTTCTCGACCGGATACTCGCCC
>CAWBRR010000017.1:0-354081 GCA_963791215.1 uncultured Actinomycetota bacterium | reverse complement strand
CCTACGATTGTCGACAATCGGCGATCTTGACGTGAAAGGCGACAGCGATGGTGGTGGCCAAGCTCGACGGATCGCGGCACGAGTTGCCCGCGACGTTGGTCGAGGTCGCCGAGCACCGCCTGCGCGAGGCCATCCTCAGGGGCGCGCTGCAGCCCGGCGAGAAAATCATCGAGGAACAGTTGTGTGCCGACTTCGGCATCAGCAGGGCGCCGTTGCGGGAGGCGCTGCGACTGCTCGGCCAGCAGGGCCTCGTCGAGCACCTGCCCCGCCGTGGGGCCCGGGTCACCGACTGGTCGACGTCGGACATCCTTCAGCTGTTCGCGCTGCGGCACGTACTCGAACGCCACGCCGTGGAGTTGGCCCTGCCCCTCACCGACCCCGCGTCCGCGCTCGCGCCGGTGCGGAATGCCCTGGACAGAATGCGCAGCGCCACAGACGAATTGCAGCGCGATGACGCTCACCGCGTGTTCCATGCGACGGTCGTGGAGTTGGCCGAGAACCGTCAGCTGAACATTGCGCTCGAGCCCATTCTGTTGAAGTTGCAGCTGCCGATGGCGATGAACCTCCGCGAGGAAGCCCGCCACCACCGGGCCGAAGACGGAATCGCGCGGCACCTGGCCATCCTCGCCGCACTGGAGCGCAACGACGCCGCCACGGTGATCGCGGCGCTGGAGGACCACGGGCACCTGCACTATCTGGGCCTCGAGGACGGCGAGGACGGTCAACTGGCCGATCGCTAACACGATCGACACACAGCCGTACCGAGATTGCCATCATTCTGTCGACAATCGACAGATATGGCATATGACGCGCACGGCCCGTCGATCGGACCGTCGGTGGCCGAGATCCTGGCGTCGCACGCAGGCGGAACGGGCTCACCGACCAAGACCGCGCTCCGCGTCGCCGATTCGATTGCTGCCCGTGGCGACGACGGGACCTGGCTGTCGACCGTTCCCCGCGACGAATTGCTGGCGGCTGCCGCGGAAATCGAGAACCGGCCCGGCGCAAGGACGCTGCCGCTCTACGGCGTCCCGTTCGGCGTCAAGGACAGCATCGACGTCGCGGGTGTTCCGACGACCCTGTCCTGCCCGGACTACGCATACGTCCCATGGGTCCGCACCCGCGGTGCGACGACTGCTCGAGGCGGGCGCGTTGTACGTCGGCAAGACCAACCTGGACCAGTTCGCCACCGGGCTGAATGGAACAAGGACTCCGCATACCGTGCCCCGCAGCGTGTACGGCGGCGAAATGATCTCCGGTGGTTCGAGTTCGGGGTCGGCAGTGGCCGTCGCGCTCGGACAGGTGCCGTTCGCCGTGGCCACCGACACTGCGGGCTCGGGGCGGGTGCCCGCCGCACTCAACGGCGTCGTCGGGTTCAAGCCGTCGCGTGGGCTGATCAGCACCGTGGGTCTGGTACCGGCGTGCAAGTCGCTCGACTGCATCAGCGTGATGGCCGGCTGCATCGACGACGTGGACCGGGTGTTCGACGTGATGGTCGCCCGCGACGACGACGACGCCTGGTCCCGCGACCCAGGACCACGCTACGGCGGCGGATCCATCCGCGTCGGGCTGCCGCGCGCCGAAGAACTCGAGTTCTTCGGTGACACCGAGATGCGCAACGCGCACATGGGGTTTCGGGATCACCTCGCCCGGCAGGCCACGATCGTCGACGTCTCCCTCGAGCCCTTCCTGGCCGTCGGAGCGCTGCTGTACCAGGGGCCGTGGGTGGCCGAACGGCTCGTCGAGTTCGGCGACTTCCTCGCCGCGCACCCTGATTCGATCCACCCCGTCGTGCGCGAGATCTTCCGCAGCGGTGAGAAGTACACGGCGGTGGACGCCTTCGCGGCACTGCAACGCCTACAGGAGCTCAAGGCCCAGGTGAGCCGGCTGTGGGACACCATGGACGTACTCGTGGTGCCGACCATCGGCACCACCTTGACCGTCGACGAAGTGCTGGCCCGGCCGATCGACTGCAACACGATGCTCGGCCACTACACCCACTTCGGCAACCTGCTCGACCTGCTGGGAGTCGCGGTCCCAGTGGGCCTCACCACCGACGGAAGGCCCTTCAGCGCAATGCTGCTCGGTGCCGCATGCTCCGACGACACGGTGCTGCACCTCGCCGCGCCGCACTCCTCAACCAAGCCTGGGCGGTGAACCGCGCCGCGTTCCCCGTCCCACATCCCGCCGACGAGCCATCCGAGGAGTCCGTATGAGTCCGTCCGTCGCCGTTCCCGCCGAGCCGTCGGCCTTCTCACTCGAGGCGGGCAAGACCGCGCTGATCGTCATCGACATGCAGCGCGACTTCCTGCTGCCCGGCGGTTTCGGCTCGAGCCTCGGCAACGACGTCGACCAACTGCTGAAGGTCGTCCCTCCACTCGCAGCGCTGATCGCCGCCGCCCGCGAGGCCGGGATCCTGGTGATCCACACCCGCGAAGGGCATGAGCCCGACCTGTCCGACTGCCCGCCCGCCAAGCTGAGCCGTGGCGCCCCGTCGAAACGCATTGGGGACGAAGGCGACCCCGGTCGCATCCTCATCCGTGGGGAGTACGGACACGACATCGTGGACGAACTGGCGCCGATCGATGGCGTGGTCGTCATCGACAAGCCGGGCAAGGGCGCGTTCTACGCCACCGAGTTGCAGGACGTGCTCGTCAAGGCGGGCATCACCCAACTGTTGGTCACCGGGGTCACCACCGAGGTGTGCGTGCACACCACCACCCGTGAGGCCAACAACCGAGGATACGAGTGCCTCGTCGTATCCGATTGCGTCGGTTCGTACTTCCCCGAGTTCCAGCGCATCGGCCTGGAGATGATCAAGGCGCAGGGCGGCATCTTCGGATGGGTCGCCGACACCGCCGCGCTCATCCCGGCGCTCAAGCAGATCATCACCAACGCCGCCTGAGAGGACCCGACCCATGTCCCAAGAAGTCACCGACCCGCCCGCCGATTCGCCCACCGAGAAGCCGGACGACGCCCCGGCGCTGTCCATTCCGTGGTGCACCCGCGGCGACACCAACGCGTTCTTCGGCCTCGGATTCAACATTCTGGTCAACGTCCTGACGTTGACGGGACTGATGATCGGCGTCATCTCCGTGCCCGCCGTGACGTGCTCGGCACCATCCTGCCTGCGCTGGGCGTGGCACTGATCCTCGGCAACCTGTACTACACGTTCCTGGCGCGTCGACTGGCCCGGCGCGAAAACCGCACCGACGTAACGGCTTTGCCCTACGGGCCGAGTGTGCCGCACATGTTCATCGTGGTGTTCGTGGTCATGCTACCGGTGTATCTGAATACCAAGGATCCGATGCAGGCGTGGCAGTCGGGGCTGGCGTGGGCGTTCATGATCGGCGTCATCGTGATGATCGGCGCGTTCGTCGGGCCGTACATCCGCAAGCTGACCCCCCGCGCCGCGATGCTCGGCACGTTGGCGGGCATCTCCATCACGTTCATCTCCATGCGACCCGCTGCGCAGATGTGGGAGGCCGCCTGGATCGGCCTGCCGTGATGGCCATCATCCTCATCGGCTTCTTCACCAACATGAAGCTGCCGTTCGGCATCCCGGTCGGGTTGGCCGCACTGCTGGTCGGTACGGCCATCGGGTGGATCGGCGGCTTCATGTCTGCGCCCGACGTCGGGCAGGCGGTGTCCGACATCGCGATCGGCATCCCGGACCTCCGCGTGGACATGTTGTTCTCCGGCCTCGCCCATCTCGCGCCGCTGCTGGGGACCGCAATACCGTTGGGCGTCTACAACTTCACGGAAGCGATGAGCAACGTGGAGAGCGCCGCTGCGGCAGGTGACAACTACAACCTTCGTAGCGTGTTGCTGGCCGACGGTGCGGGCGCCGTCGTCGGCTCCGCGTTCGGCTCGCCGTTCCCGCCCGCCGTGTACATCGGCCACCCCGGGTGGAAGGACGCAGGCGGCCGGGCGGGCTACTCGCTGGCCAGCGGCGTCGTCATCGGAATCTTCTGCTTCCTCGGGCTCTTCGGAGTCCTGGACGCGCTGCTACCGGTGCCTGCGATCGTCCCGATTCTGCTCTACATCGGGTTGCTGATCGGCGCCCAGGCGTTCCAGGCCGTGCCCCGACTGCATGCGGTGGCGGTGGTCGCCGCCATCCTGCCGAACCTCGCGCAGTGGGCCAGCGGGCTGATCGACAACGCGCTCAACGCCGCTGGCACGTCCGCCGACAAGGTCGGCATGGAGGCGCTCAATGGAGCGGGCGTGGTGTACGAGGGCCTGCAGACGCTCGGTGAGGGCGCGGTGCTGGTCGGGCTGATCCTCGGCACGATGGTGACGTTCATCCTGGAGAAGAAGTTCCTGTACGCGGCGATTGCGTCCGTCGTCGGTGCGGCGTTGTCGTTCATCGGACTCATCCACGCGCCGCAAGTGGCGTGGGCGGCGAATCCTCAAGTGGCCCTTGGCTACTATCTCTTCGGAGTCGTCTGCGCGATCTACTACTTCATGCCGGGCGCGAAGGACCCGGTGGAGGTCGACGAGTCCACGTCGTCGCGGGCCACTAACGCTTCCCCCGCGAGCAGAACGCAAAGTCCCCTCATTCTGAGGTTTTCAGGGGATTTTGCGTCTGCTCGCGGAATCTCATTCGTCGTCCACCAGCCCTTCCTGCGCCAACAGTCGTAAACTTCCCTGAAGCAAAGGTTTTCAGGGGAGTTTGCGTCTGCTCGCGGGGGATCTAGTCGGGGACGAAGGCGACGTCGGCGCCGGGCGCCCGCGCCAGCACGACGTACATCCGCCGCCACGGGTCGGTGCCGATCAGCTGCCACTGGTGACCCGTGCCCTCGGTGTCCTCCGCGAGCAACACATCACCGGGATGCAGGGTGAACTCCTCGCCGTCGCGGGTGGAGAACCGGAGTGTCCCAGCCAGAGTGACCACCAGCTGGCGCACGGGCGCGGTGTGCCAGGCCAGCGCGCCACCGCCCGCGGTCTCCTCGACGGTCACGTGCGCCGCCGACATGGTGCCCGACACCAGGTCGTCGTTGCGCCCCGATCGCATGTCGAGCCGCCCGATCTCGACGTGCGAGGCGCCCTCCTGGCCGGTCCACAGCCGGATGCAGCGGATCATTCGGCCACTCCCCTCTCGCGGGGCTCCTACGCTCACGAAATGCCCATCGCAACGGTAATCGTCACGGCCTGCCTGGCCGCTCTGTTCGCCTTCTCCAGTTCGATCAAACTGCTTGGCGTCCGGCAGTCCTTGGCGGTCCGCGACCACCTCGGGATCAAGCCGACGCCGTGGCGGCTCATCGGGGCGCTCGAACTGGCCGGAGTCGTTGGCGTCCTGGTCGGGCTGTGGTGGCCGCCGCTCGGCATCGCCGCGGCCGTCGGACTCGCGCTGCTGTCGGTGGGTGCCGTCGTCAGCCATGTACGGGCATCGGACAGCGTGGCCCAGTCGGTCCCCGCGGTGATCGGGATCGGGCTGGCCGTGGCGACCGCCGTCATGCTCGCCTCCTGAGTCGGGAAGCGGCCCAGGTCACACCGGGATTCAAGGGTGGCTTAGCTAACCTATCTTTTCGTGGTCACGTGTCTACGAAATGGCATACGCTGTTCACATGGCAGCACGAACGCACAGCGCAGATCCCCGCGCCGAACGGGTGCGCACCCTGCTGCGCGACGCGGCGTTCGCGTTGGCGCACGAAGGGCCCGTCGACGAGATCACCGTCGGTGACCTCGTCGCCCGCGCCAGGCGTCAGCAGGCAGGTCTTCTACCAACACTTCAAGGACCGCGACGACGCCGTCGCGACCGCCATCGCCGTGGCGTTCGCCGCCGCGGCCGCCGACATCGCCGGTGACGCTCGGTCGCGCATCATCGGGCTGTTCGACTTCGCCGCCGAACACCGCGACGCGTACCGAAACGTGGTGCCCAGCGCGGTGACCCAGCGGATCGTCGCGGCCTTCCGCGCCGAGCTGCTGCCCGCCTGCAAGGAGATCGCCGCACAGGGCATGCCGATCGTCGGCCGGGTCGTCGAGGTCGACCTCGACGCCGTCAGCCGCTTCCTCGTCGGCGGCTTCCAGGAGGTGCTGCGGTCCTGGATGGAAGACCCGACCGGCGGGCAGGAGCGCAGCGACCGGGGGAATGGCACCGGCGGGCAGGAGCGCAGCGACCCGGGAAATGGCACCGCCACCGACCTCCGCGGCCGGGTCACCGCGGCGCTCGACACCGTCGACGCACTGCTCGGCCTCGCTACTCACTGACTGAAGAGAAAGGTCCCACCATGGGCAAGCACCACACTCCCGCTTCGGCCGACTCCGAGAAACGGCCGTCCCGCAGCGACGTTCGCAACATGGCACTCGTCATGGCCGCGTTGGCGGTGTTCGTCATCGCGATGATCGCCAGCTACTCCGGCGCCTTCGCCAAGCCGACGCTGCACCACCTGAACGTCGCCGTCGCGGGTCCGCAGCAGCTCGTCGACGGCATCCGAGGGCAGGACACGCTGACCGTCACCCAGGTCGCCGATGCGGCCGCCGCGCACGACGAGGTCTTCGGGCGCAAGGCCGACGCCGCATTCGTGGTGGACGCGCCCGGCCACCTGGACGTCTACGTCGCCGGGGGCGGCGGGCGCAGCGTCGCGAACGCCGCCGAAGCGGTCGGGCGCGGCATCGCCGCCAAGGCCGGCCTGACCGCGAGCGTCACCGACGTGGCCCCGACCACCGCCGCCGACCCGCAGGGCACCGTCGTGTTCTATGCCGTCATCTTCCTGTCGATCGGCGCGTCGGTGGGTGCGACGATCTTCGGCCGCATGATGGGCAGCGTGCGCAAACCATCCACGTTGGCCTGGCGCACGCTGAGCCTCGCTGCCTACTCGGCACTGCTCGCGGGTGGGGTCACGCTGTACGTCGACGTCATCCTCGGCGCGCTCACCGGGCGTACCTGGGCGGTGTTCGGGGCACTGTTCCTGTACGCGATCGCCGTCGCCGGGGCAGTGACCGGAGTGGCCGCAGCGTTCGGTACCGTCGCCTCCGCGGCGCTCACCGCCTTCCTGGTGATCGTCGGCAACGCGGCCGCGGCCGGCCCCGTCGGCAAGCCGCTGCTGACCGGTTTCTACACGACGTTCAACGCGATCGTGCCGCAAGGCTCGGGTGTCGCCCTGCTGCGCAGCGTCGAGTACTTCGGCGGCAATGGCGCCCTGACCCCGCTCCTCACCCTGGCGGCCTGGGCCGCGGCGGGTTGCGTGCTCGCCGTTGGCGCCACGCTGATCAGTTCTGGCGCACGGCGTCCGATACTGAATTATCGTGCGAGCCATGACGGTAACCACTCCGCTGGGAGCGACCGAACCGTACTACGACCTCGGGTCCTATCACCGGTTGATTGACACCCCGTCGGCCCAGGCCCAGTCGTGGTTCGACCGCGGCATGGTCTGGGCCTACGCGTTCAATCACGAGGAATCGATCCGCTGTTTCGAGCGCGCCCTGGCACTCGACCCCGACCTCGCCATTGCGCGCTGGGGCATCGCCTACGCGATCGGGCCCAACTACAACAAGGCCTGGGAGGCATTCGACCCGGTCGACCTCGGCGGCCTCGCTGGCCAGGGCCCGCATGGAACTCGGATTGGCCGCCGACGGCAGGGCGGATGCGATCGAACGCGGTCTGATCGACGCCTTGACGGCCCGCTTTCCCACCGACCGACCCGACCGACGCCGAAGCGCTCAGTGCGGGTCACGCGAGCTACGCCGACGCCATGGTCGCGCTCGGCGCGGCCTACCCGGACGACGTCGACGTACAGGCCCTGGCGGCCGACGCGCTGCTGAACGTCACCGCGTGGGCGTTGTGGGACACCGGAACCGGAGACACCGGCCCCGGGCTCCCGCGTCGTGGAGGCGAAGGCGATCCTGGACAGCGCGCTGACCACGCCCGCCGGTCGGGAGCACCCCGGCATCCTGCACCTGTATCTACACGCCATGGAAATGTCGGCGCACCCCGAAGCGGCCTTGCCCGCCGCCGACCTGCTACGCGGCCTGGTGCCCGACGCGGGGCACCTGCAACACATGCCCAGCCACATCGACGTGCTGTGCGGTGACTACCGCAGTTCCGTGGTGGCCAATACCGTTGCGGTGCAGGCTGATCGACGGTTCGTCGAGCGCGAGGGCCCGCTGAACTTCTATTCGCTGTACCGGGCGCACGACCTGCACTTCGTGGTCTATTCCGCGATGTTCGAGGGCCAGTTCGCGACGGCGTTGACGGCCGCCGACGAGCTCGCCGCGCAGTTGACCCCCGAACTGCTGGCCATCGAGTCACCGCCCATGGCCGACTGGCTGGAGGCGTTCGCGCCGTTGCGGATTCACGTGCTGGTCAGGTTCGGTCGGTGGGACGACCTGGTCGCCGAGCCGCTGCCCGACGACCGCGACCTGTACGCCACCACGACGGCCACCGTCCACTACGGCCGCGGGGTGGCCCACGCCGCGAACGGCAACCTCGTGCAGGCGCGGGCCGAGCAGCAGGCGTTCGCGGCCGCCTACGAACGCATCCCGGAGAGCCGCTACCTGTTCAACAACACCAGCCGCGACATCCTCGCCGTCGGCGCGGAGATGCTGGACGGCGAAATCGCCTACCGCGAGGGGCGTTTCGACGATGCGTTCGGCGCGCTGCGCAGAGCCATCGAGCTCGACGACGGGCTGCCGTACGACGAGCCGTGGGGCTGGATGCAACCGACGCGGCACGCGTACGGAGCGCTGCTGCTCGAGCAGGGTCGCGTCGAGGAGGCCGCGGCGGTGTACGCCGCCGATCTCGGGCTTGACCCGACGCTCGCCCGGTGCTGCCAGCACCCCGGTAACGTGTGGAGCCTGCACGGCTATCACGAATGCCTGAAGCGCTTGGGCCGCAACGACGAAGCGGCGGTCATCGGCCAGCAACTGGACCTGGCCGTGGCCCGCGCGGACGTGCCCGTCGTCGCGTCGTGCGCGTGCCGGCTCGAGGTGTGATGAGCGCCAGAGCGGCACCGCAGCCAACGTGGGTCGGGCGTCAGCCGAACGCGACGCGCTCCATCCAGAAGTCGACGAACCCGGCATCGCCGCGGACCTCGACGGCGGACGCCGGAAGCCGTCGGTAAAGCGTCAGCAAGAGGTCGGTCACCGGACCGCGCAGTTCGGCGGTGGTCGGCTCGTCGGCCCGCCGCCACGCGATGGCGTCGCCGGTGAAGTCCATCACCCAGTGGTCGGCGGTGTCGGTGGCGTGCAACCCGATGGTGCGGCCCGGTCCGAGCAACTCGCGCATCCAGGGGTGCACGTCGAAGTGGAAGGGCATGCAGCCGAGTTCCAGCCACTCCTCCACCCCGTCGACGGCGACGAAGACCGGTACGACGAAGTCGATCCCCAGCGCGAGCGCCGCGTCGGCGCGGTGAACGGCGGTCTCGTGCGTGAACCGCCGCGCGTAGAAGGCGCTGCCGCCGCCGGGCACCGGGCACCACATCTGCGCGTCCGGGCCCGCAGCCCGCAGCGTCGCGGCCAGCTCGGCGGCGCCCGACCGCAGCGCTGCGGCGAGTTCGCGGGGGTCGTCGCCCGTCGCCCCGGACAGTTCGCGCAGCGCGGTGTCCGGTGGCGGCTCGGCGGCACGCACCGCGACGATGTCGCGGGCCCAGCGCAACCCTCCGTCGAGTGCCGGGCCAACTGGGAGACGTTCCAGTCCGGGCAGGACGGCACGGAAACGGTGACGTCGGCGCCGTCGAGATGGTCCGCGAACAGCCCGGCCTGCGCCACGATCTCATTGCAGTGCCGGTGGAAGGCGCTCACCGGGCCAACTCTCCCAGCCACACGTGAAACGTGTCGGGCGGGGTATCTCAGCACGATCGCCTTCTGTTCGGTCACACGATGACGACCGTCCCGGTGCGCCGAATTCATCGCGGACGGCGCTTCTCTATCGTCGGAGGGCGTGAGACGAGTGATCAACCGCGCGCTGGCCTACGTGGCGAGCGCCCCGCTGACCTACTCGTGGCTGTTCGTCCTGCTGGTCACCACGCTCATCCAGCACTCGCTGTCCCTCCGGCGGCTGCACGCGCTGCTGCAGAAGGAGTCGACCAACCTGCATCACCTGGCCTCGGACCCGATCCGGGTGCTCTTGGAGAGCCTGCTGTGGATCGACGGCCGGTACTGGTGGCCCTACCTGGTGGTGTTCACGTTGTTCCTGGCGCCCGCCGAACGGTGGCTCGGACGCTGGCGCTGGCTGGCCGTCGGGCTGACCTGCCACGTGGTCGCGACGTACGTCGGTGAGGGCTTCCTGTACTGGACCATCCAGCGGGCGATGGCATCGCCACGGCTGATCGACGCCCGCGACATCGGCGTGAGCTACGTCGTCACCGGCATCGTCGGCGTCCTGACGTACCACGTCGCCCGACCGTGGCGGTGGGCCTATCTCGCGCTGATCGTGCTCGTGTTCGGGGTGGCGCTGGCGGTGCGCTCCAACTTCACGTCGGTGGGACACCTCTGCGCACTCGGCGTCGGACTCGCCTGCTATCCCCTGGTGAAGGCCGAGGCCGGCGACGGACTGGAACCCTGCGTCAGCCGTGTCGCGATTGCGCGGGAGGGCACGGTCGGCTGCGTAGACTGCAGGCTGTGTCGATCAGCGCCGACGATCTCGTTCACCTGCGCCGTTGCGTCGAACTCGCGCGCGAGGCACTGCTGGCGGGTGACGAGCCGTTCGGCTCGGTGCTGGTCGATGCGTCTGGCGTCGTCCGGTTCGAGGACCGAAACCGGACCAAGGACGGCGACGACACTCAACATCCAGAGTTCGCGATCGCGCGCTGGTCGACGTCGAATCTGGCCCCCGCCCAACGCGTCCGCGCCACGGTGTACACCTCCGGCGAACACTGCCCGATGTGCGCGGCCGCGCATGCCTGGGTCGGATTGGGTCGCATCGTCTACGCAGCGTCGACCGAACAGATGATCGCCTGGCAGGCCGAATGGGGTACGCCCGCGTCGCCCGTCGCGGCGTTGCCGATCTCGGCGGTCGCGCCGAGGATCCCCGTCGACGGGCCTGCACTCGAACTCGCCGACGAGATGAAGGCGCTCTACGAGGCGAAGTTCCGACCGTGACACGTCTTCGCGCGAGCGCTCATCCGTGACGTGGTCTTCGCGCGAGCGCTCATCCGTGACGTGGTCTTCGCGCGAGCGTCATCCGTGACGGGGTCTGCGCCCGACTGGGTCCAGCACGCCATCTGGTGGCAGGTGTACCCGCTCGGGTTCGTCGGCGCGTTCCCCGCCGACCCTGCGCCGACCCCCGACGAGCACCGGTTGGGCCGGGTCGACGCGTGGCTCGACCACGCGCTGGAACTCGGAGCGTCGGGCGTTGCCCTGGGGCCCATCTTCTCCTCGCGCAGCCACGGCTACGACACGACGGACCACTACCGGATCGACCCCCGACTCGGCGATGACGACGACTTCGACCGGTTCGTCGCGGAGGCGAAGTCGCGCGGGCTACGCATCCTGCTCGACGGGGTGTTCAACCACGTCGGTACCGACTTCGCGCGCTACCGCGAGGCCGTGGCCGAGGGGCCGGACGGACCCTCGGCGGCGTGGTTCCGATTGCGCGGCAAGCACCGTCGGTTCGAGACCTTCGAGGGGCATGACGGGCTGATCGCGCTCAACCACGACAATCCGGACGTCGTCGACTACACCGCGGACGTGATGGCGCACTGGCTGCGCCGCGGCGCGGACGGCTGGCGGCTCGACGCCGCATACGCGGTTCCGGACCAGTTCTGGGCCCACGTGCTCCCCCAGGTGCGTAGCGAGTTCGGTGACGCCTGGATCGTCGGCGAGGTGATTCACGGCGACTACTCGGCGATCGTGAAGGCCGCCACGTTCGACTCGGTCACCCAGTACGAGCTGTGGAAGGCCATCTGGAGCAGCCTCAACGACGGCAACTTCCACGAACTCGATCACGCGCTGCGTCGCCACGACGCGTTCGTCGAGACGTTCGTGCCGATGACGTTCGTCGGGAACCACGACGTCACCCGCATCGCCAGTCAAGTCACCGATCCGCGGCACGTCGAACACGCCCTGGTCGTGCTCTTGACCATCGCGGGCACGCCAAGCGTGTACGCGGGCGACGAGTGGGGGTACCAGGGCGTGAAGGAGGAGCGCTTCGGCGGGGACGACGCCGTTCGTCCCGAGTTCCCTTCGCGCCCAGAGGAATCGGAGCACCTCGGGCACGACGTGTTCCGACTCCACCAACACCTGATCGGACTCCGCAGGCGAAACCCGTGGCTGCACACCGCGCAGACCACGTCGCTGCGGCTGACCAACAAGCACTACGTGTACCGGTCGAGTTCGGACGAGGGCTCGCTCGTCGTCGCCCTCAACCTCGACGAAACGGTGCTTCGGATGTCGCTGTCGGAGTTCGGTCTTGGCAGCGGTCGGATCGTGGCGGGCTCCGGGGCACCGGCAGAGGACGTTGTCGAGTCAGTCGACGTCGAACCACATGGCTGGGCGGTAATCGCGGTTTAGCCCGGCTCCAGGAATTGCAGCGTCGCGGCGTCGCGCTCGCCGCCGTAGAACTTGTCCAGCACCGCCACGAAGTCGTGGTCGTCGTCCGCCACGGCGGCGAACAGCGTCATCGACGACCGCAGCTTGAGTGCATCGACCGAGCCCATGACGTCGTCGGCCGAGTTGGCGCCGAGCTGGGTCAGCAGCCGCGCGGACTGTCGAAGCCGCGGGCCGAGCAGGTCGTGGTCGAGATAGGCGGCGGCTTCCTCGCGCGACGCGATGCCGAAGTACTTGGCCGTCGCGCTGCGCCCGAGTCCGCGGAGTTGCGGAAAGACGAACCACATCCAGTGGGACCGCTTGCGTCCGGCGCGCAGTTCGCGCACCGCCGCGTCGAAGGTGCCGTCCCGGTCCTGCGCGTCGACGAAGCGTCGAAGATCGTACGGATCGTTCATCCTTTCAACGGTGCCCCACCACCGATCGACCTGTCGACTCCCGTTCCAACATCATGACTTGGGCCGACCAGCGCGTATCGCGCGTTTAGCGACCAGCGCGTATCGCGGTTAGTCTGTGCAACCGATGACGACGTCGGTGGACTCCGCTCCCCTCGAAGACCCCAGCGACCCGCCCGAGCGCACACAACCTGTCCGCCCAGGGCTGCTGTCGCGAGTCAGCATCCAGTCCAAGCTGCTGGTGATGCTGCTGCTGACCAGCATCCTGTCAGCGGCGGTCGTCGGGGCCATCGGATATCAGTCGGGCCGCAGCTCACTGCGCGCCTCGGTATTCGACGGGTTGACCGAGATCCGACAGTCGCAGACTCGGCAGCTGCAAACTCAAGTCGCAGATCTCAAGAACTCCCTGGTGATCTATTCGCGCGGAACCACGGCAACGGACGCCATCGAGGCATTCACGGCCGGCTTCGACCAACTCGGCACCGCGACGGTCACTCCGGTGCAGCAGCAGGCGATCGTCGACTACTACACCAATCAGTTCGCCAAGTCCGAGGACGCGCAGACCGGCAAGGCCGTCGACGTGGACGCGCTACTGCCGACGTCACCCGCACAGCGGTATCTGCAGGCCAACTACACCGCACCGTTCACCGACTGGAACGCCGCCATCAGGTTCGACGACGCCCGTGACGGCAGTGCCTGGTCGGCGGCCAATGCGCGTTTCAACGAGTTCTTCCGCGAGATCGTGACGCGGTTCGAGTTCGAGGACGCCCTGTTGCTCGACACCCGTGGCAATGTCGTCTATACCGCGTACAAGGGCGTGGACCTGGGTACCAACGTCTTCAATGGACCATACAAGGGGAGCGAACTCACGGGTGCGTACGAGGCGGCCCTCGACTCCAACGTGGTCGACTACGTCGGCGTCACGGACTTCTCCGCGTATCAGCCCGCCGATGAGCCCACCGCCTGGTTCGTCTCCCCGGTGGGGCCGGAGGGGCGCGTGGAAGGCGCGCTCGCGCTGCAGTTTCCGATCTCCAAGCTCAACCGGGCCATGACGATGAACCGGCGATGGCAGGAATCCGGCATGGGCAAGACGGGCGAGACGTTCATCGTCGGACCGGACGACCTGATGCGGTCCGACTCCCGGCTGTTCCTCGAGGACCCCGAGGCCTACAAACGCGACGTCGTCGAGGCTGGCACCCCGCCCGACGTCGCCGATGAGGCGATCCGACAGCACGGCACCACCCTGGTGCAGCCGGTCGCGAGCGAGGCGACCAAATTGGCCCAGCGCGGCCAGCGCGGCACCCTGATCGCCGATGACTACCTCGGCCACGAGACGCTGCAGGCGTACGCACCGGCCGACCTGCCCGCGGTTGCGGTGGACGGTGATCACCAAGATCGACACCTCTGAGGCGTTTGCTCCCGTTGCCGCCTTCACCCGGAGGCTGGTGCTGTCGACGGCGGCGATCATCTTCATCGTCTGCATCGCGGCGATGCTCTTGGCGAGATTGTTCGTGCGTCCCATCCGCAGGCTCGAATCCGGAGCTCAGCAGATCGGCTCGGGTGACTACGGGGTCACGTTGCCCGTCACCTCCCGCGATGAATTCGGGGACCTCACCGTTGCCTTCAACGACATGAGCAGGAGACTCGGCGTCAAGGAAGACCTACTCAATGAGCAGCGGCGGGAGAACGACCGTCTGCTCCTGTCGCTCATGCCCGAGCCGGTCGTGCAGCGCTACCGCGAGGGTGAGGAGACCATCGCCCAGGACTACCAGGACGTGACCGTGATCTTCGCCGACATCGTCGGGCTCGAGGAGATGTCCGCCGACCTGACGTCCGACCAGTCGTTGGCCATCGTCAACAAGCTCGTCCGCCAGTTCGACGCCGCGGCGGACAATCTCGGCGTCGAGCGGGTGCGCACGCTTCGCAACGGCTATCTGGCGAATTGTGGGATGACCGTGCCCCGACTGGACAACGTGCGTCGCACCGTCGACTTCGCAATCGAGATGCAGCGCATCATCGACAGGTTCAACAGCTCGAGCGGCAACCAGCTGCGGCTGCGCGCGGGCATCGACACCGGCACCGTCAGCAGTGGGCTGGTCGGAAGATCGACCTTGGCGTACGACATGTGGGGCGCCGCGGTCGATCTCGCCTTTCAGGTGCAAGGCGGTTTCCCTCAACCCGGCGTATACGTGACGTCGGACGTGTACGACGCGATGCGCGACACCAGAACGTTCACCGCTGCGGGCGAGGTCGACGTCGACGGGGTCGTCGAACCCATCTGGCGGCTCGCGGAGCGGCATTCATGACCACCGTCGTCGACGCGCCGTGGTTCTTCTGGGCCATCGGCGTGGCGATCGGATTGCCGATCTGCCTAGTGGTGCTCACCGAGTTGCGGTCGGCACTGGCCCGCCGGGGCAGCGGGCTCGCGCGGCCAATCGGTCTGGTGCGCAACTACATTCTTCCGCTCGCCGCGCTGCTGCTGTTACTGACGAAGGCCAACGAGGTGTCCGCGGAGGCCACCCCCGTCCGCATCGTCGCGACCGTGCTCGGCTTCGTGCTGCTGGTGTTGGCCCTGTCGGGGCTGAACGCCACCCTGTTTCAGGGCGCCCCATCGGGATCGTGGCGCAAGCGAATCCCGTCGATCTTCCTCGACGTCGCGCGCTTCATCGTCATCGCGGTCGGCCTGGCGCTGATCTTCTCCTACATCTGGGGTGCGAACGTCGGCGGACTGTTCACCGCGTTGGGCATCTCGTCGATCGTGCTCGGCCTGACATTGCAGAACTCCATCGGCCAGATCATCTCGGGCCTGCTGGTCTTGTTCGAGCAGCCGTTTCAGCTGGGCGACTGGGTGGACACGCCATCGGCGCGCGGCCGCGTCGTCGAGGTCAACTGGCGGGCCACCCACATCGACACCGGCAGCGGATTGCAGATCATCCCGAATTCGATGCTGGCGGCGGCGTCGTTCACGAACCTGAGCCGGCCGCACGGCGACCATTCCATCACCGTGACCACCGAGTTCGCGCCCAACGATCCTCCCGACGACGTCTGCGCGATGCTGACCCGCGTGGCGGGCACGCTGCCGCACCTTCGCGCCGATGCGGCACCGTCGACCGTCACCGCGGGCTCGGGACAGTACAAGACGTCAATCCCGTTGCGCTCGCCCGGCGACGACGCCCGCGCCCGCTCGACGTTTCTGCGATGGGTCTGGTACGCCGCGCGGCGCGCCGAACTTCGGCTGGACGGCATCGAAGACGACTTCGCGACGGCCCAACGGCTCGAGAAGTCGATGCGCATCGTCGCGCCGACGCTGCGGTTGAGCCACACCGATCAGCACGAGCTCATGCCGCACATGCGGCTGACGCGGTACGGGGCCGACGAGACGATCCAGTCCCCTGGCCAGGTGCCCAAACGCATGACGTTCATCGTCAACGGGCGGGTTCGGCTGATCGCCCGAGGTGAGGACGGCGCCGTGATTCCCGTCCGGACCCTGGAGAACGGCGACTTCCTTGGCTCGACCACGCTGACCCGCGAACCCGTGCTCTCCGGTGCGTATGCGCTCGACGAAGTGACCGTGCTTCATATCGAACGGGAAGCGGTCGAGGAGTTGGTAGCGCGAAAGCCGTTGCTGTTGCAGGAGATCGGACGAGCGATCGAAGAGCGTCAGGATGACGTTCGGCGAGCCGTGGCGGCAGCGGAGGACTAGGTGATCGTGGTGAAGCTGGACGCGGTAGAGCCACGAGCTGGCATGCACGATCGGTGGTGGCGCTGGGTTGGATCGAACGACCGGAGAACTGTTCGAGCGCCGGTTGACACTTCGCCATCGCACCGACGGTTTCACGCGGCTGATGCAGACCGAGGGCGAAGTCGCCGGGGCTCGGGCGGCTGCGCGCCACGGGATCCCGTTCTCCCTCTCGACGTTGGGCACCGCCTCGATCGAAGAGGTCGCGGCGGCGAACCCGCAGGGCCGCAACTGGTTTCAGCTGTACATGTGGAAGGACCGATGTCGACCCGTCGACGCTGACGTTGCGCACGTGCTGAACCGCGCGCCGCGCGAGCGCTGGGGTTCGACCTATTGACCACGGAGCCACTGTCGTTCGCGTCGCTGGACCGCTGGCCGGGTACCGTCGCCGAGTACCTCGACACGATGTTCGACCCGCCTCCCTTCCACCTCCTGCCGACCGTCGCGCGCGAGCTCCCGTCGTCGTGTGAGATTTTGCTGGACACCGGCATCATGTCCGGGGCGGACATCGTCGCCGCCGTGGCGCTCGGCGCGCGGTCGACGCTGGTGGGCCGTGCCTACCTCTACGGACTGATGGCCAGCGGTGAGGCGGCGTCGAGCATGCCATCGAAATTCTGTCGTCGCAGGTCAGCCGCACGATGCGGCTGCTCGGGGTGACGAACCTGGACGAGTTGAACCCGCGACGCGTGACGCAGCTGCGGCGGCTCGGGCCCCGCGATTCGTAACGCCCGCCGAAACTCAGAAATCACTTCATTCACACTGGTCACACCTCGAATCGCAGGATCCGGAGCCCATTAGGTCTCTGCGCCGAGTCGCAATCGTTAGCCAACCGCGACGTCCGACACCGGCGTTGACGGCGGAAGCGAACCACATCCGCGTGATTCACTAACGCACGCAAAGCAACGGCGATTGCTTGTAGACAGTTAAGGGAAAGGCGGTTGGTTGCCGTTATGAAGATAGTCAGAAAGATTCGTGGTACGTGGTTGCGCCGGCTGGTGGTTGGAGCCGTTGCAGCGTTGACCCTGCCCGGGTTGATCGGCTTCGTCGGGGGATCGGCGACTGCTGGTGCGTTCTCCCGGCCGGGCTTGCCGGTGGAATACCTCGACGTGCCCTCGGCGTCGATGAACCGGAACATCCGGGTGCAGTTCCAGGGCGGCGGCCCCCACGCCGTCTACCTGCTCGACGGCCTGCGCGCGCAGGACGACTACAACGGCTGGGACATCGAGACCCCGGCGTTCGAGTGGTACTACCAGTCAGGCCTGTCGACGGTGATGCCGGTCGGCGGACAGTCGAGCTTCTACACCGACTGGTACCAGCCGTCGCAGGGCAACGGCCAGGACTACACCTACAAGTGGGAGACGTTCCTGACCCAGGAGCTGCCTGCCTACCTGGAGGCCAACCAGGGCGTGTCGCAGAACGGCAACGCGGCCGTGGGTCTTTCGATGGCAGGCGGCACCGCGCTGACCTACTCGATCTACCACCCGCAGAAGTTCATCTACGCGGCGTCGCTGTCGGGCTTCCTCAATCCCTCCGAGGGTTGGTGGCCGATGCTGATCGGGCTGGCGATGAACGACGCGGGCGGCTACAACGCCGAGAGCATGTGGGGTCCGTCGGGTGACCCGGCGTGGAAGCGCAACGACCCGATGGTGAACATCGGTCAGCTGGTCGCCAACAACACCCGTGTCTGGATCTACTGCGGCACCGGTACGCCGTCGGATCTGGACTCCGGCACCGCCGGTGAGCAACCTGATGGCGGCGCAGTTCCTCGAAGGGTTCACGCTGCGGACGAACCTGACCTTCCGTGACAACTACATTGCGGCCGGCGGCGCCAACGGTGTGTTCAACTTCCCGCTCAACGGCACCCACACCTGGGCCTACTGGGGTCAGCAGCTTCAGCCGATGAAGCCTGACATCCAGCGAGTGCTGGGGGCTCAGGCCGTCGCCTGACCCGTAGCCGTCCCGCGAGACCAGGGAGCCTGCCGTTACCCCCCGAACGGCAGGCTCCCTTCTCGTTTGCCTGCCGAACGTGGATTACCGACGCTGCCGTCGGCCGACGACAGCGTCGGTAATCCACGTTCGCGCGGGATGGGGTGTCAGCCCTGGACCGTCGGACGGATGGTGAGGTCGCCGATTTCGACGTCGTGCGGTTGCTCGATGGCGAAGGCGATCGCGCGCGCGACGGCCTCCGGTGGGAGGCCGAATGCGTCCATGTTGGAACGTATTCGGGCACGCAGTGCCGCGTCGTCGATGGAGCCGTCGAGCTCGGTGCGGACGAATCCCGGCGAGATCGACGTGGTGCGCACGACGCCGTCGGTCGACTCCTGCCGCAGCGCCTCCATGACCGTCCGCACGGCGTTCTTGGTGGCCGCGTAGACACCCATGTCTGGCACGATCTTCAACCCGGCGGTCGACACCGTCGTCACGAAGTGCCCGTGCCCCTGCTGCCGGAAAACCGGTATGGCGGCAGCGATTCCGTTCAGTACCCCGCGCAGGTTGACGTCGATCATGCCCGACCAACCTGCGACGTCAGCGTCGGCGATGGGCCCCATCTTGCTGATGCCCGCGTTCGAGACGAGCACGTCGAGCCGTCCGAATTCGGCGACGGCGGCGCCGACCAGCAGCTCGACGTCGGCCTGTCGCGTCACATCGGTGGCGGCGGTCACGACGCGGGCCCCGTCGTCCCGAAGCGCCGTGGCGATCGCGTCGAGGCGGTCGGTCCGACGCGCGCCGAGCACCAGTCCTGCGCCCCGCGCGGCGAGCAGCCGGGCCGTCGCCTCCCCGATTCCGCTGCTGGCTCCGGTGATGGCGACCACCATGCCGCGAATCGGGTCGCCGGACGGCCGGGGCGAAGCGACCGGGGAATCTGGCGCGCTCACGGCCGCAGCACCAATTTGCCCCTGGTGTGCCGGTCTTCGAGCTGCCGGTACGCGTCCTGAACGTCGTCCAACGGGAACGTCGCGGCGATCGGCACCTCCAACCCACCGCGTGCCACCAAGTCGGCAAGCTCTGCGACGACCCCCGCGTTCGTGGCATCGGCACTTCCCACGCCCAGCACACCGAACTGTTCGATGGCGGCGAAATCGATGACGGTGTCGATCCTTTCGGGCGCGACGCCGAGTTCGTGCAAGGCCATCGCCACGTAACCGCCGCCGAAGAAGTCGAGGAATGCGTCGACGTGTCCCGATGGCGACGCCGCGCGCGAGTCGACCCGCCAGGCCGTCGCCATAGTTGACCGGGATCACCCCGTGGTCCCTGAGCCATCCGTCGTTGCCTGCGCCGGCGATCCCAAGCACCGCAGCACCCGCCCGGGTGGCCAGTTGGACGGCGATGGAGCCAACGCCCCCCGCGGCGCCGGCGACCGCGACGGTGTCCCCCGCTCCGAGCTTCAACGCACGGACCGCTGCGTACGCCGTGGCGCCCGCGACGTAGAGCGCACCCGCCACGTCCCACGGCACACCCGCGGGCTTGGGGGTCAACTGGTCGGCGGGGACCGAGACGAACTCGGCGTGGCTGGAGCGGCTCAGCGAGAAGCCGATGACCTCGTCACCGACCGCGAAACCCGTGACGCCCTCGCCGAGTTCGGCCACCACACCCGCGAGATCGCTGCCCTGACCGGACGGAAAGGTGGCGGGCCATCGGTCGTGAAGCGCACCCTTGCGGATCATCGCCTCACCAGGGTTGATGCCCGCAGCCTTGACGGCCACCAGGACCTCGCCCTGGCCCGGAACCGGACGCGGCACGTCCCGCACCTCGAGCACGTCGATGTCGCCATATCCGTCGAACTGCACTGCTCTACTCATATGGGCTACGACCACGAGGTCGCAGTGGGTATTCCGTCGGTGGGCGGTTCACGCTCGGTTGTCAGACTCGGAACCCAACGTCGGCGAGGAGCCCGCCAGACCCCTTCGCGGCCTATCTGCCCTCACCGAACCCGGCTTGCAGGCGCTCGCGCACCACGTCCACGTTCTGCTCTCGGCGATGTGGGGCATCGGCCTTCTGGCCGAGGCCGCGGTGCGTCTGGTGGTCAGCTCGCGGGTGTTCGTCGACGTCGCGAACGTGCGACGTCGGTGATCTCCCTGGTGACGATCGGCCTTCGGATGGTCGCGACGTTCGTGGTGGCCGGCCGGGCGCGCGGGAGGTGGGAACAAAGCAGACTCTCCCAAGGTTGAGCGCATGAGATTCAACTTTGGAGGATTGATGACTGAACCAATCGCGGTGCCGGTGCTGTTCGTCAGCGAACCGATCGTCCTGCCCGGCATGGTGGTCCCGATCGAACTCGACGAGGCCGCCCGCATCGCCGTCGACGCAGCGCAGGCCAGCGACGACGGCAAGCTGCTGATCGCCCCCCGGCTCGACGACCGCTACCCCACCTACGGCGTGATCGCCTCGATCGTGCAGGTCGGTCGGGTTCCCGGCGGCGGTGCCGCCGCGGTCGTCCGCGGTGAACGGCGCGCGCACATCGGATCCGGCACCACCGGACCGGGCGCGGCACTGTGGGTCGAGGTGACCGAGGTGGCCGAGGACGAACCGGCCGACGAGACGAAGGCGCTGGCTGCGGAGTACAAGAAACTCCTGCTGGCGATGCTGCAACGGCGCGAGGCCTGGCAGATCGTCGACGTCGTCAACAAGATCACCGATCCGTCGGCCCTGGCCGACACCGCGGGCTACGCGTCGTACCTGACCGACGTGCAGAAGCGTCAACTACTGGAAACCGAGGACGCCGCACAGCGCCTGCGTGCGCTGATCGACTGGACCGGGGAACACCTGGCCGAGGTCGAGGTCAACGACAAGATCGCCGACGACGTCCGCTCCGGCATGGACAAGCAGCAGAAGGAGTTCCTGCTGCGTCAGCAGCTGGCCGCGATCCGCAAGGAACTCGGCGAGGGCGAGCCCGACGGGTCCGATGACTACCGGGCGCGCGTCGAGGCCGCCGACTTGCCGGAGAAGGTCCGCGAGGCCGCGCTGCGCGAGGTCGGCAAGCTGGAACGCAGCAGCGACCAGAGCCCCGAGGGCGGCTGGATCCGCACCTGGCTGGACACCGTGCTCGACCTGCCGTGGAACGTGTCCACCGAGGACTCGACCGACCTGAAGTCGGCCCGCGAGATCCTCGACGCCGACCACCACGGGCTGGACGACGTCAAGGACCGCATCGTCGAGTACCTGGCCGTGCGGGCGCGGCGCGCTCAGCGCGGCATGGCGGTGGTCGGCGGCCGCGGTTCCGGTGCCGTCATGGTGCTGGCCGGCCCTCCCGGTGTCGGCAAGACGTCACTCGGTGAGTCCGTCGCACGGGCGCTCGGTCGCAAGTTCGTCCGCGTCGCCCTCGGCGGCGTCCGCGACGAGGCCGAGATCCGCGGGCACCGGCGCACCTACGTCGGCGCGCTGCCGGGCCGCATCGTCCGCGCCATCGGTGAGGCGGGTTCGATGAATCCCGTCGTGCTGCTGGACGAGATCGACAAGGTCGGCTCCGACTATCGCGGCGACCCCAGTGCCGCGCTGCTCGAGGTGCTGGACCCGGCGCAGAACCACACGTTCCGCGACCACTACCTCGACCTCGATCTGGACCTGTCCGACGTGGTGTTCCTGGCGACGGCCAACGTCATCGAGAACATCCCGTCGGCGCTGCTGGACCGCATGGAGTTGGTGCAGATCGACGGCTACACCGAGGACGACAAGGTCGCCATCGCCCGCGACTACCTGCTCCCCCGGCAGACCGAGCGGGCCGCGCTGACGACCGACGAGGTCACGGTGACCGACGCCGCGCTGCGGAAGATCGCTGCGGACTACACCCGCGAGCCGGGTGTCCGGCAGTTCGAGCGCTTGCTGGCCAAGGCGTTGCGCAAGGCCACCACGAAGCTGGCGGCCGATCCGACCACGCTGGTGATCGACGAGCCGGATCTCGTTGAGTACCTGGGTCGTCCGCGCTTCACGCCGGAGTCGGACGAACGCACGGCGGTGCCGGGCGTCGCGACCGGCCTGGCCGTCACCGGACTCGGTGGCGACGTGCTCTACATCGAGGCGAACGCCAACGACGGTGAGCCGGCCTGAAGTTGACCGGTCAGCTGGGCGACGTGATGAAGGAGTCCGCGCAGATCGCGCTGTCCTACGTCCGGGCGCACGCCGAGCAGTTGGGCGTCGACCCGAAGGCGCTGGATCGCCAGATCCACGTGCACGTGCCTGCGGGTGCGGTGCCCAAGGACGGTCCGTCGGCGGGTGTCACGATGGTCACCGCGCTGGTGTCCATGGCGACCGGTCGACAGGTGCGCGCCGACGTCGGCATGACCGGTGAGGTCACGCTGAACGGCCGGGTGCTACCGATCGGCGGGGTCAAGCAGAAGCTGCTGGCCGCCCAACGTGCCGGACTGTCAACGGTTTTCATCCCGCAACGCAACGAGCCCGATCTGGACGACGTGCCAGCCGAGGTGCTCGAGGCGCTGGAGGTCAAGCCCATGACCGACGTGGCCGACATCGTCGCGCAGGCGCTGGAGCCGGCGACTGAGTCGGCGACTGTCGCCGCCTGATAGCGAAGTTCCCCGCGAGCGTGCGTGTTCGTTGGTTCTGACACGGCGTGTCGGCCGCAGACACGCACGCTCGCGAGGAGAGGTGGACGCGGTGGTCACCGCCCATGCCGGGTGGCTACGGTCGAGACATGCCGTACGACGAAGTCCTGGCCAACCGCATCCGGGAACTGCTGGCGTCCGAGCAGACCGTGGAGAAACGCATGTTCGGCGGCCTCGCGTTCCTGATCAACGGGAACATGTCCGTCGCGGCCAGCGGACGCGGCGGCCTCATGGTGCGGGTTCCGCCCGAGCAGACCGAAGCGCTGCTGTCGCACGAGCACGCCGAACCGATGGTGATGGCGGGTCGGGAGACCCGCGGTTGGTTGCGCATCTCGGACGACGGCATCAAGACCAAGCGTCAGCTGAAGTCCTGGGTGACCCGTGGGGTGGACCAGGCCAAGAGGCTGCCGCCCAAGTAGTCGGCGTTTGCGGCCCGGGCATCAGCGGGTATGCGCAGTGAAATGGGACACCCGAAGCAATTGGTGCGTCGGCTCATCAGAACGGCTGTTCGACGGCGACCTGCGCAACCTCGGCGTGCGGTGTGGGCACGATCCCGACCGCGCGGTCGAGGAGTTGCAGCGCTTCACCGGTGTCGGCCCGACGGGCGCCGACGTCTTCCTGCGCGAGGTGCAGCTGGTTTGGCCGTGGGTGCGTCCACACTTCGACGCCCGCGCACTCGCTGCCGCACGGGAGCTGCACCTGCCCGCCACGCCGCACGAGCTCGAAGAGCTGGCCCCGCGGGGATCCGCGCGGCTGGCCGCGGCACTGGTCAGGGTCTCCCTGGACGATGAGCTGCGCAAGGACATCGTCCATTCCGGTCGATGAACAGGAGTCATGACATGACAGCTACGCCGACCTTCGTCATCGCCGGTGCCGGACTCGCGGGCGCCAAGGCCGCTGAAGCGCTGCGGGACAAGGACTTCAAGGGCACCATCATCCTGGTCGGCTCCGAGGCGCACCTGCCCTACGAGCGCCCGCCCCTGTCCAAGGAGTTCCTGGCCGGGAAGAAGGAGCTCGGGGACTTCACGGTGCAGTCCGCCGACTGGTACCGCGACCATGACGTCGACCTGCGGCTGGGCGTGACAGTCGAATCCGTTGACCGCGCCGGACACGCCGTCACACTCAGCGACGGCCGTCAGGAACAGTACGACAAGCTGCTTCTCGCAACGGGATCGAGCTCACGCAGGCCGCCGATACCCGGCGCCGACGCCGAGGGCGTGCACTACCTGCGTACGGTCGACGACGCGGCGAGCCTGCTTGACGCGTTCGGGGACGGTGCGAAGCTGGCGATCGTCGGCGCCGGCTGGATCGGGCTCGAGGTGGCGGCCAGCGCACGCAACCGCGGGACGGACGTGACCGTCGTCGAGACCGCGGAGCTACCCCTGCTCGCGGCACTGGGACGTGAAGCGGCAGAGGTGTTCGCGAAACTTCACCGGGACCACGGCGTCGAGCTTCACATGAAGTCCGAAGTCGCCGAGGTGACCACGGAGCATGGGAAGGCGACGGGGTTGAAACTCGGCGACGGATCGACGGTAGCCGCCGACGCCGTCGTGGTGGCCGTCGGAGCGAAGCCCAACGTCGAACTCGCCGAGCAGTCCGGGCTCGCCACCGAAGCCGGCGGGGTGCTCGTCGATGCGTCGCTGAAGTCCAGCGACGACGACGTCTACGCCGTTGGCGACATCGCCGCCGCCCAACATCCGCTGTTCGGCGTGCGCATCCGCACCGAACACTGGGCCAACGCCCTCAAGCAACCTGCGGTGGCCGTCGCCGGAATGCTCGGCAGCCCAACCTCATACGACGAGTCTGCCCTACTTCTTCACCGACCAGTACGACCTCGGCATGGAGTACGTCGGTCACGCGCCCGAGTACGCGCGCACGGTGTTCCGCGGCGACGTGGCCGGCCGCGAGTTCACGATGTTCTGGCTCGACGGTGACGCACGCGTGCTGGCCGGGATGAACGTCAACGTGTGGGAGGGCCTGGACGACATCAAGGCGTTGGTGCGCGCACGCAAGCCCGTCGACGCGGCCAAGCTCGCCGACGCGAACGTGGCGCTTACCGACCTGGGCTGAGTCGAGCGCACCAACTCGCGAGCAACGGGGTGAGCGTCCTGGTCATGCGCCCACGCCAACGCGGGTGTCCGGCACGATCGGCTCCGCGGTGGACGGCCTGTCGGCATCCGTCATTGACAACACGCAGTTCGGTGGCGTGTGGTAGCCAACGGGTGCAACGACCGCACTACGCGAAGGGCGGAGCAATCGTGAAGATCACGGCAGGCCAGGTGGCCGTCGTCACCGGTGGGACCAGTGGAATCGGCTTCGGGCTGGCCGAACTCCTGGTGCGCCGAGGTGTCCACGTCATGATCGCCGACGTCCGCGAAGGCGCCATCCCGGTGGCCGTCGGGGCATTGTCCGGCCACGCCGCCGACGTCGTCGGCGTACGGGCCGACGTCGCTGTCGAGGCGGACGTGCAGGCGCTTGCGGACGCGACGATCGAGCGGTTCGGTCGTGTCGACCTGGTCTGCAACAACGCAGGCGTGGTGTGCGAGTTGGTGCCGTCGTGGGAGCAGAGTGTCGAGACCTGGCGGTGGCTCACCGAGGTGAAGTTGATGGGCGTCGTTCACGGCATCCGGGCGTTCGCACCGATTTTCCTTGCGCAGGGCCACGGGCACTTCCTCAACACCGCCTCCGCGGGTGGGCTCATGGCGTTGCCCATGCTGTCGCCGTACAACGCCGTCATGCACGCGGTCGTCGGGCTCACCGAGACGCTTCATCTGGAGTTGGCCTCCCAGTCACCGGACTTGGGCGCCACGGTGTTGTGTCCAGGGCTGGTGGCGACCAACCTCGGGTCGAACTCGGCAACCCTTGCGCCAGCGGGCATTTCGACGACGGACGGCGACCCCGGTGGCGATACCGCGTTGACACCGGCCGCCGTGGCCGAGGCAGCGCTTGCCGCCGTGGAGGCAGCGCGGGTGCACGCCATCGTCGGACCGGGCACCGACGCGGTGGTACGCCAACGGGTCGACGCCCTGCTGTCCGACCTGGGCTGACCGACTACCGCAGACTGGCCGTCCCGTCGGAGTTCACCTGAACCTTCGCGCCCGCGATGTCCTCTCGGGTGCTCGCCTCCGCCTCGGAGGGGTCGGTCAGTACCGCGAGCGTGCGCGCATCGTCGGGAGTCCGCACGGCGAGGAACGCCTTCTCCGCGGTTCCTTCCCGGCTGAACGGCGTCGTCCACGTCTCGACCGTGCCGGTCCCGGACCATTCGACCTCGACCGCGCGCGTCGGCTCCGCATCGACCTCCGATTGCACGTCCGCCCAACGGAATTCGTGCGTGGGTGGCTCCGTGCCGTAGACGCCGAAGCTGTGCTTGGTCAGGTACCCGCCGTTGGCGGTGATGAGCCCCTTCTTCCCGGGCTCGGCGACCAGTTGCTCGGCGAGTGTGGCGATCGAGTGCGATACGTAGTTGTTCCACGGACCGCCCGCGAACGTCAGGCCGCCGGTGACCGTCAGCGGGCGGCTCGGATCCCCGAGTGGAAGGCCGAGCTCCCGCGCCGCCACCTGGACGGCCGACGGGAAACACGAGTACACGTCGACGAGTTCGACGTCGGCGATGTCCGTGCCCGCGAGCTCGAGCGCACGGCGACCGGCGATCCTGATCGCAGGAGAACCGTCGAACGTGTCCCGCTCGCTGATCTCGTACGTGTCGCGCGCGTCGGTGCCCGCGTAGGGGAAGACCCAACGGTCGGAAGGGATCTGAAGGTACTGTGCCTTCTCCACCGACGTCAGGATCAGGACTGCGCCTTGGTCCACCATGTTGTTCGAGTTCATCAACTTGGGGTAGGGCCAGCTGACCATCCGATTGGACGGGCCGGGCTGCCAGATCGCCTCTGCGGAGACCGGTTCGCGGTTCCAGGCGTGAGGATTGCCTGCCGCGACGGCACTGAACTGCGCCCACAGCGCCCCGATGCGACGGCGATGCGCGTCCGGCGACTCTCCCGCCGAGATCCTCAGCGCCTGTTCGAACATCGGGTACACGTACGCGGGGCGGTCGAGCTTGATGCGCAGCTCACCGGGTCCGGCCATCGGGAAGACCTCGTCAGACCCGGGCGCCATCGGCACCGAGTCGTCCTGCTTGGTCCACTCCAAGGTGCCCCCACGGGCCCGCACGCGAGTGCGGGTGCGCCACGTCTCGGCGCCCGCGATCAGCACGGCGTCTGCTCGTCCCGCCTGGATGTCCAGGCACGCCTGATTCACCAGCGACTGCGGCACGTTCCCGCCGATACCCGTGTACCGCGTGTCCGCGTTGGCCGCGTTGATCCGCTGGGACAGAAGCAGTCCGGCATCGCGGTACCGCCACGACAGCAGGTTGACGATGCGCACGGAGTCCACTGCCTCCAGGACCCGGGGGTCGGCGGCCGCGCGGGCGGCGCTGACCATCAGGTCGACCGGCTCGGTCTCGGGATGCTCGTCCTGCTGGTTGACCTGGCCGTAGCCGACCAGCACGGGTGTCCTCGGATTCAGTGGCAAGAGTGAACCTTTCGTCATGCGCGGGCGCGCGAGTGGTGCCGATGCGGGACAACGTGTCGCGTGCGGAGACACACGCCCGCGGGATCAGTCGGCGGGGCCTACGCGGTAGACACCCCGGCACCCTCGTCGATCAGGGTCGTCATCGCGAACTCCTCGTCTTCTCGAGTTGGTCGGTCCAGCTGAACAGCACGCCATCGGCGATCAGGCGGTCGATCTCGTCGTCCCCGAGGCCGAGTTGATCGCGACAGACCTCGCGCGTCTGTTCACCGGGCATGGGAGCGGGACGTAGCTCGGCATCGGGTAGGTGACGCGACGGCGCAGGGCGCTGCTCGGTGGGCATCGGCGCGTCGAACAACGGATGGGCCATGTCCGCGAAGACTCGGCGGTAGCCGAGTTGCGGATCGGCCAGCACGTCGACCGCGCGGTTCATCGGGCCTGCAGGCACCCCGGCAGCCTGGAGACGCTCCGGCGATGTCGTGCTTGTCCCGGCTGGCCGTCCACGCCGACACGGCGGCGTTGAAATCAGCTCGGCTCGCTGGGCAATTCGGCCTCGCCTAGCGCCGCGGCCACGGCGGCCCGGTGTGCGTCGGACTGCACGGACACGACGCACCACTCGTCGTCACCCTCGCACGGGTGAACGGCGTGGACCGCAGCGTCGTCGGCTGACGGTGAGCCCCTGCGCGCGGGCCGCCTCGGTGACGAAGGCGGTCGCCGAGCTGGTTCACGGCGACCTCGGCTTGCGAGATGTGCACGCGGACGGCAGTTCCGGTGGTCTCCCGACCGATCAACGCGGCCAGTGCCGCGATGGCGGTGATCCTGGCCGCGACGTGGTCGGGGAAGATCGTGGTGGCGTCGTAGAAGCCGGTGTCTGCGGGGTCGTCGGATCTCCAGAGTCGACTGATCCCCGTCGTGGCGCGCACCAGCGGGCCGTAGCCCATACGCGCGCTCCACGGGCCCTCGGCGCCGAACGCACTGCTCTCGGCGAGCACGATCCGCGGGTTCAGCGCGCGCAGTTCGTCGTGGGAGAACCCCAGCGAGGCGAGCGTTCCCGGCTTGAAGTTGGCGAAGACGGCGTCGGACTCGGCGACCAGCCTGCGGAATACGTCGGCGCCGTCGGGGTGGCGTAGGTCCAGGCCGAGGCTGTCCTCGTTGCGGTGGGTCAGCGCCCACGACCGGCTCATCGGTTGGCCGGGTGGGGTCTGGCGCAGTCCGTCGGGATAGGCGGCACTCTCCACCTTGATGACGTCGAGCGCCGAGGTCGGCGAACAGCCTGCCCAGCTCGCCGCCCGCGACGATCACTCCGAGGTCGAGAATGCGCAGCCCGTCGAACGGTCGGACGGGTCGCGCGCCGACTGCGCCGCCGGACCGCACGGGCCCGTGCCACGACGGCTCGTCCGACCCCTGCCTGCCGGCTCGGCCGTTCGATCCCGGCGTGCCGGCCGTCGATCACGAACGGGCCTGTCGGCACGCGTCAGCCGAACTCCCGGTGCGAGTTCGCAGTCGGTGAGCGCGCCGACGCGCACGGAAGTGTTCGGAGGCAAGCGCATCCACCGGAGTGAGCACCGCCGCGATGGGCACGCCTCGGCGTTGCCCCTCCGCGACGAGCGCCTCCATCGTCTCGGCTGCGAACAACTCGGCCAAGGCCGAGTTGAGTTCGCTGCGACGCCGCGTAACGGGCCGCGATGGTCTCGAACTTGGGGTCGGAGAACTGTTCCGGCTCGCCGAGCCAGGCCCGCATCCCGCGCCACTGCCTGGCCGAGAGCAGGCAGACCCGGACGAAGCCGTCGCGGCAGCCGAACGTCGGATAGATCTGCTGGTTTCGCGGGCGCCCGCGCCACAGTTCGTTGGACCGTTTCTGGCCGACCGCCGCCTGGCCCTCCGAGCCGAACGGCGGATCCAACGCCTGCACGACGGCCTCGAATCGGGAGAAGTCGATGTAGTCGCCCGTGCCGCAACGCAGCCGGTGGTAGTGGGCCACCAGCGCCGCCCACGCGGCCTGCACGGCGGCAGTCGCCGACCCGATGCCGTTCGGTGGAAGCACGGGCCGTCCGGACGTCGGACCCGAGCGCGACAGGGCCGTCGACATCGCATAGAGCACCGGGTCGGTGGCCTGCCAGTGCGCACGCGGGCCCGTGCTGCCGAAGTCACTGATCGACAGCACGACGAGGTGGCTGAACCGGTCGGCGAGTTCGGCGCCGGTGGTGCCGAAGGCGGCGACGCCGGTCGCCGCGCCAGAGTCGATGAGGATGTCGGAGTCGGCGACGAGTTCGAGCCACCTGGCCCGGTCCTGCTCGCTGGCGGGGTCGAGCGTCGCGGCGCGCTTGTTGGCGTTGTGCAGCGCGAATCCGATGCCCACGCCGCCGACGCTCGGCGCTGCGCTGCGGTCGGAGTGGCCTCCGGGCGGCTCGATCTTCAAGCACGTCGGCGCCCAGGTCGGCGAGCAGTCGGCCGACCGCGTCGGCATCGGCGTCACCCAGGTCGAGCACCCGCATCGACGCCAAAACCTGACACCTGTCAACCATGGCGACCAGTATTGATCAGCCGCCCCGCGGCTGCGTCCGCGGGTCGCCCGTTCTTGTGGCCCGCGCCGGGCGTCGTCGGTGGCACGTCCCATCAGCCGGATCGTGGCTGAACTGGGCGTACGCCGCCCGCGGGTATGCTTGGTCGGTTATGTCTGACGTCAGCGCGGTCGAGGCGCCGCCCCATCCGCTGGTCAGTCAGCTGTCGGTGCTGCACCACTACCGGATCTACGTCGACATCGGTGTGGTCGTCGTGGTGCTCGCCCTGACGAACCTCGTCGCGCACTTCACCACCCCGTGGGCCAGCTTCGCCACGGTGCCCGCCGCGGCCGTTGGCCTGGTGTTGCTGGTCAGGTCGCGGGGCCTGGGCTGGAGTGAGCTCGGGCTCGGACGCGAGCACTGGCGCTCCGGTACGGGGTACGCGCTCGCGGCGGTCGGCCTGGTGGGCTCGGTGATCGCCGTCGGCGCGCTGCTCCCCTGGACCCGGCCGATGTTCATGAACGATCACTACGCCACGATGTCGGGCGCGCTGATCGCGTCGATGATCATCATTCCGCTGCAGACCGTCATCCCCGAGGAGCTCGCGTTTCGCGGCGTGCTGCACGGCGCGCTCAACCGGGCCTGGGGCTTCCGCGGCGTCGCCGCAGCGGGCTCGCTGCTCTTCGGGCTCTGGCACATCGCCACCTCATTCGGGCTGACCAGCAGCAACGTCGGGTTCACGCGACTGCTCGGCGGTGGCGTCCTGGGAATGGTGGCCGGAGTCGTGCTCGCGGTGATCGCGACCGGCGCGGCCGGCTTCATCTTCACCTGGTTGCGCAGGCGCAGTGGAAGCCTGATCGCCCCGATCGCGCTGCACTGGTCGCTCAACGGCCTCGGCGCGCTTGCGGCCGCGCTCGTCTGGCACGCGTCGACCTAGTGCGGGACGCGCCTCCTGGCGCGAAAGTCGCGGTTCTTGAGCTTGTTCCCACACGTCGACATGTCGCACCAGGTTCCGCCGTGGTTGCGCGACCGGTCGTAGAACGCCCACTGACAGTCGTCGTTCGCACACGCCTTGAGGTGGGCCCACGTTCCGTCGCGCTGCGCGGCCTCGACCACGAGCAGCAGCCCGAGCAGCCGGGCCCGCACGGAGTCGCCGACCGGACCGACGAGCACTCGTCCATCGCCGTCGAGCGCGGCTCTGACGGGCACTTCGTCGGCTAGGGCGCGCAAGGGCGCGGTGGCCGCTGGGTCGGGCGTTGGTCCGCCGGTGTTGTGAATCACCAATGCGCGCAGCCCTTCTCGCACGCCGACCAGGACGTCGAGGTCGTCCGCGGTGAGCGGGTGCAGCCGACGTCAGCAGGCCGTTGGCCTCCAGCCAGGGGCGTGCATCGCCGACTTCGTTCAAGCGATCCTGCCCCGACTCTCGGTCGATGGTGTTGATGAGGCCCTGCACGCGACGCAGCGGCTCCGGCGCCGGTTTGGCCTCCGCGTCACCCAGCCACTGCTCCGATGTCGACATGCCGACAGCATACGCCTCGCATGACCGCCGTAACGGCTTGACTGGTTAGCATGACCGGTATAGCGTTTACAGTAGTCACGAACCACGAGGAGGAGATCGAGATGCTGTCACCACACCCGACCTGGCCAGAGGTGCTGTACTCCGAGGTGAGAGCCCATGCGTCGCACCTTCAGCCGAGTTGGCCGGAACGTCTGCGCGCACGCCTGTTCGCGACGCGCTACGACCAGCAGGTGGACGAGGGCCTCACCCCGCTGCCGGGCACCGCGCTGGCCGTCCACCACGCGCGCTTGACCGCACCGAAGGAGCGGGCGGACCTGAGCCACGCGCTTCGCCTGGTGATGAGCGACGCCGAAGGCACGTGGAACGGGATGAATCCACGGATTCCCGTGCGAATCAGCGCAGTCCGACAGGTGGCGGACGTCGTCGACGCCGTCGTCCAACGGCTGGACCAACCGCTCCCGGTAAGGGCCCGCGGCATGGCGCGGCTGCGCATCCTGCTGGCCGACGGCCGCGGGCCGCTCTACCGCTCGGGGGCGGGCAGCCTCAACGCGGCGATGCGCGGCGTGCTCGCGGCGCTGTAGCGGCAGGCATCGAGGCGGGGTGATCAATTTCGCTGACGCACCATGCCGACGATCGCCAACAAGATGACCGAGCCGAGGATTGCGGTGAACAACGTGAACCACCAGCCGGCGCCCGCGGTGTCGACGAAGAAGCTCAGCAGGAAGCCGCCGATCAACGCGCCGATGATCCCGATGACGATGTTCATCAGGAGTCCGGAACCGCCGCCCTTGACGATCTTCCCCGCGATCCATCCCGCGATCGCGCCGATGATGATGTAGCCGATCCATCCCACGCTGGTCAGGGTGGAGGATCGCGCCAAGAATTCGGTAGTCGCAACCAGTTCCATGACGAACTCCTGCTCTCGCCGGCAAGTCCCAGCGGCTGCTAGGTCATCCCTCCGGTATACCCGCGGAGGGTAACGATTCGGCAGGCGAAACGCTCACGATCGGTGAATGCCGGGCGCGTGATCAGCCGGCAGGCAGCATCTCCGGCGGCGCGTTCGTAACCGGCACCGGAACCCCAACGCCGGGCCGTGGTGCTGGCGCGTTCGGATCGGGTGGCGGCGCGTTGGGGTCCGGCGGCGGTGCCTCCGGCGGTGGCGGCGGAGTCCACGGCCGGATCGACTGCGTCAACGCAGCGGCGGCCGTCTTGTCGATTGGGTTGGTGGCGGTGCCCAGCCAGACCACGAACCAGCGCTCAGGAGTGCGCTGACCCCGCGGACTGCCCGGTACGACCGGATTACCCACGACGCCCGCCCAGATCTGCCCGTCGGGCTTCGTGGTGTCGGTGAACTTGACGTCGTACGAGGCGAACGCGCCCGGCATGCCCGCCGCGTCGAGCGTTCCCGCCTCCTGGTTCTGGCGCGTGCCTGCGAACGGCATGAAGAACTCGCCCATGTCGGACGCGAGTCGAGTCGCGGCCTTGGCGTTGTCGGTCTCGGCCCCTGCGAACAATTTGAGGTCGAGCCGGCCGAGCAGCACGCTGGTGTCGGACGGCGCCTGCTCGGAACCGGCCGGCGGAAGCTTGGTCAGCAGCGCCTGTCCGTACGACAGCTGGGTCTGGTCGGAGACCTTCCACCCGCCGGGGACGACGTAGCTGAATCCGCCTGGGGCGTTGTTCACGCGACCGGGCTCCGGCGGCGGAGCGGGTGGCGCGCTCGGGCCGGGCGGTGGCGCGTTCGGGTCCGCAGGCGGCGGAGGTGGTGCGTTCGGGTCCGCAGGCGGCGGAGGAGGCGCGTTCGGGTCCGCAGGCGGCGGAGGTGGCGCATTGGGATCGGCGCGGCGGCGCGGGCGACGCGGGAGCCGGAACCAACGGTCCCTGACCCGGAGGCAGCGGTGGCGGAGGCGTGGGCTCCGGCTCGGCGTAGGCCGTTCCGGACAGCACCAGCGTCGCCGTGGCGGCGCACGCCACGGCGGCGGTCGCCAATGATCTGGAGAGGGTTTTGCGTCGTGTAAGGCTCGCGTCCGGGTGCTGCATGGACAAGAAACTACCGTGTTACCGCCGTGACGCAAGTGTGAGTTGCTCTTAGAGTGTCAATCTTAGAAATTGCTGTCCGCGAACAACATCGTGCCAGACGAGCACTCCGAAGGTTGCTGACACGAACGGACACCGGAGGTCGCGCGGAGGCGGATCTCCAAGGGTCTGGTCCGATGATCGTCGGTGATGGGTGCGCCGTTACGGCGCGGAATGCAACGCAACCTCCTGCGACTTCACCACGAAGTACACCCGCTCCCCCGGCGCGAGTCTCAGCTCCGCCGCGGACTCGGCCGTCACGTCGGCCGCGAGCCCGGGCGCGCCGTCGGGTTGTTCTTCGGACCTCACCCGAACCGCAGGTCCCCGGCTGTCGAGCTCGGCCACCACGAGTTCCACCGCGTTGCGTGGGCTACCGTGCGGCTCCTCGCGATACACCGCGACCGCCGATGGCGCGAAGACGGCTAGCGCCGGGCTGCCGACGGCCAGCTCCGCCGCCGCGGTGCCGTGCCAACTGGTTCCCCAATCGGTGACGAGCTTCGCGTCCGCGTCGAGTCGCCCGCTGACCAGGTTGACCCCTGCGAACCGGGCACCGAACCGGCTCCGCGGCGCCGCGAGAATCGTCGCCGAAGGCCCCGACTCGACGATCCGGCCAGCGTCGATGACCACCACGCGGTCGGCGAGCGTGACGACGTCGAGCAGATCGTGGGTAACCAGAATCGCCGACCGTCCATCGCGCGCCAACACCCGGCGCAGCACCTGACGCATCGCCGTCGCGACTGCGACGTCCAACCCCGCCATCGGCTCGTCGAGCAGCAGCACGTCGGGCTCGGCGGCCAACGCGCGAGCCAGCGCGACCCGCTGCGCCTGACCGCCGGACAGCTGCCGAGGCATCCGATCGGCGAGCTCGGTGGCCTCCACCTCGCCGAGCCAGTGATGCGCTCTTTCGCGAGCTTCCTTGCGGCCCAGCCGTTTCCCGCTTCGCGGTCCGAACGCCACATTGGTGGCCACGCTGAGATGCGGGAACAGGAGCGGGTCCTGCATGAGTAGGCCGACGCGCCGGTCATGCGTCGCGACGTCGACTCCGGACGACGTGTCGGTCAGGATGCGGTCGCCCACCCGGACGGCGCCGTCGTCGGGGTGCAGCAGCCCGGCAATGACGTGCAGCACCGTGGACTTGCCGGCCCCGTTGGGCCCGAGCACCGCCAGCACCTCACCCGCGGCGACGGTCAATTCGAGGTCGACACTGCGACTTTCGACCTTCGCCCTCAGACTCGACGCCGCTCACCTCGCATCCCCCGCGTCGCTGCGCTCCTGCCCGCTGGACGCGACCTCACCAACCACCAACGCCACCCGCCTTGAGCCTGCGGCTACCCAAACCCACCACCACGACCGCGGCGACCACCACGAGCAGCACCGAAAGCGCCACCGCCGCGTCGGCGTCGCTCTCGCGCTGCAGGTAGATCTCCAGCGGGAGGGTGCGCGTCACGCCCTCCCGCGACCCCGCGAACGTCAACGTCGCTCCGAACTCCCCAAGTGACCGGGCGAACGCCAGCACCGCCCCGGATGCCAGGCCGGGAGCCAACAACGGCAACGAGACCCGCCGCCACACGGTCGTCGGGCGGGCGCCCAGCGTCGCCGCGACCACGTCGAACTCCGTTCCTACGGTGCGCGCGGCGCCCTCGAGGGCGATCACCAGGAACGGCAGCGACACGAACGTCTGGGACAAGACGACGGCCGATGTCGTGAACGCGATCCGGATGCCCGCCGCGTCGAGGTACTGGCCCAGCAGCCCGAGCCGCCCGAACGCGTAGAGCAGCGCGATGCCGCCGACGACCGGCGGCAGCACCAGGGGCAGCAGGATGAGCGGTCGGATCCACCGGACGACCCGGGCGTCGCTTCGGGCCAGCACCATGGCCATCGGAACGCCGAGCACGATGCACAGTGCGGTGCTGGCGAGGGCGGTCTTGAGGCTGAGTTCCAGCGCCGTCAGTGACGAGGTGCTGGTGATCAGTGACCAGAACCTCGGCCAGTCCACCCGGGTCGCCACCGCCACCAGGGGTAGGACGACGAAGACGGCCCCGATTGCGGCGGGAACGTAGATCCAACGTGGCAGTCCTGCCGAGCGGGTCAAGATCCGGCGCAGCCCGGCCCCGTGCGGGCGCCGCCCCCCGTACGGCCTGGGTCGATGCGCCTCACGGAGTGAACCCTATGGCACCCGACGGAGCGAGTCGGTGCTTCTCCGCGTGGCGAGTTTCGTCCTCTAGCTACTGTCCAGTAACATGACGCACGACTCGCTGGGTTCAGCGCCGAACACGAGGAGGTCGTGGTCATGGACGTGCTGCTCACCGGTGGCGACACCGAACTCGGACGCACCATCGCGGAGGGCTTCCGCGATGGGGGCCACACGGTGGTGATCGCCGGGGCCCGCCGCGACGATCTCGAGGTCGCCGCCAAGGAACTCGACGTCGACTCGATCGTCTTCGACAACACCGATCCGGCCAGCCTCGAAGAGGCCCGCAGCCTCTTCCCGCACCACCTCGACACCATCGTCAACGTGCCTGCTCCCCGCTGGGCCGCAGGCGATCCCCGCGCGTTCGCGCTGGGCGACCACGCCGTCGCATGGCGCAACGCGCTCGAAGCCACGTTGCTTTCGGCGGTGCTGACGGTCCAGATCCTCGGAGATCACCTGCGCTCCGGCGGCTCGATCGTCAACGTCGTGCCCGAAAGCCCCCGGCGAAGGCAGCTCCGACGCCGCCATCAAGGCCGCGGTGTCCAACTGGACTGCCGGGCAGGCCGCGCACTTCGGCATCCGGGGCATCACCGTCAACGCGGTGGCCGCGGGTCGCAGTGTCGAGCCCGGTTACGACGGAATCGCAGGCACGTCGCCGTCCGTCGCCGCCGAGCTGACCCGGCTCGCACTGTTCCTGACGACGCCGTCCGCGCGCCACATCACCGGCCAGACGCTGCACGTCAGTCACGGTTCCTTCGCCAACTTCGGCTAGCGACGCCGCGGTTTATTCCCGCTTCGCGCCAAGCGAAACGGACGGCCCTCCGGCTTGATCGGTGGTTAAGTCGAAGGCGTGACGATTCGACTCGGACTCCAGATCCCCAACTTCTCCTACGGCACCAGCGTCAGCGAAATCTTCCCCACGGTGATCGCGCAGGCACAGGAAGCCGACGCCGCCGGATTCGACGCCGTGTTCGTGATGGACCACTTCTATCAGCTGCCCGGCCTCGGTACGCCCGATCAGCCGATGCTCGAGGCCTACACCGCTCTGGGCGGGCTCTCGTCGGTGACCGAGAACGTGCAGCTCGGCACCCTGGTCACCGGTAACACCTACCGCAACCCGACGCTGCTGGCCAAGGCCATCACGACGCTCGACGTGATCAGCCAGGGTCGCGCGATCCTCGGCATCGGCACCGGATGGTTCGAACTCGAACACGATTCTCTGGGTTACGAATTCGGTACCTTCACCGACCGGTTCAACAAGCTCGGCGAGGCGCTGCGAGATCATCCTGCCGATGCTCGAGGGCGAGCGACCGACGGTCAACGGCAAGTACTACCGCACGCAGGAGGCGATGGCCGAGCCCCGCCTCCGCGACCACATTCCGCTGATGATCGGCGGCAGCGGTGAGAAGAAGACCATCCCGTTGGCGGTCAAGCACTTCGACCACCTGAACGTCATCGCGAGTTTCGACGAACTGCCGCGCAAGGTGCAGGTGGTCAAGGAGGCGCTGCGAGAAGATCGGACGCGACCCCGCGACGCTGGAGACCAGCATGCTCGTCATGGTGTTGGCCGACGAGAACGTCACCGCCGACATGGTCCCCGAGGACTTCAGGGGCAACGTGGCCTTCGGCTCCCCCGAACAGATCGCCGAGCAGGTCAAGACCAAGGTGATCGACGCGGGGATCGACGGCGTCATCATCAGCCCGGTCACGAACGTCACGGGATATCGCCCGGGAACCATCCCGGCGCTGGCAGAAGCCCTCAAGCCGGTACTCGCTGGGTGAACAAACCGTGCGGTGGGCCATCTCACCGCACTCGCGGGATACCCGCCGACTAACCTGTTCGTTGTACTGGTTGTCAAGAGTGGGTTCATCGCGCTAGGAGCTGAAATGAGCCATCCCGGAGCTACGGCATCGGATCGGCATAAGGTCGTCATCATCGGATCGGGCTTCGGCGGGCTGAACGCCGCCCAGGCGCTCAAACGCACCGACGTCGACGTCAAGCTGATCGCCCGCACCACTCACCACCTGTTCCAGCCGCTGCTGTACCAGGTGGCCACCGGCATCATCTCCGAAGGTGAGATCGCCCCGCCCACGCGGCTGATCCTGCGCAAGCAGCGGAACGCCCAGGTGCTGCTCGGCGACGTCACGCACATCGATCTCGAGAATCAAGACGGTGGACTCGGTGCTGCTCGGCCACACCTACCGCACGCCCTACGACGAATCTGATCCTCGCCGCAGGCGCGGGCCAGTCGTACTTCGGCAACGACCACTTCGCCGAGTTTGCGCCCGGTATGAAGACGATCGACGATGCGCTCGAGCTGCGCGGGCGGATCTTGGGTTCGTTCGAGCAGGCCGAACGGTCCAGTGACCCGGAGCGCCGCAAGAAGCTGTTGACGTTCGTCGTGGTCGGTGCGGGTCCGACCGGCGTCGAGATGGCCGGCCAGATCCAGGAATTGGCGGACCAGACGCTCAAGGGCAGCTTCCGGCACATCGACCCCACCGAGGCCCACGTCATCCTGCTCGATGCCGCGCCCGCGGTGCTCCCGCCGATGGGCGAGAAGCTGGGGCTCAAGGCGAAGGCCCGGCTGGAGAAGATGGGCGTCGAGATCCAGCTCAACGCCATGGTCACCGACGTCGACCGCAACGGCATCACCGTCAAGGATCCCGACGGCACCATCCGGCGCATCGAGGCGGCCTGCAAGGTGTGGTCGGCAGGCGTGTCGGCCAGCCCGCTCGGGCGTGACCTCGTCAACCAGTCCGACACCGAGATCGACCGGGCGGGGCGCGTGAAGGTGAACCCGGATCTGTCGATTCCCGGTCACCCCAACGTGTTCGTCGTCGGCGACATGGCTTTCGTCGACGGCGTGCCCGGCATGGCGCAAGGCGCCATCCAGGGCGCCAAGTACGTGGCGAAGATCCTCCACAACGAGGCGAAGGCGCGCGAGCACGGCACCAAGCCGAAGCCCCGCGAGCCGTTCAGCTACTTCGACAAGGGTTCGATGGCGACGGTCTCGAAGTACAACGCCGTCGCGCAGGTCGGCAAGCTCGAGTTCAGCGGTTTCTTCGCCTGGCTCGCGTGGCTGGGGCTGCACCTGATCTACCTGGTCGGGTTCAAGACCAAAATCGCGACCATCCTGTCGTGGACCGTCACGTTCCTGAGCCGCCAACGCGGTCAGCTGACCATCACCGAGCAGCAGGCCTACGCGCGCACCAGGATCGAGGAACTCGAGGAGATTGCGGCCTCGGTGCAGGAGACCGAGAAAGCCGCGAGTTAGCGCCTTCCACGACAGCCGCTGACGGAGCTCACAAGCGGTCGCCCTGCCACGTCGCGAGGCAGCCGCCTGCGGCCAGCTCCAGCAGCGTGCCCGCGGTCTCGAACGTCGTTTCGGGATAACGCAGTTCGCTGACGCACGCCCGCGGCGCGCTCAGCTCGTCGTCCGCGACGGAGCCGGTGCCCACCTCGATCCGATGCCGCAGCAACGGCGCGTCGTCGACGTCGGCGTGCAAGGTACCCGACCAGAAGCCCTGGCGTTCAAACGATCTGCCGATCTGGACCCGTTCCCGCATCCGCACCCGGCCGGTCTCCGTCAGCGTGAGCCGGGTGGTGGTGACGTGGCGCGACTCCCCGGCGATGATCGTGGGCTGGGGGTCGAGGTCGAGCTCCCCAGCCACGTCCAGCTCCCAGCACGCCATCGACTCCGTCGTCACGGTGCCGGGCAACACCATGGTGGCCGCAGCGGTGCGCACGCGCAGCCGGGCCCCGGGTTCGACGACGATCCGCACCCAGATGACGTCGCCGCCCAAGGGCGTGGCCGCCGCCGAAATCAGGTGCACGGTGTCCTCCTCGGTGCGGCGGGCCGCCACGCCGCCCGTGCACTCGAGCAGCGGCGCGCGGTCGGGGCGCGCGACGATCAGGACGTCGGACCGCATGGGAGCGGCTAGCTCTGGACCGGCACGCGGAGCTGCGCGCGCACCCAGTCGAGCACCGGACCCGTCGTCGGATCGTCGGTGAGCGAGATCAACACGAAGGGCCGGTCCCCGCGGACCTTGGTGGCGTCGCGTCGCATCACGTCGAGATCGGCGCCGACCATCGGGGCCAGGTCGGTCTTGTTGATCACCAACAGATCCGAGAACGTCACGCCCGGGCCGCCCTTGCGCGGCACCTTGTCGCCGCCCGCCACGTCGACGACGAAGATCTGGACGTCCACCAGGCCGGACGAGAACGTCGCGGTCAGGTTGTCGCCGCCGGATTCGACGAGGATGAGGTCGAGTCGGGGATTGCCCGCGATCAGGTCGTCGATGGCGTCGAGGTTGGCGGTGATGTCGTCGCGGATGGCGGTGTGTGGGCACCCGCCGGTCTGAACGGCCGCGATGCGCTCGTCGGGCAGCACGGCGTGCTTGCGCAGGAAGTCGGCGTCCTCGGTGGTGTAGATGTCGTTGGTCAGCACGGCGAGGGACAGTTCGTCGCGCAACTGGCGGCACAGCGCCGCCACGAGGGCCGTCTTGCCCGAACCGACGGGTCCGCCGACCCCGATCCGCAGCGGCTCGCCCGCGTGGCGGACGCGGCGCGGGCGTTCGGCATGGGTGTGGGGCTCACCGTCGAGCAGATGTGGTGGCATGGTGCACCTTTCGGGATACGCGCCTCACGAGGCGAAGAGGGGTCGCTCGCGCGCGGTGTGGCGCTGGGCCAACACGTCGAGCAGTGGGTCGGACAGGTCGGCGAGTTCCTTGGCCGCCGCGGCGGCGGTCTGGTCGCACAGCGGCGCGAGTTCGAAGGTGAGTGCCGCGACGTCACCGGGATCGAGCGCGAGCAGTCGCTGCGCGGCCGTCGCCGACCCGGTCATCGTCGTATAGACCACCGCGAGCGCGGTGTGTTCGGGCGCCAGTCCACCCGCGACACCGACGACCCCCGCCGCGACTCCGAGATGCGGTTTGACCCCGACCGCCTCCCAGTCGGAGTCGGGCCACACCTTGCGGGCCAGCCGGGCCAGTCCCCGCCCCTGCGCCCGCGACGCCGTGCGCGCCGCCGGAGCCGGTGTGCGGGCGTCGGTTTCGCGGTCGGCCTCGTCGACGCTCAGCGTGCCCGCGTGCACCGCGCTCGCCACCGATGCGGTCACCAGGCCGTGGGTGCGGATGCGCCGACGCAGGAAGGCCCGCAGCGTCGGCAGGTCCACGACCAGCCCGCTGGTCACCGCTTCCTCGACACCACCGGAGTGCACGTGACCGCCCGTCGGCAGCCGCGAGTCGGACAGTGTCAGCAGTGTCGACAGGCTCGACATCGACAACAGGAGGCCTCCTAGAAGAGAAAGTAGCGCTGCGCCATCGGCAATTCGGTGGCCGGCTGCTCCGCCCAGACGTCGCCATCGATCGTGACGGTGAACGTGTCGGGATCGACCTCGATGCGCGGCAGTGCGTCGTTGAGCGGCATGGCGGCCTTGCCCACCTTCCGGACGTCGGTGACGGCGACCAGTCGGCGGTTGACCGCCAGTCGGTCCGCCAGTCCGTCCTCGATGGCCTGCGATGCCACGAAGTGCACCGAGGTCGCCGCCGCGGCGGCAGGTGAGGCGCCGAACATCGGCCGCGGGAGTACGGGTTGCGGGGTGGGGATCGACGCGTTCGCGTCGCCCATCGCCGCCCACGCGATCATGCCGCCCTTCACCACCGCGTGTGGGCGCACGCCGAAGAAGGCCGGCTCCCACAGCACCAGATCGGCCAGCTTGCCGACCTCGACGGATCCGATCTCGTGGTCGAGGCCGTGCGCCACGGCCGGGCAGATCGTGTACTTCGCCACGTAGCGGCGCACCCGGTTGTTGTCGGCCGCACCGTCGCCCTCCAAGGCTCCGCGGCGGCGCTTCATGACGTGGGCGGTCTGCCACGTGCGCAGCACCACCTCGCCGATGCGGCCCATCGCCTGGGCGTCCGAACCGATCATCGAGATGGCGCCGATGTCGTGCAGCAGGTCCTCGGCGGCGATCGTCGACGGCCGAATCCGGCTCTCCGCGAAGGCCAGATCCTCGGGCACGCTGGGATTGAGGTGATGGCACACCATCAGCATGTCGAGGTGTTCGTCGAGCGTGTTGACGGTGTGGGGGCGCGTCGGATTGGTCGAGCTGGGCAACACGTTCGGGTGCGACACCACGGTGATGATGTCCGGTGCGTGCCCGCCGCCCGCACCCTCGGTGTGGTACGCGTGGATGGCGCGGCCGTTGATCGCGGCCAGGGTGTCCTCGACGAAGCCGGCTTCGTTGAGCGTGTCCGAGTGCAGGTTCACCTGGACGCCCGCTTCGTCGGCGACCGTCAGACAGGCGTCGATCGCCGCGGGGGTGGTGCCCCAATCCTCGTGCAGCTTGAAACCTGCTGCGCCACCGCGCAGTTGCTCCCACATGGACTCCGCTGACACGGTGTTGCCCTTGCCGAGCAGAGCGACGTTCAGCGGCCAGGTGTCGAGCGCCTCCAACATGCGCGCGAGGTGCCACGATCCGGGCGTCACCGTGGTGGCCTTGCTGCCCTCGGCGGGGCCGGTGCCGCCGGCGACGATCGTGGTGATGCCGCCGCCCAGCGCTTCCTCCATGATCTGCGGGCAGATCAGGTGGACGTGACAGTCGATGGCGCCTGCGGTCACGATGCGCCCGTTGCCCGCGATGACCTCGGTGGAGGGTCCGACCACCAGGTCCGGGTGCACGCCCGACATGATGTCTGGGTTGCCCGCCTTGCCGATCGCGGTGATGCGACCGTCACGAATGCCGATGTCGGCCTTGATGATTCCCCAGTAATCGATGATCACCGCACCGGTGATGACGGTGTCCGGGGCGCCCTCGGCCCTGGTGGCGCGCGACTGGCCCATCGACTCGCGAAGCACCTTGCCACCGCCGAACACTGCTTCGTCACCCGCCAGCCCCGGCCCGCCACTGCGATCCTCGGTGATCTCGATGAACAGGTCGGTGTCCGCCAGCCGGATGCGGTCGCCGGTGGTGGGTCCGAACAGCGCGGCGTACCGCGCCCGGGACAGTTCGCTCATCGGTGCCTTCTGCTCTTCGCGCAAGCGCTCATCGGTGCCTTCTGCTCTTCGCGCAAGCGCTCATCGCGCATCCAACCGGCCCGGCGGGTTCAGCGACAGTCCGTGCACCTCTCGCGCTCCGCGCAGCGGAACCAGCGAAACACGTTGTGCCACACCTGGCTCGAACCGCACCGCCGTGCCCGCCGGGATGTCGAGGCGGTGACCGTGCGCGGCGGCCCTGTCGAACTCCAGCGCGGCGTTGGCCTGCGGGAGATGGACGTGGCTGCCCACCTGGACCGGGCGGTCACCGTTGTTGACCACGTCGAGCTCGAGTCGCTCGGCCCCTTCGTTGAGCACGATGTCGCCCTCGCCGAACTGAATCTCTCCGGGAATCAAGAGTGCCGCCCTCCTCAAGGGATCGGGTGGTGGACGGTGACGAGCTTGGTGCCGTCGGGGAAGGTGGCCTCGACCTGAACGTCGTGAAGCAGTTCGGCGATCCCCTCCATGACGTCGTCGCGGCTGAGTACCTCACGACCACTGACCATCAGTTCGGCGACCGTGCGACCGTCCCGCGCGCCCTCGAGCAGATGGTCGGTGATCACGGCGACCGCTTCGGGGTGGTTGAGCCGCAGGCCGCGCGCCCGGCGCCTGCGAGCAAGCTCGGCGGCATAGGAGATCATCAGCCGGTCCTGCTCGTGCGGGGTCAAGCGCATAGCTGGCGATATTGCCACGGCCAGCGGAAGTCAGCAGCGCACGCTTAGCCAGGCGGCTCGGCGTCCGGCATGTTCTGGAGCCGCACCTGCCCGCGCGCCACGAGTTTGTCGTTCTCGTCGGTGATCGTGATGAGCCACAGCTGTTGGCGCCGACCGCGGTGGATGGGCGTCGACACGGCGGTCACGGTGCCCGAGGAGATGGCCCGCAGGAAGTCGGTGTTGTTGTTGACGCCGACGACCGTGCCGCCACCTCCGGCTGCGGTGAGCCAGACGTGGGCCGACACGCTCGCGAGACTCTCGACGATCGAGCAGTACACCCCGCCGTGGACGATGCCCCACGGCTGCAGCAGCTGATCCTTGATGGTCAGCTGCGCGCGGCCGCCGTCGGGAGTGACCTCCAGGAAGGTCAGACCGAGTTCACTGTCGAAGCCGGCGCCGAGGCCGGCCGGCACGGATGAGGTCACGGATCACGTTCTACACGCCGATGCGCTACGGAAAGAAATGCGGGCGGGCCCCGCACTGTGTGCGGGGCCCGCCCTCGAGAGGACCGGGAGTCTCTGCAGCCCTCAGGACTCCGGCTGGTCCGGTGGTTTGGGACGGAATTCGGGTGGCACTTCCTGCGCGAACGGATTTAACATAGGTAAGGCTGCCTTAATTTAGCAAGGCCTTACTTCCGCACCCCCGGCCCTGACCGCGGACCGGTGCACCGGAAGCCGACGAGTGCGTCGAGCACCGCCTGGGCGCGGCGCATGCTCATCAGCTCGCTCGACCCCGCGAGCAGCGGCACCTGGGTGGCCGCGCTCACCACGGCGGTTCCGACGATGTGCCACATCGCGGGCACGGCCAGTGCACCCGCGCTGACCTCGAACAGTTTGTCGAACAGCGGTGCAAGGGCGCGGTGACTGCGGTGCGCCACCCAGGTCGTCAAGGCCGCCTCGCTGGGCAGCGCAACGATACGATCCCGGGCGGGATGAGGGCGGCGCAGTCCTGAGTTGCCGTTGAAGTAGGGGTCCGCCGGAAGCGCACGCAGCGTCGGGTCGGAGACGCCGACCCAGTCGATCGCCCCTTCGGAGTCGACGTGCACCCAGAGGTTCTCCAATCCGGTGTCCCACGCGCGCCCCTCAAGCGAGAGCAGGGGCACGACCCGCCCTATGACGACGTGGGACAGCGTGGCGGCAAGCTGCCGGGCGACCGCGACGCGGCTGTCCGTTTCGGCGCTGGCTGCGTCGAACATGGAGCGCAGGCGGTCCGTCGTGAGCACTTCGGACAGCGGCCACCAGCGGCGCCTGGTGAGGTCGCCGATGACGGCGACGCCGTACACCCGCGGACACTCCGGACACAGCTCGCGCAATCGGCGACTCGACTCGTGCAGCGGCAGCATCCGGCTGATCGCCATGCGTGAGATGAGTGGGTCATCGACGACCGCCGTCATGAGACACCTCCGAATTAGGGTAGCCTTACTATAGTGTGACCTGCGGCGAGGAAATCCCCTTGTGACTGGGCTCACAACGGCGGAAGAACGGGGTCTGACCGGCCACTCGCGGGCCTGCGGAACCTCTAGATCACCGGGCCCGAGTTTTGATACGACACACGGTAGTAAGCAAGAGGTACCCTGATTTCAGTGCTCAGGAGAGTGAACGGAACATGGCGAAGATGACGCGACTCGGGGAACTCGAACGCGAGGTGATGGACCACCTTTGGTCCATGCGCGAACCCCAGACCGTGCGCCAGGTGCACGAGGCGCTGGCGGCGAGGCGCGACCTCGCCTATACGACGATCATGACCGTGCTGCAACGCCTGGCGAAGAAGAACCTCGTGGTTCAGCACCGCGACGATCGCGCGCACCGGTACGCCCCCACCCACGGCCGCGACGAGCTCGTCGCGGGCCTCATGGTCGATGCGCTCGACCAGGTCTCGGACTCGGATAGTCGCCAGGCCGCGCTGGTGCACTTCGTCGAGCGGGTCGGCGCCGACGAAGCCGCGGCTCTGCGCCGTGCGCTGGCCGAACTGGAAACGAAACATCGGGATGTCCAGTCCGCTGGCGGTCAAGGCATCGCCTGAGGGACACTGACAGTGTGTCCGCGCTGGCCTTCACCCTCGTCGCGCTGATTCTCGTGGGGCCGGTGCCTGCCCTGCTGGCGCGAGCGTCCTGGGCAATGCGCGCACCGCGCGCTGCGATCGTGTTGTGGCAGTCGGTCGCGCTGGCCGCCGTGCTATCCGCGTTCAGCGCGGGCATCGCCATCGCCAGCAGGCTCTTCGTCCCGGGTCCCGACGGGCACCCGACCGCCACTATCAGCAGCGAGCTCGCCACGCTGGGCTGGCCGCTGTGGACGTTGTACGTCGTGGTGTTCGCACTGACGCTCGTCGTCGGCGTACGACTCGTGGTTTCGGTGCTTCAGGTGGCGATCGCCACCCGGCGCCGACGGGCCCACCACCGGATGCTCGTCGACCTGCTTGGCATCTCGCCCGACTCGACCCCAGAGGTGTGTACCAAGGCGAGCGGCCTGCGCATTCTCGACGTGCCCCAGCCGCTCGCCTACTGCCTGCCCGGCGTGCGCAGCCGCGTCGTGGTCAGCGAGGGCACGATCACCACCCTGTCGGAAGGCGAGATCTCGGCGATCCTCAGCCACGAGAAGGCGCACCTGCGCGCGCGTCACGACCTCGTGCTTGAGATGTTCACCGCGGTGCACGCCGCATTCCCACGTTTCGTCCGTAGCGCCAGCGCGCTGGACGCCGTACGGCTGCTCATCGAGCTGCTCGCCGACGACGCCGCCGTGCGGGCCGCGGGCCCCACGTCGCTGGCCCGCGCACTGGTCGCGTGCGCCGCGGGTCACACGCCCTCGGGTGCGCTGGCCGCGGGCGGCCCAACCACCGTGTTGCGCGTGCGTCGGCTCGGCGGGCGGCCCAACAGTCTGGCGCTTGCGACGGCGGCTTACCTCACTGCTGCCGCTGTGCTCATCGTGCCGACCATCGCCTTGGCAGTACCGTGGCTCACCGAACTCCAACGGTTGTTCGCCGGATAGCGGTTCCCCCGCGCAAGACGTTCCAAAGTCCAAAGACCGAGTGCGCCAACCCAATCGAAAGGCTTCCATGAGCTCGTCTGAAAACTCCGTCGGCGCCGCCCAGATCGGCGTCACCGGTCTTGCCGTGATGGGCTCCAATATCGCGCGGAACTTCGCACACCACGGCTACACCGTCGCGCTGCACAACCGTTCGGTCGCCAAGACCGACGCGCTGCTCGAAGCGCACGGTTCGGAGGGCAAGTTCGTCCGTAGCGAGACGATTCCGGAATTCCTTGCTGCGCTGGAGAAGCCGCGGCGGGTGCTGATCATGGTGAAGGCGGGTGACCCGACCGACGCCGTCATCAACGAGCTGGCGGACGCCATGGAGCCGGGCGACATCATCATCGACGGCGGAAACGCCCTGTACACCGACACCATTCGCCGGGAGAAGGCGATCCGCGAGCGCGGGCTGCACTTCGTCGGCGCGGGCATCTCGGGTGGTGAAGAGGGTGCGCTGAACGGGCCGTCGATCATGCCCGGCGGTCCGGCCGAATCGTACGAATCGCTCGGCCCGCTGCTGGAGGAGATCTCCGCGCACGTCGACGGCGTGCCATGCTGCACGCACATCGGTCCCGACGGCTCCGGGCACTTCGTCAAGATGGTGCACAACGGCATCGAATACTCCGACATGCAGCTGATCGGCGAGGCCTATCAACTGCTGCGCGACGGGCTGGGCAAGACCGCTCCCGAGATCGCCGACGTGTTCGCCGAGTGGAACAAGGGCGACCTCGACAGCTATCTGATCGAGATCACCGCGGAGGTGCTTCGCCAGACCGACGCCAAGACCGGCAAGCCGCTCGTCGACGTCATCCTCGACGAAGCCGAGCAGAAGGGCACCGGTCGTTGGACGGTCAAGTCGGCGCTCGATCTCGGTGTGCCGGTTACCGGAATTGCGGAGGCGGTGTTCGCCCGCGCGCTGTCGGGTTCCGTCACGCAGCGCAAGGCCACCACGGGCTTGGCGTCGGGCACCCTCGGCGCCAAGCCGACCGACGCCGCGCAGTTCACCGAGGACGTCAGCAAGGCGCTCTACGCCTCCAAGATCATCGCGTATGCCCAGGGCTTCAATCAGATTCAGGCCGGCAGCATCGAATATGACTGGGGCATCACGCCCGGCGACATGGCCACCATCTGGCGCGGCGGGTGCATCATCCGGGCCAAGTTCCTCAACCGGATCAAGGAAGCGTTCGACGACGAACCGGAACTGGCCACCCTGATCGTGGCACCGTACTTCCGCGAAGCCATCGAGTCGGCGATCGACAGCTGGCGACGCGTCGTCGTCACCGCGACGCAGCTCGGCATCCCGATCCCCGGTTTCGCCTCGGCGCTGTCGTACTACGACGCGCTGCGCACCGAACGGCTGCCCGCGGCGCTGACGCAGGGGTTGCGTGACTTCTTCGGCGCGCACACCTACGGCCGCATCGACACCGACCACGCCAAGCGTTTCCACACGCTGTGGAGCGGCGACCGCACCGAAGTCGAAGCCTGAGTTACCCCGGCGAGCAGTCGCAAACTCCCCTCAATCGGCGCGATTGAGGGGAGTTTGCGACTGCTCGCCGGGGATTCGGGCGAACTAGACTTGGTGGCCATGCGGTTCCTCGACGGCCATTCCCCGCCCTACGACCTGACCTACAACGACGTCTTCATCGTGCCGTCGCGTTCCGACGTGACGTCGCGCTTCGACGTCGACCTCTCGACCGTCGACGGCACCGGGACCACCATCCCGGTCGTCGTCGCCAACATGACGGCCGTGGCGGGTCGCCGAATGGCCGAGACGATCGCGCGCCGCGGCGGCATCACCGTCCTACCGCAGGACCTTCCGATCTCCGCGGTCAAGCAGACCGTCGACTTCGTCAAGAGCCGCGACCTCGTCGTGGACACGCCCGTGATCCTCACGTCGGACGACTCGGTGTCCGACGCCACCGCGCTGATTCACAAGCGGGCACACGGGGCTGCGGTGGTCGTCGACGACGGTCGCCCGGTCGGGCTCGTCACCGAAGCGTCCTGCGCCGGCGTGGACCGGTTCGCGCGTGTGCGCGACGTGGCGGTGTCCGACTTCGTGACCGCGCCGGTCGGTACCGATCCGCGCAAGGTCTTCGATCTGCTCGAGCACGACGCGATCGACGTCGCGGTCATGACGGGCCCGGACGGGACACTCGCAGGCGTGCTCACCCGCACCGGCGCCATCAGGGCGGGCATCTACAAGCCTGCCGTGGACGCGTCCGGACGGCTGCGCATCGCCGCCGCGGTGGGGATCAACGGTGACGTGGCCGCCAAGGCGACCGCACTGGCCGAGGCGGGCGCCGACGTGCTGGTGATCGACACCGCCCACGGCCACCAGGCCAAGATGCTCGACGCGGTCAAGGCCGTCGCCGCGCTGGGCCTGGGACTTCCGCTCGCCGCGGGCAACGTCGTCTCGGCCGACGGGACCCGCGACCTGATCTCCGCGGGCGCGTCGATCGTTAAGGTCGGCGTCGGGCCCGGCGCGATGTGCACCACCAGGATGATGACGGGCGTCGGCCGCCCTCAGTTCTCAGCGGTGCGTGAATGCGCTTCCGCTGCAAAGGAACTGGGTGGCTACGTCTGGGCCGACGGCGGCGTGCGGTATCCGCGCGACGTGGCGCTGGCGCTGGCCGCAGGCGCAGCGAACGTGATGATCGGATCGTGGTTCGCAGGAACCTACGAGTCGCCGGGCGATCTGCTGTACGACCGGGACAACCGGCTGTACAAGGAGAGCTACGGCATGGCCTCCAAACGGGCGGTGGCGGCCAGGACCGCGGGCGACGGGGCGTTCGACCGAGCCCGCAAGGCCCTGTTCGAGGAGGGCATCTCGACCTCGCGGATGGATCTCGACCCCGCCCGCGGAGGCGTCGAGAACCTGCTCGACCACATCACCTCCGGAGTGCGCAGCACCTGCACCTACGTCGGAGCCGCCACGCTGGCGGAGCTGCACGAGCGGGTCATCCTCGGAGTCCAGTCGGCGGCGGGATTCGCCGAGGGCCATCCGCTGCCGACCGGTTGGTGAGCCAGCACGTCGGCCACGACCGGCTAACATGGGTGACTCAATGATGCTCGCGAACGAAAGGGATCACGTGCCGTTGGTGCCCGTGACGATCCCTGCGGCCGAGCCGGACGACGCCGAGCCATCCAGTAGATCGCCGGGCCAAGTGCCCGGCGCCCGATCCACGAGTCGGCCATGAGCGTCACCCTGACCCTGCTCAGCCTGCTGGCCTTCGTGCTCCTGACCGCGGGCACGGCGGTGTTCGTCGCGGCCGAGTTCTCCTTGACCGCCTTGGAGCGCAGCACCGTCGAGGCCAACGCCCGTACTGGAGGCCGGCGCGACAAGCTCGTCCTGCGCGCCCATCGCACGCTGTCGTTCCAGCTCTCGGGAGCCCAAGTTGGCATCTCGATAACCACGCTGATCACCGGGTACCTTGCGGAGCCGCTGCTCGCGAACCTGCTTCGGCCGGCGTTCGCGGCGCTGTCACTGACGAGCAGCGTCGCCGACGGCGTTTCGCTAGCACTGGCGTTGCTGATCGCCACCTCCGTTTCGATGGTGTTCGGGGAGTTGGTCGCGCAGTACCTCGCCATCGCAAAGCCGCTGGCGACGGCGCGCGTGGTGGCCGGCCCGCAGCTCGTCTTCTCGATGGCCACCACTCCGCTGATCAAGCTGACCAACGGCACCGCCAACTGGATATTGCGCAGGCTGGGCATCGAACCCGCCGAGGAGTTGAGGTCGGCGCGCTCGCCACAGGAACTCGTGTCACTCGTGCGCAATTCGGCTCGAAGTGGCTCGCTCGACATCGCGACGGCCACGCTCGTAGACCGCTCGCTACGGTTCGGCACCCGGACCGCTGAGGAGTTGATGACGCCCCGTTCCACGATCGAAGTGCTGCAGGCCGACGACACCGTCGAGGACCTGGTCACGAAGGCGATGGAAACGGGCTACTCGCGTTTTCCGATCGTTGAGGGTGATCTGGACGAGACCATCGGAATCGTGCACGTCAAGCAGGTCTTCGAGGTGCCGCGAGAGGACCGCCCGCGGATCCGGCTGGCTGACCTGGTACAGCCGGTGTCCACGGTGCCTTCCACCCTCGACGGAGACGCGGTGATGACTCAGATACGGGCGAACGGCCTGCAGACGGCTCTCGTCGTCGACGAGTACGGCGGTACCGCGGGGATGGTCACGGTCGAGGACCTCATCGAGGAGATCGTGGGCGACGTCCGCGACGAACACGACGACGAGACGCCCGACGTCGTCGAGATGCGCAACGGATGGCGGGTCTCCGGGCTCTTGCGCATCGACGAAGTCGACACCGAGACGCCATTCCGTCCGCACGAAGGCGATTACGACACCATCGGTGGCCTGGTGCTCAAGGAGCTGGGGCACATCCCCGAACCCGGCGAGACCGTCGAGCTCACCGAGTTCGATCCCGACGGTCCACTCGACGATCCGGTGCATTGGCAGGCGAAGGTGATCCAGATGGACGGCAGGCGCATCGACGTCGTCGAGCTGACCGAACTCGGGCGCCGTGGCCACTCGGAGCGAGAGCACTGATGGGCGATCTGTTCGGAGTGTTGCTCACCGTGCTGCTGCTCGCCGCCAACGCGTTCTTCGTGGCCGCGGAGTTCGCGCTGATCTCGGCGCGCCGCGACCGTCTCGAAGCCCTTGCCGAACAGGGCAAGCGCAGCGCGATCACCGTCATTCGGGCCGGGGAGAACCTCTCGCTGATGCTTGCCGGCGCGCAGCTCGGCATCACGGTTTGTTCGATCCTGCTCGGCCGCGTCGGCGAACCCGCCGTCGCGCATCTCTTGGAGAAGCCGTTCGACTTGTTGGGCGTGCCCGACGCGGTGCTTCACACCGTGTCGTTCTTCGTCGCGATCACGGTCGTGGTGGTGCTGCACGTGCTGCTCGGTGAGATGGTGCCGAAGAACATCGCGATCGCCGGACCCGAGTCGGCGGCGATGCTGCTGGTTCCGCCGTACTTGATCTACATTCGGCTGGCCAAGCCGTTCATCGCCTTCTACGACTGGTGCGCGAAGCTGACCCTGCGCATGTTCGGCGTCGAGGCCAAGGACGAGCTCGAGAACACGGTCTCCACGATCGAACTGTCGGAGATGATCGCCGAATCACTGTCCGAGGGCCTGCTCGACCCCGAGGAACACACTCGCCTGTCGCGGGCGCTGCAGATCCGCAACCGGGTCGTGAGGGACGTCGCCGTACCCGTCGGCGAGATCCATGCGGTCGCGGCCGCCGCCGACGGCAAGGGACCGACCGTCGCGGCGATCCAACAAGCCCTCGCAGATACCGGCTATTCGCGGTTTCCCGTCGTCGACCCGGCGGGCCGATTCACCGGCTATGTCCACATCAAGGACGTGCTTCCGCTGGTCGACGACTCCGATGCCGCCGTCGACCCGTCGATGGTGCGGCCGCTGCCATTCCTCCTCGAGACGCTGTCACTGCCCGACGCGCTGTCCCGGCTACGCCGCACCAACAGCCACCTGGCGCTGGTCACTGATGCCGACGGGCGGGTGACGGCGATGGTGGCGCTCGAGGATCTGGTGGAGGACCTCGTCGGCACGGTGCGCGACGGGACTCACCGCGTCTGAGCGTGCGCCCAGGTGGTCCGGCTCAGGTGGGGCCCGTCAGCAGTCCGCGGCACCACGCCAGCAGCGCGCTGCGAACCTGGGCCGCGCGGGTGGCCAGCCTCGGACTGTTCGCGAACGTACTCGGCGCGTCCGCCGGGCGTGTCGATCCGCACCGGCTGGTACCCGTACGAGCTCAGGTCGTACGGCGACGCACGCATGTCGAGCTTGCGGGCCTCATGCGCCAATTCGAATGCATCCCAAAGCATCTCGGAACTCATGAGCGGCAGCAGCTTGGCGCTGAACTTGTACAGGTCCATCCCCGCGTGCAGGCACCCCGGCTGCTCGGTCGCGACCTGTGCGCCCCGGGTGAGCTCGGCGGCGTTTCGGGGACGTGCGCCTGCGGTGAAGAACCGGAAGGCGTCGAAGTGCGTACAGCGCAGCGGCATGGACTCGACCACCGCGTCGGTGCCCTCGCGGCCGAGCCGCAACGGCATCCGGTGGCGGATCTCGTCGGGATCGGCGCGGTACACCATGGCCCACTCGTGCAGCCCGAAGCAGCCCAGGTTCGCGGGCCGGCTCGCGGTCGCCTCCATCAACCCCGCGACGTACTCGACGGTCGCCCGACGCTTGGCGAGGAAGTCGGGATCGACCGTCACGCCCGCTTCGGTGCCTCGATAGCCACGCAGCTTCGCGTATTCGTCCGCACCCGACCCGCTCAGGGTGATCCCGTAGCCGGGATGCCAGCGCTGCAACTGGCCAGGCGTGAGGTTGTAGTAGGTGAACAGGAAGTCGATCACGGGGTGCGGCAGGCCCCGTGCGCGGCGGCGCAGGTAGTCCCCGAGCAACACCTCCACTCGGTGGTGGTGGCGATCGCGTTGCGCCGCCCACGCTTCCAGGGGGATCACAGTTCAGAAGATTACATTGCGCCGCAACGCGTTTGCCCAGTTGCGGATGCTGCCGGAACGCGGTCCAACGACGAGGAGTCGCGATGCGCGCACTGACCATGGGAGCCCCGCTTGCCGTCGCCGCGGCGCTGGTGCTCGGCGGCTGCACGCCCGCGCCCGCCGCCCATCACACCGCCGTCAGGGGCGCCGCCCTGCCTGGCGACTTCAGCGGGTCGGGACCCGGCACGCTGGTGGCCGCCGAGGAGCTGCCCGACCTCGATCCCGGGCTACGCGCCGATACGTCACTGGCGGCCCGCATCACCTACGTGTCGAGTTCCGGTGTGAATGACGATCATCCGCAGGTGACCGGGACGGTGTTCGTGCCGAGGGGCGACCCACCTCAGGGAGGTTGGCGCGTCGTCGCCGTGGGGCACGCGATGACGGGGACGGAGGCCGACTGCGCGCCGTCGGCCTCTCCGACGCTGCTCGGCTCGGCTCCCCTGGTGGCCGCGCTCGTCGAGGCGGGGTTCATGGTCACCGTGCCGGACTACCAGGGCCTGGGTCGTTCCGACGTATATCACCCGTTCCTCGATTCGACGACCGCGGGCTACGACCTCATCGACTCGGTGCGCGCGGCCCGCCGACTGGTGCCCTCGGCGTCGGACGCGTGGGTCGCCTACGGCCGCGACCAGGGCGGACAGGCGGCCTGGGCGGCCAACGAGCTCGCTCCGGACTACAACGCCGGCCTCCAGCTGGCCGGCGCGATCGCCGTCGCGCCCCTGGCCGCGCTCGACGGGCTCGCCGACGGCGCGGCCGCGGGCACGCTGACGCGCGACCAGCAGCTGGTGCTGCAGCAGTACCTCGAAGCGCTGCACGCGGAGTACGACGACTTCGACCTCGACGCCTATCGGCACGGTGTGGCCAAGGAGCACTGGGACGAGCTCTCGGCGTGCTGGGGACCGCAGTACGCGCATCGGGCCGCGGTGGTGAACACGCTCGGGCCGGACGATCTGCGGCCGGACGGACGGGACGCCGTCGAGGGCCTGCGTGACTACCTGCACAAGACGTCGCTTCCGCAGGGCCGTACGGCTGCGCCGATGCTCGTCGCACCCGGCGCGGACGGGGACCTGATCCCGACCGACTGGACGGAGGCCGCACTCCGGAGCGCGTGCGGGTTCGGTGACGTCATCGAGGTCGGCGCCCCGATGGCCGACGACCCCACCGCGGCGATCGCGTGGATCAACGCCCGCTTCGACGCCGCGCCCGCGACGAACGACTGCGCGGCGCTGAGCTATCCGGCCCAGTCATACACGGGCGGCTGAGAGCGAACCGTCAGCCGATTCACACCGGCGTTTGCCATAAACGAAGTGGTGAACCCTGCGTTGACCCATGGCTGGCTGCCGATCCTCGTCCAGCTGGTCACCGCAGGCGTCGTCGTGGCAGCAATCGGCTGGCGTACCCGCCGTTGGCTGGTGATCTGGATGCCCGTCGCGGCGATGTTCGGAGGGACACTCGCGCTCGCCGCGCACTGGTTCGTCGACTACGAGGCGCTCGCGGACGATTCCGCCCCGCCGTTGCTGTGGTGGTGGATCGCTCTGACCGGCCTTGCCATCGCGGTCGCGCTGTGCGGGTGGCGGACCGGCGCGTGGTGGCGCCGCGGCGCATCGCTCGCGGCGATCCCGCTCTGCGTGACGTGCGCCGCGCTCGCCGTCGACGCCTGGACCGGATACCTGCCGACGGTGAGTTCACTGTGGAACCGGGCGGCCCAAGCGCCGCTGCCCAGCCAGGTGGACGAGGCGACGGTCCGGAGCATGCGGGACCACGGGGTGATACCGCACGCAGGCACGTTGGTGTCGGTGACCATCCCAGACAACGGCTCGGGCTTCCGCCACCGCGACGAGCTCGTCTATCTCCCGCCGGCGTGGTTCGTCAGCGATCCCCCGCCTCCGCTCGGGGCCGTGGTGATGGCGGGCGGCGAGTTCGGCCGCCCCGCCGACTGGCCCGACTCCGGCGATGCCCGGCGCACCGCCGACGACTTCGCGGCCCACCACGGCGGAAATGCGCCCGTGCTCGTCTTCGTCGACACCGGTGGGCAGTTCAGCAACGACACCGAATGCGTTAACGGGGTGCGGGGCAACGCCGCCGACCACCTGACCAAGGACGTCGTGCCGTACGTCGTGTCGCATTTCGCGGTGAGTCCCGATCCCGCGCACTGGGGAATCGTCGGCTGGTCGGCGGGCGGCACGTGCGCCATCACGACGACGGTCATGCACCCGGACCTGTTCAGCACGTTCGTCGACGTCGACGGTCAGCTGCGACCCGACGCGGGTTCGGAGGACCAGACCATCGACCGGCTGTTCGGCGGCGACGCCACGGCGTACCGCGCGTTCGACCCGGCGTTGGTGATGGCGGGCCACGGACCGTTCCCCGGCGTCGCCGGATGGTTTGCCGTCTCCGTATCCGGTCAGCCGGAGTACCGGGCGGCCGGGGCCGGACCTGCGCCGGGACCGGATCCGAAGGCAGGGATCAACGGCCCCGAGGATCACGTCGGCGTCGCGAATTACCTGTGCGCGTTGGCGAGTAGCAGCGGCATCGAGTGCTCCGTGGTCCCCCAAGGCGGCGACCACGACTTCGGCACCGCCGCCAAGGCCTTCGCCGCGGCGTTGCCATGGTTGGCCGGTCGACTGGGTACTCCCGCGGTGGGCGTCGTCACGCTTCCCGGCCGCCCGGGAGCCGCGTGACCGCAGCCGACCTGCACCGTGAGCGGCCCGTCACCAGGCGCAGGGCGATTGGCTACCGCTACCCACGGGTAAGCTGGATCGACGCTTCAGGAGGAATCGCATGACAGAGCCCACCCAGCTTCGCCCGCCCGCGACCGATCGTGTGACCGTGGGCAACCTGCGAGTCGCCAAGGTGCTGCACGACTTCATCACCAACGAGGCACTCCCCGGCACCGGCCTCGACGCCGACAGCTTCTGGGCCGGCGTGGACAAGGTCGTGACCGACTTGACCCCACAGAACGAAGAACTCCTGGCCCGCCGCGACGAGCTTCAGGCGCAACTCGACAGGTGGCACCGGGCGCGCGTCATCGGCGCGTTCGAGATGGACGAGTACGAGGATTTCCTCAGCGAGATCGGCTACCTGCAGCCCGAGCCTGCCGACTTCACCATCACCACGTCGGGCGTCGACGACGAGATCACCACCACCGCAGGCCCGCAGCTGGTGGTGCCCATCCTCAACGCGCGGTTCGCGTTGAACGCCGCGAACGCGCGCTGGGGCTCGCTCTACGACGCGCTGTACGGCACGGACGTGATCTCCGAGGACGACGGGGCGGAGAAGGGCAGCAGTTACAACCGGGTGCGCGGTGACAAGGTCATCGCCTATGCGAGGAAGTTCCTCGACGAAGCAGTGCCGCTGGCGTCCGGCTCCTGGGCGGACATCACCGGGCTGACCATCGCCGACGGCCGGCTGGACCTGGCCACGGGTGAAGGTTCGTCCACCGGGCTCGCCAGCCCGGAGAAGTTCGTCGGGTACACCGGAGAGCTGGGGTCGCCCGACTGGTCGGTGCTGCTCGTCAACAACGGCCTGCACATCGAGATCCTCGTCGATCCGGACTCCTCCGTCGGGTCGACCGACGAGGCCGGCATCAAGGACGTGGTGCTGGAGTCGGCGATCACCACGATCATGGACTTCGAGGATTCCGTCGCGGCCGTCGACGCCGACGACAAGGTGCTTGGTTACCGCAACTGGCTGGGCCTGAACCGGGGCGACCTCGCCGAAGAGGTCAGCAAGGGCGGCAAGTCGTTCACGCGCGTGCTGAATGCGGACCGCACCTTCACCACCCCCGACGGCGGAGAGCTCACCCTGCCCGGGCGCAGCCTGCTGTTCGTGCGCAACGTCGGTCACCTGATGACCAACGACGCGATCACCGACGCCGACGGCAAGGAAGTTCCCGAGGGCATCCAGGACGCGCTGTTCACCGGCCTCATCGCGATGCACGGACTGAAGGCCGACGAGGCCAACGGACCGCTGCTCAACAGCCGCACCGGCTCGGTGTACATCGTGAAGCCGAAGATGCACGGTCCCGACGAGGTCGCGTTCACGTGCGAGCTGTTCAGCCGCGTCGAGGACGTGCTTGGGCTGCCGGAGGCCACGCTGAAGGTCGGCATCATGGACGAGGAACGGCGCACCACGCTCAACCTCAAGTCCTGCATCAAGGCCGCCTCCGACCGGGTCGTCTTCATCAACACCGGCTTCCTCGACCGCACGGGCGACGAGATCCACACCTCGATGGAGGCCGGCCCGATGATCCGCAAGGGGGCCATGAAGAGCCAACCCTGGATCAAGGCCTACGAGGACGCCAACGTCGACGCCGGGCTGGCCACTGGGTTGTCCGGAAAGGCGCAGATCGGCAAGGGCATGTGGGCCATGACCGAACTGATGGCGGACATGGTCGAGCAGAAGATCGGCCAGCCCAAGGCGGGTGCCACCACCGCATGGGTGCCGTCGCCGACCGGCGCCACGCTCCACGCGATGCACTACCACGAGGTCGACGTGTTCGAGGTGCAGAAGGAACTCGCGGGCAAGAAGCGGACCACCATCGAGGAACTCCTCACCATTCCGCTCGCCAAGGAACTCGCCTGGGCACCGGAGGAGATCCGCGAAGAGGTCGACAACAACTGCCAGTCGATCCTCGGCTACGTCGTGCGCTGGATCGACGCGGGTGTCGGGTGTTCCAAGGTGCCGGACATTCACAACGTGGCATTGATGGAAGATCGTGCGACGCTGCGAATTTCGAGCCAGCTGCTGGCGAACTGGCTGCGCCACGGCGTCATCACCTCGGAAGACGTGAAGGCCAGTCTGCGGCGGATGGCCGCCGTGGTCGACGAACAGAACGCCAAGGACCCCGACTACCTGCCGATGGCACCCGATCCGGAAGCCAGCATCGCGTTCGAGGCCGCGCAGGAGCTGATCCTGTCCGGTGCCCAGCAGCCCAACGGCTACACGGAACCGATCCTGCACCGCCGTCGCCGGGAGTTCAAAGCTCGCCAGCTCGCCCGTGGCTAGACTGCGGCGTCGAGGCCACATGACACTTACCGAGCGCAGAGGTTAGGGATGGGCAGGCACAGCGTTCCCGATCCCGACGAGTCGGACGAGCAGCCGTACCTCGGTGAGCCCGACTCGGGTGACGACTACGCCGACGAGCACGAGGCCGACGAGCACGAGGCCGACGAGCACGAGGCCGACGAGCACGAGGCCGACGAGCACGAGGCCGACGAGCCGCCGGCGTCGGACTACGGCCGTGGTCTCCAGCCGGGACACGGCGAACGGGATCTCGACACCGATTACGGCCGGCCGGGCCACCCTGCGGCCGACTACTGGGCCGACGACGTGGAATCGGACCATCCGGAATCGGACTCCGGATACGACGAGCTCGAAGCCCCCACCCGATCGTTCGCCGCGACGTCGACACCGCCGCCACGCCCGTCGGTTTCAGGTCCGGCCCACGGCGGCGAGTGGGAGGGCGGCGAGTGGACCGGTAGCCACCGCGCGGTGACCGACAGCCGCCGCGGGGTCAGCAAGGGCGTCATCGCCGCACTGGTCACCGTAGTCGTGGTGGTCGGAGCGGTCATTCTGTGGCGGTTCTTCGGCGACGCCCTGTCCGACCGGTCGGCCGTCGCCGCCGCGCGTTGCGTGTCTGGTGACGTCAGCCGTCGCGGTGATTGCCGACGGGTCGATCGCCGAGCACATCCGCACACTGGCCGACGACTACAACAAGACGGCCGCTCCCGTCGGCGACAAGTGCGTCAAAGTCGGTGTGAAGAGCGCCGATTCGGGTCAGGTCATCAACGGTTTCGTCGATAAGTGGCCGGCCGAGCTGGGTGAGCGGCCCGCCTTGTGGATTCCAGGCAGCTCGATATCGGCGGCGCGGCTCGAAGCCGCAGCAGGCCCCCAGACCATCAGCACGAGCCGGTCGTTGGTCACCTCCCCCGTCATGCTCGCCGTGCACCCGGAGTTGAAGACTGCGCTGGCACAGCAGAACTGGGGCAACCTTCCGGGTCTGCAGAGCAATCCGAGCGGACTGGACGGACTCGACCTTCCCGGCTGGGGTGCGCTGCGGCTGGCGCTGCCCCTACCCGGGGACGGTGACGCCACCTACGTCGCCGCCGAGGCGGTCGCCACGGCCACCGCGCCCTCGGGCGCGCCGGCGACGGCAGGCGCAGGCGCGGTGACGACTCTGATGGCCGGTCAGCCGAAGCTCGCTGACGGCAAGGTTTCCACGGCGATGGACGCCCTGCTTCAGGACGGGGCTCCAGCGGCCGCCCCCGTGCACGCGGTGGTCTCCACCGAGCAGCAGATCTACCAACGCGCCGCGGGGCTCTCTGGAGCCAAGGACAAGCTCGCCGCCTGGCAGCCGTCGGGGCCGACCGCCCAGGCCGACTATCCGGCCGTGCAGCTGTCTGGCGACTGGCTGTCCCGCGAACAGACCGCCGCCGCAAGCGAGTTCGACAAGTATCTGCGCAAGCCGGAAGCCCTGTCCGAGCTGGTCAAGGCGGGCTTCCGGGCCGACGCCGCCGGCGAAAAACTGCCCACCAGCGACGTCGTCGCGTTCGGGGACCTCGCCGCACCCGTCTCGGTCGGTGACAATGCCACCCGGGCGACGATCGCCGACGCGGTGAGCGCACCGACGCGCAGTCCGGCGGTGACCATCCTGCTCGACCAGTCGATGACCACCACGGAGGGCGGAAAGTCGCGGGTGGACAACGTCACCGCAGCGCTCGACACCCAACTTCACGCGTTGCCGCCCACCGCCTCGGTCGGGCTGTGGACGTTCGACGGAGTGGCGGGCCGCTCCGAAGTCGCCGCTGGGCCGCTCGGCGATCCGGTCAACGGTCAACCGCGCTCGGCCGCCCTGACGTCGGCCCTGGAGAGTCAATCGGCATCCAACGGCGGGGCGGTGTCCTTCACCACGCTGCGACTGCTCTACCCCGACACCGTGGCGAACTTCCGTGAAGGCGAAGAGAACTCAGTACTCGTCATCACGACGGGTCCGCACACCGACCAGAGCCTCGACGGTCCCGGTCTGCAGGAGTTCATCAAGTCGACCTTCGCTCCGGCCCGGCCAGTCGCGGTCAACGTCATCGACTTCGGCGGCGATTCCGATCGGGCCACCTGGGAGGCGGTGGCCCAGTCGACCGGTGGCAGCTACCAGAGCCTCAACAGTTCGGCGGGGCCCGAACTCGCCGCGGCGATCGCCACGGCGATCAGCTAACGGGCTCAGTCGCCGAGTGCACGAACACCGAGCCGTCGCGCAGCCGTAACTCGCCAGCGTCGCGCCACTCGGCGACGCTGGCGGGCAACATGGGTGGAACGGCTAGGCGAACGCCTCCACCGGCGGGCACGAACACACCAGGTTCCGGTCGCCGTAGGCGTTGTCGATACGGCGCACCGGCGGCCACACCTTCGGACGGTAGGCCTTGCCAAGCGGATAGGCGGCCTGCTCCCGGCTGTACGGGTGCGTCCACTCATCGGTCAGCAGGCACTCGGCGGTGTGCGGTGCGCCGCGCAGCGGGTTGTCGTCGGCTGGCCATGCTCCCGAGCCGACCTGGTCGATCTCGGCCCGGATCGAGATCATCGCCTCGCAGAACGCATCCACCTCGGCCAGGCTCTCACTCTCCGTCGGCTCGACCATCAGCGTGCCCGCGACGGGGAAGCTCATGGTCGGTGCGTGGAACCCGTAGTCCGCCAGCCGCTTTGCCACGTCGTCGACGCTGACGCCGGTGCTCTTGGTGATGCCACGAAGATCGAGGATGCACTCGTGCGCAACCATGCCGCGCTCCCCCGTGTACAGCACCGGGTAGTACTCGTCGAGCCGGCGAGCGATGTAGTTGGCCGATGCCATCGCCGTCAGCGTGGCGGCCCGCATTCCGGGAGCGCCCATCATCCGGATGTACGCCCACGTGATCGGCAGGATCGACGCCGAGCCGTACGGCGCCGCCGAGACGGTGTAGTCGTCGCCGAGCTCGGCGGCCAGCGGGTGGCCCGGAAGATAGGGCGCCAGATGCTCACGCACCGCCACCGGGCCGACGCCCGGTCCGCCACCACCGTGGGGGATGCAGAACGTCTTGTGCAGGTTCAGGTGGCTGACGTCGCCGCCGAACTTCCCCGGTCGGGCCAGGCCCACCAACGCGTTCAGGTTGGCGCCGTCGACGTACACCTGACCGCCGACCTCGTGCACCGCAGCGCAGATGTCGGCGATGTCGTGTTCGTAGACACCGTGGGTCGACGGGTAGGTGATCATCAGGGCGGCAACGTGTTCCGCGTGTTCGGCCACCTTGGTGCGCAGGTCGTCGAGGTCGACGTCACCGTTCTCGCGGCAGGCGACCACCACGACCCGCATGCCTGCCAGCGCTGCCGACGCGGCGTTGGTTCCATGCGCGCTAGACGGGATCAGGCAGATGTTGCGCTCGGCTTCGCCACGACTCGCGTGGTACGCCTGGATGGCGAGCAGTCCGGCGTACTCCCCCTGCGACCCGGCGTTGGGCTGCAGTGACACCGAGTCGTAACCCGTTACTTGGATCAGCCATGACTCCAGGTCTGCGATCAGCTTGCGAAGGCCGGGGGCGTCGGACGCGGGCGCGAACGGATGCTGGCGGGCGAACTCGGGCCAGGTGATCGGCTCCATCTCCGCGGCGGCATTGAGCTTCATGGTGCACGACCCCAGCGGGATCATGCTGCGATCCAGGGCGATGTCCTTGTCGGCCAACGACCGGAGATAGCGCATCATCTCCGTTTCGGTGCGGTAGCGCGTAAACGCCGGATGCGTGAGGAAATCGGTTGTGCGCGTGGCAATTTCCGGACCGTCCCAGTGATGGCCCCCGCGCGTGGCGCCGAATGCGGACAGCACCTCCTCGACGTGGTGGGCGGTGGTCGCCTCGTCGCATGCCACCGAAACGTGGTCTGCGTCGACGAGCCACACGTTGATGCCCTTGGCCTTCGCCGCCGCCTGCACCTCGTCGGCGCGCCCCGGTACCCGGGCCAGCACCGTGTCGAAGAACGAGTCGTGCACGACCTCGACGCCCGCCTCGACCAGCCCCATCGCCACGGCGAGCGCGTCGCCGTGGACGCGGTGGGCGATCGACGAGAGTCCGTCGGCCCCGTGGTAACTGGCGTACATCGCGGCCATCACGGCCAGCAGCACCTGCGCGGTGCAGATGTTGCTCGTCGCCTTGTCGCGGCGGATGTGCTGCTCCCGCGTCTGCAACGCCAACCGGTACGCGGTGGAGCCGTCGGCATCCACCGACACGCCAACGAGCCTGCCGGGCAGTTGACGGGCGTGCTTGGTGTGGACGGCCAGGTAACCTGCGTGCGGCCCACCGAATCCCATTGGCACACCGAATCGTTGGGTGGTGCCGAAGGCGACGTCAGCGCCGTACTCGCCGGGCGGTGCGACGAGCGTGAGTGCCAGCAGGTCGGCGCCGACGGCGACGAGCGCGCCGCGTTCGTGGGCTTCGGCGACCAGTCCCGACCAGTCGACCACGGCGCCACTGGCTCCGGGCAACTGGACGATGACACCGAAGAACTCGCCTTCCGGGAGTCCGTCGCGCAGGTCGGCGGTGACCACCTCGATGCCGAGCGGCTTCGCGCGCGTGTCGATGATGGCCGCCGTCTGTCGATACACGTCGCTGTCGACGACGAGCCGGTTGGCCGAGCCCTTGACGGCGCGGTGCATCAGCGTCATGGCCTCGGCCGCGGCGGTGCCCTCGTCGAGCATCGACGCGTTGGCGACCTCGAGTCCGGTCAGGTCCTCGACCATGGTCTGGAAGTTCAGCAGGGCTTCGAGGCGACCCTGGCTGATCTCGGGCTGGTAAGGCGTGTAGGCCGTGTACCAGGCGGGGTTCTCCAGGACGTTGCGGCGCAGCACCGGCGGGGTCAGGGTGTCGAAGTAGCCCTGCCCGATCATCGAGACCGCAACCGTGTTGCTGTCGGCCATGGCACGGAGTTCGGCCAGCGCGTGTTCCTCCGTGGCCGGCGGGGGCAGTTGCTCGAGTCCGGGGGCCAGGCCGTCGACGGTCAGCGTGTCGAGGATGCCTGCGGGCAACGCCTTCTCCGCGAGCTCGTCGAGCGAATCGACGCCGATGACGTCGAGCATCGTGGCGACTGCGTCCGCGTCGGGTCCGATGTGCCTGTCGGCGAAGCGCATTTGGTGGTGCTCGCCGGTGGAATGAGTGTGAGTGCCGGACACGGGGACCTCTCGGATCGGGGCGCAGAACCGCTAGCGGTTCCTCTCCCTCTGTCGTCGACCCGGGGCCGGGTGCCTGAGAGATTCGGCGCCTCGGCAGGTTGCCGGGAAGCCTTTCCCCATGGGCGGGCGAGTAGCACTCACCGCTTTCCAGAGGCATCGTGGCCCCGTGCGGTCCTGGTGCCTGAGAGGTTGATGGAGAGGTATTGCTCCTTCGGCGTCCGTGGCTGGCGGCCACGAAACTCTCCCGCATGGGGGCGATGCGTTGCCGATTCTACGGTAGCGGAGGCGCGCAGGTGCCAGTCAGCCGATCTTGCGGTCGCGGTGCTTCCGCCGGGAGGCCAGTTCGTCCTCGGGTGCCGCAATGGATTCGCCGCCGTCGGCGCGTTCGCCCGGGAAGTCCGCAATGGCGCCGGTGAGCTCACGCATGGCTCCGGACACCGCGATGCCGAACACGCCCTGGCCACCCTGCAGGAGGTCGACGACCTCTTCGGCGGAGGTGCACTCGTAGACGGTGGTGCCGTCCGAGAACAGCGTGATGTTGGCCAGATCCTGTACGCCGCGCTGCCGCAGGTGGTCGACGGCCACCCGGATGTTGTGCAGCGAGATGCCGGTATCCAGCAGCCTTTTGACGATCTTGAGGACGAGGATGTCCTTGAACGAGTACAGCCGTTGGCTGCCCGAGCCTGCCGCGCCACGAATCGACGGCACCACCAGAGAGGTGCGAGCCCAGTAGTCCAGCTGCCGGTAGGTGATCCCGGCGATCTGGCAGGCGCTCGGCCCGCGGTAGCCGACCAGCTCGTCGGGCAGCGAGTCATCCGGGAAGAGCCCACCCTGAACGGGTTCGCTGGGCGCTGCGGTCGCGGCGGATGCCGATGTTTCGGCCGGAGCCAGATCCAACTGCTCTTGACGTGGCGTGTCGCCCACTGTCCGTCCTCTCGCCGAATCGAACTCGCCCAGTTTCGCTACACCCGAAGGGCGGTGCCGTGCATTTGCTCCAAGCTCGAGTGTGTCGAGCATACGCTTTCCGGCATAGCCTCACTGCCCATCGGCTGTCCGGTCATCAAAGTATGGCTGCCCGGATGACGGATCCCCGAAACCTGGTCCGCGTGTCGACCACGTGGGGCAGGTTGAGACGCATCCGTGACAAAGCGTGACTTCAGGTGGCCTTGAAGTCGTCCGGCGACACGCTGTCGAGGAACTCCTTGAACTTCTCCACCTCGTCCTCGCGGACCGCACCGGTGGCTTCCTCGTCGTTCTCGTCGGGAATCAGCAGTCCGGCCTCGGCCAGCACCGCTTCTTCGACGTAGATCGGAACCCCGACGCGCATGGCGATGGCCACGGAGTCAGACGGACGCGCCGATACCTTGATGTCGCGATCGAAGATCAGGTCGGCGTAAAAGGTGCCTTCCTGCAAGTCGACGATCCGAACTTCCTTGAGTGAATGCCCAAGGGCGGCAATCAGATCTCGGATCAGGTCATGAGTGAGCGGCCGCGTGGGCTCGACGCCCTGCTGTTCCAGCGCGATCGCATTGGCCTCCGACTGGCCGATCCAGATCGGCAGATAGCGATCACCGTTGGATTCGCGCAGGAGCAAAACCGGCTGGTTCTGTGGCTGCTCGATGCGAATGCCGACCACACGAACCTCGCCCATCTGTGCCTGCCCTCCGCACCGTCAACCCGTCTCCACGAGTCTAGTCCTCACCGATCCAGAACGTCGCGTACGGCGGACTTGATCAGCGACGTGTGCAAGGTGATGGCGAGCGCCGCCACCTCGCGTGCCAGTTCGTCGGCCCTGTCCCGCGCGCCGGCCTTTCCCGCCTTGACCACGGGACCCGCGATCTGGGCGATGAGGTCCGACTGCCGGTCCGCTGCAGAACGGAACGCGCGCAGGTGCCGCGGTTCCACGCCGTATTCCTCCAGCGCCTGCGCACATTGCGCGGTGACCACCGAATGTTCGTCGAAGAACCCGGCGGGACCCGGCTTGATGATCCCGGCCTTGACGAGTGCGCCGAGCAATTCAGGGTCGACGCCCGAGCGGGTCAGCAGATCCTCGCGGCTGAGCCGGACCTTGGCAGGCGCGACGGCGGCCGTGTCGTGGGCGTCGTCGCCCTCGGTTACCGGTACCAATCGCGGTATCCCGTAGGCGGATCGGGTCTCGGGCAACTCTCCGTCGGCCTGCTCGTCGAGCTGGGCCTTGATCACCTTCAGCGGCAGGTAGTGATCACGCTGGGCAGTGAGTACGAAGCGCAGCCGGGCACAGTCATATGCGGTGAACCGCCGATAGCCCGACGCCGTGCGCTCGGGCGTGACCAGCCCTTCGGCCTCCAGGAATCTGATCTTGGAGATGGTCACGTCCGGAAAGTCGGGTCGGAGCAGGTCGAGCACCGCGCCGATGGACATCCCGGCCAGCGCGGAGCTGTCGGGGGCCGTCACTTACGTGTCCGGTGTGCCGTCGTCGGACTTCGGGCCGGTGAGAAACACCAGACGGAACTTTCCGATCTGAACCTCGTCGCCGTTGGACAGCAGGGCCGAATCGACCGGCTCACGGTTGACGTAGGTGCCGTTGAGGCTCCCGACGTCGACGACCTGGAACTCGCTGGCCTCGAGGCGAAACTCGGCGTGCCGACGACTCACGGTGACGTCGTCTAAAAAGATGTCGCTGTCGGGGTGCCGACCCGCCGAGGTCCTCGGCTGGTCGAGCAGGAATCGCGAACCGGCGTTGGGGCCGCGCTTGACCACGAGCAACGCCGAACCTGCGGGCAGCCCCTCGACTCCTGAAACCGAACTGTCGGAACCCGCCGCCGGTGGGGCGTCGAGCTCGTTGAGGAAGTCGGAGCGGAAGACCGAAGTGGTCTCCACCGTGACGTCATCCGACGTCTGGTCCGCTCCCGAAGTGGTGTCGTTATCCGTCACCCGCTGCTCCTCACTGGCTGCTGTGGCGATGTTTGGTCGACCTGCCGACGAGGCGGCCGAACGGCATGCGTCTCTCCTCGACCGTACCGCGCGGGGTGCGGCGCTGTGTCCACCCCCGCCGTAATTCTCATTCCTCCACGGTGTCGCCGTAACCGTCGGCGTCGAGCAGGGCCGCGAGGCCCTCCTCCAACGCCGTGGCGTCGACCTGCAGGTCGATCAGCCAGCCAGCCCCGTACGGATCGGAGTTGACGAGCTCAGGTGAGTCTGCCAGATCACTGTTGACGGCAACGACTTTCGCCGTGATCGGCGCGTACAGATCCGACTGCGACTTGGTCGACTCGACGTTTCCGAACTCGCTGCCCGCGGTCACGTCGGCGCCGACCTCCGGCAGTTCGACATACACCACGTCACCGAGTGCGGATTGCGCATAGTCGGTGATCCCGACCCGCACCGTGTCGGGGCCGGTGCGGCGCACCCATTCGTGCTCCTCGGTGTAGTTCAGGTCGGACGGAATCTCGCTCACGGGGCTCCTCGGGTCTGTCGGCGCAGATACGGATCGCAGGGATTGTCGCAGTGTATGAACTCGGTCATTTGACTGGCTGAGCGTATTGGCGTGGTTTCGGTTGCCGCAAGGCCGTCACGTCGACGACTTCGGCCTGTTGCGCCGACATCGAGCCGCCGACGCGCTCGACGCTGTCCATCGCGCCGCCGGGGATGTTCATCGCCGCAGCCAACGTGGCTGGATCACCAATCGCCAGAACCGAATACGGCGGATTCAACGTCACCCCGTCCACGACGAGCGCCCCGGGCATCCCCACCACCCAGGTGTCGACCCCGACCCTGACCTGTTGTCCGGCCGACCCGATCTGCATGGCCTCGGCGCCCGCCGCGCGCAACTCGTTGATCACGTCGAGCATGGTCTCGGCGGACACGCCGGGAGCAGTGTCGGCGATGGTCAGCGTCACCCCGGGTCCCGTGGCGGCGATCGTGCCGATGAAGATCGACAGCGCGGCAAGGCGGGCGCGGGCGTTCTCGATCGCGGCCGCGTCGCTGCTGCCGGAGGCCTGCAGGCTGGCCAGCGTCCGCTGCAGGTCGGCCACCTCGGTGTTCAGCGCCGCTTCGCGTTGCTGCAGCGAATCGAGCAGTACCAGCAGGTCGGCCGGGCGTGCCGTCTCCAGCGAGTCGCCCGATTCCGTGTGGCGAACCTGGGTGACGATGGCCACCCCGAGCACGATGCACAACAGCACCGCAAGTGCGCCGAACATCAGCTGGGACCTTCCCCGCCGTTCGATTCCCGCGATGCCGCCCGGCCGCAGCTCTCCGATCGGGCGGGCCGGCTCGTCGGGCGGAAGTTCGTGCTTGCCGTGCTCGTCGTGCTTTCCATGGTCGCTCATGGTCACGCCCCGAACAGTCGGCGGCGCAGCGCCGCGGCGTTTCCGAAGATGCGAATACCGAGCACCACGATGATCGCGGTCGAGAGCTGGGTGCCCACGCCGAGTTGGTCGCCGAGATAGACGATGAGCGCTGCGACCAGCACGTTGAAGACGAACGAGATGACGAAGACCTTCGAGTCGAAGATGCGTTCGAGGTAGGCGCGCAGCCCACCGAACACCGCGTCGAGCGCAGCCACCACCGCGATCGGCAGGTACGGCTGAACGAAGTCCGGCACGTTGGGATGGAACACCAGGCCCAACACGATGCCGACGACGAGTGCTGCGATTCCGATCATCTGTATCCGATCATGATGGCGGGTTCGTTCACGGTGGCCCGGTCTGCTTGGCGAAGTTGACGTCGCGCACGGTGCTGGCCGGGACGGTGAGGCCCTCGCCTTCGGTGACGTCCACCCCGACTCCGTATGAGGCTTCCAGCAGACGCAGCCGCTGAAGGGCGTGGCTGTTGTCGAAAACGTCGTGCATGCCGTGCGGCGGGCCGATCGCGAGGATCAGGTAAGGGCTGACGATGGGTTGATTGTCGACGAGCATGCCCCCTCCGGCCTGCCGGATCGTCACGTTCGGCCCGATCCGCACGCCCCCGACGGAGATCGCCTCGGCGCCGCTCACCCATAGCGAGTTCACCGCGAGTTGCAGATCACGGTCGAGGATGACCTGCCGGCTTCCCGCAACCCGTTGCTTCGAGACGTCGCTGAGGTCACGGGCCGCGCCGGGTTCGGTGACGGTGACGACCAGACCCGGTCCGACGACCGCGGTGGCTGCTGCCGTGAACTCGGCGGCGTCCAGGTCAGCCAACAGGCTGCGACCGCGTTCGTCGCCCTCGAGCCTGCTGCGCCGTGCGGTTTCGACGGATGCCGCCAGCGTGTCGCGTCGGCCGATGGCGTCGCGCGTCGAGTGCTCGGCCGCGCTCACGCCGTCGGCCAGCACGTGCTGGGATTCCCGCGTCACCGGGGCGATGGACTGCGCCTGAGCGGCGGCGGTGGCGAAGATCGCGGCGACGGCGACGGCCCCACCGAGTTGCCAGGACCACTCGACGGCCTTGCTCCGAACCTTCCCTGCTGCGCGGCGCTCGGCGGCTGCGTGGTAGCCAGCGTCGAGATGTTCGGACAGCAGGGAACGCAACAGCGACGGAACCGGTATCAGTGTCGGCGCGCCCGCCTTGTGGGCGTTGCGTCCAGCCTCCGGGCTGTAGCCGCCGAGCGCGCGCTCGTCGTCACTCATCAGCATCTTCCCGGGTCGCTACGCTCTCCCCCGCAAGCGGGGGGACGCCAAACACCGAGACTCCCACGCGCGGAAGTGCCAACACCATCCGCACCTGGATCAGATACAGCACGCCCGACCACAGGTACATCGCCATGCCCCAGATGACGAACGCCCAGCCGCAAGCCAGGATGACGCGGCTCCACAGGGCATCCCACTGGCCGAGCAACACCAGCGGGAACCCCGACATCAGTGCGAACGTCGCGGCCTTCCCGATGTAGGCCACGGGGAGCGCGGTCAGCCCGCGGCTACGCAGGATGGGGAGCGTCCCGGCCAACAGACCGTCTCGCACGACGAGGGTGATCACCAGCCACCACGGCACGATGCCCGCGACCGCGAGGGCCACGGGCACGGCGATCATGTAGATGCGGTCGACCGCCGGGTCGAGCAGCGCCCCCAGTTTCGAGGATTGATTGGCGACCAGCCGCGCGATCTTCCCGTCCGCCCAGTCGGAGAACCCGCTGAACATGAGTATGGCTACGGCCCAAGCGTTTTCGTGCATCACCAGCAACAGGTAGAGGAACACCGGCACCAGAATCAGCCGCAGCACGCTCAGGGCGTTCGGCACCGTAAGCACCCGATCGCTTGGCGCTTCCCGCTCCTCCGCGACTACTTTCCTGGTCGCTTCGCTCCTGCCCTCCGGAGGCTCCATGAGCGACAAACCTAGCGGAAAACTCCTGGCAGACTCAGCGCAGCCATCGTGTCGTCCGCCAGTGGGTTGTCGTGAATCATGTACGTCCAGGTTGACGTCGGACGCGCGAGCTTCGACAGGTCCAGTCCGGGCTCGTCGGCGAGCACGTTCGCGGTCTCGAAGGTCTGCTGCGCCGCCTCGATCGCGTCGGCCGCCAGTGAGGCGAACGCATCGACCGCCATCCGGTGGAACTCGTCCAGCGGATTCTGCATCCCCAGCGCGCGCAGGTGGATGCTCTCCCGGATGTCGGACAGGTACGCCTGATGGTCGGCCCACCCACGGTCCAGGTGATACAGCATGATCAGCCGGCAGATCTTCTCGAGCCGCTCCTCGCCGACCTCCTCCACGAGTTGCTCGTAGCGTTTCGGGCTGCGCTCGGCGAGTTCTTCGCGTGCCGTCGCGGTCCGCAACAGATGCTCCCTGCGCTCGGAGATGATCGCGCGCTGCTGGGCGACGAGCTGGTTGTAGCGCCACGTGTTGGCGTGCACGTCGAGCAGCTTGCCCTCGGCCACTCGCTGCGCGTGTTCGAGAAGCTGTGCGGCCTTGTCGTTCGTGATGCGGCCGTCGTCGTCGGTCTGCATGGGCAGCTTCTCGGGCTCGAGATGAGCCACGACGACGTCGTCCTCCCAGCTGGCGAAGAACACCGACGAGCCCGGGTCGCCCTGGCGACCGGCCCGACCGCGCAGCTGGTTGTCCAGCCGCTCCGTGTGGTGACGACCGGTGCCGACCACATGCAGCCCGCCGAGGTCGGCCACCGCGTCGTGGTCGGACTCGTCGGATCCGCCCAGGCGGATGTCGGTTCCGCGGCCTGCCATCTGGGTGGACACGGTGACCTTGCCGAGCGTGCCCGCCTCGGCGATCACCGCGGCTTCCTCGGCGTCGTTCTTGGCGTTCAGCACGACCGCCGGGACGCCGGCCTTGACCAGCCGTTCGTGGAGTTCCTCCGACTCGGCGACGTCGCGGGTGCCGACGAGCACCGGCTGTCGGGTTTCGTGGACCGCCACGATGTGCTCGATGACGGCGTCGTTCTTCGCGGCGGCGGTGATGTAGACGCGGTCCGGCTCGTCCTCGCGCACGTTGGGCGTGTTCGGCGGGATCGGGGACACGCCGAGCTTGTAGAACTGGCGCAGCTGCTCGCCCGCGGCCAACGCCGTGCCGGTCATGCCGCAGACGGTGGGATACCGGTTGATCAGCGCCTGCACGGTGATGGTGTCCAGCACCTCGCCGGTCTCGGTGGTGTCGATGCCCTCCTTGGCCTCGACGGCGGCCTGTAGTCCGTCCGGCCAGCGTTGAAGCTGCGCGATGCGGCCGCGCGAGGCGTTGATGAGGTGCACCGCGCTGTCTCGGACGATGTAGTGCACGTCGCGCTGCAGCAGGACATGCGCGTGAAGCGCGACGTTGACCTCGGTGAGCGTGCTTCCGACGTGCTCCTCGGAGTACAGGTCGATGCCGCCGAGTGCGGCTTCGAGCTTGCGGGCCCCGGCATCGGTGAGGTGCACGTTGCGCCGGTCGGCGTCGGTGTCGTAGTAGTTCCCCGGATTGGTCCCCGACGTCAGGTCGCCGACCAGGTGGATGATCTCCAACCTGGGAGTCTCCCGGTGCGAGGTGCCCGCGAGCACGAGCGGCACCAGGGCTTCGTCGACGAGCACCGAGTCGGCCTCGTCGATGAGCGCGACGTCCGGGTCCGGCGAGACGAGGTCCTCGACGTCGGTGACCAACTGGTCGCGCAGCACGTCGAAGCCGATCTCGTTGACCGAGCCGTAGGTGACGTTGCAGGCGTAGGCAGCGCGACGCTCGGCGGATGTCGAGTCGGCGGTGATCCATCCGACGGTCAGCCCCATCGCCTCGAGCAGTGGACCCATCCACTCTGCGTCGCGCCGGGCCAGGTAGTCGTTGACCGAGATGACGTGCACGTGCCGGCCCGCGAGTGCGTATCCGGCGGCGGCGATCGCTCCGGCGAGCGTCTTGCCCTCGCCGGTCGCCATCTCGACCACGTCGCCCGCGAGCATGCGTAGCGCGCCAAGCAACTGAACGTCGAACGGCCGCAAGCCCGTTGCGCGTTCGGACGCCTCCCTGGCGAGCGCGAGGAACTGCGGGATGTCGTCCGATTCGGCCAGATCGTCGAGCACCAGGAGCTTGGCCGCCTTGCGCAGCTTCTCGTCGTCGGTGTCGTGAGCCTTGGCGTCGAACTCCGACGATGCGCGCACCTGCGCCATCGACCGGGCCTGATCCCTGTCGGTGCTGGCGCCGAGAAGCTTCCAGAATCGATTGCTCAGCCGCTTTGGCGAGCCGGTCTTTGATTTAGGTGCAGTCTTGGGCACGTGTTTACGGTACGCGGCGCTGCCGCGCGTTCGAGCGAGGTCCGGCCGCCGACCGCGGAACGGGCCTTCACGTCCTGTGGGCGTGGCACGATCGCACTCCGCCAACGGTCACGTCCCACCCCTGGCAGGATGCTGCGGTAGCTTCGCCGCAGAGTGGCGTCAACGGACGCCGGGGTAACAGGAAGAGTCATCCGATGGAATCGGAACCGTTCAAGCCGTCAATCGACTGGGGCCACGAGCTCGTCGCGTCGGCGTGGTGGGTGCTCTGGGTGTCCGCCGTCACGGCCTTGTGCGTGGCGGTCATCCTGCTGCTGATCGGACTGTTCACCACCTGGGGCAGACAGTGGATACGCATCACCGGGAAGTTCTTCACCGGCCCCGGCTGCTGGTCGGTGTGGCTGATCATCGCCGCACTATTGTTCTCGACGATCATGGGCGTCCGCGTCACCGTGCTGATCAGCTACTACTACAACGACCTCTACACGTCGCTTCAGACTGTGTTCCAGGGCGCGGCCTCAGACAACGCAGCGGTTCGCGATTCGGGCATCAACGGGTTCTGGATGTCGATCATCATCTTCCTGATTCTGGCGACCATCCACACCGTCCGGGTCTTGCTCGACCTCTACGTCACGCAGCGCTTCATGCTGCGATGGCGGACGTGGCTCACCGATCGACTGACCGGAGACTGGCTCGACGGATACGCCTACTACCGCGGGCGCTTCATCGGCGACCCGATCGACAACCCCGACCAGCGCATCCAACTCGACGTCGACATCTTCACCACGAGCGTCCAGGGGCAGCCGAACACGCCGAACAACACCTCGGGCGCGACGCTGCTGTTCGGTGCGATCGACGCCGTGGTCTCGGTCGCCTCGTTCGCGGCGATCTTGTGGAACCTGTCTGGGCCGTTCACGCTCTTCGGCATCACCTTGCCCAAGGCGCTGTTCTGGATCGTGCTCGCCTATACGCTCATCGCGACCATCGTCGCGTTCTGGATCGGCCATCCGCTCATCCGGTTCAGCTTCCTCAACGAGCTACGAAACGCGGCCTTCCGCTATGCGCTGATCCGGCTGAAGGACGCCGCCGAGGCGGTCGGGTTCTACCGCGGCGAGGACGCCGAACGGCAGCAACTGCGGTCACGCTACGCCGGCGTCGTCACCAACTACCGATCGTGGCTACGTCGCATGATGTGGTTCAACGGCTGGAACTTCACCATGACCCAAGCCATCAACCCATTGCCGTGGATCATCCAGTTCCCCCGACTAAGCACGGGTCAGATCACCTTCGGCGGAGTGCAGCAATCCGCGACTGCCTTCGACCAGATTCAGTCCGGACTGTCGTTCTTCCGCAACTCCTACGACTACTTCGCGATCTACCGGGCGGCGATCATTCGGTTGCACGGCCTCATCGACGCGAACGAGCGGGCCCGCGCCCTGCCGGAGATGTCGCGCGAGGGCTGCCCGGACAGCACCGTGACCTTCGACGACGTCGAGGTCCGCACCCCGGACGGCAAGCAGTTGATCAAGCCGCTCGACGTGCATCTCGAACCCGGCGACACCATGGTGATCACGGGGGCGTCGGGAGTGGGCAAGACCACCCTGCTGCGAAGCCTTGCCCAGATGTGGCCGTACGCGTCGGGCACGCTGAAGTGCCCCACCGACCAGACGATGTTCCTGTCGCAGTTGCCGTACGTGCCGCTGGGTGACCTGCGGGCCGTCGTGTCCTATCCGTGCGAAGAAGGCACCGTCTCCGACGACGACGTGCAGCGCGCGTTGGTGAAGGTCGCACTGCCGCACCTCGTCATCCGGCTCGACGAGGTTCAGGATTGGGCCAAGGTGCTCTCCCCCGGTGAGCAGCAGCGCATCGCGTTCGCCCGGATCCTGCTCAACAAGCCGAAGGCGGTGTTCCTCGACGAGGCGACCTCGGCGCTCGACGAAGGTCTTGAGATGACGATGTACAAGCTGGTGCGCGAGGCGCTGCCGAATACCATCGTGGTCAGCGTCAGTCACCGCAGCACCGTCGAGCAGCATCACGAGCACGAGTTGGAACTGCTCGGCGAGGGTGAATGGCGGCTCGGCCGGACCGATGAGGAGCCCGTGAGCGTATAGCGTCGCGGACGGCCGTGCCGGGGTAGCTTCCCGGCATGGAAATGTTCACCCCGTCCTTCGACTGGGGCAACGTGGTCGTGGACTCGGTGGTCTGGGTCACGAAGGCGTGGGCGATCAGCGCGTTCATCATGCTGGCCGTGCTGGTGCTCGTCGCGCGGTTCACCACGTGGGGCAGGCAGTTCTGGCGTGTCACCGGTGCGTACTTCAAAGGACGCCAAAGCATTCCGGTCTGGGGACTACTGGCCGTGCTGTTGTTGTCGGTGATGATCTCCGTGCGCATGGACGTGCTGTTCAGCTACTACCTCAACGACCAGACCTCGGCGATACAGGTCGCGCTCGGTGGCAGAGAGGCAGGTAACGCAGCCGTGCAGGCTTCGGGAGAAAGCGGCTTCTACGCCACCCTCGTCCTGTTCGCGCTGCTGCTCATCGCCGACGTCACCCGAGTCGTGCTGGACCAATATCTGATGCAGTACTTCATCATTCGTTGGCGGGTGTGGCTCACCGATCGCCTCACCGGCGACTGGCTCGACGACAAGGCGTACTACCGCGGCCGCTTCCTTGACGGCTTCGGCGGCCAGCCGGTCGACAACCCCGATCAGCGCATCCAGCAGGACATCGACGTCTTCACCACGGGCACTGGGCCCGAGACCAACACGCCGACCGTCGCCACGTCGCAAACGCTGTTGTTCGGGACGGTGAACTCCATGGTGTCGGTGGTCGCGTTCGCCCCGATCCTGTGGAATCTGGCTGGGCCGCTGACGTTCTTCGGTGTCACGGTGCCCAAGGCGCTCTTCTGGATGGTGCTGCTCTACGTGGCCGCGACGACCGTCGTGGCCTTCTGGATCGGCAAACCGATCATCCGGCTGACCTTCCGCAACGAAGCGACCAACGCGGCCTTCCGCTACGCGTTGGTGCGGATCCGCGACGCCGCCGAGGCGGTGGGGCTCTACCGCGGCGAGCGCACCGAGCGCGCTACGTTGTCCGAACGCTTCGAGCGAGTCATCGCGAACTATCGCAGGCTGGTGCTCCGCGTCGTCGCGTTCACCGGCTGGAACCGGACGATGAACCAGATCGTCTCCCCGCTGCCGCTGATCATCCAGGCGCCGCGAATGTTCGCGGGCGTGTTGACCTTTGGAGACGTCATGCAGTCGGTGGCCGCGTTCGGCAACGTGCAGTCCTCGCTGAGCTTCTTCCGCTCCGTCTACGACGCGTTCGCGGGCTACCGCGCCGCGATCATCCGGTTGGATGGGCTGGTGACGGCGAACGAACAGGCAAGGGCGCTACCACGATTGGCGGTCGAGGCCAGCACCGGCGGTGCCGTGGAGCTGGTGGACGTGGACGTGAGCTTGCCCACCGGGGATCGGATCGTCGACGACCTCGACCTTCGGTTGACTCCGGGAGACTCGTTGGTGATCACTGGACCTTCGGGCACCGGGAAGACGACGCTGATGCGCAGCCTCGCGCAGATGTGGCCCTATTCGTCGGGCACGGTGCGGTTGCCTGCGGTCGACGGTGAGGCGGCGATGTTCCTGTCCCAGTTGCCCTATGCGCCGCTTGGTCCCCTGCGTGCGGTGGTGTGCTACCCGTCACCCCCGGATGCGTTCGCAGACAACGAGATTCGTAGGGCGCTGCACACTGTGACGCTTGGCCACCTCACTGACAGGCTGGACGAAGAAGCCGACTGGGGCAAGATCCTGTCCCCGGGCGAGCAGCAGCGTGTGGCGTTCGCGCGGGTGCTTCTGACGAAGCCGAGGGCGGTGTTCCTCGACGAAGCCACCTCTGCGCTCGACGAAGGTCAGGAGTTCGCGCTGTACGCGGCGCTGCGCCACGAACTCCCCGAGTGCGTGGTGGTCAGCGTCAGCCACCGACCGGCCCTCGAACGCCACCATCGGCGCAGGCTCGAACTGCTCGGCGAGGGTGAGTGGCGGTTGAGCCCGCTCGCCGACGCGCCCGCCTAGCGGAGTCCTGCGGCGTGCGCGCCTGCGCGACGGCCGAAGAACGAGCCCTCGCCGAGCTGGGTGCCGCTGGCGTACCCCTTGCCGTCCTGGGCGATGTTGGACGCACACGCTCCCGCGGCGTACAAGCCCGGTATGACGCCTCCGTCGGCGCGCAGCACCTCGCCGTCGATCGACACGTCCAAGCCGCCCATGGTGAAGCCGGAGTACATCGCCACCCCGAGTGACAGGTCGAACGCCGCCCACGGTCCCTTGTCTTGTGCTGCAAGGTATTCCGGCTGCTTGTGAAAGTCGGGGTCCTCGCCCTTGGCGGCGTTCTCGTTGTAGCGGTGCAGTGTGGCGGCCAACTTGCCCGCGGGGATGCCGAGTGCGGCTTCCATCTCCTCGACGGTCTCCCAACCGTCGATGAACTTGATCAACGGCATCTCGGGCATCTGCATGTGGGATTCGTCGACGATCAGGTACGCCTGTTGGTCGGGCTGCTCCAGCACGAACGCCGACGTCCGCGAGTGATAGGAGTCCTCGGTGACGAACCGCTCGCCCTGGTTGTTGACGATGAGGCCGGTCAGCAGGATCTCGGGTGGGTACGCCGCCGCGGTGATGAACAGCCCGTCCAGGTTCTTGGCCACACCGCCCGCCGAGACCCCCAACCCGATGCCGAGCCCGTCGTCGTGCGGATTGCCGAGGATGTAGGGCGCGACCATGCCGTGGCGCTTGGTCTTGCGTTGATGAGCCAGCGCGGGCGTGTGTTCGGCGACCATCTCGGCGTTCATCGCGAAACCGCCTGCCGCGATGACGACGGCCTTGGCGCGGATGGCGCCCGTCTCGCCGAAGTTCTTCCAGCGCACCCCGACGACAGCCCCGTCATCGACGATCACGTTGGTCACGCCGGTCTCGTACCGGATCTGGACGCCCAACTCGTCGGCCCGCTTGAGGAGCAGGTCGATGACCATCGATGCGCCACCGAGCTCGCCGGGTACCGGCACCGAGTGCCCGCGCGGAGCTGGCTTGGCCTGCTCGCAGAACGGCCACACCTTCTCGTTGCCGGTGTACGACAGCCCCTCGGTGCCGGGCGGCACGACGACCTTGCCCTTCCAGTAGCTGCGCTCGAACTCGAACCCAAGCGCCTCAATCCAATTGAAGTGCTCGACGCTTCCGTCGCAATACGCGCGAATCTTCTCCAGGTCGGGTTCCTGTGACACCGCGACCAGGTACTCGTACATCTCGTCGGCCGAATCCTCGTGGCCCGTCGCCTTTTGGACCGCGGTGCCCCCACCCAGATAGAAGTGCCCACCCGCCATCGATGTAGTGCCGCCTGCTGCGGCCGCACGCTCGAGGACCAGCACCTTGGCGCCTGCAGCGGCGGCGCTCACGGCTGCGCAGCCGCCTGCGATGCCGAAGCCCACCACCAGGACGTCGTAGTCGTCGTCGGCCCAGTCCGTCACGTCGGCGGCGGCGACGATTGCGGGAAGCTCAGGCATCGGCTTTCTCCTCGTGCAAGCGCTTGTCGTCATGATGCTCCTCGCGCAAGCGCTCGTCGTCACGACGCTTCTCGCGCGAGCGCTCGTCGGTAGTCACACACTGCTCCTCTTTGACGTAGTCGAAGAACTTCTGAATGTCGGGCGGTACGTAGGCGTATTCGAGGTAGGGCACCCCTGCCTCCGGCGCGGAAACGTAGGCGAAGCGCATGCCCCCGGGCATGACACCGCGGGTGACGATCGGGTTGCCGTTGCGTTCCGCATCGGAGCACATCGCGTCGAACGTCTCCTCGTCGGGCGCGGCCCGGCACACGTGATGTAGCCCGGCGTTCGAGTGGTCGAGGAATTCGGAGTAGACGCCGACGCCCGATACGGGCTGGATGACCTCCAACTGGGTGTCGCCGGCATACGAGAACGCGATGTCGGCGACGAAGTCGGCGGGCGTGCCGCGATGCGTACACGTGTCGGGCCCGAAGTGGACTCCGGGCATCCGAATCCACTTCCGCGCCCCCAGCAGTCCGGTGAGGACGGCCTCGGTGGCGGCGAGGTCGCGTGTCACCCACGCAATCTGGACAGGTGTCTGGGCATGCATCGCACTGAGGATATCCCTGACGTCCGTCCATGGCGAGAACCTGTTCTAGTTTCGTCTTCAGTGCCGATGGTCACGCGCGTGTTTCTGGGCCGCGGTGGGAGCGTCGCCGCACGTCACGGGCACCCGGCACCACTCCTCCACTGCGGGTCGGAGGGACTTCTGATTCCGCTCGGGTGTTCAGCCGTGCGCGAGATCGAGCGGTCGGTCCGGCGGGCCGAGCAGCGCATTGCGGCGCCGAGCAGCAGCTTCCGCCCGAGGCTGAACCCTCAGTCCGGCGTCGTCAATACCTTGACGAGCAGGCCGACCTGCCCGTCGAAGACCGCCGACGCGTCGGTGAGCGTGTCCGCTCCGTACTGCCCGAACACCTCGAGGCTGATGGCGCCGACTAGTCCGGCCCACAGCACCAGGCACTTCATCACCGCCGCGTCGTCTCCTGGGAAGTCGAACTCGGCCCGGATTCCGTCGAAGTCTTGCGATATGGATTGTGCCATCACGCTATTCGACGTCGTGACGTCGCCCGCGTCGATTCCCGCGGAGACCACGTCGAACAGCGCCCCGACCACGCGGGTGCCAGGGCCGACGGTCAATTCCGCAGGCGCGTGGTAGCCGGGCACCGGACTGCCGTACAGCAGTGCCCAGCACGCGGGTTGCGCGATCGCCCATCCTCGGGCGGCACGGGCCATGGCGGGCAATTGCTCGGTCCACGCGCCCGCGGCCGAGGCCCGCGCCGCGTCGACCGCGTCGGCCAACTCGGTGTACGAATCGATCAGCAGCAGCGTGAGCAGGTCATCGCGGCTCGATACGTACCGGTACACCGCCGAGGAGACCATCCCGAGTTCGCGGGCGATGGCGCGGACGGACAAGCCTGCGGCGCCGGATTCGACGAGGTGCCGCCTGCCGACCTCCACGATCTGGCGTTCGATGCGGTCGCGTGACTCCTGGCGCTTACCCATGGGGCGAGTGTCTCACAAAACGAGAGCACTGCTCTTGCATTCCAGCCACATCCGTGTGACGATGAAAGAGAGCAGTGCTCTCAAATGCTTCCGGGAATCCAAGGAATGGAGTGATCATGACCATCCGATACGACCAACCGAACGTCGCGGCCCGAGCCTTCAACGCGCTGTTTCGCGTACTGGCCGAGGCGGGAATCAGCATTGCCGGGACCAAGGCGATCCGGGTCCGTGGCCGCAAGTCCGGCCAGCTCCGAGGCGTGGTGATCAATCTGATGACCATCGACGGACGCGACTATCTGGTGTCGCCGCGTGGCGAGACGCAGTGGGCCCGAAATGCAAGGGCCGCAGGTGAACTCGAACTGGGACCGCGTTGGCGCAGCCGGACCGTCCGCATCACCGAGCTCGCCGACGCGGACAAGCCGGAGCTGCTCAAGCACTACCTTCGGCGGTGGTTCTGGGAGGTCAAGGGCCACGTCGGCGGACTCACTCCGAATTCGACCGACGACGAACTGCGTGCCGCCGCACCGACCATCCCGGTGTTCGCGCTCGCGTCGTAGCGCGGCGTCAGCTTCCCTCGCGTAGCAAGCGTGCGATGGTCTCGGCCGTTTCGCGGGTGTAGTCGCCCGACAGCTGCAGCGATTCGCCGTCGAGCGGCTGGGTGATGCCCGCGGCGGCCAACACCACGCCGTCGCGTACGAACGCCACCTGCTTGCCGAGTTGTGTGCCGGTGTACTGCCCGAACTGCGTTCCGGAAGCCTTGTCCATGACCAACTGGACGGCGTAGAACTCGCTCGTCGGTAGCTTCAACGAATTCGCGGCCACCAGATTCAGCTGCAACGCAACGGGGCCAAGCTGATATTCGGCCTTCCTCTCGACGTCGCAGGTGACCAACGGCTCCCCTGGCGGTGGTGGCGGAGGTGGGGGCCCTGGTGGGCACTGCTCGGGCGTAGCCACCAGGGCCTGAACGACGGGCCGCACCGTCAGCGGCGCGATGTAGACGGCGGGCGTGGTGGTCGTGGGCAGTGCGGTGACGCTGCGCGGGGCGGATCCCTCGCTGGTGTCCGCCAGGAACGGCATCAACAGCGAAGCGAGCGTGGTGCCCACCATCGCCAGAATCCCAATGGACGCCAGCACGGCGATCATGATCTTGCGACGGGACCACCGCCGACTCCTCAAACCGGGCATCGCACTTCGTCTTCGACGTTACGCACGCTTATGCCAGAGGAAGAACGGCGAACGAGTCGGTGGCGCTTGCGGATCCGGCCTCGAAGACGGTTGCCCCGAGTCTGCTAACCCATGGCCTGCCACGAAACCGCCGCCGGGAACTGACCCCATGTGCTGTTGAACATTCCGACGATGGCGGCACGCCCGTCGTCGGTGGGAACGTACACGGGCCCACCCGAATCACCCTTCTGGCTGACCACTCCGTTGGCCATCGTGAACCAGCCGTTGTTGACGGCTTCCACCGTGCCACAACTCTCGCCGCTCGCTACGCCGAAATGGCAGACCTGTTGGCCGGCCGCGGGAACGATCACGGGATCGACAACCAGTGGACGTCCGCCGGGCAGCACGTCGTTCAGCGCGACGTCGGGTAGCAGCGCGATGGTCTCCCAGTCGGTGATCGGATGGTCGGTGGCGATGGTGGCGCCGTTGGGGGTGTTGTCCGTGTACAGGGTCTGGTGACCGATTACGTTGCCTGCCTGGTCGGTTACCGGTCCGCTGGCGTGGCAATGCCCGGCGCTGAACGCCGTTCGCGACTGCAGATCGACGAATCCCAGCGTGCACCTATTCGTGTCCTGATGAATCTCCATACCCGGGTAGACCACAACGGGGTCGGCGTGTGCCATCACCGGCGCAAAGTTCGTTGCGAGGACGGCAATACTCGCTAGCACCATCACGCGCAAACTGCGTGTGTGCATCGTGGCCTCCGATCCTCGGTGGTAGCCCGGGGGTCAGCCTACCCATAGCAAGGTGGCCCGGGACGAAAAGTCCCGAGCCACCTGAGATTGCATTCGTTAGGGGATCGTCACCACTTGACCGGGATGGATCAGGTCCGGGTTGGAAATGCCGCTGGCCTCCGCGATCTGCGGGTACTTGTTGCCGTCCCCGTAGAAGCGTTCGGCGATCGCCCACAGGGTGTCACCCGAGACCACCGTGTACGTCCGCGGCGCAGGCGGCGGCGGAGGTGGCGGCGGTGGTGCCGGCGGCGCAGGCGCTTCGGCGGCGGGGGCCGCCTCCTCGACTGCGGCGGGCTCTACCGGGACGACGACGACCGGCGGAGCGTCATCGGTGTGCGTGTTGGACGCCCACGCAGGTCCGTCGAATCCGTACAGCACCAGGTTGCGGTCGTCCTGCAGCACCAGGCGAACATCCTTGGCGCCCTTGGTCTGGCTAGCCCAGACGGGATCGTCCGGCGTGTAGAGGACGAAGTTGCCGTCCTTCTGCACCTCGGCACGAACGACGTTCTTCCCGTTGGTGCCCGTCGACCACACCGCCTCGTCGCCCGAGTAGAGCACCAGGTTTCCGTCATCTTGGAGGGTCAACTTGTACGCCCCGTTCTCGGACGTCAAGGAGCCACCTACCTCGAGCTTCTCACCGTTTTGAAGTCTGTCACTCACGATTTCACTACCCTTTCCACGTCGACGTGATCGAGCTTACTGACGCCCGGGGTGTTCGTGGGCGGTTCGGCTCGGTGCAAGCAAAACGGTTGGCGAACAGTCGGTTGCGCGTTGCTGGTGTTGACCGTCAGGTGGGCAGGCCGTGCCTAGGAGTCGAAACCGAGACCGACCGCATCGAGGGTGCGCAGCAAAGCATTGCGCCTGCCTGCCGAATGGTCGGCCCGATCGAGCGACCACCTGGTGGCCTGGATCCCGATGCTGGCCAACGGTTCAGGAGGGAACGGCAGCGGACGCCGACGGACCATCTCGAGCTCGGTTCGCGGCGTCGGAGCACCGTCGAGCAGATCGAGGCACACGTCGGCGGCAAACCTGGCTGCGGCGACGCCCAATCCGGTGAAGCCATTGACGTACGCCACCCTGCCGCCCCTTGCGAGCCCCCAATGCGCGCAGAAACGGGTGTTGGTGTCGATCGCGCCGGCCCACCGGTGACTGAAAGTCACGTCGTCGAGCTGTGGGAAGGTGAGGAAGAAGTGTGCAGCCAGCCGGCGGTAGGTCTCCGGCCGGTCCTCGTAGGCGGCGTCGACGCGGCCGCCGAAGCGGTAGATCGCGTCGTATCCGCCCCACACGATCCGGTTGTCGGCGCTGAGTCGGTAGTAGTGAAACTGGTTGGCGCAGTCGCCAATTCCCTGTCGGTTGCGCCAGCCGATGCGGTCGAGCTGCGCGTCGCTGAGCGGCTCGGTGGCCAAGACGTAGTCGTAGACGGGCACCGTATGCCACCGGTTGCGCCGCAGCAGGTTGCTGAACACGTTGGTCGCCAGGACGGCTTGGCGGGCGGTGACTCCCGCGTCGCCCGTGTCGACGGTCAGTGCGACACCTGCCGAGCGAATGGACGTCGCATTCGTGTGTTCGTAGATCTGCACCCCTGCGCGCTGACAGGCCCGGGAGAGCTCGATCGCAAGCTTCGCTGGGTTGACGATGGCGCAGCCGTCGGCATCGAACAGTCCGGCGAGATAGGTGGGCGAGTGGACCTCGTCCTGCACCCGGTCACCGTCGAGGAACGCTCCCTCCCCCGCGTCGGCCGCCTCTTGAAGCCAGCCGACCTGGTGCGGCTCGGTGGCCACGGACAACATCCCCGCGCGCTCCCATTCGACGTCCAGGCGCAATTCGGCGAGCTCGTCCTGCATGCCGTCGAGGTTCTCCATGCCCAGTTCGGTGAGCCGGTCGATCTCGTTGGGCCACCGCGTCTTTCCGTTGTGCTGACCGTGAGTCAGGCTGGCGTCGACGAATCCGCCATTGCGCCCGGACGCGGCCCAGCCGATCCGTCCCGCCTCGATCAACGCGATGCGCTGGCCCGGGTTGCGCCGTGCGGCGTGCAGCGCGGTCCACAGTCCCGTGTACCCGCCACCGACGACCAACAGATCGCAGGAGATGGGCGCGGTTAGGCGGGGATACTCGGGCCGCTCGATGTCCAGCCACATCGACCCGAAGGTGCTGTCGGCCAGCGAGCGTTCGATGAGTGCTGGGTCCACGTCGCCGTCGAACACGGTCTTCACAGCCCGGACACTACGGCGCGGAGGTGGGTGTCGGCATCCATTCGGGCCCGCACCGCGGCAGTTCGTGGGCGACGACGACGGTGTGCCCTATGGCTCAGGAGGCGCTGCTGACCGGCGCCGCGATGTCCGGTTGCACCGTTTCCCGAGGTCCCCACCCGGGCGGACCGAAGACGAAGCCGAAGCGGTCGCGCCACCGCTGCGCCCGCCGCACGTCGCGTGCGATGGCCACGTACTCGTGTGTCTGAAGCGTCCAGACGTTGAACGTGTCCACCTGTTTGGTGAGCCCGTAGTGCGGTCGGGTGGTTTCGCCGGCGAAGCTGCGGAACAGCCTGTCGAACACGATGAGGATTCCGCCGTAGTTCTTGTCGAGGTACTGCTGATCCATGCCGTGGTGCACGCGGTGATGCGATGGCGTGTTGAAGACGAATTCGATTGGCCGCCAGAGCTGCCCAATGCGTTCGGTGTGAATCCAGAACTGGTAGATCAGGTTGATCGAGAAGCTGGCGAACACCATCCACGGCGGCACGCCGACGAGTGGCAGCAAGGCGCGCAGGAACACGTCGCCGCTGATGTTCCACTTCTGCCGCAGCGCGGTGGCGAAGTTGAAGTACTGGCTGGAGTGGTGCGCCTGATGGGTCGCCCAGAACAGCCGGACCCGGTGGGCCATCCGGTGATACCAGTAGTAGAGGAAGTCGACGCCCACGATGGCGATCGCCCACGTGTACCAGGCGGCGGCAGGCAGATGCCACGGCGCGACGTACACGTACAGCGCGGCGTAGAGGATCAGCGCGAGCCCGTTCATCACCGCACTGGTGCCGATCGACACAACGCCCATCCAAATGCTGGCCCACGCATCGGGCCTGAGGTAGGACCCGGACGGGGCGCGTTCGCCCTCGACGTGCGCGAGTTTGCGGGCGGCCAACCATTCGATGACGAGCAGCAGCAAGAAGAAGGGCACGGCGAACGTCACCGGATCGTGCATCAGCGGCGGCAGCACCGTTGTCTGTAGCGAGTCCACGTCGACACCTCCGCGGGCAGTTTAACGACTGGCGATCAGCGGAAACTCAAGACGTCGTCACCCCAGGCGGCGCGCACCGGACCGTCCAGGTCGGCGACCACGGCATCGGCCTTGTCGATCACCAGGGTGGAGCGATCGGAAGCCGTATACGGCCGCCACTGGGGCTGACCTGCCGGGCCGCGAGGTTCGCCGTGTGCTGCGAAGCTCACCCATCGCGTTCGGACTCGCTCGGACACCGCGGCACCAGCCCTCAACCCACCGAGCTTGAACGTCGGATCCTTCGGCCCGGCACTCAGATTGCCCCACACGTAGGGCAGTTCGGTGGCGTGAGCGCCGCCGAGACGCAGCAGTCGCAGCATCGGCGTGGCCCAGTCGAACCGGTACAGGTACGTGGGCGCGACGGCGTCGTGCCCTTCGGCGAACCAGAGCGACGGCATGCGGAAGCCGATGTCGCGCGCCACGCCCATGCCCGGCACCTTGCCACGGCCGCGGTACGTGCTGCCCAGCTGATCCTCGGTGGGAATCTGAAGCCCGGGCTGCTCGGCGGCGATGGCGGCGAACATCGCCTTGATGGCCTCCGGCGTGATGGGCATCAGCGGAGACTTCATGAAGCGGAAGAGCGCGGCCTCGTGCTCGTTGGTCCCGATGATGAGCGGCACCGGGTGGGTGCCACCGGCGCGCGCGACCTTGACCGGGTAGTCGGGGACGACGTCGCCGTCGACGATCGGGGCGAAGGCGAGCGTGCCTGGGTTGCGCACCGGCACTTCGTAGAACAGCTGTTTGGTGGCCGCCAACAGTTGGTCGTTCGGGGCATCGATCAGACGATCCGCTTCGTCGAATGCCACCCCGAGTAGCTGCAAGTACCGTTCAGCCACTATGCGGGAGCGGGTGGCGTCGTATACGGACGTGGCTGGCGAACTCTGCGCGATGGCGCCGGCGAAGAGGCCTGTGGCGTCCGGGCTGGCGAGCAACGTGGTGACCACCCCGGCGCCCGCGGACTCGCCGAACAACGTCACCCGGTCGGCCGCTCCGCCGAAGGCGGCGATGTTGTCACGCACCCAGCGCAGCGCGGACAGCACGTCGCGTAGTCCGAGGTTGGTGTCGAACGTCGTTCGCGCCGTGCCGAATCCGGACAGATCGAGGAATCCGAACGGCCCAAGCCGGTAGTTCACGGTCACGATGACGGCGTCGCCGCCACTGGCGAGCACCCGGCCGTCATAGAGCGTCTGGCCCGACGATCCGAGCACGTACGCGCCGCCGTGCACCCACACCATCACCGGCTTGCCGTCACCCGGCCGGGTGTCCGACGGGCACCACACGTTCAGTGTCAGGCAGTCATCGCCCTGGGGTGCGCCGAGGTCGATCGGGATGCGTGGATCGGTGACCTGAGGGCAGACCGGGCCGACCCGCGTGGCGTCGGCGGGCTCGGTCCAACGTTCCGGAGGCTGGGGGCGCTTCCATCGGAGCTCCCCGCCTGGAGCTGCGGCGTACCGGATTCCCTTCCACGCCTTGACCTTTCCGTCGTCGACACCGCGGACGGGTCCGTAGGCGGTGTCGACGACGGGGTGGCCGACCGACCGCGCGCGACCGGTGTCGGCCGTCACTTGCTCTTGCGGCCGCCGGCGGCCGCGCGGTCTTCCGCCGAGAAGCCCTCCACCTGGGCGCCGGCAGGGGCGGCTCGCCTGCGCGACACGTAGGCCGTGGTGGACGCCATCGCGTACGCCGCACCGCCGTTGTCCGTGTCCCACGTCATCGACTTCTCGGCGGCGAAGCCGAGCGCCGTGCCAACCGCGACCGCGTCCATGTTGGCGCCGAGGAAGACGAAGTCCCAGGCGTAGTCGGTCTCCTGACGCTTGATGGCCGCGGTGACGGCCGCATGCGTCCACTCCCTGCTCGAATTCTCGTGCCCGTCGGTCAACACGACCACGATGACGGTGCCGGGACGCTCGTCCTCGGGTGCGGCCGCGAGTTCGGCGCCCACGTCGGTGATCAACCGGCCCAGTGCGTCATACAGGGCCGTCCCGCCGCGCGGCTGAAGCACGAGCCGCGGAACGTCGGCGATCGGCCGGTCCGCGTAGACGACCTCGTAGTGGGTGTCGAACTGGGCCAGCGTGACGCGGGCCTCGCCCGGCTCCGCCCGTTGCCCGTCGATGAAGGCGTTGAACCCGCCCTCGGTATCGGACTTGACGGCCTCCATCGAGCCGGAGCGGTCGAGCAGAACGGCGATCAGGGTGCGTCGGGGATCCGTCATTGGATTCTCCTTGTACTTGGAGTTGGGCAGTGCACCCAGGCTACCTGCGCCCTCTGACATAGCCTCTGATCAGCGGATAAGTCGATATTGCCGAGCAAAGACCGATCAGAAACATTCTCGCTGGTCGCAATTCTGGGCGTGGTGGACCGCCATCCGTAGCGTCCCGCGTCATGACCATCGAGATCACTGCCACCGCTCCCCTGCTCGCGTCGTCACAGGAAGCGCTGGACGTCGCGGACGTCGTCGCGACCGGTCTCGCCGTCGGCAGCGCCGATCGCGAGCGCGCGGGCGTCGCCCTGACTCCTCAGCTGCGACAGGTGGCCGACGCGGGCCTACTCGGCATCTCGGTCCCCACCGCGCACGGTGGACCCGGTTTGCCCGCGTCCACCACCGTCGAGGTGCTGCGCCGGCTGTCCCGCGGTGACGGCGCCGTCGGCCAGCTGCTGCTGTCCCACTTCGTGGTGGCACAGGCGATTTCGGGGCTCGGCCAGGCCGCTCCGGCCCCGCGCATCTACGGTGACGTGCTCGCGGGTGCGCAGATCGGCAACGCCACCGCCGAGCGCGGCACGACGACGGCGTTGGACCGCCGCACCACGGTGAGCCAGCGCGCCGACGGGACGTGGGTGCTCGACGGCACCAAGTACTACGCGACGGGCGCGCTGGGGGCGACGTGGATCGCGGTGGCCGCGGTCGTGGACGGCAGACCCGGCGAGACGGCGACGGCCTTCATTCGACCCGAACAGCCGGGCGTGACACTGGATTTGGAGAAGTGGTCGGCGTTCGGTCAGCGCGGAACCGCAAGCGGCGAGGTACGGCTAGACGGTGTGGTCGTCGACGCGGACCTGGTGATCGAGGAGGGGTTGGCGCCTGATCCCGTCGCCGGCCCGCCGAGCGTGCTCGGGGCCTTCGACCAGGCCCTGCACACGGCAGTCGACGTCGGAATCGCCCGCGCGGCACTCGAGGACGGCGCGGAGTTCGTCCGTACCAGGGCGCGGCCGTGGCGGGAGGCCGTGGACGCCGGCGTGGAACGGGCCGACGAGGAACCCCACGTGGTGCGCCGCTTCGGAGAGCTCACGGCGAAGCTGTACGCGCTCGAGGCGCTGCTGGCTCGCGGCACCGCAATCATCGACGAGGCTTACGCGCAACCCGAACTGACCCGGGACATCGCCGCCGAGGCGACGCTCACCGTGGCCGCCGCCAAGGCGCTGGCTCAGGAGTTCGCCGTCGAAATTGCCAGCGGCATATTCGAACTCACCGGGGCGTCGGGCACCGACTCCGCGCACAACCTGGACCGGCACTGGCGCAACGTGCGTACCCACTCGTTGCACGACCCGGCCCGCTGGAAGTACGTCCACCTCGGCAACCACACCCTGCACGGCACCAAGCCTCCTCGGCTCGGCCTCGTCTACTGACCGGCGAAGGAATCCGAATCATGAGCTACCAGAATCGGTTCTATCTCACGGGCAGCATCAATGTGCCGACCGTCGAGGACGCCTACCGGTTCGTCGGAAGCCGGCTACAGCCCGGGGTGACGCGCGTGCCGGACGGTGAACCGGGCGAGCGCGCCAACTGGGTGCTCACGCAGACCCCGCACTTCCTCGACAACCCGACGTTGGACGTGGTCGACGTGGGTGGCAAGCCGCTGGCCCGGCTGCGCGCGGGCACCACGGGCGCCGACGTGCGCTTCCCCGCGTTCGACTATCAGGACCACGCGATCGCGTCGTATGCGCTGTTCACGGCGGCTCGCGAACGCGGCGAGCTGGCGCCGAACTCGAAGTTCCTGGTGTCGATCCCGACGCCCTTCAATGCGGTGAACTTCTTCGTCGAGTTCGACTCGCAGGTCGAGGTCGCGCGGGCCTACGAGCGGCCGCTGAAGGACGCCATCGATGCGATCCAGGAGGCAATCCCGCACCAGGACTTGGTGATTCAGTGGGATCTGCCGGTCGAGGACGCCACGATCGAGGGCTGGTTCCCGAATCCCTACCGCGACTTCGAGGAGATCTACGCGGTCACCGCGCGCCCGGCGTCGTGGGTGCACGACGACGTCGAGTTGACGTTCCATCTGTGCTACGGGGACTCCAAGTTCGGGGCCTCGCCGTTCATGGGTGACCCACCCGACGAGCGCTGCCGCCGCGCGCGGCGGCAGGCACGTGTACCCACGGGACGCGTCGGTGATCGTGGCGGTCTCCAACGGCTTGTCGCGCCACGTGCCCCGACGGATCGACGCCATTCAGGCGGCGACCGTCACGGCGTGGAACCGGCTGGCGCACTGGCAGCCGTTGGCCAATCTCGCGATCGAACCGGAGACCGAGTTCTACCTCGGACTGGTGCACGCCGAGGACGGCGCGGCGGGTGCCCGCTACCGGGCCGCGCTGGCGGCGAAGTTCCTTCCGAACTTCGGATTGTCGACGGAGTGCGGGCTGGGGCGGCACTCGACGGAACAACTGGAGCAGGTGGCGCAGACCGTCGCCGAACTCTTCGAAACCAGGACGCCTGCGCTGGCCTGACCGGAGACCGAGCGGGCGCTAGTTTTGTCGCGTGCGCAAATGGGTGCTCCTGGCGGCCGCGATTCTCACCGAAGTGCTCGCGACGATGTCGTTGCGCGCATCCCAGGACCACGCGGGCTGGTTGGTGCTGGTGGTGATCGGCTATCTGGCCGCCTTCGTGCTCCTGACGCTGGTGTTGCGCCTGGGTGTCGCGGTCGGCGTGGCCTACGGCATCTGGGGTGCTGCTGGCACGGCGTTGACGGCGGTGCTGGCGGCGGCGATGTTCGACGACCCGCTGACCTGGCCCATCGCGGTGGGCATCGGGCTCATCATCGCCGGCGTTCTGTTCGTGGAACTCGGGTCGCACCCCGAGCATCCGGAGCCGACCTCGTGAACGTCTGGCTGGTGCTGGCCAGTGCGATCGGGATCGAGGTCTTCGCCACGCTCGGCCTGCGCGCGTCGGACGGGTTCCGCGTCAAGGCGTGGATCGCCCCCGTCGTGCTGGGATACCTCGCGTCGTTCTATCTGTTGTGGCTCACGCTGCACCTGGGCATGCCGGTGGGCATCGCCTACGGGGTGTGGACGGCCTGCGGCGTCGCGCTCGTCGCGTTCATCGCGAAGTACCTGTTCGATGACCCGCTCACGGTGCGCATGGTCATCGGCATCGGCCTCATCGTCGCCGGGGTGCTCACGATCGAGTTGGTAGGCGCCGCGCACTGAGCGCACCCGCCGCCGCGATCACCGCGAGGCCCGCGACGGGGACGACGAGCAACCCGACCCGCAGGCTGGTGACGTCGGCGATCAGGCCGACGATCAGTGGGGAGCACACGAAGCCGACGCGCATCAACCAGGCCACCACGGTCAGGCCCGTCCCCGGCCGCAGGCCCGGCAGTCGGTCGGCGGCGTGCATCGCGGCGGGCACCGCGGTCGCGATGCCGAACCCCGCCGCCGCGAACCCGACGATCGTGGCGGGCACGCTCGGGACGGCCAGCGCGAAACCCATTCCCACGGCGGCGATCAATCCGCCGCAGCGCACTACCGCGCGTTCGCCGAACCGGTCCACCAGCCGATCGCCCGTCAGCCGTCCGAGGAACTGAAACCCCAGCAGCGCGACGTAGCCGAACGCCGCCGTCGCACCGATCGCGCCGAGGCCGTCCCGCAGGTACAGCGTCGCCCAGGAACTCCCCGCGTCCTCGACGACGGCGCCCGCAGTCGCAATGACCACCAACGCGGCAAGCGCGACGTAGACGGCCCGGCTCGGGCGGCCGTTCCGGGCGGCCGCGTCGTGGCCGGGCTCGCGGTCGGATCCGCGGAGCAGGAACGGCGCGGCGCCGAGGGCCACCGCGCTGAACACCGCCGCCGAGCATGCGAGGTGCGCGGTTCGGGAGACGTCGAGCGCGATTGCCGCCGCGCCCATCAGCCCGCCGAGCACTGCGCCCGCCGACCACACGGCGTGCAGCGAGTTGATGATCGATCGGCCATACTCGCGCTGCACCCGAAGGCCGTGCGTGTTCTGCGCGACGTCGACGAGCGCGTCGCAGGCGCCGCCTGCGAAGAGCGCCGCAGCGACGATCACCGGGGTCGGTGAAGCCGCGGCGACGAGCACCAGCGCGGCGATGCCCACGGTGCCCACCACGGCCACCCGCCCCGAGGTGAAGCGGCGGATGACCTGGGCCGCCGCGAGCCCGGCGACCAGCGCGCCCGCGGGGAACGCGGCGACGACGACGCCGTACTCGGCGTTGGTCAGCCCGAGCTCGGTCTTCAGCTCGGGCAGTCGAGGGACCAGGTTGGCGAAGATGGCGCCGTTGGTGAGGAAGAGCGCGGCGACGGCGACCCTGGCCCGCCGGTTCCGGAGCTGGTTCTGCTCGTGCGCTTTGGCTGCCCGTGGCGACTCGCGGCTTCCGGGCGACATGCTCGGCGACGATACTTGGCCGGCGCCCCCGCCCTCGTCGTGCGTCGCGACACCCGGTCGGACCTGTTCGCCCACGACGTCGACCCGCGTCGCGCACGCCCGATGACTTACCGGCAAGATTGCGCACATGACAGAGCTGCCCGCGTCGCTGGTCGAACTGGCCAGACGCCATGGCGTCGCCACCGCGTACCAGGACTGGGCCGCTCGACATCAGCCCGTTGCCGAGCCCACGCTCGTCGCGGTGCTCAGCGCCTTGGGGGTCGGCCGCCGCGACCGAAGAGGAAAGAGCCGCAGCGCTTCTCGACCATGATCGGGACCACTGGCGGCGCAGCCTTCCGCCGACCATCGTCGCGCGGGCCGGGCAGGCCTCTTCGTTCTGGGTGCACGTCACCCACGGCGATCCCGTCGGCGTGTGGATCCGCTTGGAGGACGGCTCGGTGCGCGCGGGGCTTCGGCAGCTGGAGAACAACCGGCCGCCCTACGAGCTGGACGGTCGGTTGGTCGGCGAAGCGACGTTCGAAGTGCCTGCCGACCTGCCGCTCGGCTACCACCAGATTCACGCGCAGGCCGGCTCGGCCGACACCAGCGCCACGCTCATCGTCTCGCCCGCCGCCTTGACGATGCCCGCCGCGCTCGGCAGCGCGAGGACCTGGGGGCTGGCCACCCAGCTCTACAGCGTCAGATCCGAAAGATCTTGGGGCATCGGCGATCTGACCGACCTCACCGACCTGGCGGTGTGGTCGGCGGCGCGCCATGGCGCCGGATTCATCCTGGTGAACCCGCTGCACGCCGCGGCCCCCGTCGCGCCGATGGAACCGTCGCCGTACCTGCCGACGTCCCGGCGCTTCGTCAACCCGCTCTACCTGCGGGTCGAGGCGATCCCCGAGTTCGCCTACGTCCAGCACCGTGGCCGGTTGCGCAAGGCGCGTGGCGCCAGCCAGGCTCACGCGGCCGCGTCCGCACTCATCGATCGCGACTCGGCGTGGAAGATCAAGCGCGCCGCGTTGAAGAGCGTGCACCGGGTCGAGTTGTCGCCCGGCCGCGCGTTGGCGTACGAGGCCTTCCGGGCGCGAGAAGGCCGCAGCCTCGACGACTTCGCGACGTGGTGTGCGCTGGCCGAGCACTACGGCAACGACTGGCACCAATGGCCGGGCGAACTCCGCCACCCGGGTGGCGCGGCGGTGGCGGAGTTCGCGGTCGAACACCCGGACGACGTCGACTTTCACCGCTGGCTGCAGTGGCAGTTGGACGACCAGCTGACCCGTGCGCACGTCAGCGCGCTCCAGTCCGGAATGGCCATCGGAGTAATGCATGACATCGCGGTCGGGGTGGATCCCAACGGCGCCGACGCGTGGGCGCTGCAGGACGTACTTGGCGCTCGGCGTCGCCGTCGGGGCGCCGCCCGACGAGTACAACCAGCTGGGACAGGACTGGTCGCAGCCGCCGTGGCGGCCCGACCGGCTCGTCGAAATGGGCTACGCCCCGTTCCGAGCGCAGGTGAATGCGGTGCTCAGGCACGCGGGCGGGGTTCGGATCGACCACATCATCGGGCTGTTCCGACTCTGGTGGATTCCCAAGGGCGCCAAGCCCACCGAAGGCACCTACGTCCGCTACGACCACGAGGCGATGATCGGGATCGTGGCGCTCGAGGCCCATCGCGCAGGCGCCGTCGTCGTCGGTGAGGACCTCGGCACCGTCGAACCGTGGGTGCGCGACTATCTGCGCGAACGCGGTCTGCTCGGCACGTCGATCCTGTGGTTCGAGCAGGACGAATGGCGAAGCGGAGCGCCGAAACAGGCGCAGTGGTGGCGGGAGTACTGCCTGTCGTCGGTCACCACGCACGACCTTCCTCCGACGGCCGGCTACCTGGCTGGCGAGCACGTGCGGATCCGCCAGGAACTGGGACTGCTCGACCCACCCGGCCGAGGAGGAACTCGCGGCCGACCGCGCCGAGCAGGCGGCGTGGCTGGCCGAACTGCGCCGCGTCGGGCTGTTGGCCTCCGAACCCGAGCCGACGGTCGAAGAGGTGGTGCGGGCGCTCTACGAATACGTGGGGGGAACCCCGTCGCGGTTGCTCGCCCTTGCGCTGCCCGATGCGGTGGGCGACGTCCGTGCCCAGAATCAGCCCGGCACCACCGACGAGTACCCGAACTGGCGGGTGCCGCTGGCCGATCCCGACGGCCGTCGACTCGCTGCTGGAAGACGTGTTCAGCGACCCGCGTGCCGCCGCGCTCGCCGAGGTCATGCGACGGGCGGTAACGCCGAGAGGCGTGTGACCGAAGTTTCACCCGAGGGACTCATCTGCGATATGTTCGCAACGCATCGCGACACCCGGAGGTCACGTGAAGAAGCTCGCAGTACTCGGCGCAGGGTCCGTTGCCATCGCGGCCGCAGCCGTGTTCAGCCCGGCCATCGCCCATTCCGAGCCGGCCAGCGCCAGTTCGCTGAACGTGGTCGGCGTGCCGTACGGCAAGGCGCTGCAGATTCTGAAGAGCCAGCACGTCAAGGCGTTCTTCGGCGGCTCCACGGCGGCGACGTGCCGCAGGCGCTGTGCATCGTCTCGCCAGCAGAAGATCACCGGTGGCGGCCGGATGTACCTCACGCTGGACTGCACGCAGGCGGCCGCCGACGACGCCGCGGGCAACACGCCCGCGGTCGCCGCCGCCCCCGGCGCCGCACCTGGAGCCCCAGCACCGGCGCCCGGCGCTGGTCAGGGTACGTATGGTGGCCCAATCGGGGTGCCCGTCCCCGTCGGCTGAGCTGCTGCGCCGTCACCGATCGTGGCGGTTCAAGAACCCGGGACCCGCGTTCCCACATAAAAGTCGTAGACTCCCCGTGTCACGTCGCCACGAGGGGGCATGCAATGGTGCGAGCTCAGCGTTTCGCCGGACAAGTCGATCCCGGCCCAGTCCAGATTCAGGCCCGCAAGGTCCACTTCGACGTGTCCACCACCCCGCTCCACTGGATTCCGGACCATCCCGTCGCGTCCAACGTCGTCAGCCTGCTCAACCTGATCCTGCCCGCAGCGGAACGCTGGTTCGTCGCCACCTACGACGAGGCGCTCCCGCTGGTGAAGGACCCCAAGCTGGCCGAGGACATGCGGGGCTTCATCGGCCAGGAAGGTGCGCACGCCGAGGTCCACGAACGGCTGCTGCACGAATTCATGGAACAGCGGGGCGTCGACCCCGCCCCGATGGTCGAGCAGATGGAGTACGTCTTCACCAAGGTGCTGGCGCCGTCGACGTCCGATGACCCCAAGAAGCGGATGAACCAGCTGTGCGACCGACTGTGGTTCATCGCCGCCATCGAGCACTACACCGCGGTGATGGGTGACTTCGCGCTCAACTGCTCGTGGGACGAGCACGGCGCCGACCCCACGATGGCCGACGTGTTCCGCTGGCACGGCAGCGAGGAAGTCGAGCACCGCAGCGTCGCCCACGACGTCGCCGTCTACTTCCACGACAGCTACGTGGACCGCATCGGCGCCATGACGATGGCGATGATCGGCATCTTCACGTTCTTCCAGCGCGGAGCGTCGTTCTTGATGAAGGCCGACCCGAACGTCGACGTCGGTTGGTGGAAGACGCAACGCCTGCGCATGCGTGACTCGAAGCTCGGTCTGCTGCCCAAGTACCGCAAGCTCTTTGGCTCCAACACGCTGATGTACTTCAAGCCCGGTTTCACGCCTGAGCAGATGGGCTCGACGGCGCAGGCGGTCGCCTATCTGGCCCGGTCCCCCGCAGCCCGTGCCGCACACCTTTGATGCCGCTTCGCGACCGCTTCGCCGACGTGCCGCCGAGTCTCTCCGGCCGGTGGCGCCACGACGTCTTCCTTGGCCTGTTCGACGGGGTCGTCTCCGGCGTGTGGCGGATGACCGGGCACATCCGGGACGTGGCCGAGCCCCGCGAAAGGGACCGCAGCATCGCGCTGACCGTCGCGGATCGCGAGGTCGTCGCACACGATCAGAACGTGGTGGCGCTGACCCTGAGCGCTGCGGACGGCGGCCCGCTGCCGTCGTGGCGTCCCGGTTCGCACCTGGACGTCCACCTACCCAGCGGGCTGGTCCGTCAGTACTCGCTGTGCGGTGACCCCGCCGACGTCGACCACTACCGGATCGCCGTGCGTCGGATCCCCGACGGCGGCGGCGGGTCGATCGAAGTGCACGACGGCCTGCCGGTCGGCGCCACCGTGACCACCGGCGGCCCGCGCAACGCCTTCCCGCTGACGGTGCCCGGATACGGTTCGCCGGGCAGGCGGTTCCGGTTCATCGCGGGCGGCATCGGCATCACCCCGATCCTGCCCATGCTCGGGCTGGCGCAGCGGCTGGGCGTCGACTGGTCGATGGTGTACACCGGCCGCAGCCGCGACAGCCTGCCGTTCCTCGGCGAGTTGGCCGGGTTCGCTGGGCACGTCGAGGTCCGGACCGACGACGCGGACGGGCTTCCGACCGCCGACGACCTGCTCGGCGAGTGCCCCGGCGGCACCACCGTGTACGCGTGCGGGCCCGCCCCGATGCTGACCGCGATCCGGGCCCGACTGGCTGGACGCGACGACGTCGAGTTGCACTTCGAGCGGTTCGCCGCGCCGCCGGTGATCGGCGGCGCGGAGTTCACCGTCACGATCGCCTCGACGGGGCAGACGGTGCGCGTCGGCGCGGACGAGACGCTGCTCACCGCGCTGCGACGGTCCGGCGCCCAGCCGCCGTACTCCTGCCAGCAGGGCTTCTGCGGAACGTGCCGCACGCGCCGTGCGATCCGGCACCGTCGACCACCGCGACACGCTGCTCACGTCGCCGGAACGCGACAGCGGGATGATGCTGATCTGCGTCTCGCGTGCCTCGGACGCAGAGCCCCTCGTCCTCGACCTCTGAGCCGTGGCGGCGGACTACCATGCCCCCATGCCGCTGGCCGCGCTGCCCAGGTTCGCCGTCGTCGCGCCCGTGGCGGCGGGCGTCACCGCCGATCCGGCGTGGATGGCCGAATTCGCCAGGCACCTCGAGCGGTGCGGGTTCGAGTCCCTGGTGGCCGTCGAGCACACCGTGCTGATGACCCGCTACACCAGCGTCTACCCGTACGACGCCTCCGGGCGGGTCGAGCTCGCGGCCGACTGCCCGGTGCCCGATCCGCTGGACCTGCTGGCGTTCCTCGCCGGACAGACGAGCACCCTGGGGTTGGCGACGGGCGTGCTGGTGCTGCCCAACCACCATCCGGTGGTGCTCGCCAAGCGGGTGGCCACCATCGACGCGCTGTCCGGCGGGCGATTGCGACTCGCGGTCGGCATGGGCTGGATGAAGGAGGAGCTCGAGGCATGCGGCGCCCCGTTCGCCGCGCGCGGTCGGCGGGCCGACGAACAGACTCGAGGTCATGAGACTGCTGTGGGAGCATCGGCCCGATGGGGCCAGCCATCACGGCGAGTTCTTCGACTTCGACTACGCCGCTTGCCATCCGAGGCCGACGCGGCCGATTCCGATCCACGTCGGTGGGCACAGCAAGGCGGCGGCCCGGCGGGCGGGGCGACTCGGCGACGGGTTCCAGCCGCTCGGCGTCGGCGGTACCGAATTGGCCGAGCTGATCGCCCTGATGCGCGAGACCGCCGAGCGCGCCGGGCGCGACGCCGACGCGCTCGAACTTTCCCTTGGACATCTCGTCACCAAGATCGACGCCGAACGGGCGGGCCGGCTCGCCGAACTCGGCGCCGATCGCGTGGTGCTCGCGATGCCCCCGACGGCCGACCTCGACGAGGCCAAGGATCAGCTGTCGGCCTGCGCGCAGCGGTTGGTGCTGACGGCGTGAAGCTCGCGCTCGCCGACCGGCTGGCCCTCGCCGATCTCGTCCACCTGTACGCGGCGGCCGTCGACGACCGCCGCTTCGGCGACGTCGTCGAATTGTTCACCGATACAGCGGAATTGCGCGTCCCCGATCCTCCGCACCAGCTCGGACCGGTGCGGGTGCACGGAGGCAAGGCCGGGGTGCGCGCCGCGATGGCCGCGTTGATGGCCGTCGAACGGACCGAGCACGAGCTCGTCGGCGAGGTGTACGCCGCGCAACCCGAACCGGACTACGCCCTTGGCCGCATCACGTGCGTCGCGCACCACTGGTCGCGACGCGACGGCCAGGTCACCGACCTGGTGTGGCACCTGCGCTACGACGACGAGTACCTGCGCACCCCGTCCGGCTGGCGCATCCACGGCCGCGCGCTGACGATCAATGCGATCGAGTCGCGTCCGGTTCTTCGGTTGCGACCTGCTCCAGTAGCCGATCCAGCAGCGGAAGCTGGCCCTTCAGCAGCTTCGACCGGGCCGCTTCCACGGAGAACCAGCCCACCCGGTCGAGCTCCGGGTACTGCCTGACCTTGCCGGAGCCCTTGGGCCATTCGAGGTCGAACGTGTTGCTGACGCTGTCGGTGACGTCGAGGTCCCCGTGCACCGCGAACGCCGTGATCACCTTGCCGCCAGGCTGTTTCACCGGTGCGAAGTCGATCCGCGGCCCGTCCGGTGCGGGCATTCCGAGCTCCTCGCGGAACTCGCGTTGGGCCGCGTGCCACGGGTCCTCGTCCTCGGCGTACTCGCCCTTGGGGATGCTCCACGCGCCGTCGTCCTTGCGCGCCCAGAACGGTCCGCCGGGGTGGCCGATGAGCACTTCGACGACGCCGTCGGCCACCCGATACAACAGCAGCCCTGCGCTCCGCTTGGGCATGGTGCCAACTCCTTTGATGCTCGGCGTTTCGTGGATCGCGGTGGTGCCCAGGTCGTTACGACGCGTACTCCGTCATCGGTTCGGTGTAGACGCCGTTGCCGGGCGTGATGATGGTGAGTGCGGTCGGTCGGATCTGATACCGCGTGCCGTCGGCCGGATTGACCACGTCGAACCCGTCGACCGAACGCGTCACGGCGTTGAGTTGAATGCGCGCGTCGTCGCTCAGGCGCACCCCTCGGTAGTAGTAGCCACCGGTCGCCGACCGGCACACGACCAACGCCGACTGCGCGGTCAGGCCAAGCGCTGCGGGGCCGTCGCCCTGGTCGCACCGCGCGCCCGGGTGGGCCAGAAAGCCTTGGGCGTCGGTGCCGGGAAGCGCGGGTGCGGTGACGGTGGTGGGGGGCGCGGTGACAGTCGTGGTGTCCCGTGTCGGCGGGGCGGCGGCACTGGCTCGGGAGAGGGTGGAACTGGTTGTCGGAGCGGCACTTCGAGACGAATCGTCCCGTCCGAACACCCACCACGCCGCGAGGGCCGCGACCGCGAGCACCGCGACGACCATGCCCGCCACGAGCGTCATCGTGCGCGCGGAGGAGCCACCGCCGCGACGCGCCGCCTCGCGGGGGACGACATATGTGGGCGCCGTGGCCGCGGTGACCGGTTGCGCCCGAGGCGGCGTATTGATCGCCGACGCGGACAGGGCGCGCGCGAACTCTCCCGCCGACGGGCGTGCCGAAGGATCCTTGGCCATCCCCCACGCGACGACGCCGTCGAACGCCGCCAGGTCGGGCCGCGTCGCGCCCGGTCTCGGAGGCGGCGTCAGGAGGTGGGCACTCATCAGCCGCGTGAGCTCACCGGGCGGGAACGGGGGCCGACCGGTGAGACACTCGTAGGCCACACACGCCAGCGAGTAGACGTCGGCGGGCGGTCCGACGTGGTCGCCGGTGAAGCGTTCCGGCGCCATGTACGCACACGAGCCGATCGCCGATCCGGCGCTGGTCAATCCGCTGTCGCCGCCTGCGCGTGCGATGCCGAAGTCCACCAGATAGGCGAAGTCGCCCCCGGTGATCAAGATGTTCTCGGGTTTGACGTCGCGGTGGGTCAACCCACTCGCGTGTGCGGCGTCGAGCGCCGAGGCGATCTGTTCGACGATGCCCGTGGCCCGGTCCGGCGACAGCGGCCCGGTGCGCTCGAGCACCGACTTGAGATCCGACCCGTCGACGAACCGCATGTCGATGAACAGCACGCCGTTGATCTCGCCGAAGTCGTGTACCGGGATGACGTGAGGTTCGTGCAGGCGAGCCGCCATGCGCGACTCGCGACGGAAGCGTTCCTGGAAGTTGCGGTCGGCGGCGAACTCGGGCCTCAGCAGCTTCAGTGCGACGATGCGATCCTTGGTGGTGTCATAGGCGTGGTACACCTCACCCATTCCGCCCGCGCCGATCCGCGCACGAAGTTCGTAGGGCCCGAACATCTCCCCGATCCGCGAGGCCGTCATTGGCCCATACTCTCAGGAAAGTCCGACGGCGTGAGTGCCGGTGTCGCCTCGCGCGCGCCCGCGACCAGCCCGGCTGGCCGTCGGAGGGCGGATGGCGGATGCTGGGGTCGTGACGCGTCCGGGCTCGCTCTTCGGGTGGGACCCGCTCCGGTCGTTCGTCGGACTGGCGAACACGGGTGCCTTCGCGGCCCATCTCACGGCGTTCATCACGCTGCGTCAGCTGGTCCTCGGAAGACGGCTGGCGGTGCGGCTCGACGACGGCGAGCTGGCGATGACGATCGTCGAGGCGGACTCCCGCGTCGGCATGCGCGGCCTGGCGGTGGGCCAGCTCAACGACGTGCGACTGGTCGCCCATCAGGTGCGCTGGAACGAGCATCGCTTCGGTGGCGCCACGGCGATCCTGCACAACGTCCACGTTCGGCCGTCCGTGCCACCGGTACTGGTGGGCGCTCCGGGCGAGTTGTCGCTCGACCTGCCCGCTCCCGCGCTCGACGAGCTATTCCGTTGGGCGGCGCCGCGGCTGGCCGGCGAGGTCGGACCCGACGGCGTCGCGCGACTGCGCTTCGCGAACCGCCGTCACGCGGGCCACGTCGAGGTGGCCGTCCGGCTCGACGGGACGACGCTGTGGCTCAAGCCGGTGGCGATCACCCGGCGCAGGCGCTGGGCCTTGCCCGCCCGCACGCCCGCATACCCGGTCCGACTTCCGCCGCTGCCGCACGGTCTGCAGCTCACGGACGTCGAGTTCGACGCCGACGTCATGCGGCTCACGGGCACCGTCCCCGAGTGGCGGATGGAGATCCCCCGGACCCGGCTGGAGGACATGATTGCGCAGCTGAGCGTGGTGGGGCGGCCGTTGAACCTGATCTGGCCGAGCAGACCCAGTTGATCGTTTACTACATTTGCGTTCGTGGCTGACCGCACCCATTCCCTCGGGGCCGTCCACCCCTACCGCCGCTACGTCGCGCTCGGAGACAGTCAGAGCGAGGGCCTGTGGGACGGTGACGAATCCAGCGGCATGTACGGCTTCGCCGACCGATTGGCGGTACTTCTGGACGCGCACCACCCCGGGTTGAGCTACGCCAACCTGGCCGTGCGGGGCAAGCGCGTCCGCGACGTCATCGACGAACAGTTGCCGATCGCGCTGGCGATGAACCCCGATCTGATCACCACGTGCATCGGCATGAACGACGTCACCCGGCCAGGTAGGTCATTCGACCGCGCGCTCGCCGACCTGGAGTACCTGCACGACAGGCTCGCCGAAACGGGTGCCACCGTCGTCACCACGACGTTTCCGGATCTGGTGCAGATCCTGCCAATCGGCAGGCTGATCGCCGCACGCGTGGTCCAGATCAACGACGTGATCCGCACCGAAGCCGATCGGCACGGGTTCCGCCTGGTCGATCTCTACGGCGCGTCCTCGATGCTCGACCCCGACACGTGGAGCGACGACCGCGTACACGGTTCGCCGAAGGGGCATGCGCTGTTCGCCGCCGCTGCGGCCGAGGCGCTCGACCTGCCTGGCAGCAGTCACGATTGGGCCCATGCCCGCCCGGACGTCGAGCGGCCCGGGTTCCGCTCCCGCATGTACTCGCAGGCGCTGTGGACTCAGAATTTGTTGATGCCGTGGTTGTGGCGCCACTTCCGAGGGCGTTCCAGCGGCGACGGGCGTGGGCCCAAGCGTGCGACGCTGGCCAGGCTCGAAGGACTCGAGCACCTGCGGGACCCGTCGGTGGGGTCAGAAGCCGAGTAGGCCAAGCGGAAGCGGCGTCGGGCCGAGGCCGATCAGATGCCGGACCACGTCGCGTCGAGTTGCTCGGCGACGTCGATGACCTTGGCCTTGACGCCTTCCGGGCTGTCGATCTCGCCCGACACGTGGGCGGCGATGAAGCGCCTGATCTCGGCGTCGACGCCGGCCACGATGCGCAGCACCTCGGCACGCAGCGACTTCGACGTCACGTGAATCGAGATGTCGGACGGCCGAGGCTTGTGCACGTCGAGGATCAGGAGCAGTGGCTCGGCGGCCAGCGCCGTCGCGCGCAGCGCGATCTCGCCGAACACCACGAACCGCGGCTTGTCGATCTTGAGGTCGATGACCATGTCGATTTCGAGCGGGATGCGGATGCCGAACGTGATCTGCTCGCCGACGTGGCGGGTCAGCACCGGCGTCTGGACGTTGACCCTGGCGGTCACCTTGGCGATCTTGCCCGGTCCCTGGGCGATCGGACCAACCGTGAACTCGTTGCCCGCGATGGCCGCGATCGCGTCGCCGACCCGCTCCTCGGTCACGGCGATCTCGAAGAACTTGCGGCCGAAATCCTCGTAGGACATTTGTTGGTGGTCAAACATGGTGCTCATACCGTCTCACGTCGTCGTCCTCCGCCTTCGCAACGTGGCCGAAAAGTCACCCTTCGGTGAAGACCCGGAGCCGTGCGATGGCGATGGGTCGGGTGCTCAGCTGGGCGATGAGCACGCTGCGTCTGCTGCCTTGTTCGACGCCGACGGCCACGGAATTGCCCGCCGCGATCATCTTCTGCCAGCGTGCCCCGTCGAGCCGTGACACCAGGTCCGACGTCCCGAGCCGGGCGTCGTCGCCCAGCGTGACGATCGCGGAGTCGGTCATGCGGCGCCGCACGGCCACCTCGTCGCCCGAGCTCGCGTCCTCGAGCAAGCCGACCAGGTGGCGCCTGCCCCGGTGCCCGACCCCGCGGAAGCCGGACAGGAAACCTGCGGTGCCGCTGAACCGTTGGTTGCCCAGCAGCGCGCGGGTCAGGGCGACGCCGGCGGGCGCCGCGGCCACCCCGCTCCTGGCGAATTGCACCACCATGGCCGGAAGCTCCCAATGTGCTTGCAGCCGAGCGATCTTCATCGCCTCGACGTCGACGTCATAGCGGAGGTAGGCGGGAATCCGCATCACCAGGTCCGCGGACATCCGCACCTCGAGTTCCAGGTCGCGCACGACCGTCGCCCCGACCACGACGTCGGTGTCGCGGTGGAACGTGATGTCGCGCGGACCGATGAACGTGTCGTAGAAGCGTTCCAGCTCGGGGTGGCCCCGGTGCGGGCGTGAACCCACCGGGTCCTCGACCACGCCGCCCGCGGTGAACAGTCCCACCCAGTCCTCGCGCTGGTGTGCCGCGGCCGCCGCGGGAGAGCGTTCGACGACGGCCAGCAGGTCGTCGCGCGTCACCGCGTCGTCGTCGGGCATGACCCATCGTTACCACGTCGTGGCGCAGGCCGTGGCGAAGGTCGTCGCCGACCTGCACACTGGTTGTTACGTAGCGCCGGGTGCGCCCACGCAGTACGGCGGCGCAGTGAAGGAGCCAGTCATGAGTCAGAACCCGTTCGGAATCGACCCCGAGGACTTCGACCGCGTGATGCGTGAGGCCGGCGACGGACTCCGGGACGCACTCGGGCGTCTTGGCAAGCAAGCGGGCTGGGCGACGTTGCTCGACGAGTTCACCAGGTCGGGGCGTGGGTCCCAGAAGCCCGAGCCCGAGACCACCGGCGAAGCCGGCGACGGTGTGTGGGCCATCTTCACCGTGGACGGGGACGGCGACGCCCACATCGAAGAGGTCTACCCGTCCGAACTGGACGCCTTGCGCGCCAACAAGGCCAACACCGATCCGGCCCGCAAGGTGCGGTTTCTTCCGTACGGCATCGCGGTGAGCGTGCTGGACGCGCCCGAGTAGCCGCCTCGCGCGAAACAGCGCCCTGGGCGAGCGAAGCGACGGGAAACACCGCCCTGGGCGAGCGAAGCGACGGGAAACACCGCCCTGGGCGAGCGAAGCGACGGGAAACACCTGAGCGGCTCGGTGTCACCCGTTAGGCTTTGCCGCAACGCCGAGGAGGCTGATCAGCATGATTCGCGAACTCACGATCGCCGCCGCGGCGGCGGGTATCGCCATCGCTCTGGCGCCGTCAGCCGCGGCCGACCCGCTGGACTACCCGGACAATCCCGGCCGGTATCCCACCGACGTGCCTGGCATGAACTACGACGCGCATCTGGCCGGTCCCTGCGACAACTATCAGTTGTTCACGTTCGGCCGCGGACCCGGCGGGGAGCCGCTGGTATGCCACTGGATTCCGAACCAGTGGCCGCCGATCTACACCGGGTTCTGGGTTGCGTCGAATCCGCTGTACGGCCAGCAGGACATCGGGGCGCCCTGCCCCGGTCCGAAGTCGGCGGCCCAAGCGCCCGACGGACGCCCCATGGTGTGCCTCGGCGCCCAGGGCTGGCAGCCCGGCACGCTGACCGGGGCCGGCTTCTTTCCCGGCTGACCGGACCGTCGACCATACATCGGATAATTGAATGTATGGTCAGCTGTCATGGGTGCTGACACGAGCTTCAACCTGTCGAACGTCTTCGCCGCGGTGGCCGAGACGATCCCGGACCACACGTACCTGGTCTGGCGGGACCGCAGGCTCACCTACGCCGAGGCCGACGCACGCATCGACGGCTTCGCCCGGTACCTGGCCTCGGTGGGATTGGGCTGCCACACCGAACGTGACGCGCTCGACGGCCACGAGTCCGGTCAGGACCACCTCGGCATCTACCTGCGCAACGGCAACGAGTACCTCGAGGCGATGACGGGCAGTTACCGCGCCAGGGTGGCACCGTTCAACGTCAGCTACCGCTACGTCTCCGAAGAGCTCGTCTACCTGCTCACCGACTCCAAGGCGCGGGCGCTGGTGTACCCGGCGGAGTTCGCGCCGCGCGTCGCGGAGATCCGCGACCGGCTCCCCGCACTGGACGTGCTGATACAGGTCGCCGACGAGTCCGGCAACGCGTTGCTCCCTGGGGCGGTCGACTACGAGACCATCCTGGCCACGCCGGAGCCCGCCGCTGGCATGCCGACGCCGTCCGGCGACGATCTGTACATCCTCTACACCGGGGGAACCACGGGCATGCCGAAGGGCGTGCTGTGGCGGCAGAACGACATCTTCCTGTCGTCGATGGGCGGGCGCCCCTGGGGCGCAGAGGCATTCACCGCGTCCTACGCCGAGCTCACCGAGAAGGCCCGCGCGATGGCCGGGGTGATGTCGATCCTGGTGATCCCGCCGTTCATGCACGGCGCCGCACAGTGGGCCGCCTACACCATGGTCACCATGGGGGGACGCTTGGTGATCCCCGACGACGTCGAGCGGATGCGTGCGCCCGACGTCCTGCGGCTCGTCGAGCGCGAGAAGGTATTGAGCATTCCCGTCGTCGGTGATGCGATCGCACGTCCGCTCATCGACGAGATCGAGCGGGGCGACTACGACCTGTCGAGTCTCGTCACGTTCACCAACGGCGGTGCGCCCCTGTCCCCCACGGTCCGGGAGCGGATTCATGCTGCGCTGCCCGACGTGATGGTCATGGATGCCGTCGGAGCGTCCGAGTCCGGCGCGCAGATGAGCACCGTCAGCGCGCCTGGCGCCGATTCGAAGCCGGCCACGTTCACGCCACAGCCCGACACCGCCGTCGTCTCCGCCGAACTCGACCGCGTGTTGGGGCCCGGCGAAGGTCGGGGTTGGCTGGCCCGTCGCGACCTGATCCCACTGGGCTACCTGGGCGACGCAGAGAAGACCGCCCGCACCTTCCCGACGATCGACGGCGTGCGGTGGTCGGTGCCGGGTGATCGGGCAAACGTGTTGGAGGACGGCAGGATCGAACTGCTCGGCCGCGACTCGGTGACCATCAACTCCGGCGGCGAGAAGATCTTCGTCGAAGAGGTGGAGCGGGCGGTCGCCGCGCATCCCAGCGTCTACGACGTCGTCGTCGTCGGCCGTCCGTCGGAGCGTTGGGGCAGCGAGGTCGTGGCAGTCGTCCAGTTGGCCGACGGTGCGAGCGCCACCGACGAAGAACTCGCCGCGACCTGCAGCCAGTCGATCGCGCGCTACAAGATTCCGAAGGCCTTCGTCCGTGCGGCCAAGATCGTGCGCTCGCCCGCAGGCAAGGCCGACTACCGCTGGGCCAAGGAAGTGGCAGGCGCGAGCGCGCGGGCCTAGCCGGCCAGGAAGGCCGTCGGCCTGCGTCGGAAGGTTTCCACGGTGCCGACCGGCTCGTCGACCCCCGCGGCGCGCAGTGCGTGGGACTTGAACGCCCGCGCGGCGGCGCTGAGCACGTGGTCGACCGACTCGACGCCCCGCTCGAGCCCGCCGGCGCCGGACTCACCCCAGAGGGTCACCTCCGTCAGCCCCCGCTTGAGCGCGCGCAGCACGTCGTCGCGCAGCGGAGCGCTATCGACCATCGCATCCGCGGATGCCGCGAGCGCCAGCGCGCGCGGTGGGGCCGTCGCGTCGTCGTCAGCATCGGCGCGCTCAGTGCGTACCCCGAGGATGCGCAGGGGCGTGACGTCGCAGTCACCGGTGACCAGGACCGTGACGTCCCAACCCGCTCTCGCGCGGTCGTACAGCCAGCCACCCGCGTTTCGTACCACGTCGGCGACGTCACACGCAGTGACGTCGAGCTGGTACTTGCCGTGTCTGCCCGACGCCACGCCGGCACGGGCTCCATCCGACTGGGCACTCACGACATCCCACCCCTGAGCTTTCTCGTGCGGACTTGCGGGCTGGTCAACGACACCTCAAGAGCGTGACACTTTCGCTTCGATCTGTAAAGGTCGGATCAAGAATTTGGTTGGTCGCTGCTGGCGTCCCCCGCAGCGGCGAGGAGGTGATCGCGGTTGAGTTCCGTCACCGCGGCCACACCCATCAGCGTCAACGCCTTGCGCGTCTCGTCGGTCAGGATGGTCAGCACCGCCTCGACCCCGGCGGATCCGGCGGCAGCCAACCCGTAGACGTACGGGCGGCCGATCAACACCGCATCGGCACCGAGTGCGAGTGCGGTGACGACGTCGGTGCCGCACCGGATGCCGCCGTCGAGCAGCACGGTGGCGCGCGCGCCGATCGCATCGGCCACGCCGGGCAACGCGTCCAGCGACGCCATCGCCGCATTGAGTTGGCGCCCACCGTGATTGGACACCACGACGCCGGTGGCTCCGACCTCGTCGACGGCCCGTACCGCGTCCTCGGGTTCGAGGATGCCCTTGACCACGAACGGTCCGTCCCAACGCTCACGCAACGCCGCCACGTCGCGCCACGTCAGGTCCGGGCGCATCCGGCGCTGCTGCACCGTCACCGACTCGACCGCGCCGGCGGCCCCGCGCGTCGAGGTGAGGCTGCGCATCGTCATCCGCCGATGGCGCAACAGCCCGTACCACCACGACGGGCGGATGGCGGCGTCGGCGACGCGCCGCGGGGTCAGGATCGGCGGGTGCCCCATTCCGGAGCGTCGCTCACCGGTGCGGTTGCCTTGCACCGGCACGTCGACGGTGACCACCAGGGTGCGGTATCCCGCGTCCCTGGCCCGGTCGAGCATCGAGTCCACGAACGAGCTTCCAATTCTTCCCGAGTCGCTTCGCTCCAGCCCTCCGCGTTCACTGTCGCCCCACGGATACAGCTGGAACCAGTGGTCGTGCTCGGTGCCCGCGGCCACTTCCTCGATGGAGTACGACGACGCGGTGCTGAGCACCAGCCGGGTTCCGGCGCGTTCGGCGGCGCGGGCCGCGCCGAGTTCACCCGACCAGTGCGCCAGCCCGGTCAAGCCCGTCGGCGCCAGCAGAACTGGTAGCGCGAGCTCGGCGCCGCACACCGTGGTGGTGGTGTCCGCCTCGGTGTGACCGGCCAGCACACGTTGTCGGAGTGTCCATTTCGCGAATGCGTCCCGGTTGGCGCGCATGGTCCGTTCGTCTTCTGCCCCGCCGTCGAGGTACGCCCACACCATCTTGGGCAGCGCACGCATGGCGGCTGCGCGGTAGTCGTCGACGCTGACCAGTGGCGCCTTCGTGCGGAGCCGGTACTGGAACGCCGAACTCATTTGATGGCGATGGGGCTGACGGGCGAGCCGACGGCGTGGGTGATGTGCAGCGGCGGCGCGACGAACATGAAGCTCCACCGCCCGTCCGCGGCGCAGTCGGCGGCGAGCCCCTCCAGGTCGAGGATCTCGGCCAGCGGCATGCCCATGTCGCGGATCAGGATGCAGTGCAACGGCACCATGGCACCCACAATCGGGCTCGGCATCACCTCGATCGCCCAGTTGTCCGAGCCGACTGCGGCCACCGACCGGGCGTGCAGCCAGTGCGCACAGTCCAGGTCGAGCCCGGGCTCGCCGGCCATCCACCCGTCGCTGCCCTCGGCCAACAGCTTGGCGCGCCAACCGGTGCGCACCAACAGGAAGTCGCCTGCCTGCACGGTCACCCCTTGCAGGCGTTCGGCCTGCTCGAGGTCGTCCGGTGTGATCGGGGTGCCGCTCTCGAGCCATGGTCGGTCGTGAAGCCGTGCGACGTCGAGCAGCACGCCGCGGCCGACGAGCCGATCGGTCATGGCGTCGATGGCGAGTCTCCTTGCGCCGCTGCGGGTGTCCACGTCGTCGGTGGAGTAGCCGTTGTACATCATGCCGTCGTACGCCACGTGTGCGAGCGCATCCCACTGCGTGCCGGACTGGAGCGGCATGATGATCCAGTCGTCCGAGATGGCGACGCCGTGCGGGTTCTCCCAATCTCTGGGTTGCATGGACATCAGGTGCACCGGGTTGATGCGTCCGCCCATTCCGCTCTGAGGCCCGTCGCTGCCGACGGGGATGCTGAGGTGGAACGTCTTGCCCGTGCGCACCTCGGCGGCGGCCGCTTGGATGTGCTGCGGGCCGGACCAGATTCAGGGTGCCGAGCTGGTCGTCGGGTCCCCAGCGGCCCCAGTTCGACAACTCCGCCCCGAGCTTCTTGAAGTTCGCCATCACGCGTTACAGAGTTGCACAATACTGTCAACGTGGGCAGCGACTTGCCCACTCGCCTCTTGGAGGAGAGCCCCCATGCGCGCGGTCCCCGTGTTGACCTTCGACACCGCCGACGAGGGCTTCGTGCGCGAACCGTGGCCCCGCTACGAGGAGATCCGCAGGCTCGGCGGTGTGGTCTACAACGAACGAGTCAACCGCTGGATGGTGTCCGACTTCGAACCCGTGCGCCGAATCCTGGTCACGCCAACCGAATTCGGCTCCGAGAAGGGGCAGGTCGAGCAGGCCGATGGTGTTCGGTGGTCCGACGATGGAGTTCTACGACGGTCCGCACCACGACGACATCCGGTCGATCTGGTCCGACGACTTCCGTCCCAAGACGTTGGGCAAGCTGCGGCCGGTCATCACCGAACTCGTCCGGGCGAGGCTGGACCCGGTGCTGGACCGGCTGCGGGCGGGCGGGACCGTCGAGGCGGTGTCGGAACTGACCAGGGGAATCCCCACTGCGGTCATCGCGCACATGCTCGCCATCGAGCCGGACATGGTGGACCAGTTCTCGGCGTGGAGCGACGCGATGGGCGCCTCGGCGGAGGGGTACACGAATCCCGGGGAGCGCGGAGCGTGAGCTGATCGCCGCGGGCAAGCGGGCGACCGCGGCGCTCAACGACTACCTTCGCGAGCAGCTCACCGCGCGGCGCTGCCCCGCACATGACGGTGCCGATCTCATCACGACGATGGTGCGCGCGGACTACGCCTGCGCCCACATGACCGAGCAGGAGATCGTCGCGAGCAACACGCAACTCGTGTTCGCGGGCAACGAGACCACCGCCAAGTTGTTGGCGCAGATCCTCGTCACCCTGGCAGCCCATCCCGATCAGCGGCGCGCGATCCACGCCGACCGGACGTTGATCCCCGCGGCCGTCGAGGAGGTTCACCGGTTCGAGGCCATCACCCATTCGGTCTTCCGCGATGCCATCGGTGACGACGCGGTGATCGGCGACGTGACCATCCCCGCCGACCAGCGGATCACGCTGCTACTCGGGGCGGCCAATCGCGATCCCGCGCGGTGGGACCACGCCGATCGAGTTCGACGTGTTCCGGAAGAAGCTGCCGCACCTCGGGTTTGCCTTCGGAATGCACAGTTGTCTCGGCATGAACCTGGCCAAGCTCGAGGCGCAGATCTTCCTCGAGGAAGTCATCGCGGTGCTCCCAGACTGGCAGGTGGAGCAACCCGTCGAGTACGGCAAGAACTTCGCCGTGCGCGGACCGAGCGCCGTAGTTCTGTCGCTCGGTTGATCGCCCTCGACCATCCCGTTGACATAGCGCTCAGCGCGAGGAAGTGCGAGTGACCGTCGCCGGGACCACTATCTCAACGCTCAATGCGACTCGGACTGGTCCAACAAGCGCAGCGCCGCGGCGGGACACTGCGTGACGGCCTGCGCCAGCTTGGCGCGCTCCAGCGCGGCGGCGTGCTCGTGGTCGATGACGACGCTGCCATCGTCCTGAACCTCGAACACGTCCTCGGCAATCGACTCGCAAATGCCGTGTCCCGTGCACTTGTTGAGGTCGACTTCTACGACTTTGTCCGTCACGGCTACCACTCCTCGCCTACTCGACGTACGCCGGAACGCGCTTGACGCCGTGCACGAAGTTGCTCAACAGATACTCGGGCTCCCCGAACTCGACTCGCCGAAGCCGAGTAAGCAACTCGCCGAACAGGTTTCGCAACTCGACCTTGGCGACCTGGCTGCCAAGGCAGAAATGCGGTCCGCCGCCGCCGAAACCCATGTGCGGGTTCGGCGACCGGGACAGGTCGAACCCGTGAGGCTCGTCGAAGACCGCTTCGTCACGGTTGGCCGAGCAGTAGAACAGCCCGACCTTGTCGCCTGCCTTGAGTTCCTGGCCCGCGAGCTCGGTGTCGGCCGTGACGAACCTGGCGAACTGCATGACGGGCGACGCGTATCGGACGAACTCCTCGACGGCGGTGCCGATCCGGTTGTCGAAGTCGGCCATCAGCCAGTCGCGCTGATCGGGATGTGCAGCCAGGGCCATCATCGCGTGCGTCGTCGCCTGCTTGGTGGTGTCGTTACCCGCCGACGCCAACAGCACCATGAAGGCGCCCATCTCCTCATCGGTCAGCCGATGACCGTCGATCTCCGCGTTCACCATTGCCGTCATCAGGTCGTCGGCCGGGTGGGCGCGCCGGTGCTTGGCCAGCTCGATCCCGCAGTTGTTGAGGAAGATCATCTCGTTGATGGTGTGCGTGGCGCGTTCCTCGAGCGTCGCGTACTCGTCGTCGCTGCCGCTGAAGAGCTTCTCGGCGGCGTGCGCCACGGCTTCGCGCTCCGACGGCGCGACGCCGAGCATGTCGGAGATCGTCATCATCGGCAGCCGCGTCGAGCAGGCCGCCACGAAGTCGACGTCACCCGCGCCGACGAGATCGTCGACGACGGCCACGGCGTTGGCGTGGATCTGGTCCTCGATGCGCTTGACGTTCTTCGGAGTGAACGCCGAGCTGATCAGTCGGCGGTAGACGGTGTGCTGGGGCGGGTCCATCGCGAGGAAGAACGTCGCGATGCGCTGGATCTCGACCGGCATCGGATCCAGAGCGACGCCCTGCCCGCTGCTGAAGAGCTCTGGGTGGGTGCTGACGTGGGCGATGTCGACGCGGCGGGTCACCGCCCAGAACCCCGGCTCGTTGGACTCGAACAGCGACGGCAGCGGCGGGTGCCACGTCAGGCCCGCCGCGCCGCGCATCCGCGCGAACGTCTCGTCGCGCTCGACGAAGCTCTTCGCCCAGAACCTGCGCGTGGAGACGTCGTACTGGCTGTATTCGCGCGCTTGGGGCAGATCGGCGACGGTCATCGGCGCACCGACGCTCCGTCGTCGACCACGTGATCAACACCGGCATCGACGTGCCCGAAGGCGGACTTCAACACCGAAACAGCGTGACACTTCGACAATAATTTGTAAAGCTACGGGGGTGGCGCACACCACGACCAAGTCAACCGACCCCGCCGCCGGCGACTCGTCGACGCGGCAGCGCATCCTGACCGCCACCGCCGAGGTACTCAGCCGTAACGGAATGACGAAGCTCAGCCTGTCCGAGGTCGCGCTGCAGGCGCGCGTGTCCAGGCCCACGCTGTACCGGTGGTTCGCCTCGAAGAATGACCTGCTGGACACGTTCGGCGTGTGGGAACGCGACATGTACGACAGCGGAATGGGCGTCGCCATCGCCGGCTTGGAGGGCGAGGAAAAGCTCGACGCCGCTTTACGATTCATCGTGGGGTACCAGCAGTCGTACCCGGGTGTGCGGATGGTCGACTTGGAACCCGGCCACGTCATCGGACAGATGTCGCGGGTGATACCCGTCATGCGGGAACGCCTGCAGCGGTTGCTTCCGGGGCCCAAGGGCGCGATCGCCGCGGCGGCGACCGTCCGCATCGCCGTGGCGCACTACATCGTGCCGTGTGACGACGCCGACGACTTCCTGGCCCAACTGCGTCACTCCGTTGGCATCAAGCCGCAGGCCTGACGGTCGTGGACGTCACCGTCGTTCGAAGTGAGCCCTGATGCCGACGAGCATCTCCTGGTGTGCCTTCACGGCCTCGCGCACGGTGAACGCCGCGAGTGGACGCGGGGCGGTGATGAGCAGCCGCTCGGTCAACCGCGTGCCGTCCGCATCCGGGTCGAACGACACGGTGCCGATCAGCCGGACACGCGGAAACTGCCGCGCCTCGGTGTGCACGTCCCCATGCGCAGGGACCGTCACTTGCGCGCGGTAGCCCACGGCCATCGTCAGGGGCCCCAGCGGAATGCGATCGCGGACGCGGTAGCTCTGCGTGTAGCCGTCACCGGCCTCGGTGCGTTCGCCGGGAGTCACCGACACCACCAGCGGGTGGACGTGGGTGATGTTCCGCAAGTCGACGTAGAACGCCTGAACCTCGGCGGCAGCGGCCGGGATCCATTCGCTCACCATGCGCTCGGCCCGACCGATCCACCACCCGTTGTCCGACGCCACGACTCGAATGTAGCCGCAGCCGACGGCGCGCCGGGTAGCTTGTCTTCGATGATGGACGGACGAGACCGAGGTGGCGTCGGGCTGGGCCTGGACGTGCAGTTCTCCCATGTGGTGATCGCGGTGACGGACATGGACCGCTCCGTTGCCTTCTATCGCGACGTGCTGGGCATGGACGTGGTCTTCGACCAGGTGCTGTCCGGCCAGCCGTTCGACGGCCGCGCGGTCGGCGGCCTGTTGGGTGGCGTCAGCATCGAGTTGCTCGCGTTGGCGTCTGGCCGCGGTGCCGACTCGGCGGGGTCCGGTCGCTCCTCCGTTGGCGTGCAGGTTATTTCGCTGTCCGTGCCCGACGTGGACGCCGCGTACCTGGCGGTCTCGAGCGTCGTTGGCGAGCCCGCGACGAAGCCGTTCGACGTCGACGGCGTGCGCATGTTCTTCCTGTCCGATCCCGACGGAACCACTATCGAGTTCGTCGAGTTCCCCGGCGCGGCACGTACCCCAGCCGAGCTGCATCGCGGCCTCGACGGCACGCGATCGTGAGCGCCGACTACTCGCACGCCCAAGCGCTCGCCGGGCGGGCGGTGATCGTGACCGGTGCCGCGCAGGGCGTCGGCAAGGGCATCGCCGGGGCGCTGCTGCAACGCGGTGCCGCGGTGCTGATGGTCGACCGGGCGCAAGACGTGCTCGCCGCGACGTCCGAGGAGTTCGGCGCGGCGGGGTTGACGGCGGAGTCGCTCGTCGTCGACTTGCGCGATCCCGCCAGCCCGGCCCAGATCGTTGACGCCGCGCTCAACGCGTTCGGCAGGATCGACGCGCTGGTCAACAACGCGATCGCCACCAACGAGCCCAAGCCCCTCGTCGACATCGACGCGGCCGACTACGACCTGGTCTTCGACGTCGGTCCACGGGCGACGTTCTTCCTCATGCAGGCCGTGTATCCGACGATGGTGGCTGCGGGTGGCGGTGTGATCGTCAACCTCGGATCGGCGTCGGGCACCGGCGGCCAGGCGACCTTCGCGGCCTACGCCGGCGCCAAGGAAGCGGTCCGCGGCATGTCGAAGGCGGCGGCGCTGGAGTGGGGCCGCGACAACGTCCGCGTCAACGTCGTGTGCCCGTTCGCGGACTCGCCGGGCGTGCAGTTCTGGTCGGACATCGCGCCGAAGGACTTCGAGCGCGCGCTGCGCTCGGTGCCGCTCAAGCGGGTCGGCCGCATCCGCGAGGACATCGGGGCGGTCGTGGCATTCCTCGTCGGTGACGATGCAGCCTTCGTGACCGGTCAGACCATCAACGTCGACGGTGGAATGGGCGTCTACCGCTGAGTCAGGCGACGATGTCGGCGTCTTCCGAAACCCTCAGGGCCCCAACGTTCGCAAGCTTGTTCCGACCGGTGCTGGTGGCCGACGCGTCCCATCTGGCCTACGGGAGGCATTCGGCGCCGTATGCACCGGCCATCCATCGGTGCGGCCGGAGCTCGCCCGCGCACCGTTCGGGTAGGGACGTGCTCTAAATACTGGCCCAGATCGCCACCGCGGCAATGCTCTTCATGGGTGCCAACGCCAGGATCAACGGCCTTCACACTTGCGAATCATCGAAGGGCGCACCAAACCGGCTGCTGCCCAACGGGTATCGAAAATTTAGCGTACGTCCTCGTACATGACCCCAGTCGGAGTATTGACGGAGTCGCTATGTTCGCAACGAAAGCGCCTCGGGCAGATCACAATCAGAGCACGGCTCAGATGCGCTCGGTCATCTATCGACGAATCCGCCGTTCACGTGGAATGCGAGCATGCGAGACACGTTCAGCTGCTGGCGAGTTCAGTGCCTGCACGGGCAGTCAACTTGATCGATTCACACACGCCACATTAGCCAGCGGCAACGTCGCGCGATGAGCTACTGCATTGGCTGCCAACGGTCCACGCGACGCGTGGTAACGCCCACGTGAGGAGGTATAGGTGAAAACCCTTCCTGAACAGCTGTTTTCATGAATTGAGCGGTGCGCTTAACCAGACTGGCGGTGGCGCGACGATGCGAGTACAGTCTGCCCCGAAACGAACGCGAGAAGCCAACGCGCCCAACAAGATCTGTTACCTGTGCCGTTGATTTCGCGGAACGTGATGGGCGCCACAAATTTTGGCCTCGGCAAATCCCGTCGGTAGTGTCCGGCCGCATGATTGGTATTGCGACCGCAACATTGATGACACTCGTCAATCAGGTCTCGGGCACGCCGTACGTCTCGGGTGGAGATTCACCCCACGGCACCGACTGCTCGGGTCTTGCTTCGTGGGTGGCGAATGCGGCCACGGGTAGGCCCGTCTACGGAGACCGCTTCCACACCGCCGACGAGGAATCCGCCCTGCTGGCGCGTGGCTTCAGGTACGGCACCGCTCCCGGTGCGCTGGTGATCGGCTGGAACGGCGGCCACACCGCCGTCACGCTGCCGGACGGTACGCCCGTCTCCAGCGGTGAGGGCGGCGGCGTCAGGGTCGGCGGCGGTGGCGCCTTTCAGAAGCAGTTCACCCACCACATGTACCTCCCGGTGGACGCACTCGAGGGCGAGCCCGCCCCCGAGGATGCACCGGCGCCCCCTGAACCCGATCCGTTCGCGCCGCCGCCATTCGATCCCTTCGCCCCTCCGCCACCCCCGGCGGACGTCATCGACGCCGGTTTCGTGCCGCCTGCTCCCGAGGCTCCCGCTCCCGACCCCGGGATGGCTCCCACACCTGACTTCGGGATGGCGCCCGCGCCGGCCGCACCCGAGGACCTTCCGGCCCCCGCACCGGACCTGGTGCCTGCCCCCGAGCTGGCGCCGCCGCCGACGGCCATCTAAGCCGTCGGACTCACGTCCCAAGAAGCGTCACTCGGGCCTTCGGGCTCGGGTGACGCTTGCTCAGTTCTCTGGCTGCTGGTCGGGTCGGGGTCGTCGTCGCGTCGCGCCCCACAGTCCGACGCCGATGCCGACGATGGCGCCGCCGAGGCCGATGACCCGCTGCGAGGGCTTCATTTCGTGGTGCACGCTCAGTCCGCCGAGCAGGTCGGCCGCATCGGCCCCACCGGATGCCAGGAACCAGCCGCGGGTGTTGCGGTCACGCAGGGCAGCCGCGGCGAGCAAACCGCCGATGAGGGCGTCGCGGTAGCCCATCGAGCGGAGCAGCAGTCGCGCGGTGGCGTCAGGTTCGTCGGGATCGCCCCACAACCGGTTCGCACGGACGGGGTCGACGAGGAACGAGGCGCCCGAGGCGAGCCGGATGGTGCCCACGGCGAGCGCGGCGCGGTCGATCGACATGCCAGGCAGCCTAGGTCGTCATCCGTACGCCCGAGGCGGGTTGAGGGACTAAGTTGCGCTACAGCCGCCAGGCCACCACGACGAGGGCGAGGACGCCTACCCCCGCGATGAAGCAGGCCATGATGCCGGAGATCGAATACGGCATCGGCCCGGCTTCCGCCTTGAGCGCCTTCATCGACTGCCGGTGCTGGATGGACGCCAGCATCAGCCCGGTCAGTCCCACGACGATCATCAGCACTCCGACCACCCACGGGCTGACGACCGCGCGGTGCACGCCTTTGTCCTCGTCCAGGTATTGGAAGAACTTGAAGATCGTGAAACCGAATGCGATCAACGAGGTGCACGTGCGGATCCAGGCCATCAACGTGCGCTCGTTGGCGAGCCGGGTGCGCTCCAGGGCGAGTCGGGTGGATGCGTCCAGCGATTCGGCGGCCATGGCCCCTCAGTTCATCCAAGTGTCGACGTCCCCGGCAAGGGTGATCATCGTAAGTCCGTCGACCCTATCGGCGCAGGGCCCTCATTTCCGGCACGCTGCCGTCGACATGCAGTGCTGTTAGCATCCCGATGATTCATCACCCGGGCGAAGAAGGAGGGCCGAATGGCCCGCACACTGGCGGTTTCGGTGATCGGCTTCGCCGTCGCGTTGACGTGGATGCCGGCGCAGGCCGTAGCGGACCCGCAGCCGGCCAGCACCGCGTTCGCCATCGGCAAGTGCTTCGATCCGAGTGAACCCGCGCAGGAACGTCCGACGCGATTCGCATACAACTGCGACGACACCGGAGTGATGGACGACATGACCTGGACGGCATGGGGCGCCGACGGTGCCGAGGGCACCGGCACGGACCGGTCCATCGAGTGCCAGCCCAACTGCGCACAGGGCACGCTGCTCGTCAATCCGATCGTCGTGCACGCGTGGAATCCGTTGCCGCCGAGCGCCGTCGGCTGCCCGCCGGGTGCTCAGTTCTTCTCCGATCTGACCATCGCCTACCCGAAGAGCGCGCCGCCCTGGATCACTCCGGGAACGACGTGGGCGGACGGAACCGACTTCGTGACCATCGACGGCATGCCCGCCGTGCACTTCTCTGACCTGACGCCGAGCTGCCGACCGCGTTAGCGCGAGCCATGCGTTCGGCGCAAACTCAGCCCGATCCGCCGCCGACCGATTGCTCCAAGTGGGCCAGTGCGTCTGCACCCTCGTCGGCCACGAAGACGAGATCCGAGAGCGAAACCGGGAGGAAGCCCTCCTCGTCCATCCGCCGGAGTTGCAGTACCAGCCCGTCGTAGAAGCCCACCGTGTTCAGCAGGACCACGGGTTTGTCGTGCATGCCGTGCTTGCGCTGTTCGAGCACCTCGGTCGCCTCATCGAGGGTGCCCAGGCCGCCGGCCATCACGACGATTCCATCAGATCCACTGACCAGCAAAGCCTTTCGTGCTGCGAGGTCCTCGGCGATCATCATTTCGTCGGCGTCCTTGCGGGCCCACTCCCGGAGGAACTCGACCGAGATTCCGACCAGTCGCCCGCCAGTGTCGCGCACCGCGTCCGCAACGACCTTCATCAGCCCGGTGTCCGATCCACCCCACACCAGGGTGTGGCCGCCCGCCCCGATGAGCCGGCCGAACTCGCGGGCCGGCCCGGTGTAGCGCTCGTCGAGGTCCGCCGCGGAGAGAAAGACACAGATCCTCATGGACGTAAGGTAGCCACTGGGTTCAGTGGTACTGCTGGCCGGCTGTTCATTCGTCGCGCTGACTGCCTGGGGTCGACTGCGATTCGTGCTACACAGGCTGACATGAGCGCGTTGGCGGATCAGACCCGTTGGATGGACGCAACCGAGCAGGCGTCGCTGGTCGCATCGGGCGACGTGGCGCCGAGCGAGCTGCTCGAGGCGGCAATCGAACGCATCGAACGCATCGACGGGGCACTCAACGCCGTGGTGATCCGGTGGTTCGACCATGCCCGGGACGTCGCCTCGAGCAGCGAACTGCCCAGCGGGCCGTTCCGTGGAGTGCCGTTTCTGCTCAAGGACTTGTTCGCCGAGTACGCGGGACAGCGCTTCAGCAATGGCAACGTCGCACTCAAGGAGGCGCACGTCGTCGGCGACGCCGATACGACACTCGTCAGCCGCTACCGCGCGGCCGGGCTGGTGATCGCCGGGCGAACGAACAGCCCGGAGCTAGGGAGCGTGCCCACCACCGAGCCCGTCGCGTGGGGCCCGACCCACAATCCCTGGGACACGACGCGGACCCCTGGTGGGTCGAGCGGTGGCGCCGCCGCCGCCGTCGCGTCGGGGATGGTGCCGTTCGCCCACGCGAGTGACGGGGGCGGCTCCATTCGCATCCCGGCGTCGTGTTGCGGTCTCGTGGGGCTCAAGCCGAGCCAGGGGCGCATCACGCTTGGCCCAGTCCGCGACGAATCCGGCCTGTCGGTCCAGCACTGCGTCAGCCGCACCGTGCGTGACACGGCCGCGTTGCTCGACGCCACCCGCGGCCCCGGCATCGGGGACACGGTGATCGCGCCGCCGCCGGCACGTCCGTACGTCGACGAACTCGGCGCGGACCCGGGAAGGCTTCGCATCGGCATCCTCGACCACCACCCTGGTGGTGAGTCGGTCGACGCTGACGTCACCCGCGCGGCGCAGTCCGTCGGCACGCTGCTCGAATCGCTGGGCCACCACGTCGAGCCGGCATGGCCGAAGGCCTTGGAGGACAAGACGTTCGGCTCCATGTTCGGCGCGATGTGGAGCACGAACATGGGGTTGTCGCGGCGCCGCTTCTCCGACCTGCTCGGCCGGCCGTTGGAGGATCACGAACTCGAACCGCTGAACAGGGTCCAGGCCGAATTCGCCAAGCACTTCACCGCGGTCGACTACGGGCTGGCGCTGTCAGCCGTCGCCCAGTACCGACGCGCGGTTCAGTCGTGGTGGTACGACGGCTGGGACCTACTACTCACGCCGACGCTCGCCGAGCTGCCGCTGAAGCTGGGCACCATCGTCAACGATCCGGCGGACCCGATGGCGCCGATGCGTCGCGCCGGCCAGTTCGTGCCGTTCACCCCGCCGTTCAACACCAGCGGCCAGCCTGCCATCAGCCTCCCGTTGGAATGGACTGCCGAAGGATTGCCCGTCGGTGTCCAGCTCGTTGCCGCCTACGGTCGTGAAGACGTTCTGCTGCGCGTCGCCAGCCAGCTCGAGCAGGCCAAGCCCTGGGCGCACCGCACACCCGACGTCTGACCGCCCGCGGCGGTCCGGTCGGAACTCAGCGTCCGAAGCCGGCGTCCTTCAAGGCCTGTGCCATCGAGCCGGCAGGCTGGCTGGGTTCCCGACGACCAGCGTCCTTGCCCCGGTTGGGGTTTCGCCGCTCCCCGGGCGCCTGGTTGCCGCCGCGACTACGCTCGCCCCGGTCGGAGCGCTGGCCCTGATCGCGCTGCGGTGTGTCCTTCAGCCGCAGCGTCAGACCGATCCGCTGGCGTTCGACGTCGACCTCCATGACCTTGACGCGCACCACCTGTCCCGAGCGGACCACCTCGTGCGGGTCGGACACGAAGCGATCGGCCATCGCGGAGACGTGGACGAGCCCGTCCTGGTGGACGCCGACGTCGACGAACGCACCGAAGGCGGCCACGTTGGTCACCACGCCCTCCAGGACCATGCCCTCCTTCAGATCGGCGATCTTGTCCACCCCGGCGGCGAACGTCGCGGTCGAGAAGGCGGGACGGGGATCACGTCCCGGCTTCTCGAGTTCGGCGAGGATGTCGGTCACGGTCGGGATACCGAAACGGTCGTCGGCGAAGTCGGCAGGCCGCAGCGACCTCAACGAGCGCTCGTCGCCGATGAGCTCGGCGAGAGTGACGCTCGAGCGGTCGAGGATGCGCCGGACCACCGGATAGGCCTCGGGGTGCACACCCGAGGCGTCGAGCGGGTCGTCGCCCCCGTTGATCCGCAGGAAGCCGGCGCACTGCTCGAATGCCTTGGGGCCCAACCGCGGAACCTTCAGAAGGGCCTTCCGGTTCGGGAACGGTCCCGTCGCCTCGCGGTGCGCGACGATCGACTCGGCCAGCGACTCCGTGACCCCGGAGACTCGGGCTAGCAGCGGGACCGACGCGGTGTTGAGGTCGACGCCGACGGCATTCACCGCGTCCTCGACCACGGCGTCCAGGCTGCGGGCGAGCGTGCCCGGCGAGACGTCGTGCTGATACTGTCCGACGCCGATCGACTTGGGTTCGATCTTCACCAGCTCCGCGAGCGGGTCCTGCAGCCTCCGCGCGATCGACACCGCTCCGCGCAACGTCACGTCGAGCGTCGGCAGTTCGTGCGCCGCGTAGGCGGAGGCCGAGTACACCGACGCGCCCGCCTCGCTCACCACCGCCTTCGCAGGTAGCTCGGCACCGGCGGCACGCATGTCGGCGATGAGTTCGGTTGCCAGTGCATCGGTTTCGCGCGAGGCGGTGCCATTGCCGATCGCGATCAGCTCCACGCCGTGGCGGGCGACGAGCGCCCCCAGGGTGGCCTTGGCCGCGTCCCACTGCTTCTGCGGTTGGTGCGGGTAGATCACCCCGGTGTCCACGACCTTGCCCGTGCCGTCGACGACGGCGACCTTGACTCCCGTGCGGAAGCCGGGATCCAGCCCGAGCGTCGCCCGGGTGCCCGCGGGCGCCGCGAGCAACAGGTCCTTGAGGTTCCTGGCGAACACCGCGACGGCGTCCTCCTCGGCGCGTCGGCGCAGCCGGACCCGACTGTCCACCGTGGCGGTGATCATGAGTCGAGCCCGCCACGCCAGCCGGACCGTGGACGCCAGCCACGACGTCGCAGCGGCGGCCGAGGTCAGGTTGACGCCGAGGCGCTGCGCGACCATGGTCTGGTACACCTCGTCGTCACCGCCGACGAGGTCGACCGCGAGCACTTGCTCCTTCTCGCCGCGCAGGACGGCGAGCACCCGGTGCGACGGCATCTTCTCCAGCGGTTCGGAGAAGTCGAAGTAGTCGCGAAACTTCTGCGCTGCCGGGCTCTTCGCGGCATCGCCCGACGATTGCGACGTGCGCAACGTGCCGTCGGTCCAGAACTTCTCCCGGATGGCTCCGACGAGTTCGGCGTCCTCGGCCGCGCGTTCGATGATGATGTGTCGCGCCCCTTCGAGAGCCGCTGCGGCGTCGGTGACGGCGTCGGAGAGGAAGTCTCCTGCGACCGCCTCCGGCACGAGGGTCGGATCGGCCAAGATTTGGTCGGCCAACGGTTCGAGCCCGGCTTCGCGCGCGAGCTGCGCCTTGGTCCGACGCTTCGGTTTGTAGGGCAGGTAGATGTCCTCGACGCGCGACTTGGTGTCGGCCGCCATCAGCGCGGTCCTCAACCCGTCGGTGAGCTTGCCCTGCTCCTCGATGGAGGCCAGCACGGCAGTCCGACGCTGGTCGAGTTCGCGAAGATAGCCGAGGCGCTCCTCGAGCGTACGAAGCTGCCCGTCGTCGAGGCTGCCGGTGACTTCCTTGCGGTAGCGCGCAATGAACGGCACGGTCGAGCCCTCGTCGAGTAGCCGCACCGCGGCGGCGACCTGGGACTCGGCTACCGCGAGTTCCTTAGCGAGGCGGGCATTTACGGACTTGACGGTCGGGCTTGTCGGCACGCGAAGACCCTACCCAACGCGTCTGACTCAGCTTGGAGCGAGCGCCTGGCGTGTCGAGGGCGCCGCGGGCTTCCGCGGGGTCGACCCCGCGCTGACCCGCGCGGCAGCCGCCCCGGCGAGGAAGCATCCCAGCGCCGCCCACCCGTCGGCACCGCTGAGCCCGTCCTTGGCCATCAGCACCAGCGCCACGCCCGCCACGCATGTGAGCGCCCCGGCGGCGACGGACCTGGCGCCGGTGGCGGAGGGCCGTGTGTCCCACCAGGGCAGCCGACGGTGCTCGAGCGGCGAGAGCAGTTTGAACGTCACGGCCATGACGACCGCGAACACCACCTCTCGTAGCGCGAGGAGGGCCCAGAACCACGGCGCGTGCACGTCGTACGCGTCCAACCCGAAGGCGTGCAGCGAGAACGTGGCCACCGCGATGGCAGGGATGTGCCACAGGTAGATCGTCATCGCTCCCCCGTTGCCCACCGAGACGACGTGCCACACCCGGGGCCGCGCGGCCCACCGCTGGATCGCGCCGGCAACAGCCACGAACAGGCAGGACATCCACGTGCACTGCAGCGCGAGGAGCAGCGTCGGCGGCGACACGTTGGACATCCGTTCCACCCCGGTGACCACCAGGGAGACCTCGTACGTCTCGGTCGTGGCGAGCCCCACCTGTGCGACGAACGCCCCTGCGGCCACGACGAGTGCGGCGCGGGTGCCGACCAGTCGGCGGGCATAGGCCACGCCGATCACCACCGGGATCAGCCAGACGATCACGAAGTTGGCGCTGCCCGACTCGGGCGTGCCGACGGCGATCCGAATGCCGTCGACAGCCGCCGCGGCCGCCAGCAGCGACGCGACCACGATTGCGCCCGCCCAACCCGACCGCAACCGGGTGAGCGCTGGCACGAAGGCGAGCACGACGAGGTACACGCCGAGGAACCAGAGCAACGCAACGCATTCGCGCCCAAGCCGGGCCGCGGACTCCGCACCGAGGATCATCCGGACGACCAGGAGACCGACCACCCAGACCGCGAGATACCAATACACGGGTCGGCACAGTCGCTGCGCGCGGGTGAACAGCCAGGTGCCCCACGGCGTGCCTGCGCGGTACCCGTATGCGCCTGCGGCGCCGCCGGCCAGGAAGAACAGGGGCATGACCTGGGCGACCCAGGTGAGCGGCCTGATCGCGGGCACCTCGCCGAGCAGGTTGTCGATGTGCAGCCCGCCGGTGTCGATGGTGGCGAGCAGCAGCGCGCAGTGTCCGAACATGACCATCACGAGCGCAGCGAGCCGGGCGACGTCGACGGCGCGATCACGACCCGATGTGGCGTCGCCCGCGACCTCGGGCGAGCTGGTGGCTGGTTTCTTCAGCGGCATGAGTTCAGCATGCCCCGCCCGAGCGCGGTTGGGATGAGTAGGACTACGCGTTGCGGCGCCTTGGGCTGCGAGGGCCTGATCGAGGCGGTCAGCGTCAGGTCCATGCCTTCTGTTGACGCAAGCGTTGTCTGGTCGGCCGCCGCACCAGATGTCAGTCGCCGTGGAGACGATCCGCGCGAACGCACGCACGCACGCGAATCGGTATTAGGTTTGGATCCGTGATCGATGAACCGGGACAGTTGGACATTCAGATCCGCTCGATCGACCAAGCCACGGTGCTAGCGGTCAGTGGGGACCTTGATTCACTCACCGCGCCAGCGTTGACCGACGCAATCGGCACCACGCTCGCCGGGCAGGCGACCTCACTCATCGTCGACCTATCCGAGCTCGACTTCCTCGCCTCCGCCGGAATGACCGTGCTCGTACAGGGACAAGAGGCTGCCACCAAGAATTCGAAGCGATTCTGCGTCGTCGCCAACGGGCCCACGACGAGCCGCCCCATGGAGTTGGTGGGCCTGAACACGTTGCTGAATCTGCACCGGACGTTGGATGCCGCCCTCAAGGACACCGCGTAGCTGCACGTCTCCCGTTCGACGAGCGCCAGAACAAATCTCGGCCCCGCCACCGGGGGGGAGGTGGTGACGGGGCCGAGCTGTTTGGAGAGCTCGGGGGAAGCTTCCGACGCATTTGTACCCGGCCCGAAGCTCGTCGAAACCTCAGAATTCGAAAATTGTGATGAACAACGCGCAGGCGTTTGCGAATCGCTCGTGGAGTCAATTCCCGCGACAAGCGGGAGCGGTTAAAGGGCTGGTTGCGCCCGTACGGCCGCTGCGCCAGGCATGGGGTGAGGCAATCCGTGTGCGCTGTCGGGGGAGGCGGCGCCGCTCCCCTTCGCCGTCTCAGACTCAGGCCCGCCAAGTATGAGAATGAATGAGCGTCCAACCTGCTATCCACGCCGTTGCTCTCCGTGTGACCGGAAACAGCGTCGTTGGCGTGGTGGCACTTCGGTTGGTGCACACTGGCTTTGGCATGACAGGCGCTCGAAGACGTGTTCGGCATGGTGCTCGCCGTCGACTCGAACCGCTGCACCGAGCATGGGTGTGACTTGTGACGGCGTCGGAACTCGGGTGACCTCCACCGCGCTGATCTGCTCCGGCCTGGATTCGCTCTGGTTCGTGGCAACCAGCATCGTGTTGCTGCCACGGCCGCCGGCCACCTGACCACGCTTCACGCCGGCAATTGCTGCATTCCCGTCGGGTTGAGTTTCGGCGTGACCCGGGTCAGCTTGGAGGACGGGTCGCCGTCGTCCACATCTGTCCGTCGAAGTAGCGCGTCACGTTCGGATCGTTTTGGTCGGGATACCAACCTGGTGCGAGCCCACCGTGCCCGTGTGCCGCCACGGGACGTCGCTCCTCGACGATTGGACGCCTCTCCTCAACCGGGGCGCGTGAAGTCCTTGGCGCGGACGCGAGCCTGACGACCCAGATCACCACGGCGACGATGGCGGCGACGATCAACACAATGATGAGCAGATTCAGCAGGGACGAAATTGACGATAAGTCGATGTTCATCGGAATCAGGACCTCTCATGGCTGCGAATGATGCCAGGTACGTACCCCGCGCAACCACGATGTAATCGCCGTCGAAACACCATCAAGCGGACGACTGCTGGCGCGGTACTGGGCGGATCGCTGCTGTTCTCGGCCATGGGGGTCGCCAGTGCGGCGCCCCCGGTCAACCTTCAGGATGGCCTGGTCAACGTCGGCGTCGGGAACGTGACAATCGCCAAGGACGTGAACGTCGGCGTTGCCGCGCAGGTCATCGCGGCGGTGTGCGGGACGGATGTGACCGCCGCGGTGTTGGGTTCAGTGGACCAGACCGGCGACACCCAGACGTTCTGCAGCCTGCCCGGTGGGCCGCTCACCGTGTCGCAGACTGCCGGGACCAGCCCCGGTAATTCCGGGAACGCCCCGGGCAACAACCGGTAAGTACTCCAACGGTTCGCCGCCTGCACCCGCAAAGGGTGCAGGCGGCGAACTGATCCCCCGACAGCGCCGTCGTCGACTCGTCGCACGATGGCATCCGGAACGGAATCCCAAGCCGGAAGGATAAGCCGGGACGTCGTCACCCCTGCTAACGAACGTCGACAACTGTGTCCTTCCCCAAGGCACGGTTAGAGCGACGCTGGGTGAAGGCACCGGCCTTGCGAAGGACCCCAGCGGTCTTGGTCCTCGATCCAGCACGCTGCTCGATCCTGCGAGCTGCGTAGAGGCAGAGCCGCGCGACGATAGGCAGCGCGATGGCAAGCACGAGGTAGCGGTACACGTACTTGCGGGCCAATAGGGGAAGCATGCTGAGTCCTTCAGTCGTTGATGGGCGTGACCGACACCAAGCTGGGACACAAGTGGCCGACTCGGTCGCATACCCAGGATGGCGCGATCGATGTAGGCCGATCTTCGCGGTCTGTTATCCGCCGGTCGACCGGCTCCTATCGGGTGTCGACCTTCGCCGTGCCGTGCGCCTGCTCGACCGCTCCGAACATCGCGACGGCCACTGCACCCGCGACCGCACCCACGAACGCCACGCCGGCCAGCCACAGCAGCCCTGGTTGAGCGGTGTCGCCAAGCAGCACCACGCCGATGACACCGGGCACCACGGTCTCCCCGACCACGAGAGCGGCGACGGCGCCGTTGACCGAACCCAGTTGCAGCGCCACAGTAAACAGGTAGAAGCCGCCCAGTCCGGCGATGACGATCGTCCATGCCGCCGGGTCGGTGAGCAGGACTCCTACCCGAAGCGGTTCGACACCGTCGAGCACCCGCACGGCCACCGCCATCGCACCGAACAACACCCCCGCGATCAGCCCGGCCGGCACGGCAGCGCGAGCACCAAGCACGCGGATCACAGCGATGCCCGCGCCAAGAATCACCACCGACGCCGCCAGCACGCCCCAGTGCAGGGCCCGCTCCACTGGCCGATCACCGGTACGACCGGCGGTGAGTCCCAACACCAGTAACGACACCACGACGGTGGCGATGGCCATCCAGTCACGCCTGCGCAGGCGAACGCCGAGTATGCGCACACCCAACACGGCGGTCACGACAAGGTTCGCGCTGATGATCGTCTGCGAGAGGAACAACGGAATGAGACGGGCCGAGACGATGCTTCCCAGGAAACCCACGACATCGAGCACCATCCCCGCGATGAACGTCGGTGTCAGGGCGGCGTGGATGGTGGAGCGAAGCGTCGGAGCGCCGGTCGCGGTGACACCGGCCCGCTGTCCGTGACCGGCACCCCCAACTTCCGAGCTACGCGCGCCGTAAGCCTGCAGAACCGACGCGGTTCCGTAGCCGAGGCACGCCAAGGCGGCCGCCATCAGACCGATCAGCATCTTTGTGTCCTATCTGCCATCTGGCGATGATCACAGCCGCATGCGCGGCGCCTCACCGAATTGTCCTGCAGAAATCCCAACGCGGACACCAAATCCGGTCGGCCATCCCGCGGTCGACGCCGTCGCACCACGACCGGCCATCAGAGACGTGGATGCGCTCTTCCCGTACCACGCGGCCCGCTGGGCGTTGGTTCGTCGGCGGTCGTTCGTGAGTTCCATTGCAGTAGAGTCACTTTCGTACGCAGCAAACGCCGTCACGGGCGAGTATTCGGGCTGCATTCTACCCGTATTCGGCCCGAGCAACGCCTGTGATCTCAAGGTTTGGCTGAGCGGGTGTCGGCGGCGCGGTCACCTTGCGCCGGCGCTGACCCCCTTATCTGGCCAGCAGGACGACCGTGCTCCGTGGGTTGGCGATGTAGTGGCCTGCGGGCTCGATGGGCACTTCTGCGCCGGCTTGGGCGCACTCCTGGCCCGCTGGAAGGCTGGTGTCGATTGCCCGCAACCACGCGCTGCCGTTGGGTGGTGGCGGAAGAGTGATGCGGTGCGACTCGCAGTCGCCGTTGAGGATGACATAGAGGCGACTCGCGCCGACGTTCGCGCGGTCCTCGGCGGCGTCCAGCTGGTAGCACAGCGTCCGCAGATCGGCGTTGTTCCAGTCCGGGGGGCTCAAGTCGGGAGCAAACCAGGTCAGGTCATCGACGCCGTCGCTGGAGAGGTCCTTGCCGAGGAAGAACTTTCGCTGCTGCAGCACCGGAAAGCGTTGGGTGAAGGCGATCATCGCTGCGAAGAAGTCGACGAGATCCTGATTGCGCGCTACGAGGGTCCAGTCGAACCAGCTGGTCTCGTTGTCCTGGCAGTAGGCGTTGTTGTTGCCGTGTTGCGTGCGGGCGAATTCGTCGCCGCCTTGGATCATCGGTGTACCGGAGGCCAGCAAGAGATAGCAGGCGAAGTTCTTCATCTGCTTGCACCGCAAGGCGAGCACTTCTGGGTCGTCGGTGTCGCCTTCGACGCCGCAGTTCCACGAGTTGTTGTCGTTGGAGCCGTCCTGATTGCCTTCCCCGTTTTCCTGGTTGTGCTTCTCGTTGTAGGACACGAGATCGTGCAGGGTGAATCCGTCGTGGCAGGTGATGAAGTTGACGCTGTTGTACGGCGATCGCCCGTCGTCGCCATAGAGATCGGCGGAGCCGGTCATCCGCGAGCCGAGATCGGCCACTTGAGCGCCATCACCTTTGACGAATCTGCGTACGGTGTCGCGGAATCTGCCGTTCCATTCCGACCAGTCGACGGGGAAGTTCCCCACCTGATAGGTCCCGGTATCCCAGGGCTCGGCGATCAGGATGGTGCGGTGCCGGTTGAGGACCGGATCCTGAGCCGCCGCGTCGAAGAAGGCGCGCCGACGCGTTGAATCCTCCGTCGTCGTCACGACCGAGCACCGACGCCAGATCGAACCGGAATCCGTCGACCCTCATCACCTCGACCCAATAGCGCAGCGAATCCATGACCAACCTGATCACCGCCGAGCTCTCGAAACGCAGACTGTTGCCGCAGCCGGTGTAGTTCATGTAGTACCGCTGCGGTGCATCTGCCGGACCGGTCAGGCTGTAGTAGGAGCGGTTGTCCAGGCCGCGGAACGACAGGGTCGGCCCCATCTCGTTGCCCTCGCCGCTGTGGTTGTACACCACGTCGAGGATGACCTTGATGCCGGCCCGGTGCAGCTCGCGGACCAGTGTCTTGAATTCGGCGACCTGGCAGCCAGGCGACTGGCCCGTTGCATAGGACGATTCGGGGGCGAAGAACCCGATGGAGTTGTATCCCCAATAGTTGGTTAAACCCTTGTCGCGCAAGAAATCGTCGATGTAGTACTCGTGGACCGGAAGGAGTTCGACCGCGTTCACACCCAGCCGCGTCAGGTGGGGGATCTTCTCGATGAATCCGAGATAGGTGCCAGGGTGTGCGACCGAGGACGAGGGGTGCGCCGTGAAGCCCTTCACGTGCACTTCGTAGACGATCAGCTCGGCGAGATCCAGGGCCGGAGAATCTGTTTCCTGCCAGTCGAACGTGTCGTCGACCACGATGGCCTTTGGCACGACCGTCGAGTTGTCACGGTTATCGGGGACCAGATCGCGCCCCCCGGCGCCGGGGTCGTAGGCGAGTAGCAGGTTGTCGATATTGGCGAACTTTCCGGTGACGGCTTTTGCATACGGATCGAGCAGCAGTTTGGCCTCGTTGAACCGCTGCCCCCATTCGGGCCGGTAGTCGCCACCCATCTTGTAGCCGTAGAGCTGCCCGGGGCGCAGGCCGTGAACGAAGACGTGCCAGACGTCCCTGTCGCGGTGCGTCATCTCGATGATGTCGGTTGGATTCCCGTCGGGACTGTCGAAGAGCAGCAGGTACGCCGCTGCCGCATTCTTCGAATAGACGGCGAAGTTGACACCGTCTGCCGAGACGGTCGCGCCGAGTGGAAAATATGCGCCTTCACCGACGACTTTCGTCGTGTTCTGCGCGAGTGGTCCGGGCATACATCCCCCAAATGGTCGGCTCCCGTGGCTGATGGGGCATTCGGCAAGAGCGCATCAAACGTAGCCCAGATTTCCGGCGCCGGCGAAGCAAGTGCGTCGTGAATGTCATGCGTAAGTTATTGAGGTTCTGCGCATTCGGCGAATTCGGCTCCTCCGACCCCATCTCGCTCATCGATAGACGGACGTTGGGTTTCGTTTCATTGCGACGCGCGCCTTGCGCCAGGAGCTCAATGCATCCGCCGGCAACCGGATCTTGACTAGAAGCCGGCGGCCTGCCCGTCGCGACGCGGGTCGCTTGCTGCGAGATACCCGTCCGGCAAGCGCCAGATCGCCTGGCAGCTGCCGAACTGGTTGTAGTCGTCGACCTCGATGACATCGTGGCCGAGGCGGCGCAGGTCGTCGACCGTTGCCGGCGGGAAGCCGTTCTCGAGGCTGACTTTCATGCCGTGCAACCAACGGAACCGTGGTCCATCGCACGCCGCCTGTGGATTCTGACCATAGTCGGCGACGCGCACCACCAGCTGCAGATGACCCTGTGGTTGCATGGTGCCGCCCATCACGCCAAAGCTCATCACCGGTGCACCGTCCCGGGTAAGGAATGCGGGAACGATGGTGTGGTACGGGCGCTTTCGCGGCGCTACCAGATTCGGGTGCCCCGGCGTCGCGCTGAAGTCGGTGCCGCGATTCTGCAACGAGATCCCCGTGCCCGGAACCACCACGCCCGATCCGAAGCCGTCGTAGTTGGACTGAATCATCGACACCATCATCCCGGCGGCGTCGCCCGTGGCCAGATACACGGTGCCGCCCTTCGGTGGCCTGCCTGCCGAAACGAGTGTGGCCCGCGCCGGGTCGATCAACGTCGACCGATGCCTGAGGTAGCCGGCGTCCAACAGCTGAGCCGGCCGCACCGGCATGTGGTCGATGTCGGCGACGTAGGCCTGGGCGTCGGCGAAGGCGAGCTTGATCGCCTCGATCTGCAGGTGCACGCTGGCGGCCGAGTCCACTGGGAGCGAAGCCATGTCGAAGTGCTGCAGCATGCCAAGCGCGATCAACGCGATGATCCCCTGACCGTTCGGTGGGAGTTCGTGCAGGGTGTAGCCGCGATAGTCGGTGCTGATCGGATCGACCCAGTCCGCGTGGTGCGCGGCCAAATCGGAGGTCAGCATCGCGCCACCGTTCGCGGTCGAGTGCGCCCCCATCGTCGCCGCCAAGCTCACCCTGATAGAAGGCCTTCCCGGCCGTGGCTGCAATCGTCTCCAAAGTCGCCGCGTGCTCGGGAAGCCGGAACCGCTCCCCCGGCGCCGGCGCTCGCCCACCCGGAAGGAACGCCTCCGCGAAGCCAGGCTGCGACCGTAGCTCCGGAACCTGCTTGGCCCACTGCGCGGCCACCGTCGGCGAGACGAGGAACCCCTCGCGGCCGTAGCGGATCGCCGGCTCGAAGACGCGCGCGAACGGCAACCGGCCGAACCGGGCGTGCAGTTCGGTCCAGGCCGACACCGCGCCGGGCACGGTGACCGAGTTCCAGCCCCGCACCGGAACCGGACCGCCGCGAAAGTACTCCGGCGTCCAGGCTGCCGGCGAACGCCCCGAGGCATTCAATCCGTGTAGTCGCTGGCCGTCCCACACGATGGCGAAGGCGTCCGAGCCGATGCCGTTGGACACTGGCTCGACGAGGGTCAGGGTGATCGCGGCGGCCAGCGCCGCGTCGACCGCGCTGCCGCCGTCGGCGAGCATCGCCAGGCCGGCCTGCGCGGCCAGCGGCTGGGATGTGCACACCACGTTGCGCGCCAGCACGGGTTTGCGCGGCCAGGCGTAGGGCAGTTCCCACGAGAACGGGACGGTCATTGGCGTAATCCTAGGAGCCGGCGCTCACCGCGGCGTTGCGTGAAGCCAGCGACTTTCCACGGATGAAGTGCCTAGCCGTCTGGTGACGCGCCGGTTTGTGTAAAAGCTGTGCGGCGCGGGTAGTCCGCCAGTGGCGGACGAATATCCGTGATGGTCATACTGAGGCAGGTGGTGGCATGAAGGTCTGTCCGGCGTGCGGATATCCAAGTATTGGCGTTTGTGCGGCGTGCACCAAGATGATTCGCGCCTCCCGTCTCGAGTCGTTCGTGAGTGGACTCGCTGCTAGCTCTCCAGTCCGCGAAATGTTCCGCGAACAGATCGGCACGGGGCGCCCACTGGCGCCGCCGTCATTGGTGGACCGTGGTGATCACTTTGGAGTTCGCGCGGCCGTACTCGACGTTCCCAGGGTCGTCGGCCCCACCTGACGAAGTGGCTGCGACTGTGCGCTTGGGCTGTGAAGCACCGCCAGCCCGCGGATTGCTGTCCTTCGAGCAAGTGAGCGTAGGGATCGCTATCGGCCCCAACGGTTTCCGGCATCGGACAATAGGTCTTGATCAGGAGATCACCGGCGTCGTCCCATGAAAACGTCTCGATGCTGTATGCCGATTGCACGTTGGGTTCGGTGCCGAAGAAGTTCTCGCACACCCACGCCATGTCATTTCCGTTGACCTGAACTGTCAGCATTCTGATCTTCAAGATCGACTGGAACGTATCGAACGCCTCTGACGTCGCTGTATCGAAACCGTGCTTTTCCTCGGTACCGACCGGATCGAACATTCTGACCATGCCCGGGCAGATCGTGCGCCAGGACGCCACCCCATACCACCGCCAGGTTGGAAAGAGCGTTTCGGATTTTCTCCAAAACCGCCCCTCACCTGCACTTCTTGTGTCGGGGCTGACAGGATTTGATCCTGCGACCACTTGACCCCAGATTCAGGCAATCGGTTCGTCGGTGTTCGTGGGAGTCGAGTTTCTGCAGATCCGGGGGTTTCGCGTAGGTCGACGTGCACCCACCAACACCCCCGGAATCGGGCTGGTTGGCCCCGTCCACGGCGGTGTGCTGCGGCCTCGAATGTGTCACCCACACGTAGCCGTGGCTATCGCACCGCCTTGAACACCTGCACCAAGTTGAACTGCCACCGCTCGACGAGGCGGAAGCCCAGGTCGTGCGTCGCCGCGAAGGCGTAACTGTTGCCGAACCGTGGGCCGGGCAGCAGCGCCAGGCCCTCCTCGTGCCCCGGCGCTGCGTCGTCGGCCTGGGTGATGATCCACAGATCGCCGCAGTGCTCCATCGGGACCATGCTGGCTTGTGGGATGAGATTGGTGTCGAAGATGGCATTGTGGTCGGTCGCTCGTTGCCACAGGCTGAGGTCGACGAGCTTCCGATATGCGTCGGGGCGCGCCGCCATCAATGGGCGCATGGGAGCGGGATGGAACGTCACCGTGTCGTTGACCAGCAGGCAGTCACCCGGCGTCGCCTTTGCGGTGATCAGGTCAGCTACCTGGCTGTAGTCCATTCCGTATTTCGCATACGGACCACGTTGCACCGCAAGGTGATTAGGTGCTGCGGTGATCGCGAACAGGACCACGACGGCAGCGGTCACCCAGGCAGGTCGGGCCAGCGTGCCAATGCAGAGGCCCAGGATCAGTGCGATCGCAGGTGCGGTGAAGCACAGGTAGCGCGGCGTGTAGATCGGATCAGCCAACGCCGACGACAGCAGGATGATTCCGGTTGGTATCGCAAACCATGCCAGCGCAAAGACGAACAGCTCCCGATCGCCTCCGACCAGTCGCCTGGACGTGCAGAGCCACAGCGCGACAGCTGCAGCCACGACGAGCGCGGACATGATCGCGAACGGCGGACATCTGTCGAAATATTGTTGGACCGCAACATCTTCGAGCGTCCGGCGGCCAACCGGCGCGATCCAGCTGATCTGGTGCACTTGACCGACGGCCACGGAAACGAACGGCGCCGCAGCGCCGAGGACCACCACCGACGTGATTCCGAACCGCACGACGATTCCTCGACTGCGCCGGAAAACGACTATGAACCCGGCATGGACCAACCAGAGCAACAGGACGTATACGTCGAGCAGTGTCGATACCGCAAGAGCGGCCCCGTAGGAAATCCAGACCCATGAATTGTTGCGGCGCGCAGCGTAAACGAGAAGTACGCCCAGCCACGCGGCGGCCATCATCGACATGGCGTACGGACGGGCTTCGATGCCGGCCCACGTCGCTCTCGGGAGGATCGCGCAGATTACGCCCGACGTCACCCCGACGGTCCGCGACGAAAGCTGCTTGCCCAGCACAACGACTCCGGCCGCGGCGCCACCGATCGCCAGACCACTGGGCACCCGGGACCAGAATTCAGTCGGCGGGAAGACCTGGAACCAGCCATGCATGAACAGGTAGTACAGACCGTGAACAGCGTCGACATTGCCCAACAGCTGCCACAACTGGCTGAGGGAACGACTGTAGGAGGCAGAGATCGTCGCGGCCTCGTCGTACCAAAAAGACGGACGTCCGGCGCCGATCAGACTCACCGCGGCGGCCAACCACCCAATGACCAGAGGATCCCGTGCCGCCGGCAACCGAGGGAACCGGCCAGCGCGAACAGACGGCCGTTCGCGCTCTACCTCACCGGTGCCGAAGGCGTACCTCACCGCGCCGGACCAGGCCGTTGTTCACCAGACACGTATCCAGTCGATGAGCATGGCCGACGGATATCGCGCCAAGGCGGGATCGCCACCGCCCGAACCACTAACCGCAAGGTTGAAGATCGCAGACATCGGGAAGCCGAGGTCGTTGAACGGCCACCGCCCATCGATCGGTCTCGCTGGAACGCTGAGGTAGGGGTTCGCGTCGTCGACGTAGTCCCGCCAGAATCGGAACCCGCCCTCACCCCAGTGGACTCGCCGGTTGTGCCGCCCGGGCTCGACCAACCCGGGGATCGATTTCCCCGTAGTAGTAGGAAATCCATTCCGGGATGTCGTCGACTGACTCCTCGACGATGTTGCCTCGCGCGCACAATTCGGCGGCGATGTCATGGGCGTGCTTGCCTGGCAGGCCGAGGTGGTAGCCCCCGTCGGTGAATCCCACCTTCCCGCCGTATTTTTCGATCAAATCCTCTGGAAACCAGTCGACCACCACGTCGGGCAGCCAAGGGTCCTCGGGAAAGCCTTCTCCCACAGGCGGAACGTCACTGCGCGAGAACTCGGCATCATCTGGTGGATTACTCTCAAACCGTCCTTCAAGCCATTCGAAGTCACTGTCCGGCCACGCCTGCCTAAACTCGCCCCAGGTTGCAGAGTTTGCGACTGCTCGACACTTGTCGGCGGCGAGCTTCGCGTCCGCACTCTCGGCAAACAGAGCATCACCGTAGAAGTCGGCGACATAGACGATGTCGAGGCCGTGAGGTCCATCTGAGTCTTCAGGCAACGTTCACTCCTTCGGCTAACGGCCTCTTCAAACGACTGTAATCCAGCGTGTGCCCGTGCCGTCACATCCTCCAACCCTGAGCTCGTTCAAATGGGGTCCGCGCCTAACAGTCGCTGTCTAGGGGGCGGGCGGAGGCACTATGACGGTTGTCCCATCGCCTGTGGCGGTGGCGGCGAGGCCATCGCCGTTCACGACGGCGGTGTTGTTGTTGAACGGACCCGCGGTCGCGGTGCTGCCGTCTCCATCGACGGCAGCAGTGTTGTTGTTTCCGGGCGTGAAGACAAACTGACCGCCGGCGGATGCAGTGCTGCCGTCGCCATCGACGGTGGCGTTGTTGTTGTTGCCGAAGTGCGCTGTGGCGTCGCTGTTATTGCCGGTGACTGTGGCCGTGTTGTCGTTGCCGACCGCGGCCGTCGCGGTGCTGTCGTCGCCGTTGACGATGGCCGTGTTGCGGGCGGGCCCTTCAAATGGCGAAAAGAAGTCCCAGCCGGCGTCGGCGGTGCTGTTGTCGCCGTAGGTAGCGGCCGTGTTGTCCTCACCAGTTGCGCGGGCAATGCTGTTGTCGCCCACTACGATGGCCGTGTTGCCGTCACCGCTTTGCGCAGCGGCAAAGCTGTTGTCGTCGCCGCGGACGATGGCCGTGTTGTCGTTGCCGCTTATCGCGGCGGCGCTGCCGCTGCCGTAAACGATGGCAGTGTTGCCCGCACCATCACCGCCACCGGCGGTAGCACTGCCGGTTCCGTGGACGACCGCGGTGTTGTCGGCACCGCCCGTAGCCGAGGCACTGCCGCCGCCGCTGACGGTGGCCGTGTTGCCGTCGCCGAGGACAGCGACTGCCTGGCCGCCGTCGTGGACGGTCGCGGTGTTGTTATCGCCGATTGCCGCGGCGGCAAAGCCTCCGTCTCCGTGGACGGTGGCGTGGTTACCGTCATTGCCCTCCGAATTGGGGTCAGTGGGGTCACCCCCCGCGATGGCCGTACTGTTGTTTCCCTTTGCCGTTGCCCTATTACCCACGCCGCCTGTCGCGGCAGCGAAACTATCGGCGCCCTGGGCTTTCGCAGTTGAACCTTCGTCGGAGATCGCAGTGGCGGCGCCTTTCTGTACCTTGATTTCACCGTCCTTCGAGATGCTCATATTTTGGCCGTTGCCCTGACCGTTCCCGGGCTCGGCAGACGCTACCCATGGCGTCGCAGCTAGCCCCGCCCCGATTCCCAACGCGACTGCTAACCCCCCGACCCGACCGATATACCTGGCGTGCCCCATCATCGCTTCCACTCCCCTTCAAAATTGGTCATCGGTGCCGCCATTGATGACGCCACCTACCGAGACGGATTGCTGACCTCCGCCCCCGAGCACGATTAAATCACTGCCTTTTGTCGCTGCACGGGCGATCCGCCGAAGATTGAGTTCACCGTCAATTAAGAGGAGTGTTCGCGGGTATTCAAGGGTGAGCACATGGGGTAGGGCGTCGGCATCAGGCGCCGTTCTCTGTCGGTGCCCGCGACTGCGCTGCCGAAAGGGGGGCGGCACTGCCGGACCTGCGACACAGTCACCCACGGGCCGCCGATGAATACCCACTGCACCGCACTCGAAGGCCCGGCCACGGTACGGCTCTCGAACCGTCGGGAAAGACTGTCCCGCAACGGCTACCAGTACCCATCTTTCCGACGGTCATCCGTCACGCCCGCCGCAGTCCATCGCTTTGCATAGCGGGGGTTCATTGCCAGCATGTCACCGGCGAAAGGGATTGTGTCGCCGTAGCCACCGAACGCAGAAGCGGGTTTCGTTGGTTCGATCACGGGCCACTGTCCGACGTGCTGGACGATCATCGCGGGAGCAGCTTGGCGCGCGTTCCAACACGTGATCATCGAGGTGACCACCGCCTCTATGAGCGTCGTAGTTGATTCGCACAGGCCGTCGAGAATGTCGTCGGCTGCCGCCGGAATGAATGAATTGAGGAGTCTGGCGCCGCCCGAGGTGCTCTTAAACTATGGCGCGTCCGGAGCGCTGTAGTGGGGGTAAACCGAGCGATAGCGCCGCGCGCGGGCAAGGGGGGTTACGACGGCGGCCATTCCGCGCACTGCGGCTCCGGCAATTCCAGTAGGGAAGTGGATGTCGCCGCGGAAGTCGTGAAGCAGCAACGCTAATTGCAGGAAGCTGGGCGTTTTCGTTCTTGGGTTGATTAGCCCATCGCTCGCGAGACCGAATAATGTCTCGAAGAACGTCTCCATTCGAAGGGCTGGATAAAGATCGACGGCGATGGCGGCGGGTTCGTCGAAGGGGTTGCCCCAGTTGTGGCCTTCACCCGCTTGGACGACCACGGTCTCGCCCACCTCAAGGACCGATGTCTTGCCGGAGCGCTTCATCTGCACGCGGCCAGCCGTAATCTCGAATCGTTCTTCGGCTCGGGGGTGGGCGTGGGGGCCCGCCAGCGCGCCGCCGGGAGCCATCTCCACCGCGATGCGCAGTTTCTCACCACCCGTGGTTGCCGCAGTCTCAAGAAAAGTCAGCCGCTCCCCAGTTAGCGGATGCTCGATGGTCTCTCCCACGTGCGCCATATATCGACCTCTTCATCGGCGGGCCTAGTCGCAGCGATTTCACCACACCTCGACAGCCCATCGCCGCAGAAGTCGGGAAGCTCCGGTTGCACCGGACCTGGTGTCAAGCGCTAAGCCTCGATCCACTGATGAGCTGGAGTTGGTGCGGCGGCGAGCGGTCGATCTTGATTTCGGGTTCTGGGCAGGGGTTATCTGCTGGTTGCCCAGCTTTCCTGTGTTCTCCGGTCCGGCCTTTCGGCGGGTGGTCAGACTGTGGTGGACAGTGGCGGTGAGTGCCCGATGGTGTTGCGCCACAGTGCAAGCCATGCCTGCGCCCAGGGCCAGTGGCTGGGTAGGTGTAGGACGGGTCGCCGTTGTGGGCGGGTGAGGCGGGCCACATGCCCTCAGGGCATTTCGGCGCCAACTCGGCCTGGGTGTTGTGCGCCGCCATAGCCCCACAACCTGCTGCGCGCCGCGGCAACCCTGACCGGTGGCCGCCACGCCGCCGCACGCGGAGCCACCCTGCGCCGCAAGATCGTCAACATTGCTGGGGTCCGGTGGAAGAACCCTGGATTGCGGCGATGGGCTGCTGCGTACAGCCGTGGAAATGGCTGTGCGGGTCATGCGGTCACGAGTGGTAGCAGTCGGCGTAGCTCATAGAGACCGAAGTGACGGGCCTTAACGGCATCGGCGTCGTCGACCTTGCGTGGCCGTCCGCCCTTGCGCCCGTTGGCTGCGGCGGCGGCCAGCCCGGCGCGGGTGCGCTCGATCATTAGTCGGAGGTCTTCGACTCAGACCTGAATCACCATGGGCCGTTAGCGTGCAGCGTCCGGCGCGTTGGGCAATCCCGGACAGGCTTCGATGTAGTCGATGTCGGGCGACACCCATTCCTGCCACTCTTGGTGGCTCATGTTGGTGGTCAGCTTGGCGCACAGTGACGAGGCGGGGTCGGGGAAAGTGGGCCAGAGGCGAACGGTGTTGTCGTAACTGCCCGAGAGAAGGCGTTGGCCGTCGGGGCTAAATGCCACGCTGGACACCGCGTCCGTGTGGCCAGTCAGCGGGTCGCCGATAGGTTGGCCGGTATCGGCGTCCCAAAGTCGCACGGTGCTGTCTGCACCGCCGGGCGATGGACCCGTCGTCGAGATCCGCCGGAGGCGCGGGGTACGCCGTCGATCACGGACTTTCGAACTCACCTTGTCAGATCGGCTTCCGCCGAGTTCGAATTGCGCGCACGATGGATGGAGTCTGCGGATCTCACAAGGTTGAGGAAGGGAGCGGGCGATGAAAGCGAAGGTGGGCGACTTCCTGGTGGTCAAGGGCACGACTACCGAACGGCATGATCAGCACGCGGAGATCATCGAGGTCCGCGCGCAAGACGGCTCGCCGCCCTATGTGGTGCGCTGGCTCGTGACCGACCATGAGGCCACCGTGTATCCGGGCTGCGATGCGGTGGTGGTTACCGCCGCCGAGCACAAACAGGCGGCCGAGCGGGCCTCAGCGCGGGCGAACCGTGGGGGTACATAGCCGCGCCTCAGGATGGTCGACCCCAAGGTGGTGCGCGTCGGCATCACGCTGTAGGTGGACCACCGCCTCAGGTCGACTGCGAGAGTCTTCTCGGTGTCGACCGTGACTTACTGGTGTCGATGCGGGGTCGACCACTCCCCGTGCCCACACGGATTTGGCGTGCCGTCCAGTCGGAGCTTGTCGACGGCATCTCGTGAAGCATCTTCAGGGTAGTTGGCGACGCAAGTGACGACTCCTCACAGTGCCGACGTCGAACGTGTTGTTCCGCCTCATCCAGCTTCTCGATGATCTCGCCCCACATTTCCTGCGGCACTGTGGACTTGACCGCTGCACAGATCGCGGCCAACTGGACCTGCATCACCAACAACTCGTGGTCGTAGTCTCTGGAGTCGATCAGCGACTGCAGCCGAGCCGCCGCGACCATGCCGGTGTTGACATAGACCGTGGTGTTCGAGTCGACGAGGGTCTCGTAGCACTTGGGCATGACGGTTTCCAGGAACACCAGCAGGTGTGAGCGCGGTGCGGTCGACGCACTGGCCGACCAGCTGGGCATCGTCGACATTTGAGGTCCGTTGCTATCCGCGTTGATATCCAGGGCCTTTTCGACGCAATCGAGGCGGTCCGGGATTGTCCCGAAACCGCCTCTGATCTGCTACTTCTCTGGTCGGGCTGACAGGATTTGAACCTGCGACCACTTGACCCCCAGTGAATCGGAAGGTGTGAACGTCTGTTCTATGGCGTCCAATACGTACAGTTCAGAGCCACTCCCCTTTCTAGCATGTATCGCCGTGTCCACCCTGTTTCACATGTCTTGGCGACTTGACGGCAACCTGGGCGAACGGGTGCTCGGGCTGTCAGCGCAAACTAGTGCGATCGGTGCATGGCTCGGTGTGTCTATCCCTTCAGCCATGAGTGCGGTTGCGGCCGTTGCCGTGGCCGAGTTTCCCGTTGCCGTTGTAAACCCTGTTTCTCACAACGCCGATCCGTTGCCATCCGCGTTGCTATCGACGCAAGTTGATCGACGGACCCAATAGAGGTTCAAACCTGCGTAGCGGGAAGTTGACGGTTTTGCCCACCTGGGATGCATAGGGCGGGCGCCACGGGGCTGTCAGATGTCGATCACGACAGTGTCGGTGGGTTGTGAACAGCAGATCAGGATGTTGCCCTCGGCGGGCGGTTCCAAGGGTTCGGGGTCGTAGCGGACGGTGCCTGACAGCAACGCGGTCTCGCAGTTGTGACATACCCCGGTGCGGCAGGACCACCGGGTCGGGACGTCGCACCTTTCGGCGAATTCGAGCAGACTGGTACTGGGCGGTCCCCAGGGTGCCGAGAGTCCACTGCGCGCGAACTGAACCTCAGGTCCGAGTCCGGGCGGTCCTACGGGCAGGTGCGGAGGGATCGACCCCGCAGCGATTCCGGGTGTGAGGGCGGCTGCGGCGCCGAAGAGTTCGGAGTGCACGCGAGAGGGATCCAGTCCGTAGGTCGCCAGGCCGGAGCTGAGGTCGTTCATGAATTCCGACGGTCCGCACAGATAGGCGTCTGCGTCGCGTGGTAGGCCGAGTCCGCTAATCGCTTCGCGAGACAGCCGGCCCTGCTCGGTGAAGTCGATTCCGAGTCGGTCGGCCGCTGTTGGCTGGCTGTAGAAGATGTGGGAATGACTGGCAGACAACTGTTTCAGTAGATCGCGGCTTTCCTCGGCGAACGGGTGTTCCTCTCCGTTGCGAGCGCCGTGCAGCCACCAGAGCGGACGTTCTGAGTGCGTCGCCGCGAGCCAGTGCAGCATCGAGAGCACCGGGGTGGCTCCCACTCCGGCGGAGAGCAGGATCAGCGGCGCGGTTGCGTCGGCGAGGAAGAAGGTGCCTCGTGGTGCGGCGACGTCGAGGAGATCACCGGGGTCGACGTGAGCGTGAATGTTTCCGCTGGCCAGGCCATGTGGCTCTCGTTTGACGCTGATCCGGTAATCCGCGGACCCTGGCTGGTTGGACAGCGAGTAGTTGCGGACCAGCGGCGCGCCGTTCGGGTCTGGATAGAGTCGCAACGTGATCGACTGTCCAGGAAGCCATTTCGGGAGTGGCGCACCGTCGGGGTCGATCAGCGAGACTGAACGTACATGTTGACTTTCGTCGTGGACAGCACTGACACGTAGGGGGCGAAACCCCGTCCATGCCGGCGGCGGGCTACCCGCAGCGGCTGTCAGTCCGACGTTCCCTGCTGATCCCGCCGGGTTCTGGGTCTGCTCCGCCAGGCTCCGGAGGGACGTTTGCCAGCCGGGGCTCAGTGCCGGGATGCGCAGTGCGCGTTGCAGGGCGTCGCGGGAATGCCCAGGCAGATAGAGCAGTGCGTCGATCTCGGCGACCGACACCTGCTCGGGTCCGGAGCTCGATCTTGACGATCTCCTGGCCGGCTTCGACTTCGCCTTCGGTGATCACCCGGCAGTAGAACCCCGGTCGCCCGTGCGAAACCAACAGTGCCGCCATCCGGGGCTCGCCGATGCGCATGCCAGCGCGGTAGCAGGTGACCCGCGGCTGGGTGACCTCGAGGACCGCCTGCCCAATCCGGTACCGGTCTCCGATGCACACCTCGTCGTCGGGCAGCCCGTCGACGGTGAGGTTCTCCCCCAGCAGACCTGGCGCCAGGTCGTCACGGTCGAAGACCTGCGCCCAGTGCCGGTAGGAGTCGAGTTGGTAGACCAGGACGGCGCGGTTTTCCCCGCCGTGGCCGCCGAGGTCACCTTGGCCGTCGCCGTCGACGTTGAGCCGACGGACCATCCGGGGCCCGGTCACCGGTTGTTTCCACGCGCCGGTGTAGACCGTGCGCTGATTCCATTCGACATTCCTCGGCATGCCGACGTTCACCGACGTCAGTGTCGCCATCACGGTTCCTCTCTTGAGTGAAGGATGATCGATCGGGTCTCAGCCGAAGCCGGGTAAGACCGACAGCGCGGTGACGATCGTCGCGGTGGACGCCGCCATCGCGACGACGTTGCCAATGAACGGGTGAAAGTCCGGGGGCAGCCGTCGAGCTACCGCCGCAGCGAACGGCGGCCCCATGAGCGCACCAAGAACAGCCCCGGTCACGATCGCCTGCACGGATCCGTCGAACGCGAAAACCGTTGCCGGAGCGATGGACACGACAGGAACGAAGGTGGGATACCACATGCCCGACACGGCGATCGTCCACCCCCACGCCGCGTTGCTCAGCACCAATCCCAAGGCAGCGCTGCCCACCGCCCAGCCGAACAGGCCGGTGCCGGAGGTGACCGGAAAACCCATCCAGCGCTTCTTCGACGTGAACGCCCGGTGGGCAAGGTAGCCGCCGAGCAGCATCAGTGCACCGGCCAGGGCGGAGTGCGCGTAACCAGGTTCGGTGGTATCACCCACGACCCAGGCAGCCCATGACGCGACGTCCGAGTAGTCGCCATGCCATCCGGTGTATCCGGGCATGACCACCGGTAGCGACGGCCGCAGCCGGGCCAGAACCAGTAGCATCACCGCCGCTGCGCCGGCGATCAGCGCCGCCGTCATCCACAGCGTGAACGCCGAGGCACGTTCCCTCGCTACGGGATCGGGGCGGGTGGGACGTGCCGGGACAGGTGCGCTGGCCACGTCGCCGTCGTGGATGGGTGGAGGCGAACTACTCACCGCGGTCGAGCTTGTCGCGTAGCTGGGTGTTCTCGGCGTGCAACTCGGCGAGTTGGTGGCGTAGCGGAGCGAGGTGTGTTTCGAGTTCCTCCACGGTGAACCGCACTGTGATGTGTTGAGGACAGTTCCAGTCGAAGGCCTCGACGGCGACCAAAACGGCGCGCTCGACGACGGCGTCGTAGGCGGGATCGGCGAAGCTCTCGACCAGAGTGGGGTCCTGTTCGGCGGTGACGATGCGGGCGTGGCCGTAGACCTTCAGCCGGCGCTGGTGGAGGTAGTCCACGGCGATCAGGGCGACTCGGTTGTCGCCGGCGACGTTCCCGGTGCTGATGTATTGCAGGTTGCCGCGGAAGTCGGCCCACCCGATGGTGTGGTCGTCGACAACCCGCAGGAAACCGGTTGGGCCGCCACGGAATTGGACATAGGGCCAGCCCGTTTCGCTGATGGTCGCCAGGTAGAAGCTGTCCCGCTCCGCGAGGTAGTCCTTTTCGTCTTCGGTGAGGGCGTCGGCACCTGGTACCGCTGCGCCTTGAATCCGTTTGCGGTCGTAGAAGACGTGGCTGCCGTGGTCGCGCTGGACGTCGCGGACCGCCTCGGTGAACGCGATGGCGCCGTAATGCTTGCTCACCGGGATGCTCCTTCAGATGCTGACGTTGGTGTATGTGACCGGGCTCAGTGGGCGAGGAACGCCAGTAGTTCATGGTTGACGTCCTCGGCATAGGTCCAGAGCAGACCGTGGGGCGCTCCGGGGATCTCGATGTAGTCCGCGCGGGGAAGCAGGGCATGCAACGGGCGTGCGGTTGCGTTGATCGGCAGGATCCGGTCGTGGGTCCCGTGGACGATCAAGACGCCGATGTCGTATCCGGCGATCTTGGCGACGTCGGTCCGAAAGTCGGTGGTCCACGTGATCACCGCGGCTACCGATGCATACGCCGACCCCGAACACGCCACCTGCCAAGAGCTTTCGATGACGTCGTCGCTGATGCGGATGCCGAGTGTCTCGTCGGTGTTGTAAACGTCGGCATAGAACTGATGAAGGAACGCGTAGCGGTCTTTGACCGCGGCGGCCAGGGCCGAGGCGAAGACCGAGCCATCCAGACCGGCCGGGTTGGTGTCGGTTCGCAGTAGAAACGGCTCTAGGGCGGCGATGAAGACCGCCTTGTCGATCCTGGCCGGCCCATAGGTTCCCAGGTAGCGACCCACCTCCCCGGTGCCCATCGAGAATCCAGCCAGGACGACATCAGTCACGTCGAGGACCTCGAGCAAGGTGTTGAGGTCCGCGGCGAAGGTGTCGTAGTCATAGCCGATGGTCGCCTGGCCGGAGCGGCCGAACCCGCGCCGGTCGTAGGTGATCACGCGATATCCGGCAGCCAGCAATGCGGGAACTTGTTTCTCCCAGGCATGCCCGTCGAGGGGGAAACCGTCGATCAAGACGATGGGCTGACCGTCGCCGCGGTCCTCGTAGTAGAGGTCGATGTCTGCGGTGTTCTCCACGTCGACGGAGATGAACGGCATGGCGATCGCCTTTCAGCACGGGAAGGATTGCCTGGGCGCGTGGTTCGGCCAGCACAGCACAAGACCGACGATCGGCGAATCCTGGATAAACCCCAGTCGCTCACGCCGCGCTCACGATGACCCAATGTCGGTGTGCCCGTCCAAGCCATCGGAGAGCGAGGCAAGCAGTTGGCGGCGGGACGTGACTCCCAATTTTCGAAAGACCTTGCTGAGGTGGTATTCGACGGTGGACTTCGTGATGAACAGTCGACTGGCGATCTCGGCGTTGGTCGCTCCGGCGCCGGCTTGGCGGGCCACCTGGACCTCTTGTGGGGTGAGACCAAACTGGTTGCGCGGTTGACAATCATCCCGCGACGCATCGCCGGACGCGTGGCGTTCCGCACGGGCGCGGGCAGCGAACGCGGCAGCACCCATCGCGGTGAACATGTCATGGGCTGCCCGCAACTGCACCTGGGCGTCGCGCCGACGCTTTCTGCGGCGGAGCCATTCGCCGTACAGCAGATGTGCTCGGGCGAGTTCGGTGCGTACCGCCGTCGCGGCCAGGTGGTCGATGGCCTCGACGTAGTACGGCTCGGCGTCAGCGTCGGCGACCATCAGTGCCGTCGAACGAGCCAGCACGCCCAACGCCCACGGCGTTGAAGAGATGGTGGCCCGTTCGGTCAGCCGCAACAACGCCTTCTGGGCTGCGACCGGGTTTCCGCCCCGCACGCCGGCTTCGACGACCTCGGGCAGAATTCGGTTTCCGAATCCGGGAGGGTCGTCTTCGAAGATTTGCAAACCCCAACGGAGCGCTTCGGGATATCGCCCCAGCCCGATCTCCAGGACCGTCAGACCCATCAGCGCGAAAATCTCCAAGATTCTGGCACCCTTTTCGCGACCCCAGTCCGCGGTCAGGGACGCCACGGCGCGGCTCTCGCTCTCTCGGCCCTGCCACGCCCGCACCTCCAACAACACCCCGGTCGTCGCTGGTGGTGGAACACCGATCAATGCCGAGATCTCGGAGGCTTCTCCGTAGCTATTCTCGGCGTCGGTCATCTGTCCCGCCCAGGCCTGACTCACCGAGAGTCCGGCCAGGGTGATGCGCATCGCCCCCAGGGCGCCGTGGCGGCGTTCGATGGCCTGGGCGCGTTCGAACATCGCGTGACGGCCCTTCTCGTCCCACACATCGTCGGCGGCGAACCACCCCAGAATCGTCGACGGGATGTCGACGTGCGCTGCAGCCTCGTCGGTGAAAATCGACGCCACCGCGGCGCGCAATTGGGGTACCGCTTCGGCATAACCCCGAACGATGCGGGTCGCGAAACCGTCCAGGAGCAAGTCCTGGCTGCTGGGCGGGAGTTCCGCGTCCCGCGCCGTGTCCAGCACTGCCTGCGCGACTTCTTCCAGAGTGACGTCGACGGTGTACTGGCGGGCCACCACCGACGCCTGCATGGCGTCGAAGAGGATCTGCCGCCGCAGCGACACGTTGGTCACCTCGACTCGGCTCGCGGCGTTCAGCAGAATTGCCGGCGCATCTTTGTGCTGGGAGAAGAACACGGCGATCGAAGCGCGCATACGTTGCACCGAGACGTGCAAGCCGGCGTCGTCGAGTCCCGGCGTCGCCAGATCCAGAACTGCCTCCGCAAGCGGACCATCGCCGGCGGCCAAATGCGCCTGTGCCGCGGCCAAATATCGCAGCGCACGTCCCGTGGACTCCGGTGACAGCTCAGCGGCACGGATCAAGAACGCGGCCTGCATCGTGTAGCCACCCCTGCGCTGGGCCCGCACCGCTGCGGCCTCCAGACCGGCGGCGATCGACTCCTCGGGCGTCGTCACGGCAGAAGCACGGTGCCAGGCAGCCTGGTCGTCGTGGCCGTCACGGTCAGCCGCCTCGGCCAGCGCGGCGTGCACTCGACGACGCTCGACGAGTGTGGCGCGTTCATACACCGCCGAACGAATGAGGGGGTGGCGGAACGCGATTCGCGGCTCCAGGAACACGATTCCCTGTTGGACCGCGACATTGACTGCCTCGGTCGCTGCACCTAGCAGTTCCGCGGCTCGCCAAATGGTCGTGGGCTCGTCGTCGGACGACGCTGCGGCAATGAGTAAGAAGGTCCGCGCATCCGGAGACAGAGCGGCCACCTGCGCCAGAAAGTGCCCCTCGACCCAGCGCCCAACGGGCAGGCGGGCTGGCAAGCGGAAGCGTCCCGCCAACTGGTCGGCGGTGAGTTCTCCGACCATCTCCAACATCGCTAGCGGGTTGCCGCCGGTCTCGCCGATCACCCGCGCCGACACCCGCGGGTCCAGCACCCCGGGAACCGCGTCGTGGAGGACCGTCTGAGCTGATGACGGATCCAGTGCACCGACGTGCCGGGTCGGCAACCCGGCCAGCGCGGTCAAATCCCCAGAGTGCTCGCGGGCACTGAAAACTAGCCCGATGGGGTCGGCATTAAGCCGTCGCGCGACGAACCCCAGCACCGCCAGTGATTCCGGGTCCAACCACTGCGCATCGTCAACCAGGCAGACCAGCGGGCGTTCCGTCGCGACATCGGATAGCAGCGCCAACGCTCCCAAGCTCACCAAGAATCGATTGGGTGTCGGGCCATCCTCGAGGCCGAAGGTCACCTGGAGCGCTTGACGGTGCGGACCGGACAGCCGCTCCATACGGTCCAGATAGGGCAGCATGAGCCGATGCAGCGCAGCGAAGCCCAGCCGCAACTCTGATTGCGCGCCGCAGATCCACAACGTGGTGACCCCGATGGCCGAGTCCTGAAGATATTGCAGCAGACGGGTCTTGCCGACACCGGCTTCACCGATGACTACCAACGAACCGCTGAGCCCGTCGTGGACTCTGGTAGCAAGGTCGTCCAACAACGCGCATTCCTCGGCTCGACCGATGAGAATCTCGCTGGTGTCGGCCGGGCGCAACCCGTCATCGATCATCTGCCCCACCTCTGCACTCGACAAAACCGTTGACGGACTGGCGATTAGATGAAGATGTCGAGCGGGAGTACCGCGGTTACGATGAAATTGGGTACGTCGACCAGCTCGGAGATCTTCAGGTCGACGGCCACTGAACAGATCGTGTAGGCCTGTTGTTCGTCATAGCCCCATTCGTCTCCTAGGTAGGCGATCATCTGGTGCAGAGCGTTGGCTGCCGCGAGGCTGGTGTCCTCCGACTCGTTGGTACCGTCGGCGCGGATCGGCAGTCCGGTCGTCGCGTAGAAACGTTTGGGCGCCTGCCACTTGGGCTCCATGATGAAACTGTCTCGGAAGAACTGCAGGCCTTGCACGCCGCGGCGCTTGGCCTCACCCCTGCGAAGATGTAGTTCAGCAGTGAAGGTGGCAGCTACCTCGATCGCCGTTCCGCATACTTCACCATCACCTTGGGCGAAGTGCGCGTCACCGACCGAGAACAGCGCGCCCTCGGTCGCCACCGGGATGAGCATCGTCGTACCGGCCGTGAGCTGTTTGACGTCGATGTTGCCCGCGATCTCACGTGGCGGGATGGTGCGCAGTGCCTCCTCGGCGATGGCCGGGTCGGACGGGACGGCGCCTGCTGGTTGGGGTCCGTTGACTGCTCCGCCGCGAGCAAGCAGTTCTGCTTCACGGCGTAGGTAGGTCTCGCGCAGCGATGCTGACGGGGCCACGCCCATGGATCCCATGAACGGGGCGCCGGGGATTCGGATGCCGGGGATCTGTTCGCTGGTGGCCCAGTTGTCCGCGATGTCCCACTTGGTGATGTGCGGGGCGGTGTATTTGCCGCGCAGGAATCCGAAACCGGGAACCTGCACGGTGTAACCCCAACGGGCACACTTGGTTTGGCCGATGCGGACTTCCAGTAGATCGCCGGGTTCGGCGTCACGCACGTAGACCGGCCCGGTGTGCGGGTGAACAAGGTCGGTGGTGGCGCGGCCAACGTCTTCGTTGGTGGTGTCCTTGTTGAACTGGGAGTCCCAGGCGTCGCGGGCTTCCAAGACGACGGTGTCTCCTGGGTCAACGGTCACAATCGGCGGGATGTCCTCGTGCCAACGGTTGTGTCCGGTGTGCGGCTCCTCGGCAAGGGTCTTGGACTTGTCGATCTTGACGTAGTGCGTTGTTCCGGCCATCTGGGTTTTCCTAAATCGCTTTGTGGGTCGGGTGCTGCGCCGACTGGTCGACTGAGGTGAATTCAACGGCGCAACGGCCTGGTCCGCCAGTCGATGCGCGCACCGTTACAGGCGATTCGCGCACTATGCAGGGTCGACACGCCTGCACTACCCCGGTTACACACCCTCAACGTAGGCGGAACGTCGCGGAAACGGGTGGTGACGACGCTGATGACTTACGCTGCCAGTTGGGTGTGCTGTGACGAGAAAGTCCTGATATGTCGTTTGACGAGTTCGCCGTACAGGTGCTTGAGCGCCTGCCGAGCCCGGTGTGGGTAGTGCAGGGTGACGGCGAGATTGCTTTCGCGAACACGGCCGCCGCGGTGGAAGTGGGTTGGTCTGACCCGCGGCAGCTGCTCGGCATGCCCAGTCATGAGACCGTCCATCACCGTCGTGCCGACGGGTCGGAGTATCCACGCGATGCGTGTCTGGTGCTCCGGAACGGTACACCGATGCCCTGCACACCCAAGTCCGACGAGTGGTTCGTGCGTCGTGACGGCAGCATCTTTCCAATCGCCTGGTCGTGCGCGCCCATCGAGATGCACTCCGGCTCGGGCATGGTGGTGGCGTTCAGGGATGTCAGCGATGACCGGCAGCAGATGCAGTTGCTCCACGGTGGCCAGTGGGAAGCGATCCGCGAGGCCGCCCCACGGCCGGCGGCAGTCCTCAGCCGAGAGCAGCTAATAGATAGAATCCGCACCTTCATCGCAGCCAACGCCCTCGACCCCACGCTTGACCCAGCGGTCGTGGCGAAGGCCCATCACATTTCGCTACGGCTCCTCCAGGGGCTGTTCGCCGACGAGGGATCGTCTCCGGCCCGGTTCATCCGCGACCAGCGACTCACACATGCACGCACGCTCCTCAACAATGGTCACTCCATCTCCAGGGCCGGGGCGCTCAGCGGTTTCTCCGACCTCGGAACGTTCACACGCGCTTTTCGGCGCCGCTTCGGTTGCACGCCATCGGCCTTTCTTCGGGGCTACCGCACACTGCCCTGACGAAGCGACAACTGTTCACGGACACGCGAGGCCCGGCCACAGGAAACAGCGGTCCCGCTTTCGGTAGGCCCGCTCAACCAGGAAATTGATCCGACGAGTTCATCGGGACAGCGATTCGACCCCAGTGACTCTACGGACCGGGAGGATGCCGACCTCCCGCATCGACTAGTCGGCCGCACCGTACCCGAAGCTGGCATCGAAGGCACTGGGGTTCAACACGGATTCGGTCGCACCTGGTTCCGTGGTGGGCTCCAAGGCGTCGGCTACGCCGACACGCCAACTACATTTCCCGCCACTGCCTGGCCCCGTAGACAACGTGGCGGCAGCTTTCTGAACAGGTGAGTCCCATGAGTGCTTTTGCTACCCGATACAACACGGCGACGATCGAAGGACTCGAGGTGTTCTACCGCGAGGCCGGCGATCCGAACAACCCGACATTGCTATTGCTGCACGGCTTTCCGTCCAGCTCCCACATGTTCCGCAACCTGATCAACTCCTTGGCCGACGAGTACCACCTCGTGGCGCCCGACCACATAGGTTTCGGCCGGTCCGCCATGCCCACCACCACCCAGTTCACCTACAGCTTCGACCGTCTCACCGAAATCACCGAAGGCCTGATCGAACACCTCGGCCTCGACCGGTTCGCCCTCTACATCCACGACTACGGCGCCCCGATCGGCTTACGCATCGCCAGCCGGCGCCCCGGACGGATCACCGCGCTGATCACCCAGAGCGGCAACGCCTACCTCGAAGGCTTCACCCCGTTCTGGGACATCCTGTTCGCCCACGCCAAAGACCGCCCCACCAACGAGGATGGCGTGCGCGAAAAGTTCACACTGGAAACCACGTACTGGCAGTACACCCACGGCGTACCCGCCGATCGGCTGGACAGGATCGCACCCGAAACCTGGCAGCTCGACCAACTCGGCCTGGACCGCAAGAACAACGACGCCATCCAGCTACAGCTGTTCTGGGACTACCAGTTCAACCTCGACGGCTACCCCGCGTTCCAGGAGTACTTCCGCACCTACCAGCCGCCCCTTCTGGTCACCTGGGGCAAGAACGACGAAATCTTCGGCGCCCCCGGCGCGGAAGCGTTCCGCCGCGACTTCCCCAACGGCGAATTCCACCTCCTCGACGCAGGTCACTTCGCGCTGGAGACTCACGGCGAGGAGATCAGCGGGTACATCCGCGACTTCATGCCGCGAGCACTGGCCACCGCGACGGCGAACTGATCCGACCACGCCCACCGGCCCATGAGCCCACCAAGCAGGACAGACATCAGTGATGATTTCGACGTCGTCATCCTCGGCGGCGGCGCCGGCGCAAAACTGATCTGGGGCTCTGCCGGGGACCGCTCCGTCGCGGTCGTCGAACAGTCACGAGTCGGCGGGGCGTGCCCGTTCGTGGCGTGCGTTCCCAGCAAGGCGATGCTCCGCACCGCGCGGGTCTGGCAGTTGGGCGCCGACCCGCAACAGTCGGCGCTGTTCACCGGGCGGGTCCCCGCCGCAGAGGCCTACCGGCTGGCCTGCGAGCGGCGCGACGCCATCGTCCATCACCGCGACGACACCCTCAACGCCGAGGCGTTGCAACGCACCGGCGCGGTTCTGGTGCGCGGCCACGGTCAAGTCCGCGAGCCGGGAGTCCTCGACGTCGACGGGCGCACGCTGCGCTATCGGGAGTTAGTGATCAACACCGGATCGGTCCCGAGCCGACCCGACATCCCCGGACTTGAGTCTGTACCGACCTGGACCAGTGACGACGCCCTGAGCACCACCGAACTTCCCTCCAGCATGCTGATCCTCGGTGGCGGAGCGGTGGGCTGTGAGCTTGCGTTCCTGTTCGCCACCTTCGGCGCCGCAGTCACTCTGGTTCAGCGTGGTTCCCGCCTCCTGCCGTTAGAAGAGCCACGCGCCAGCGTCACGGTCGAACAGGCCCTGACCGATCTCGGCGTGACCATTTTCACCAATGTCACTGTTACCGAGGTGGTCCCGCGAGATGACAGGACCTGTGCGCAGCTGAGCAACGGCCAGAGCGTGACCGTCGAGCGCGTCGTCCTCGCAGTCGGCCGCCTGCCCAATAGCGCCGGCCTCGGACTCTCGAATGCCGGTCTCGACCTCGGCACTCACGCAGCCATACCGATCGACGATCACTGCCGAGTCGTGGGTGCCGAGCACCTATGGGCGATCGGCGACGTCACCGGGAAGTCGGCGTTCACCCACACCTCGCACTACCAGGGCCGGGTGGTGGCCGCCAACCTCCGAGGACGCTCCGTCGGCGCCGACTACGCCTCGATTCCGCGTGCGGTCTACGTCGAGCCGACACTGGCCGCCGCCGGGCACACCCTTGCCACGGCGCGTCACGCCGGTATCGAGCCGATCTCCGCGAGCTCCGAGATGCGCACTGCCGCTGTTCGATCCAGCACCGACGGCCAGGCCGCCGGCTGGATCACGTTGTTGGCCGATCCTCAAAGCCAGTGTCTGATCGGTGCAACTGGGATGGGCCAGAACGCCGAGGAGTGGATTGTGGTCCTTTCGCAGGCGATCCGAGCCTGCACCCCGGTCGCCCTGCTCGCCGACGTCGTACACCCTTTTCCCAGTTTCGGAGAAGTGCTGGAGAATCCACTCTGGGAACTCAGAGAAGCCCTGCAGGCACTCCCCACCAACCCCGTATCGGTTGCCCGATGACCGGTCTCGTTGCGACCCGTCCTCGTCCAACGCCCGAGGACACTGCGGCACAGCCGGACACGGCGACTGGCCAAGATCGAACCGCGACTTCGAGTGGCCCCACCGAGAGGGAGACATCTTGAGAACACCGGTGACCCATTCCACTCGTGTGACACCCACCAACCGAAGGACGACGTCATGACCGTGTTGCAAGGCAAGACCGCGCTAGTGACCGGCGGGACAACGGGCATCGGCTTGGCCGCCGCACAACGCATCGCCGCAGAGGGCGCCCATGTCTTTCTCACCGGCCGCAATCAACCCAGCATCGACACCGCGGTCGCCTCCATAGGATCCAACGCCACCGGAATCCGCAGTGACATCACCGATTTGAATGATCTGGACGCACTCGTCGCGGCGATCACCGACCACGGGCATGGTCTGGACGTCCTCTTCGCTAACGCGGGCGGCGGTGAGTTCGCGGCACTGCCCGACATCAGCCCGCAGCACTTCCTCGACACCTTCAACCGCAACGTCGGCGGAACACTGTTCACCGTTCAGAAGATGCTGCCCATCCTCAACCCCGGCGCCTCGATCATCCTGACCGGCTCTACGTCCGCCTCCAACGGCACACCCGCATTTAGCGTCTACGCCGCGTCCAAGGCCGCCATCCGGTCTTTCGGTCGAACCTGGGCAGCCGAACTCGTCGGCAACGACATCCGGGTCAACACCATTGTCCCTGGGTCGGTGAAGACACCAGGGCTGGTTGGTCTTGCACCCCCCGGCAAGGAACAGGAACTGTTGGACGACCTCGCGTCGGGCATCCCGATGGGCCGCCTTGGCCGTCCTGATGAAATCGCCTCCGCCGTCGTGTTTCTCGCGTCCGATCAGAGCAGCTACATGACTGGCGCCGAGCTGTTCGTCGACGGCGGAGAAGAGCAAATCTAGCTTCGTCGGCCGCATCGGGCGACAACTGTATGAGAGGGAAAACATGCCCGCGATCAAGACCACCGCAGACAAACATCCGGAAGTCTGTAGATGACAAGTGCGCGTTGCAGTCTGCTCACCCACCTACTCGTTCTCACGAGCGCTTCCCGGCGACAACTCACCCCGCACCCATCGAAGGAACCACACCAATGGCATCGGATGAGCAGCACTCCACCATCGCCTCACCACGACCGAGTGACGCGCTCGCGGGAAAACTGAAGCGGACTGAAATCCAGCGCAGCACATCGTCGATTCCCGGACGCGACATCGTGCAGGTCCTCACCGAAATCCCGGTCGGAGTCGAGTCCGGCTGGCATACCCACCCAGGCGAAGAAGTCGGTTACCTCCTGGCCGGGACCGTCAGCATGAAAATACGCGACCAAGCTACGCTGACCCTGCACTCCGGCGACGGCTTTCTGATACCGCCCCGCATCCCCCACAACGCTCTCGACCTCGGACCCGACACCGGCAAAATGCTCTCGACCTACATCGTCGATCCCAACCAACCTCTGGCGACATTCACCGAATAGCTCTCTGCTGAAGCTCATCCAGGCCGCGAATATCGCATCGCCGCGATTGCAACCCCACACCATCGACGAAGGGACACACAATGCCTACCATCACCACTACCGACGGCGTCGACATCTTCTTTAAGGATTGGGGCTCGGGCCAACCCATCGTGTTCAGCCACGGCTGGCCGCTCTCGTCCGATGACTGGGACAACCAGATGCTGTTCTTCCTGGCCCAGGGCTACCGCGTGATCGCCGCCGACCGACGTGGACACGGCCGCTCAAGCCAAGTCGCCGCTGGCCACGACGCCGACCACTACGCCGACGACCTGCTCGCCGTCGTCGAACACCTGGACCTGCACGACGTCATACACGTCGGACACTCCACCGGTGGCGGCGAAGTAACCCGGTTCCTGGGCCGCCACGGCGAAAAACGCGCAGCCAAAGCCGCGCTGATCTCCGCGGTGCCGCCGCTGATGGTGCAGACCGAGACGAATCCAGAAGGCTTGCCCAAGAGCGTGTTCGACGATCTGCAGGCCCAGCTGGCAGCGAACCGCTCCAAGTTCTACCGCGATCTACCCTCGGGCCCCTTCTACGGTTTTAACCGCCCCGGTGTCGAGCCGATCGAAGCCGCCATCGCCAACTGGTGGCGTCAAGGCATGATGGGCGGCGCCAAAGCCCACTACGACGGCATCGTGACCTTCTCTCAAACCGACTTCACCGAAGACCTCAAGAAAATCACCATCCCGACCCTGGTGATGCACAGCAGAGACGACCAGATCGTCCCCTATGTCGCAGCCGGTCCAAAGTCTGCCGACCTCCTGCAGAACGGCACCCTGATTACCTACGACGACCTCCCACACGGCATGCCGACCACGCACGCCGACACCATCAACGCTGACCTTCTGAAGTTCCTAAAAGCCTGACCAACCAGCCCATTTGAACCACTACTGTCGCATCCGCCGAAGGAGACTTCCGATGGAGTACACCAACAACGACACCGCAGTTGTCATTATCGATCCACAGAACGACGTCTTGAGTCCGACCGGAAAAAACTGGGACGCAGTCGGGGCCAGCGTGACCGAGAACAACACCGTCCAACACTTGGTCGACATCCTCGCCGCCGCCAAGGCCACGGGCTTCGGTGTGTTCATCTCGCCGCACTACTTCTACCCCACCGACAGCACCTGGCTGTTCAACGGCCCGCTCGAATCAGACGAGTTCCGCACCCACACCTTCGCCCGCAGCGGCCCGCTCACGCTGGAGGGATTCGCCGGCTCCGGCGCTGACTGGCTCGACGAATTCAAGACCTACATCGAGGACGGCGAGACGGTCGTCGTCAGCCCACACAAGGTGTGGAGCCCACAATCGAATGACCTGATCCTGCAACTCCGCAAACGGGGTATCGCCAAGGTCATCCTTTGCGGCATGTTGGCGAACATGTGCGTCGAGTCGCACCTGCGGGACCTGCTGGAGAATGGTTTCGAGGTAGCCGTCGTTCGCGACGCCACCGCCGGCCCCCGTCACCCAACCCGAGGGGACGGCTACGAGGCGGCACTGGTCAACTACGCGTTTCTCGCCCACGCCATCCTCACCACGGGAGAGGTCGTGACCGCTATGACCACGGCGGTCGAGAAGACCGACACGTGAGTACATCTCGACACAGCCACGGGCCCAGCCTTTTCGATAGCCAAGGAGACGCATGACAGTCACACCCGACCCAACTGCATTGGATCGCTTGCGTCTACTCACAGCAGCTGGGCTACGACGAAGCTGCGACCCGTGGCGCCTTCGCTCATGCGGTCCCGTTAACAACCATCGCTATCTACTGCTATGACCCACGCGCGGCTGCCATTCCATTCGAGCTTGCCAAGCTGTGGCCGGACGAGACCTATACCGGTGACCTCATCCTCGACGAAAAGGGCACCAAGGTCGGCAGCACGGCCACCATCTTCGCCATCGTCGTGGCGGGCGGGCGGGCGGGCGGTGGACGCCCTTCGCTCCATCACTATCGGTCACTACCTCTTCGGACTACAGAATATAGTCGTGGTGCACCACACGAACTGCGGGACAAGCAGCTTCACGCCGCAGGGCTTGCTTGACGCCTACCGTTCCGAACACGGTATCGACCTCTCGGACACGTATGGGCCTGACAGCCTCGCGATCAGTCACCTCGAGACTTCACTCAGCTGTGACGTCGAATTGCTCCGAAAGACACCGGCGGTTCCCGCAACTGTGAAGATATTCGGCATGGTGTTCGACATCGACCGCAGCGAATTCACAATGCAGATCCCCGGCGCGAGCCGTCAACGCGAGCACCGAACCATTCTCGACTAGGCGTGGATGAGCCGCGGCGATGCCTGTAAACCGTTCCTATAACTGGAGGACAGTATGTTCAAAACCCCAGCGTTCAACCCTTCTGAGTTCTCCGGCAAGCGCGCGATCGTCACGGGAGGTTCGCGCGGTATCGGCGCGGCCATCGTGCAGCGGCTACTCGACGGCGGCGCGACCGTTGTCACCACGGCGCGCAGCGCCACCGACGAGACGCCGAAAGCCGCCACCTTCATCCAAGGCGACATCAGCACGCTCGAGGGTGCGCAGGCGTTCGCCGCGGCAGCGCTCGACGACCTCGGCGGCGTCGACATCGTGGTCAACAACGCGGCGGCGGCACGCGCACACCTCGGTGGCATCTCATCGATCCCCGATGAGGAATGGCTCGACGCGCTCGACCTCAACTATCTCTCCGCCGTCCGGGTCACCAACGCGCTGCTGCCGGCGCTGCGCGAGGCAGGGGCGGGCAGCGTGATCGTCAACATCTCATCGGGAGCGGCGCTCACGCCCGCGCCGCCGTTGGCCCACTACGGCGCTGCCAAGGCCGCGCTCAACGCCTACGGCAAAGCGCTCGCCGCCGAGCTCGCGCCCGCCGGAATCCGCGTCGCCACGATCATGCCCGGAAACGTACTCACCCCGGGCGCCGACGCAATCCGCCAGAACTTCGCCGACGCCATGGGCGTCTCGCTCACCGACACCACGGCGGGCATCCCTCTGGGTCGCCCCGGAGACCCGCGAGACATCGCCGAGGCCGTCGCCTACCTCGCCTCGGACCGGGCGCAGTGGATCACCGGAGCCAGCCTGATCGTCGACGGCGGCGAACTTCCCAGCATCTAACTCTCGTTGGGCCGCAGCGGTTCGGCGCTCACCGCGCCCGGTGACGGAACGCTGCTGCGGCCCGAAGGACTTTCGCATGTCGAGGAAACCAAGACGCCGCGTTCGAGGCGATCAAGGAACTTCTTTCAAACCTCACGATCCAAGGTTGTGGCCGGGGCCTCGGCGTAATCGGGTGGGTGATGTGGGACATGTTTGGGCCCGAATCCGAGGTTGACGGTGTCCTGATCCCTGACCAGTTCTATCTACGATTCCCCGGCGGCAGCGATCAGCCTTCTCTCCGAGTCGACTACTTGGTGCGTGACTCTCAGGTTGTCTGTGCCGGAGTGCATCTGGATGCGAAAACCGAAGGGCGCGAGATCAATTCGTCCGATCTGGAGTTCGTTCGGCGTCAGCTCGGCGAGCTGACCCGAACTGCGATAACAAGTGTGATGCAGTATGAACGGGCCGATGAATCCGGCGCGCTGATCCGGGGAATGGTCGGCGACGATGAGGCCAACGACGCCTACCGGTCCCTCAGCAAGAAGCCGAAGCGACGCAAGATCACTGCGAATCATCTCCGGAAGGTTGCGTCGCTCTACACCGAGAACATCGACGGCAAGCCTTGGGCGGCAATCGCAGAGCACTTCAATGTCTCCCCTGCGGCTGCAGGGCGCTATGTCGTGCAGGCCCGCAAAGCGGGCTATCTACCCGCAACGGAATCCGGCCGAAAGAAGGCATAGACCGATGGCGAAGAACGCGAACGGCGAAGGCTCCATCTACAAGTGGATGAAGGACGGCAAGCAGTCCGGCTACAAGGGCGCGATCTCCTACGTCGACGACCAGGACAAGACGCGGCGCTATGTCGCCTACGGCCGCACTCGGGCCGATGTTCGGACGAAGCTCGACAAGGCCCATGACCGTCTCTTGGCAGGTGCGCCGGTACGGGACGCCAAACAGACGGTGGGCGACTGGCTCGCACTCTGGCGGGTCACGGCGCTAGCTGCGTCCGACCGGAAAGCCTCGACAAAGGCTCTGTACGCGAACCTGTCCTGCGGCCACCTCGAACCGGCACCGTTCGGCGCGGTCCCGCTCGACAAGCTCAAGCCGAGCCACATCGACGCACTGGTGCTGGCGCTGCGGGCCAAGACAAAGCCGGGTGCCACCGAGGAGGACGCGCCGGTTCGTGCGCTGTCCGACTCCACGATTCGCCAGATTTACACGGTCCTGCGGGCCGGCCTCGACGGCGCGGTGCGCGACGCGCTGATAGCACGCAATCCTGCCGTCCTCGTAGCGCGTCCAGGCGTCGAGCGCCGCGAGGCCAAGCACTTGGACGGCGGCGACGTGAACAAAGTGTTGAGCGCCGCGAAGTCGTCGCGTTACTACCCGGTCCTGGTGCTCATCGTTGCAACGGGCCTACGTCGAGTTGAGGCGTTGGCGCTGTCGTGGGACAAGAGCGTCGTCAATCTCGATGAGGGTTGGGTGAAGGTACGCAAGACCGTCGGCCGCGTCGGCAAGGAACTGGTGTTTTCCGAGCCGAAGACTGAACGCTCTCGCCGCACGGTGCCGCTCTCCCCCGCTGTCGTGGCGATGCTGAGGAAGCAGAAGGCCACCCAAGCCGCAGAGCAGTTGCGGGCTGGCAATCAGTGGCAGGACTCGGGTCTGGTGTTCACCAACGAGGTTGGCGGCGCAGTAGACCCCCGGAATCTGCTGCGCGTCATCGAGGTCGCGGCGAAGACTGCGGGCGTCGAGCACATCGGTGTCCACACCCTTCGTCACTCGGCCGCCGTCGGGTGGCTCGAGCAAGGTGTACACATCAAAGCCGTGGCCGACCTGCTCGGCCATTCGAGTATCTCCATCACCGGTGACATATACGGGCACACCAGCGACGAGACGGCGCGGGCTGCGGTCGACGGGTGGAGCGGAGCACTCGGACTATGAACGCCGGAATCACAGCCCCGGCGTGTCCCTGATTGCGGGCTACAATCGGTTCACCAGTGAGGAACGATTATGCCCACAATCGAGGCACACCTCCGCCGGGAGATGCACAAATACGCTGCCCAGTTACGAAAGCTCGCCTACACCGTGCCCAATGGGGTGGCAGAGCACGACCTCCTCGAGTTGTCGGAGTTGATGAACTTCGCCGCCGACGAGACCCCCATGAAATACAGGCCCTAGCCAACACTTCGGCGCAGGGCGCGCCAACCGATGACGGCCTGTAAAAAGCGCGTTGCGCTACCTGTTGCGCTACTTACCCCCGAGGGGTATGAAAAAAGCGGCCCTCGATTTCTCGAGAACCGCTCCTGACCTGCTACTTCTCTCGTCGGGCTGACAGGATTTGAACCTGCGACCACTTGACCCCCAGTCAAGTGCGCTACCAAGCTGCGCCACAGCCCGCGGTGCTGCCAGGATCGCCGGCAGCGGTCGAAATGCTACCCCAGCGCTGGCCCGCAATCCCAACCGCCGTCGGTGGCACCACATCCAACGGCTCATGGTGCGCGCCAACCACCCCTACAGCGCGGCTACCGACCCGGCGAGCTCGTCGAATGGTTCGCCATCGCGTTCGTCGACGGATTCCGGTGGGTGTGCCGACGAACGTCGTCGGGATGAGCCAGCACGCCGACGGCGGACTGCTGGCCAACGCCCTACGTCTCCGGCGGCGCCCATCTCAAAAAGATGAGCCACCACTGTGGCGACTGCGACTACGACCCGAAGAAGCGAGTCGGCGACTTCGACGCCGTGCTCGAGCAGCAGGCCGACCGGCGCCGGCTCTATACGGCGAGCAGTCGGTACAGCCCGATGAGTCCGACGATGACGATGACCACCCGCAACGCGTTGGGCGACAACCTGCGTCCGTAGTGCGCGCCGAGGAATCCCCCGATCAGCGACCCCACGGCGATCAACCCGGCCGCCAGCCAGCTGATCCGGTCGAACGCCACCAGCGTGTAGGCGACGGCCGCCACGATGTTCACCAGCAGCGACAGCAGGTTCTTCGCTGCGTTCATGCGTTGCATGCCTTCGGGCAACAGCGCGCCCATCATGCCGATCAGCAGGATGCCTTGGGCCGCAGTGAAATAGCCGCCGTAGACGCCCACTGCGAACGTCCCGGCGACCAGCGCCGCCATACGGCCCCTCGAGATGTGGTCCAGCGAGCGGCCGTCACCCTCCGCACGGGCCCGCGCCCAGGCCTGAATGCGTGGGCCGAACACGACGAGCAGCAGCGCGCCGATGAGCAGCACCGGCACGACGGCGACGAACACCTTCTCGGGCAGATGCAGCAGCAGCCATGCGCCGACCCCTGCCCCGAGCAGCGAGCCTGGGATCTGCCAGCGCAGCCGGTTCCACTGGCCCTTGAGCTCTCGGCGATAGCCCCAGGTGCCCGAGACGCCGCCGGCGACCAGTCCGACCGCATTGGACATGGTCGCGGTGACCGGCGGATAGCCCAGCGCGACCAGAGTCGGGAAGGTGATCAGCGTGCCGGACCCGACGACCGCGTTGATGGCTCCTGCCCCGACGCCCGCGAGGGCGATCAGGATCATGTCGACGACGGGCACTACCTGAACGTTAGCGGGTCCGGCTGGGCCACCCGAAATCGCCAGCTAGCTGTTGCGGGTCATGACGTTGTAGACGCACGACACGGGTTGAGGTGTCTGGGGGACGGGTCCTTCGGCGGCAGGATGAGAAATCGCCAAACCCCTCGTCCCGTAGCTGAAGGAACCCGTCCATGACTCACGGTAATGCTCCGTTGTCGGTTGAAGGCCGTCGTCGACTCGTCGCACGGTGTCAGTCGCGTCCAATCGCCCATGTGGCCGCTGAGATGGGCATCTCGCGGGCGTGTGCCTCCAAGTGGGTCAACCGGTTCCGTCAGTTCGGCGAGCTCGGCCTGCACGACCGTTCCTCGGCGCCGTCGCGGCAGCCGACCGCCACCCCGGCGCACGTCATCGAGGTGATCGAGGCGATGCGCCGCGACCGCAAGTGGTCCGCGGCACGGATCGCGTTCGAGCTCAACGCGCGCGGAGTCGTGGTCAGCCAGCGCACCGTGAGCCGCCAGTTGGTCGCGCTGGGCCTCAACCGGCGCAGATTCCTCGATCCCAGCGGGGATCTCAACCGGGTACCGCAACGCATCATCGCCCGCCGTCCCGGGCACATGGTGCACGTCGACGTCAAGAAGGTCGGCCGCATTCCCGACGGCGGTGGGTGGCGAGTGCACGGCAAGGGCAGCGCCCAAGCCAAGGCCGTGGCGGTCGCCACCGCAGCGGGCAAGCGGGCTGGGTACGTGTATCTACATTCCGCGGTGGACGGCTACTCCCGATTGACCTACACCGAAGCGCTCAATGATGAAAAGGCAATCACGGCAATCGGATTCATGTACCGGGCTCGCGTGTGGCTCGCCGCTCACGGTATCGACCGCATCCAGCGGATCGTCACCGACAACGGCTCCTGCTACCGCGCCCACGACTTCGCCCGCGTCCTGCATGGCGCCCGTCACCAACGCATCACGCCCTACACCCCGCGCCACAACGGCAAGGTCGAGCGCTATCACCGCATCCTGGCCGAAGAATTCCTCTACGCCCGCACCTGGACCTCAGAGACCCAACGCAGCGAAGCCCTCAAGATCTGGAACATCCACTTCAACTACCATCGACCACACTCTGCCGCCGGCGGCCAGCCACCAGCATCACGACTCCGCACCGGCGTCACCAACGTGGTGTCTTCCTACAGCTAGCGCTTAGTTCCACGCTTCTCGCGCACCCTCACGTTGATCCTGATCGGACTTCCGTCGAACCCGAACGTCTCACGCAGCCGGCGCTCCAGGAACCGCCGGTAGCCGGCCTCCAGGAAGCCGCTGGTGAACAACACGAACGTCGGCGGCCGCGCGGTCGCCTGGGTGCCGAAAAGGATCTTGGGCTGCTTGCCGCCGCGCACCGGCGGCGGCGTCGCCGCCACGACTTCCTTGAGGAAGGTGTTGAGCTGCCCGGTGGAGATTCGGGCGTCCCACGACTCGAGTGCGGCTTCCAGCGCGGGCACCAGCTTCTGCACCGCGCGGCCGGTCATCGCCGAGATGTTGACCCGCTGCGCCCACTGCAGTTGCGCCAGCTCGAGGTCGATCTCGCGATCCAGCAGATACCGCCGATCCTCGTCGACCAGGTCCCACTTGTTGAAGGCCAGCACCAACGCGCGACCCGCCTCGATCACCATCGACAGGATCCGCTGATCCTGCTCGGTCAACGGCTGGGACGCGTCGATGAGGACGATGACGACTTCGGCGGCGTCGATGGCGCCGCGGGTACGGACCGAGGCGTAGAACTCATGCCCACTGGCCTGGCCCACCTTGCGGCGTAGCCCGGCGGTGTCGACGAAACGCCATGTCTTGCCGCCGAGTTCGATCAACGAGTCCACCGGGTCGACGGTGGTACCCGCCACGTCGTGCACCACCGAACGCTCGTCGCCCGCCAGCCGGTTCAGCAGCGAGCTCTTGCCCACGTTCGGCTTGCCGACGAGCGCCACACGCCTGGGTCCCCCGCCGCCCGAACCGACTTCGGAGGCCTCGGGCAGCACCTCGAGGACGGCGTCGAGCAGATCGGCCACGCCGCGGCCGTGCATCGCGCTGACCGGATGCGGTTGACCCAGCCCAAGCGACCACAACGTGGCCGCCTCCGCCTCGACGCGTTCGTTGTCGACCTTGTTCGCCGCGAGGAACACCGGCTTGCCCGAGCGTTGCAACCGCTTGGCCGCGGCCTCGTCCGCGGACGTGGCGCCCACCACGGCGTCGACTACCAAGACGATGGCGTCGGCGGTGCGCATCGCCACCGTCGCCTGCTCGGCGACCAGCTGCTGCAACCCCTTGGCGTCGGGCTCCCACCCGCCGGTGTCCTGGACCATGAAGCGGCGGCCCAACCAGTTGGCGTCGTAGGAGACGCGGTCCCTGGTGACCCCGGGGATGTCCTGCACGACGGCCTCGCGGCGCCCGAGGATGCGGTTGACCAGCGTCGACTTGCCCACGTTGGGCCGTCCGACGATCGCTATGACCGGTGGCGGCGCGAACTCCTCCTCGAGGTGGGCCGCGACGTCGTCTCCGACGATCTCCCAGTCGCCCTCGTCGACCCAGGTGCCGTCCGACTCGCTCATCTGTGTCCTCTGCTCTTCGACGCGAGCGCTCATCGCCGCGCTGCTCTTCGCGCAAGCGCTCATCTGTACCGTCTGCTCTTCGCGCCGCAAGCGCTCATCGCCGCGCCCCGGCGTGCTGTTCGACGAGGTCGAGCAGCACGGCGATGGTCTCCGACTCCGTCATGTCACTGCTGTCGACGACGTGCGCGTCGTCGGCGGCCCGCAGCGGCGAGACCGCGCGCGTCGAGTCCAGGTGGTCGCGCCGCCGCACGTCGGCCAGCACGGCTGCATAGTCGTCACCGAGTCCGGCGGCGACGTTCTGGTCGTTGCGCCGGCGCGCCCGTTCCTCAGCCGACGCCGTGAGGAAGACCTTGACGTCGGCCTCCGGCAGAACCACCGTCCCGATGTCGCGTCCCTCGACGACGACACTCCCCGGCCCGCCTGCCAATTCGCGCTGGCGTTGGACGAGCAGCGTCCGCACGGCGGGCACAGCTGACACGGCCGAGACCGCGGAGGTCACCGCGTCGCCGCGGATCTCGACCGAAACGTCTTCCCCGGCAAGGTAAGCCTTGTCCTCGTCGGGGTCGAACCCGACGGCGAGCTCCACCTGCGGAGCCAGCTTGCCGACCGCCTCAGCGTCGGCGACGTCGACGCCCGCGCGCAGCACGGCCAACGTCACGACCCGGTACATGGCGCCTGTGTTCAGGTAGCGCGCATCGAGTGCCCGCGCCAAACCCCTTGAAACCGAAGACTTTCCCGTTCCCGCAGGCCCGTCCACGGCGACCGTCAGTACACCGTTCACAGCCCGACCGCCTTGTACAGTTCGCCGATCTCCTTGCGCGTCAACACTCGGATGCTTCCCGGCCGTTGCTCCCCCAACGTCACGGTGCCGATGTCGGTGCGCACCAACTCCTCGACCGGAAACCCGACCTCCTTGAGCATGCGGCGCACGATGCGTTTGCGGCCCTCGTGCAGGGTGACACGCACCAGCGATTTCCCGGGCACCGCGTCCACCAGGGCGAAGTCGTCGACCCGCGCGGGGCCGTCGTCGAGTTCGACGCCGTCCTTGAGCCTGCGGCCTAATCCCCTTGGCACGGAACCCTTCACCGTGGCCAGGTAGGTCTTCGGGATCTCATACGACGGATGCATCAGGCGGTGCGCCAACTCGCCGTCGTTGGTCAGCAGCATCAGTCCCTCGGTGTCGGCGTCGAGTCGGCCGACGTGGAACAGCTTCTTGTTGCCGCGGACGCGATGTTCGACGAGGTCGCCCACACAGGGCCGTCCGCGGTCGTCCGACATCGTCGAATGCATCCCACGCTCTTTGTTGATCGCGAGGTAGACCATCGTGTCGTCGACCTGGATCCGGGCGCCGTCCACGCGAATGACCGACGCGTCCGGATCGACCCGGGTGCCGAGTTCGGTGACGATCGACCCGTCGACCTCGACGCGCCCGTCGCGGATCATCTTCTCGGCGACGCGGCGCGACGCAATACCGGCTTGCGACAACACCTTCTGCAGCCTGACACCATCAGTTCCGTCGGTCACATCAGTCCTTGTCTACGTCGAAGGACAGTGGCTGTTCCGATGTCGGTGCCCCGCCCAGTTTCACGAAACGGGGCTCGTCGCCGAGCGATTCGGTGATGTCGTCGATCACGTCGACGTCGGGCAGCAGCGGCGCGATGTCCGGCAGATCGACCAGCGACGTCAGCCCGAGGCGCTCCAGGAACAGTTCGGTGGTCGCGAAGGTGACCGCACCGGTGTCGGCGTCGACGCCCGCCTCCGTGATCAGCCCGCGCGCCAACAACGTCCGCATCACTGCGTCGACGTTGACGCCACGCACCGCGCTGACACGTGCTCGAGTGACGGGCTGCCGGTAGGCGACCACGGCCAGCGTCTCCAGCGCCGCCCGGGTCAGCTTCGACCGGGCCCCGTCGAGCAGGAGCCGTTCGACGTAGGGGGCGTAGCGCGCACGCGTGTACATGCGCCATCCACCGCCCGCTTCGCGCAGCTCGATCCCGCTCTCGCGCGCGGCCAGCTCGTCTGCCATCAGCCTCAGCTTGGCTGCCACGCGATAGGCCGGTTGGTCGATCGCGGACGCGAGCGACTCCGCGGACACCGGTGAGTCCACCACCAGCAGCAGCGCCTCGAGAGTGGCGCCGAGCTCGGCGTCGTCGAACTCGGCGGGCTCGGCGACGTCGATGCCCAGATCCTCGTCCAGGTCGTGCGGTTCAATGTCGTCGACGGCGTCTGGCACGACGTCTTCAGAGATGTCTTCAGTCATGAGTCTTCTTCCACCGCGGCGGCCAAGTGCTCGTCGGTCGGCCGGTCCCCGGTCCACGAAACTTGCAGCACACCAAGCGGTTCTACTTGGTCGAATGCTACCGCCCGAGCCCGATACAGTTCGAGCAGCGCCATGAATCGGCCCACGATCTCGATCGTGGCCTCGCAGTCGGAGACCAGGTCGGAGAACGTCGCCCACTGGCCGACGCCCCGATGCTGCAACATCTCCAGCAACCGTTGCGCCTGCTCGGGCACCGACACTCCGGGAACGTGCAGGTGGTCGGTGCCCACGGTCGGTACGGGACGCGGGGTGAACGTGGTGGCGGCGATCTGCGCGAAGCTCTGGGCGTCCACCCCCAGCATGACCTCGGGCAGCAGCTCGGAGAAGCGGTCCTCGAGCGACACTGCGCGCGGGTAGCTGCGCAGCGCCGCGGCCTCGAGTTCGGCGAACATCACCGCGACGTGCTTGAACGCCCGGTACTGCAGGAGTCGTGCGAACAGCAGGTCGCGCACCTCGAGCAGCGCGAGGTCCTCCTCGTCGTGCACCTCGCCGGAGGGCAGCAGTCGGGCAGCCTTGAGGTCCAGCAGCGTCGCGGCGATCACCAGGAACGCGGTGGTCTCGTCGAGGCCCAACTGTGGGCCGATCTCCTTGGTGTAGGCGATGAAGTCGTCGGTCACGGTGTGCAACGCCACCTCGGTGACGTCGAGCCGGTGCGCGAAGATCAGCTGCAACAGCAGGTCGAAGGGGCCCTCGAAGTTGGCTAGCCGGACCTGAAAACCCGTCTGTGGCGCGTCCGGTGTCGGCTCGGAACTCACGCGCCGAGCCGGTCGATGACCTCGCGCGCCAACGACCGATAAGCCTGGGCGCCACTAGATTTCGGCGCCCACGTGGTGATCGGCTCACCCGCGACACTGGTCTCCGGGAAGCGCACCGTCCGGGTGATCACGGTGTCGAACACCAGGTCGCCGAACCGCTCGACCACGCGGGCCATGACCTCGCGGGCGTTCACCGTACGGGTGTCGAAGCGCGTGACGAGGATGCCGCTGATGTCGAGTTTCGGGTTGAGCCGATCGCGGACCTTCTCGACGGTGTCGGTCAGCAGGGCCAGTCCGCGGAGCGAGAAGTACTCGCACTCGGTCGGGATGATGACCCCGTCCGCGCAGGCCAGTCCGTTGACCGTGAGCAACCCCAGCGACGGCTGGCAGTCGATCAGCACGTAGTCGTAGCGGTCCAGCACCGGGTGCAACGAACGCGCCAGCGACTGCTCGCGACCCACCTCGTTGACGAGCTGGATCTCGGCCGCCGAGAGGTCGATGTTGCTGGGCACCAGGTCCATGCCCTTGACCCTGGTCTTCATGAGCACGTCCTCGATCGAGACGCGTGGCTCGATGAGCAGGTTGTGCACGGTGTGTTCCAGCTCGTAGTGCGGCACGCCGAGGCCTGCGGACAGCGCGCCCTGCGGATCGAGGTCGACCAGCAACACCCTGCGGCCATACTCGGCGAGGCTGGCGCCCAGGTTGATGGTCGACGTCGTCTTGCCGACGCCACCCTTCTGATTGCACATGGCGATGACCTTCGCCGGACCGTGCGCGCTCTTCGGCTGGGGCTCCGGGATGGCCCGCGGCGGTCGGCCGGTCAACCCTGTGTCGTCGGCGCTGCTCGCGTCCTCGGTCATGCGCGGACGCTACCGATCGGGTTACCCACAGGCTTGGCGAACATCCGGGCAAGTTTAACGGGATCGGAACGCCCGGTATGGCAGACCCGGCCGCCTATCCGACGTGGGTTTTTGGAATCGGACCGTGACGCTCCTCCTGCAGGCGGCGTCGAGGTTCGCACAGGGGCTAGTGCGCGCGGGGATGGGCGCCTGCCCAGACCTCGCGCAGGGTCGACACGGTGACCATCGTGTAGATCTGCGTCGTCGTCACCGACGCGTGGCCGAGGAGCTCTTGCACGACGCGTACGTCCGCCCCACCCTCGAGCAAATGGGTGGCGAACGAGTGTCGCAACGTATGCGGTGAGACTGCTGCGGAGATGCCCGCCCGGTCCGCGGCATCCTGGAGCACCTGCCAGGCGCTTTGCCGCGATAGCCGTCCGCCGCGCGCGTTGAGGAAGATCGCAGGGATGCCCTTGCCGCGCCGGGCCAGGTCGGGGCGACCACGCACCAGATATGCGTCAAGGGCGCTTACCGCGGGGCGCCCGACGGGCACCAGGCGCTGCTTGTCGCCCTTGCCGCGGAGTAGCACCGACCGCGAGTGCGTGTCGACGTCGTCGACGTCCAACCCGACCGCCTCGGAGATCCGGGCCCCCGTCGAGTAGAGCATTTCGAGGAGGGCCCGGTTGCGGAGCGTCAGTGGGCCGTCCGCCTCGCTGTCGCCGCCCGCACCGTCCAGCAGGGCGAGTACCTCGTCGAGCGTCAGGCTCTTCGGCAGGCGACGGCTCGGCGTGGGCGGCTTGACCGCGCGCGCGACGTCGAGTGCGGTGAGCCCCTCGGCGGTCGCGAAGCGGTGCAGTCCCCGCACCGCGATCACCGCGCGGGCGGCCGACACCGCCGAAAGGGGTGGCGCGCCGTTGTCCGGGTCCCCGCGCCGCAGCGCCACCAGGAAGTCGCTGACGTCGGTTTCGGTCACGGTGCCGAGGTCGTCGATGCCACGTTCGGCCAGGTGCGCGGTGTAACGGCGCAGGTCGCGGCGGTACGAGCTGAGCGTGTTGGCGGCCACGCCGCGTTCGATGGCCAGGTGATCGAGGTACCCCTGAAGCTGGTCTCCGAGAGCCGACTGCAACGGCGACGAGCCGTTTGCGCGAAGAGCAGACGACGCCGTCACCTGGCCGCCTGCCTGGCGGCGAACCTGGTGGGCTTGTCGGGCCAGGGTGCGTCGACCGGCCGCAGCACCTGCACGTCCCGATCGATCGTCCGTGCGGCGAGAATTCCAGCCACGGCGAGGGAGTTCACGATCTCGCCGCTGAGTACCAGATCGACCGCATCAGCCAGCGGAAGCCACTCCAGCCTCAGGTCGGCCTCTTCGTCGTGCGCCTCGGGCCTGTCGACCTTCGTGAGCACGGTCGCGAGGTACACCCGAACGCACTCGTCGCTGAAGCCCGGCGCCGAGAGCACGTCGACCAGCACGGCCCAGTCGCGCGCGGCCAGACCGGCTTCCTCCTCGAGCTCACGAGCGGCGCTGAGTTCAGGCGGTTCACCCGCGACGTCGAGCAGGCCGGCGGGCAGCTCCCACAGCCGACGCTCCACCGTGTGCCGGTACTGGTAGACCATCGCGATGTTGTTGCTCTCGTCCAACGCGACGACGGCCACCGCGCCGTAATGCTCGACCACCTCGCGCCGTGCGGTCCGGCCGCCCGGCATGCTCACCTCGTCGGCCCGCAGCGCGAAGATGTTCCCGACGTACAGCGTCTCGCTGGAGACCGTTTCGAACTCGTGGTCAGCCACGGTGCACTGGCTCTTGCAGCCGCTGCCCGACGCCGTCTGCGTATTCGGAAGTCGTCGCTCCTCGCGCAAGCGCTCGTCGGCGCCGTTGGCGCGCTGCTCGGCGAGTTCCATGGGCAGTCGCTCCGCCGCCTTGTAGTCCAGCGCCGCGCCGACGAAGCCGACGAACAACGGATGCGGTCGGGTCGGTCGGCTCTTGAGCTCAGGATGGGCCTGGGTACCCACCAGGAACGGGTGAACGTTGCGTTCGTACTCGACGAACTCGACGAGGTGGCCATCGGGGGACGTGCCCGAGAACCGTAGGCCGCTCTCGGCGATCTTGTCGCGGTAGGCGTTGTTCACCTCGTAGCGGTGGCGGTGGCGCTCCGATACCTCAGTGCCGTCGTATGCGGTTGCCACGATCGAATCTGGTTGCAGCACAGCCGGATAGGCACCGAGGCGCATGGTGCCGCCGAGGTCGGCCTGGCCCGCCACGATGTGCTCCTGGTCGGCCATGGTGGCGATCACGGGATCCGGAGTGTCCGGGTCGAATTCCGCCGAGCTGGCCTGGGTCAGCCCCACCGAACGGGCCGCCTCGATGACGATGCACTGCAGGCCGAGGCACAGCCCCAGCACGGGCACCCCCTGCCTGCGGGCGAACCTGATGGCACCGATCTTGCCTTCGATGCCTCGGATGCCGAAGCCTCCGGGAATGAGCACGCCGTGGACGTCGTTGAGTGCGGCCGAAGCCGTCGCATCGGTTTCGCAGTCATCGGAGGCCACCCACCGGATCTCGACCTTCGCGTGATGCTTGAACCCGCCGGCACGCAGCGCCTCTGCGACGGACAGATAGGCATCGGACAGGTCGATGTACTTGCCCACCAGGGCGATCCGAACGGTCTCCTGCGGTTCGTGCACGCGGCGTAGCAGGTCGTCCCACTCGGTCCAGTCGACGTCGCGGAACGGCAGGCTGAGCCTGCGCACCACGTACGCGTCGAGCTCTTCGCGGTGCAACACCTTCGGGATGTCGTAGATCGACGGCGCATCGGGCGTCGAGATGACGCCGTCGATGTCGACGTCGCACATCAGCGCGATCTTGTTCTTCAGCGGTTCGGGCACGTCCCGGTCGCAGCGCAGGATCAGCGCGTCGGGGCTGATGCCGATGCTGCGCAGTGCGGCGACCGAGTGCTGCGTCGGTTTGGTCTTGAGCTCACCCGACGGCCCCAGATAGGGCACCAGCGAGACGTGCAGGAAGAACACGTTGTCGCGACCGACCTCGTGTCGGACCTGGCGGGCGGCCTCGAGGAACGGAAGCGACTCGATGTCACCCACCGTGCCGCCGATCTCCGTGATCACGACGTCGGGTCGGTTGCCCTGAGCGTCGGGCAGTGACATGGCCAGGATGCGGCTCTTGATCTCGTCGGTGATGTGCGGAATCACCTGCACGGTGTCGCCGAGGTACTCGCCGCGCCGCTCCTTGGCGATCACCGACGAATACACCTGCCCCGTCGTCACATTGGCAGAGCCGGAAAGGTTGCGATCCAAGAAGCGCTCGTAGTGCCCGATGTCGAGGTCGGTCTCCGCCCCGTCTTCGGTGACGAACACCTCACCGTGCTGGAACGGGTTCATGGTCCCCGGGTCGACGTTGAGGTAGGGGTCCAGCTTCTGCATGGTGACCTGGAGGCCACGCGCGGTGAGCAACTGCCCGAGACTGCTTGCGGTCAGACCCTTCCCGAGAGAAGACGCAACGCCGCCGCTGACGAAGAGGTGCTTGGTCGCGGTCTGCGGATGCTTGCGTAACGATGGCAAGAGCAACCTCCGTGGCAATGGGGCAGGGCTTACTTGTCTAGGTCGGGCCTAGTCTCGGGGCCTGCCGACCCACGGAATCTCACCTTAACACCGACGACGACAAGCCGTCGCTGACGCGCCGATCCGCAACGGGCGAGGTGCCCTACTGGGGGACGGTGACGGACGTCGCGCCCCGCCCGACTCCGTACTGGCCGGGCCGGCTGCCACCGAGCAGTTCGCCAACCGCCAGGACGGACGTGATCCGGCCGGACTGGCTGTCGACGTCGTCGGAGGTGCTCACGGCTCCGGCCAGCCCCGCGTCGGACCTGATCACCGCGATGGCCGCGGTCCCGGATGCGGACCCGTCACGCCCGGCGACGACGGTGCCTGCGCCGTGGGGCGCCAGCCCGGCAGCGAAACGCGCAACCGTCGTGCCCTGGTTGCCCGCCTGCTCACCGAGGTCGCCGCCCGTCACGATCAACGCGGCGTCCGCCACGCCGATCCGGTCCGACCCGTACGTGACGAAGCCGGTGTCGCGCATCGTGGCGAGCACCGTGTCCCGCTGCGTGTCGTCGACGACCGGAACCGCGGGATTCTTGTCACGCAGCAAGGTGATGCCGAGCAGGTCCCCGGCCTGCGAGCCCTGGTCGACCAGCGTGGTGCTGAGCTGGCGGCCCGCGGGCACGATCGGCGAGTTCACCACGGACAGCAGCTTCTCGGACGCGTTCGCGTCGACGAACTGCTGGCTCAGACCGATGGTCCCGGACACCGTTCCGCCGGCCTCTCCGACCAACCGGACGACGGCATCGACATCGTCGCTGACGGCGTCAGGAGTGCGGAACACCACCACCGACTTGCGCGCCAACGATTCGTGCAGGATCCGCGGAGACATCATCGCGTCGAATTCGCCTGCGGCGCTGATCCTTTCGTTCAGTCCGTTCTTTTCATCGGTGAGGCCGTTGAGCTGGTTCTGCATCTCCTTCTTGTCGTCGCGCAGACCCGAGAGCAGCGTGTTCGACAGCAGCCCCGAACCAAGTACGACGCCGATGGCCAGCGCGAGGAACACCGAAGCGAGGGAAATCGCATGCGAGCGTAGAGAGATCACGACTCCTCCTCGGAGGCCGTTGAATTGATGGTCAGGTGACCAGGCCCTGCACCCAGAGCGAGAACTGATTCCAGTAGATGGTGACCCAGTGCAGCACGGCGGCATCGGCACGCGACACCCACAGCGCCGCGATCACGGCGATGAGCATGGCCAGCACCAGCAGGGCGATCGCGCCGCCCGACACCCGGCTGCGGTACAGCGTGGCGACCGCCTTGGCGTCGACCAACTTCTCGCCCACCTTCAGTCGGGTCAGGAACGTCGACGGATTGCTCTGCTGGCGGGAGCGGTCGAAGAACTCCTCGATGCTTGCGCCGTGGCCGGCCGTCACGATCAGCGACGCTCCGTGGTGGTCGCACAGCAGCAGCGCTAGGTCCGCGGCCGATCCGGCGGCGGGGAACGTCATCGCGCCCACGCCCAGATCCTGAATCCGCTCGAGCCCCTTGGCATGGCCGTCCGCGTCCGCGGGCAGCACCACCTGGGCACCGGAACGCAGCACCTCCACGCTCATCTCGTCGGGATCACCAACGATGAGTGCGGGTCGGTAGCCCGCCTTGCGCAGAACGTCCGCGCCGGTTCCGACGCCGACCAGGACGGGGTGGTACTCCTTGATGAACGGCTTGAGGGCCCGTAGGTCCTCGGCCGCGCTGGGTTCCTCGGCGACCACCACGACGTGCCTGCGGTTCACGTCGACGTCGATGTCGGGGATGCCCATGCCGTCGATGAGCAACGGGCTCTCGCTGCGGATGAACTCGATGGTGTTGCCTGCGAAGGCTTCGAGGTGCGCGACGAGCCCGCTCTTGGCCTCGTGCATCAGGTCGTGGATCTCTTCGTTCGTGCGTTCGGTGCCGAGGGCGATGCGCCGGTCGCCCGCGTACACACCACCGTTGTGCAGCCGGACCCGCGCGCCGTCCTTGATCTTCTTGAAGATCTCGGGGCCCGCCTCGTCGATGAGCGTGATGTTGTTGTTGACGAGCACCTCGGGGCCCAGGTTGGGGTAGCGGCCCGAGATCGACGTGGAGGCATTGACCACGGCGGCCACCCCGACCTCGACGAGCGCGTCGGCGGTGATGCGGTCGAGGTCCAAGGCGTCCATGACGACGATGTCGCCAGGATTGATGCGGCGAAGCAATCGATCGATGTCGCGGTCGACGCGGGCGGTACCCGTGACGCCTGGGCGGGAGCCGGCATTACGCGAGAGCAGCGCTGACATCTTCATTCCGCAGATTCTGTCGGCCAACCCTCAAGTTGAGGTGGAGGCGCGCCGTAACTCCTGCCTCAGAAGTTGTCTTTTGTCACATCTGCAACACATATTGAGTGACGTTTCATGACGCCGCGTCGGTGCGCGCTGCCTCGAGTAGCTCGCGGGCGTGCGCGCGGCCGCTGTCGGATTCGCCCAACCCGGCGAGCATCCGCGCGAGCTCTGCCACCCGGTCGTCGTCCTCGAGCCGACGGACTTCGCTGGACTTCGCCCTGCCCGATCCGCTGTCGACGACGAGATGAACGTCCGCGTAGGCAGCGACCTGCGGCAGGTGCGTCACCACGATCACCTGGTGGGTCTTGGCGAGCCTGGCCAGCCGCCGACCGATCTGGACCGCGGCTCGACCACCGACGCCTGCGTCGACTTCGTCGAACACCATCGTGGTGCCCTCCGCCGAAGCGGCCAGCACCACCTCGAGCGCGAGCATCACCCGCGACAGTTCACCGCCGGAAGCGCTCTTGGCCAGTGGTAGCACGTCGGACCCGGAGTGCGGCGTGAACCCGAACTCGACGGCGTCGACGCCGTCGTGGCCCGCATGCACCACCTCGCCCGACGCCAGCGCCAGCGGTGCGGAGTCGTCGGGGCGCGCCAGCAGGGGCGATACCGAGATGCTGAACCCTGCGCCCGCCATCGCCAGTCCGGCCAGCTCGGCGGTGACCTGCTTGGCCAAGGCCTTCGCGGCCTTGGTCCTGGCCTTGGTGATCGCCGCAGCGGCGTCGACCAGCTGCGCGGCGAGCTCGTCGACCCGCCGCTGCAGTCCGGCGAGCGCCTCTTCGGACACGTCGAGCTGCGCCAGCCGGTCGCGGGCCTCCCGACTCCACGCCAGGACGCCGTCGACGTCGGGTGCGTACTTCCGCGTCAATCCCCGCAGCTCGCCTTGGCGGGCCAGCTTTCCCTCCAGTGTGCTTGCATCGCTTGGCAATTCGGCGAGATATCCGCCGAGCTCTGTCGACACATCACCGATCAGCGCTTGCGCCTCCTCGAGCCGCACGGCCAGGGCCCGCAGGACGGCGTCGTCCGTGCCCGCCAGCGCCGACTTGGCCCGGCCCACCCCGTCGGTGGCCGAGGTCGTCTCCGGCCCCGGATCGTCCAGCTCGCCGGACAGCGCCAGCCTGGCGGACTGGGCGGCTTCGCGTAGCGCATCCAGCTCGGACAGTCGGCGGATGTCGGCCACCAGGGTGTCGTCCTCGCCGGGTTGCGGTGCGACGGCGTCGATCTCGTTGAGTCCGAAGTGAAGTCGATCGGCTTCCTGGGCCAGTTCGCGGGACCGTTGCCTGCGATCGGCGAGGTCGGCCCGCGCCGTCGACCACTCGTCGCGGAGCTGGCGGTACCGGATCATCAGCGCGCCGACGTCGACGAAACGGTCCAGCGCACCACGCTGCTCGTCGGGCCGCATCAAGCGCAGCTGATCGTTCTGGCCGTGAAGCGCCAACAGTTCGGTGGTGAAGCCGCTCAACGACTTCGCGGGCACGCTGCGGCCGCCGAGATAGGCGCGCGACGGACCGTCACGGCTGACGGACCGCGCAGCGATGATGCTGCCGTCGTCATCGCGATCGGCACCAGAGGAGTCGAGGATCTCGTCGACGCGTCCACTCACCCCGTCACCGAGTTCGACTGTCGTGAAACGTCCTTCGACGACGGCCCGTTCCGATCCGGACCGTACACGGGTGGCGTCGGCTCTGGCGCCGCCGAGCAGGTGCAACCCGGTGACGACCATGGTCTTGCCGGTGCCCGTCTCCCCCGTCAGCACCGTGAGCCCACGGCCGAACTCGGCGGTGGCTGCGCTGATGGCGCCCAGCGCCTCGATTCGGATCTCGGCGAGCACTACTGTCCGCGCCAACCCGTCACTGGTAGCCGGAACTTGCGCACCAGCCGATCGGTGAACGGCGCGCTGTCCAACCGCACCCATTTCAAAGGGGTGCCGCAGCGGGTCACCTCGAGCCGCCCACCCGGCGGGATGACCATGTCGCGGCGGCCGTCGCAGAACACCAGCGCGTCGTGCCCGCCGCTGTCGACCTCGATGGCGATGGCCGCGTCCGGACTGGTCACCATGGGCCGCGCGAAAAGCGCGTGAGCGTTGTTGGGCACCACCAGAATCGCCTCGAGGTCGGGCCAGAGGATCGGCCCGCCCGCAGAGAAGGCGTACGCCGTGGAGCCCGTCGGGGTGGAGACGAGCACGCCGTCGCAGCCGAAGGCCGACACCGGTCGGCCGTCGACCTCCAGCACCACGCTCAGCACGCCGAGTCGCGGCCCCTTCTCGAGGCTGGCTTCGTTGAGCGCCCAGCCACGTTGCACGATCCGGCCGCCGACGCGCACGACGACGTCGAGGGTCATGCGTTCCTCGACCCGGTAGTCGCGATTGATGACGTGGTCGAGCACGGAGTCGAGGGCTTCGGCCTCCGATTCGGCCAGGAATCCGATGTGGCCAAGGTTGATGCCGAGCACGGGGATCTCGACGTTGCGGGCGAGTTCGGCGGCCCGCAGGAACGTGCCGTCGCCGCCCAGCGCGAGCACCAGGTCGCAGCCCTCGGCCGCGCGTTCGTTGGCGTCGACGACCTCGATCTCGATGCCGAGCGCCCGCATGGCGTCGGGGTGCAGGTGCAGCGGACCCTTGTCGACGGCCTCGGCCGTGAGCACCCGCAGCGCGATGCCGTTGTCGCCCAGCACCTTCTCGACACGTCGAGCGGTGTCGGTGGCCTCTTCCCTACCCGTGTGGACGACGAGCAGGACGGTCCGTTCGCACTTCATCGCGGGCCCTCGTCGACGGCGCGTGCGACGGCCGCTTCCAATGCGTCGCCCATCAGCGGGTGGTCGGTGGTCGCGCGGAGGCGCAGGAAGTATTCGACGTTGCCCGACGGGCCGGGCAGCGGGCTGGCCGTCACGTCGACGGTCTGCCAGTCGAGTGCGGCGGCCCGGCGCGCCACCGTCAGCACCGACTCCGCACGCAGCGCAGGATCGCTGACGACTCCGCCTGCCCCGACTCGGTCCTTGCCGACCTCGAACTGTGGCTTCACCATGGGAACGATATCGGCGTCGGCTGACGCACACGCGGTCAGTGCGGGCAGCACCGTGGACAGCGAGATGAACGACAGGTCGGCGACCACCAGGTCGACGGGCCCACCGATCGCATCGGCGGTCAGGTCGCGTACGTTCGTGCGTTCCATCACCGTCACTCGCGGATCGGACCGCAGGGGCCACGCCAGCTGGCCGTAACCGACGTCGGCTGCGACGACTTCGCGGGCTCCCCGATCCAGCAGGACTTCGGTGAAGCCTCCGGTCGACGCGCCCGCGTCCAGACAACGGCGCCCGTCGACGGTGACGGCGAAGGCATCCAGCGCACCGTTGAGCTTGTGGGCGCCGCGCGACACCCAGCGGCGTTCGTCGGCGTCCGCCACGACGAGCCGGGCGTCGAGTGTGATCGCGGTGGCCGGCTTGGCCGCGGGGATTCCGTCGATGGACACGCGGCCTGCACCGATCAGTTCCGCAGCCTGCTGGCGTGAACGCGCCAGCCCGCGGCGGACCAGCTCGGCATCAACGCGCGCGCGCCGTGTCACGTGTGTTACCCCTCGATCCCCGCGCCTGCTGCGTTGCCGGCCACCGGGTTGCGCTCGACCGCCTGCAGCGCGTGAACCAGCAGTTCGTGCGCCTCCTCGAGCCGCGCAGCGATGGCCTCGATGTCGGCCTCTGGAGCGTCCGGTTCGGGAAGGTCGGCGAGCAGCGCTGCGAGCTCGACGCGGACCTGGTCGGGATCGGTACTCATGTCGCCGTTCACGCTAGCCGATGGTGCCTTGGAGCAGCGACCAACGCTCCAGCGCCTGGCGCGCCGCGGCGTCCCCTGCGGCGATGGTCGGCGGCGTGCCCGCCCATCCCGAGTTCCACATCGCGCTGGCCGTGGCACGGACCACGGTGAGCGGATCCTGCACGTCCTGGCCCGTCGACGTCACGGTCACACCGTCGGGGCCGACCTCGACGTGCCACGCCGGATGCGGTCCGACGATGAGGGTCTCGCTGGGCGCATTCAGCGAACGCAGATCGGGTGCAACGTAGTTCGGCCGCTCCTCGGGAATCGCGAACACCATGTCCGCCGCGGTGCTGACCCCGGTGAGCACCAGCAGGCTGGGCAGTTCCGCTGCGTTGGCGCCCGCGATGTCGGTGTCCAGGCGGTCGCCCACGACGAGCGGGCTGTCGAACTGCCCACGACTCAACGCGTCGTTGAGCAGCGTCGGTTCGGGCTTGCCCGCGACCTGGGGTTCTTGGTCGGTGGCGGTGCGCAACGCGGCGACCATGGAACCGTTCCCCGGCAGCAGGCCGCGCTCGGATGGCAGCGTGCGGTCGACGTTCGCCGCGACCCACAGGGCTCCGGAACGGATCGCCAGCGCGGCCTCCGCGAGGTCGGCCCAGCCCGTCTCCGGTGAGTGGCCCTGGATGACCGCGACCGGGTCGTCGGAGAACATCCGCACCGACTTCAGTCCAGCGTCGCGCACCTCGGCTGCGAGCGAATCGGTCCCGATGACGAGAACGTTTGAACCCGAGGGCAATTGGGCCGCCAGCAGGCGTGCCGCACTCTGCCCGCTGGTGACGACGTCGGCGGCCGCGGCCGTAAATCCCAGCTCGATCAGGTGTTGCGCGACCTCGTCGGGCGCCCGCGAAGCGTTGTTGGTGACGTAGAGCGTGCGGGCTTCGACGGTGGCCAGCGTCTCGACGGCGCCGGTGGTGGCCTCCTGACCTCGGAAGACGGTTCCGTCCAGATCGAGCAGAAGGCAGTCATGGTCCTGCGCGAGCGTCGTCAACTCAGGAGAGCTCCGTGATGCGATCCTCGGCGTCGGTCACGCCTTCGACGTCTGATGCGGCGGCCTTCAAGAACCCCTGCAGCGCGTCGTCCTGGCGGCCGAGGGCGAGCAGCGCCTCGGCGTACGCGTAGAACAGTCGTGCCGCGGTCTGGCCGGTTCTGGTCGGGTCGAGGGGAGGCGACGACAGGACCGCGAGCGCCTGCTCGAACTGGCCAAGATCGGAGCGTGCGCCTGCCACCACGATGCGCAGCTCGTCGGCGTCGTCGCCGGTGAGCTGTTCGGCCTCCGCGGAGCGAGCCAGGTCGATCGCGCGCTCGGGGCGTCCGACGCCACGTTCACAGTCAGCGATGAGCGCGAGAAGCGCTGAGCGACTGCCCATTCGGCGGGCCGCCCGCAGCTCGGCGAGGGCCTGCGCCCAGTCACCACACCGATAGGCGGCGATCCCGACGGCCTCTCGTACCGCGGCGATCCGGCCCGATCGCGACCGGGCGGCCTGGGCATGTGCGAGCGCGGCTTCGGGGTCCTCGTCCAGCACGTCGCCCGCGGCGACGAGGTGGCGTGCGACGTAGTCGGCAGTGGCCTTGTCGAGTGTCGTGAGCTCCCCGCGGATCTCCGGTGCCAGCTGTCTGGCGTCGATGTCGGAGGGGATGGAGGGACCTGCCGGGCCATCGCCTTCGCCGGGCGGCCTGGGTTGCGAAGGGCGGGCACGATTGGGCCCCGACGTCCGCGGCGCACCACGACGGTCACGGGGATTGCCTCGCGCGCCGTCGCCGCTGGGCGTCCGCCGTGGGCGCCGCTCGTCACCACCGCCGCCTTGCCGGTCCTGAGGAGCCACCGTTTGCCTTCCTGTCACCACTGTCTCGCAAAGGATACGGTGGAATTCGCGGGTCCGCGATAAATGGTCAGTCGTATTGAATTGATTGGCGAATAGAATCACCCCCCAATCGAAATTGGGGGGTGATTCATTAAAGGGTGTTCGGCGGTGTCCTACTTTTCCACCCGTGTGGGTAGTATCATCGGCGCTGGTAGGCTTAGCTTCCGGGTTCGGGATGGGTCCGGGCGTTTCCCTGCCGCTGTTGCCGCCGTAACTCTATTTTCTTTTCAGCCCCCGTGGTTCACACACATTGTGGTGTGTGTTTTTTTGGTGGTGGGGTGTGGTCTGTTGGACCGGTGGTTCGTGGTTGCGAGGCGTTGTGGTGTCACACGGTGAATCCCGTTTACTTGGTTGTCTTTCCCTGAGTATTGGGGGGTGTGTGTAAGTTTTCGGCCGGTTAGTGCCAGTTCCCTGCACCCATTGCTGGGCTTCTAGGTCTGGTCTATCGATCCCGTGGTCTGCGGGGGGCCTTATCCATCTAAAATGGTGAGAAGCCTGGTCTTGGAGGGGGTTTCCCGCTTAGATGCTTTCAGCGGTTATCCTGTCCGAACGTGGCTATCCAGCGGTGCCCCTGGTGGGACAACTGGTAGACCAGAGGTTCGTCCGTCCCGGTCCTCTCGTACTAGGGACAGGTTTCCTCAAGCTTCTGACGCGCGCGGCGGATAGAGACCGAACTGTCTCACGACGTTCTAAACCCAGCTCGCGTGCCGCTTTAATGGGCGAACAGCCCAACCCTTGGGACCTGCTCCAGCCCCAGGATGCGACGAGCCGACATCGAGGTGCCAAACCATCCCGTCGATATGGACTCTTGGGGAAGATCAGCCTGTTATCCCCGGGGTACCTTTTATCCGTTGAGCGACACCCCTTCCACTCGGGGGTGCCGGATCACTAGTCCCGACTTTCGTCCCTGCTCGACATGTATGTCTCGCAGTCAAGCTCCCTTGTGCACTTACACTCAACACCTGATTGCCGTCCAGGTTGAGGGAACCTTTGGGCGCCTCCGTTACATTTTAGGAGGCAACCGCCCCAGTTAAACTACCCACCAGGCACTGTCCCTGAACCGGATATACGGTTCGAGGTTAGAAGCCCAATACGATCAGAGTGGTATTTCAACAACGACTCCACCCACACTGGCGTGTGAGTTTCACAGTCTCCCACCTATCCTACACAAACCGAACCGAACTCCAATACCAAGTTGTAGTGAAGGTCCCGGGGTCTTTTCGTCCTGCCGCGCGTAACGAGCATCTTTACTCGTAGTGCAATTTCGCCGAGTCTATGGTTGAGACAGTTGAGAAGTCGTTACGCCATTCGTGCAGGTCGGAACTTACCCGACAAGGAATTTCGCTACCTTAGGATGGTTATAGTTACCACCGCCGTTTACTGGGGCTTAAATTCTCCGCTTCACCCCCGAGGGGGTTGACGGGTCCTCTTAACCTTCCAGCACCGGGCAGGCGTCAGTCCGTATACATCGTCTTGCGACTTCGCACGGACCTGTGTTTTTAGTAAACAGTCGCTTCTCACTGGTTTCTGCGACCGGATCCCGCCATCAGCCGCGAGGGCGTCGACGGTATTCCGGTCCCCCTTCTCCCGAAGTTACGGGGGTATTTTGCCGAGTTCCTTAACCATAGTTCACTCGTACGCCTTGGTATTCTCTACCTGACCACCTGTGTCGGTTTGGGGTACGGGCCGTGTGAGCACTCGCTAGAGGCTTTTCTTGGCAGCATAGGATCACCGAATTCGCCTCACTCGGCTATGCATCACCTCTCGGACTCATGTGAACGACGGATTTACCTATCGCTCGTCCTACCGGCTTGCCCCAGTATTACCACTGACTGGTACGGCTACCTTCCTGCGTCACCCCGTCGCTTGACTACTACCAGTGAAGGTCCCACGCAGCCCCGCGACCCCATCGCCCCGAAGGGTCCTGGTGATCACGGCTTTGGGTGGTTAGTACCACTGATTCGTCACGGGCGCGCACACACGGGTACGGGAATATCAACCCGTTGTCCATCGACTACGCCTGTCGGCCTCGCCTTAGGTCCCGACTCACCCTGGGCGGACTGGCCTGGCCCAGGAACCCTTGGTCTTTCGGCGGGCAAGGTTCTCACTTGCCTTATCGCTACTCATGCCTGCATTCTCACTCCCACACCCTCCACCACGAGATCACTCTGTGGCTTCACCGGTGTGCAGGACGCTCCCCTACCCAACGTCATCCCGAAGGATGGTCGCTGCCGCGGCTTCGGCGGTGTGCTTGAGCCCCGCTACATTATCGGCGCACAATCACTTGACCAGTGAGCTATTACGCACTCTTTCAAGGGTGGCTGCTTCTAAGCCAACCTCCTGGTTGTCTTCGCGACTGCACATCCTTTTCCACTTAGCACACGCTTAGGGGCCTTAGCCGGCGATCTGGGCTGTTTCCCTCTCGACGCACGGAGCTTATCCCCCGCCGTCTCACTGCCGCACTATTGACTCACCGGCATTCGGAGTTTGGCTGACGTCAGTAACCTTGTGAGGCCCATCGGCCATCCAGTAGCTCTACCTCCGGTGAGCATCATGCGACGCTGCACCTAAATGCATTTCGGGGAGAACCAGCTATCACGGAGTTTGATTGGCCTTTCACCCCTACCCACAACTCATCCCCTCAGTCTTCAACCTAAGTGGGTTCGGGCCTCCACAACATCTTACTGCTGCTTCACCCTGGCCATGGGTAGATCACTCCGCTTCGGGTCCAGAACACACCACTACACCAATCCCCACGGACTGGATACGCCCTATTCAGACTCGCTTTCGCTGCGGCTACCCCACCCGGGTTAACCTCGCGACATGTCCCTGACTCGCAGGCTCATTCTTCAAAAGGCACGCCATCACCCCACCCAAAAGGAGGGCTCTGACGGGTTGTAGGCACACGGTTTCAGGTACTCTTTCACTCCCCTCCCGGGGTACTTTTCACCATTCCCTCACGGTACTAATCCGCTATCGGTCATCAGAAGGTATTCAGGCTTACCGGGTGGTCCCGGCAGATTCACAGCAGATTCCACGGGCCCGCTGCTACTCGGGAACACCATGAAGGCAGGCGTCGGGTTTTCACGTACCGGGCTCTCACCGTCTACGGCAGGCCATCCCAGGACCACTTCCGCTAACCACAACGCTTTCTCACTGCCCTCCAGGGAGGTAGCCCTGGAAACACGGGTCCCACAACCCCGCACGCACAACCCCTACCCGGTATCACATGCATGCGGTTTAGCCATCCTCCGCTTTCGCTCGCCACTACTCACGGAATCACAATTGTTTTCTCTTCCTACGGGTACTGAGATGTTTCACTTCCCCGCGTTACCTCCCGCACCCTATGTATTCAGATACGGGTAACACGACATCACTCGTGCTGGGTTTCCCCATTCGGACATCCTCGGATCAACGCTCGGTTGACAGCTCCCCGAGGCATATCGCAGCCTCCCACGTCCTTCATCGGCCTCTGATGCCAAGGCATCCACCATGCGCCCTTAAACACTTACAACACAAAAAACCAAAAAATGAGATTCATTGAAATTACACCACAACAGAAACACACCAACGCTCCCCCAATCCCGAAGGAAAGGAAGAGACACTCATGCGAATCTGATGCTCGCAACCACTATCCACGAATCAAACACCACACCCCACCACCAAGCGGGGCAACAACACGCCAACCACCACCAACGCGGTGAACGGACACCTCCGGTTCCCCAAACCACGGGGCGAAGAGGCGACGGGCCTGTTGTCTCAGGACCCAACAGTGTGTTTGAGTGATTCCAGTCGACCGGCATTTCCCCACCCGGTCAGCTGTTTGTCCGTGTGCACCAGAACCGGACCCACTACAGGTCGCGGTCCATCCATCGAATCGCCCAGGATCCGGTAACCCCACACGATGTGGGCCGGCCCGAGTCTCGTGGTGCTCCTTAGAAAGGAGGTGATCCAGCCGCACCTTCCGGTACGGCTACCTTGTTACGACTTCGTCCCAATCGCCGATCCCACCTTCGACGGCTCCCTCCCACGAGGGGTTAGGCCACCGGCTTCGGGTGTTACCGACTTTCATGACGTGACGGGCGGTGTGTACAAGGCCCGGGAACGTATTCACCGCAGCGTTGCTGATCTGCGATTACTAGCGACTCCGACTTCACGGGGTCGAGTTGCAGACCCCGATCCGAACTGAGACCGGCTTTGAAAGGATTCGCTCCACCTCACGGCATCGCAGCCCTTTGTACCGGCCATTGTAGCATGTGTGAAGCCCTGGACATAAGGGGCATGATGACTTGACGTCATCCCCACCTTCCTCCGAGTTGACCCCGGCAGTCTCTCACGAGTCCCCGGCATTACCCGCTGGCAACATGAGACAAGGGTTGCGCTCGTTGCGGGACTTAACCCAACATCTCACGACACGAGCTGACGACAGCCATGCACCACCTGCACACCAACCACAAGGGGGGCCGTATCTCTACGGCTTTCTAGTGCATGTCAAGCCCAGGTAAGGTTCTTCGCGTTGCATCGAATTAATCCACATGCTCCGCCGCTTGTGCGGGCCCCCGTCAATTCCTTTGAGTTTTAGCCTTGCGGCCGTACTCCCCAGGCGGGGTACTTAATGCGTTAGCTACGGCACGGATCCCAAGGAAGGAAACCCACACCTAGTACCCACCGTTTACGGCGTGGACTACCAGGGTATCTAATCCTGTTCGCTCCCCACGCTTTCGCTTCTCAGCGTCAGTTACTGCCCAGAGACCCGCCTTCGCCACCGGTGTTCCTCCTGATATCTGCGCATTCCACCGCTACACCAGGAATTCCAGTCTCCCCTGCAGTACTCTAGTCTGCCCGTATCGCCCGCACGCTCACAGTTAAGCCGTGAGATTTCACGAACAACGCGACAAACCACCTACAAGCTCTTTACGCCCAGTAATTCCGGACAACGCTCGCACCCTACGTATTACCGCGGCTGCTGGCACGTAGTTGGCCGGTGCTTCTTCTGCACATACCGTCACTTGCGCTTCGTCTGTGCTGAAAGAGGTTTACAACCCGAAGGCCGTCATCCCCCACGCGGCGTCGCTGCATCAGGCTTGCGCCCATTGTGCAATATTCCCCACTGCTGCCTCCCGTAGGAGTCTGGGCCGTATCTCAGTCCCAGTGTGGCCGGACACCCTCTCAGGCCGGCTACCCGTCGACGCCTTGGTAGGCCATCACCCCACCAACAAGCTGATAGGCCGCGGGCCCATCCCACACCGCAAAAGCTTTCCCCCACCGACCATGCAGCCAATGAGGTATATCCGGTATTAGACCCAGTTTCCCAGGCTTATCCCGAAGTGCAGGGCAGATCACCCACGTGTTACTCACCCGTTCGCCACTCGAGTACCCCGAAGGGCCTTTCCGTTCGACTTGCATGTGTTAAGCACGCCGCCAGCGTTCGTCCTGAGCCAGGATCAAACTCTCCAAACAAAAACCCCCACACCCAAAAGCGCAGGCAGAATCCGAATCAGAAAAATCCGATCACAAACCAGAAAAACAAATTCTGGCAAAAAAACAACACCACACCCCTAAACGGGAAAAAGAAGCATGGCAAAAAACAACAAACAAAAACCACCAAACACACTATTGAGTTCTCAAACAACACACCCGCTCTGACCGCGCAACAACCCCGCGGCGAAAGCCGCGGTTCGTAGTGCGGGCAGATGAGGACACCCACCGAAGTGGGCTTCCCTCTGGGATGCCGCCGCGCTCTCCGGAACCAGTCCGTGTCGCAGCGACTTGGATAAGTTACGTCAGCGATAACTCCGAGTCAAATCGCCTGATAGACGGCGTGGCTCGCCCCCGCGCAACTACGTAACGCGTTGCACCCCTGCGATATTCCGCTTGCCCCGGCGCAGCACCAACCACTGGCCGTGGAGGTAGTCGGATGCCTGTGGAACCCACTCGTCGCTCTCGATGCGGGCGTTGTTGACCGAGACCCCGCCCTCGGCGATCGTTCGCCGCGCTGCGCCCTTGCTCGGCGACAGTCCGGTGGCCACCAGTAGATCGGCGATTCCGTCAGGTCCGCCCGGGGCGAGTTCGGCCACGGCGGCCTCCCTCAGGGCTGCAGCGAGCGTCGGCTCGTCGAGGTCGTTGAGCTCGCCGCGTCCGAAGAGGGCCTTACTGGCGTGCTCGACGGCGTCGGTGGCCGCCTGCCCGTGGACCAGGGTGGTGAGCTCCTGGGCGAGCCTGCGCTGGGCGGTGCGCTCGTGCGGACGCTCGGCGGTCGCCACTTCGAGTTCGGTGACCTCGTCGGCCGACAGGAACGTGAACCACCTCAGGTAGGGGACGACGTCGGCGTCGGTGGTGTTGACGAAGTACTGGTACCAGGCATAAGGGCTGGTCATCTCGGGGTCGAGCCACAGATTGCCGCCGCCGGTGGACTTGCCGAACTTCTTGCCCTCGGAGTCGGTCACCAGCGGCGTGGTCATGGCGTGCACGGTGGCGCCGACCTTCTGTCGTACCAACCGCGCGCCCGCGACGATGTTGCCCCACTGGTCCGAGCCGCCGATCTGCAGCCCGCACCCGTAGCGCTCGTGCAACTCCACGTAGTCATTGGCCTGCAGGAGCATGTAGCTGAACTCGGTGTAGGAGATGCCGTCGCCCTCGAGCCGGCGCCGCACCGTGTCGCGGTCGAGCATCACGTTGACGGAGAAGTACTTGCCCACGTCGCGGAGGAACTCGATCGCGGACAACTCCCCCGTCCAGGACAGGTTGTTCTCGACGATGGCGCCCGTTGGCGACTCGTCGAACTCCACGAAGCGTTCGAGTTGGCCGCGGATACGGGTCGCCCAGTCGGCGACGGTGTCAGCCGTGTTGAGGGTGCGTTCGCCAGTGTCGCGGGGATCGCCGATCATCCCCGTCGCTCCGCCCGCGAGCACGATCGGCCGGTGTCCGGCCTGCTGGAAGCGCCGCAACGTGAGCAACGGCACCAGGTGACCCGCGTGCAGGCTCGGAGCGGTCGGGTCGAATCCCGAATACACGGTCACGATGCCTGCGGCGAGCTCCGCCGCCAGTGCGTCGCGATCGGTTGACTGAGCGATGAGTCCCCGCCAGTCCAGCTCCTCGAGGATGGGCATCCGTCGATCTTCCCGCATCAGTCGCTCATCCCCGGTGCGGGTGCCCGCGGACTGCGGCGGTACGCCGACACCTCGGGACGGTCGGGTAGCCAGAACCGCCACGGGCGATCCGCGGCCTTGCTCACGCCGACGCGTGGGCCGGACCGTGCGTGGGACGGCTCGGCCAGGGTGAGCGTGACGGCTCCGTCCCCGGCGAAGAGGTTGATTCCGTTGTCGTCCATGGTGATTCCGAGCGCCTGGCACATGTTGCCTGGGCCGCGGGCGAGCGCCGAGTCGGGTAGTGGCCGGCCCCGGCGGGCGCGCGCCACGTCCATTCCGTCCCGCACGGCCGCCGCACGCAGCAGCACCGCGCCCGCGACATCCTCGAAGGCGCAGACGACGTTGGCGCACACGTGGATGCCATGACTGAGATAGGTGTACAGCCGCCCGGCCGGCCCGAACATCACGGCATTGCGTCCGCCGAGCCCGCGGAAGGAATGCGACGCCGCGTCGGGCCACGGCCCATCGGCAGGCCCGCCGTACGCCTCCACCTCGACGATCACCGCCGACGCTGCCCTGCCGGTCAGCACCGCGCCGAGCAGACGATGGGCGGCGTCGACGGGATCGACTGCCAACAACTCGGCGCTCATGGAGCGATTGTGCCCGGCAACCTTGACACGGCTGCGCACCGGGAGCATATTCATTTCATGATGACTTCATCGAGTGATGAATTAATCCATCAGGGTGCCGAATCCGCCGTTTCGATCGACCATTTGACGGTGGTTCGCGGCAAGCGCAATGCCTTGGACGACGTCTCGGTGCGGATCGCCCGGGGCACCATCACCGGGTTGCTCGGTCCGTCCGGATGCGGCAAGACGACGTTGATGCGGTGCGTCGTCGGCACGCAGCTCATCGCGTCGGGCACGGTCACGGTGCTCGGCCGGCCGGCCGGATCCGCCGAACTGCGCAGCCGCGTCGGCTATGTCACGCAGGACCCCACCATCTATGACGACCTGCGGGTGATCGACAACGTGCGCTACTTCGCGTCGTTGTACGGGACCGAGGCCAACGCGGCCGACGACGCCGTCTCGGCCGTTGGCCTCACCGACCATCGAACCGCCTTGTGCGGCAACCTCTCCGGCGGGCAGCGCACCCGCGCCTCGTTGGCCTGCGCGCTGGTGACGCACCCGGAGTTGCTGGTGCTGGACGAACCTACCGTCGGGCTCGACCCGGTGCTAAGGGTCGACCTGTGGGACCAGTTCCACGAGCTGGCACGACGCGGGACCACCCTGCTCGTATCGAGCCACGTGATGGACGAGGCCGATCATTGCGGCGATCTGCTGCTGATGCGGGAGGGTCGCCTCCTGGCGCACACCACGCCGCAGAAACTCAGAGAGGAGACGGGATGCACGTCACTGGAGGAAGCGTTTCTGTCGGTCATTCGGCACAGCACCGCAGGCAGCGCAGCCGGTTAAGCCCTGAAGCGTACGTCGCCACCACGGGACGAATACTGCGGCAGCTCGCCGCCGATCACCGCAGCGTCGCGATGATCCTCGTCGTTCCCAGCCTGATCATCACGCTGATGTACTTCATGTTCCAGAACGCACCGCATCGCCCGGGCGGGCTGTCGCCATTCAACAACGCTTGCCTGATCATGCTCGGGGTGTTCCCGCTCGTCGTGATGTTCCTCATCACGTCGATCACCATGCAGCGCGAGCGCGTGTCCGGGACGTTGGAGCGGATCCTGACCACTCCTCTGCGCAGGCTCGATCTCCTGGCCGCCTATGGCACGGCCTTCTCGATCGCGGCGGCCGCACAGGCCACGCTGGCGTGTGTGGTGTCGTTCTGGCTGCTCGGTCTGGACACTGCGGGCAGCCCGATATTGGTGTTCGTGATCGCGATCATCAACGCCGTGCTCGGCGTCGGGTTGGGCCTGTTGTGTAGTGCGTTCGCGCGCACCGAGTTTCAGGCGGTCCAGTTCATGCCGGTAGTGATCGTGCCGCAGCTGCTGTTGTGCGGGATCATCGTCCCCCGCGCCCTGCTGCCGGAGTGGCTGCAGTGGATCAGCAACGTGCTGCCCGCCAGCTATGCGTTGGAGGCGCTCCAGCAGGTCGGTGCCCATCCGGACCTGACCGCAACGGCGGCGCGTGACATCGCCGTCGTCGTCGGATTCGCAGTCGTGGCAATGGCACTGGCCGCGGCCACCCTGCGGCGCCGCACCCCGTGACAGTGGAGTCGCGCGGTCGACGCAAGCGTCCAGGTCGACCGCCAGGCACGTCGGACACCCGCGAGCGCATTCTCGTCAATGCGCGAGAGCTATTCGCGCGCAACGGGATCGACAAGACCTCTATTCGGTCGATCGCCACCGCCGCCGACGTCGACCCAGCGTTGGTGCACCACTACTTCGGCACCAAGGAGCAGTTGTTCGCCGCCGCCATCCACATCCCGATCGACCCAATGCAGGTGATCGGTCCCATGCGAGAGACCCCGATCGACGAGCTTGGATTGAGGCTGCCGTCGCTGCTCCTGCCGTTGTGGGACTCCGAGTTGGGCTCCGGTTTGATCGCCACCCTGCGGTCGATGCTGTCGGGGAACGACGTCGGGCTGGTGCGGTCGTTCCTGCAGGAGGTGATCACCAGGGAAGTCGGCGCCCGCGTCGACGATCCCCCGGGCTCCGGACGGATTCGCGTGCAGTTCGTCGCATCGCAGCTCGTCGGGGTCGTGATGGCGCGCTACATCCTCGAACTCGAGCCGTTCAAGTCGCTGCCGGCCGCTCTGATCGCTGAGACCATCGCGCCCAACCTGCAGCGCTATCTCACCGGCGAGCTCCCGGGGTTCGACTAGGCCTTCGCGCTGTCCAAGAGACGCTGGTGTTCGGCGTCGTCGGTGATCGTCACCGCGTCGTCGATCAGCAGCACGGGGATGCCGTCATCAATTCGATAGGACCGGCGTAGCCGCGGGTTGTAGAGCGCCTCGTCGCCGATCAACAACAGCGGGCCGCGGTCCTCTGGGCACACCAGAATGGCTTGCAGCTGCTCGGACAGCACGATGGCTATCCGCCGGGGGCGATCGGGATGGTGATCGTGCCGTTCTCGCCTGGAATGCCGCCCGGAGTCACGCCGAACGTCGTCGGCTGCTGCGGCTGGGCGGCACCACGCATCTTGTTCATCGTCTGGAAGGCCAGGGTCTTCTCGAGGGCGGCAATCAGCGGAGCCTGGTTCGGCCGTTTCTCCAACGCGGCCACGATGGCCGCGCGGTTGGACGCCGACGCCAGATAACCCTGCGAACGAAGCTTCATGACCTGGTGGATCAGGTTGGATAACTGGCCACCGCCGGCACCCGTGTCGTAGTCGGCGTCGATGATGGCGAGGGCCTGGTCGGCCGTCATGTCCGGCGACAGCGCACCGGGTGCGGGGGCATCCGTTTCAGTGCTCGGAGTCGCGGGGTCTGCCAGCGCGGTGGCCGAGCCGAGCACCAATCCTGCGGCGAGCGCACCGCCCGCCGCGGCGCTGACCAAGGCGCGTCGCCAGCCTGTGTTGCTGCTGGTCTGCGATGTCATCGATCCTCCACTGCGCAGGGTTCCCCGACCCGAACGGCGGCCTGCCGCATGGCGGAGCCTAACAGTGTGACGCGAGTGACGCACGATCTCATTCGTCTTCCGCGCCACCGATCATTTCGGACCTCGCCGCGGCCGTCAGGCGCTTGAACACACCCTGTTCGTCGTCCAGGTACCACGCGTAGCGCGATGGCTTGGGGATCCCGGCGGCGCGCAGCGGCCCCAGCAGCGGCCGGTAGGAGGCGCTGAGCGTCATGTCGGGAACAACGTGCACGACGTCGGGCGGGACGCCGACGACCAGCTTGGCCAGTGCCTCGTTGAGATCGGCCGTCGGAACGCTGCCGCCCGGGCACAGCGTCAGCGCGGTGACGGCCAGCGGGCGTCCGTCCACCTCGACCTGGTAGGTCACCGCCAGGTCCACGGCGCCGACCCGCCCGACGGCGTCGTTGACCGCTGCGCTGAACACGGGACCCCGCTCGGTGCGGATGACCGAGCCACGGGTGTCGACGAGCCAGAAGTCGCCGTCCTCGTCGCGGCGGAACAGGTATTCGGTGGACACCCAGGTGTCGGCAGGGGCGAACACGCCGCGCTTGACCGAAGCCGTTGGATCGATGGGGCCGCGCGGGTGGGCCAAGAGCACCCCGACCTCGTTGGGTGCGGCGAGCCGGACGAAGCCGCGCTCGTCTTCGAGGATGAGATCGTCCTCGACGTCGTAGGCGGCGAGTTCGACGTGGCCGCCGCCGGGCAGCGGCCGACCCTCGCTACCCCGCTTCGCGCCGGAGACGTTGGCCAGCACGGCCTGCCCGTCGGTCGTCGAGAAGAACTCGACGATGTGCGCGGGTTCGAACTCCTCCTCTACGCGCTTCCACAGGCCGGTGGGCATGCCCGACCCGATGAACAGGCGGACGGGGTGGTTGCCGTTCAGCACGAACGACGGATCGTCGATGACCTCGCGCAGCATCGCCCACGTGTACGACACCACGGTGACGCCGTACTGCCGCAACTCGTGGACGAATCGGTCGGGGCGCAGGCCGCGGGACAGCGCGATGCGGGTGCCGCCGACGACGGCGCCGCCGAGGCTCACCAACAGTCCGGACTGGTGATGCAGCGGGGTCAGGCAGTAGACGGTGTCGTTGCGGCCCAGGTTCGCGGCCGACGCGGTACCGAACGCCGAAAGGGCCCACCGGAAGTTGGTGATCTGGCGCGCCACCAGCTTGCTGCCGACCGTCGCGAACGCGATGTAGGCGAGGTCCTTGGCGAACCCGGGATTGGGGCGGTACCAGCCTGGCAGTGCGACGACCTCGGGATCGATCTGCTCCATGTCGACGACATCGGCGTCGTCGGACATGTGCAGGTCGCGGTTCTCACCACCGCCGAGCACCAGGACCCGCAGCGGAAGTTGGCTCGCCGCTTCGAGATTGCTCGGATCGGCGATGATGTCGGACACTCCGCCGAGCACCGCCGCTTCGGCCAGGTCGGCATCGGGTGGCATGAGCACTGCGACGGCGCCGAGCCGCGACAGCGCGGCGATGGCGACCAGTGCGCTGGGTCGGGTCTCCATCAGCACGCCGACGTGGGCACCTTGGCGCACGCCGACGTCGATGAGCCCGCGGACGACGTTGTTGATGCGACGGTCCACGGCCTCGTACGTGTGGACGCGCCCGTCGAACAGCAGAAATTCGCCTTCGGGCGTGGCGCTCGCCTGCTCGTCCATGATGCGGCCGAGCGAGATGCGGGTGTGGCCGTTGATCTGCCCGAGGCGTGCGAGTCGGGGCAGGGTGCGTGCGGTCTCGACGACGAGCGCGCGGGCCGACTTGTTGGCTGCGACCAATGCGTCCGCGGCCGAACGCGCAAGGCTGAACGTCATCTCCGTGGCGGCCGCGGCGCCGTGTGCGACGCGGGACGCGAGCGGGACGCCACTCTCGCTGGGCTCGGCGGGCTGCAGCGCCATCGGAACGACGTCGTCGGGCAGCTCGCCGTCGCCGGAGAGCCACTTGACCCACGCGGCCACCGTCGGCCATGTCTGGGTGGCGGCCTTGGAACCCACGACGAGGCCGAAATGCCCTGTACGGATTAGGTATTCGTACACGTCGGCCTGAGGGGCCGCCCGCTTGATGCCACGCACCGACGCGGGCTGGCCGATGTCGTCGACCTCCCCGACGACCGCCAGCACCGGGCAGTCGATGTCCGACAGCGTGACGAGGTCGCCGTGAATGGCGAAGCCGCCGCTCATCATCCGGTTGTGGGCGATGAACTGCTTGAGCAGCTCGGCGATCGCCGGACCCGACCAGGCGATCCAACCGTCGTTGGACAGGAATCGCCGCTGCTGCTCGCGCGACAACAGGGCTTCGCGGTCGTGCAGCTGGCGCAAGAAGTCCAGTCGCGATTGCGCCGTCTTGATCGGGTCGAGCATCTGAAAGCCAGTGCGCGCGAGCCAGCCGGGAATGTCGATGTGGCTGAAGACGTGGTCGGCCATGAAGTCCGCTGCGCCGGCAGCGAGGCCGGCGGGCAGGTTCATCGGCAGCGCGGCCAGGGTGTCGACGGGCGCACCGAAACCGATGATGCTCGCCAGGTCCTTTGACCGTCGGTAGGCCGCGGTCTGGTAGGCGAACATGCCGCCCTGCGAGTAGCCGGCCAGGTGGACGTCGCGGTCGGTGACCTTCTTCACGGTGTCGACCGCGTTGCTCAGCGCCACCACGTGGTCGGCCAGGTTGCGGTCCATGCCGCCCTCCACCTGGTCGGGCGACCCGAAGTCGATGACCCAGGGGTCGATGCCCGCCTGATGCAGGATGCCGACCGCACCGTCGTGGCGGGTGACGTCCCACATATCGGCCGACATCATCATCGGGTGGACCATCAGCACGGGCGGTCCGGCGGGCTTGGCGCCCGACCGCGTGTCGGGCGGAAAGTAGCGCCGTAGCCGATACATCGGGACGCTCTGGATGATCTGGAGCGGCGAGGGCACCGCGCCGGTCTCCAGGCCGCCGTAGCGGAGCACTTCCAGCCCGTTCTGAGCGGTCGCGACCAACCGTCCGACCGGCCGGGTGAATGCCGAGAAATCGACCACTGCGCTCCCCTTGTGGATCCCGAATCCCCCGATTGCCGACGCCATCATGGCACAGCTAATTGGACCGCCCGCGGGGATTGCGCGGACGGTGGCCCCCGTCACGCGCCCTATGATCGGCGGCTGATGGCCAACCTGATCAACCTCGAACGCGCCACCGTGAGCTTTGGTACGCGCACACTGCTCGACGGGGTCAGCCTCGGCGTGGACGAAGGCGACGCGATCGGTGTCGTCGGGCGCAACGGCGACGGCAAGACCACGTTGCTGCAGGTCCTCACCGGCACCCGGCAACCCGACTCCGGCCGCGTCACGCACACCTCCGGTTCGTCGGTGGGTTACCTCCGCCAGTCCGACGACTTCGCCGCCGACGCGACGGTCCGCGACGTGATCGTCGGGGGCCAACCCGACCACATCTGGGCGGCGGACGCGGACACCAGGGCCGTCGTCTCGCACCTGCTGGGCGGGCTGGACCTCGACAGCGAGGTCGGCAACCTCAGCGGTGGCGAACGGCGCCGCGTCGCGCTCGCCGCGGTGCTGCTGGCCGGACACGACGTCCTGGTGCTCGACGAGCCGACGAACCACCTCGACGTCGAGGTCATCGGTTGGCTGGCGGGCCACCTGGCCGCGCTCCGGACCAAGGCGCTGGTGGTCGTCAGCCACGACCGCTGGTTCCTCGACGCGGTGTGCACGCGGACGTGGGAGGTGCACGACGGGAGTGTCGACGCCTATGAGGGCGGATACGCCGCGTACGTGCTGGCCCGGGCGGAACGCATGCGAGTGGCCGCGGGCACCGAGGCGCGCAGGCGCAACCTGATGCGCAAGGAGTTGGCGTGGCTGCGTCGGGGTCCGCCCGCGCGGACGTCGAAGCCGAAGTTCCGCATTCAGGCCGCCAACGAACTGATCGCCAACGAGCCCGAGCCGCGGGATGCCCTTGCCTTGCAGCGCTTCGCCACGGCGCGCCTTGGCAAGGACGTGTTCGACCTTCGCCGCGTGCTCCTCGAGGTCGGCGAGCCGGATCAATCCCCGGGTCGCTCCGCTCCTGCCCGCCGCGATCAATCCCCGGGTCGCTCCGCTCCTGCCCGCCGCGATCAATCCCCGGGTCGCTCCGCTCCTGCCCGCCGCGATCAATCCCCGGATCGCTCCGCTCCTGCCCGCCGGAAGATCCTCGACGGGCTCGACTGGTCGATCGGGCCCGGCGCCCGGATCGGCCTCGTCGGCGTGAACGGGACCGGCAAGACGTCGGTGCTCAAGCTGCTGACCGGTGAACTCGCGCCCACCTCGGGCACCGTCAAGCGGGGTCTGACGCTCAGGATCGGATATCTCAGCCAGGCGCTCGTCGAAGTCGATGCGGACGACCGCGTGCTCGACGCCGTCGAACGCCAACGTCGGATCACCGAACTGGCCGGCGGCCAGGAAGTTAGCACCGCAACCCTGTTGGAGGACTTCGGCTTCACTGGCGACAAGCTCGTCACCCGGTTGGGCGACCTGTCCGGCGGTGAGCGGCGGCGGTTCCAGTTCCTCCGGCTGCTGCTCGACGAGCCGAACGTGCTGCTGCTCGACGAGCCGACCAACGACCTCGACATCGACACGCTGAACGTCATCGAGGACTACCTCGACGGCTGGCCGGGCACGTTGATGGTCGTGACCCACGACCGCTACTTCCTGGAGCGCGTCGCGGACGTCACGTATGCGCTGACGGGCGGCGGCCGCTGCGAGCTGCTGCCGGGCGGCATCGAGCAGTACCTGGCGCAGCGCTCGGAGGTCGAGACGCAGTCGGCGGCCAAGCCCGTCGAGCGGGGTGAGTCTGCCTCTGCGCGCGAGCGGCGGACGGGAAAGGAGTTGTCGCGCATCGAGAGTCAGCTCGGCAAGCTGGACGAGCGGATCGACGCGCTGCACGTAGCGATGGCCGACGCAGCATCCGATCACGTGCGACTCGGGGAACTCAACGCCGAGCTGCGTGATCTGCAGTCGCGCAAGGATTCTCTGGAGGAGGAGTGGTTGGCATTGGCCGACGACTGACGTTGACGGCGGCACTGGGCTTCGCCGCATGCGGTACCACAGCGGCGCACGCTGCAGTGCGGGCGGCTGTGGTACCGCATCCGGCACGGGTTGAGGCCAGCCCCATGTCGCGAGTGAGGACCTAGGGCCGCAGGCTCATCCGCAAACGATCGGCGGTGTCCCGCACGATGCCGAGTTGCTTGGCCACCTGGATCGGTGCCGTCCCGCCGCGGGCGTCGCGTGAGTCGACCGACCCCGCGATCGTCAGCACGTCGCGCACTTCGGCCGTCAGTCCGGGATGGATGCCTGCGAGTTCGTCGTCGGCGAGCTCCTCGAGACCGACGCCGCGGGCTTCGGCGGCGCGCACGGCTGCGCCTGCGGCCTCGTGGGCGACCCGGAACGGAACCCCTTGGCGGACCAGCCATTCGGCGACGTCGGTGGCCAGCGTGTACCCGAGCGGTGCGAGTTGGGCCATGCGGTCGGTGTCGAAGCTCAGGGTGCCGACGAGGCCGGCGACGGCGGGCAGCAGGAGTGCAAGCTGAGCGACGGAGTCGAACACCGGCTCCTTGTCCTCCTGGAGGTCTCGGTTGTAGGCCAGCGGCTGAGCCTTCAGCGTGGCCAGCAGGCCAGTGAGATTGCCGATCAGCCTGCCAGACTTTCCGCGCGCCAGCTCCGCGATGTCCGGGTTCTTCTTCTGCGGCATGATCGAGCTGCCGGTCGACCAGGAGTCGTGCAACGTTACGTAGCCGAATTCGGTTGTGCTCCAGAGGATCACGTCCTCGGCCAACCGAGAAAGGTCGACGGCGATCATCGCCAGCACGAACGCGGCCTCGGCGGCGAAGTCACGTGCGGCCGTCGCATCGATCGAGTTGTCGGCTGCCGCGGTGAACCCGAGCTCCTCGGCGATGGCGTCGGGGTTCAGGCCCAGCGACGAGCCGGCCAGCGCGCCGGACCCGTAGGGCGACACCGCCGCCCGCTTGTCGGCGTCGATGATGCGCTCGACGTCCCGCAACAGCGGATGCGCGTGCGCCAGCAGGTGGTGCGCCAGGAGCACCGGTTGCGCCGACTGCAGGTGGGTCTTCCCGGGCATGATCGCGGTCGGATGGCTTGCGGCCTGAGTCGCGAGCGCCGCGACGACGTCCAGCACGCCGTTGCCGACCACTCGCATGTTGTCGCGCAACCACATTCGGAACAGGGTGGCGACCTGGTCGTTGCGCGACCGGCCTGCGCGCAGCCGCCCTCCGAGCTCATCACCGACGCGGTCGATGAGCCCGCGTTCGAGCGCGCCGTGGACGTCCTCGTCGGTGGGCAGCGGGCCGAAGCTACCGTCGGCGACGTCCTCACCGAGGCTGTCCAACCCGGCCAGCAGCCCGTCGCGCTGCTCCTCGGTCAACAGACCCGCGGCGAAGAGCACGCGGACGTGCGCCTTCGACGCCGTCACGTCATACGGCGCGAGCACCCAGTCGAAGTGGGTCGACTTGCTAAGCGCAGCAAGGGCTTCCGAGGGGCCGCCAGAGAATCGGCCGCCCCACAGCGAGCCCTCGTTGGTGCTGCTCATGTGGTCACCCTTCTCGGCGAGCAGACGCAAAATCCCCTGAAACACTGCGATTGAGGGGATTTTGTGTCTGCTCGCGCATTAGAGGTTGAGGTCCCGGCGGGCGGCGATCTTGCTGCTCAGCCCGTGCACGTGCACGAAACCCTTCGCGCTGGACTGATCGAACGTGTCGCCCTCGTCGTAGGTGGCGAGGTTGAAGTCGTACAGCGACTCCGAACTGCGCCGGCCGTTCACCGCGATGTGACCGCCGTGCAGCACCAGCCGGATCTCGCCGGTCACGTGCTCCTGGGTGTGGTCGACGAACGTCTCCAACGCGCGCTTCAGCGGCGAGTACCACAGGCCGTCGTACACCAGCTCGCCCCAGCGCTGATCCGTGGTGCGCTTGAACCGTGCGAGTTCGCGCTCCAATGTCACGTGCTCGAGTTCGGTGTGGGCGGTGATGAGCACCATCGCCCCTGGCGCTTCGTAGATCTCGCGGCTCTTGATGCCGACCAGCCGGTCCTCGACGACGTCGAGCCTGCCGACGCCCTGGGCGCCTGCCCTGCGGTTGAGTTCGACGATCGCCTCGAGCACCGTGACGGGCTTGCCATCGATCGACACCGGAACGCCCTTGGAGAAACCGACGACGACCTCGTCGGGTGAACTCCAGTTGACCGTTGGGTCCTCGGTGTAGTCGTAGACATCCTTGGTGGGGGCATTCCAGAGGTGCTCCAGGAAGCCGGTTTCCACCGCGCGGCCCCACACGTTCTGGTCGATCGAGAACGGGGAGCGCTTGGTGACATTGATCGGGATGGCGTTCTCCTCTGCAAACGCGATCGCCTTCTCCCGGGTCCACGCGTAGTCCCGAACCGGCGCCAACACCTCGAGATGGGGTGCGAGCGAAGCGAATCCGACCTCGAAGCGCACCTGGTCGTTGCCCTTGCCAGTGCAGCCATGGGCGACGATGCCGCCGCCGTGCTCCCGCGCTGCGTCGACCAGGTGCTTGACGATCAACGGCCTGCTGATCGCGGAAACCAATGGATAGCGGTCCATGTATAGCGCGTTGCTCTTGATCGTCGGAAGGCAGTACTCGTTGGCGAACTCGTCGCGGGCGTCCACCACCACCGCCTCGACCGCGCCGCAGTCGAGGGCACGCTGGCGCACCACCTCCATGTCCTCACCGCCCTGCCCGAGGTCGATGGCGACCGCCACCACCTCGCGACCGGTCTCCTTGCCGATCCAGCTGATCGCGACGGAGGTGTCCAGGCCGCCGGAGTACGCCAGGATGACGCGTTCGGACATTGAATCGATCTCCTTAGTTCGTGGGTCTACTGCAGGTTCTCGAGGGTGTCGGCCAACTCGACACCCGTCATCGGATCGCGCGCCACCACGAGGATGGTGTCATCACCGGCGATGGTGCCCACCACGTAGGGCAGCGCCGCCCGGTCGATGGCACTCGCCAGGTAGTGCGCCGCGCCGGGTGGCGTGCGCAGCACCGCCAGGTTGCCGCTCGCATCGGTGGACACCAGTAGCTCGCCCAGCAGACGGGACATGCGTTCGGTCCCGCCGGTGACTCCGCGCACGGGGCTTCCATCCTCCGGCACGACGTAGACGCCGACGCCGCCGTCAGCGCCGCGCAGCTTCACCGCACCGAGTTCCTCCAGGTCGCGGGACAGCGTGGCCTGGGTGACCTCGATGCCCTCCTCGGCGAGCATCGCCGCAAGCTCGCTCTGGCTGCGCACCGAGTGCGACGACACCAGCGCGATGATGCGCGCCTGTCGTCCGACCCGGGTCGCTGATGTCATGCGCGATCCCGCTTCGCTTCTCGCTGCCCAGTCATGCGCGCTCCCCGCTTCGCTTCTCGCTGCCCAGTCATGCGCGCTCCCCGCTTCGCTTCTCGCTGCCCAGTCATGCGCGCTCCCCGCTTCGCCGCCCAGTCATGCGCGCTCCAACAGCCATACCAGGAGCGCCTTCTGGGCATGCAGCCGATTCTCGGCTTCGTCCCACACGGCGCTCTGCGGCCCGTCGATGACGTCGTCGGTGATTTCGTGTCCCCGGTGCGCGGGCAGGCAGTGCAGCACCACGGCCTCGGAATCGGCGAGGTCGAGCAGCTCGCCGTTGACCTGGAACGGGCGGAACGGCCGCACCCTGTCGAGTCCGTCGTTCTCCTGGCCCATCGACGTCCAGGTGTCGGTGACCAGGACGTCGGCGCCGTCGGCGGCAGCGCGCGGATCGGCGGTGACGGTGACCGTTGCCCCGGTGTCGTCGGCCCGCTGCTGCGCCGCCGCGACGAACATCGGATGTGGTTCGAAACCGGTTGGGGCGGCGATGGTCACGTTGATCCCCGCCGTCACCCCGCCCAGCATCAGCGAATGCGCCATGTTGTTGGCGCCATCGCCGAAGTACGCCATCCGCAATCCCGCGAGCGCGCCCTTGCGCTCAGCGAGTGTCTGCAGGTCGGCCAGCACCTGGCAGGGGTGAAACTCGTCGGACAGGGCGTTGACGATCGGAACCGTGGATCCGGATGCCATGGCGCCCAGTCGCTCCTGCGCGAAGGTGCGCCAGACGATCGCGTCGACGTAGCGCGACAGCACCTGGCCGGTGTCCTCCAGCGTCTCCTCGCGGCCCAGTTGCGTGCTGCGCCCGTCGACCACTACCGCGTGGCCGCCGAGCTGCGCGATGCCCATCTCGAACGAGAACCGGGTCCTGGTCGAGTTCTTCTCGAAGATGACGGCGACGCCACGTGGCCCCTCCAGCGGCCTGCGGCTGAACGGCGCCTTCTTGAGCTCCGCTGCGAGCGCCAGCACTTCGGCCTGTTCGGTGGGCGTCAGGTCGTCGTCGCGCAGGAAGTGTCGAAGCGTCACGTCGCCGCTCCCGTCTGATTGGCCGAGTCGAGCACTCCCGGCAGCGCGGTCAGGAAGGCGTCGACCTGGGCATCGGTGACGACGAGCGGCGGCGCGAGTCGGATCACGTCCGGCACCGCGGCGTTGACCAGGAAGCCCGCGTCGCGGGCGGCGATTTCGACGGCCTTGCCGTGCGGCGCGGTCAGCACGATGCCGAGCAGCAGGCCGCGCCCGCGGACGTGGTCGACCAGCGGGTGACCAAGCGCTTCGACGCCGTGGCTCAACGTCTTTCCCAGCGCGCCGGCGTGCGCGACGAGGTCGTCGTCGGCGAGTGTCTTCAGGACGGCGAGGGCGGCCGCAGTGCAGACCGGGTTGCCGCCGAAGGTACTGCCGTGGAGCCCCGGCGTCAGCAGCTGGGCGGCGTCGCCGATGGCCAGACACGCACCGATCGGCAGCCCACCGCCCAATCCCTTTGCCAGCGTGATCAGGTCGGGCGTGATGCCGTCGTGCTGGTGGGCATAGAACGTGCCCGTGCGCCCGATGCCGGTCTGCACTTCGTCGAGGACGAGCAGTGCCCCGTGGCGGGTGGTCAACTCGCGTGCGGTGACGAGGTAGCCGGCAGGCGGGGTGACGACGCCGCCCTCCCCCATGATCGGTTCGAGGAACACCGCCGCCGTCTCGTCGCTGATCGCGGCGGCGAGTGCGTCGACGTCGCCGTACGGGACGTGAGTGACTTCACCCGGCAGCGGTGCGAACGGGGCCTGCTTGGACGGCTGCCCGGTCAGCGCGAGCGAGCCCATGGTCCGGCCGTGGAAGGCCCCTTCGGCGGCAACGAGTTTGGTGCGCCCGGTGAGCCGGGTGATCTTGAAGGCCGCCTCGTTGGCCTCGGTGCCCGAATTGCCGAAGAACACCCGCGCGTGCGTGTCGCCGCCGAGGTGGGCGACCAGCGCTTCGGCGAGCGCGATCCCTGGCTCGGTGGCGTACAGGTTCGACGTATGCCCGAGCGTGTTGAGTTGACGGGTGACGGCCTCGATGACCGCGGGATGACGGTGCCCGAGCACGTTGACGGCGATGCCGCCGAGCAGATCGACATAGGACCTGCCGTCGGCGTCGGTCACGACGGCGCCATCGCCGCTGACCAGTGCGACGGGTGGGGTGCCGTAGTTGTCCATCATCACGGCCTGCCAACGCTCTTGCAGCGCTTGCGTCCGTGACATTCCCCTGTCGCTACGCTGCTGTCCTCCGGATGTCATGCGCTCACCACCTTCGTCCCGGACCCTTCGTTCGTGAACAACTCGACCAGCACGCAGTGCTCGACCCTGCCGTCGATGACGTGGGCACTCGGTACCCCGCCGCCCACGGCGCGCAGACACGCCTCGATCTTCGGCACCATGCCGGACTCGAGGTTCGGCAGCAGCCCGGTCAGCGTCGCGACGTCGATCTCGCTGACCAGGGAGTCGCGCTCCGGCCACCGGGTGTAGAGCCCCTCGACGTCGGTGAGCATCAGCAACTTCTCCGCGCCGAGGGCCTCGGCCAGCGCCGCGGCGGCGGTGTCGGCGTTGATGTTGTGGACCACGCCGTCGGCATCGGGAGCGATGGTCGAAACCACCGGAATGCGGCCCGTGTCAATGAGATCCAGCACAGCGGCGGTGTTGACGCGCTCGACGTCGCCGACGAGCCCGATGTCGGTGGCGACGCCGTCGACGACGACACTGCGGCGGACCGCGGTGAACAGGTGCGCGTCCTCACCGGTGATCCCGACGGCGTAGGGACCGTGCGCGTTGATCAGCCCGACGAGCTCGCGGCCCACCTGGCCGAACAACACCATGCGTGCGACGTCGAGCACTTCCGGTGTGGTGACCCGGAATCCGCCCTTGAAGTCGCCCGCGATGCCGAGCCGCTTCAGCATCGCGCTGATCTGCGGACCACCGCCGTGCACGACGACGGGGTGGATGCCGCAATTGCGCAGGAACACCATGTCGGCGGCGAACGCGGTCTTGAGCACGTCGTCGGTCATGGCGTTGCCGCCGTACTTGACGACGACGATCTTGCCGTGGAGCGCCTTGAGCCACGGCAGCGCCTCGGCGAGCACCGCCGCCTTGGTGTTGGTACCGATCGAATGCTCGTCGCTCAAGCGCTCATCAGCGCTCACGAGGAGTACGCCGAGTTCTCTTCGACGTACGCGTGGGAGAGGTCCGTCGTACGGACCGTGGCGTCGGCCGTACCGACGCCGAGTTCGACGACGACGGTGATGTCGGGGCCGGACAGGTCGACGTCACGCGCACCCGGTGCACCGGTGCCGTTCACACAGACGGGAGAACCGTTGAACAACACGTTGATCCGGTCGGGGTTCAGCTCGACAGGTGCCATGCCCACCGCAGCCAGCACCCGGCCCCAGTTCGGGTCCGACCCGAACAGTGCCGTCTTCACCAGGCTGTCACGGGCGATGACCCGGGCCGCGATCACCGCGTCGCCTTCGGTGGCCGCGCCCGTCACGGTCACGGCGACGCGCTTGGTGACGCCTTCGGCGTCGGCCTGCAACTGGGCACACAGGTCGTCGCACACGGCAAGTACCGCTTCATCGAGTTCGGCTTGGCTCGGCGTGATCTCGCTGGCGCCCGAGGCCATCAGCAGCACCGTGTCGTTCGTCGAGCAGCTGCCGTCGATGTCGAGCCGGTCGAACGTGATGGCCGTGGCGTTGCGCAACGCCCGGTCGAGCGCGGCGGCGTCGGCGACGACGTCGGTGGTGAGCACGCAGAGCATGGTGGCCAGCGACGGTGCGAGCATCCCCGCCCCCTTGACCATGCCGCCGACGGTCCAGTTGGCCCCCGATTCCGGCGTGTGGTGCAGGGCCACCTGCTTCGGCACGGTGTCGGTGGTCATGATGGCCTGGGCGGCCTCGGCTCCACCGGTCAACCCGCCCGCCAGCTCGTGGACGACGGCCTCGACGCCGGCCAGCACCCTGTCCATGGGTAGCCGGTCGCCGATCAAACCCGTTGAGCAGACTGCGACTTCGATGGCGCCGGTCTCGGTGCCCCACTGCGACAGCGCGGCGGCGACGGCCTCGGCCGTGGCGTGGGTGTCCTGGAAACCGCCCGGCCCCGTGCAGGCGTTGGCCCCTCCGGAGTTCAGGATGACGGCGCGGGCCCGACCCGTCGTCATCATCTGCTGGGTCCAGAGCACCGGGGCGGCCTTCACCTTGTTGCGGGTGAAGACCGCGGCCGCCGCGTAGTCGGGTCCCTCGTTGAAGACCAATGCCAGGTCGGGCGCACCGGAGGCCTTGATGCCCGCGGCGATTCCGGTGGCCCGGAAGCCGGCGGGCGCCGTCACGCCTTGGTCGCGGACCAGCCTCGTGGTGCCCGTCGAAACTCCCGAGTCGTTGTGCTGCTGGTCTACGGTCACGGTGCTACCCCCACGATCGAAAGTCCTTCTGTCTCCGGCCAACCCAACGCAAGATTCATCGACTGCACCGCCGCGCCGCCGGTGCCCTTCACCAGGTTGTCGATGGCGCACAGCGCGACCAGCACGCCTGCGTCCGCGTCGACCGCAACGGCCACCTGGGCGGCGTTGCTGCCGATCACCGCGCCGGTCTTCGGCAGCTGGCCATCGGGTAGCAGGTAGACGAACGGCTCGTCACCGTAGGCCTTTTCGTACGCGGCGCGGACTTTGGACAGCGACGCCGTGGTGCGGGCGGTGCAGGTGGCGAGGATGCCGCGGGACGTCGGAATCAGCACCGGCGTGAAGGACACGGTGACGTCCTTGTCGGTGACCGTCCGCAGTCCTTGAGCGATCTCCGGGGTATGCCGGTGCGTGCCGCCGACGTTGTAGGCGCGGGCCGACCCGATGACCTCGGCCCCGAGCAGCTCCACCTTGGCGGCCCGGCCTGCGCCGGAGGTGCCGCTGACCGCAACCACGGTCACCGCGGGCTCCACCAGGTCGGCCCCGACCGCGGGCAGCAGCGCCAACAACGCGGCCGTCGGGTAGCACCCGGGTACCGCGATGCGCTTCGCCGATTTCAGGGCATCGCGTCCGCCGGGAAGTTCGGGCAGTCCGTAGGGCCACGTGCCTGCGTGCGCGGATCCGTAGAACCGTTCCCAGTCCCCCGCGTCGGTGAGCCGGAAGTCGGCGCCGCAGTCGACGATCAGGATGTCGGGGCCGAGTTGTTCGGCCAGTGCCGCGGAGTGTCCGTGTGGCAGTCCGAGGAAGACCACGTCATGGCCGGCCAGCACCTCGAGGGTGGTGTCCTCCAACAGGCGGCTCGCGAGCGGCAGCAGGTGCGGGTGGTGCTCACCGAGTGCGGTGCCCGCGCTGGCGGCGGCCGTCAGCGCACCGATCGTCAGACGTCCGTCGGCGTACGCGGGATGGCCGAGCAGGAGCCGTAGAATTTCGCCGCCTGCGTATCCACTGGCACCGGCCACCGCTACTGAAGTCACCGGCTGATTCTGCATTGTTATGCAGTCTGATGCAAATGAATTATGAGCCTGGTGGCGGGATGACGTCGACACGGATGGATCCGTCGTCCGGGAGGATCACTGTCGGCGATGTCGGAGTCCACTCGGACCACACCAGGAACCAACGATTGTTGGCATACGTGAGCACACGGTATCCCCTGTACTTGAAGGCCCACGTCAATTTCAACGTTCGTCGACAAATGCGTCTCGGCCTGCGATCAGCGTCGCTGGACCGCGCCGACGCGCTCGACGGCGACCGCGACCGCGGCATCGCGGGCGGCGCTGGCCTCGTCCTCGGTGAGCGTGCGGTCCGCGGCGCGGAACCGCAGGGCCAGGGTGAGCGACTTGCGGCCCTCACCGATCTGCGGTCCCACGTAGACGTCGAACAGCTTCACGTCCTCGAGCAGTTCGCCCGCGCCGTCGCGGACCGCATCGACGACATCCTGAGCGGCCACGGCGTCGCCGACGATCAGGCTCACGTCCTGGAACACCGCCGGGTACGGCGACACCGCCGGGACGGGAAGCGGCTCGACGATCGGTACCGCATCGAGGTCGAGCTCCACGGCGCACGTGCCCTTCGGCAGCCCCGTCCGCTCGATGACCGCGGGATGCAGCTGGCCTGCATGGCCGACGACCACGTCGCCGACGAGCACCTCGGCGCACCGCCCCGGATGCCACGGCAACAGTTGCGCGGCCCGAAACGTCACGTCGGCGTTGCACGCCCTCGCGATGATGCGGACCGCCTCGAACGCATCGGCCGCATCGACGGGCCGTCCCGGTCCCCATGGGCCGGTCGGCTCGCGCAACCCCGTCAGCACCACGCCGACGTGCAGCGGCTGACTCGGAAGCGCGGCGTCGATCATGGCGATCTCGGCATCGGTGGGTCGGCGGTCGACGGCAATGGGCGCGACGGCGCGCGTCTGCGCCGTGGCCAGCGCGACCTGCTCGATGCCGAACAACGCAACGTCCACGGCGCCCCGGGACACGTTGCGGCCCAAGGCTTCGAGCAAGCCCGGAAGCAGGGTCGAGGCCAGTTGTGGCCGATCGGCCTCCAACGGATTCAGCACCGCAACCGTCGCGCGGCGCGCGTCATCGGCGGGTAGCCCCCACTGGTCGAACACTCCGACGGGCAGGAACGGCGTGGGCAGCACCTCGACGAATCCGTTGAGCGCCAGAGACTTCCCGATCACGCGGCGACGGCGCTGACCAGGACTCAGCCCACGCCCCGGCGGGGCGAGCGGAAGCACCGACGGGATCAGCTCGAGCCCTTCGAGTCGCAACACCTCCTCGACGAGGTCTGCGGGTTGCTTGAGATCGGTTCGCCAGGCTCGGCGGGACGACCACCAGCCGGCCGTGGGCAACCGAGACCTCGCCGCCGATCTGGGTCAGCCGACGCGCCGACGCGCCCTCGGGGTACTGGATACCCGCGATGCGGTCGGGCAGGTCGCTCGGCATGCTGACCGAGGCCGGCGACCAGTCCGTGCGTGGCGGGTCGCCGCGCCAGTCGGTGAGCGTGGGTTCCGCCGTCCCGCCTGCGATTTGGGCCAGCAGCGCGGCACAACGGTCGAGCGCCGCGACCGAGATCGCGGGATCGACGGTGCGTTCGTAGCGGCGGCCTGCCTCGCTGACGAGCCGCAGCCGACGCTGGGTGCGCGACACCGCCGCGGGATCCCACACGGCCGCTTCGAGCAGTACGTCGGTGGTGCTGTCGCGCACCTCGGTGGTGCCCGCACCCATCACGCCACCGATGGCCGCCGTCGCGACGTCGTCGACGATCAGCACGTCACCCGGGTCGAGCTTCCGTTCGACGTCGTCGAGCGTGACGACCGTCTCCCCCTGGTGCGCGAAGCGCACGTCGAAGCCGCCCGTGATGAGACTGCGATCGTGGGCGTGCATGGGGTGGCCGAGTTCGAGCATGACGTAGTTCGTCACGTCGACTGCGGGCGAAATGGACCGGATGCCGCTGAGCAGCAGTCGCCGCTGCAGCCACCACGGCGACACCGCGTCGGGATCGATGCCGGTCACCGGACGCAGTCCGAAGCGCAGCACGCCGGTACCGGGCTGCACCGCCAGCGGCCAGGCCTCCCCCTCGACGGGGAGTGGCGCCACGGCAGCCGGGTCGACGAAGTCGAGGTCGTAGGCGCAGGCCAGCTCGCGGGCCATGCCACGGATCGAGAGGCAGTAGCCGCGATCGGGGGTGATGGCGAGGTGGAACACCACGTCGTCGAGACCGACGACGTCGACGGCGGATGCGCCCGGCTCCGCAGTGCCTGCAGGCAGCACCAGGATTCCGGACGAATCGACGCCGAGGTGGAGTTCGGCCGCCGAGCAGATCATGCCGTCCGACGTGCGGCCGTACGTCTTTCGCTTGGCGATGGTGAAGTCGCCGGGAAGGGTGGTGCCGGGCAGTGCCACCACGACGAGGTCTCCGACCGCGAAGTTAGTTGCGCCACAGACGATGTCGCGCGGAGCACCGTCGACGTTCTGGGATCCGACGTCGACCTTGCATGCGCGGATCGGCTTCTTGAACTCCGTGAGCTCCTCGATCTCGACGACCCGGCCGACGGTCAACGGGCCCGACACCGGTCCGACCGGAATGATCTCCTCGACCTCGTGGCCGATGCGGATCAGCGTCTGCTCGAGCTCGTCGGGCGACACGTCCCAGCCAGGGGTGCCGGCTCGAACCGCGTCGCGAAGCCAGCTGTAGGGAAGGCGCATCAGGCTCCCACCCCGAACGGCAGCGAGAACCTCACGTCGCCTTCGACCATGTCGCGCATGTCCGGAATGCCATTGCGGAACTGCAAGGTGCGCTCCAACCCCATGCCGAAGGCGAAACCCGAATACTCCTCCGGGTCGATTCCGCAGGCGCGCAACACGTTCGGGTTGACCATGCCGCAGCCGCCCCACTCGACCCAACCGGGGCCGCCCTTCTTGTTCTCGAACCACACGTCGACCTCCGCGGACGGTTCGGTGAACGGGAAGAAGTGCGGCCGGAATCGCGTCCGGCCCTCCGGGCCGAACTCCGCGCGGGCGAGCGCGTCGAGCGTGCCCTTCAAATGGGCCATCGTGAGTCCGCGGTCCACCGCGAGTCCCTCGACCTGGTGAAACACCGGGGTGTGGGTGGCGTCGAGTTCGTCGGTGCGGAAGGTCCGGCCGATCGACACGATGTAGACCGGCAGTTCGCGTTCGAGTAGGGCGCGGATCTGCACCGGCGAAGTGTGCGTGCGCAGCACCTGCCGCGACCCCTCGGGCGCGACTTGGAACGTGTCCTGCTCACTGCGGGCCGGGTGGTCGGGCGGGAAGTTGAGCGCGTCGAAGTTGAACTGCTCGGTCTCGACCTCGGGCCCCTCGGCCAGCTCCCACCCCATCGCGACGAACGTGTCCGCGACGTGCTCGGCCAGGATCGTGATCGGGTGGCGCGCGCCGATCGGCTGACGGGTCGACGACAACGTGACGTCGATCCGCTCGGCCACCAACGCCGCCGCGTCACGCTCGGCACGCAACGCCTCGAGCCGCTCGTCGTATGCGGCCTGACCTTCGGTGCGGGCGACGTTCACCAGTCGTCCCGCATCGGCCCGGGCGTCCTTGGGCAGCGAGGCCAGCGCCTGACGGGCCAGTGCGATGGGCGACTTGTCTCCGAGGTGTTCGGTCTTGGCCCGGGCCAGCGCGTCGAGGTCGGCCGCCTGATCGAAGGCACGCCTCGCGGCGCCGACCGCGACGGTCAGCGCTTCCTCGGACAATCCGGGGCTCTCACTGGGCTGATCAGGCACCCGGCGATCATAGCGACGGGACACACGCGACTCGCGCTACCCTCACGCGGTGATCGTGCGGCCCCTGTTCGTCACAGCTGTGTGGTTGGCGGGAGTGCTCGCTGCGCTCGCGGCCCTGACGGCGCCCGGGTGGTGGGTGCTCGCCGTCGTCCTGCTCGCCTTGGCGGCGTTGGGCACCTGGGACCTCGTCCAGACCAAGCACACCATCCTGCGGGTCTATCCGATCATCGGGCACGTCCGGTTCCTCATGGAGCTCATCCGCCCGGAGATCCGGCAGTACTTCATCGAGTCCAACACCGAGGCGTCGCCGTTCGACCGGGAGACCCGCGACCTCGTCTACGAACGGGCCAAGGCCACCAAGGGCGACGAACCGTTCGGCACGGAACGCGACGTCTACGCCATCGGCTACGAGTACCTGCGGCACTCCATCCGTGCCCGCTTCGCCGACGACCTCGCACCCAAGGTCCGGCTCGGCGGTCCCGACTGCACGCGGCCGTATGACATTGCGATGCTGAATGTTTCGGCGATGAGCTTCGGTGCCCTTTCGGCGCAGGCGATCGAGGCACTCAACGGTGGCGCAGCCAGGGGCGGGTTCGCGCACGACACCGGCGAGGGCGGCATCAGCCCGTACCACCTGCGCGGGGGCGGCGACCTGATCTGGGAGGTCGGTTCGGGGTACTTCGGGTGCCGGGACGCCGACGGCCGGTTCGATCCCGTGGCCTTCGCCGAGAAGTCGCAGCTGCCGTCGGTCAAGGCGATCTCAGTCAAGCTGTCGCAGGGGGCCAAGCCGGGGCTCGGCGGCGTGCTGCCCGGAGCGAAGGTCAGCGCGGAGATCGCGGCCACCCGCGGTGTGCCCATCGGCAGGACGGTGGTCTCGCCGCCGTCGCACAGCGCGTTCAGCACCCCGACCGAGTTCATGGCCTTCATCGCGACGCTGCGGCGGCTTTCCGGCGGCAAGCCGGTCGGGTTCAAGCTGTGCATCGGCGCCCGCACCGAATTCCTCTCGATCTGCAAGGCGATCATCGCGACCGGCATCACCCCGGACTTCGTCATCGTCGACGGCGGCGAGGGCGGCACGGGAGCGGCGCCGCAGGAGTTCGAGGACCACGTCGGCATGCCGCTGACCGAGGCGCTGATGCTGGTGCACAACTGCCTCGTCGGCACCGGGGTGCGCGACCGGATTCGCGTCGGCGCGTCGGGCAAGGTCGCCAGCGGTGTCGACATCGTCAGCCGCGTCTGTCAGGGCGCGGACTTCACGATGTCGGCGCGGGCGATGATGTTCGCCGTCGGGTGCATCCAGGCCCTCAAGTGCAACACCAACCACTGTCCGACCGGTGTCGCCACGCAGGATCCCGCGCGAGCACGGGCGCTTGACGTGCCAGACAAGGCGACTCGCGTGTTCAACTACCAGCGGGCCACCGTCGCGAGCGCCGCACAGATCGTCGCTTCGATGGGCCTGAACGGGTTCGGTGAACTGTCGCCTGCGATGTTGAACCGGCGCGTCGAGGGTCAGCGGACGCGGACCTACGCCGAGATCTACGAGTGGTTGATGCCTGGCGAGTTGTTGGACGATCCCCCCGACTCGTGGCTGTCGGACTGGATCGAGGCGTCTGCCGAGGAGTTCACCTGAGCTTCGAGGCTCACCCATGCATCACCGGAAGCCGCGAACCGACGGGACCGGCCGGGGCTTTCAACCGGGTCATCGCCAAGAGCCGCACCAGCAGGGCGGCGAGCAGGGCTCCGGCGAGGCCGCACGGCATCGCGACCATCGTGAACGGTTCCGTGTTCGCGACGACCAGATAGCCGAACGTCGACGCGACGACCAGCAGCACCGCGCGCGTCGAGGTCCACGGCGCCGCGACGCCGAACCGGGTGGCGATCACCATGCCCAGGACCAACGCCACCACGTGTCCCACGGTGGTGAAGTCGCCGCCGACGGCGACGACAGTCGCGCTGACCGCCAGCCACCAACCGACCCACAGCGGCCGCCAGCGAAGCGGGATCGCCGGGGTCAGTGCCCCAAGCACGGCCGCCGCTCCGTAGCTCATGCCGACGTCGGCGGCCCGCGTGACGGTGCCCGGCAGCCAGCCCCAGCTGACGCCCGCCGTCAGCCCGACGGCGACGAGAAGCGTCGCACCGACGTGACCGACTGCGAGGGCCACCATCAACCGACCGCTACGCCAGAGCAACTCGGCCAATCCGAGCAGGCACGCCAGGCCGGGCAGCCACAGGGCGACGGGACTGGCGTCCACGACGAACGCGCTGGCGAACAGCGTGCCGACATGGCCGTGGCTCAAGTTGTGCAAGTTGGTGCTGGCATGGCGGATCACCCTGTCCTGCCACGCCGGTCCGAGCGCCAACAACGTCGTGTTGACGCACAACAGGATCGCACCGTACGCAACGGTCACGCGCAACCTCGCCAGACGGGAGAACGCCGCGTACACCATCGGTGACAACTATGCCTCCGGGTCGGCTCCGTCTTCGGGTGCGCCACCTGGCAGCTCCCTGCGAATCTTCACGAAGTACATCGCGAGGTCGTCGGGCACTCCCGCGATCTTGGACGAAAAGAGTTGCTTGCGTATCCGTTTGGTCGTCACGCCGAGCGCTTCGAAGTCTTCGTGGGCGATGCTGTCCAACGTGGTCTGCGACACCACCAGGCCGCCCCTGGTGGCCCGGTCCATGACGCGTGCGGTGATGTTCACGTCGACGCCGAGCCAGTCGGAGCCGATGCGTTGCGGTCGACCGGTGTGGACGCCGGCCCGCATGTGCGGCGTATACCCGCCCACCTCAACGGTTTTCACCGCCTCCAACGCGGCAAGTACGGCGCCTACCGCCGTAGCAGCGTCGGGGAACACCGCCATGGTGCCGTCGCCCATCCGCTTCACGATGTGCCCGCCCGCTGCGAGCAACGGCGGTTCGGTCACCTGCGCGACGCGCCTCAACAACGTCAGCGTGGCATCGTCACCGGCGCGCAGCGACCAGTCGGAGAACCCGACCAGGTCGGTGAACACCAACGTCACCTCCGGGTTCGCCGGTCGTCCGGACACCCGCTCGGTCAGCGCCTGCCACACCTGCAGTCCCGCCAGGCTGACCTCCTTCGACGCGGCGTCGCGGTCGAGCAATCGGTCGGCGGCGCGCGCTGCGGCGCGCGGTCCCCCGACGCCGTCCGCGGACAACGGATCACCGAAGTCCGGGTCGCCGGGCAACACCCGGCGCGCCCGCTTGATGAAGGCGATGACGGCGGGACTGTGGTTGGTGTTCTTCAGCCACCCCAACGGTCCGCCCGAGCCGAGTTCCGCGTCACCTCGCTCCTGGCCATGCCCGCCGTACGGTTTCTCGAACGACTCGACATCCACAGCGCCACCCTAGGCGGCGGTTCTGAGGAGCGGCAACGACGTTGCCTGCGCCTCGCCGCGAAGGTGCTGGTCATGGCGATCTTGATGCGACACGCACGATATTCGTCACAATGTGGCGACCTCGGGCGATGCGCAAGGCGGCTCTTCACGATGCGTAGTGGTGTGTTCGGACCATCGCGTTACGTCGCGCCGAACCTCCTGATCACGGCGGTGTCGCGGCTCAATGCCCAGCGCATAACTTCTGCATCCCACGCGCCCGCAGACCGTGGACAACGCGTGTTGTCAGCACTATCGTGACCGCACACCCGTGGGTCGACACACTCAGCGAGGACGCCATGACCGCGAGCTCAATGACGAGCGCGAGAACCGCCACGACCTCGCCGCGGCGCGCCACCGGTGGACCGGCCCACCCGCTCGGTCCCGACTCGCTGACGTGGAAGTACTTCGGTGACCTGCGCACCGGCATGCTGGGCGTGTGGATCGGCGCGATCCAGAACATGTATCCGGAACTCGGCGCGGGCGTCGAGGATCACTCGATCCTGTTGCGGGAGCCGCTGCAACGCGTGGCCCGGTCCGTCTTCCCGATCATGGGCGTGGTCTACGACGGCGACCGCGCGGCGGAGACCGGCGCGCAGATCCGCGGCTACCACGAAACCATTAAGGGCGTCGACGCCGCGGGCCGCCGCTACCACGCGCTGAACCCGGAGACGTTCTACTGGGCCCACGCCACGTTCTTCATGCTGATCCTGAAGACCGCCGAGTACTTCTGCGGCGGGCTCGCCGAAGCCGAGAAGCGCCAACTGTTCGACGAGCACGTGCAGTGGTACCGCATGTACGGCATGAGCATGCGTCCCGTACCACGTACGTGGGAGGACTTCTGTGAGTACTGGGAGCGCACCTGCCGCAACGAACTCGAGATCAATCGCGCCACCCTCGACATCTTTGCGATCCGCATCCCGAAGCCATGGTTCGTGCTGATGCCGACGCCGGTCTGGGACCAGCGTTCATGGCTCCCCCGCGCGACCGCTGGGAGCTACCGATGCACTATGTGCCGCGGCACAGGTCCCTGATCGAACGCGCCGGGTCGCTGGTGCACACCACGTTCTCACTGGCCGGCCTGCGTCCCGCGCGTGGCAGGCAGAAGCCCGGAAAGGCAGCCTGACCGGCGATCGTCACCGATCCTCGAGGATGAACTCCGACGCACGGGCCGCCATCGCCATCACCGGACCGTTCAGGTTGCCCGCCAACATGATCGGCATCGAAGAACAGTCGACGACGCGCAGTCCCTCCACTCCCCTGACCCTGAGCCTGTCGTCGATGACGTCGCCGTCGCTGGGTCCCATCGCACAACTGCCGACCGCGTGATAGCCGGTGTAGCCACCATCCAGTGCGGAATCGACCAGTTCGTCGTCGGACTGTGCGTCCGGTCCGGGGAACATCTCGTGGTCGATCAGCTCGGCGATCGGCGATTGCGCGAAGAGTTCGCGCGTCCGCCGGATCAGGTTGGCGGTGGTCTTGCGGTCGTAGTCAGTGGTCAGGTAGTTCGGTTCCAAGCGCAGTGCGGCGTCGGGATCCGCCGAGGTGATCGTGACGTTGCCCTCCGATGTCGGGCGGAGTGCGAAGCCAAGGCACGACAGCCCGGGCTCACGTTCGATGGTGACCGGCTCACCGACCTGATAGGCGGGAATCGTGAAGGGCCCCAGCAGGAGTTGCCCGTCGACGCGCTCGGCCTCGGGAATGGTCTTCATGAACGCCAGCACGTCGAAGGTCGGGGTCGCCATGGTGCCCTTGCGGGTGATCAGATAGCGCGCAGCGGTCTTGGCCTGGCCGGCCTTGGTGGAGAGTTGGCGGTTGTACCCCAGGTCCTGGTTGAGTCGGAACCTCAGCGCGAAGCAGCGATGCTCCCGCATTCGCCTGCCGACGTTTTCGCGCTCGACCACGACCGGCACGCCAGCAGGCTCGAGCACGTCACGGGGCCCGATACCGGACAGCTGCAACAACTTCGGGCTGCCCATGCTGCCGAGGGCGACGATGACCTCGCGGTTCGCCCGGAACTCGGCGGTCGCTCCGCGGGCAGTCCTGACTTCGATGCCAACGGCCCGACCGTGCTCGACGACGATGCGATCCGCGGTCGTGTTCGTGACGACCGTCAGGTTCGCGCGGCCCCGCGCCGGCTTCAGGAAGGCGTCGGCGGCGCTCACCCGGCGTCCCTTCCTGATGGTCGCAGTGGAGTAGCCGATGCGTTCGTCGTCCGATTCGTTGATGTCCTCCAGCTCCCGCAAACCGAGCCGAGTGCCCGCGGCGATGATGTCGCCGCACAAGGGATCGGGGCCGTCCCCGACCGAGACGTGGAGTGGCCCACCGACGCCGCGCGTCGGCGACGGGCCGAACTCGTTGTTCTCGAACGCCTTGAAGATGGGCAGGATGTCGTTCCAGCCCCACCCCTTGTTGCCGAGCCGCTCCAACTCGTCGTAGTCGGCCCGGTTCCCGCGGTTGTAGACCATGCCGTTGATCGAGCTGGAGCCGCCAAGTACCTTGCCTCGGGTCCAGAACTCGGAGCGATCGTTGGGCCCGAACGGCGTGGTGGCGTAGCGCCACACGTACTTCTCGTTCTCCATCAGCAAGCCAGAACCCTTGGGCACGTGGAACATGGGGTGGCGGTCTGCGCCGCCCGCCTCCACCAGGAGCACCGAGGTGCGCGGGTCCGCGGACAGCCGGTTGGCGAGCACGCAGCCCGCCGATCCTGCGCCCGCGATGATGTAGTCGTAACCCGCCATCAGTGCCTCGGTTCCGGCTCGAGGACGTTACAAACACCGTCCAAATCGTATCGCCGAACACTACTACACCGGAGCTGGCCTAAACGCTCCGCACCGCTCTGCATCGCGCGGCTTCGCCCGGCTAACCGCGGGGCGCCGCGCCTGCGCTCTGGTACAGGCAGATCGCCGCGGCGGCAGCGATGTTGAGGCTCTCCGCGCCGCCGCTCATCGGGATGTGGACGCGCGCGTCGGCCAGGGCCGCGAGTTCCGCGGACAAACCGTGCGCCTCGGAGCCGAAGACCCAGGCCGTCGGGGCGGAGAGATCGGCGTCGTTCAACGAGAGTTCGCCGTCCAGGGTGGTCGCCAAGACCGTGATTCCGGCGTCGCGAAGGATCGCCAGCAGCGCAGGTGCGTCGGGCTCGTGGATGACGGGTAGTGCGAAGATGCTGCCCGCCGAAGCGCGTAGACACTTGCCGTTGTAGGGGTCGACGCTGTCTCCGGCCAGCACGACGGCGTCGGCACCCAGCGCGTCGGCGATCCGGATCAGGGTGCCCGCGTTTCCGGGCTCCGACGTCTCGACCGCAACGAGCACCAGCCGGGGCGCCGCAGCGAGCACGTCGGCCAGTCGGGTTTCGGGCAACGTGCACACCGCGAACAACCCCACCGGGGTGACGGTTTCCGACAACGCCTTCGCGGCCTTGTCGGTGATGACGTGGACCGGTGCGTCGGCCAGCAGGTCGGCGAACCGGGCCCGCGCTGATTCGGTGACGAGCACGTCGGACACCAAACCGCGCCGCAACGCTGCCTCGACGAGGTTGGGCCCCTCGGCGAGAAAACGTGCGGCGCGGCGTCGTCCAACGGTGCGCTGCAGCTTGAGCGCGGCCGCTACCCGGTCCGATCGTTCAGTGAGCGGACCCCGGTTGTTTCCCGGGTCGCTTCGCTCCTGCCCTCCGGAGCCACTTCCCGAGTCGCTTCGCTCCTGCCCTCCGGAGCCACTTCCCGAGTCGCTTCGCTCCTGCCCTCCGGAAGCGCTCAGGCGGCCTCTCCGGACGGAGCGTTGACGTCCTCCGGAAGGGCCTTGCGGGCGACCTCCACCAGCGCGGTGAACGCCGCAGGATCGCTGACGGCGATCTCGGCGAGGTTCTTGCGGTCCACCTCGACGCCAGCGGCCTTGAGCCCCTGGATCAGACGGTTGTAGGTGATGTCGTTGGCGCGGGCCGCAGCGTTGATCCGGGAGATCCACAGCTTGCGGAACTCACCCTTGCGGGCGCGCCGGTCGCGGTAGGCGTAGGTCAGCGAATGCAGCTGCTGCTCTTTGGCTTTGCGGTACAACCGTGACCGCTGGCCACGGTAACCCTTGGAGGCCTTGAGGACGGTACGCCGCTTCTTTTGGGCGTTGAGTGCGCGCTTCACGCGTGCCATGGGATGTTCCTATTCTCGTACGGTCAGGTGGGGCGGCAATCAGCCGTTCAGCATCTTGTTCACACGGGTCACGTCGTTCGCGGCGACCACGGTGCGGCCGTCGAGCCGACGGGTGCGCTTGGTCGCCTTGTGCTCGAGCAGGTGTCGCCGTCCGGCCTTCTGCCGCACGATCTTTCCGGTGCCGGTTTTGCGGAAGCGCTTCGACGCTCCGCTGTGAGTCTTGGCCTTGGGCATGAATCCTCAGTTCTCGTGGTGGATCAGTTCAGTTATGAAGCTGGTGGTGTGTCGCTCGGCGGCGCTGCCACGGGCTCGGCGGGGGCCGGAGTCGCTCGCTGCGCAGCCGGTGCATCGGCATCGTGCGCCGCCTTGGCGCGAGTCTTCGCGCCACGGTGCGGCGCCAGCACCATCGTCATGTTGCGGCCGTCCTGCTTGGCGGACGTCTCGACGTAGCCGTACTCGGCGACGTCGGCGCCCAGCCGCTGCAGCAGTCGGTAGCCCAGTTCGGGTCGCGACTGCTCGCGTCCGCGGAACATGATGGTCACCTTGACCTTCGACCCCGCCTCGAGGAAGCGGACTACGTGACCCTTCTTGGTCTGGTAGTCGTGGTCGTCGATCTTGGGTCGCAGCTTCTGTTCCTTGACGACGGTCTGCTGCTGGTTCTTGCGAGACTCGCGCTCCTTCAGAGCCGTCTCGTACTTGAACTTGCCGTAGTCCATGATCTTGCAGACCGGTGGTCTGGCGTTCGGGGCTACTTCGACGAGATCGAGATCGGCATCCGCGGCGACGCGGAGTGCATCTTCGATGCGCACGATGCCTACCTGTTCTCCATTGGGTCCGATGAGTCGGACTTCAGGTACGCGAATGCGCTCGTTGATGCGGGTCTCAGTGCTGATGGGGCCTCCTACGTAGTCTTGGCGGGGCCCACGCCATCAGCACTCTGCTCGCTAGAACAGAAAGGCCCTGCTAGATGCAGGGCCCAAAGCCGACCGATCACGGCTTTCGCCGCCTGCGCTGCGCGCAGAACAGACATCTCGGATGTCTGTGACCGGACCGTTGGGCCTTGGAATTGATCCGGTGGCCAACGGTGGGAGTGGGACTCCACTTGCTGTCCTGGCGTTCGCCGGGACGGTCGCGCATGCCAGTCTAGCAGGCATGACCGATCCCACTAACATCCGCGACCTGGCCGAGATTCCCGCCGTCGAGGTCATCACGCGATCGGCCGTCATGTTGATGAGTGCCGCCGCCGAGAAGCTCGGCCTGTCCGACCCCGACCCGGAGGACAGCCCACACCGCGATCTCGACGAAGCGCGTCGGCTCATCGTCGCACTTGCGGGCCTCGTCGCCGCGTCGGCGGAGTACCTCGGCCCGCACGCCGGGCCGGTCCGCGACGGCCTGAAGAGTCTGCAGCTGGCCTTCCGCGAGGCGAGCGTGGTTCCGGACGAGCCCGGCCACGGTCCGGGCGAGAAGTACACCGGCCCCGTCTGGTAGGCACTCCCACCCATTTCCCGGCCGGAGCGAATATCCTCGCGGCCTATGACCCTGACCGCGGTTAACCGGCACCAGCAGCGCCGTTCGACGTTCTGGTGGGTACCCGCGGCGGCGGGTTGGACCGTCGGCGTCATAGCGACGCTGTCGCTGATCGCCAGCGTGTCCCCGCTGATCCGCTGGGCCATCCGGATTCCCCGCGAGTTCGTCAACGACTACGTCTTCAACTTCCCCGACACCAGCTTCGCGTGGGCCTTCGTGCTCGTGCTCCTTGCGGCGGCGCTCGCGGCCCGCAAGAGCGTGGCGTGGTGGATCCTGGTGCTCTACATGGTCGCGGCCGTCGGCTGGAACCTCGTGGACCTGCTGACCGGCGACGAGTCGGTCATCGACGACATCGGCGAGGTCATCGGGCTGGTCTTCCACGTCGCGGCGATCGCGTTCCTGATCCTGGCTCGTCGCGAGTTCTGGGCGAAGGTACGGCGCGGGGCACTGATCAAGGCGGCGCTCACGCTCGTCGCGGGCATGGCGATCGGCACGCTGATCGGGTGGGGTCTGGTCGAACTGTTCCCCGGATCCCTGGCGCGCAGCGACCGACCCCTCTACGCGCTGAACCGGGTGCTCGCCTTCGCCGGTGCGGCGCCGGAAAACTTCGCAGGGCACCCGCACGTCTTCGTGAACGCCCTGCTCGGTCTGTTCGGAGCGGTGGCGTTGATGGTCGCCGCGATCGTCCTGTTCCGGTCCCAGCGGGCGGAGAATGCGCTCACCGGCGAGGACGAGTCGGCGATTCGCGGCCTGCTGGAGTTGTACGGCAAGAACGACTCGCTGGGATACTTCGCCACCCGGCGCGACAAGTCGGTGGTGTTCGCACCCAACGGACGAGCGGCGGTCACCTATCGCGTCGAGGTCGGGGTCTGTCTGGCCAGTGGCGACCCCATCGGTGACCCGAAGGCGTGGCCCGCCGCCATCGCCGCCTGGCTCGACCTCTGCCAGTCCTACGGGTGGGCGCCCGGCGTGATGGGTGCGAGCTCGGCTGGCGCCCAGGCGTTCCGAGAGGCCGGCCTGAACGCGCTCGAACTCGGCGACGAGGCGATCCTGCACCCCGACAGCTTCCGGCTCTCGGGTCCCGACATGAAGCCGGTGCGCCAGGCCGTCACGCGGGCGCGCCGCGCCGGACTCACGGTGCGGCTGCGACGCCACCGCGACCTGTCGGCCGACGAGCTGGCCGAGGTGATCAAGCGGGCCGACGCGTGGCGCGACACCGAGACCGAGCGCGGCTTCTCGATGGCGCTGGGCCGGCTGGGCGACCCGGCCGACAGTGACTGCCTGCTGGTCGAGGCGTTACAGGGGGATGCCGGCGCCGGGGGTTCCCCCGCTTACGAGGGAGAGCGGAGCGACCAGGGAAGCGGTGGAGAAGTGGTGGCGATGCTGTCCCTGGTGCCATGGGGGAGCAATGGCGTGTCACTGGACTTGATGCGTCGCTCGCCCCAATCTCCCAACGGCACCATCGAATTGATGGTCAGCGAGCTGTGCCTGCAGGCCGAGCACATCAGCGTGAGTCGCATCTCGCTGAACTTCGCGATGTTCCGGTCCGCGTTCGAGGAAGGGGCTCAGCTCGGGGCGGGGCCGGTCGCGCGGCTGTGGCGCGCGCTGCTGGTCTTCTTCTCCCGGTGGTGGCAGTTGGAAACGCTGTACCGGTCGAACATGAAGTACCAGCCCGAATGGGTGCCGCGCTTCGCGTGCTACGAGGACGCGCGGCTCATCCCGCGGGTGGGCGTGGCCTCGGTCATCGCCGAGGGGTTCCTGGTGCTGCCCTTCAGTCGGCGCGCCAAGCAGCACACCGGTCACCACTCCGCGGTGCCGGAGGACCTGGTCAAGACCGGACTCCTACATGAGGACGGCAGTGCGTCCGACCTCAGCGCGCTCGCCATCGACGACGGCGAGGGCAACGGGCCTTCCCGCCTGCCGGAACAGGTGCGGGTCCGCATGGCCAAACTGAAGGCGTTGCAGGCCAACGGGATCGACGCATACCCGGTGGGCCAGGCCCCCAGCCACACCGTCGCGCAGGCCGTCGACACCAACGCCGTCAACGTGAGCGTCGCGGGACGCGTGCTTCGGATGCGCGACTACGGCGCGGTGCTGTTCGCACAGCTGCGGGACTGGTCCGGCGAGGTCCAGCTGTTGTTCGACAACTCCCGGCTCAGCGAGGGTCGCACGGCGGACTTCACCAACGCGATCGACCTCGGCGACCTGATCGAGGTCACCGGCACCATGGGCGCCAGCAAGTCCGGCACGCCGTCGCTGCTGGTCGACCGCTGGCGGCTAATCGGCAAGTGCCTGCGGCCACTGCCGGACAAGTGGAAGGGGCTCACCGACCCGGAGGCGCGGGTCCGCACGCGCTACGTCGACCTGGCCATCAACACCGAGTCACGCGATCTCATCACGGCCCGCAGCAGAATCCTGCACGCCATCCGGGAGACGCTGGTGGGCAACGGTTTCCTCGAGGTCGAGACGCCCATCCTGCAACAGATCCACGGCGGCGCCAACGCCAGGCCGTTCATGACGCACATCAACGCCTACGACCTCGATCTCTATCTGCGGATCGCGCCCGAGCTGTATCTGAAACGGCTGTGCGTCGGCGGCGTGGAGCGCGTCTTCGAGTTGGGTCGCGCGTTCCGCAACGAGGGCGTCGACTTCAGCCACAACCCCGAGTTCACCCTGCTCGAGGCGTATCAGGCGCATGCCGACTACAACGTGTGGATCGACGGATGCCGGGAACTGATTCAGAACGCCGCGCAGGCTGCCAACGGCAGTCAGGTCGTGATGCGGCCGGGCGACGCCGAGGGCACGTTGCAGGCCGTCGACATCTCGGGCGAGTGGCCGGTGAAGACAGTGCACGGCGCGGTGTCCGAGGCGCTGGGCGAGCAGGTCGACCCCGACACCGACCTCGCCAGGCTGCGGTCCCTGTGCGACGGGGCCGGAGTGCCGTATCTGACTCACTGGGACGCGGGCGCCTTGGTGCTCGAGTTGTACGAGCGGCTGGTCGAGGGCCAGACCGAGCGCCCCACGTTCTATAAGGACTTCCCGACGTCGGTGTCCCCGCTGACCCGGCAGCACCGCAGCCGTCCGGGTGTCGCCGAGCGCTGGGACCTGGTGGCCTGGGGTGTCGAACTCGGCACCGCCTACAGCGAGTTGACCGACCCGGTGGAGCAGCGACGCAGGCTCGAGGAACAGTCGCTGCTCGCGGCGGGCGGCAATCCCGAGGCGATGGAACTCGACGAGGACTTCCTTCAGGCGATGGAGTACGCCATGCCGCCGACCGGAGGGCTGGGTGTCGGCGTGGACCGCGTCGTCATGCTCATCACCGGCCGGAGCATCCGGGAGACCCTGCCGTTCCCGCTGGCAAAGCCACGCTAGATACCGACACTCACAGGTTGCCACGAGGTACGGCATTCACGATGTTGCCGTGACCTCATTGGTGAGTGCTGCGGGAGATTTTCGCCAACAACACCTTTCGTTGATGCATGGGTGGGTCCCACTGACCGTGCAGGCCATTGCGGTGGTCGTCATCGTGGTCGCGGTCGGTTGGCGCAACCCGACGTGGCGGCGCTTCTGGCTGCCAGCAGCCGTCGTGTTCGGTGCGATCCTGGCCGCCTGCGGCTACTGGTACGTCTCCTTGGAGGGCCTCGCAGACGACCCTGCTCCGAATCTGCTGTGGATCTGGACGACGGTCACTGGTGCCTCAATCGTCGTCCTGGTTGCCGGTTGGCGCGGCGCCCGCTGGTGGCGTCGCGGCGCGTCCGTCGTCGCGGTGCCGCTGGCGCTGCTGTGCGCAGCGCTCGCACTGAACCTGTGGGTGGGCTACTTCCCCACCGTGCAGACGGCGTGGAATCAGCTCACCGCCGGGCCGCTGCCTGACCAGACCGACCAGACCACCGTGGTCGCGATGCAGAAGGCCCGCCAGATCCCCGCAAAGGGCACGGTGGTCCCGGTGACGATCAGTGCGACGGCGTCGGGCTTCAAGCACCGCGGCGAACTCGTCTACCTTCCGCCGGCCTGGTATGCCAGCGATCCCCCGCCGAAGCTGCCGACGGTGATGATGATCGGCGGTGAGTTCAACACGCCCGCCGACTGGTTGCGGGCGGGTAATGCCATCAAGACAGTCGACGACTTCGCGGCCGCGCACCGCGGCAACGCGCCCGTGCTGGTGTTCGTCGACTCCGGTGGCGCGTTCAACAACGACACCGAATGCGTCAACGGCACCCGCGGGAACGCCGCGGACCACCTGACCAAGGACGTTCCCGCGTTCATGGAAGCCACGTACGGCGTCAGCGCGAACCCGGCGAACTGGGGCATCGTCGGCTGGTCGATGGGCGGCACCTGCGCGGTCGACCTGGCGGTCATGCACCCCGACAAGTTCAGCACCTTCGAGGACATCGCAGGCGACCTCGCCCCGAACTCCGGCACTCCGCAGCAGACGATCGAACGGCTGTTCGGCGGCGACAAGTCGGCCTATGCGCGCTTCAACCCGACGGCCGTGATCACCAAGCACGGGCCTTACGACGGCGTCTCCGGCTGGTTCGACGTCAGTGGCACGGCGTCGGTGGCCAATGCGGCGACGATGGTCAACGCGAACAACAGCGGGGGCAACGGACTCGGCGGCCGCGACACGGCGGGACGGACCAGCGATCAGACGTCGGCGGCGGTTTCGCTGTGCGGTATCGGCGCGGCCAACGGCATCCCGTGTGCGGTGGTGTCCCAACCCGGCAAGCACGACTGGCCGTTCGCCGCCCATGCGTTCGCGGCGGCCCTGCCTTGGCTGTCGAGCCATATCGGCACGCCCGGAGTGCCCGCCGTCCCGTTGCCCCCATCCGCCCCACCACCACCGACCGCACAGGCGGCAGGCAGGTGACGCGATCAGTAGTCGGATTCGGCGATTGCCGGGAGTACCGTTGGCGCTGTGCCTGATCAAGAGCCCGACGAAGTAGCACTCCACGACCTAGTGCCCGTTGAGCCCGCTCCGGCCGCGGCGTCCGATGCGTCCATCGACGCGGCCGGCTCCAACACGACCGTTGCCCCGCTCCCGGTTTCGCCCGCCGAGACGGGTTACACGCCTGACGGCGTGCCGACGTTCGACTACGCGCGCGAGAAGATCGAGACCCGGTACGGCACCGCGATCGGAGCGGGGGAACTGGCCGCGGAGACTCCGGAGGGCCGCAGCGTCGAGGAGCAGTACGAGGCCCGCCAAAAGGCAGCGGCGGAACGACTGGCTCAGATCCGCGAGTCGATGCACGGCGACGCACCGAACACCTAAGCGGTTGCGCTCCTTCACAATCGACGAGCGACGGGCACGGCTGGCCCGTCGCCATTTTCTCACCGAACCGCCGGGCCTGTCCGTAGCCGACGCCACCACCGCTCTGGTGGGGCTGCACGCCACCGATCCGGCCACGCCGTATCTGTCGCTGTGGGCGCGGATTCCGGGCTTCCAGGTCGGTGACCTCGACTCAGCGCTGTACCAACGGCGATCGGTGCTCAAGCACTTGGCGATGCGCCGCACGTTGTGGGTGCTGACCGCCGCAGATCTGCCCGCCGTGCAGGCCGCGGCGAGCGATCGAGTCGCCGGCAACGAACGCCGCAAGCTGGTGGCCGATGCGCGGAAAGCCGGCCTCACCGAAGACGGCGACACATGGCTGGATGCGGCGTGCGAAGCTGTGCTGCGGCACCTCACCGAACACGGCCCCACCAGCGCGAAGGACTTGCGCGTGGCGCTACCGCAACTGGCAGGGCACTACGACCCGGCCCCCGGCAAGCGGTGGGGTGGTGAAACTCCTTTGGCACCAAGAGTTTTGACGGTGCTGTCGGTACGTGGTGACATCGTCCGCGGACCGAATGACGGGGCATGGACGGTATCGCGGCCGCGGTGGGTGCCGATGGCCGACTGGCTGCCTTCGACGGATGCCGTAGCGCCTGAGGTCTCGCGCGCCGAGCTGGTTCGCCGGTGGCTGCGAACCTTCGGGCCTGCGACCGCCACGGACGTGAAGTGGTGGTTCGGGAACACGTTGACGTGGGCACGGCACGCGCTGCGCGACATCGATGCAGTCGACGTCGATCTAGACGGCACACCAGGTTTCGCGTTGCCAGACGATCTGGAGGACGAACGGGACATCGAACCGTGGTGCGCACTGCTGCCTGGCCTCGACGTCACGACCATGGGCTGGTACGACCGCGATTGGTACGTTGGCACGCACCGCGGCCGGGTGTTCGACACCAACGGCAACGGCGGCACGACCGCGTGGTGGAGCGGCCGGATCGTTGGCGGATGGGGGCAGGGCGTCGACGGCCGGGTCGAATTGCGGCTGCTCGAAGACGTCGGCCGCGACGCGAAACGCGCGTTGACGCGTCGTGCTGACGGGCTCACCGAGTGGCTGGGCGGTGTACGGGTCAGCGCGCGCTTCCCTTCTCCGCTGACAAGAGCGGCGCGCACTGGCGATTGATCTTGTGCCACAACAAGCCCAAATGGGCGCCTCACCGTGCGATAATCAGTCCTTCGCCGACGTGACAGGCGCGCCGGCGGCCGGGCTGAAACCCCATCGGTCGCTTGGAGGGTGAGTAGCATGTCGCAAGGCGCTCAGCAGGTTGCCCATACGTCCTCTCCGCATCTGTCCCGACAGCTTGGGATGTGGGCGATCGTCGGCTTGGGTCTCGGATACATGACCCCGATGACTGTCTTCGACACCTTCGGAATCGTCTCGGGTGAGACGAACGCGGTGGTACCGCTTGCCTACCTCGCGGCATTGGTCGCGATGGTGTTCACGGCGATCAGCTACGGCCGGATGACGCGCGTCTACCCCTCGGCGGGATCGGCGTATACCTACGCGTCCGAGACAATCCATCCGAACTTCGGGTTCCTCGTCGGGTGGTCTTCGCTGCTCGACTACCTGCTGCTGCCAATGGTCAACGCTGTCATTGGTCGCATCTACTTCGAGTCGTTCTTCCCGGAGGCCCCGTCGTGGGTGTTCGTCCTCGTGTACGTCGGGGTGATCACCGCGTTCAACTTCCTGAGCATGAAGGGAACATCTCGGGTCAACGGGATCCTCGTGGTGTTCCAGGTTGTGCTCATCGCCACCTTCGTCGTGCTGGCCTGGCTCGCGCTGAAGGACGGCATGGGCGAGGGCACCATCTTCACACTGAACCCGCTGTACCACGCGGGCGTCGAAGTGGGAGCCGTGTTGGCGGGCGCCACAGTGGTGTGCTTCTCGTTCATCGGGTTCGACGCGATCACGATGTACAGCGAAGAGGCCAAGACGCCGGACACCGTTCCCAAAGCCATCGTCTTGGCACTGCTCATTGGCGGCGCGATCTTCCTAATCGCGGCATGGTTCGGCCAAGCCGTGTTCCCGACCCTCGACGGCTTCGAGGTCACCGACGACACTCTTCCCGAGATGGCGCTGTTCGTGGGCGGCGCGTTCTTCAAGATCTTGTTCACCTCGGCCGCGCTAGCCGCCGTGGTCGCCTCGAGCCTCTCGTCGCATGCCAGCGTGTCCCGCATGATTTACGTCATGGGGCGCAATGGCAGGGGCCGCCTCCCTCGGTTCCTGTCATACATTCATCCGAAGTTCCTGACCCCGACGCACGCCGTCCTCATCGTCGGCGTCGTGTCGCTGCTGGCCGTCAAGTTCACACTCGAGTTCATCTCCGCGATGATCAACTTCGGTGCCCTCATCGCGTTCACGGTCGTAAACCTGACAGTCATCGTCTTCTACGCGTTTCGAATGAATCAGCGGCACACGCCCAAGGAGATCTTCAGAAACATCGTGCTGCCGTTCATCGGTATGTGTCTCACCGGCGTGCTCTGGGTGAACCTGCACGCCGACGCTTTGATCTACGGCGCTGTCTGGCTCGCCATCGGAATCATCCTGCTCTTCTTCATGACTCGCTTCTTCCGCTCACCGCTGACGATGAAGATCGAGGAGGAGACGCTCGCCGAGGAGGGCACGCCCGTGCCGCACATCAAGCACGGTGGCGTGTGAGCGCTTAGGCGACTTCGTCGGCACTGCACCAAGGTCGACACCACAGCCGCAGCGGCTGACCGGCCTAGCGCTCAGTGATGGTGCGCCGCGTGGTCGGCGGCGACGTCCTTGGTCCCGGTGTGGCACGTCCCGCCCTCCGCTTTCGGCGAGGGGGCGACGTCGATCGACGGGTTCTGGTCGAAGAACCCGAACGGCTTCAGCCAGAACGAGACCGTGTCGACCGGCATGATCGGCCACTCCTCCACGCGGGTGATGTGGTGGAGGCCGAAGACGTACCAGAGCACGACGTCGGCGTTCTCCAGCGGCGCGTCGTCCTTGATCCACTCCGTCAGACCGGCGTCAACACTGGACTGCGTGGGGTACATGCCGCACGGCCAGCGCTCGTCGTCGTCATGCCGCGTAACCCACAGGGTGTGGCCGATCACTGGCGCCCGAAGGTATTGCGGTGTCGAGGGGTCCATGAGGGCAGGGAACGCGGCGCCAGGCACCAGCTTGTAGGCGACCGGGGTGCCGTGCCGGTTCAGCTTGTTCGGGTTCACCACCTTCCAGCCGCGCTGGGTATCCCAGTTGTAGTCGCGGGCGGACGACGCCTCGGAGGTGATCGGGGTGGACTGGGTGACCAGAGCGAGACCGTAGGGGTTCTCGTCGGATATCGGGGGTGCGACCGAGTCGACCTCTACGACGGTGTTTGCGGAACCGTCGACGTCAAGGTCGAGGCGGGCGACCAGGAAGTGCTGATGGAACGGCGCGTAGGTGCGGATGTCGACGACGGTCCCGTAGGGCGGCGGGGCCTCGCCCTCGGCAAAGGGGGAGGTGACCATGATGCCGGTCGCGCGTACCTCGCACTCGATGTTGCCGTCCTGGTAGAAGCGCCAGTAGACGAGGTACTCGTAGTTCGCGACGGTGGCGTGGCACGAGACCACCATGCGTCGCTGCCTGCGGACCTCTGCACCGGTCACCGCATCGTCGTGCTTCCAGAGGACGGCGTTGTCCTCCTCGTGCAAACAGATCGCGTTCTTGATGTCATACGGCGCTCCCGCGGCGTCGTGCAGCACCGCGTCCACGTAGGTGACCTCGCCGAGGCAGTCGCAGCCCAGCTCCAGCGAAGTGGCCATGAAGCCGAGGCCCCACTCGCCGATGTCGTAGGCCGTCCTGCGGTAGTGGTCGAACGTGGGGTCGCGGTAGGGCACCACCATCTCGGCGAACGACATCCGGTAGGCGATGTCACGCCGTGTCCCGTGGTCGTCATAGGCGACCTGGTAGATCACGGGACCCTCGCGGTAGTTGAAGCCGAGGCGCATCGACCAGTTCTGCCAACGCAATTCGGTGCCGTCGACAGTGAAGGACGCGCCCTCGGGCTGGGTGATGTGCAGGGGCTTCAGATCGGTGCGCAGCTCGCCCTTCCACGGCCCGGGCACGTACTCACCGTCGACTGCCGGCATTCCGACGTCATACTGGTCCTCGATCTCGAGGAGCTCCAAGGTGTTCATGTCCACGACGAACTTCAGGCCGGAAACAGGGTGGGCGTACGGATTGCCGCCGGGGGTCTCGCGGACCCAAACATCGCACCAGCCCAACCGGCGGTCGCGGTACTTCTCGGGCATCACGGCCTTGCCGTAGGTCCAGACGTCAACGAGGACGCGGCTCATGTCGGAGATGCCGCGTCCTGCCAGTTTGGCGATCACGTCCGGATGCTTGCGCAGTGCCTCATCGACCTCGTGCAACTCGTCTACGGTGAAGTTCGGCGTGACGTCGGGAACGTGCTTAAACGAAATGACGGCATCGCCGGTCAGGTCGACCGTCGCTTCGTAGGCCTTGTTATCCGAACGGTTCCACACCACTGCGAACGAGTGCCGGGGCACGGCGTCGCCGACGCGCCAGGCCAACACCTCCTGCTTGGCCGGTTCAATCAGCTCGATCGACGCGAAGCGGAAGGTGTCGGTGAGATGCCCATCGCGACGCAGGATCTCGGTTGTGCGTCTGAACTCGTCCGAACTCAGTGGTTCCAGCGGGTGTTGTGTCACTTCCGACCGCCCTTTCCGACGCGTGACTACGCCGGCCGACGCGGGTGAACTGCCTGGGTCAGACCAGCGCGTCCCCGCCTCTCGCAGACCATGGGCGACGGTCGGTGGTGATGCGACGATACCCCAGGAGGCAGTCGTGAACGGCATAAAAAGCCAGGTTCTGACGTGTGAAGGCCAGCCAGCACAAGTGCTTCAGCGCGACCGGCGCGCCGAGACGTCCAACAGTTCACGGGCTTTGATCGCCAACCACATTGCGGCGCGGGTATCGGCCGACTGGAGATCGCAGCCGGTGAGTTCACCGATTCTCCTCAGCCGATTGCGCATGGTATGTCGGTGGATGTTGAGTTTGGTCGCCGCGGTTTCCACCTGGCCGTTACAGCTGAGAAAGGCTTCCAGCGTGTCGAGCAGCGTTCGATCCGCGGCGTCGCTGTCGAGGGGATTCAGCGAGTGCGCGAGAAGTTCCAATTCACCGCGGCCTCGGATGCCCAGGAGCACACCGAGAACATCGAGGTGATCGAACTCGCTGAATCGACCGTCTGCGTTGGCCTTTGCGGCAGTCCTGGCCTGATTGAGACCAAAGTCCAAGTCGCCCAGGGACGCCGGTGAGCTCTGCCCCCCGCCCAGTTGTCGCGCCAGCTGGGCGCCAAGCCTGCGGTGGATATCGCCGCCCATTCCGGCATGTTCGCCCGGCAGGATGATCACGATCTCGTCGTCGATCGAGCCCATTAGATATGGCACGTCTCCGCCCTCCAGCATGTCGGTGACATGTGCTTCGGCGGGTAGCAGCGCGCCGACGTTGGTCAGCACCACGAGAACGACATCACTATCTGGATCGAAGTCGAAATATCGCAGCACACCGGGATCGAAGGATCGGGGTTCGCCGAGCAGGGCGAGCGTCACCGCGGTGCGGAGTCGCTGTTCGGCATCGATGACCTTGGCCGGTTTCTCGAGTTCGATCGATATCAGTGAGAGGGCGTGGGCAACGAGGAGCCGATCCGACGCCGAGAGCGCTACGTCGGAGCGCACCGCGAGATACCCGCGTGCCGTTTGGGCCGCGCGCGCCGTCTGAATGGTCAAGTAGCCGGCGCCATCGGCAATCACGCGACTGGCGTGGCGCCGACCGCTGCGGGGCCGCATGTTTCGGGCCGCCTCGGCAGTGATCGCAATGACGTGCTCGGTATCGAGACCGGTGGCTGCGAGCGGCCGTCCGTCTGTCCCGATGACGACCGCGGTCGCCGATAGGGCTTGGCTCAGCGCGGCGACCACACCCGGTACGCCGTCGCGCAGGGTGGCGCGGGCGAATATCTCCTGCTGGTCGACGACGCGTTGAACCGTGCGGAGCTGATCGGCGGTCAGTTCGTCGATGACAGCACGGGTGATGGCGATGAACGGTGTGTCGGCGGACACTTGCAGGATCGGGAGCCCGAGGGCGTCGCCTGCTGACAGCACACCGTCCGGGACACGGTCGAAGTTGGTGCCGGTATCGAAGGCCAGCGCCACAACGCCGACAGCGGACAACCGGGCCACATACGCGTATTGCTCATCGCTCGTCGGCCCCATTTGCAGGCCGGTCGTCATGACGAGTTCGCCGCCAGACAGGTACGGCGTGGGATCGGCAAGCTCGATGGCGTGTGCCCAGCTGATCACCCGGTCGGCATTCTCGCGTCCGGCCACCAGCGTCAAGCCGAGGTCCTTGTGCCCAGCCAGGCGGCGCACGGTGATCGCCATGTCTAGAAGCTACTTCAATACAAGCAGCGCGCCCGCGACTTGCTCGCCGACCGGCGAGTGGATCTGGGGATCAGTGCCGGCTCACTCACGCGGGGTTGCGTCGCCGAGGGGCGGTGGGGCACTCCGGTAGCTGACCGGAGTCTCCGACAACGTAATGGGGTTGGCGACTTGTGGTGTGGCACTTGCCGGTACGGGCACCGACACGGTCAGGCCGAGCTGTTCGGCGAACGTGAACGCCTCGGCGATGTTGTTGATCGGGCCCGCGGGCACGCCCACCGCTGTGAGCGTCTCATACCAGTAGTCGGCGCCGCGGGTCTTCAGGACCGCGCCGAGAGTTTCGGCGAGGGCATCGCGATTGTGAACACGTTGCGGATTGGACGCGAACCTGGAGTCGTCGGCCAGCAATGGCAGATTCACGGCCTCGGCCAGCAGCTTGAACTGCTTGTCGTTGCCGACGGCGAGCGCGATAGGACGGTCTGCGGTGGGAAAGGTCTGATATGGCGCAATGCTCGGGTGGCGGTTGCCCATGATGCCGGGCACCGTGCCGGCGCCCAGATAGCCGGATGCCTGATTGACCAGTGACGACAACAGCACCGAGAGCAGGTCGGTGTCGACTCGCTGGCCTTGTCCGGTTCGGTCGCGGTGGGCCAGCGCGGCCAGGATCCCGACCAACGCGTGCAGGCCGGCCAGGACGTCGACGAGAGCAACTCCCGCCTTGGTGGGTTCATCGGGGCCGGGGCCGGTGACGCTCATCAGTCCACCGACCGCCTGCACCAGCAGGTCGTAGCCGGGCAGGGCGGCACCTCGGTCGCGGCCGAACCCGGTGATCGAGCAGTAAATGAGGTCGGGTTTCGACGCACGCATGGTCTCGTAGTCGAGACCGAATTTCTCCATCGTTCCGGCGCGGAAGTTCTCCACCACGATGTCGGCGGTGGCCACCAGCTCGCGGGCGCGTTGTTGGTCGGCGGGATCGGTGAGGTCCAGCACCACCGACCTCTTGTTGCGGTTGACCGCGTTGAAATACGTTGCCACGCCCTCAGAATCGTACGGCGGCCCCCATTCGCGGGTATCGTCACCGACCTGCGGGCGCTCAATCTTGATGACGTCGGCACCGAAGTCGCCGAGCATCATGGTGGCGTACGGGCCGGCCAGCACACGGCTGAAATCGACCACAACGAGACCGTCCAGGGCACCGGGATTCATGCGCGCGCCGCTCCACCGCGGATGTACACCGTGGTGGTGTGGGTGAAGAATTCCCTTGCGGCGCCGCCCTGCTCCTTGGGACCCAGACCGCTCTTCTTGGCACCGCCGAACGGCACATGCGGGTCGGCGCCAGCGGATTCGGAGTTGACGTGCAGGACGCCGACGTCGATGCGCTCGACGGCCTGCAGCGCCCGGGTGAGGTCCTGGGTGAACAGCGCTGCCGAGAGCCCGAATTCGCTGTCGTTGGCGAGCTCGAACGCCTGCTCGGCATCGGCGGCGCGTCGCACCGCAAGTACGGGCCCGAACAGTTCCTCGGTCCACACGTCGGCGGGCTGGGAGTCCAGTTCGACAATCGTCGGCGCGATGAAGTAACCATCGGACAATTGGGCTTCGGTGTAGGGCCGTCCACCGGCAAGCAGGGTGGCACCTTGCGCGGTGGCGGTTTCGATGCCGGCAGAGATGCTCTGGAACGCCGCATCGCTTACCACCGGACCCATCTCGGTGCCGTCGTGGGTGGGGTCACCGACGATGAGCGCGTCCGCGCGGGTTCGCAGCGCATCGAGGAACCGCTCGGCGATGCCATCGGTGACGATCAATCGCGAAGTGGCCGTACACTTTTGGCCAGAGGAACGAAACGCCCCCAACATAACCTGCTCCAGCGCCAACTCGAAGTCGGCGTCGTCGAGGACGATACTGGCGTTCTTGCCGCCCATTTCGGCCTGAACCGGTACCCCGCGCGCCGCGGCGGCCGCCGCGATGCGCCGTCCGACGCCGGTGGATCCGGTGAAGGTGATGGCATCCACGCCTTCATGGTCGACCAGGCTGTCGCCGAGGTACGACCCGCCTATGACCAGGTTGAGGACGCCAGCGGGCAGACCCGCGCAGGTGAGCGCGTGCGCAAGTCGCATCGCCAGCAGCGGCACCGCGCTGGCCGGCTTCCACACCACGGTGTTGCCGTAGACCAGGGCCGGGGCGATCTTCCAGGCCGGGATCGCGATCGGGAAGTTGAATGGGGTGATTACGCCGACGACCCCGACCGGTTTGCGCGTCACCAGGATCTGCTCACCCGCCCGCGGTGAGGCGAAGATCTCTCCCGTTTGGCGGTCGCCTTCGTTGCCGTAGTAGCGCAGGATCTGGGCGGCGCGACGCACTTCGGCGATGCCTTCGGCCTTCGTCTTGCCTTCCTCGGCGGCCAGCTCGAAACCCCACGCGGCTGCGTTGCGCTCCACCACGGCGGCCGCTTCCATCAGCACGGCGCCGCGCTGATGGATCGGCGTGGCCGCCCACGCCGCGTGGGCGTCGGCGGCGGCAGCCACTGCGGCCTCGAGTTGGTTGGTCTCGGCTGATTGGCCTTCAGCCACGATGAGACGTGGGTTGGCGGGGTTGATGCTGTGCAACGGCGCACCGCTGCCGGGCAGCCACTGGCCGGCAACGAGGTTGTGCAGCTCCACGGGAGCGGTCATGGTCGTATCCATCTGAACTCGGCGGGTTTACCGGAAGGCGGACTGGCCGGTGAGCGCGCGGCCAATCGACAACAGGTGCATCTCGGAAGTGCCCTCGTAGGTCAGCACCGATTCCAAGTTGTTGGCATGGCGCAGCGGCGAATACTCCAACGTGATGCCGCTGCCGCCCAGCAGGGTGCGGCATTCGCGGGCGATGCTCAGCGCCTCGCGCACATTGTTCAGCTTGCCGAGGCTGACCTGCTCGGGCCGGACTTCCCCGGCGTCTTTGATGCGACCGAGATGCACCGCCAGCAGCATGCCCTTGCCCAGTTCCAGGGCCATATTGGCCAGCTTCTCCTGGGTGAGTTGGAAGCTGGACAGCGGCCGGTCGAACACTTCCCGCGTCTGGGAGTACGCGATGGCGGTCTCCAGGCTGTCACGGGCGGCGCCCAGGGCGCCGAACACGATCCCGAACCGGGCTTCGTTGAGGCACGAAAGCGGAGCCGACAGCCCGCCGGCGTGCGGCAGCTGCGCCGAAGCGGGCAGCCGCACGTTGTCCAAGACCAGTTCAGACGTCACCGACGCCCGCAGCGACAGCTTCTTGTGGATCGTGTTAGCGGTGAAGCCCGGGGTATCCGTGGGCACCAGGAATCCGCGGATCCCGTCGTCGGTCTGCGCCCATACCGTGGCCACATCGGCGAGGTTGCCGTTGGTGATCCACATCTTGGTGCCATTGAGCACCCAGTCGGTGCCGTCGCGGCGGGCACGGGTGCGCATCCCGGCGGGGTTGGAGCCGAAGTCGGGTTCGGTCAACCCGAAGCAGCCGATGGCCTCCCCCGCGGCCAGTCTCGGCAGCCATTCGCTCTTCTGCTCATCCGAGCCGTACCGGTAGATCGAGAACATGGACAGCGAGCCCTGCACCGAAACGAAGCTGCGGAACCCGCTGTCGCCGGCTTCGAGCTCCATGCATGCCAGCCCATAGCTGACGGCGTTGGTGCCCGCGCAGCCGTAGCCGTCCAGGTGCATGCCGAATACGCCCAGATCCCCAAATTCCTTTGCCAGTTCCTTTGGCAAAGTAGCCGATTCGAACCACCCCTCGATGTTGGGCCGAAGTCGGGTATCGACGAACTTGCGCACCGTGGCGGCGATGTCGCGTTCGTCGTCATCAAGCAGCCGGTCGATGTCGAACAGTTCCAATGGTGCGCAGTTGCTGATGGCCGGCGGCGATGCGGTCGTGATGGTCATTGTGTGCTCCTCCCGAGAGACGTTGAGCGGTAGGGATTTAGAGGGTGCCGAACGCGTCGCGGAGAACGGCGAGCGCCTCCAAAAGCAGGCCGTCGGTGATCGCCAGCGGCGGCAGAAACCGCAGCACATTTCCGAATGTGCCTGCAGTCAGGGTCAATACGCCGTTGGCGTGGCAGTACCGTGTGACCGCGGCGACAGCCTCGCGGTTCGGATCGCGGGTGCCTGGCACGACCAGCTCGGCGGCGATCATCGCACCGCGGCCACGGATTTCGCCGATCACGTCCGTGCACGCGGCGATGTCGCGCAGCTCGCGAAGGAGTACCTCGCCGATGGCCTGTGCCCGGGCGAGCAGCTGATGGGTTTCGATTTCGTCGAACACCCCAAGGGCGGCGGCGCACGCGACCGGGTTGCCGCTGTACGTGCCGCCGATTCCGCCGGGGTGGGCGACGTCCATGATGTCGGCGCGACCGGTCACTGCGGCCAGCGGCAAGCCGCCGGCCAGACCCTTGGCGGTGGTGATCATGTCCGGGATCAGTCCTTCATGCTCACAGGCGAACCACGCTCCGGTGCGGGCGATCCCGGTCTGGACCTCATCGGCGACCAGCAGGATGCCGCGATCACGGCAGAACTCGGCCACTCGCCGTAGGAAGCCGTCGGCGGGGACGATGAATCCACCTTCCCCCTGAATGGGCTCGGCCACCACGCAGGCCACGGAGTCGGCGCCGATCTGGGAGTCGACCAATTGGGCGAACTGGCTGAACGCCTCCGCGGCGCAGTTGGCAGGGCCCGACGGCCAGCGGTACGGATAGGCCATCGGCGCCCGGTACACCTCAGGGGCGAACGGACCGAAGCTGTGCTTGTAGGGCTGGTTCTTGGCGGTCATGGTCATGGTGAGCAGGGTGCGGCCATGAAAGGCATGGTCGAAAACCACCACGGCAGGCCGCCCGGTGGCCGCCCTGGCGTACTTGACCGCGTTCTCCAGAGCCTCGCTGCCGGTGTTGAACAACGCGGTGCGCTTCTCGTGGTCGCCGGGTGTGATCCGATTCAGCATTTCAGCGACCTCGATGTAGGGCTCATACGGGGTGGCCAGAAAGCAGGTGTGGGTGTAGCGCGCCAGCTGTTCGGACGCGCGGGCGACGACGTGGGGGGCCGCATTACCGACCGTGGTGACTGCGATGCCGCTGCCCAGATCGATGAAGGAGTTGCCGTCGACGTCGACGAGGACTCCGCCGCCGGCGGCTGCCGCGTACACATCGGCGCTGCTGGTCAGGCCGGCCGGCACGGCCGACCGCCGCCGCGCAGCCAGCTCCAACGACCGCGGTCCGGGCACCTCGGTGACCAACCGCCGGGCCTGGTGCAGGTGTGGGCCGCCCACTGCCGTCTCTACCGCCGTCATATCGATCGTCCTTCCAGTCGAGTCAGCGAAATCGTAGGGCGACGCACGCTCGCGGTCCTATGGCCGAATTGGACAGTGAAGTGAGCTCAGATGGCCGAGTCGGCGATTGGCTATTTCAACGCCCTGGCTGCACTCCGTGGCACCCCAAGGGAAGGACCGCTCAAAGGCAGCGTTGCCAGCGACGGCGGATTACGTGCAAATCCACCTGGATGGCGATCTATCCGCCAGTCACTCGGTGCTCGATCCGGCCCGAAGCGACCGCAGCTTGGCGGCTACCTCGATGGCGTCGCCCTCCCCGACGTCGTCGGAGTGCCGGTCCGGGCGAGCGATCATCAGATACAGCAGTCCAGTGACCAGGACGATGGCCAGCCCGATCGCGACGACCCACCTGTCCAGGAAGGAACCCGTGTCGCCGGGCTTGAGCAGCAATACCATTGCGAAGATCCCGTAGCACAGCGCGAGCACGTTGACGGCAAACCCGTACCGGCCCAGGTTCCAGTTGCCCGCCGGTCGCCAGCCCTTCAGCCGCTGCCGCAGCGCCGCGAGGACCACCGCCTGGAACGCAATGTAGATGCCGAGCACCGCGAACGCGGTAATGCGCGGCAATTGATCCGGCACCGCGTACACGTACAGGCAGATGAGGATAGGCACGACGCAGGCGACCAACAGTGCATTCGTGGGCACCGCATGGCGCTCTGACATGCGCGACAGCCAGCCGCTGAAGGGCAGCATCCGGTCCCGCGCTGACGCGTAGATCAGCCGGCTTCCGGCAGCCTGCAATGACAGCACACACGATATGAATGCCGTGATCGCAATGCAGAGGAAGATTTTCGATCCGGCCGTGCCGAGGGAGCTCTCCAGGATCGCCGGAATCGGGTCCGGATCCTCCCCGTTAACGATCGCCTGCAGGTCGGGGGCGGCCAACACGTAGCCGATATAGGACATCAATCCGGAAACGCCGCCGACGATGATGGTCAGCATCATCGCCTTGGGGATCCGCCGCGTCGGATCGTCGACTTCCTCGGCCACATCGCCGCATGCCTCGAAGCCGTAGAACAGGAACAGCCCGCTGAGCGCCGCGCCGAGGAAGGTGATGATGTACGCAGTGTCGCCGCCGGCGCCCATCGAGTCGAAGAAGACCGAGAACGAGTTCATCCGCTTGAAGGCGAGCAGATACAGCCCCAGCGCGACCACCCCGACCAGTTCCGCGACCAACCCGATCTTGGCGACCCGGGCGAGCATCTGCGTGCCGCTGAAGTTGACAGCCAATGCCAGCAGCAGCAGCCCGACGGCGGTGACCAACTGGATGACCGGAGTGTGTTCGATACCGAAGAGCGACGCGACGAAACCGCCGCCGAACTCGGCTACCGCTGTGACGGTCACGATGACCGCCCACACGTACACCCAGCTGATGATCCATGCGTATTTGCGATTCCACAGCCGTCTGGTCCACGGATAGATGCCACCCGCGATGGGGTATTGGGACACCACTTCACCGAACACGAGGGCGACCAGGAACTGGCCGCAGCCCACGATCACGATCCACCACATCGCGGGCGGTCCGCCGATAGAGAGGCTGTACGCAAACAGCGAATACACGCCGACAAGTGGTGACAGGTAGGTGAAGCCGAGCGCCATGTTGGACCACAGGCTCATCGACCGGTGAAAGTCTTGCCCGGAGTAGCCTAGCGCTTCTAGGTGGCTGTCGTCCGAGGCTGCGTTTCGTCGAGGTTCAACCGCACCGGTCATAGCGAGCCTCCTTGGTCTGTCGCCTTCGCAGCTGACATCTTGTCACCGCGAGGGAAGCAATGGAGAGACTTTGATCAGTCGTCTGCACAAAATTCGAACCTCGCGTTCATCGGTATTTGCGATTTAGGTTTTCCGCGGTCGCCGTCTGCTGTCCGGGTTTAGGCTCGGACCAGCCGCTTCTGTGCACCGACACCGCTCGAGGGAGGCGATATGACGATCGAAAACGAAGAGTCAGATTATTCCGGCAAACCCCCCACCGATGGCCAGCAACAGTTCGTCGACCGCTGGCGCCAAAATGGGTACAACTGCTATTCCTCAGGCCATAAGTTTTGCCGTGAAGTGTGCCCGGTCATGCAGGTGACGCGAAACGAAAACCACACGCCGACCGCATTCATGGCCAACATCATTGCGATGGACCACGGCTTGCTCGGCATCGAGGACGTCGCCGACGACTACGTCCACTGTGTCCAGTGCGGTGCTTGCGAAATCCGTTGCCCCAATACGTTGTTCGTCGGCGACTTCTACCAGGCCCGCACCGAGACCGTGAAAGTGGTGCGTGCGGCGCGCGCACTGATGGTCGACAAGGGACTCGACCGCGACGGTTGGAAACTCTGGAACCGGCTCACCCGGGAACTCACCAACGAGCCGGTGCTGGGCACGACCGATGACGGCCAGCCGCAAGGCCAGGCCTACGTCCGCAATTGGGCCGAAGGCCTGAACATCCCGATCGGCGGCGAAACCATCATGTTCGTGGACTGCGAAGCGGCCTTTTACCGGACGTCCAACACGCGCGCCACCGCGCAGGTGTTACAGAAGGCCGGCGTGGAGTTCGGGCTGATGAACGAGCAGTGGTGCTGTGGCGGTCCGGCCGCGGAGATGGGCTACGTGGAACAGTCCCGGACGTTTGCCGAGCACAACGTAAACGATTGGCGTGCATCGGGAGTAAAGCGCATCATCGCAATCGAACCGCACGACTACATCCATTTCACCGAGGACTATCCGGCATACTTCGGCGCGGACTTCGACTTCGAGGTGGTCCAAATCGTCGAGCTGGTCGCGGATCTGATCAAAGAGGGCAAGCTCGTCCTGGACAAGCCGATCAACAAGACAGTCACATATCACGACCCGTGTCGACTGAACAAGCGCAAGAACATCCACGACGCCCCCCGCTTCATCCTGAATGCGATTCCGGGCCTTGCGTTCAAGGACGTCGACCACGTCACCCAGTGGTCGTACTGCTCGGGTGGCGGCGGTGGCCTGCCGATCGAGAAACCGGACATCACCGCCGAGATCAGCCGCACTCGCCTGGCGAGGGCGCGCGAGCTGGGGGTGGACATGCTGGTCAGCGCCTGCGTGTGGTCGGAACGGCCACTTGCCACCGCCGGCCATGACGTCGGCATCGAGGTCGCCGACATCATCGAGCTGGTCGCCGAATCCGCCGGCATCGACATCGGCGGCAGGCGTGGCGCGTCCGAACTGGAGGCGACGCCATGACCACCGTCACCGTTCGGACGCTGGACGACGCCGTCGTCGCCGACCTCGAAGCCATCATGAACGAACCCGGCTCGGTGCTCACCAACATCTCCAGCCGGACCAATCGGGCCCGGGTGCCCGCACCGTTCCCCGTGCACCGGTGGGGTGAATACGTACCAGCCGCAGTGGTTTTGCCACGAACGGCGCAACAGGTGTCGGAGATCGTGAAGCTGGCCAACCGCGCGGGCATACCGCTGGTGCCGCGAGCGGGGGGCACCGGACTCAACGACGGCGCTGTCCCGCTGCGCGGTGGAATCATCGTCGACGTCAAGCGGATGAACGAGATCAAAGAGGTCGACCTGGCCGACCGATGCGTCACCGTCGGACCCGGCATCAGCATGATGAAGCTGAACGAAGAACTGAGCAAATACGGTGTGTTCCACCCTGATACGCCGGCATCGTACCCCTGCTCGCTGGTCGGCGGCCGGATCGCCTGCAGCGGATTCTCACTGCTGGGCACCCGATTCGGACACACTCGCGATCTCGTTATGTCATTCGAGATCGTGCTGCCGACCGGTGAGATCATTCGCGTCGGCGACGGAGGCGGCAAGAAGATCCGCAAGTCTTCGACGGGCTACCACCTCAAGCATTTGTTCATGGGCCATCAGGGCACCCTGGGCATCGTCACCGAGGCGACGTTGGAGGTCGTCCCCAAACCGGAGGCCGAATTCGCGGCGTTCTTCGCGTTCGACGACTACCTGAAGGCGCACCGCACGGTGTATCACATCGTCACCTCGGGCATCGCCACCCTCGCCGGCACCGTGCTGTTCGACGAGAAGAAAGTCGAGTACCTGCGCCGCGATGACGAAGCGTTCATCCCGATGCCGCCCTGGGTGAATTCGATTGTCGCAACGGCGCTTTACGGGACAAAGGTGGAGGTGAGCGCGGCCTCGAAGATCCTGATGGAGAAGGGCCGGGCCGAAGGCGGTCGCTACACCGGTGACCATATGGCCGTCGGGGACTGGGCCTCCCGGCACGACCGTTATGCGAATCCGCTGCACGGGCGGGTTCCGGACGGCCAGGTAGTGCCGATGTCCTGGCACTGTGAGGATGCTTCGCTGAACTGGACGGTGCTGCCGAAGGTACGCGAGGAGTGGACCGCGATCGCGCAGCGCTACATTGACGAGTGGGGCATCTTCGACAACTGGGGCATCTACTGCTACACCAGCGCCTCCTATAAGCCGTGGGGCGACTATCTCGCCGAGATCGACATCGGCATCTGGGAGGAGAAGCTCAACGACGAGAACTGGGCGGCGTGGGTGCGGTTCAAGTCCGAACTGGCCCAGGTGTCGTTGAAGTACGGCGGTTCAATGAGCAACTGCCACGGCACTACTCGTGCCGGTGACGCGGAACACGTACCTGAGGAGATGGGTGGCGGCTGGGATGTCATGAAGAAGGTCAAGCGGATGCTGGATCCGAACAACATCATGAACCCCGGCAAGCAGATGCTCGACCAGGCATACGAGGACTAGAGGCTATGCGCAAGTTCATCTACAAACAGCAGTACACCCGCCCCGAAGCCCGTCGCATCTCCGACGGTGTGATCATGCGCCTGGACGATGTCTACGAGGTCGACCCGGCCCTGATGGAGCATTTCCAACAGCAGAACATGCCGCTGTGGGACACCGAGCGGATCGTGGAGTCGCGAAACGACCATCTCGCGTGGATGCACGAGCACTTCGCCTACGAGACGCTGGTCGCCGGCGAGGAGAGCGAACTCGACAAAGGACCGGGCGAACCCACACCCCAATCTCAAGCCACTCAAGCCATCACCGCCAAACACCCCCCACCCATACTTCCCTGGTAAACCGTGACGCAGCATCGCCGCCTCGGCCAGATAGGGATACGCGTCGGAGGGTCGACGGCACGGTTCGCGCTGGGCGCGTGAGCACCTTGACGCCCTCCCTCCTCGACCCGCAGGCACCAAATAAGTTGTCGCCCAATGGGATCGAGTCCGGGTTGTTGTGCGTCGCCCATTCTGGGAACAGCCTGGAAAGCGTTCGCCTGCATCTGGTACTTCCGTCACGATCGTTCGTAAACCCCCAGAACTTCGTGTTCAAATCTGGTGTTCCCGTTGCTGCTTGCCCGGTTCCATCAGTTTGATCGACGCGAAGCGGAAGGTCGGTGACATGCCCATCGCGACGCAGGATCTCGGCGGTACGTCTGGACTCGTCCGCACAATGGTTCCAGCGGGTGTTGTGTCACCGCGGACCGCCCATTCCGACGCACGACTGTGCAGGCCGACGTGGGTGAACTAATCGGGTCTGGCCAGACTCGCAGAACATAGACGAAACCGGTGGTGGTTATGCGACGATACCGATAGGAGGCAGTCGTGAATGACGACAAGAGAAAAGTTTCCGATATAGGCAGACCGCTGCGGACGATCTCCGAGATCCGCAGTTTCTTCCGGACCAACGTTCGCCCGATCTTCTTCGTGGGTCCGACCGCGTTCAACCTTCTCGGCATCGACCGTTGGGTCCGCAACTTCTCCCATCTCGTCTATTACGACTCCTGGGACGGCGCCCATCCGCGTGTGTTCACCCCGAAGAACAAGCCGTTCGTCGAGTTCGAGAGCAGCGAGCAGATCAACAACTACCTACTGCGGGATCCCGAGGTGCAGGCCCACATAAGGTCTCAAGCGCGGTCGTCGGGCACGGCGCCGATGATCGCGATGGTGTTCTTCGACGAGGAGACCGAGCAGATCTGCGAGGAGCTGGGCTACAACCTGATCCTCCCGTCGGACGAGCTGCGACGGCGCCTGGACTCCAAGATCGTGACGACTCGCCTCGGCGAGGAGGCGGGTGCACCTTCGGTACCCAATGTCCTCGCACGTGCCGACAGCTACGCCGAGCTGGCCAAGCTCGCCGCCGACGCGGGTCTGGGCTCCGACCTGGTCGTTCAGACACCTTATGGCGACTCGGGTAAGACGACGTTCTTCATCAAGGAGGAGAGCGACTGGGCGCGGGACGCCGAGCACATGGTCGGCGAAGACCTCAAGATCATGACGCGGATCAACAACAAGGCCGCGGCCGTGGAGGCGGTCAACACCCGCCACGGCACCGTGGTGGGGCCGTTCATGACCGATCTGACGGGCTATCCCGAACTCACTCCGTACAAGGGTGGCTGGTGCGGCAACGACCTGTTCCCCGAGGCGCTGAGTGAAGAGCACCGGGCCGTCGCGATCGAGCACGTCCGCCGGCTCGGAGACCGGTTGCGGCAGGAGGGCTACAGGGGCTTCTTCGAGGTCGATGTGCTCGTCGACCTCGACTCCGACCGGGTATACCTCGGCGAGCTCAACCCTCGGATCTCAGGGGCATCGTCGATCACCAACGTGACCGCCGGGGCCTACGCCGACATCCCGCTGTTCCTGTTCCACCTCCTCGAGTTCATGGACGTCGACTACGAGCTGGATGTCGACGAGATCAACGAGCGCTGGCGCGAGCTCGCAGCTGTCGATGTGTGGGCGCAGCTGATCATGAAGGAAACCGTGGACTCCGTCGAGCGGATCCTGGAAGCTCCGCGCACCGGTACCTGGCACCTCGAGGACGATGGATCGCTGCAGTTCGTCAGCGTGACCCGTGATTGGCACGACATCACGCACGAGGATGAGTGCTTCTTCCTGCGCGTCTATGGGCCGGGCGACTACCGCTTCAAGGGAGCGGATCTCGGTGTCCTCGTTACCAAGGGCCGGATGCAGACATCCGACGGTCTTACCCAGCGCTGCCGGCAGTACATCGACGGCGTCCGGTCGCAGTACGTCAGCGAAAAGCCGCCGGAGACTCCGACAGTCGTTCCGATCGGGTACGTCAAGTAGGCGCCCCGTCTCGTGTGGAGGGACCGCGACCACTCTCGGTCATCCGTGCCCGCGTTCCTGACCCTCGACGATGCCGACCGGGCCGGTCGACCTTGCCGCGGCGGCATCGTCGACCGGTCCGAAGCCGGCCAGGTGCTGGCCGACGGCGGCGAAGGCCCGGATGGTGTCGATCAGATGGGCGGGATCCTGGGCCGTCGGCCAGGATGAGAGCTTCACCGCGACCGTGCGGGTGCCGCGGTCGACGAAGACCATCTGGCCGTTGATACCGAGGCATAGCAAGATGTCGCCGGACGGTCCGGGGACGAACCAGAACTGGTTGCGGTACCAGCCGCCCGGCAGGACCGGCTCGGAGTCGGAGGCCGCGAAGGCACTGCGGATGTCGGCGTCGATGTGCCGAGCCTGCTGCAGCCAGCTTTCGGGCACGACGGGTCGATGTCCGACCCAGCCGTCGTGCAGCAACATGTTGCCGAAGCGGGCCACGTCGCGGGCGGTAGCGCTGATTCCACCGTCGTGCACCGCGGATCCGAGCCCGTCACAGGTGATCTCGGCGTCGCACTCTGCGCCGATCGGCGCCCAGATGAGGGTGGACACCAGGTCGGCCATCCGTACGCCGACGGCGCGCTCGCACACCCAGCCGAGAACGTCGGTGTCCGCCGAGCGGTAGACGAACGGGCCGCCGTGAGGCCCCTGCGAGGACAGCGAGGCGAGGTAAGCGTAGAGGCCCCCGGTCTCGTCCTCGCGTTCTGGACGCCAGCCCATGTGGCGCTCGATGACGCGCACCTCTGCGTCGGGGTCCTCGTACGCCTCGCTGAAGGCGACGCCGGTGCGCATGTCGAGGAGATGGCGCACAGTGGCCCCGTCGTAACCGGAGCCGGCCATCTCCGGAACGTAATGAGTTATCGGCGCCTCGGGGTCGAGGCCGCCCTGGGAGGTGAGGATTCCGCAGACGCACCCCACGATGGACTTCGAGACCGACATCAGTAAGTGAGGCGTGTTGGCCCGCATCTGACCGACGTAACGTTCGAGGACGATCTGGCCGTCGTGCAGCACGATGACGGCGTCGGTCCAGGTGTCTGCCAGCACCTCGCCGACGGTGGACGGACCGGCGCCGATCCGCATCACGGCGATGTGGTCGAGAGCCGGCGGGTTGTCGGGTCGCGACAGCAGCTTCGCCCGAGCGCCACGGGCGATTCGCTGCGTGGGAACAATCTCGCGCAGATGCTGGAAGGACCACCGGAGGAAGGGTGGCTCCTGCCAGTTGCCCAGGCTCACGACCGACTCGGGGGGCGGGGGGAACCCCGCCATCAGGGCATCAGACATACCGCGCACCTTAGCTGGCGTCCACCGATGCCCGCGCATGAGTCTGATCGAAGACGCTATCGGTCGGGTGGAGCATGGCCGAGTGGAACGGTGTGACGGTCAGCCGCAGCAATTCACGAACTTTCAAATGAAGTTAGGGCTGGGCACCGAAGGCATCTTTGCCTTGGTCGCCGAGCGCGACGGCGAGATCGTCGGCGGAGTCTCGCCGAAAGCTAGGCGCTGACCTTGCGGCGCCGCTTCTTCGGAGCGGGCGCGTCGAGTAGCTGGCCCAGGAAGTGGCCGGTGTAGCTGTGCGGGCTGGCCGCGACGTCCTCCGGAGTGCCCTCAGCGACGACGGTGCCGCCGCCTGCGCCACCCTCGGGTCCCATGTCGACGACCCAGTCGGACGTCTTGATCACGTCGAGGTTGTGCTCGATGACGATCACGGTGTTGCCCTTGTCCACCAGGCCATTGATCACCTTGAGCAGCTTGCGGATGTCCTCGAAGTGCAGGCCGGTGGTGGGCTCGTCGAGGATGTAGATGGTGCGCCCGGTCGAGCGCTTCTGCAGCTCGGCGGCCAGCTTGACGCGTTGCGCCTCACCTCCGGACAGCGTGGGCGCAGGCTGGCCGAGCCGCACGTAGCCGAGCCCGACGTCGACGAGCGTCTTCAGATACCGGTGAATCGACGAGATCGGCTCGAAGAAGTCGGTGGCCTCTTCGATCGACATGTCGAGCACCTCCGAGATGGTCTTGCCCTTGTAGTGCACCTCGAGGGTTTCCCGGTTGTAGCGCGCGCCGTGGCAGACCTCGCACGGCACGTACACGTCGGGCAGGAAGTTCATCTCGATCTTGATGGTGCCGTCGCCCGAGCAGGCTTCGCAGCGACCGCCCTTGACGTTGAACGAGAATCGGCCCGGCTGGTAGCCGCGCACCTTGGCCTCGGTGGTGGCCGCGAACAGCGTCCGGATCTTGTCGAACACGCCGGTGTAGGTCGCGGGGTTGGACCTCGGCGTCCGGCCGATCGGTGACTGGTCGACGCGCACCAGCTTGTCGAGCTGGTCGACGCCGTTGATCCTGGTGTGTCGTCCGGGCACCTGTCGTGCGCCGTTGAGCTTGTTGGCCAGCACCGAAGCGAGGATGTCGTTGACGAGTGTCGACTTTCCGGAACCGGACACCCCGGTGACGGAGGTCAACACGCCGAGTGGGAACGCGACGTCGATCTCGTGGAGGTTGTGCTCGCGAGCGCCGATCACGGTGAGTTGTCGCTTGCGGTCGATGGGCCTGCGGATCGCGGGCACCTCGATGCTCTCCTTGCCGGAAAGGTAAGCACCGGTGAGTGATTCGGGATTGGTCAGCAGGTCGGCGTAGGAACCGCTGTGCACTATGCGGCCACCGTGTTCGCCGGCGGCGGGGCCGATGTCGACCACCCAGTCGGCGTGCGCGATGGTGTCGAGGTCGTGCTCGACGACGATGAGCGTGTTGCCGAGGTCGCGTAGCCGGACGAGCGTGTCGATGAGCCTGCGGTTGTCGCGCTGATGCAGGCCGATCGACGGCTCGTCGAGCACGTACAGCACGCCGACGAGGCCGGAACCGATCTGCGTCGCAAGCCGAATGCGTTGGGCCTCACCGCCGGACAGCGTGCCGGCCGCGCGGGACAGTGACAGGTAGTCCAGCCCGACGTCGAGCAGGAAGCCGAGTCGCGACTGCACCTCCTTGAGTACCTGGCCTGCGATGGCCGCCTCGCGGATACCGAGGGTGAGCGCGTTGAGGAACTCCGAGCACTCTGCGATGGACAGTTCGGTGACCTGGGCGATGGACTTGGGGCCGTATTCGCCAGCCTCCATCGTCACGGCGAGGATCTCCGGCTTGAGCCGTGTGCCCTCGCAGACCGGGCACGGAACGTCGCGCATGAAACCCTCGTAGCGTTCCTTCATCTGTTCGGACTCGGTCTGTTCCATGCGACGCGAGAGGAACGCCATCACGCCCTCGAAGTCGGCGTAGTAGGACCGGGTGCGGCCGTAGCGGTTCTTGTACCGGACGTGCACCTGCTCGTTGCAGCCTTCCAGGATCGCCTTGCGCGCCTTGGGCGGAAGCTTGCGCCACGGGGTGTCGACGTCGAATCCGAGCGCCTCCCCCAGACCCTCGAGCATGCGGGTGAAGTAGTCGGCGGTATGCCCCATCGCCCACGGTGCGATGGCCCCCTCGGCGAGCGTCAACTCCGGGTCGGGGACGACGAGGTCGGGGTCGACCTCCTTGCGGATGCCGAGGCCGGTGCACTCCGGGCAGGCGCCGTAGGGCGAGTTGAACGAGAAGGACCGCGGTTCGAGGTCGTCGACCGCAAGCGGGTGACCGTTGGGGCAGGCGAGTTTCTCGGAGAAGCGCTGCTCGCGGTGGGGTGAATCCTCGGGCAGGTCGACGAAGTCGAGCACCACGATGCCGTCGGCGAGGTTCAGCGCGGTCTCGACGGAGTCGGTGAGGCGTTGCTTCGAACTGGCCTTCACGGTGAGCCGGTCGACGACGACCTCGATGTCGTGCTTCTCCTGCTTCTTCAGCGTCGGAGGCGAGGTGAGCGGATGAACGACACCGTCGACGCGGACGCGGCTGTAGCCCTGGGTGTTGAGCTTGTCGAAGAGGTCGACGAACTCGCCCTTCCTGGTCCGCACGACAGGTGCGAGCACCTGGAACTTGGTGCCCTCCTCCATGGCGAGCACCTGGTCGACGATCTGCTGGGGTGTCTGGCGCGCGATGCGCTCACCGCAGACCGGGCAGTGCGGCGTCCCGGCGCGGGCATACAGCAGCCGCAGGTAGTCGTAGACCTCGGTGATGGTGCCGACGGTCGAGCGTGGGTTGCGGTTGGTCGACTTCTGGTCGATGGACACCGCTGGGGACAGACCCTCGATGAAGTCGACGTCTGGTTTGTCCATCTGCCCGAGGAACTGGCGCGCGTACGCCGACAGCGATTCGACGTAGCGCCGCTGGCCCTCGGCGAAGATCGTGTCGAACGCCAACGAGGACTTGCCCGAGCCCGACAAGCCCGTGAAGACGATCAACGCGTCGCGGGGCAATTCGAGGTCGACGCTGCGCAGGTTGTGCTCGCGCGCACCCTTGATGATCAGGCGGTCAGCCAACTGATCCCTCTCTGGTTCCATACCGCAGAACGCTGTCCGCGCCCATGCTATGTCCACTCTCCGACAAGCCGGATACCGTGACGGCATGACCGTCGTCGACGAGAACTACACAGGCCATGTCGAGCCAGGCACCGCCGCGCGCCGCGTCCTGCCCGGAGCAACCATCGTGAAAGCGTCGGTGGGCCCGATGGACAACAACGCTTACCTAATCACGTGTTCCCGAACCGGCGACACGCTACTCATCGATGCGGCAAATGACGCCTCGATCCTGCTCGACCTCATCGAACACCACGCCCCCTCCCTGACGCTCATCGTCACCAGCCACCAACATGGCGACCACTGGATGGCCCTGGAAGAGGTGGCCAAGAAGACCGGCGCCCCGACCGCCGCGCACCAACTGGACGCCGATCCGCTGCCGGTCGAACCCGACCGCATCCTCGCCGACGGCGACACCGTCGCCGTCGGCGACCTGAAGTTCGCCGTCATCCACCTGCAGGGTCACACCGAGGGTTCGGTGGCGCTCGCGTTGGGCGGGCCCGCGGCGGGCGACGTCGTCCAGCTGTTCACCGGCGACTGCCTGTTTCCGGGCGGCGTCGGGAAGACCTGGAGGGACGGTGACTTCGAGCGCCTACTCGACGGCGTGAAGAGCAAGGTGTTCGACGTCTACGGCGACAACACCGTGGTCTATCCCGGCCACGGTGACGACACGACGCTGGGTGCCGAACGGCCACATCTCGCAGAGTGGCGCGAGCGGGGTTGGTAAACGATAAGCTTTCCGTCAAGTAAAACTTGACGGATGAAGGGGTCGTCAAGATAACCTTGACGCATGACAGCACTCATGGCTCCGGCCGCAGCCCCACCCCTTCCCTCGTTTAGTGCTCGCTGGCAGGAGTGGGTCACCTACGGAAGGCGCTGGGCCTCTGCGGTCGAGCCCGTCAAGACCCCGAGCCGAACCTTGACACTCCACGCGTACCGAGAGGCCGAGCCGGGTCCCCGCTGGCGAGCGCTGTACGACGCAACCTGGCCGGCGTACCGCCGCTGGTACGCACGGGAGGGTCTGGCCGCCCGCCCCTCCCTGGACGAATGTCGGCGCGCACTTTCCCAATACCTCCCCGAGCTGATGCCTACCTGGGAACGGCTGTGTCGCCTGAGTGGTGACGACTCTGTTGCCGCGCGGATGCTGTCGATGTGGGGACTTCCGGCTTTCGCCGTCGGTTGTTCCCAAGTTGTCATACCTGGTGAGCAGCCGATCTTGATCCGCAACTACGACTACGACGAGTCGCTCTTTGAAGCCGTCGTCGCTTCCACCAACTACTCCGGGCATCGCCGGGTGCTCGGGACGAGCGACCTGCTCTGGGGTCTGTTGGACGGGATGAACGAGGACGGGCTGGCGGTCTCATTGACGTTCGGTGGCCGACCCGGCGGTGGCGAAGGCTTTGCGATCCCCATCGTGCTGCGCTACATGCTAGAGACCTGTGCCACCGTCGAACAGGCAGTCAGTGCGCTCCGGCGGATTCCCGTCGCGCAGTCCTACAACGTGGCGATGGTCGACACAATTGGTAATCACGCCACGGTTTTTGTCGCCCCGGAGCAGCCTGCCGTAGTGAGCCGACTCGACGCGACGACTAACCACCGCCTCAATCTGGTCGAACACCGTTCCCACGCCGCTAGATTCAACAGCGTCGGGCGACTTACGCGGTTGGACCAGTTACGCGCCGACGATGCGTCGGGAGAGCAACTCATCGCCGCGATGCTGCAGCCACCGTTGCGCAACACCCAGTTCGAAATGGGCTTCGGCACTCTCTACACGGCCAAGTATGAGCCTGCAGCCGGAACTGCAACGTGGCATTGGCCCGAGATGTCGTGGACGCGACGCTTCGACGACCCGGACGGCGTACGCACGGTCGATTTGGCCCTCCCATGAGCCGAGGACCGACCGACATTGCGGCCGAAGCCCGCACCCTGCTGGATGCGCTCGCCACCAGCACCGACCCGACCGCCTTTCAAACCTTGCTCGGACTCAGTCAATACGTCGGCGAATGCCTGGGCACCTCGGCCCGCACCCTGGCTGAAGCCCAGTCCTGGAGCAGCGTTGCTGGTCTCGCCGGCACCACCAAACAGGCCGCCTGGGAACGGTGGCACCACTAAGCCGCGGATATGGGCGTAGATCGCTGCGCGCAGAATGGCGTGATGTCTTCGTCCGGCGTGGAGACCGCCTTGGGGGCCTTCACGAGCCCTCCGTTCAGTTCGGCGACGTCCACGCGACCGGAAGCCGCTTGATCCCGTGCACGAACGCCGACCGCAGGATGGCGGGTTCCTCGACCGCGACGACGTCGGGAAGCTGCCGGTGCAGTTCGCCGAACAGCACCCGGATCTCGCGCCGGGCCAGGTTGGCGCCCAGGCAGAAGTGCGCGCCGCCCGCGCCGTAGCCGATGTGCGGGTTGGGATTGCGCGTCACGTCGAATAGCCACGGGCTGTCGAACTTGTCCTCATCGCGATTGGCCGAGTTGTACCACATCGACACCTTGTCGCCCGCCTTCATGCGGACCCCGCTCAGCTCCAAGTCCTCGGTCAGGTTGCGCCGCATGAAGATGATCGGTGAACCCCACCGCACAATCTCCTCGACGGCGGTCCCCGCGACGCCATCGAAGTCGGCCCACCACTTGCGCCGTTCGTCGGGATAGCGCGTCAGCGCCACCAATCCGTGGCTGATGGCGTTGCGCGTGGTTTCGTTCCCCGCCGCGCACAAGAGGATGAAGAACGAGGAGATCTCGGCTGACGTCAACTTTTCCCCGTCGAGATCCGCCTGCACCAGGTTGGTGGTCAGATCGTCGGCGGGGTGCGCGCGGCGGTCCTCGGCAAGCTGCATCCCGTAGGTCGCCAGTTCGGTTGCCACCCGGGTGATTTCATCGAGTCCACCGGATGCCTCGTCGTCACCTGCGCCCATGATCACCGACGTCCAGTGGAAGACCTTCTGTTCGTCCTCGTGCGGGATGCCCATCATGTCGCAGATGATTTGAAGCGGAAGCGGCGCGGCGACCTCGGCGACGAAGTCGCCGTTCCCGTTGGCGTGCGCCTCGACGAAGTCGGTCACCACTGCGCGGGCCCGCTGCGCGACGCTCTCTTCGATGCGCTTCAGGACCTTGGGCGTGAAGGCGCGGTTGACGATGCCACGGAGCCGCAGGTGCCGCGGATCGTCGAGCGTGATCATCGAGCCGAAGAACTCGGCGACCTCCACGGGCACGTCGTTCAGCGACGTGCTGGTCGGGCTGGAGCTGAAGAGTTCGGGATGCCGACTGGCGTAGTGCACGTCGTCGTGCCTCGTCAGCGCCCAATGCCCGGCCCCGGTCGGGAAGCCGGCCATTTCCGGTGTCTCGAAGAACGTGACCGGTGACTCTCGGCGCAGCGTCGCGAATGCGCCGTCGCGGCGGTCATCGTCCCACTCCCAGAACTCGATCGTGCCGAGATCGATGTCGTCTAATGGGATGTCGGGAGGTGGCGCACCGTTGTCGCGCGGCGCAATCCCGGTCCGGCTGACTGTTGACGTCATAATTGACCCCCTCGTCAGCGCGATTATACGGGGGTGCGACTTAGGAAGTGTGAACGATCAGCACGTCTGATTTGGATCTGCGCGCCACGTTGGCGGGTACCGATCCCAACAGGCGGCCGGCAATCGTGCTGAGGCCGACGTTGCCGACGACCAGCAGGTCGGCCTTGACTTCGGCGGCGAGATCGACGAGCGCATCGACGGGAGCGCCAACGACGGCCTTCTCCTCGACATTCTGCGCCCCGGCGGCGTGGGCCCGGTCCTTCGCCTCGCGAAGGATCGCGTAGATCGGCGCGTTCCCGGACATCTTGTAGCCCTCGTCCTTGAGGACGTCGGCGGCCCGCTGATCCTCGCCCTGGGGGAGGTACGCGGTCGCCACGACCAGCTTGGCGCCCGACCTCGCGGCAATCTGCGCGGCGCGTTCCACCGCACGCAGGGACGAATCCGAGCCGTCGGTGCCGACGACTACGGTCTGATAGCCGCTCATCAATGCCCTCCAAGTGTCGATTACAGCGCCATCGGAGACAGTAACCCGTCGTGCACCTCGCAGGGCCCAATTCGCTCGGATGACGCGCCTTCTGGCGGCACCGATCCTAACCGCCGCAAGGCCGCTCATCGGGGCGTTCGTGACCAAGGGAACGTGGATCTCGGGATAGGTGCTGGCGCGCATCGCACCATTTCACGTGACGTGTGTCATGTTCGCTGGATACGGGCACCAAACCACTTCGGCGTCAATCGCTTTCGATGGTCGGTCGATCGGATCGATGCCGCGGATCGAAGTTCGACGATCGGCTGTTCGCGAAATGCGGTCACAAAGTCGCTGTCGGAGAACGGGAAGCGCTACCACGAACCGTCCATGGCCGGGTGAATCGGACGAAGATTGCTGACGGTGCCCCCGCAAGGTGCGGAACGGCGTCAGCTCCGTCGTGGCTCCCGGCGTGGTCGGGCCATGAGTCGGCCATCCGCGCGCTCGACTTGCTCGACGCCGTCATTCCCGGTATCAAACGTTGGAATGGAAGCTCAGTGGTTCCCGACGAACCGTAACTGAACCGTGGACCTGTCCCTAAGTCCCGGCGAGCTCGAACGTGCCCGCCCTACGGGCGCCCTCACCGCGGGCAGGTTCGACGCGTTGGCGATCGCGACGTTCGCGACGCTGCTGAGCGCGGCGGGCGCAGCGCGTCCGTCGCTGTGGTTCGACGAGGCCGCGACGATCTCGGCGGGATCCCGCTCGGTGCCGGAGCTCTGGCGTCTGCTTGGCAACGTCGACGCCGTACACGGGCTGTACTACCTGCTGATGCACTGCTGGCTCGCGGTCTTCCCGGCCACCGAGTTCTGGGTTCGGCTGCCCGGTTGCCTGGCGGTCGGGGCGGCGACCGCAGGCGTCGTGGTGCTCGGTAGACAGTTCAGCGGCCGCTCCGTGGCCGTATCGGCAGGCGTCGTGTTCGCGATACTGCCCCGAATCACGTGGGCGGGCATCGAAGCTCGGCCATACGCATTGTCGACGGCGTGCGCCGTCTGGCTCACTGTGCTCGTCGTCGCAGCAGCCAGACGCGACCGCCCGGCGTGGTGGATCGGGTACCTCGTGGCGCTGGTCGGCGCGACACTGGTGAACCTCTTCGTCGTACTGATCGTGCTCCCCCACGCCGTCGCGGTGACGCTCGCCACGGGCCGACGTCTGGCGCTCGCTCGATGGGCGGGTTGGGCGGCTGCCGGACTGCTGATGGTGGCACCGTTCGTGTTCTTCTGCCGTACCCAGATCACCCAAGTCTTCTGGATCGCGCCGATAAGTCCTGCCACTCTGCTCGAGATCGGCTACGAGCAGTACTTCGATCGCAGCGCCGCCTTCGCCGTCGTCACGGCCCTGATACTGGCGGCGACCCTGACGCTTCGCAGATTCGCGTTGTTGGACAGCGGGAGTCGACGCCTGGCCGGAGTGGCGGGAGCGTGGGTCGTGCTGCCCACCTTGGTGCTCGTCGGCTACTCCGTCGTGGCCAAGCCCATGTACTACCCCCGCTACCTCTGCTACACCTCTCCGGCGGCCGCGTTGCTGATCGCGCTGTGCATCACCGCGCTGTTCCGGAAGCGCGAACAGGTCACCGCGGCGCTACTCGTGCTGGCGCTCGCCGCCACGCCGAACTTCGTGCTCAAACAGCGCGGGCCATACGCCAAGGAGGGCATGGACTTCAGCCAGGTCGCCGATCTGATCACGGCACGGGCAGCGCCCGGCGACTGCCTCGTGCTGGACAACACGGTGACCTGGCTGCCGGGCCCCATCCGGCCCCTGACCGCCGCTCGGCCGCGAGCCTACGACAAGCTCGTCGACCCGGGGCGCGGCACGCCCGCCGCGCAGCGAAACCGGTTGTGGGATAGCCACATTGCGATATGGGCGGTGGCGGACGAGGTTCAGCGCTGCACTGTGTTGTGGACCGTCTCCGACCGGGATCCCACCCTGGGACCGCACGACGCGGGTCTGGGACTGGATCCCGGCCCGCGGATGCGCAAGGCGCCCGCGTACCAGGTTCCCGAGCGGCTGGGCTTCCACATCGTCGAGCGCTGGCAGTTCAACTTTGCTCAGGTGACGAAGTCGACGCGGTGAGCGTCACCCCGTGCGTTTGGCGCCGAAGTACAGCTCCTGCGTCGCAGTGCACACCAGCTCGCCGGTGCGGTTGTACATGGTGGCGGTCGCCAGTCCCCTTCCATTGATCCCACTGGGCGACACCTGATCCGACAGCACCCAGTCGTCGAGCGCGATGGGACGGTGAAACCAGAGTGCGTGGTCGATCAGCGCCGAGAACGTGCCGATCGGGGTGGCCCCACGCATGGCGATCGCCGTCTCCAGCATTGTGGTGCCGGAAAGGTACGTGAGTAGGCAGCTGTGCAGCACGGCGTCGTCGGGCACGGGTTCGGTTGGGCGCCACCACATTCGCATCCGCGGCGACCGTTCGGGCAAGTCGACTGCCAGTCGTGGCGGCGGGTCCACGTAGCGGAGCTCGAACGGTTGCGACCGGACCCAGTGGCCGCCGAACTCGTCGGCGTAGTCGCGCAACTGTTCCTCGACCGGTAGCAGCGAATCGGGGTCGGGGACGTCGGGCATCGCGATCTGGTGGTCGGTGTCGGCCACCGGCGTGCTGAACGAGGCCAGCGCCTCCAGCAGGACCTCACCGTCCTGACGGGCGGTAACCCGTCTCGTCGAGAGCGTGCCGCCGTCACGGGCGCGTTCAACGTGGAAGTCGACCGGCTTCCGCGCGTCCCCGGCGCGCAGGTAGTACACGTGAGCACTGTGCGGGGTGCGTCCGTCGGCGGTGCGGCTCGCCGCCATCAGCGCTTGCGCGGCGATGTGCCCGCCCACGATGTGGTGGTGGACGTTGTCCAGCTGGTCGGCGACGAAGTGACCGTCGGCGAGCTGGTCGACGCGCAGCGACGCGACGACGTCGGACAGCGTCAAGGGTCGGAAGATCACCTCGGCATCATGCCGCAGCGCCGATCACCCGTCGTCGCTGCGCTCAGCGCTCGGGCAGCGAGACCGTGTTGGCGTTGAAGTAGGCGACTGGTGACCGCGCGCCGCGGCCACGGCCGCGGCAGCAGTCGTTTGGGCAATCCACGTCAGGATCGGCCGCCGCCGTCGATCGTGATCTACGATCCAGGAATGAACCGGGCTGTCACGGTTTTCTGGCTGGTGTCCAGTGCCGTCGTGTGCGGTGTTGCGGGCGCAAGTGGGGCGCACGCAGACCCCCCACCGCCCGGGACGCTGTGCTCATTCGATCTGTCGCCCCCACAGGTGGTGCAGGTCTCCGGCGCTCCCATGGTGACCGCCACGCTCACGCCCGCCGGTTGCGGGGGCCCGTTTCGTCCCCACGTGAGTGTCGTGTGCGTCCAGGCCGCGGATTCGCCGCCTCAATGCACGCAGGCCCGAGAGGCGGACACCGCTCAGGTCTACGTGCCGTACCGCCCAGGGGCGACCTACACCGCGACGGGCAGGGGCCTGGGCACCGTCTGGAGTGACATGTCCGAGCCGAACTGGCAGTTGCTCGGGCCGTTTACGGCAGTCCTGTAGTCGGCCGTTACCTGGTTCCGCTGCACCACAATTCATTCGATGCGCCGGGGGGGACATGGACGGTTCCAGTGATGACCGCGGCATAGGGCTCGCGCTACTCGGGATCGGGTTGCTGCCATTCTTCGCGCTGCTCTTCCTCTGGATCATCACGGCCGTCGTGGCGTGCCTGATCGCAGATCACCGTGGCCGTAGCGCGCTCGGGTTCTTCTTCGCGACCTTGTTCTTCCTCGGTCCGCTCGGCGTAGGGGTGGCGCTGTTGGCCGGCCGCGAGCAGAACGGCGTGCCGGTCGAGCGACTGCCACGCCTACTACCACCGCCCGAGAAGCGCCCCGTGCACGCGGGGCGTCGCCGCTTCACGTGCCCACGCTGCGCAGCCGAGAACGACATCCCCGCCACCGATACGAGCTACGATTGCTGGCGGTGCGACGAACACCGCCCCGTGAAGCCGCCGAAGGCGGCAAAGAGCTAGCCGCGAAGGCATTCCGGCCACCGCGCACACCGAGGATTTCGCGGCGAACAACAATCTCCTGCGGATCAGGTGAACCGGACGTATGGCGCGCTAGCCGTCAGCTCCGCCTCAATTGCCCTTCACACCGGCGTTGCCTCCGTGACCGCCCGACCCCGCCACCGGTCGCACGGCTCGAACCCTGCGCGAAGTCGCCTGCGCCTCCGTTGCCGAACTACCTTGCGGCGCCACCATTTCCGCCTATTGCACCCACTGCGATCTCACTGCTGTCCGCACTGCCGCCAGCGCCAGCGCCACCGGCACCGGCACCCGCACTTCCGATGAGTGCACCACCAGCGCCGCCATTTTCCGCCCGCCCCAGCGATCGCGGTGGCGGTGTCGGACGACGACGCCCGGCCTGCTGCTCTCATGCCGATTAGTACCGCCGCTAGAGGATGTGACGAGGCTGGGACCCCTCGCTCACAAGTGAACGTGGGTTGCCGACAGGAATCGGGTCCTGGCCGGTAGAGCCAGGAGATGCGGGAGGCCGCAGTGACGGTTCAACGTACGAGTATTGGGTTGGATGTGCGGCACCGTGCATCGAAATTGCTTCTGCATCAAGGGATTGTCCTGTTCCGGTGACCGGACCTGGATACCCGGTCAACAAGATCACGCGGACGCGGATCGTTGAGTGGAAGCCAGACCTGACCGAAGCCAAGAAGCGGCCAAGTACGGTGCGGCACAACTACTTCCTGTTGCGCCAGGTGTTGCAGCATGCCGTTGACGAAGGCTGGGTGGGGGTGAAACACGCCGCGCACGTACGCCTTCCGAGCGATCACGGCAAGCCGGGTGTCGTGGACGACCTCGCGCAATTCCTCACCCTGAGCAGATTTTCGCGCTAGAGGACGCGACGCCGTGGCCGTACTCGCTGATGGTGCACGTGGCCGGGTGGACAGGGCTGCGGGCGGGTGAGCTTGCCGGGCTGCAAGTCGGTGACGTTGATCTGTCGCCATCGCGCAGCGGCTCGGCGCTGCACGTGCGGCGTGCCGTCGTGCGCGGCGGTGCCGACCCCTACGGGCCGCTGAAGACCGCCGCCAGCCGCCGCAGAGTGCCGATTGAAGACGACACCGCCGACCTTCTGCGCGAGCACCTGGCGGAGCACCCGCACGCGGACGACCCGACCGCTCCCCTGTTCCCATCCTTCCGGCTGCGACCCGCCAGCGGTCCACGCAGCCAGCGCCGACATGGCCAGCCGAACGGCTCGAACTGGACTGGACGGGCCGCGCTGAAGCATCTGGCGTTCTAAAAGGCGATCTTTCGATGGCCCGCCGTGCTGCGGGCCATCGCCACTGATCCACACGTCGGCATCGCACGGGGTTTCACGTTCCACTCGCTGCGGCATTCGTGGGTTTCGATCTGCGCGGCGGCAGGCATCGCGCCCGAGAAGATCAGCCGCATGGCCGGACACACTCGCGTGAGCACGACGCTGGACGCCTCCGCGACGCTCAGCGCCGCGAGCGTGTGCCCCTGGGTCGGCCACGGTGCGCCAGTGCTCGGGCTGGCTCCCGTCGAAGGGATCACTTCACCGCCCGCAACGGGCCGCGCTGTGCCGTATGGGAATTACGGCGGGCCATCCTGCCGAGCGCGTCCATCGCGGCGGCGTGATCGTCGGGGAAAGACGTGCGTGTAGATGGGCTGTGCGACGAGCCGCCCCGCCGACGAGAGGTAGGCACCGCATAAACGGTGCCTACCTGCGTGAACACGCGAGCGAGTGACGGGATTCGAACCCGTGTAGACGGCTTTGCAGGCCGGTGCCTAGCCACTCAGCCACACCCGCACTGACACCAACGATGTCAGTGCGTGGGTGAACCCGCCATGGTTGCGCTCGGCCTGATTGCTACTCCCGAGACCTGCACTCCCCGCCCGCCACTCTGCGTCGCCCTCAGTGCGATAGAACGCGCACTCCGGCGCGGTGCTGACGATGATCGGCGGCGTCATCCGGCGCGGCTGGCGCGGTACGACGCCACGCAGGCGACGACGGCCAGCACAGCGAACACGGCGAACAGCCAGCGTGGTGCGGCGGTGTCACCTCGGTCGGTCAGGTTGACCACGATTCCGGCCAACCCGGCGCCGAACGCACCGCAGATCAACTGGACGGTGTTGATCGCCGCGGCGGCGCGGGCGCCCTCGCGCGGGTCGTCGACGCAGTGCGATAGAACGCGCAATCCGGTGCGGTGCTGACGATGATCGGCGACGTCATCCCGCGCGACTGGCGCGGTACGACGCCACGCAGCCGACGACGGCCAGCACCGCGAACACCGCGAACAGCCAGCGTGCCGCGGTCGCGTCACCTCGGTCGGTCAGGTTGACCACGACTCCGGCCAACCCGGCGCCGAACGCACCGCAGATCAACTGGACGGTGTTGATCGCCGCGGCGGCGCGGGCGCCCTCACGCGGGTCGTCGACGCAACCCATCGCCCACGCCGAGAGGTGTGGCCAGGCCATGCCGACACCCGTTCCGGTGATCACCAGCGCCACCACCCATATCGCGATCACACCCACCGACGCATCCGAGAACTGACTGACCGCCGCCAAGGTCAGACCCGTCGCCATCACCAGCGGGGCCACCATCACGATCGCCCTGACCACCCGCGGCCTGGTCACCGAGGCGCTGGTGATCTCGCTGAGGGTCCAGCCGACTGAGAGCGCCACCCCGAGAAAGCCTGCCGCGACGGGAACGAGATGGGCGAGCCGCTGACCGAAGAACGGCACGTACATGTCGGCCATGGTGGCGGCCATCAACATGCCCAGCGTCAAATAGATCCATCTCAGTGGACCCGGCCGAAAGGCCGTGGGCGGCAACACGGCCGCCTCCATCCGCCGGTCGACGACGAGGAAGATCGCGACCAACAGCATGCCGGTGCCAACGAGCACGGCCGTCCAGATCCAATTACTCGGGATGCCTGCGACGCTCACCACCAAGGCCGCCGAGCCCAGGAGGAGCAGCGACCACACGGGAATGCCGTCCCGAGCGGGCTGGTCGGCGGCGGCGCGTGCAGGCAGGGCGAACGGCACCAACACCGCCATCAGCACCGCAAGGAGCACTAAGACACCGAAAGCCCAGCGCCAGGAACCGAATTGGGCGAACAGCCCACCAGCGGCAGGCCCGACCAGAGTGCCGACGCCCCACATCGCCGAGACGAGCGCGGACGCCTTCGTCCAAAGTGATTGCGGAAGAGCGGAATTGATGACCGCATACCCGAGGCCGGCCAACATGCCGCCGCCGGCGCCCTGCACCGCGCGGCCGGCCAACAGGAACTCCATTGTCGGCGCAAGCGTGGCAATCAGGCTGCCCGCCCCGAACACCCCGAGACCGAGCAGATACGACCACCGCGGTCCGAACCGCGTCAACGTTGCGCTCACCGTGGTAGCCGCGACGACCGAGGCGACCAGGTAGACCGTCGTCACCCACGCGTAGAGGCGCTGGCCGCCGATCTCGGCAACCGCGCTGGGCAGCAGGCTGATGGTGAGGAACTCGTTGGTGGCGTAGAGCGCGACGCCGCCGGCTAGCACGGTCGATGCTCCGAGGTACTTCGGGCCAAGAAGGTCGCGCCAGCCGGCAGCGGTCGGTGTCTCGATCGACGTCACGCGGACCACGCTACGAACTCAACCACAGTTGAGCTCAAGTGCTAATTCATACGGATTTAGTTCCGCATGCCGTGCGCACGTCCCGCTGGCCCTTCAGTCCGAGGGCTCGACCATTCGGTCGGCCTCGGGTGGAGTTACCAAGCGGCGCGGCGTCGGGCTTACTTCAGCCCCGCGGCATCCATGCCGCGGAGTTCCTTCTTGAGGTCGGCGATCTCGTCGCGGATCCGGGCGGCCAACTCGAACTGCAGGTCGCGGGCGGCGGCCATCATCTGCGCGGTGAGGTCCTTGATCAGATCGGCGAGCTCGGCCCTCGGCATGTTCGCGGTGTCGCGGCCCTCGTACGACGCCGGCACTCACTGCCCGGCCAGGCTCACCCTGAGCTCGCCGTCCGCGCGACGCGTTGCGTCCCGACCCACCGACCTCGACCGTCGCCTCGGTGTCGTCGGCCTCGCGGTAGACCTGGTCCAGGATGTCGGCGATCTTCTTGCGCAACGGCTGTGGATCGACGCCGTTCGCCTCGTTGTAGGCGATCTGCTTGGCGCGACGTCGCTCCGTCTCGTCGATCGCCTGCTTCATCGAGTCGGTGATCTTGTCCGCGTACATGTGGACCTCACCCGACACATTGCGGGCCGCGCGGCCGATGGTCTGAATCAGGCTGCGCGGTGATCGGAGGAAGCCCTCCTTGTCGGCGTCGAGGATCGAGACCAGCGATACTTCCGGTAGGTCGAGCCCCTCACGGAGCAGGTTGATGCCGACGAGCACGTCGTAGTCCCCCAGCCGCAGCTGCCTCAGCAGCTCGACCCGGCGCAACGTGTCGACCTCGGAGTGCAGGTAGCGCACCCGGATGCCGGTCTCCAGCAGGTAGTCGGTGAGATCCTCGGACATCTTCTTGGTCAAGGTGGTGACCAGCACGCGCTCGTCGCGCTCGGTGCGCTTGCGGATCTCGCCGATTAGGTCGTCGATCTGGCCCTTCGTCGGCTTCACCACCACCTGAGGGTCGACCAAGCCGGTGGGGCGGATGACCTGCTCGACGAACTCGCCGCCGGACTGGCTGAGCTCGTACGGACCCGGGGTGGCCGAGAGGTAGACGGTCTGACCGATCCGGTCGGCGAACTCCTCCCACGTCAATGGCCGGTTGTCGACGGCCGAGGGCAGTCGGAAGCCGAAGTCGACCAGATTGCGCTTGCGCGACATGTCGCCCTCGTACATGCCACCGATCTGCGGCACCGTGACGTGCGACTCGTCGATGACCATGAGGAAGTCCTCGGGGAAGTAGTCGAGCAGCGTCGCTGGTGCTGACCCGGCGGGCCTGCCATCGATGTGCCGCGAGTAGTTCTCGATGCCCGAGCAGAACCCGACCTGCTTCATCATCTCGACGTCGTAGTTGGTGCGCATCCGGAGCCGTTGCGCCTCGAGTAACTTGCCCTGCCCCTCGAGCTCGGCGAGCCGTTCCTCGAGCTCGGCCTCGATGGTCGAGATCGCGTGCGCCATCCGCTCGGGACCGGCGACGTAGTGCGTGGCCGGGAACACCCGCAGCGACTCGACCTTGCGGATCACGTCGCCGGTCAACGGGTGCATGTAGTAGAGCGCCTCGATCTCGTCACCGAAGTACTCGATGCGCAGCGCGAGCTCTTCGTACGACGGGATGATCTCCACGGTGTCGCCGCGCACCCGGAACGAACCACGCGTGAAGGCCATGTCGTTGCGGGTGTACTGCACGTCGACCAGGAGTCGGAGCAGTCCGTCGCGTGGCACCTCGTCGCCGACGTTGAGCTCCACGGAACGGTCCAGATAGGACTGCGGCGTGCCCAAACCGTAGATGCACGACACCGACGCCACCACCACCACGTCGCGGCGGGACAGCAGGCTGGACGTGGCCGAGTGACGCAAGCGCTCGACGTCGTCGTTGATCGAGCTGTCCTTCTCGATGTACGTGTCGGTCTGGGCGATGTACGCCTCGGGCTGGTAGTAGTCGTAGTACGACACGAAGTACTCGACGGCGTTGTGCGGCAACATCTCCCGGAGCTCATTGGCCAACTGCGCGGCCAACGTCTTGTTTGGTGCCATCACCAAGGTGGGCCGTTGCAACCGTTCGATGAGCCAGGCCGTGGTCGCCGACTTGCCCGTGCCGGTAGCGCCCAGCAGCACGATGTCGCGCTCGCCCGCCTGGATCCGTCGCTCGAGTTCCTCGATCGCGGCGGGCTGGTCGCCTGCGGGTTCGAACTCACTGACCACGTCGAAGCGGCCGCCGACACGCACGACGTCATCGACGGCGCGGTACTCCGAGTGCGCCAGCACGGGATGTTCGGTAGCGAAAGCCATATTCACCAGGTTAAGCGTGCAGTACGACAAGTTCATTCCGTCCGCCGCGGGCGACCTGGCGTCGACGACCTGGATGGGCGCCGACCGAGTGCGCCGGCGTCCTATGCTGACGCCATCCACCCGCCCAAACACGAGACGTTCGACGTCGCCGCCCGCACGAACACCGACCCCAAGGGCATCGTGCGGGCGGTCGACGTCTACTCCGAACGTCCCTGGGGGCTGTACATGGCCCGGCCGACGCCCGGGCGCGAACAGTTCCACTACCTGGAGTCGTGGCTGCTGCCCTCGTTGGGGATCCGGGTGTCGGTGTTTCACTTCACCGCCGGCCACGAACGCGACCAGGACTACTACGTCGACGTCGGGCTATTCACCCGGAAGGGTGACGTGTGGACCTCGGAGGACCACTACCTCGACCTGGTCGTGCGCACCGGCCGAGGAGTCGAGTTGACAGACGCCGACGAGCTGCTGACCGCGGTGCAACACGGCCTACTGACACCCAACGATGCGGAGCAGGCGGTGCAGACGGCGGTCCGGGTCGTCGACGGCCTGGCGAGGCACGACTACCACCTCGAACGTTGGCTGGCAGCCCATGAAATGGTCCTCACCTGGCACGGAGCGTAAGGTCTCCAGCCATGAGCTCTACTAAGCACGGATGGGTTGCGGCCGCAGCGGCCGCCGTCGTGCTGACTTGCGCACCGTTGAACCCGGCGATCGCCATGGCCGACCCCGAGGTCCCGCCCGGTCCCGCCACCCCGCCCGTGTCGGACGTTCCGGCCGCACCGGAGTCCGCTCCGGTCTTCGGACCTGGGCCGCACAACGTGACGTACCGGGCGCGCGTGGACGGCGTGTCCCGCGGTGCGACGATCACCTACAAGCTCTCGAACACCGAGTTCAACACCGCCGATCCGACGATGGTGCCCGGGCGGACGTTCGAGACCACGGGCGTCGTCTCGAATCCGCAGGACGCTGGCATGCAGGTGTCGATCCAGTGGCCCTACTCGGCCAGCCTGCACTGCGAGATCCTCGTCGACGACCAGCTCACCGCTGCGGCCGACCAGTTCGTCGCGCCCCGACTGACACCGCAACACAACGATCCCGGCTACGGCGTGCTGAGTTGCGGATCGGTCACCAACTTCCCCACCGGCAACACCGCGCCGATCGATGCGCCGCCACCGGGCGAGTCGGTACCGCCACCCGTGGAGGAGCCCGCATCTCCGGTCACGTGACACCTGCTGCGCCGAGGTAGCCATTTCGGACACTTCCGGTGGTCACTTTCAGAGGATCGGTCCCGCCGGCGGGACCGTCGTCGTCACGGGAGCGAGAGTCCTTGTGGGAATTGTCGGCACGCGGCGAGAGGTCGTGACCACGGGCGTGGACGGTTCGTCGGAGGGCGCCGGTTCGTCGGAGGGCGTCGGCTCGTCGGTCACCTCCGACTCGGGCGTGCTTTCCTCCGACCGATCGACGGTCGGCCGCGTGGTGGGCGGCGGCGTCGTCGTCGTGACGTCGCGCCGCTGCGGGGGGCGCTCGGTGGTCGTGACCGGGTCCGTCGGCTCCGGCGGTGGGGGCGGAGCCGCGATCGACGTCGGGCTCGTCGCGACGGTCGAGGGCGTGGTGGTCACCGGGGGTGGCGGCATCAGCCCAGCGGGCGGGCCGGAGACGGTCGTCGTAGTGGTGGTCCCCGGTTCCCTCAAGTCCGCCGGGACCACCGGAGCCGAACTCCCCTGGCGGGTCAGCACCCACACCAGGATGCCGAGCAGCGCCAGCCCGGCGAACACGGCGGCCGTGCCGGCCCACGGACGTCGAGAAGTCGTAGCACCGCTGGCGCTCGGTCCCGATGGTGTTGTGCGAGAGGGAAGTTCGACCGCCTCCAGCGTCCGGTCACGCAGCCAGCCGGGCGCGGGGACGAACACCGGAGTCGCGCCGAGCAGGGCCGCAGGGGTGACGCGGAGCCTGCGTTCCTCGTCGCAGATCGGGCACGACTCAATATGGCGGGCAACGCGCTTGCGCATCAACACGTTGAAGGTGCCGTCCCAGCCTTCGAGCACGGCGGCAAGTTCGGGACAGGCCTCCGGATCGGCCTTGGCGCGTCGGCACACCAGCAGCGCCCCGAGCGAGCGTTCGACGGTGTCACGCAGCCGCTGCACCATCTTCGTGGCAGCGCTCGGGCTGACCTCGAGCGCTTCGGCGAGCTCGGGTCCGTCCATCCCGTGGTAGTAGGCCAGCTGCAGGACGGTGCGGTCGCGGTCGGACAATCCGCCGGCTGCCTCGGCGATCAATTCGGCGAGTTCGGTGCGCGCGGCCAGAACGTCCGGTCCGGCCTCGGTCGAAGCCATGTCGGGTACCTCGTCTGAAACTAGTTCGCGGCGGCGATCCCGGATGCGGCGCAACGCCTCGTTGCGGGTCACGGCGTACAACCACGGCCGCAGCTTGTCGGGCTCGCGAAGTTCGGGCAATTTGGTCGCGGCGGTGCAGAAGGCGTCCTGGACGCAATCCGCTGCGGAGTCGCGGTCGCGCAACATGCCCACGCAGAAGTCGTGCAGCTTGTCGGCGTAGCGGTCGTAGATGAGCGCGAACGCAGCCCGGTCCCCCGCAGTCGCCGCGACCGCCAGTTCGGCATCGGTTGCGTCCGGCCCGATGGGCTCAGCACGTCGCGCAGAAGTCATGACGCTCTCCCCTGTCAGGGCCGATGGTAGTTCTGAACGCGCTCGGGAACGGCTGTTCTGCAAGGCCGACAACGTGCTGGTCATCACGGGTGGAGCGCATCAATTCAGCGTCGACGTCGCGGCGGCGACGTAGGTTTCGAGCGGGGCGGACGTTGGCGACGAAGTGGTAATGGACATGGCACGCTCCTCTTCCCTGTGGCCCTGGCTGGGCCCGGTCTCATCGGTAGGAGCGCCGGGGCACCGACAACCGGACACTTTTCTTCGCAGGGTGCCGAACAATCTCGTGGCTACGGTCGCCAGTCGGTGGCCTCGGCCCAGCTCCACGCCCGCGGGTACGCATCGACGAACCAGGGTTCCTTGGCGTCGGCATACGCGGTCATCGTGGCGTGGCCCTCGGCGGCCACGTTGCGCTTGACCGCCAGATACTCCTCGCGCACGTCGGCGTCGGCCGTCAACCAGTCCCGGAACAACAGCGCGAACTGCTGATTGGGCCAACCATCGGCGCGGACGTGCACGTTGGTCGGCCTACCAGGGTCCGCGGACGCGTGAAAGCGCTTCTGCCACAACGCTGCATCGTCCGAGTGGGCGACATCGACGGTGATCCCGGCCACGCGGGGGTATCCGGCCGAAAGCAGCGCGTCGGCCAGCTCGTCGGCCACCTCCAGTGACTTCACCGTCACCTGAACGTCGATTACGTCCTTGGCATCCAACCCGGGCACTGCGGTGGACCCGACGTGGTCGATGCGTAGGGCGCGATGCCCGCAGGCCGCGTTCAGCCGGTTGACGATGCGCGTGGCCTGTTCGGCCCACGTGCGATCGGCCGCGCGGAGCACGGGTTCAGCTGCGGCGGGCGTGCCGGCGTCGAGGTTCACGGCGAACGGCAACACGCGCTCGTGCCAGAGCGTGAGCGCGCGCTGCCTGAGTTCGTCGGCGCTGCCCGAGTTGTCGAGCCAGACGTCCGCGACGGCGCGGCGCTGGTCCTCGGTCGCCTGGGCGGCGATGCGGGCCCGGGCGTCATCCTCGCTGAAGCCCCGGTGCTCGACGAGTCGGGCCACCCGGACGTCCTCGTCGGCATTCACTATGACGACCAGGGGGAACATCGGCGCCATCTGAGACTCGACCAGCAGCGGAATGTCCTCGACGATCACCGCATCAGCGGGGGCCGCGGCGATGAGTTCCTCGCGGCGCTTGCCCACCAGGGGATGCACGATGCCGTTGAGCGTCTTGCGCTTCTCGTCGTCGCTGAACGCCACCGCCGCCAGGGCGGGACGGTTGAGCGCACCGTCGGGCAGCAGGATCTGCTCGCCGAACGCCTCGACCAGCTTGGCCAGCCCCTCGGTCCCCGGCTGGACGACCTCGCGGGAGATGACGTCACCGTCGACGACGATCCCACCGCATTCCGAGAACGCGGCCGACACCGTCGACTTGCCTGCTCCAATTCCGCCGGTCAATCCAATGCGCAGCACCGGAACAGTCTGACAGGAGTCGAGTCCGGACCGGCAGGCGACCGCGAACGCAAAGAGTGCTCGAGAAATCGGCGAAAACTAGAGCAGTCCTTCAGGTTCGGCGCAGGAACGACGAACGCCCCGGCGCAGGTGAGCCGGGGCGTTCGCCGTGTCGAACTGGTTACGCGCTACCTGCGAGCTTCTCGCGAAGCGCCGCCAGCTGAGCGTCGCTGGCGAGCGACCCGCCTGCGGGCTCGTCCGAACGCGACGACGACGAGGTCGCACCGTTGGAGGCCGGCCTGCTGGCCGCTTCGGCGTCGGCCGCCGCGAACTTCTCCATCTGCGCGGTGTGCATCTTGTGGCGGCGCTCGGCCTCGGCGTACCGGGCCTCCCACTCGTCACGCTGCTTCTCGAACCCCTCGAGCCATTCGTTGGTCTCGGAGTCGAAGCCCTCGGGGAAGATGTAGTTCCCCGCCTCGTCGTAGCTGTCGGCCATGCCGTACTTCGAAGGGTCGAACTCCTCGGTGTAGTCCTCGTTGGCCTGCTTGAGGCTCAGCGAGATGCGGCGCCGATCGAGATCGATGTCGATGACCTTGACCATCGCGTCGTCGTTGACCTGAACCACCTGGTCCGGGACCTCGACGTGACGCTCGGACAGCTCCGAGATGTGCACCAGACCCTCGATGCCCTCTTCGACGCGGACGAACGCACCGAACGGCACCAGCTTGGTGACCTTGCCCGGCACGATCTGACCGATCGCGTGGGTGCGGGCGAAGTGGCGCCACGGATCTTCCTGAGTCGCCTTGAGCGACAACGAAACCCGCTCGCGGTCCATGTCGACGTCGAGCACCTCGACGGTGACCTCGTCGCCGACGTTGACGACCTCGGACGGATGGTCGATGTGCTTCCAGGACAGCTCGGACACGTGGACCAGACCGTCGACCCCGCCGAGATCGACGAACGCGCCGAAGTTGACGATCGAGGACACGACACCCTTGCGGATGGCTCCCTTGGTGAGCTGGTTGAGGAACTCGCTGCGCACCTCGGACTGGGTCTGCTCCAGCCAGGCGCGGCGGCTCAGCACCACGTTGTTGCGGTTCTTGTCGAGTTCGATGATCTTGGCCTCGATCTCCTTGCCGATGTACGGCTGCAGATCGCGGACACGACGCATTTCGACCAGCGACGCGGGCAGGAAGCCGCGCAGGCCGATGTCGAGGATCAGGCCGCCCTTGACGACCTCGATGACGGTGCCCTTGACGGCCTCGTCCTTTTCCTTGAGCTCTTCGATGGTGCCCCAGGCCCGCTCGTACTGAGCGCGCTTCTTGGACAGGATGAGGCGGCCTTCCTTGTCCTCCTTGGTGAGGACCAGCGCTTCGACCTCGTCGCCGACGGACACAACCTCTGAGGGGTCGACGTCGTGCTTGATCGAGAGTTCGCGGGAAGGAATGACACCTTCGGTCTTGTAACCGATGTCGAGAAGGACTTCGTCGCGGTCAACCTTGACGATGGTCCCTTCGACGATGTCGCCATCGTTGAAGTACTTGATGGTCTTGTCGATGGCGGCGAGAAAATCCTCTGCAGAGCCGATGTCGTTGAGGGCTACTTGCGGAGACGTGACGGAGGGACTTGGCATGTGGTGGGTTGCTCCGGACAGGTTTTATCGTAGGGACAGTTGTTTTGGCTTCGGCCAGGGCCGACGTTGTGCTACGCACTCGCGATCTAGCACATACGAGTACTCGTCGAGACTACTCGCCTGGGTGCACGCTGGACAAACTCGGTCCGCGTCGCGTTGATTCCCGCGACGCCCGACTGACGACGTGATGACGCCAGTTGCCGTCACCGACAGGTCGACGGTGAAGCCGTCTCAGATGATCATCGCACCGCGCGGCGCGAACTGCTCGGCATTCGTGGCAGCCGGCCGGGGACGTCTGGCGGATCGACATCCGTCAGTTCACCCGACGCACGTCCCGCAGAGCTACATCGCACGATGGCTGCCGCTTACCCTTCTTTCGTGCAATACCCAGCGCCGCTGCAGCCGCCCCAGCACCCCCAGGCCTTCGTCCCGCCGCTGCCACGACGCATCCGCAAGGTCGGTGCACCGCTCGGCCTGATCATCGCGCTGGGCACGGTGGCCGGACTGATCGTGCTGCTCTTCACCGCGCTCAACCCGGTGGGCGCCACGATCGGGATCGTGCTGTCGACGGCCGCGCTCGTCGTCGTCGTGTTGACCTTCGTGTGGCTGGATCGCTGGGAGCCGGAGCCGCCGCGCCTGCTGGTGCTCGCCTTCCTCTGGGGCGCCTCGGTGTCGGTCGTCTTCTCGGTCGGGCTCGAGATGCTGTTCGAGTCGTTGGTGCCCGCCGACGCCGACATGGCGAGCGTCGCGACGATCGCGCTGGGTGCGCCCCTCGTCGAGGAGGCGCTCAAGGGGTCGTTCCTGCTGCTTATGATGACCGGCCGGCGTCGCAACGAGCTCAACTCACTGACCGACTGCCTGGTCTACGCGGGCATCACCGCGATCGGCTTCGCGTGGGTGGAGAACATCATGTACATCGCCCAGGGCGAGTCGGTCGGGGAATCGCTGCTGACCGCGGGCCTGCGGCTGGTCATGGGTCCGTTCGCCCATCCACTGTTCACCCTGGCCACGGGCATCGGCGTCTACTTCGCGCTGAACCGGCGCAACGTGCTCGCCAAGATCGGCTGCATCCTGCTCGGATACGCGGGCGCAGTGTTGCTGCACGCGCTGTGGAACGGCTCGTCGGTGATCAGCTTCCAGACGTACTTCCTGGTCTACGTGTTCTGGATGGTCCCGGTGTTCGCGCTGGCGAGCTGGCTGGCGATCGCGAGCCGCCGCAGGGAACAGCGCATCACGGAATCGAAGCTGCCGGGCATGGTCGCGGCCAACCTGGTGACGGCGAACGAAGCGACCTGGCTGGGGTCGATCAAGACCCGCAAGGCGGCGATCGGCGAGGCCCGCCGACTCGGCGGGAAATCCGCGGCGAAGGGCGTCAAGAACTTCGCCTACCAGGTGGTCGAGCTGGCCTTCGTGCGCGATCGCATCGACCGCGGATTCAGCGACGCGCGAATGGTCGCGTTGCAGAACGAAGAGGCGTACTGGCTGCTCGCCGCCCGCGCTGCGGCCCCGACGTTGCAGTACCTGGCCAACTACCGCGCGCCTGGGCGCTAGCCTCGCCAGCAGGGCGACGCCGACCGGTCTTGGAATCAGCGACGCCTCAAGCCGCCCAACGCATCGAGCAGGCGCAGGGCGTCCGAATCGAATTGCTCGCCATTCGGCCACGTTTCGCCCGGCCGCCCGATACCGCCCGCAGTTCAGTGCGCGGCGGCATCCCAACTGCGGCCGTAGCCGACGGAGACCTCCAACGGAACGTCGAGCGGGTAGGCGCCGCCCATCTTGTCGCGCACCACCGCCTCCAACGTGTCACGTTCGTCGGGGGCGACCTCGAAGAGCAGTTCGTCGTGGACCTGGAGCAACATCCGGGACTGCAGCCCCGCGTCCTTGATCGCCGTGTCGACGTTGATCATCGCCACCTTGATGATGTCGGCGGCGCTGCCCTGGATGGGCGCGTTGAGGGCTGCCCGCTCGGCAGCCTCGCGGACGTTGCGATTGCTGCTGTCGAGTTCCGGAAGGTACCGCCGCCGCCCCAGCACTGTGGAGGTGTAGCCGTCCTTGCGCGCCTGGTCGACGATCTCGCGCAGGTAGTCGCGAATCCCCCCGAACCGGGCGAAGTACTGCTCCATCTGCACCTTGGCCTCTTCGGTGCTGATCTTGAGCTGCGCGGCCAGGCCGTAGGCGCTCAGTCCGTAGGCCAGCCCGTATGACATCGCCTTCACGCGGCGGCGCAGTTCGGCGGTGACCTCGTCGATCGGCACGTCGAACGCACGCGACGCCACGAACGAGTGCAGGTCCTCGCCGGTGTTGAACGCCTCGATCAGTGCCTGGTCGCCGGAAAGGTGCGCCATGATGCGCATCTCGATCTGGCTGTAGTCCGCCGTCATCAGCTCGGCGTAGCCGGCTCCGACGACGAAGGCGTCGCGAATCTGGCGGCCCGCCTCGGTGCGGATGGGGATGTTCTGCAGATTGGGCTCGGTGGACGACAACCGCCCGGTGGCCGCGATGGTCTGGTTGAAGGTGGTATGGATGCGGCCGTCGGAGGCCACCGAGTTCAGCAATCCGTCGACGGTGACCTTGAGCCGGGTGGCGTCGCGGTGGGCGAGCAGGTGCTGCAGGAACGGATGACCCGTCTTGTCGAACAGCGACTGCAACGCATCGGCGTCGGTGGTGTAGCCGGTCTTGGTGCGCTTGGTCTTTGGCATCTCGAGCTCGTCGAACAGCACCACCTGCAGCTGCTTCGGCGAGCCAAGGTTGATCTGCTTGCCGATCACCGAGTAGGCCGCCTCGGCGGCGTCGCGGATCTGGTCGGCGAACTGGCTCTGCAGTGTGCCGAGCAGGTCGAGGTCGACGGCGATGCCGGTGTGCTCCAGCTCGGCCAACACCCGCTGAACGGGCAACTCCATGTCCCCGAGCAGAGCCGAGGAGTCGATGCGGGCCAGTTCCTCGTCGAGCGCGACGGCGAGGTCCGCGACGGCGCCGGCCCGCAGGATCAGCGTCTGGACGGCCTGATCGTCGACGCCGTCCGAGTCATCGAGCAGCGAAAGTTGTTGCTGCTCAGGGTTCTCGGCGCGGAGTTCACGCCGGAGGTACCGCACGGCGAGGTCGTCGAGTGCGAAGCTGCGTTGACCGGGACGCACCAGATACGCCGCGAGCGCCGTGTCGGACGTGACGCCCTTGAGGTTCCAGCCGCGACCGGCCAGGTCGTGCATGGCCAGCTTGGCCTCGTGCAGCACCTTTGGTGCGTCCGCGTCGGCCAGCCAGGCGCCCAGGGCGGCCTCGTCGGCGGCGTCCAGGGTGGCGGTGTCGAGGTAGCAACCCTCGCCGTCGGCGGCCACGACGGCCAGCGCGGTGGCGTCGGCGTCGAATGCCAGGTGGGTGCCCACGACGGCGATTCCCGAGCGCTGCCCCTTGGTGTGTTCGGCCAGCCAGGCCGGGAGCTGGCCCGGCTCGAGGGCGCCGCCCTTGACGTCGAAGCCCTGCTCGACTTCGGGGTCGGCGGAGGCCAGCGTCTCGAACAGCCGGTCGCGCAGCACCCGGAACTCGAGGTCGTCGAACAACCGGTGGATGTGGTCGCGGTCCCACGGCTGCATGCGCAACGTGTCGGGGGTCTGCGCCAACGGCACGTCCTTGACGAGGTCGGTCAGTTCGCGGTTGAGGATGACGTGAGACAGGTTGGCGCGCAACGAGTCACCGACCTTGCCCTTGACCGTGTCGACCTGGTCGACGAGCGCCTGCAGCGAGCCGTACTCGACGATCCACTTGGAGGCGGTCTTCTCCCCCACGCCGGGAATGCCAGGCAGGTTGTCGCTCGGGTCGCCACGCAGCGCTGCGAAGTCGGGGTACTGGGTGGGTGTCAGCCCGTACTTCTCGACCACGGCGTCGGGAGTGAACCGGGTGAGTTCGCTGACGCCCTTGCGTGGATAGAGCACGGTGACGTCGGCGCTGACGAGTTGCAACGCATCCCGGTCGCCGGTGACGACGAGGACCCGGTACCCCTCCTGCTCGGCCTGAGTGGCCAACGTCGCGATGATGTCGTCGGCCTCGAACCCGACCTCCGCGAGCGTGGTGATGCCCAGCGCGCCGAGCACCTCCTTGGTGATGTCGATCTGACCGCGGAACTCGTCGGGTGTGGCGGAACGCCCCGCCTTGTACTCCGGGTATTTCTCGGAGCGGAACGTCTGTCGCGACACGTCGAACGCGGCGGCGATGTGGGTGGGCTGCTCGTCGCGCAGCAGGTTGATCAGCATCGCGGTGAACCCGTACACCGCGTTGGTGGTCAGTCCGCCCTGCGTCTTGAAGTTCTCCGCGGGTAGGGCATAGAACGCGCGAAAGGCCAGCGAATTACCGTCTAGCAGCATCAACGTCGGTTTCGTTTGGGTCATGGCCTGGCTCACAGCCCTACTCTATGCAGCCGGTCCGACGTCGGATCACCGGCTGCGGCGTCGGCGCCGCGACTACGCTCGACGGTCGAACTCAGCACGCCGTCCCGAATCTCATGACTGATACGAAACCGATCGCGCCGTTCGCCGCAAGCCCCGTGTGGTCCCTCGCGGGTGTGGTCGCGGCGGCTCAGCTCGCCGCCGTTGCTCGACCGTCACACCATGGCGATCATCGAGGGCGACAACGGAATCGACGTCGCCACCTCACCGGCGACGACTTGAGCCGGTTCCGTCGCCGTGGGTACGTGTTCGCACCGGGTCCGCGACGATCCGCAGTGGAACTGCCACGAACTTGACAGCAGGCACCACCTGATGCGCGACCACCTAGACGATCCGCTGCGCATCATGCTTGACGTAGCCGCGGCAGAACTGCAACACGTTTCAGTTTGGCGGTCGATCTCCGTTAGGCTGACCGGGTGCCAGGAGCTATCGACGCCACGTCGCAACTACCGGCCATCGACGGGTGGTTCGCCACCGACGACGCCGGACATGCCCATCTGATCGCCGGGAAGTGCACGCAGTGCGCCACCTACGTGTTCCCGCCGCGCCCCAACAACTGCCCCAACCCGGCGTGTGACGGAGACGAGCTCGACCAGGTGCCGCTGTCGCGTCGCGGCACGCTGTGGAGCTACACGGAGAACCAGTACGCACCGCCGCCGCCCTACCCGTCACCGGATCCGTTCGAGCCGTTCGCAGTGGCCGCGGTCGAACTCGCCGACGAGGGCATCATCGTGCTCGGCAAGGTGGTCGAGGGCACGCTGGCAGCCGACCTCAAGGTAGGCATGGAGATGGAACTGACCACGATGCCGCTGTACGTCGACGACGATGGCGTCGAGCGGATCGTCTACGCGTGGAGGATCGCATGAGTCCCGAACCGGTCTACATCCTGGGCGCCGGCATGCACCCGTGGGGCAAATGGGGGCGCGACTTCACCGAGTACGGCGTCGTCGCCGCGCGGTCTGCACTCGCGGAAGCGGGCCTGGACTGGCGCCAGATCCAGTTGGTCGCCGGCGCCGACACCATCCGCAACGGCTATCCCGGATTCGTCGCGGGCGCGACGTTCGCGCAGAAGCTCGGCTGGAACGGCGTGCCCGTCAGCTCGAGTTACGCGGCGTGCGCCAGCGGCTCGCAGGCCTTGCAGAGCGCTCGCGCGCAGATCTTGGCCGGCTTCTGCGACGTCGCCCTGGTCATCGGAGCGGACACCACGCCCAAGGGCTTCTTCGCCCCGGTGGGCGGGGAGCGCAAGAACGACCCCGACTGGCAGCGCTTCCACCTGATCGGCGCCACGAACCCGGTCTACTTCGCCCTGCTGGCGCGCCGCCGCATGGACCTCTACGGCGCCACCCTCGAGGACTTCGCTCAGGTGAAGGTGAAGAACTCCAGGCACGGGCTCAACAACCCCAATGCCCGCTTCCGCAAGGAGAGTTCGGTCGAGGACGTGCTGGCCAGTCCGGTCGTCTCCGATCCCCTTCGGCTGCTGGACATCTGCGCCACGTCCGACGGTGCCGCGGCCCTCATCGTGGCCAGCAAGTCGTTCGCCGAGAAGCACCTCGGCTCGGTCGAGGGCGTGCCGTCGGTGCGCGCCGTCAGCACCGTGACGCCGCGGTATCCGCAGCACCTGCCCGAACTGCCCGACATCGCAACGGATTCCACGGCGGTGGTGCCTGGTCCCGAGCGCGTGTTCAAGGACCAGATCCTCGACGCCGCCTACGCCGAAGCGGGCATCGGGCCCGATGACGTCAGCCTGGCCGAGGTGTACGACCTGTCCACGGCGCTGGAACTCGACTGGTACGAACATCTCGGACTGTGCGCCAGGGGCGAGGCCGAGGCGCTATTGCGCAGTGGCGCAACGACGATCGGCGGCCGCGTCCCGGTCAACGCATCGGGTGGGCTGGCCTGCTTCGGTGAGGCCATTCCAGCTCAGGCCATCGCGCAGGTATGCGAGCTCACCTGGCAGCTGAAGGGTCAGGCCACCGGCCGTCAGGTCGAGGGCGCCAAGGTGGGCGTCACTGCCAATCAGGGATTGTTCGGACACGGCTCGTCGGTGATCGTCGCGCGTTAGCCTCGCGGCCATCGCCGCGTTGGAAGCGGTTGAGCCGCGCCCCTTCGTCGACGGATCGTCTGCGGCGACGGGTAGCGCGCACTGCAATCTCGCCAATTCGGGCGTTACCACTTAATTCGGCGCGACCTCCGTCCACGCCCATCGCGCACACGTCCGGAGGGAGGCCGACGAGCGCCCTGTAGCCGTAGCGAGTGCCCATGCCACTACACGGACTGCGGAGGGCAGAGGTTAGGCTGCGCCGATCAGCCCTCCGCTTCCCGCCTTGATTCATTCAGGCCAGCGAGGCGGCACAGTACGGCGAAGCCGTCGTCGCTGCCGGGCCAGTGGCCCCGCACCGCAACGATTCCCGCTCGACGAACGACGCTGCGAAGGACCGCGGTGACGATGATGGCGTCGTCCGCGTACCCGAGCACGGGGATGAAGTCGGGAATCAGATCGAACGGCAGCGCCAGGTAGGCCAATAACAGCCAGAGCCGAGTGCGCACACCCGAGGGCAGCGTCTTGTCTGCGGCCAGGCGGCGGATAAGGCGAAGCACGTCGGGGAGGATTCGCACCGCCTCGCGCAATAATCCGCCGGGTGGCCGCAGGATCGCAAGTGCGACGATGAGGGCCGCCCAAGCCAGGATGAGCGCCGCGGCTATGCCGACTGCGACGTCCCACCAGAACGAGCCAGTCACAGGACCTCTCTACCATCGTGCGTCGATGGCCGCCCGTCACTCCGATTGATCATCCCGTGAATCGACGGCGGTATTGCCACCGCAAGGGCAGCAGATTGGCTGATGTTAAGCCGGCGCGGACAGGTCCGAGGTGCGGCATCTACCAGATCCGCGACCGCAAGATCGTGCGGTCACAAATTCTTCTTGACGCCGACTCGGGCCCGCGCGGCGCGTGTACTGGAAACGCGCCGCGACACCGGCGGGCTGCTTACGCGGGGCGCGGCAACCAGCCCGCCGGATGAGGGCGTAGCGCCTTACTTTGTATGTCCGTGGTTGTTGGAGAGCTGGAAGGCGGCGACGTCGTATTGGCTGACAGCCTTGGGGTTCTTGCTCTGCTCGATACCTGCTGCGTAGTGCGTCTGCGCGTTGGCGAACCCGCCGGTGTTGAAGCCTGCCGGCTGGGTACCGCCCGCCGCGATCTGGTCTTCGGCGGACTGGTTCGGTTGACCGGTGGCGGGACCGTTCGGGTTTGCGGGGCTGTGTGGGTTGTCGGCAAGGGCGACGCCGACTGGCGACAGCGTGACGAACGCGGTTACCAAGGCTGGCACGATGATGGCGCGTTTCATGACATTCCCCTTCTGTAGTTACATTCTGGACACGATGGAGCGCCTCAACCGGTTCACGTTGGAGAGCGATTTTTTGTGATTTGGCATTATGTGACGCGCCGAATTGTTCTGGTGCCCTGGTCTTTAATTGGCGTGGAACATAGCCTGGTCGTAGCTAACAGCATCCTCTCAGCGTCCGCACGGTTTACGACTACACCGCTGCCAGGCGGGCTGGTACCCCGAACCGAACGGTTAAGCCGGGGAAGCCGTGATGGGACGACGGCTACTACTGGCACATAGGGGCAATCATGACGCAGCCACTACCGCCCGAACCGTCGGCACCGCCCGCACCCCAGGAACGGGACGCGGGCGGCACGAAGAGCTTTAGCTCTGGTCTGCCCTTCCTTACTGGCACCCAAGGGAGCCGTTCGCACACCCAGGCGTGATTGCCCTTACCCCCGACCCAGGATTAGGCACGCCGAGGAAAGGAGAATCCGGGACGGAGCCAGGCAGCTTTGCGATGTCACGGAAGCCCGGGATGGAGACGGGACCATCGTTGCCCGCTCCCGGGGTAACGTTCCCCACCACCGGGATACCGTTCTGCTGCAGTATCCCTGCGGCCTTTCCAGGCACACCGCCAGAGCCGACGTTGGGGTCGGATGGGTCTGGGCCTCCCCATGCCACTCCAGCGAGCGGAACAGACAGGGCTCCTGCGGCCATCACGGTGACTAACGCTTTCTTGATCATCGGTCTTCTCCATCCATTGCCATGGCGAAACAACAGCGACCGCGTCGGATCGAGTTCCGCTATGGGAATGGTCACTCGGGTTCGGTGGCACCAACTCAGTAGTGCGCTACCGCAATCTCCGACGTCTATCGAGGTATTGCTGGGAGCCTGGGAGAGCTTGGTACCCGACCACTCTCGGATACGAAAAGCGTTGGCATGACTGTGCGCCCGCGACCGGTGCGCTTTGCTTCGGGGCGTGCGCGGCGCGTGGCGAGTCTGGGTCAGGCGACGCCGAGGTATGCGGCGCGAATGCTGTCGTCCTTCAACAAATCCCGCGCCACCCCGGCGCGGGTGACCCGACCGGTCTCCAGGATGTAGGCCCGGTCCGAACGCGTCAGCGCCTGCTGTGCGTTCTGTTCCACCAACAACACGGTCGTACCGGTGGCGTTGATTTCGGAGATGATCTTGAAGATCTGCGAGATCACCATGGGCGCAAGCCCCATCGACGGTTCGTCGAGCAGCAGCACCCGCGGCCGGGCCATCAGCGCACGGCCGATGGCCAGCATCTGCTGTTCCCCGCCCGACAAGGTGCCACCGACCTGGCTGCGACGCTCGGCCAGCCGGGGAAACGTCTCCAACACCCAGTCGAATCGTTCGCTATGCTCCGACTTGGAGGCGAACTTGCGTCCGTAGCAACCCATTTCGAGGTTCTCGGCCACGGTCATGCCGGGAAATACACCGCGGCCCTCTGGGGCCTGGATCAGCCCATCGGTGACCCGGCGGTGCGCCTTGACCCTCGAGATGTCCTGCCCGTCGAACCACACCGAGCCGGAGGTCAACGGACGCAGCCCCGAGATGGCGCGCATCATGGTGGTCTTGCCTGCACCGTTGGAACCCAGCAGCGTCACCAGTTCGCCTTCGCGCACCACCAGCGAGACGCCGTGCAGTGCCTGAATGCGGCCGTAGTGGACCACCGCGTCGCGGACCTCGAGCAGCACAGGCCGCGGGTCCAGGTCGGTCTGGAGCGACGTTTCGGGTGCGGACGGCTGCTCAGGAGATTTCGTCATCGGGCACCCCCAAATATGCGGCGATGACCTTCGGGTCCTCGCGGATCTCGGCGGGCAGTCCATCGGCGATCTTGCGGCCGAATTCCAGGACGACGATCCGGTCGGTAACGCCCATAACCAATCGCATGTCATGTTCGATCAGCAGCACCGTGTAGCCGTCGTCGCGGATCGCGCGGATGAGGTCGATCAGGGCCGCCTTCTCGCTGGGATTGAACCCCGCCGCCGGTTCGTCGAGGCACAACAGCTTGGGTTCCGTGGCCAGCGCCCTGGCGATCTCGAGCCGACGCTGATCGCCGTAGGGCAAGTTCTTGGCCTTCTCCTCGCCGCGATGGGCGATCCCGACGAACTGCAGCAGCGCCGCGGCCTTTTCGATGGCCGACTTCTCCTCGCGCCGGTGCCGCGGAGTGCGGATCAGTGCACCGGGCACCGAGGTCAAATGCCGGGCATCGGTGCCGACGACGACGTTCTCCAGCGCCGTCATCTCGCCCCACAGCCGGATGTTCTGGAACGTCCTGGCGATTCCCTTGCGGGTGATCTGGTGGCGCTTGATCTTTCCCAGCGGCGCTCCGTCGAACGTGACGGAACCCGAACTCGGCCGGTAGACGCCGGTGATTGCGTTGAAGCACGTGGTCTTGCCTGCCCCGTTGGGGCCGATCAGGCCGAGGATCTCCCCGCGCTTGATCCCGAAGGTGACCGCGTCGAGCGCAGTCAATCCACCGAACTTGACGGTGAGTTCGTTTGTCTGGAGCAGGATTTCGCCCTCGGCCGCCTTCACGTCACGGTGAAGGGCGGCGAGTTCCTCGTCGATCTTCGGTTCTGTCATGCGCGATCCCGCTGCACTTCTCGCTTGACCGTCATGCCGCCGCCTTTTCGTCGTCCGCAGCGCGGAGCAGGTTTTTTGCCGACTTGCCGTAGGCGAGCAACTGCTGACGTACCGGGAAGAGTCCCTGCGGCCGGAAGATCATCAACACCACCAGGGCCAACCCGAAGAACAGGTACTTCAGGTCACCGAGGTTGACGCCAAGGAAGTGCACGCCGAGCAGTCGGTTCGGCAGATACACGATGATGAACGCGCCGAAGATGACACCGAGCTTGTTGCCCTGGCCGCCGAGCACGACCGCGACCAGGAACAGCATCGAGTTGATGATGTTGAAGTTGGTGGGCGCGACGTATTGCACCTGGCCGGCGTACAGGGCACCGGACAACCCGCCGATGCCCGCGCCGATCACGAAGGCCCACAGCTTGAACTTGAAGGTGTTGACGCCCATCACCTCTGCGGCGTCCTCGTCCTCCCTGATCGCCACCCAGGCCCGACCCACTCGGCTGCGCTCGAGGTTTCCGACGAACAGCAGGATGACGATCATCAACACCAGGCCGAGCCAGAACCACCAGGTCCCGTAGTTCATGTTGCCCGAGGCATTGCCGTTGGAGAAGACGCCGTTGGGCCGCTGCGCGTTCTCGAGCAGGCGCGGGTACGCAATCCGGTCGAGTCCGCGTGAGCCGTTGGTGATGTCGGCGAGGTTGTCGGCGAGCAGTCGGATGATCTCGCCGAAGCCGAGGGTCACGATGGCCAGGTAGTCGCCACGCAAGCGCAGGGTCGGGATGCCCAGGATCAGGCCCGCCAGTGCGGTCACCCCCATGGCCAGCGGCACGCACGCCAGCCACGCCCAGTCCGTGCTCAGAAATCCATCGGCGCCCACCTGATTCCACGGGCTCGTCGGGCTGGTGAGCAGCGCGACGGTGTACGCGCCGACCGCATAGAACCCGACGTAGCCGAGGTCGAGCAGGCCGGCCTGGCCCACCACCACGTTGAGCCCGATCGCGATGATCGCCACCATGACGAACGCCGCCATCGTGCCGCCAAAGCTGATGCCCGGCGTATTCAGGAATGCCGGCGTGAACAGCGGCAGCAGCGCCAGCATTCCGAAGAGCACGGCGCCGACGCCCCACTTGGCCACCCGGTCGAGGTCCGTCCACCACTGACGAAGCACGTCACCGGGCGCAAGTAGTCCGCTCCACTTGGACGGCGGTGCGCCTTCCTGATCACGGTGGCTCATGCGCGGGCCTTTCCGAGGCTTTCACCCAGAATGCCGGTCGGCCGGATGAGCAGCACCAGAACGAGCAGAACGAAGGCCACTACGTCGCGCCACTGCGTGCCGAACACGGCCTGCCCGTAGTTCTCCATGATGCCCAGCAGCAGGCCGCCGAGCAGCGCGCCCCGCAGGTTGCCGATGCCGCCGAGCACGGCTGCGGAGAAGGCCTTGATGCCCAGCAGGAAACCGCCCGAATAGATGATGCCCTGCGGCACCTTGAGCATGTAGAGCAGCGAGGCGGCACCAGCCAGCACCCCACCGATCAGGAACGTCATCATGATGATGCGCTCGCGCGACACGCCCATCAGCGTCGCCGTCGTCGAATCCTGTGCGACGGCCCGGATGCCGCGACCGAACTTGGTGCGATTGATCGCGATGTCCGTCAGCAGTGCCAGCACCGTCGCCGCCACCACGATGACGATGGTGACGTTGGAGACCGACGCGCCGAACACCGTGAACTGAGTCTTGGGCTGCACCAGGATGATCGGCTGCTGCGCGTTGGACCCGCCGTAGCCCTTGATGATGTGCGGCAGGATGAAGTGCACGAACTCCTGCAGCACGAACGACATGCCGATCGCCGTGATCAGAAACGTCAGCGATCGCGCATTGCGCCGCCGAAGTGGCCGGTACGCAACGGCTTCCAACCCGAGGGCCGCCAACCCCGACACCAGCATCGCGAAGATCATCGCGATCGCGAGGTACAGGATGGTCAGCGCGACGCCCTTGTTGTAGGCGTTGCCGCTCGGCGTGAAGCCGAGAATGAAGTCCAGGCAGAAGTACGCCCCGAACATGCCGAGCATGAAGATCTCGGAGTGCGCGAAGTTGATCAACCGGAGCACACCGAACACCAGCGTGTAGCCGACGGCCACCAACGCGTAGATCGCCCCCCACGACAACCCGTCGATCGACAACTGCCAGAAGCCATTGAGCAGGCCATCGACGTTGAAGTTGATGTTGGCCGCCTGACAGGCGAATTGGTCGACGCATTGGTGGATCATCCGGTGGCGGCTCCTCGCAAAGGGGTGCTGAAACGAGACGCGCCCGAGACGACTGGGTCTCGGGCGCGGCCCCGTGTCAGTGACTACTGAACCTTGTAAATCCACACGAGGGTCGAGGTGAGCTCACCCTTGTCGGTCCACTGGTAGTTACGGGCGACGCCCTGCCCGTTGTAGTTCTTCACGAAGTCCAGCAGTGCGGGACGGGTGATCGCGCCGGAGTCGATGCCCTTCAGCAGGATGGTGGCGAGGTCGTAGCCCTCGGTGCTGTAAGTGCCCGGCGCCTGGCCTGCCGACTTGGTGTACTCGTCGACGAACGGGCCGGTGGCCGGACCGCACGGGCACGACAGGATGGCGTCCTTCGACGCCCCGCCGGCCTGCTTGACGAACTCGTTGTCCTTCGTGCCGTCGGCGCTGACGAACGTCGCCTCGACGCCGCCGTCCTTCAGCTGTTGGACGAACGGGGCCGCCTCCGAGTAGTAGCCGCTGTAGAAGACGGCCTTCGGGGCGATGCCCTTGATCTGCGTGACCGCGGCGGAGAAGTCCTTGTCGCCCTTCTTCACCTGGATGTTGCAGCCGGAGTCCGCGACGGGGCCGAGCGTGGTGCGCACGGCCTCGGCGAGGCCGACGCCGTAGTCGGTGCTGTCGTCGACGACGCAGATCTTGTCGAACTTCAGCGTGTCCTTGAGATAGTTCGCGACCGACGGCCCCTGCACGGCGTCATTGGCCAGTCCGCGGAAGAAGGTCTTCCAACCGTTCTCCGTGAGCGTCGGATTGGTCGCCGACGCCGTGATGGACACCAGCCCGGCCTGGTCGAACACCGTGCCGGTGGCCTTGGTCTCGCCGGAGAACGCCGGGCCGACGAGGCCGACGGTGTACTGGTCGTCGACGATCTGCGGTGCGATCCCGGTGGCCTTCTGCGGGTCGCCCTCCGTGTCGAATTCCTTCAACTGGACCTGGCACCCGGGGTTCGCCGCGTTGTGCTGGTCGACGGCGAGCTTCACCCCGTTCTTGATGTTGATGCCGAGGGCGGCGTCGGGTCCGGTGAGCGCGCCCGCCATGGCAATCGAAAGCGGAGGGCACGACGCCTTGCCGTCGCCCGCGGGGTTGGCCGGGGTCGTGCCCGCGGCGGGCTTGACCTCTACACCCTTCTGGTCGATCTGAACTTGCTCGACGATCTTCAAGTCGGACTGCGACGAGTTCCCTTGTTCGGGCGTGGACTGGTTGCAGCCGGCAATGCCGACCACCATCAAGCCCGCGCTCGCGAGAGCAAATGCATTCCGTGCCACTCGACCGCGCACGTCTCACCTCCGAATCAGCGTTGTCATCGACTCGGTGACGCGGTACGCGTCAACCGAGCGCCGATGCTTCGGGTAGAACATAGCCAACCCATGGCCCACATGCGTGATGTTGGGAAATGCGGACTGGGTATCGCCTGTGCGATCGCACCGACCGGCGTGTCGGAAACGCAATATTTACGCGTCACCTGGCGCATCGAGGGTCTCCAACACGACTTCGGCGACCCGCTTCATCGTCGTACGACGATCCATCGCGGCGCGCTGAATCCACTTGAACGCCTCCGGTTCCGACATTCCCTGGTTGGCTTGCAGCAAACCCTTGGCGCGCTCGACGAGCTTGCGGGTCTCGAGCCGATCGGACAGCGTGGCGACTTCGTTCTCGAGCGCGGCGAGCTCGCCGAACCTGCTGACCGCCAATTCGATTGCGGGGATCAGGTCGGTGATCGAGAACGGCTTGACGAGATACGCCATCGCGCCGGCATCGCGGGCACGCTCGACGAGTTCCCGCTGAGAGAAGGCGGTCAGGACGACGATCGGGGCGATCCGCTTCTGCGCGATCTCCGCGGCGGCGTCGATGCCGTCCCGCCGCGGCATCTTGACGTCCATGATCACCAGGTCCGGGTTGAGGCTCTCGGCGAGCTCGACGGCCTCCTGGCCGTCGCCGGCCTCGCCGACGACCTCGTACCCCTCTTCTCTGAGCATCTCGGCGAGGTCGAGGCGAATCAGTGCCTCGTCCTCGGCAATGAGAACTCGGTGTGGCTTGGCAGCGTCCGTCGGCGACCCGGTCATCTGCACATCATCCCGTGGTGAGCGCCGATCAGCGACCTCGGGGCCGTGACCGACAATTTCGGCCATCCTTTATGGTGAGTAGCCGCACCACCGCCGCCCCCGTATCCCAACTGGCAGAGGAAACGGATTCAAAACCCGTCCAGTGTGAGTTCGAATCTCACCGGGGGCACCAGAAACAGCCAGCTTCAGACAGGGTTTCGCTGGACCGGCACAGCGTTGAGATATGTGCCGGTCCACAGCGGGTCCGCAGCACTGTCGGCGGCCTCATCTGTCACCCGCCGTCGCCGCCGATGTGGTGTGGGCGTTGGACGAGTCCCGCAGCTTCGTGCTGCTGCACGGTGCCGGCGACCTGGCGGTGGACAACTCCGCCTATTTTTCGCGCGACCGCATCGGCATCAGGGTGACGTTGCGAGTCGGTTTCGGGTTCGCCCCAAGAGACGAGCCGCGAAGGCCATCTCGCGAGAGGTCACCGGGTCTGACCGTGGCCCGCCCTACCCGAATTGGCGGTCGACCGTGAGTATCGACCTAGAGATTGGCGACCGCCCGCACCACAGGAACGGGGTGCGGGCGGCACGCGAACTGCGCTTTTCAGTGGCAGACGGACCCCCCGCCGTTGATTGCGGGGTCGGTTGCCGTACGACCGCTGAGGCACCCAGGTGTGAAAGTCTTCGTGGCTAACCCTGGAGGAGTTTTCCCAAATGTGGTCTTGACAGGACCACCCGATTCGGGTGTGCCATAGGCCCCGTAAATCGTATTCACGAAACCCCCAAGGGCAGCGGGAGTGTTGCCTGGCAGCTTTGCGACGGTCGAGAACACCGTGCCTGGAGCGATCGGGGCGCCTGACCCGTTCGGGTTCAGGTTCGGTAAGCCGGGGTTGGCCTGTCGATACCGCGTCGAAATAACTTCCGGCGGTCTTTGGGACACCCCCCTGACCTATCCCGTTACCGCTTGGGGTGCCCGGGCTGCTCGGCCCCGGGTCGGACGGTGGGTCTGCCCATGCCGCTCCGGCCAGTGGAACAGACACCGCTGCCGCTGCGGCGGCGGTGACAAACAGTTTCTTGATCATGTGCTTCTCCTATCGATGACTGCGAGTCTCGATGGCTCACGTCACCGATCCTCAGGCGCGACGAGGGAACCGCATTCAGTAGTCGACTACTGCCTTTGCTAAGGCCGCCGCAACGACTACGGCGAACGGCGGGGGTGGGGTGGCGTGATCGTATGGGTGCGATCTCCCACTGGCCCCCAAGAACCCCTGGACGACCTAACCGAGTTGGCTCAATTTACTCAGTTGATAGCAAACGTCTATAGCGAATTGAATCAACTGCAGTACAGCTTTTTATTGAGCATTTATCCATTCGGTTTAATAGTATCAATCGACACTTTTCGCAATTTTAGCCAATAGAATATTCTGATCTGACCATGGTCCTGACGCACCTAGATGGACGTAGAGCTATACGGATTTGATTGCAGTAGAGCGTGATACGTTGGCTGGACGCCGGTAGAAGGCTTGTCCAGCGGAGGCTCGACATCGTCGCGTGGCTACGTCAAGCGAGCGACTTCAATAGATGCAATTGATTGTCAGCCAGCCATCTGTTATTTGCGTATCCAACAATTAACGCAGCAACGGCTCAGCGCGCTACGAGTTACCCACGCGTGCCCGCGGTACGCTCGACCGGTGGCGGCCGAGACGAGTGACGCTGCGCCAGTCGGCAGGCGACTAGCGCTCCGGCGGTCGTCGTGCCTGCCGACAGTCGCCACGGACCTCCATCCACACAGCCGGACACAACACCACGCCAGAACACGTCGCGAAACCTGCGCGTCTTGACCGTCACGACCCGCATCGGCGCGACGGTGGCCGTGTTCTTCGGGATTCAACAATTCGTCATCGTGCAGAGCGCGCTGTGGATCGGCGTGGTCAACCTCGCCAGCGGCTTGGTGTTCTTATTGATCCCGAAGCTCTACCGGTTCGGGGATCTCGTTGCGCCCGTTGTCTTCATCCTCGTGGCCTACATCGTCATCACGATCGTCAGCGCGTACATCGGCAGCGGAATCGGCCTGCAGTTCTACTATGTCGTCGCCGCGGCGCTCGTGGTGTTGGTGCTCGGTATTGAGCACATGGTGATCGCGTCGTTGCTCGCGGCGCTCGGTGCGGTGACGGTGATCGTCCTCGAAATGTGGGTGCCCTACAACACCGGCGTCCAGCCGGACTGGGCGTTCAGGCTGGGCTTCGTGATCAACACCGTCTCGGTGTGGGTGCTCATCATCGTCACCGTGTGGTTCGCCATGCGCGAGACCGCCCGCGCCGAGCGCGCGATGGAGGCCGAATACCAACGCTCGGAATCGTTGTTGGGCAACATCCTGCCGGCCTCGATCGCCGAGCGGCTCAAGAATCCCGAACACACGATCATCGCCGACAAGTACGACGATGCCTCGATCCTCTTCGCCGACATCGCCGGCTACACCAAGCGCGCGAGCGACACTTCGCCGACCGACCTCGTCCGGTTCCTCGACGCGCTCTACACCGACCTCGATGCCCTCGTCGACCGCCACGGCTTGGAGAAGGTGAAGACGAGCGGCGACTCCTACATGGTGGTCAGTGGCGTGCCAGAAGCGCGATCCGACCATCTGCAGGCCCTGGCCTGCCTTGCGCTCGACATGGCCGATGCGGTAGCCGGGCTCACCGACCCACAGGGCCGGGAGGTGCCGCTGCGCATCGGCGTCGCCTCAGGACCGGTGGTGGCGGGCGTCGTCGGCGCCCGCAAGTTCTTCTACGACGTGTGGGGCGACGCCGTCAACGTCGCCTCGCGCATGGAGAGCACCGACGTGGAGGGCCGGATCCAGGTGCCGAACGACGTGTACGAGCGACTGCAGGCGCAGTTCGACTTCGAGGAGCGCGGCGACATCGACGTGAAGGGCAAGGGCGTCATGCACACCTGGTACCTCACCGGCAGGCGTTCCTGACGCGTCAGACCCTCTGGTCCACCTCGTCCTTCTCGTCCTGCTGGGACAGCAGCCGCGCGTAGCCCGCGCCCATTCCCAGCAGTGCCAGGCCCACCACGATGAACACGACCACGCGGAAGATACCGTCGAGGGTGCCGAGGTCGAACAGGAAGAGTTTCGCCATCGACGCCGCCACCAGGGCCAGGCCCGCGCCGATGGGCAACGACCGTTGCGCCCGGGACACCTTCGTCGCGTAGCGGAAGACGACGGCTGCCAAGGCAATCCAGCAGATGGTCGCCGCCATGTGACCGGAGAAGAACCCGGATTCCGGGCCGCCGAACAGCACTCCTGCGGTGACCGCGAACATCGTGATGGCGTACATCGCGACCACCGCCGCTGCCGCCCACATGATTCGAGCCACGTCACGATCCGCATCCGGGCGACTGACCCACGCCCACGTGATCACCGCGGCGGCGGCGACGACCAGAAGGCTGGAACTCAGCGTCGAGACCGCAGTGGACGCGCTCACCTCCGTCGCGCTCGCCAGATTCCCTGGTGGCGCGTATACGAGGTAGTAGAGCCCACCGACGCAGCCGAACCCGACGGCCGACCACCGGGCCACCGCGCTGCGCCGGCCTGCGACGGCCACCACGACCGCGGTCGCCAGGAGCAGCGGCCCCGCCACGGCGGCATCGAATGCGACCGTTACGGCGATCAACGTCGACACCGCGGAGGACGCCGCCCAGATCGCGCCGACGCGTTGCGAGGTCTTGACGAACCGATCCCCCGCCAAGGCCAGTCCAAGCAGGGTCGCGGCCAGCACGGCCGCCATGACCGCCGCCGTCACCCGGTTCACCGCCGACGATGCCGCCAGCACCGGAAGCGTCCCCGCCGCCGAGCAGAGCGCCATGGCGGTGGGATGGGTGCTGTGCGGTAGCAGCACCAGAGCGCTCGCCAGCGCAAGGAGCGCAGCGATACCGCAGGCGGCGGGCAACCAAAACACTTGTCCTGAAGTCGGATTCACCGCTGCCAGGGCGATCAGCAATGGCAGCGTGCCCACCGCCATGCGAGCCCCGTGCATGCCCAGCCAGTCCTTGCCGAGTTGCACTGGCAAGGTGACCGCCGACAACGCCAGCATGAAGCCGACGAGGAGCAAGGTGATGCCACCGACCACGATGGGCCCCAGCCCCAGCAGGGGGACGAGCACCAGCAGCGCGAGCTGTTCGGAGTTCCATCGCCTCGCCAACGTCAGTCCGGCGCCCGCCACGACGGCGGCGAGCACCAGACCGACGGCGCCCGGCACCCAGTCGTAGATAGTGGTGACCGCGATGATGTCGATATAGGCCGCGGCAATGCCGGTGGCGGACAACGCAATCGCACCGACCCGCCCACCCGGCCTGCGGTGCAGCCAGAACGCGATCCCGAGCAGCGCGCCTGCCAGCAGCGCTCCGGCGGCCACCCGGATCTCCGGGCGGAGAATGCCCGCCTGGGCGGCGAGCACGAGCAGCAACACCACCCCGACGAGCGTGACAGCGACGCCTGCGACGGCGAGGGTCTTGCCGATCCAGCCGTCCGACCGCGGCGGAACCGGCCGCTGGGGAGGCATCGGGACCGGTGGCGACGGGAGAGGCGCCCCGGCCGCCATGACGGGCGGCACGTTGGGCTGGCCGGCCGCGGCAGGCGGCGCGACGTACCCCCGCGACTCCACCGGTGGCGCCCAATATGGCTCGGCGGGGGGGTAGGACGGGGGCGACGCCACGGCAGGCGCCACCGGAAGTACCCCGGCGGCGTGTCGTTGGGCGACGACGCGATCGAGTTCGCGAAGGTCTGCGGTGACGCGTCCGAGATAGCTCCACACGACGGCGACATCCGAGTTGATGCGGGCAAGCAGGGCCTGATCCGGTTGGGTCATCGTGACATCGTGGCAGCAAACCCGTTCCAGGGGATGAGTATTTGTACCCGAATGGCCGCCGAAGAGTTGCGCGAAGTCGCGAGGTCACTACTCGTCGAGGCCGTGTTGGATCGCGTACCGCGCCAACTCGACCCGATTGGCCACCTGCAACTTCCGGAACGTGGCCTGCACGTGGTTCTCGACGGTGCGGTGACTCAGCGTCAACTTCTCGGCGATCTGCTTGGCGGTCAGGCCCTTCGCCACGTAGCGCAGGATCTCGGTCTCGCGTTCGGACAGGCTCGGTGGCGCCGAACCCTTCGCCGGCGCCTTCGCCATGCGCCGGTATTCCCCCAACACCAGACCGGCGAGACCCGGCGTGAAGACGGCACGGCCCTCCCCGGTGGCCCGGACCGCCTCGGCGAGTTCTGATTTCGAGGCGCTCTTGACGAGATAGCCGGTGGCTCCGGCCTTTACCGCCTGTAGGACGTCCTCGCGTTCGGCAGAGGCGGAGAGCACCAGAATGCGCGACGACGGCGAGACCTCCAACACGGCGGTGGTGGCCTGGGTGCCGGTGCCGTCACCAAGGCGCATGTCCATCAGGACGACGTCGGGTTTGACCACTGCGGCCCGCCGCCGCGCCGACTCGACGCCAGCCGCGGTCGCCACCACGTCGAAACCGTCCTCGACCAGGTCACGTGCCACGGCATCGCGCCAGATCGGGTGATCGTCGACCACCATCACCGTGAATCCGCCGTCAACTGCCACGTGCACTCCCCCGCGGGACGGTCAGTTCCCACTCGGTACCGGTGCCCGGCCCGGTGCTCAGCGTCGCGCTGCCCCCGAGCCACTTCATTCTGCCCACGATCGAGTTCGAGATGCCGACCCGCCCCTCATCAACGGCCTGGCCCAACCGTCCGGTCGCAATACCGACGCCGTCGTCGCGGATGCTGACCACGACCGACGCGCCGAGGTCCTCGAGCAGCACGAAGGCGTGCGCCCCGGCGCCCGCGTGAGCGGCGACGTTGTCCAGTGCGTTCGCGACGGCCGCGTCGAGTTCGGTGGCGGTCGCCGAATCGATCATCACGGGCGTTGCGGGCAGGCTCGTCGACACCCGATCGGACTCGCGGCTCCGCAGCAACGGAACCAGATCCACCTCCGCGCCCACCGGAACCGGGGGGGAGCCCGCACTGACCAGGCGTCGCAACGCCCTTTCCTGCTCGCCAGCGAGTTCCCCCAATTCTGCAGTGGGACCGCCGATCTCGCGACTGCGGCGGGACACCAGTGCCAACACCTGGATCGCGCCGTCGTGCACTTCCCGGGACAGTCGCTCGCGCTCCTCGAGTGCGGCAGCCAACCGGGTCGCCCGCTCGAGTTCGGCGTGCGCACGCCGCGCCGTCAGGGCCGCCATCCCCACCGCAAGGCCGACCGCGAGTTCGATGACGATGGTCGCGTGGCGGCCGAGGTTCACGCTGATGGAGTCCTTCAGCACGGCGCTGGACGCGATCACGACCAAACCCGCCCCCATGCCCAGGATCGGCCCGAATTGTATTGCCGCAGAAATCGTCACGTTGGTGGCCCACAGCGTCGTCGCCCACGGCTGGTTGTCCTGCATCCACTGGTCGGATGCCACCGTTGCGGTGGACAGGACGAAGACCACCACGACGACGAGTTCGACGGCGACCCACATGGCGCGCCGCCCGAAGCCCTGGAGATACGCCACTGCGCACGCGATGTTCCACGCCACCAGAACTCCGAACAGCGCCCAGGCGGCGATCGGACGTTCGAGATCGACGTTGACCGCGATCTGAAAGCCCAGTGCGTAGATCACGCTCAGCAATCGGAACACCTGCGCCGCCCGCCACAATGGGGTGGCGGGGTCCGGTGCCAATGCCCGACTCGATTCCCGGGTCCCTCGGCTGCTGCGCTCCGAAAGCACGCCTTACATCACCTTGGACAGGAATGCCTTCGTGCGTTCTTGTTTCGGGTTGCTCAACACCTCGCGGGGATCACCGCTCTCGACGATCACACCGGCGTCCATGAACACGAGCTGATCGGCGACCTCGCGGGCGAAGCCCATCTCGTGCGTCACCACCAGCATGGTCATTCCTTCAGACGCCAGCTTCTTCATCACCCCGAGCACCTCACCCACGAGCTCGGGATCGAGCGCCGAAGTGGGTTCGTCGAACAACATCAGCTTCGGGTCCATCGCCAACGCCCGAGCAATCGCCACCCGCTGGGCCTGGCCACCCGATAGCTGTGCCGGATAGGCCTCGGCCTTGTCCCCCAACCCGACCTGATCGAGCAGATCACGGGCCCGCTCAAGCGCTTTGGCCTTCTTGATGCCCTTCACCTGTATCGGAGCCTCGATGATGTTCGCCAGCGCGGTGCGGTGTGGAAAGAGGTTGAAGTGCTGGAACACCATCCCGATATCGCGACGCTGCTTCGCTGCCTCGCGCGGCGGCATTTCGTGCAGCTTGCCGCCACGCTCGCGGTACCCGATGAGCTGTCCGTCAACATACAGTCGACCCGCGTTGACCTCTTCCAGGTGGTTGACACACCTCAGGAATGTGGACTTGCCGGAACCCGAGGGTCCAACCATGCAAAGCACCTGGCCCTTTTGGACCTCCAGTGTCACTCCCTTGAGCACCTTGAGTGCCCCGAAGTTCTTGCACACCACTTCGGCCTTGACCATGGGAACGGTCGTCACATCTTCGCCTCTCCACCCAATTGCGCCTTGGCCAGCGCCTCGAGTTGCTTGGTGGTGAGCTTGCGCGAGGCGCCGCGCGCGAAGTAGCGCTCCAGGTAGAACTGGCCGACCATGAGCACGCTGGTGACGGCCAGGTACCAGGTGGCCGCCACCATCAGCAGCGGCACGGGCTGGAACAGCTCGACCGAGATGTCCTTCGCGCGGCCGTACAGGTCGAAGCTGTACGGCACGGCCGTCACCAGCGATGTCGTCTTCAGCATGCTGATGACTTCGTTGCCGGTCGGCGGGATGATCACCCGCATCGCCTGAGGCAGCACCGTGCGCCACATCGTGAGACCCCACGACATGCCCAGTGCCGTCGAGGCCTCGAATTGCCCCTCGGGTACGGAACTTATTCCGGCACGGATGATCTCGGCCATGTAGGCCGCCTCGTTGAGGCCGAGTCCAATGACGGCGAGCGTGAATGGGATCGACAGCCCCTGCAGGGTGATGTGGAAGAACGTCGGACCGGTGAACGGGACGCCGAACTGCATGGTCGAGTAGATCGTCGTGATCAGACCCCAGAACACCAACTGGACGTACACCGGTGTACCACGGAAGATCCACAGATAGACCCAGGCGACCGACCTGAACACCGGATTCGGGGACAGCCGCATGACCGCGAGCACTATGCCGAGCACGATGGCCAACACCATCGACAGCACGGTGAGCGCGAGTGTGTTTACCGCAGCTGCCGAAATGCGTTGATCGAAGAGGTACTTGCTGTACGTCTCCCAGCGGAAGGCCTCGTTGGTCGCAACGCCGTACAGGAACAGCAGTGCCAGGATGAGGATGACGACCGCCGCCAACCACCGCCATGGGTGCCGCATGGGGATGGCATCGATCGCGGCCGGGCTGGTGGCTGGTGGCGACACGTCAACACTCATGGCACAAATCCGGTGATCAGCTGACGGCGCCGTTGATGACCGGCTTGTCGATCATTCCGGATTCGGCGCCCCAGTTGGCCGCGATCTGCTTGTAGGCGCCGGTCTCGATGAGGTGCTCGAGGGCCTGCCGCAGCGATTGCGCCAACGGTGAACCCTTGGGCACCGCCCAGCCGTAGGGAGCGGAGTCGAAGATCTTGCCTGCCGCCTCCAGTTTGCCGTTGCTCTGCTTGATCGCGTAGGAGATCACGGGCGAGTCCGCCGACAGCGCATCGGCCTGGCCGAGGATCACGGCGTTGGTGGCAGCCGGCTGGTCATCGAACTTGACGATGTTGATCGGCGCCTTGCCCTCATCGGTGCACTTCTTGCTCCTCGCAGGCAGTTCGTCCGTCTCCTGGACCGTGGTGGCCTGGACGGCGACCCGCTTGCCACAGGCGTTCTCGGGATCGACGGCCTTGCCGGTCGGCGCGGCCCACTGTGATCCCGCGGAGAAGTAGGTGACGAAGTCGACCTGTTGCTCGCGCTCCTTGGAGTCGGTGAACGACGACATCCCGACGTTGAATGATCCGCCCTGAATCGAGGGAATGATCTTGTCGAATGCCGACGGGCGGTAGTCGGTGGTCAATCCAAGGGTCGAGGCGATCGCGTTCATCAGATCGACATCGAAGCCGATCACCGCGCCACTGGGATCCTTGTATTCGTTGGGTGGATACGTCGGGTCCGTACCGACGATCAACTTGCCGCTCGACTTGATGTCCTCTGGTACCGAGTTGGCGATCTCATCGACCTTCGCCGCCGTAGCCGCAGTCGTCGCAGTGGTCGGCCCGCTGCTGCCTTCCGTGTTGTTCGCACACCCGGACACGATCAGCGCGCTGGTCGCGGCTAAAACCGCGGCATAGCGCCACATCCTCACACCTGGCACGAGTTGCCTCATCTTTCTGCATCGGGTCGATCATCACCCCCAAGGCGAGGAGATTAACGACCGTGGACCCAGCACGCACTGCCGGTAACGAGACATTAACGACTTCCTGTGCGTGCGGACGGGTTATCGCCGCGGTGCCCTGCGAAAAGGTTCCTACGGAATCCGTGCTGTGCCACACTTCCGGCATGACAATCCCGGCTGCTCCCACGTTGTTGCCACACCTTTGGAAATCCGTCCTGATATCCGGCGTGCTCGCCATCGCACTGGGTGTCGCGATCCTCGCGTGGCCCGGCATCTCCATCAGCGTCGCAACCATCTTCTTCGGCGTCGCCCTGCTGTTCACCGGCATCGAGCAACTGTTCCTCGGGTTCACCCTGCGCGTTCATCTGATCGGACGGCTGCTGCTCTTCGTCAGCGGGGCGGCCGCACTGATCGTCGGCGTCATGGCGCTCACCAGCCTCTATGAGGGCTGGCGGATCCTGGCCATCTGGATCGGCGTCGGGTTCATCTTCCGTGGCGTCGCCACGATGTCATCGGCCATCAGCGACCCGACGCTGCCCGGGCGCGGTTGGAACATCTTCGTCGGGGCCATCAGCCTGATCGCGGGCGTGGTGGTCATGGCCTTCCCGTACGACTCACTGGGCACCCTGGCGCTGGTCGTCGGCGTCTGGCTGATCGTCATCGGCATCATGGAGGTCGTGACGGCCTTCGGAATCCGCGGATTCACGAAGTCCGAGCCCACCGTCAAGGCGCCCGCCACCTAATACTGGGTCGCCACTTGTTCCTTGGCCTGATGGACGGTATCTACTACTCTTTGTCGTAGGCAATGGCCCGCAATTCGGGAGATGGTGCGGATGGATGCACTCGATGTCTCACGGTGGCAGTTCGGCATCACCACCGTGTATCACTTCCTGTTCGTCCCGCTCACCATCGGATTGGCACCGCTCATTGCGGTCATGCAGACCGCTTGGGTGATCACCGACAACACCGCGTGGTATCGGTTGACGCGCTTCTTCGGCAAGCTGTTCCTGATCAACTTCGCCATCGGCGTGGCCACCGGCATCGTGCAGGAATTCCAGTTCGGAATGAACTGGAGCGAATACTCCCGATTCGTCGGTGACGTGTTCGGCGCTCCGCTGGCGATGGAGGGGCTCGTCGCGTTCTTCTTCGAGTCCACCTTCATCGGACTCTGGATATTCGGCTGGACGCGGCTGCCCCGGCTGGTTCACCTCGCATGCATGTGGATCGTCGCGATCGCCGTCAACATGTCGGCCTTCTTCATCATCGCCGCGAACTCCTTCATGCAGCATCCGGTGGGTGCCCGCTACAACCCCGAAACCGGCCGCGCGGAGCTCACCAGCATCGTCGCGCTGTTCACCAATAACACTGCCCTTGCAGCCGTCTCACATACCGTGGCCGGGGCCTTCCTTACCGCGGGCACGTTCGTCGCGGCGATCTGCGCGTGGTGGATGGTGCGGTCAGGCAACAGCGACGAGGCGCGCACCATGTACCGACCCGCGACCATCCTGGGCTGCCTCGTCGCATTGGCGGCCCTTGCCGGACTGTTCTTCACCGGCGACGTGCAGGGCAAGCTGATGTTCCAACAGCAGCCGATGAAGATGGCCTCGGCGGAGTCGTTGTGCCACACCGAAACCGACCCCGACTTCTCCATCCTGACCGTCGGCACGCACAACAACTGCGACAGCGTCGGTCACCTCATCGAGGTGCCGTACGTGCTTCCCTTCCTCGCCGAGGGACGCTTCGACCGCGTGAACCTCGAGGGCGTCAAGGACCTCCAGGACAAGTATCAAGCCAAGTACGGTCCGGGCGATTACCGGCCCAACCTGTTCGTCACGTACTGGTCGTTCCGCGCGATGATCGGATTCATGGCGTTCCCAGCGTTGTTCGCCGTGGTGGCGCTGTGGCTCACCCGCCGGGGCCGCATCCCCGATCAGCGGTGGTTCTCCCGGCTGGCGCTGCTCACGCTGCCGACCCCGTTCCTCGCCAACAGCGCCGGCTGGGTGTTCACGGAAATGGGCCGACAGCCGTGGGTGGTCGTGCCGAATCCGACGGGCGACCCGATGCTCCGACTGACGGTCGATCACGGCGTCTCCGGGCACGGCGTGGGCATGGTGCTCACCTCGCTCACGGTGTTCACGCTCGTCTACGCGGTGTTGGCCGTCCTCTGGTTCTGGTTGATCCGGCGCTACGTCGTCGAGGGTCCGCTCGAACACGACTCCGAGCCCGCGCCTCCACGTCCCCCTGGGGGCGACGAGCTCGCGCCGCTGTCGTTCGCGTACTGAGGAGGACGAGATGGGGCTGCAAGACTTCTGGTTCATCGCACTCGCCGCGCTCTTCCTCGGATTCTTCGTGCTCGAGGGTTTCGACTTCGGCGTCGGGATGCTGATGGCACTGTTCGGCCGCGCGGCCAAGGACGACGCCGAGAAGCACCGCCGCGCAGCGCTCAACACCATCGGGCCGGTCTGGGACGGCAACGAGGTCTGGCTGATCACCGCGGGCGGGGCGATGTTCGCGGCCTTCCCCGGCATGTACGCGACCCTGTTCTCCGGGCTCTACCTACCGCTGCTGGCCATCCTCGTCGGCATGATCGTCCGCATCTGCGCCATCGAGTGGCGCGGAAAGGTCGACGACCCGCGCTGGCGGTCTTGGGCCGACCTCGCCATCGCCGTCGGGTCGTGGCTGCCGGCCGTGCTGTGGGGCGTCGCGCTGGCCGCCCTGTTGCGCGGGCTACCCGTGAACGCCGATAAACAGATCGAACTCACCGTCGGCGATGTGCTCAATCCGTACACCCTGCTGGGTGGGCTGGCCACCGCCGGGCTGTTCGCCTTCCACGGTGCAGTCTTCGTCGCCCTGAAAACCGAAGGGGCAGTGCGGAACAACGCAGTGCGCTTCGCCACCTCCCTCGGTCTTCCGGTCACTGTGCTCGTCGCCGGGTTCGGGGTATGGACGCAGCTGGCACACGGCAAGGACTGGACGTGGTTCGTGCTGGCGTTCGCGGTGGTCGCGCAACTGTCGGCCGTCCTGCTGGTGTGGCGCCGCGTCGGAGACGGCTGGGCATTCACCTGCACGGCGGCCGTGGTGGCCGCGCTTGTGGTGATGGTGTTCGGCAGCCTCTACCCGAATCTCATTCCGTCGACGCTCAATCCCGAGTGGAGCCTGACGATTCAGAACGCGTCGTCGTCGCCGTACACCTTGAAGGTCATGACCTGGGCCGCGCTGATCTTCGCTCCCCTGGTGATCGGCTATCAGGCGTGGACGTACTGGGTCTTCCGGCAGCGCATCTCGGCCGAGCACATCCCCGAACCCGTTGGCCTGGCACCCCGCTCGACGTGAAGCGCTTCCCCGCGACAGCCGCGATGCGCCGCCACCTGGTGGCGTCGGTCGCCTGCGGCGTAGTGGTCGCAGGCAGCACGATCGTGGGTGCCGTCCTGCTGGCCCACCTGGTCGCGGGCGTCGTCACCGACGACGCCCCGCGCACCGTGGCTCACTGGGCGCCTACGCTGTGGAGTCTGCTCGGCACGTGGGTGATTCGGGTGATCGCCCAGTGGTTGCAGGCCCGGCTCGGCCAGCACGGTGCGACCGCCGTGATCGGCGAGCTGAACGAACGCGTGCTCGCGACCGTGACCGCGGTGCCGCCCCGCGAGCTCGCGACCGTGCGAGATGATGCCGCGTTGTTGACGACGCGCGGACTCGACGGGCTGCGTCCCTACTTCACCCGATACCTACCTGCGGTGGTACTGGCGGCGGTACTCACCCCGGCGGCCGTCTTGGTCATGGCGTACAACGACGTGCAGTCAGCCGTCATCGTGATGATCGCGCTACCGCTGATCCCCCTGTTCATGGTGCTCATCGGCCTCGTCACGCGGGAGCGTTCGGCGGCGGCGCTACGGGCGATGACCACGCTGCAGTCGCGGGTGCTCGACCTGATCGCGGGCATTCCCACGCTGCGCGCGCTCGGCCGCGCCGCAGGGCCCGCGGACCGTATCGCCGAACTCGCCGCCGCGCATCGGCGTTCGGCGCTGGCCACGCTGCGCGTCGCCTTCATGTCGTCTCTCGTCATGGAACTCCTCGCCACGCTCGGCGTCGCCCTGGTGGCCGTCAGCGTCGGACTGAGGCTCGTCTTCGGCGAGCTGGAACTGTCCACCGCCCTCACCGCATTGCTGCTGGCGCCCGAGGTGTTCTGGCCGCTGCGCAAGGTCGGGCTCGAGTTTCACGCCGCAGCGGACGGACAGACCGCAGCGGCCGAGGCGTTCCGACTGCTCGGTACCGCGACGAACCCGGCGCGCGGGACCGTGGCCGCGACCGGAACCACGATTCGACTGACCGGCGTCGCCGTCGCGGGCCGAGACGGATCGGCGCCGCACGACCTGACGCTGCACGCGACGCCCGGTTCGGTGACCGTGCTCACCGGGCCCAACGGGTCGGGGAAGAGCACCACGCTCGAGGTGATGCTCGGATTGACGCCGCCCTCGTCCGGAGAGGTGCTGATCGGTGGCATCGACGTCGCAGCACTCGACCTACCGACCTGGTGGCGCGACGTGGCGTGGTTGCCGCAACGTCCGGTGTTGGTGCCGGGATCGGTGCGCACGAATCTGGAGCTCGTCGGCCCGTTGCCCAACCTCGACGGGGCTTGTCGTGCCACCGGTTTCGACGAGGTGCTGGCCAACTTGCCCGACGGCCTCGAAACGGACATCGGGCGCGACGGCACCGGACTGTCGCTCGGGCAACGCCAGCGGCTGGCACTCACCCGCGTGCTCGGTTCGCCGAAGCCGGTGCTGCTTCTGGACGAGCCGACGGCACACCTCGATGACGCGCTGGAGCGCCGGGTGCTGCAGGCCATCGTCGCCCGTGCGAATGCCGGTGCGACGGTCGTCGTGGTCGCGCATCACGAGGCCGTCCTCACCATCGGCGATCACGTCGTTCGGATCGGAGGGGAGGCGCTTGTCCCGCGATGATCCGCTGCTCGTAGCCGTCACCTTGCTTCGCCCCCGACTCGCCCGCCTCGGACTGGCTATCGTCCTCGGCGCGCTCTCGCTCGGCAGTGCGCTAGCCCTGGCGGGCGTAGCCGCTTGGCTGATCACCCGAGCCTGGGAGATGCCTCCGGTGCTCGACCTCACGGTCGCCGTGGTGGCGGTGCGCGCGCTGGGCATCTCTCGCGGTGTGCTCGGTTACTGCGAACGACTGGTGTCACACGACACCGCGTTGCGGGCGGCGGGCACCGCGCGGACTCGGTTGTACCGGGCCCTCGTCGATGCGCCCGCCGAGGCCGTCATGCGTCTGCACAGCGGAGACCTGTTGTCGCGCATGGGTGCATCCGTCGACGAGCTGTCCGACGTGCTGGTCCGCGCCGTGCTCCCCATCGCCGTCGCTGCGGTGCTGTCGACGGCCGCCGTCGGCGTCGTCGCGGTCTGCTCGCCGACGGCCGCCCTGATCCTCGCCTGCGGTCTGGTGGTCGCGGGCGTGGTGGCGCCATGGCTGACCGCCAGAGCGGCGGTGGCCACCGAGGACCTCGCCGCGGAGCACCACGCCGCCCGCGATGCGGCGACGATGCTCGCACTAGAACACGCCGCGGAGCTCAGAGTCAGCGGCCGGCTCGACGACGTGATCGCCGAAGCCTCTCGGCGACAACGCGATTGGGGCCGCGCCTCGGACCGGGCGGCGGCCCCGGCGGCGTTCGGCTCCGCCGCCCCCACCGCCGCGATGGGGACCAGCGTGCTCGGCGCCGTGTTGGTGGCCATGTCGATCGCGCCGACGGTGGCGCCCACCACCCTGGCCATCCTCATGCTGCTGCCGCTGTCCGCCTTCGAGGCCACCACCGCGCTGCCGGGGGCCGCCATCGCGGTGACCCGCGCCCGAATCGCCGCACGTCGGCTCCAACAGCTCGCAGCGCCGGCACCACTGGCCAGGACCAGGCCTTCGATGCCCCCGCTCGACGTGCGGCCGGGCGACCGACTGGCCGTCGTGGGCCCGAGCGGAAGCGGCAAGACCACGCTGCTGATGGCCACTGCGGCGGCGCACTGCGACACGACCGCGGGGGCGGCCTATTTCGCCGAGGATGCGCACGTCTTCGACACCACGCTGCGCGACAACCTGTTGGTGGCGCGTGGCGACGCAACGGACTCCGAACTGGTCGCCGCGCTCCGACGCGTCGGGCTCGCCGCATGGCTCGACGATCTGCCCGACGGTTTGTCCACCATGCTCGTCGGGGGCGCGGCCGCGCTGTCCGCGGGTCAGCGACGTCGCCTGCTGTTGGCCCGCGCCCTCGCCTCCAACTTCGGAATCGTCCTGCTCGACGAGCCCACGGAGCACCTGGACACCGACGACGGCGGCCGCCTGCTAACCGAACTGCTGACACCCGACGCGCTCTTCCCCGCGGATCGTGCCGTGGTGGTCGCCAGCCATCACCTGCCTGCGCAGCTCGACTGTCCCATGGTCGCGCTCAGCGACGGCAAGTACCCTCACCCGGCATGAGCCAGTATCCGACGGGCTATCCCCCGCCGCCAGCGCCACCACCAGTCGCCCGGCGACCGATGAACTGGCTCGGGTCGACGGCGCTGGCCATGGCGATCGTCGGGCTGGTCTTCTGCTTCTCGGTCATCGGCGGCGTGGTCTGCGGTGTCGTCGCCGTCATTCTCGGGGTCAGCGGGCGCGGGCGCGTCAAGCGCGGCGAGGCCACCAACGGCGCCGTGGCGACGGCAGGCATCGCCCTTGGCGCGCTGGCGGTGGTCGTCTCACTGGCGGTCATCGCTGTCTGGGTGCGCATCTACCACGAGGTCGACGTCCCCGCGTACGTCGCCTGCGTCTCCGAGACGTCGGACCAGCAGGCCGCGCAGAAGTGCACCGACGAGCTACGCGACCGCATCCAACACGACCTCGGTGTCACGACGCCACCGACGGCCTGAACCCGACCGGCAAGGTCGCCACGGCGGGACCGGCCGCTATGACCCGGCCCCGGGGAAGTGCATGACGAGGCCCTCCTGCACGACCGTGGCGAGCACGCGACCCGACTGATCGAAGAAGTGTCCGGTGCCCAGTCCTCGGGAGTCGGCCGCGACCGGTGACGACGTCGAGTAGAGCACCCAATCGTCGAACCGAATCGGGCGGTGGAACCACACCGAGTGATTCATCGTCACCGCGAAGATGCGGTCGAACCCCCACGACAACCCGTGGGTGGTAATGATCGAGTCCAGCACCGTGGTGTCCGACGAGTAGACCAGCGCCGCGGCGTGCACGATGGGATCGTCGGGCAGGGCGGCCTCGGTCTTCATCCAGACCCGGTTGTGGGCGAGCCGCTCGCCCTTGTCGCGCATCACCCACGCGGGGTCGTTGGTGTAGCGCCACTCGATCGGGCGCAGCGCACTCACGAAGTGCGGCACCGTCTCTTCGTAGCCGCTCAGGAGCTCACCGATCCCCGGCAGGTCGTCGGGCGGCTCGACCTCGGGCGGTGCGACGTTGTGCTCCAACCCACGGCCGCCGGCCAGGTGGGATACCAGCGCCGAGCCCAGTAGCGTCCCGTCCTGCACGACGTCGACGCGCCGGTTGGCGAACCGGCGTTCGTCGCGCAGCCGGACCACCTGGAACTCGAGGTCGCGTTCCGGGTCGCCGCCCGCGATGAAGTGCATCGACAGCGCGCTGGGCGGCAGCCCCTCCCGCACGGTCCTACTGGCCGCGACGAAGGCCTGGGCCATCATCTGGCCGCCGAACGTGCGAATCGGATTCCGACTTGGATGCGCCCCGGTGAAGTTGTCGTCGCCGACGCGGCGAAGGTCCAGTGTGGCCAGCAGTTCGATGCAGTCGCTGGCTGACAAATCGCCTCCCGGCCTAGTGGTCGTCCTCGCCGATCCGGTGCACGTGGATCAGGTTGGTCGAGCCTACTGTGCCCGGCGGAGCGCCAGCGACGATGACCACCAGGTCACCCCGCTTGTAGCGGCCCAACTCCAGCAACGACTTGTCGACGATGCGGATCATCTCGTCGGTGCTCTGCATGTGCGGCACGATGAACGTCTCCGTGCCCCAGGTCAGCGCCAACTGACTGCGCACCTCCGGCAGCGCGGTGAACGCCAGCAGCGGCAACGGCGTGTGCAATCGCGCGAGTCGCTTGACGGTGTCACCGGACTGCGTAAAGGCGACGAGCGCCTTCGCGTCGAGCCGCTCCCCGATGTCGCGTGCGGCGTAGGAGATGACACCCCGCTTGGTCCTCGGGACGTGGGTCAACGGCGGCGCGGCGGTGGAGTTGTCCTCGACGGCGGCGACGATGCGCGCCATCGTGCGGACGGACTCCAACGGGTACGCACCGACTGACGTCTCACCCGACAGCATCACGGCGTCGGCGCCGTCCAGCACGGCGTTGGCCACGTCGGACGCCTCGGCGCGGGTGGGTCGGGAGTTCTCGATCATCGACTCGAGCATCTGCGTCGCGACGATGACGGGTTTGGCGTTCTCCCTTGCCATCTGGATGGCCCGCTTCTGCACCAGCGGAACCTCCTCGAGCGGTAGCTCGACGCCGAGGTCGCCGCGCGCGACCATGATCGCGTCGAACGCCAGCACAATGGCCTCGAGGTTGTCGATGGCCTCCGGCTTCTCCATCTTCGCGATCACGGGGACGCGCCGGCCGACCCGGTCCATCACCTCGTGGACGAGTTCGATGTCGGCGGGTGAGCGCACGAAGGACAATGCGACGAGGTCCACGCCGAGCCGCAACGCGAACTCGAGATCCTCGAGGTCCTTCTCCGAAAGCGCCGGAGCCGAGACGTTCATGCCCGGTAGCGACATGCCCTTGTTGTTGCTGACCTTGCCACCCTCGGTGACCGAGCACACCACGTCGGTGCCGTCGATGTGCTCGACGACCAGCCCGATGTTGCCGTCGTCGACGAGCACCCGGTCACCGGGGGCGGCGTCCTGGGCCAGCCGCTTGTAGGTGGTCGACACCCGGTCGTGGGTGCCCTCGACGTCCTCGACCGTGATCCGCACCGTTTCGCCGGCCACCCACAGCGTCGGGCCGTCGGCGAACCTGCCGAGGCGGATCTTGGGTCCCTGCAGGTCGGCCATGATGCCGACGGCGCGGCCGGTGACGTCCGACGCTGCGCGCACCAGCTTGTAGTTGGATTCGTGGTCGGGGTAGTCACCGTGGCTGAAGTTCAGCCTCGCGACGTCCATTCCGGCCTCGACCAGCGCGTTCACCATTTCACCGGTGGACGTGGCCGGGCCAAGCGTACAGACGATCTTTCCGCGTCTAGTCACGCCACATGAGCATAGTCGTTAATCGATTCAGACGACGGCCAGCGGGAGCGCGCTGGGTTTGACCGGCTCCGGCAGATCCGACTCACCCATGAGGTAGACGTCGACCGCATGGGCGGCGCTGCGTCCCTCCGCGATCGCCCAGACGATGAGCGATGCGCCGCGGTGAGCGTCTCCGCAAACGAACACGCCGGGAGCGTCGGTCTGCCAGTCTGAGCCACATGGCAGCGCACCCCGCTTGTTGAGCTTCAGCCCGAGCCCGTCGAGCAGGCTCATGTGTTCGACGCCATCGAATCCGATCGCCAGAAGTGCTAATTCGCAAGGGATTTCGATGACATCGCCAACCGGCGTGATGATCCGCCGCCCCTTCGGGTCGCGTTCGACCTCTACCTCGGCGATCTCCATCGCGCGCAGCTGTCCGCGGTCGTCGCCGACGAAGCGTTGCACCGCAACCTCATAGCGGCGATGCCCGCCCTCGGCGTGCGCGGGCGAGAGTCGGGTGCGCAGGACCAACGGCCAAGTCGGCCAAGGTGAACGGCTCTCGTCGCGGACCTCTGGCGGTTCCGCGTTGTAGTCCAGCTGTGTGACCGACGCGGCACCCTGCCGATGCGCGGTGCCCAGGCAGTCCGCACCGGTGTCACCGCCACCGATGATCACCACGTGCTTGCCCTTGGCACTGATGTCCGACGCGCCGTCGCCCTCGCACTCCTTGTTGGCGGGCACCAAGTGTTCCATCGCCAGATGGACGCCGTTCAGCTCCCGACCCTCCACCTGGTTGTCGCGGGCCCGCAGCGCACCGACGGCCAGGACGACGGCGTCGTACTGTTCGCGCAACACCTCGACGCTGACATCCACGCCGACCTCGCAGTCGGTGACGAACCGGGTGCCCTCGGCCCGCATCTGGGTCAGTCGCTGGTTCAGCGTCGCCTTCTCCAGCTTGTACTCGGGGATGCCGTACCGCATCAGCCCGCCGAGCCGATCGTCGCGCTCGTACACCGTCACGCTGTGGCCCGCACGCGTGAGCTGTTGCGCCGCAGCCAAACCGGCAGGACCGGAGCCCACGACAGCGACGCTTCGGCCCGTCGAGATGGCGGCGGGCTGAGGCACCACGATGCCGTCCATCCAGGCCTGGTCGACGATCGTCTGCTCGATCCGCTTGATGGTGACCGCACCACCGGTCTCGTCCTCGGCGATCGACAACACGCACGCCGCCTCACACGGTGCCGGACACAACCGACCGGTGAACTCGGGGAAGTTGTTGGTGGCGTGCAGCCGGTCGCTGGCCGCGTCCCAGCGGCCACGCCGCACCAGATCGTTCCACTCCGGGATCAGATTCCCGAGCGGACAACCGGCAGTGCCGGAGTGGCAGAACGGGATTCCGCAGTCCATGCAACGGCGGGCCTGCTGCGAGACCTCGCCCGCGCGCTGATGCGGGTCCTGCTGCTCGTACACCTCGTGCCAGTCGCCGACACGCTCGTCGACGGAACGCTTGGCCGCCTCCACCTTCTTGACGTGTAAGAAACCATGCGGGTCAGCCACGGGTTGCCTCCATGATCGCGGTATCCACGTCGCGTCCCTCGGCCTTCGCCATCCGGGTCGCTTCCAAGACACGCTGGTAGTCGGTGGGCATGATCTTGGTGAACTGCGCACTGCGGCGGGGCCAGTCCGACAGCACCGACGTCGCCACGGTGCTGCCCGTGTACTGCGCGTGCTGGGCCACCACCTCGCGAAGCCACACCAGGTCCTCGTGGTCGAGACTTTGCAATGCCACCATCGCGGGATTCACCTGCGCGGGGTCCAGGCCCAGCACGAAGGCGATACCCCCGGACATGCCCGCCGCCATGTTGCGGCCGGTCTTGCCGAGGACGACCACGCGACCACCCGTCATGTACTCGCAGGCGTGGTCGCCGACGCCCTCGGTGACGGCCAGCGCGCCTGAGTTGCGGGCGGCGAACCGCTCCCCCACCCGGCCCCGGAGGAACACCTCGCCGGAGGTGGCTCCGAAGAGCAGCGTGTTACCCGCGATGACGTTGTCCTCGGGAAGGAACAAGACGTCGTCGGGTGGGCGCACGACGATGCGGCCACCCGAAAGACCCTTGCCTACATAGTCGTTCGCGTCACCCGTCAGTTCGAGCGTGATGCCAGGCGGCAGGAATGCGCCGAGCGACTGCCCGGCCGACCCGGAGAGCGCGACGGTGATGGTGTCGGGTGGCAGGCCCTGGGCGCCGTAGCGGCGAGTGACCTCCGAGCCGAGAAGGGTCCCGACGGTGCGGTTCACGTTGCGCACCGGTAGTTCCAGCCGCACCGGGTGGGCGTCCTCGAGGGCACCTTCGGCCAGCGCCACCAGCGTCTGATCCAACGCGTGCTCGAGGCCGTGCTCCTGGTCGCGCACGCGGCGCCGCTGGGTCAGCTCGGCGCCGTGAGCGTCGGTGGGCACCGCGAAGATCGGGCTGAGGTCCAGTCCCTGACTCTTCCAATGCGCGACGCCAGCGTCCGTGTCGAGTACGTCGGCGCGCCCGACGGCTTCGTCGATGCTGCGAAAGCCAAGCTCTGACAGGTACTTTCGCACATCTTCTGCGATGAAGCGGAAGAAGTTCTCGACGAACTCCGGTTTGCCGTTGAACCGGGCCCGCAACTCGGGATTCTGCGTCGCCACACCCACCGGGCAGGTATCCAGATGGCAAACGCGCATCATGATGCAGCCCGACACGATCAGCGGCGCCGTGGCGAACCCGAACTCCTCGGCGCCGAGCAGCGCCGCGATGATCACGTCGCGCGCGGTCCGCATGCCGCCATCGCACTGGACGGTGATGCGGTCGCGCAATCCGTTGAGCACCAACGTCTGCTGCGTGTCGGCCAACCCGATCTCCCACGGTGCACCCGCATGCTTGAGCGAGGTCAACGGCGCCGCGCCGGTTCCGCCGTCGTAGCCCGAGATGAGCACCACGTCGGCGTGCGCCTTCGACACCCCGGCCGCCACCGTGCCCACCCCGACCGAACTGACCAGCTTGACGTGGATCCGGGCCTCGGAGTTGGCGTTCTTGAGGTCGTGGATCAGCTGGGCGAGATCCTCGATCGAGTAGATGTCGTGATGCGGTGGAGGCGAGATCAGACCAACGCCGGGCGTGGAGTGCCTGGTCTTGGCGATGTTCGGATACACCTTGAAACCGGGCAGCTGTCCGCCCTCGCCAGGTTTTGCGCCCTGCGCCATCTTGATCTGGATGTCGGAGGCGTTGACGAGGTAGTCGCTGGTGACACCGAAGCGTCCCGACGCCACCTGCTTGACGGCGCTTCGCCGCCGCGGGTCGTACAGCCTGTCGACGTCCTCGCCGCCCTCACCCGAATTCGACCTGCCCCCAAGGGTGTTCATGGCGATTGCCATCGTCTCGTGCGCTTCGGCCGAGATCGATCCGTAGCTCATGGCCCCGGTGTTGAACCTGGTGCAGATCGACTCGACGGATTCGACCTCGTCCAGCGGCACCGGCGGTCGGACGCCCGTCTTCAGCTCGAACAGGCCGCGCAACGCGCCGCCTTCGCGGGCCAGCCGGTCGACTTCGTCGGAGTACTTCTGGAAGACCTCGTGACGACCGGTTCGCGTCGCATGCTGCAGCAGAAACACCGTCTCCGGAGTGAACAGATGCAACTCGCCCTCGCGGCGGAACTGGTATTCGCCGCCGACCTCGAGCCTGCGGTGCACGCGCTCGGTCGGGTTCTCGGGATAGGCCCGACGATGGCGCAGCTTGACCTCCTCGGCGAGCACGTCGAGGCCGACGCCGCCGATCTGGCTCACGGTGCCGCTGAGGTACTCGGAGACCACTTCCTTCGACAGTCCGATGGCTTCGAATACCTGTGCGCCGGTGTAGGACCCGACCGTCGAGATGCCCATCTTGCTCATCACCTTCATGACGCCCTTGCCGAGCGCCTTGAGGTAGTTCCGCACGGCGGTTCCGGGTTCGATGCCGGTGAGCTCGCCCTCGCGGATCAGGTCTTCGATCGACTCGAACGCGAGGTACGGGTTCACCGCGGCCGCGCCGAAGCCGATCAGCAGCGCCATGTGGTGCACCTCACGGGCGTCGCCGCTCTCGACCACGAGCGCGACGGTGGTGCGTTCCTTGGTGCGCACCAGGTGATGGTGGACGGCCGACACCGCGAGCAAGGATGGGATGGGCGCCCTGGTGTGGTCGGAGTCGCGATCGGAGATGACCAGTGTGCGAGCGCCCTTCGCGATCGCGTCACACGCCCGCAGCCGTAGCTCCTCCAACGCCTCGGCCAGCCCCTCGCCGCCACGCTCGACTTCGTACAGCGCACGCAGCACCGCGGTCTTGAAGCCGGGATGTTCGCCTTCGTCGTTGATGTGGACGATCTTGTTGAGCTCGTCATTGTCGAGCACTGGCCAGGGCAACACGATCTGTCGACACGAAGCGGCGGTGGGTTCCAGCAGGTTCTGCTCGGGACCCATCACCCGCGCCATCGACGTGACGACCTCTTCCCGGATCGCGTCCAGCGGTGGATTGGTCACCTGCGCGAAGAGCTCGACGAAGTAGTCGTAGAACAGCCGCGACCGCTGCGACAGGACGGCCGTTGGCGTGTCGGTACCCATCGAACCGAGTGGCTCACCACCCGAGGCCGCCATCGGGACCAGCATGATGCGCAGATCTTCCTCGGTGTAACCGAACGAGATCTGGCGGCGCACAACGGATTCGTGGTTGGGCTGAAAACGTCCGCGGTCGGGAAGGGTGCTGAGGTCGAGCAGCCCGGCATGCAACCACTCGCCATACGGATGCTCGGCGGCGAGTTCGTCCTTGATCTCGTCGTCGGAGATCAACCTGCCCGCGGCGGTGTCGACGAGGAACATGCGTCCAGGTTCGAGCCGACCCTTGGCGACCACATCGCCGGACGGCACGTCCAGCACGCCACTCTCGCTGGCCAGAATGATGCGGTCGTCGATGGTGCGCCACCACCGGCCGGGCCGTAACCCGTTGCGGTCCAACACCGCTCCGACGACGGTGCCGTCGGTGAACGTGACACACGCGGGGCCGTCCCACGGCTCCATGATCGACGCATGGAACTGACAGAACGCACGTCGCGCCGGGCTGATGGTGGTGTTGTTCTCCCACGCTTCCGGAATCATCATCATCACCGCGTGCGGCAGGCTACGACCGCCGAGGTGCAGCAATTCTAGAGTCTGGTCGAACGACGCCGAATCCGACGCGTCGGGCGTGCAGATGGGTGACAGTCGCGTGAGGTCGCCGCGGATGCGCGTGCTCGCCAGCATGGCCTCGCGTGCGTGCATCCGGTTTCGGTTGCCGCGCACGGTGTTGATCTCGCCGTTGTGGGCGACGAATCGGAACGGGTGCGCCAGCGGCCACGACGGGAAGGTGTTGGTCGAGAAACGGCTGTGCACGATCGCGATCGCACTGGCACAGCGCTCGTCCCGCAGATCAGGAAAGAACTGCGGCAGCTGCATCGTCGTGAGCATGCCCTTGTAGGTGATGGTGCGACTCGACAGCGAGGCGAAGTAGACGCCGGTGCCCGCTTCTTCGCCATCGGGAATCGCATGGCCGGCCCGCTTGCGCAGCGGGTAGACCCGACGGTCGAGGTCGATGCCCCCGGGGCGGTGGCCGTTGAACTCGGGTGCGGCGACGAACAATTGCGCCATGTAGGGCATACAGCCCAGCGCGGTATCGCCGATCCCGGCACCTGTGGGATCTACCGGCACCTCGCGCCAGCCGAGCACCACGAGTTCCTCGTCGTCGGCGAAGGCTTCGATGCGCTCGCGCGCCACGTTGCGGGCCGCCAGGTCCTGTGGCATGAAGCAGATGCCTGCGGCGAACGTGTTGGTCCCGTCGGCGTTGGGCTGGGGCAAGTCGAAGTCCACGACGTCGCGCAACAGCTCGACCGGCAGCTGAAGCAGGATGCCCGCCCCGTCACCGCTGTTCGGTTCGGCGCCCGCCGCACCCCGGTGCTCAAGGTGCTCCAAAGCCTTCAGACCGTCGGCGACGATCGAGTGGGAACGACGGCCCTGAATGTCGGCGACCATGGCAACGCCACAGGAGTCGGATTCATGCTCGGGGTCGTAGAGCCCCTGAGCTTCGGGCAATGCCGAGAACAACACTGGCAAGACCTCCGCAGTCCGAAAAAATTGTTTCCGGGACTGCATCGGCCCGAGGTTGGAGTGTATCAGCGCAGGCGCTGAGCTACCCCTCGAGAAAGGTCGGGACCAGCGGGAACCCGGGCAGGTTGCGGACGACGGTCCAGGCGACGACGGCGACGGCGACCGTCGCGATCGCGGGTGCGGGCATCAGTCGCTTTCCCAGTCGCCACCGGACCACCAGCCAGATCATCAACAGTGGCAGCCCGACGAGTACGAAGGCGTTGTCGACGACGGCCGCCGACAGGTCGCCGTGTAGCAGGTCGTGCGTCATGCGAAGTCCGCCACACCCGGGACAGTTCAGGCCCGTCAGCGCCTTGAATGGGCACCCGGGAAACAGGAATCCGGGCCGGTGCGGATCGGCGAGCCCGACGTACGTCAGCGCGCCCGTCAAGGCGACGCCGGTACCGACGGCCGCGTACCGCGCGGTCTTGCCGGTCGTGACGGGGCTAGCCGCCATCGCGCAGCAGTCGGCCGTACTGATCGCGAGGCGTCCCCGTCATCAACACGACGGCGTCGACGATGCCCCAGACAACGGGGACGACGTACCCGATCCCACACGTCACCACGGCGAACACGAGACAGCCGACGAGCTGCAGGACGCCGAAGGTCACCTGCCCCATGTACATGCGGCCGATGCCCAGCAACCCGAGGAGGCCCAGCAGCTGAAGCAGCCCCGCGACGACCTTGGACTTGTCCGAGAGCGGCTCGCCGGTCACTGGGTGGTAGCCGTACGGTGCGGCAACGGGGCCGTACCCGCCGGGATACTGGCCGACCGGCGGCGGATAGACCGGCGGCGGGGCGTAGTAGCCGGGCGGAGGCGGTGGATAGCTCGGCGGGGGCGGCGGGTAACCGGGCGGCTGGGCCTGCCCGGGATCGTCACCGTTGTCGAAGGGCGCCGTCATCGTTTAAGGATGCCAGAGCCGGCGGGGCGGCGGCACAACCGAGGCTCAGGTCAGCCGCCACGCCGCCACCACCGCCTGCGAGCTTGTGGGGCGGGTTGCACGACCGGCTCCTCGTCGTCCTCGTCGTCGGCGTCGTCAGCCTCGTCGTCGGCGTCCTCGTCAGTCTCAGCGTCCGCCTCGTCAGCGTCCTCGTCGTCAGCGTCCTCGGTCGAATCGGATTCGGTGGCTTCCGGCTCAGCGGTGCCATCGGGTTCGGCTTGCTCACCGGCATCGGCGGATTCGACGGCCTCGGCCGACTCGGACTCGGTGGCTTCCGGCTCGGGCTCGGGCTCGGCGGTTTTCGGCTCAGCGGTGCCCTCGGGTTCGGCTTGCTCACCGGTATCGGCGGATTGGGTCGAATCGGACTCCGTGGTTTCCGGCTCGGAAGTCGTGACGTCGTCCTCGGACTCCACGTCAGCGGCCACCGCCTCGGCCGCCTCGGCCTGCTCGACGGCCGCTTCGTGAACCTCCGGTGCCACCTCCTCAGCGGCCGCCACCTCGTCGCCGTCGACCGCACCCAGCCCCGCCTCAGGCTCGGGCTCAGTGGCTTCCGGCTCAACGGTCCCCTCGGGTTCGGTGGTTTCCGGCTCAGCGGTCCCCTCGGACGCGGTGGCCTCCGCCTCGGAAGTCGTGACGTCGTCCTCGGACTCCACGTCAGCGGCCACCGCGTCGGCCGCCTCGGCCTGCTCGACGGCCGCTTCGTGAACTTCCGCTGCCGCCTCCTCAGCGGCCGCCACCTCGTCGCCGTCGACCGCACCCAGCCCCGCCTCAGGCTCGGGCTCGGTGGCTTCCGGCTCAGCGGTCCCCTCGGGTTCGGCGGCCTCGGTCGACCCGGACTCGGTCGCTTCCGGCTCGGGCTTGGCGGTTTCCGGCTCAGCGGTGCCATCGGGTTCAGCTTGCTCACCGGCATCGGCGGATTCGGTCGACTCGGACTCCGTCGTTTCCGATTCGGACTCCGTGGTTTCCGGCTCGGAAGTCGTGACGTCGTCCTCGGACTCCACGTCAGCGGCCACCGCCTCGGCCGCCTCGGCCTGCTCGACGGCCGCTTCGTGAACCTCCGGTGCCACCTCCTCAGCGGCCGCCACCTCGTCGCCGTCGACCGCACCCAGCCCCGCCTCAGGCTCGGGCTCAGTGGCTTCCGGCTCAACGGTCCCCTCGGGTTCGGTGGTTTCCGGCTCAGCGGTCCCCTCGGACGCGGTGGCCTCCGCCTCGGAAGTCGTGACGTCGTCCTCGGACTCCACACCAGCGGCCACCGCGTCGGCCGCCTCGGGTTCGGCGGCTTCCGGCTCGGCAGTCGCGACGTCGTCCTCGGACTCCACACCAGCGGCCACCGCGTCGGCCGCCTCGGCCTGCTCGACGGCCGCTTCGTGAACCTCCGGTGCCACCTCCTCAGCGGCCGCCACCTCGTCGCCGTCGACCGCACCCAGCCCCGCCTCAGGCTCGGGCTCAGTGGCTTCCGGCTCAACGGTCCCCTCGGGTTCGGTGGTTTCCGGCTCAGCGGTCCCCTCGGACGCGGTGGCCTCCGCCTCGGAAGTCGTGACGTCGTCCTCGGACTCCACACCAGCGGCCACCGCGTCGGCCGCCTCGGGTTCGGCGGCTTCCGGCTCGGCAGTCGCGACGTCGTCCTCGGACTCCACGTCAGCGGCCACCGGCTCGTCGCCGTCGACCGCACCCAGCCCCGCCTCAGGCTCGGGCTCAGTGGCTTCCGGCTCAACGGTCCCCTCGGGTTCGGTGGTTTCCGGCTCAGCGGTCCCCTCGGACGCGGTGGCCTCCGCCTCGGAAGTCGTGACGTCGTCCTCGGACTCCACACCAGCGGCCACCGCGTCGGCCGACTCGGGTTCGGCGGCTTCCGGCTCGGAAGTCGTGACGTCGTCCTCGGACTCCACATCAGTGGCCACCGCCTCGTCGCCGTCGACCGCACTCAGTGCGGGCGCGGGTTCGGCAATGTCCTCGGCCAGCTCAGCCGCCGCCGGCTCGGCCGGTTCGGACTGCCCCTCGTCCACTGATTCCGCGTCGACGGCAGCACCGGACTCCGGTTCACCCTCGGACGGCTCGTCACCGGATTCGGCCTCGTCGGTAGCCGCCGCGTCGACGGCGGACGGCTCGGCGTCGACCACGGTTTCGTCGCTGCCCCCACCGGATTCGTCGGCCTCATCCGGCGGTTTCGTCCCGGTGTCGGAGTTCGGCTCGTGCTCGCTGCTCGCAGCCGTCGCCGCAGCCACCACGCCGGTGGTGGCCCCGACCGCGACGAGGTCGTCCACCCGTTCTTGTTCGGGTGCCAACCGATTGCCGCCCAGCGTCTTCGGGTCTTCCCGACCCTTGGGCGCGACCATCATGTAGATAACCGCGCCGACGAAGACGAACGTCGAGGTGAAGGTGTTGACGCGGATGCCCTCGATGGTCGACGCGTGGTCGCTGCGCATCAGCTCGATCCAGAATCGGCCGACGCAGTACCCAGCGACATACAGCGCGAACAGTCGACCATGACCCAGGTTGAAGCGGCGGTCGGCCCAGATCAGCACCGCGAAAACCAGAAGGTTCCAGAGCAATTCGTAGAGGAACGTCGGGTGCACCGGGTTGGGGAGCAACGGGACGCCGGTGGAGACGCCGTTCAACATGTCCACCTGACCGCTGGCGTCGCGGCGTTCGAAGATCACCAGCCCCCACGGCAGGTTCGTTTCGCGCCCGTAGAGTTCCTGGTTGAAGTAGTTGCCCAGCCGACCGATGGCCTGCGCCAGCACGATTCCCGGCGCGATCGCGTCGCCGAAGGCGGGCAGTGGAATGCCGTGCCTACGGCAGCCCATCCACGCGCCGACGCCGCCGAGCGCGACCGCACCCCAGATGCCGAGGCCGCCGTCCCAGATCCGCAGGGCCGCAAGGAAACCCAACCCTTCGTCCCCGAAGTACGTCCGCCAGTCGGTCATCACGTGGTACAGCCGACCGCCGATCAATCCGAACGGCACCGCCCACAGGGCGATGTCGTAGATGACGGAGCGTTCGCCACCGCGGGCCACCCACCGTCGATCACCGATGACCAGGGCGGCGATGATGCCCGCGATGATGCACAACGCGTAGGCCCGAATCGGAAAGATCCCGATGTGCCAGACGCCCTGTGAGGGGCTCGGGAAACTGGCCAGAATCGTTGAGGTCACGCTGAAATCCTTTGTCGCACGCCCTCGGCGAGTTCTTCGGTCAACGATCGAACGGCGGGAATGCCATCGGCCAAGGCAGATACCAGTGCTGATCCGACGATGACGCCGTCGGCGTACGCACCGATCTGCGCCGCCTGCTCACGGGAGCGCACCCCGAGCCCGACACCGACGGGGATGTCGGATACTTCCTTGACCCGCCTCACCAGTTCCGGGGCGGCCGATGACACCGCGTCACGGGCGCCGGTCACCCCCATCGTCGATGCGGCGTAGACGAATCCGCGGGACGCGTCGACCGTGGCCGCGAGCCGCTCGTGCGTCGAGGACGGCGCCACCAGAAAGATCCTGTCCAGGTGGTGGGTGTCCGACGCCTGGAACCACTCGTCGGCCTCCTCGGGGATGAGGTCGGGCGTGATCATGCCGCGCCCGCCGGCCGCGGCCAGATCTCGGGCGAACGCGTCCACGCCCCAGCGCAACACGGGATTCCAGTACGACATCACGACGGCGTTGCCCCCGGCATTGCTGATCGCCTCCACGGCCTTCAACGCATCTCGCACTCGAACTCCGCCGCGCAACGCGGCCTCGGTCGCCGCGGCGATCGTCGGCCCGTCCATTCCCGGATCGGAGTAGGCGATCCCGACTTCGACGATGTCGCAGCCGGATTCGACCAACGCCGTCATCGCCGCGATGGACGTGTCGACGTCTGGATAACCCGTCGGCAGATACCCGATCAACGCCGACCGGCCCTCGGCGCGGCATGCGTCGAACACGCTCGACAGGCGACTCGTCATCAGTTGGCGTCCTTGCCGTTCAGCAGCCCGAACCACTTCGCGGCCGTCTCCACGTCCTTGTCACCGCGCCCGGAGAGGTTCACCACGATCACGGCTCCCGTACCCAGTTCGACACCCAGCTTCAGTGCACCCGCGACGGCGTGGGCCGACTCGATCGCCGGGATGATGCCCTCGGTGCGGCACAACAGCGCGAACGCGTCCATCGCCTCGGCATCGGTGATGGGCTGGTACTCGGCGCGGCCCCGATCCTTGAGGTACGCATGCTCCGGGCCGACACCGGGATAGTCCAAACCCGCTGAGATCGAATGGGATTCGATGGTCTGGCCGTCGTCGTCCTGAAGTAGGTAGGAGAACGACCCCTGGAACGCACCCGGCGAACCACCGGTGAACGTCGCCGCGTGCCTGCCGGTCTCCACCCCGTCGCCCGCGGCCTCGTAGCCCACCAGCCGGACACCGGGATCGTCGATGAACGCGTGGAACACCCCGATGGCGTTCGATCCGCCACCGATGCAGGCGGTCACGGCGTCGGGCAACCGACCCGCCTGCTCGAGGATCTGCGCGCGCGCCTCCATTCCGATGACGCGCTGAAAGTCGCGCACCATCGTCGGGAACGGATGCGGGCCCGCCGCGGTGCCGAAGCAGTAGTACGTAGCGTCGGCGTTGGCGACCCAGTCCCGGAAGGTCTCGTTGATGGCGTCCTTGAGCGTCTTGGAGCCCGACTCCACCGACACCACCTCGGCGCCGAGCAGCCGCATGCGGGCCACGTTGAGCGCTTGGCGGGCGACGTCCACCGCACCCATGTAGACCACGCATTCCAGCCCGAGCAGCGCACAGGCCGTCGCGGTTGCCACCCCGTGCTGACCTGCACCGGTCTCGGCGATGACGCGCGTCTTGCCCATCTGCTGCGCGAGCAGCGTCTGCCCGAGCACGTTGTTGATCTTGTGAGAACCGGTGTGGTTGAGGTCTTCTCGCTTCAAGAACAGCCGGGCGCCGCCTGCATGCTCGCTGAGTCGGGTGGCCTCGTACAACGGGGACGGGCGGCCCGTGTAATGCCGCTGCAGCCGATCCAACTCGTCGAGGAAGGCCTGATCCGACCTGGCCTTCTCGTAGGCGGCGGTGACCTCCTCGATGACGGCCATCAACGCCTCGGGCACCAGCCGACCGCCGTAGGGGCCGAAGTGCCCCTTGGCATCGGGGTCGTAGCGGGTCGGTTCGGCGACGGCCGCACTGGTGCGCGGCAGCTCCGGGCCTGCAAGATCTGCCATCAACGTTCCTCTTCGCGCAAGCGGCTCATGGGGCACTGCTCTTCGCGCAAGCGGCTCATCGCCGCTAGCGGGCGGGTTTCGGGCACGACGGATGAGTGCCCGCGGTCACCAGATCGGCAACGGCACTGCGGGGATCACCGCTGGTCACCAACCCCTCGCCGACGAGCACCGCGTCGGCGCCCGCGCCGGCGTAGGCCAGCAGGTCGGCCGTGCCACGGACGCCCGACTCGGCGACCCGGATGACGTTCGACGGCAGTCCGGGGGCGATCCGGGCGAAGCAGTCGCGGTCGACCTCGAGCGTCTTGAGGTCGCGCGCGTTGACGCCGATGACCCGTGCGCCGGCCTGCAGCGCGCGATCGGCCTCTTCCTCGGTGTGTACCTCGACCAGCGCGGTCATGCCCAGCGAGTCGGTGCGGTCGATCATCGACACCAGGGCCGACTGCTCGAGCGCCGCGACGATCAGCAACAGCATGTCGGCGCCATGCGCGCGGGCCTCGTGAATCTGATACGGCCCGACGATGAAGTCCTTGCGCAGCACCGGGATCGACACCGCGGCGCGCACCGCATCGAGATCGTCCAATGAACCGTGGAACCGGCGCTCTTCGGTCAGCACACTGATGATTCGGGCGCCGCCGTCGGCGTAGGCGCGGGCCAGCTTCGCGGGATCCGTGATCGACGCGAGCGCACCGCGAGACGGGCTGGCGCGCTTCACCTCGGCGATGACGCCGATACCTGGTTCGCGCAGTGCCGCCATCACGTCCCGTGGGGCAACGGCAGTCTTGGCGCGTTCCTTGACCTCGGCCAGGCTGACAAGGGCCTCACGAGCGGCGACGTCGGCGCGGACTCCTTCGATGATGGAGTCGAGCACGGTCGCCGAACTCATGAGTCTTTGCTTCCCTTCGATGCCGCGTCCGGTCGTCCGAACGCTCCCCGATGCTCTTCGGTGAAGGGTAGCCGCCAACTCTGCACGCGCCGTCACCGCCCCTTGTTGTCAGTGTTGGTGGGATCGCGCCCTTCGTCGAGGGCATCCCAGATCATCCGCTCCGACATGTCCGTGCCCGCCTCGCGCTCCCGTGCGGCCTCCCGCCGCCGGGCTGGCGCCTCGTACTTGTCCACCTCGGAGCGGTCCTTCACGGGCGAACGCAGCAACAGCACGGCGCCCACCAGCGTCACGACGGCGGCCACCACGGTGAGCACCGCGCCCCAGTAGTGCCGTTGCGTTCCCACCAGGTCGGCCACGGGCACCTCGGCGAGGTGGGCGGCCCGGACCGCGACGTCACGAATCACCCAGAGGCTGATGGCCAGGTAACCCATCACCGCGCTCATGCCCGCGACGATCACGGCGAGCAGGCGCAGCTGCCAGGCTGGCCCGATACCGGCCTTGAGCGCCGCGGCAAGCAGCATCAGCGCCAGCGGCACCAGCGCCGTCGACCACGTGGCGCCGGTCAGTGCCGTCGTGTGGGGCTGCCCGAGCCCGTTTGCCGAGTCCACCTCGACCCACACGAATCGCGATGCGCCCCACAGCGCCGCCGCAGCCAGCACCAACAGGAGTTGCCCGATCCGCATCGTGGCGCGGCCGCCGATCACGGCCCGGTCAGCGTTTCCGCCGCGGCGATCGCGTTCAGCACCGCCTTGGCCTTGTTCGCCGCCTCGGTGTACTCGTACGGACCGTTCGAATCCGCCACGACTCCCCCGCCAGCCTGCACGTAGGCAGTCCCGTTGCGCAGCAGCGCGGTGCGGATGGCAATGGCGAAGTCCGCGTTCCCCGCGAAGTCGAGGTAGCCGAGCACGCCGCCGTACAGGCCGCGACGGGTCAGTTCGACCTCTTCGATGAGCTCCATCGCGCGCACCTTGGGCGCCCCCGACAGCGTCCCCGCCGGGAAACAGGCCGTGACGGCGTCGAGTGCCGACTTGCCCTCCGCCAGTTGTCCCGTCACGGTCGAGACCAGGTGCATGACGTGGCTGTATCGCTCGATGTGGCTGTAGTCGTCGACCTTGACCGTGCCGGGCACGCAGACCCGGCCTAGGTCGTTGCGCCCCAGGTCGACGAGCATCAGGTGTTCGGCGCGCTCCTTGTCGTCGGCCAGTAGTTCCTTCCCGAGCAGCACGTCCTCCTCTTCGGTGGCGCCACGCCAGCGGGTGCCGGCGATCGGATGGGTGGTCGCCTTGCCGTCCTGCACCGTGACGAGCGCCTCGGGGCTGGATCCGACGATCGAGAAGTCAAGTTCCCCAGCGCTATTCGGAACGTTGAGCAGGTACATGTACGGGCTCGGATTGGACACCCGCAACATGCGGTACACGTCGAAGGGGTCGACGTCGGTGTCCATCTCGAACCGTTGCGACGGAACCACCTGGAACGCCTCGCCCGCCTCGATGTCGCCGACGAGCTTCTCGACGATCGAGGTGTACTCCGCGACGGTCCGTTGGGCGCGGGCGATCGGTTCCGGTCGGCTGAACGTGGCGACGGTGGACTTCAGCGGCTCGCCCAAGGCGGCGGTCATCACGTCGAGCCGGGCGATCGCGTCGTCGTAGGCCCCGTCCACCCGGTCGTCGGTCCCGTTCCAGTTGACCGCGTTGGCGATCAGCGTGATCGTGCCCTCGTGGTGATCCACCGCGGCGATGTCGGTGGCCAGGAGCAGCAGCATGTCGGGCAGCCCGAGGTCGTCGGCGGCGAGTGCCGGAAGCCGCTCCAGCCTGCGCACCATGTCGTACGCGAAGAACCCGACCAGCCCACCCGACAGGGGCGGCAGCCCCGGCAGGGTGCCCGTCGCCAACAGGTCGAGCGTCTCGCGCAGGGCCTGCAGCGGGTCACCGCCGCGCGGCGCGTCCTGCGGTGTCGTGCCGAGCCAGCCCGCCTCGCCGTCGCGTACGGTCAGCGCCGACGGCGCCCCCGCACCGATGAAAGACCAGCGCGACCAGGACCGCCCGTTCTCGGCGGATTCCAGCAGGAACGTCCCCGGACGGTTGGCGGCCAACTTGCGGTAGGCGGACAGTGGCGTCTCGCTGTCGGCGAGCACCTTTCGCGTTACCGGCACCACGCGGTGCTCGGCGGCCAGTGCCCGGAAGTCCTCACGCGAGGTCGTCACGGCGAGGTTCGCGGTTGCATGCACGGGTCGATTCTCCCAGACCGGCAGGGGGTGGCCTCGAGTCAGCTAGTCGAACACGCGCGCCAGCGGAGCCGACGCAGCGGTGCCAGCGGCGTGGTCAACATGACCGGTGACTGCGCCATGAGCCGCGGGACGTGGCTGCGGTGCACGTCGACGCCGTGCGCGGTGAAGGGGTGCAGGCCGCACACGTCGCCGGCGTCGTTGAGGGGTGACACCGGGAATCTCACCTGAATGTTGCCCAGCGACCCGCGCGGCGTCGGCGATCGCCCGTGGCGGCCTGCCGAACCCGGGCGCAACCGTCGGACACGAACGCGTCGAGATCCATCTTCGGGGGAGCCGCTCACGGAGACTCACCAGGGCGCCAACGATTTTCGGATCGTTGCCGAGGGAGCGATGGGCCCACGCCCACCACGGCAGCACGATGACAGGTGTTTGGCGTAGCGTGCTCACCATGAAACGTGGTGACAAGGTTGCCGAGTTCGAACTGCCCGATCAGACCGGCGCTCGGCGCGGCCTGACCAGCCTGCTCGCCGACGGCCCGATCGTGCTGTTCTTCTATCCCGCGGCGATGACGCCGGGGTGCACCAAGGAAGCGTGCCACTTCCGCGATCTCGCTTCCGAGTTCGCCGCCTTCGGGGCCAGTCTCGTCGGCATCTCGATGGACGCGGTCGCCAAGCAGGCCAAGTTCGCCGAGCGACAGAAGTTCGACTACCCGCTGCTCTCGGACGCCGACGGCACGGTGGCCACGCAGTTCGGCGTCAAGCGCGGCCTGCTCGGCAAGCTGATGCCGGTGAAGCGGACCACGTTCGTCATCGACACCGACCGCACCGTGCTCGAGGTCATCGCCAGCGAGCTCAGCATGGACACCCACGCCGACAAGGCGTTGGAGGTGCTGCGTCAGCGTCAGTCCGCATGACGCAGGCCGTGCTGGAGTTGGCGGACGTCACGTTCCGCCGCGACGGCAAGCAGATCATCGACGGCATATCCCTGACCGTCCACCCCGGCGAGCACTGGGCGCTGCTTGGGCCGAACGGCGCGGGCAAGAGCACCCTGCTGGGATTCTGTGCGGCCGTGACCTTTCCGACCACGGGGACGGTGCGGGTGCTCGGCGAACAGATGGGGCGCGTCGACCTCGCCCGACTGCGACACTCCATCGGGCACGTCAATCCCCGTCACCGACTGCAGTATTCGCTGACGGTGCGCGAAGTCGTGCTGACCGGCATCACCGCGACGATCGACATCCCGATGCGTTGGACACCGAGCCAGGACGACCTCGAACGGGCCGACGCGATGATCGCCTCCGTCGGTCTCGGGCGCAGGTTCCGTCGATCACTGGACCACGCTGTCGCAGGGCGAACGCGGCCGCACACTCATTGCGCGAGCCCTGATCTCGGATCCCCGACTGTTGCTTCTCGACGAGCCCACGACGGGGCTGGACGTGGCCGCCCGCGAACAGTTCCTGGAGACGATGGACTCGCTCGACGACACGCACCCTGACGTCGCATCGATTCTGGTGACGCATCACCTCGAGGAGCTCCCCAGTACGACGACGCACGCCTTGTTGATCGCCGACGGCAGAACCATCGCGTCTGGAACCGCTCAGGAGGTCGTCAACACCGACAACGTCAGCGCCGCGTTCTCACATCCAGTGCAGGTCGGCTATTCCGACGGTCGGTGGACCGCGCGCGCCAAGGCAACGCGCTTCTCGGTCTGACGCCGCGGGCAGGGCAGGCGCTCACAGGTGGGTACGGAGATGCTCGATCATGCTGCGGCGGAACGCCTTCATCGAGGCCGCCTTCGACGCGACCCCATCGGCGCCGTGATACATGCCCGGGACGGTGACCAGCGTGCATGGGACCCCAGCCGCCGTGAGGTTGCCTGCATAGTCGACGTCTTCGGGGTAGAACAGGTCGAGTTCGCCAACGCCGATCCAGGCCGGCGGCAGCCCAGCCAGGTCCGTCCGCCGAGCGGGCGCCGCGTACTGCGGCGCATCTGGCAGCCGCGGCTTCCGGCCCAGGTATGAGGTCCACCCGAAGCGGTTCGACGACGGTGTCCACGCAAATCGGCCGCGGCCGCCGTGATCGGTCGTCAGCGCGGTGCGGTCGTCGAGCATCGGGTACACCAGCACCTGGGCGCGGAGGGCGATGCCCTCGTCGTGGCTGCGCTGCGCAACGGCCGCCGAGAGCCCGCCGCCGGCGCTCGCCCCCATCACCGTGATTCGATCCGGATCGATGCCAAGCTCGACGGCGTTGGTGCGCATCCAGGTCAGCGTCGTCATGCAGTCGTCCAACGCTGCGGGAAAGGGATGTTCGGGTGCCAGCCGGTAGGAGGGCGAGACCACGACGACGCCCAGCTCGCGCGCGAGCCGTCCGCTGCCACCCGCCTCGAACTGCGGCGAACCCGTGATCATCCCGCCACCGTGGATCCACAGCACCGCGGGTCGAGGTCCGTCGGGACCGAGCGGCGTCGTGACGAGCACCCGGGCGGCAGGCTCGCCGACGTGGTACTCCGTGACCGCGACCCCGGTGCCCGGGTCGGTCTTGCGCCGCATCACCGCCCGAAGCAATGGCAGCGTGCGTGGAGTGAACGAGAACGACGTGAGGGCGAGCATCGGAGTGCGAAGCTCGGGATCCACGTCCCGCAATACCGCACGCGTTGACAGGGCTCGCCGTAGCGCCAGAGTGGTGATGCCAGTTGCGGCAATGGCGAGCACGCGCTTCATGCGGGCAGCGTACTTTCCGGCGCCAACAGCTGATCGGCATCGAAGCACGTGTGATCGCCGGTGTGGCAGGCCGCGTCCACCTGGTCGACCTCGAGCAGCACGGTGTCGCCGTCGCAGTCCAACCGCACCGAGTGGACGTACTGCGTGTGGCCCGACGTCTCCCCCTTGACCCAGTACTCACCACGCGAGCGCGAGTAGTAGGTGCCCTTGCGGGTGGCCAACGTGCGGGCCAGCGCCTCGTCGTCCATCCACGCCACCATCAGCACCTGCCCGGTGGCCCGCTCCTGCGCGACGGCGACGAACAAACCGTTCGCGTCGCGCTTGAGCCGCGTCGCGATCGAGGGATCCAAACCGTTAGTCATGACTGTCCACCGCCGTTCGCACCACGATTCCTTCCGCCGCCAGCGCCGCCTTCACCTGACCGATGGTCAGTTCCCGGAAGTGAAAGACGCTGGCCGCCAACACCGCATCCGCGCCAGCCTCGACGGCAGGCGCGAAGTGGTCCACCACACCCGCACCGCCGCTCGCGATGACGGGAACAGTGACCACCGCACGGACCGCCCGCAACATCGCCAGGTCGAAACCGGCCTTGGTGCCGTCGGCGTCCATCGAGTTGAGCAAGATCTCACCGACGCCGAGTTCTGCTCCGCGCCTAGCCCATTCGACCGCGTCGAGGCCGGTGCCGCGCCGGCCGCCGTGGGTGGTGACCTCCCATCCAGACGGGGTGGGCTCGGAGCCCTCGGGGACGGTGCGTGCGTCGACCGAGAGCACGATGCACTGCGACCCGAACTGCCGGGACAGTTCGGCGAGCAGTTCCGGTCGCGCGATGGCCGCAGTGTTCACGGAGACCTTGTCGGCGCCGGCCCGCAACAGCGTGTCGACGTCGCCGACCGAACGCACTCCCCCGCCAACGGTCAACGGGATGAACACCTGCTCCGCGGTACGGCGCACCACGTCGAGCATGGTGGCGCGGCCCGACGATGATGCGGTCACATCGAGAAAGGTGAGCTCGTCTGCTCCCTCGGCATCGTAGGCGGCGGCGAGCTCCACGGGATCGCCTGCATCCCTGAGGTTCTCGAAGTTCACGCCCTTGACCACCCGACCGTCGTCGACGTCGAGGCACGGAATCACCCGGACGGCGAGCCCTTCGTGGTGGTTCATCGGTAGTCCTCCGGCTCGCCGACGGAGGCCAACAGGTCCAGCAGTTCGGCGTGCACGCCCGGCGCGGCCGCAAGTGCCGATCTCGAGGACGGCGTCCACGGCGCTCCGGACAAGTCGGTGACGATGCCACCTGCCGCTCGCACCAGCGCGACGCCCGCTGCGTGGTCCCAGACGTGGTGGCCGAAGCTGATCGCACCACCGAGCACCCCCGCCGCGGTGTACGCGATGTCGAGCCCGGTCGCCCCGTGCATCCGCGCGCGAGACGACGTGCGGCTCAACCGTTCCAGGGTGGCCAGCCGGTAGCGGCCGGGAAACTCGCCGCGCGAGTCGACGTTGAACGTGCCGATGCCCACCAACGAGGCGGACAGCTTGGTGACGTTCAGCGGTGGCTGCGCTAACCCGTTGACGTACAACGGGTTTCCCACGACGGCCGAGAATCGTTGATCGGCGAACGGCAGCCAGGTGAGTCCGGCGACCGGCTCTCCATCGCGCAACAGTCCAAGCAGGATCGCTGCCGTCGGCAGACCGGCTGCGTAGTTGATGGTGCCGTCGATCGGGTCGAGCACCCACACCAGGTGCGAATCGAGCGCAGCGCCGCCGAACTCCTCGCCGTGTACCCCGATGCCGGTCGCCTTCTCCAACGCCTCGACGACCTGACGTTCGATGGCCAGGTCCACCTCGGTGGCGAAATCGTTGCCCAACTTGGCGACTGCTGATTCAGCCCGGTGTCCTGCGATGAACGGCTTGGCCGCATCGTCGAGGATCGCCGCGGCCTCGGCGACCAAACCGTCGAGCTCGAGCGTCGTCTAGCGCCACCGGGTCCTACTGACTCACCGCGGCGAGCGCCTCGGGCAGGGTGAAGCGTCCCGCGTAGAGCGCCTTGCCGACGATCGCGCCCTCGACGCCTCGGTCGGTCAACGTGGCGATGGCCCGAAGGTCGTCGATGCTGGACACTCCTCCGGACGCGATGACGGGTGCATCGGTGCGTTCGGCGACCTTGGCCAACAGGTCGAGGTTGGGGCCGTTGAGGGTGCCGTCCTTGGTGACGTCGGTGACGACGAAGCGCGAACAGCCCTCACCGTCAAGGCGTTCCAGCACGGGCCACAACTCGCCACCATCGGTCTCCCAGCCCCGGCCGCGAAGGCGGTGCGAGCCGTCAACGATCTTCACGTCGAGGCCAACGGCTACCTTCTCGCCGTGTTCGGCGATCGCCTTGGCGCACCACTTCGGGTTTTCGAGCGCGGCGGTGCCAAGGTTGACCCGGGCACAGCCGGTGGCCAGCGCCGCCACGAGCGAGTCGTCGTCGCGGATGCCGCCCGACAGTTCGACCGCGACGTCCAACTTGCCGATGACCTCCGCAAGCAGCTCGCGGTTGGACCCACGGCCGAAAGCGGCGTCGAGATCGACGAGGTGGATCCATTCGGCGCCGTCGCGTTGCCACGCCAGTGCAGCGTCAAGCGCTGAGCCGTAGTCGGTTTCGCTGCCAGCGACGCCCTGTACCAGGCGCACCGCCTTACCCTCGACGACGTCGACGGCGGGCAGCAGAATCAATGGAACGTTGGTCATCTCTTGTCCCTTCCCATGTCGCTTCGCTCCTGGCCGCCGGTCAAAGCCCCTCGACCCAATTGCTCAGCAGCGCCGCACCGGCGTCGCCGCTCTTCTCCGGGTGGAATTGCGTAGCCGACAGCGCGCCGTTCTCGACGGCAGCCAGAAACGGCACGTGGTGGGTGGCCCACGTCAGCACCGCGTCGTCGTCGCCCTCCCACCGCTGCGCGGCGTAGGAGTGCACGAAGTAGAACCGGGTGCCCGGATCGAGCCCCTTGAAGAGGGCGCTGCCCGCGCCGGCGTCCACGACGTTCCAACCCATGTGCGGGATGACCGGTGCATCCAATCGCACGACGGCGCCAGGCCATTGGCCGCACCCGACGGTCTCCACCCCGAACTCCACGCCGCGGCTGAACAGGATCTGCATCCCCACGCAGATGCCGAGCACCGGCCGACCCACGGCCAACCGATCGGCGATGATCCGCTCGCCGCCTATGCCGCGGAGTCCCGACATGCACGCCTCGTAGGCGCCGACGCCCGGCACGACGAGTCCGTCGGCGGCAGCGGCAGCGCCCGGATCGGCGGTCACCTCGACCGCGGCGCCGACCCGTTCCAGGGCGCGCTGGGCCGACCGGAGGTTGCCCGAGCCGTAGTCGAGGACAACCAGGGACTTCTTGGTCACAGGGTGCCTTTGGTGGACGGCACGCCCGTCACCCGCGGATCGGGTTCGACGGCCTGGCGCAGCGCGCGGGCCACCGCCTTGTACTGAGCCTCGGTGATGTGGTGCGGGTCGCGGCCGTAGAACGTGCGTACGTGCAGCGCGATGCGCGCATTCATGGCGAGCGACTCGAAGACGTGCCGGTTGATGACGGTGTGGTACGGCACCTCGCTGCCGGCAATCGTGCTGTGCAGCATGTGATCCGGCTCGCCGGTGTGCACGCAGTACGGGCGCCCGGAGACGTCGACCGCGGCGTGGGCGAGCGTCTCGTCCATCGGGATGAACGCGTCGCCGAACCGTCGGATGCCCTTCTTGTCCCCCAACGCCTCGCCGAGCGCCTGGCCGAGCACGATCGCGGTGTCCTCGACGGTGTGGTGGCCCTCGATCTCGACGTCGCCCTTGGCGTGCACCGTGAGGTCGAAGCTGGCGTGGCTACCGAGCGCGGTGAGCATGTGGTCGTAGAACGGGACGCCGGTGTTGATGTCGATCTTTCCGGTGCCGTCGAGGTCGAGTTCGACGACGATGTCGGATTCCTTGGTCTTGCGTTCGACGCGGGCGCGGCGGGTCACGATGCTCCTCGGAGGCTGTGCGGGGCGGTAACGAGTTCGGTTTCGGCCAGCCGGGCGCTGACGTCGAGCAGGACGTCGTTCTCGTCGACCAGCCCGGTGGTGGCGCGCAGGAACCCGGGGATGCCGACGTCGCGGATGAGCACGCCGTCATCCAGGTAGCGCTGCCACGCGGCCGGGGCATCGAGAAACTCGCCGAACAGCACGAAGTTCGCGTCGCTGGGAATCACCCGGAAACCCATGCCGTGCAACGCTTCCGACACCCGGTTGCGTTCGGCGATCAGCGTGGCGACGCTGCCGAGCGTGTCGTCGGCGTGCCGAAGGGCCGCCCGCGCCGCCGCCTGAGTCAGCACGGACAGGTGGTACGGCAGCCGGACCAACAGCAGCGCGTCGACGACGGCGGGATCGGCGACCAGGTATCCGAGCCGGCCACCGGCGAAGGCGAAGGCCTTGCTCATGGTGCGGGTGACGATCAGCTTCGCCGGGAACTCGGTGATCAGTCGCGCCGCGCTCGGCTGCGAGGAGAACTCCCCGTAGGCCTCGTCCACGATCACGATGCCGGGGGCGGCCTCGAGCAATGGGCGCAGCTCGTCGAGCGAAACGCTCTGTCCCGAAGGGTTGTTGGGGCTGGCGAGAAACACCACGTCGGGCCGCCGCTCGGCGATCGCCTTGACAGCGACTTCGACGTCGAGTCCGAAGTCGTCGGCACGGGCGGCCTGCAACCAGTTGGTCTGGGTTCCGTCGGAGATGATGGGGTGCATCGAGTAGGAGGGGACGAAGCCGATCGCGCTGCGGCCAGGACCGCCGAACGCCTGCAGCAACTGTTGCAGGATCTCGTTGGAACCGTTGGCCGCCCAGAGGTTCTCGGTGGCCAGCGCGACCCCGGTCTGGGCGCTGAGATAGGCGGCCAGGTCGGAGCGCAGCAGGACGGCGTCGCGGTCGGGGTACCGGTGCAGGTCGGAGGCGGCGTCCCGCACCGACGTGGCGACGTCGTCGATCAACGCCTGCGTCGGCGGGTGCGGGTTCTCGTTGGTGTTGAGCCGCACCGGAACCGACAACTGGGGTGCGCCGTATGGCGACTTTCCGCGCAGGTTCTCGCGCAGCGGCAGATCGTCGAGAGTGATCTTCGACTTCGTCATATCGCTCTGTTCTTCGCGCAAGCGCTCATCATTTCGCTCTGTTCTTCGCGCAAGCGCTCATCATTTCGCTCTGTTCTTCGCGCAAGCGCTCATCACCGTTCGAACCTCCGGCGGACCGCCTCCCCGTGGGCGGGCAGGTTCTCGGCCTTCGCCAGCGTGATCACGTGGCCGGCCACGTCCTTCAGTGCCGCCTCGGTGTAGTCCACGACGTGGATGCCGCGCAGGAACGTCTGTACCGAGAGCCCGCTGGAGTGCCGCGCACACCCGGCGGTGGGCAAGACGTGATTACTACCCGCGCAGTAGTCGCCGAGGCTGACCGGCGACCACGCACCGACGAAGATCGCACCGGCCGAACGGATCCGGCCCGCGACCTCCGAGGCATCGATGGTCTGTATCTCGAGGTGCTCGGCGGCGTAGGCGTTGACCGTCCTGATGCCCGCGTCGAGGTCGTCGACGAGCACGATCGCCGACTGACGGCCCGTCAGCGCCGCCGTCACGCGCTCCCGGTGCACCGTGGTCTCCAGCTGAGTGGCGACCTCGGCATCGGCGGCGTTGGCCAGCACCTCGCTGGTGGTGACCAGCACGCTGGCGGCCATCTCGTCGTGTTCGGCCTGGCTGATCAGGTCGGCGGCGATGTGCACCGGATCGGCGGAGTGGTCGGCGAGGATCGCGATCTCGGTGGGGCCCGCCTCGGCGTCGATGCCCACCTGCGAGCGGCAGATCCGCTTGGCCGCGGTGACGTAGATGTTGCCCGGCCCCGTGATCATGTCGACCGGCGCCAGTTCCACACCGTCGGTGTCGGTACCGCCGTACGCCAGCAATGCCACGGCCTGTGCGCCGCCCACCGCCCAGACTTCGTCGACGCCAAGCAGCGCGGCGGCCGCGAGGATGGTCGGGTGCGGCAGTCCATCGAAGGCTGCCTGCGGCGGGCTCGCGATGACGAGGGAGTCGACGCCCGCGGTCTGCGCCGGCACCACGTTCATCACCACGCTCGACGGGTAGACGGCGTTGCCGCCGGGCACGTACAGCCCGACGCGTTCGACGGGCACCCAGCGCTCGGTGACCGTCGCACCCGGGGCCAGCGTGGTGGTGGTGTCGGTGCGGCGCTGATCGGCGTGTACGACGCGGGTGCGTTCGATCGCCACCTCCAGCGCCGCCCGCACGTCGGGGCCTAGTCCGGCGAGCGCCTCAGCCAGTCGCGAGGCGGGCACCCGGACCGTGTCGGGACGCACCCCGTCGAACGATTCGCCGTATTCCAGGGCGGCAACTGCACCCCGCTCGATGATCGCGTCGACGATGGGCCGCACCTTCGGGACCACCGAGTCGACGTCGACGCCGCCACGCGGCAGTACCGCCCGCAGGCCTGCCGTCGACAGGTGCTGGCCCCGCAGGTCGATGCGGGACATGAGCACGGGCGAAGCATTCACGCCCACTATTGTCCCAGAGCAGTACAAATCGAATTCGGGAGCCGCCATGTCCGCGTCACCTTCGAAGAAAGACCACCCCAACAACGCCCCCGGCGTACCCATGCTGTTTCCGGTGTGGCTGGAGCGCCTGCAGATCAAGTACATCAACCCTTTGATCCGGCCGCTGTCCAAGCGGATGCCCGGATTCGCGGTGATCAAGCACCGCGGCCGCACCTCGGGAAAGGACTACGAGGCCATCGTCACGCGCCTACCGCAAGGACGGCGTGCTGGCGATCGGGCTGATGCACGGCAAGACCAACTGGGTCAAGAACGTGCTGGCAGCAGGCGAAGCCGACATCCACGTGGGCCGCAAGGACCTGCACCTGGTGAACCCCCGCGTGCTACCCGCGGGCACGGTCGATCCGGCGCTGCCGCGAATTCCTCAGATGCTGGCGAAGCGCCAGGGCACGTTCGTCGCCGACATCGCGTAAAAGTCGGTTGAACTGACGGTCGGCCGACTGGGACACTGCCGTCATGGGCTGGGAGTTGTGGTTGGCGTTCGTCGGCGCCGCGATTCTGATCGCAGTCTCCCCGGGGGCCGGCGCGATCCAGTCGATGGCGACCGGGCTGACTCACGGCGTTCGCCGCGGCTACTGGAGCATTCTCGGTCTCGAGATCGGGCTGATGCTTCAACTGACCCTCGTCGCCCTCGGCCTCGGCGCCCTGGTCACCGGCTCGATCATCGCCTTCAACGTCGTCAAGTGGGTGGGCGTCGCGTACCTGCTGTACCTCGCGGTGCGGCAATGGCGGTCGGCCACGCGCGACCTCCGCGAACAGCTGGACACGTCGACCGACGGCGGACGCGCGGCGCTCGTCCTGCGGGGCTTCCTCGTCAACGCCACGAATCCGAAGGGGTTGGTGTTCTTCCTCGCGGTGCTGCCGCAATTCGTGGTGCCCGCCGCGCCGCTGCTGCCGCAGTATCTGGCGATCGGCGTGACGATGGTGGTCGTCGATCTGGTGGTGATGGGCCTGTACACCGGGCTGGCGGTGCGGCTGTTGCGGTGGATGCACACGCCGCGGCAGCAGACGGTGGTCAACCGCGTCTTCTCGGGCCTGTTCGCGACGGCCGCCGTGGTGCTCTCGTTGGTGCGCCGGGCGGCGACGATCTGAGCCTCAGCGGGTGTACACCGTCTTGCCGGTCATCGTCGGCCAGACCTCGGCCGCCTCGTCCCACGGCACTACGCGTTCCACGACGGGCGCCAGATCACCGGTGCGGGAGAGCAATTCGAGGATCTCGGGGATCACGGCCCGGGCGTTCACCCGGCCCGTGACGAACCGCACGCCGCGGGTGTACATCGGCAGCATCGGCATTTCCACCGCCCCGAGGTAGATGCCGGTGTCGGTGCACACTCCGTCGGGCCACGTCGCCCGCAACGTCGCTGCCAGCACGCCGGCATCGGCCGTGGTGTGCACGGTGACCGGGTACGGGTCCCAGCCCTTGTCGGGCTTGGGCCGGTCGTGGGCGACGGCGCCCAACTTCTCGGCGGCGGCCAGCCGGTGCGGATCGGTGTCGACGTAGTCGACGGTCGCGCCGAGCGCGACGCCGAACGCCGCTGCGTAGAGCCCGATGGAGAGTCGGCCCATGACGAGCACGCGTCGGTCGGCGGCATCGAGCCCGGCGAGCTCCTGCGCGTACGGCCCGACGGCGCGCCAGCCGTCGGGAATGTTGTCCGACATCGAGGCGATGGCGACCGGGTCGACGCCGGACGGGAACGGAATCAGCATCGCGTCGGCGTACGGCACCAGGATCACGTCGGCCATGAAGCCGCCGCCGTCGAGGCCGGCCAGCGGGGCCATGCCGTACATCGCCATCAGCGGCAAGGCGGCGCACGACCCGGTGACCCCACGACGGCAGGCGGCGCACGTGCCGCAGTTGAGCTGGAAGGGCACCACCACGCGGTCGCCGATGCGGACGCTGGCGACGTTGCTGCCGACGTCGATCACCTCTGCGACGCCCTCGTGGCCGACCGCATGACCTGGCGGCATGGGCAGCCGACCCTGCGACACCGCCACGTCGAGATCACAGCAGGCGACGGCGATCGGCCGGACCAGCGCCTGGCCGGGCCCGGCGATCGTGGGATCCGGCGCGTCACGCCAGCTACAGGCGTCGGGGCCGTCGAGCGTCAGCTGTCGCATCGGATCTTCCTTCTTTGGTGATCGATCACATATTCTTGAGCGGTCTTTCTAGTATTGTCAAGGGCGTGCCCCGCCCAGACCGCAGCCGCGCCGCGCTCGTCGAGCAGGCCGCCCTGTTGTTCCGGCGGCAGGGCTACGCGGCGACCGGCATCAACCAGATCCTGGAGGCGGCCGACGTCAAGGCGGGCTCGCTATACCACCACTTTCCTGACGGCAAGGCCCAACTGGCCGCGGCCGTCGTCGACGGGGTCGGCGGTGACATCAAGCGGCTGCTGCGCACGTTTCTCGCGACCGACGCCAGCCCCGCCGACATCGTCGGACGCTGGATCGACATGCTGGCCGACGGTCTGGCGGGCGATGGCCGCGACGGCTGCCCGATCGAACCGATCGCCACCGAGTCGGTGCACGCCAGCCCCGTGGTGCGGGTCGCGTCCGCACGCGCCTTCGACGGCTGGTGCACCGCCGTCGCGGAGCGGCTCACCGCCGACGGATGGCCGACCGACGCCGCGATGGAAACCGCGCGGGCGATCATCGCCCTGATCGAGGGCGCCATCATCTTGTCGCGCATCGCCGGGGATCGCGCCGCGCTGGACGCGGCGAAGGTGGCCGCGAGCACGCTGCTCGGCGCAGGACCGCACTAGGCGCAAGGGCCGATGTGCCTACTTGCAGGCTTCCGCGATCTTCGTGTTCAACGCGTCGGCATCCTTGAGTCGCGTCGCTTGATCGGCGTCGCTGTTGAGCGCGCCTGCGATGGAAGCCGCTCCGATGTCGATCAAGCTGTTCGCGAACTTCCGCGCGTCGTCGGCGAGCGGCTTCGGTGTCGCTGGGTCGAGGCGGGCAAGGAGATACTGACCACCCTCGGAGAGGGATAGGCGGGCGTTCGCCGCGACGGCAAGGGCGCCGGTGACGTCGGCCGCACCGCCCGGGGGCTGCAAGTTCGTGTTCATCGACACGCCCTTTCGAACCAAGTTCATTGCCGCGCATATGGACGCCTTCGCCTCGGCTTCCTGAGCAGCGCTGTAGCCCTGATCGGTGGCTGGTTCGGGCGCAGGGCGAAAGGCTGTCCAGCCCGCCAGTCCAAGTGCCGCCAACGCCACGATGAGTGCGATCACGGGAACTACTCCCACCCGCCCTGGCGAAGCTTGGCTGGGTGGGTTCGATGGATCCTCGCTGAGCGACATCCGGCAGATACTAGTCGGCGCGGGAACGTTCCCCTTGGCGACGCCACAAGATGATGCGGTGAGCTTCGAACGGGTTGCGCACCGTCTTCACCCCCGTCCGCGACCCCGGACCCGGACCTGCGGCGTCCGGCATGGGGCGCGCTAGACGTCCAGCCCGACGTCGAGCACGCGCACCGAATGAGTGAGCGCCCCGACAGCCAGGAAGTCGACCCCGGTGCCTGCGTATTCGGCGGCGGAGTCGAGCGAAAGCCCGCCCGAGGACTCGAGTTTGGTGTCGGGCGCACGCGCGTCGCGACGCTGTACGGCGATCTGCGTCTGCCACACCGGAAAGTTGTCGAGGAGCACCAGTTCGACGCCCTCGCCGAGGATCTCGTCGAGCTGTTCCAGCGAATCCACCTCGACCTCGCACGGCAACTCGGGTGCCAACTCGCGCACCGCCCGCAATGCCGGCAGCACCCCACCCGCGGCGGCGACGTGGTTGTCCTTGATCAGCGCCGCGTCGCCGAGGCCCAGGCGGTGATTCACCCCGCCGCCGACCCGCACCGCGTACTTCTGCAGCAGCCGTAGCCCCGGCAGCGTCTTGCGGGTGTCGCGGATCGCAGCACGCGTCCCTTCGACGGCAGCCACCCAGTGCGCGGTGGTGGTGGCGATGCCCGACAGGTGGCAGACCAGATTGAGCATGGTGCGCTCCGCCGTGAGCAGGTCGCGGGTGCGCGCCTCGACCGTCAGCAGCGCGTCCCCTGGGGCCAGGCGGGTGCCGTCCTCGACGCGTTGCTTGACTCGGTACTCGTCGGCGCCGAGCACGGCGTCGAGCACCAGCAGTGCGATGTCCACACCTGCGGCCACCCCCGCTTCCCGGGTCACCAGCTCGGCGATCGTCCGGGCGTCGGCGGGCACCGTCGCGAGTGAGGTGACGTCCGGCCCGTAGCGCAGGTCCTCGTCGAGGGCGCGCGCGATCGTCGCACGGGCTTCGGTCAGTTCGTCGTCTGTCAGCCCCATCAGCAGCACGCCACCGCGGGCTGCGCCACTACCGGCTGATCCGCCGGGCCGAGCCGCACCGAAGTGCTGACGGCCCGAGCCGGGTCGGTCTCGGGATGGTCCGAACGGTGATGGCAGCCGCGGGATTCCGTGCGCTCGAGTGCGGCCGCCGCGACGGCGCTCGCCACCACCGTAAGCGCCGCGTCCTCGAGCTCGGCCCGACGGACCACCTTGCATTCGGGGGCGTGGTCGAGTAGCACGGCAAGCGCACGCAGCCCGGCGGCGTCGCGCACCACCGACGCATGACGGGACATGGCGGACTGAAGCTCGCCGCGGGAGAGTCGTTTGCGGACAACGGGTTCGACGATCTTTGCCGTCGGTATGCCCGCGTCCGTCGCGTGTTGAGCGGCGGCCTTACCTGCGCGCCCGCCCACGACCAGCCCCTCCAGCAGACTGTTGGACGCGAGCCGGTTCGCACCGTGCATGCCGGTGCGGGCCACCTCGCCCGCGGCGTACAAGCCGACGAGACCCGTTCGGCCGTGGACATCGGTGCTGACGCCGCCGCAGCTGTAGTGCGCGCCGGGCACCACCGGGATCAGTTGGCGCGTCGGGTCGATGCCCGTTGCCAGGCACGCCGCGGTGACGGTGGGGAATCGGCGCGCGAAGTCGGGAATCGAGCGCGCGTCGAGGTAGACGCACGGGTCGCCGGTCTTCGTGAGCCGCTCGTCGATCGCGGCGGCGACCACGTCGCGCGGCGCCAGGTCGCCCATCGGGTGGACACCGGCGGTGACGGAGTCGCCCCGCGCGTCGAGCAGGATCGCCCCCTCCCCGCGGAGCGCCTCCGTGATGAGCGGCCGCCGTCCACCCGCGTGCCCGTCGTAGAGCATCGTCGGGTGGAACTGGATGAACTCGATGTCGCTGACCGCCAGGCCCGCCCACAGTGCGAGCGCCACGCCGTCGCCCGTCGACCCCTCCGGATTCGTGGTGGCCGAGAACAGGTGGCCCAGCCCGCCCGTGGCGAGGATGACGGACGGGGCGTGCAGGATCCCGAGCCCGTCGGCGTTGCTCACCAGCACCCCGGTCACGGCTTCTGCGTCGTGAAGTACTTGCAGTGCAACGTGATTGCGCCTGATGTCCAGTGTCGCCGCGGCACGATCGAGCGCGCGTTGCACCTCGGCACCGGTGGCGTCGCCGCCGGCATGGATGATGCGTCTGCGCGAATGGCCGCCCTCCCGGGTCAACGACCATTGACCCGGCGCCGTCTCGTCGAAACGCGCGCCGCCGTCGACCAATTCGGCGACGGCCCCGTAACCCGAGGAGACGATGGAGGTGACCGCGTCGGGGTCACACAGTCCCCCGCCGGCGGCCAGCGTGTCCGCGACGTGCGCCTCGATGGAGTCATCGGTCTGCGGTATGACGACCGCGATGCCGCCCTGGGCGTAGAACGTCGCGGTCTCGTTCGCCTTGCTCAGCACCACGACGCGTCGCCCTGCGCGGTGCGCCGCCAGGGCCGCCGCCAGCCCGGCCACACCGGTACCGATGACGACGACGTCGGCCCGCTGCTGCCAATAGCCGACTCCACCGCCACGCGGGTCACTTCGGGTCGCTGGCTCCTGCCCTCCGGAATCATTCCCCGGGTCGCTGCGCTCCTGCCCTCCGGAATCATTCGTCGCCGCCGGGCTGCCCGATCTCGATCATGCGTTGCACGCTGGCGCGTGCCAGTCGAGCCGTCTCGACGTCGACGTGGACTTCGTCGGCGCCCTCGACGAGGCAGCGCAGCAATGCGGCCGGAGTGATCATCTTCATGTACTTGCACGACGCGCGGTCATTGACTGCGAGGAACTCGACATCCGGTGCGGCACGGCGCAATTGGTGCAACATGCCGATCTCGGTGGCGACGAGGACCTGGCTCGCCCTGGTCTCCCGGGCGGCGTCCAGCATGCCGCCCGTGGACAGGATCTTGACTCGTTCCTCGGGGACTGCACCCTCGCCGGCGAGATAGAGTGCCGAAGTGGCGCAACCGCATTCGGGGTGCACGAACAGCTCGGCGTCCGGATGCGCGCGGACCTGGGCGGCGAGTTCGTCGCCATTGATGCCCGCGTGGACGTGGCACTCGCCCGCCCACACGTGCAGGTTCTTGCGGCCGGTGACGCGCCGTACGTGGGCGCCGAGGAACTGGTCCGGACAGAACAGCACCTCGCGGTCCTCCGGGATGGAGGCGACGACTTCGACGGCGTTCGACGACGTGCAGCAGACGTCGGTCAGTGCCTTCACGGCTGCGGTGGTGTTGACGTACGAGACGACGACCGCGCCCGGGTGTTCGTCCTTCCAGGCCTGCAGTTCGTCGGCGGTGATCGAGTCGGCCAACGAGCAGCCCGCCCGCTGATCCGGGATCAGCACCGTCTTGTCCGGGCTCAGGATCTTGGCGGTCTCGGCCATGAAGTGCACGCCGCAGAACACGATGGTGTCCTCAGGTGCCTCGGCCGCGATGCGCGAGAGCGCCAATGAGTCACCGACGTGGTCGGCGACGTCCTGGATGGCGGGCAGCTGGTAGTTGTGCGCCAACAGGGTCGCGTTGCGTCGCGTGGCGAGCCGACGAACCTCGGCCGCCCACTCCTCGTCGGCGATGACGCCGCCGTAGCCGGCCGGCCCGTTGGTGATCTGGGCGGCCCATCCGCTGCGTGACTCCGCGGTGTGGTCCAACACCGTCATTGCCGTCTCCTTTGATCCGACCAGGTTTTCGACTTATGATCGAAAACATGCCCAATCGTAGCACTGACCACGAAGTGCTCGCCGTCGTCTTCCAAGTTCGACAGCTGGCGACGCCAAAACCGCAGCTGAGCGTGCTGCTCTGGGAGCGGGCGATGGAGCCGCAGCGGGGCGCGTGGTCGCTGCCCGGCGGCCAGCTGCGGCACGACGAGGACATGACGAGTTCAGTTCGGCGTCAACTCGCCGAGAAGGTCGACCTGCGCGAGCTGACCCACCTCGAGCAGCTCGCGGTGTTCTCGGAGCCCACCCGGGTGCCCGATGCGCGCGTGATCGCCTCGACGTTCTTGGGCCTGGTGCCCTCCCCCGCGACGCCCACGCTTCCGTCCGACACTCGCTGGCACCCCGTGGACGCGTTGCCCCCGATGGCGTTCGACCACGGACAGATGGTGCTCAACGCGCACACCCGCCTCGTCGCCAAGCTCTCCTATACCAACATCGGGTTCGCCTTGGCACCAAGGGAATTCGCGTTGTCGACGCTACGGGACATCTACAGCGCGGCGCTCGGTCACCAGGTCGACCCCACCAACCTGCAGCGTGTGCTCGCCCGCCGAGGTGTCATCACCCCGACCGGAACCACCGCCCGATCCGGCCGCAGCGGCGGCCGACCCGCTGCGCTCTACCGCTTCACCGAACACACCTACCGCGTGACCGACGAGTTCGCCGCCCTGCGACCCCCGACATGACACGCGGGCCCGGGAGTTGGTCTTTAAGGGTTCGCTAAGAGACAATGACGGGATGGATTTGGGCAGCGTCGCTCCGGCCTCTGGCGCCGAATGGATCGGGACCGTCTCGCACGAGGAACTCGCGCGCGGCGTCCGCCCGCAGCTGCCCGCCGACGACCCGTTCTACTACCCGCCCTCAGGCTTCCGACACGCCGAGCCGGGCACCGTGCTGCGCAGCCGCGATGTCGAGCTGGCGTTCCTGGGACTCGTCCCGCAACGCGTCAAGGCCACGCAGCTGCTGTACCGGACCACCGACATGCATGGCCATCCGGATGCCGCGGCTACCACGGTGATCGTGCCCGCCGAGCGGAGCCCGCAGGTCGTAACCCCGGTGATCTCCTATCAATGCGCGATCGACGCCGTGAGCTCGCGATGCTTTCCGTCGTATGCCCTGCGGCGGCGCGCGCACGCGACGGGCGCGATCGCGCAGTTCGAGTTCCTGCTGGTCGCCGCGGCGCTCGCTGAGGGCTGGGCGGTGTCGGTGCCTGACCACGAGGGCCGCTTCGGCCTGTGGGGCGCACCTCTTGAACCCGGTTATCACGTGCTCGACGGTCTGCGGGCAGCGCTCGGCTCGAACCGGCTAGGTCTCTCGGCAGACGCACCGATCGGCCTCTGGGGCTACTCCGGCGGCGGACTCGCCAGCGCTTGGGCTGCCGAAATGAGCGGCTCCTACGCACCGGAACTGAACATCGTCGGCGCGGTGCTCGGATCGCCCGTCGGCGACCTCGGCCACACCTTCCGCCGGCTCAATGGCTCCTTCATGTCGGGGCTGCCCGCGCTCGTCGTCGCCGCGCTCGCCGACATCTATCCCGAGCTCGACAAGGTCATCCAGCAGCACGCCACCGAAGACGGTAAGGCCCTGCTGAAGCGCCTGCACGAGATGACGACTGTCGAGGCCATCCTGCGGATGGTCAAGAAGGACATGGGCGACATGGTCGACCAGCCGTTGGAACAGATCCTCGGAACGCCCGAGGTGCAGCACGTCTTCGCCGACATCAAGCTCGGCGTAGCGGTACCCACCCCGCCGGTACTGATCGTGCAGGCGGTGCACGACCAGCTGATCTCGGTCGAGAACATCGACGAACTGGCCGACACCTACCAATCGGGTGGGGCGTCGGTGACCTACCACCGCGACCTGTTCAGCGAGCACCTGTTGCTGCACCCGATGTCCGCGCCGATGGCGCTGCGTTGGCTCAGCGACCGGTTCAACGGAAAGCCGCTGTCCGAGCACATGGTTCGGACCAAGTGGCCGACGCTGCTGAACCCGATCACCTACGTCGGCATGGCGCGGCTGGCCAAGATCGCCGTCAAGGTGATCACTGGGCGGACGGTCGAGCGCTCTCCGCTGTGACTCCGAGGACGGGTCAGCTCCGTCTCGCCCGATGATCTGACGGGTCGCCGGCACCGTGGGCGGGCGCACCGCACACGTTTCAGCAACATTGTCAACGGCTGTGACGACTATCACACCGGCGGCGTTGACTGGCCGCGCCACACGGAGCAAACCCGCCCTCGACCAATTCACAGCGGGTTTGGTCGACGGCGAACTAAATCGGCGAAATAGTGGCTGCGAAAGTTTGCATCGCAGGTCCGCTCAGTCAACGGCGGGGAGCGCCTCCGGTCCCGCGGCACGGGTGGCAGCGGCAGCAACCCCGACGGTCCCGGACAGAAACCCGTAGGACGGATCCGGCGGAGCAAGCAACGGCAAAGCCGACGTTTCGCTCAGCGCGAAGGTGATGAAGGTGTGATAGGTGGAACGTCGGTCGTCGCCCCGCCTGGCGCAACAGGCAACGCAAACTGTTCCACCGGCGGCCACGCGCCGAGATCGTCGCGACTACTCGACAACGCGCATATCGCATAGAGCAACGCCGCGAGGCCTGCGGGAACGACGATCGTAGCGGCGATCTGCAACGGGCTGTGGCCGAAGAACACTCCCGGCGCTTCGATGACGTAATGGACTCTATGTTGGGGTGAGATCGGCGCGCCCGCGACGTCGACCGTCCCGTAGCGCCAGTGCGCCAACGCCGCGCCAACGCCCGTCGCGGCCCCTGCGGCCAGCATCGCCCCGAGCGTCAGCGCGCTCACCATCGTTGGACCGCGGTGCGACCGCCACTTCCACACCAGCGCCGCCGACACCACGGCGACCACACCGAGCAGACCCAACATCACGAACGCCGCGGCGAACAGGTGGTCGGCTTCGTCGCCCACGTACCCGCGAATCCGCTCACCGGCGCGGGTCAACGCGACGACGCCCTGAACCGACGGGGCCAACCACGCCCACAGCACGCCGACCAGCACTCCGGCCAGCGCCAAGCCCACGACGACGCGCCGGAAGGCGGACCGGCGTGAAACACCGCTCGGTGCAACGTCATTGACGAGTACCCGGGGCGCGCCGAGTGGTCCATCGGGCATGACCGCGTGCTCTGGCGCGTAGTGTGCCGGCACACCGCTCATCGCCGTTGCCTGCTCAGCTGAGCCCGCCCGCTCGTCGGATGCCGGCTGCTCTTCGCGCAAGCGCTCATCGCCTGTCATCGAGATCCTTCGAGTCCAACATCCCATGTCGCGAGCACTTGGCCGACCAACCGTCAGGACGCACCTGAACGATCATCCGCCTCCCACACTCGGAACAGAACCGCGGTGGCTCCAACCCCAGCTGAGCCGCGGTGGGGGTCACCCCGCCAGCCGGCTCGCCGGTGTAGACGTTGTACTTCGCATCCGTCACTAGAGGCTGGCGTTGAGGGCCTTGATCGGCATCTGCAGATCGTTGAGCAACTCGAGGTCGGACTCCGCCGGGCGACCCAGCGTGGTCAGGTAGTTGCCGACGATGACGGCGTTGATACCACCGAGAATGCCCTGCTTGGCGCCCAGGTCACCGAGCGTGATCTCCCGGCCGCCGGCGAACCGCAGCATGGTGCGTGGCAAGGCCAACCGGAACGCAGCGACGGCCTTGAGCGCCTCCGCGGCGGGCAGCACCTCCAAGTCGCCGAACGGCGTACCCGGGCGCGGGTTGAGGAAGTTCAGCGGCACCTCGTGCGGATTCAGCTGGGCGAGGTTGGCGGCGAACTCGGCGCGCTGGTCGAGCGTCTCCCCCATTCCGAGAATGCCGCCGCAGCACACCTCCATGCCTGCCTCGCGCACCATCTCCAACGTGTCCCAGCGCTCTTCCCAGGTATGCGTGGTTACCACGTTGGGGAAGAACGAGCGCGCGGTCTCCAGGTTGTGGTTGTAGCGGTGCACACCCATGTCCGACAGTCGGTCGACCTGATCCTGCGTGAGCATGCCCAGCGAGCAGGCGATCTGGATGTCGACCTCGTTGCGGATGGCCTCGATGCCCGCGGCGACCTGTGCCAGCAGCCGCTCGTCGGGTCCGCGCACCGCCGCGACGATGCAGAACTCGGTGGCGCCGGTCTTCGCGGTCTGCTTGGCGGCCTCGACCAGGCTCGGCACGTCGAGCCACGCGCTGCGCACCGGAGACGCGAAGAGTCCCGACTGCGAACAGAAGTGGCAGTCCTCGGGGCAGCCGCCCGTCTTGAGGCTGATGATGCCCTCGACCTCGACCTCGGGGCCGCACCACTTCATCCGGACGTCGTGCGCCAGGGCCAGCAGGTCTTCGAGTTGGTCGTCGGGCAGCTGCAAGACCTGAAGCACCTGTTCCTGCGTCAGGCCTTCGCCGCGCTCCAGCACTTGCTCGCGCGCCAGACCCAACACATCGACGGGGATGCTTTCGCTCCTCGCGTCCGCGGTCGCCTGCGTCACACACACCTCCATGCCACTCCAACTTGAACGGTGTTTAGGCTACAGGCGTGCAACTGCACCGATGCGACGTGGTGACCAAGGCCACCCAGCTCCTCGACGATTACGGGCTCGCCGATCTGACCATGCGCCGGCTCGCCCGCGAGCTAAACGTCAGTCCAGGCGCGCTCTACTGGCACTTCGCCAACAAGCAGGAGCTCCTCGGCGCCGTCGCCGACCAGATCCTCGCGCCTGCCATCGCACCCCACGACTTCGCGCCGTGGGAGCAGCGCATCCACGTCATATGTTCGGCGCTGCGCGACGCACTGCTGTCTTCCACCGACGGTGCCGAGCTCGTCTCGGCCAGCTTCGCCGCAGGCAAGTCAGTTGCCGTCGCAGAGGTGCTCGCTCGGCTCGCCACGGCCTCCACGGACGCGGGCCTCGAACACGCACATGCCAACCTCGCCGCCCGCACGGTGCTCTACTACGTGCTCGGCTTTACCGCCGACGAGCAGTCCCGACTGCAGTGGGACGCCGCCGGCGCCGAGCTGCCGGTCGGCCAATCGGTGCTGTCTGACGATCCGAGCGCGCGGTTCGCGTTCGGGCTTGGGCTGCTCGTCGACGGCATCGCGGCCCACAGCACCGCCGGCGTCGGTCGGCCCGACTAGCGTCGCTCGTGTGATCACCGTCGACGACGTGCGACGCATCACCTCGACCTTGCCAAGGTCCTACGAGGTGGTGGTTCGCGACCAGATCAAGTTCCGAGTGGGGCGGATCGTCTTCGTTGCGTTTTCGCGCGACGAAACCGTGATGGGCGTCGGCTTCCCCAAGGATGAGCGGGCGGCGATGGTGGCTGCCGAGCCCGACAAGTTCATGCTGCCGCGCAAGTCGGACATGCGATACAACTGGATTCACGTTCGCCTCGACGCGATCGATCTCGACGAACTACGCGAGCTGGTGATCGACGGCTGGCGGATGTGCGTGCCGAAGAGCGTTGCGGTGACTGTCCCCTAATCGACCCGTGCTCGGCGGACCGCTTCTTGCACACGGACGTCAGCCGATCGGGTACTCGCGCTTGGAGTTGCCGTCCCAGCGGCGCAACCCCACGACACTGCCCTTGAGCTCCGCCGGCTTACCCGCGATCCGCACGGCGCGGCCCATCTGGGCGGGCACCACGTGTCGGGCCATCGTCACGTGCGCAGTCCATTGGCCAGGTAACGCATTGGGCATCGGCTCGGGATCCAAGTGCGGCAGGCACAGCCGGTGCACCGCGGCGTGCACGTCAAGCAGCGCCGTCGTCGGGACCACCAACCGTGCGAGCACGGCCTTGGCACGGCCGAAGAACAACGGCGCCCCGATCCGGCACGGGAACGGGAACAGCGCCCCCAGCGTGCTCAGCAGCTCATCCACCTCGGGATCGATCCGCTCGGCGACCGTGAGTGTCGCGTGCGGCCGGCTCGCCGGCGCCTGGCTCGGGATACCGGCCGCGCGTAACCCATCCCAGATGTGCCGGACCGCGACTTCGGTGTCCGGGTCGAAGATCAGCTCAACGGAGTGGACCATCAGCCGGCCAGGTTGGTGACCCACTGCGCGTCGAACGCGGATGCGCTCATCGACTCGAACTCGGCCGCGCTCATCGCCCCCGCTCCCGCGGGCAGTACCGCCCGCACCGTGGCCAACCGGCCCAGCGCGTCGCGATTGCCCGCCTCGGCCACACCCGGTTCGCGCGGCCACGCGCCGATTACCAGTCCTGCACACGGGATGCCTTGAGCGGCAAGGGCTTCCAGCGTGAGTGCGGTGTGGTTCAGCGTGCCAAGCCCGGCCGCGACGACCACCAGCACGCTGGCCCCCAGGCTCGGCGGCGAGGTCGCGCAGCGTCACTCCGTCGGCGCCGAGTTCGACGAGCAGCCCGCCCGCGCCTTCGACAAGGACGAGCCGCCCCGGGCGTTCGGTGCGCCGAACGAGCTCGACCAGTTCGCCACGTGTCGGCAGCGGCAGGCCCGCGCGCCGTGCGGCCGCGACCGGGGCCAGCGGCTCGGGGTATCGCCACCCCGGTGTCAGCGCGGTCACTCCGGACAGCCGGCCCAACTCGGCCAGGTCGTCGTCCCCGGTATCGGTTCCGGTCTGCACCGGTTTGCACACCGCGACGTCCGTACCTGCGAGCCGGGCGCTACCCGCCAGGGCCGCGGTGGCGATGGTCTTGCCGACGCCGGTGTCCGTGCCGGTGATGACGACGACGCTCATCGCGGGCTCACGGCCGAGCCGTCGACAGCACTTCCGTCAGCACGCGGCGCGCGAGGTCGAGTTCTTCGGAGGCTGAGCGACGCACGAGCGGTGAGTCGCAATCGGGACGTGCCCGCGGGCACCGTGGGTGGCCGGAAGCAGCCGACGCGCACGCCGCGGTCGAGGCATGCCGTCGCCGCGGCGAACGCCACCTCCGGCGCGCCCAGGATGACGGACACCACCGCGGACGTCGGGGGTTCGGCGATGTCGCAGACCGCGGCCAGCGTCGCGGCGTGCCGCAGCACGGCGGCGGCCCGGACTGGCTCGGCGATGAGCACCCGTAGGGCGGCCCAGGCCGCGCCAACGGCGGCGGGGGCGAGCCCGGTGTCGAAGATGAACGGTCGCGCCGCATCGATCAGGTGGTCGCGCACGGCACGCGGGCCGAGCACCACCCCACCCTGGCTGCCCAAGGCCTTGGACAGTGTCGTCGTCATCACCACGTCGGGGGCACCGGCCAGCCCCACCTCGTGGAGCAGGCCTCGGCCACCTTCGCCGCGCACGCCCAGCCCGTGCGCCTCGTCGACGATCAGGAGCGCACCGTGCCGACGCGTGACCTCGTGCAGGGCGCGCAACGGCGCCATCACCCCGTCCGTGCTGAACACCGAGTCGGTGACGACCACGGCCCGTTCCTCGGAGCGGCCCCGCAAGGCCGCCTCGACGGCGTCCACGTCGCGATGGGGCGTGACCACTACGCGAGCGCGGGACAGCCGGCAGGCGTCAACCAAAGAGGCGTGGGTGAGCGCGTCCGACACCAATACCGATCCGGGTCCGGACAGCGCGACCACGGCGCCCATGTTGGCGGTGTAGCCCGAGGAGAACGCCAGGGCCGACTCGGCGCCGACGAACTCTGCGAGCGCCTGCTCGAAGCCCTCGTGAAGTTCGGTGTTACCGGTGACCAGCCGTGAACCCGTCGACCCGGCGCCCCAGGTGCGCAGCGCCTCGACGCCGCCTTCGATGACGTCTGGGTGCTGGGACAGGCCGAGGTAGTCGTTGGACGCCAGATCGAGTTCGGCGCCGACGGGCTGGCGGATCCGAAGCGAGCGCCTCAGCCCGGCGGTCCGCCGCTGCTGCTCGACTTCGCCGAGCCAGGACAACGGGGACAAACCTGCGCGCGTCGACACCCGGTGCACCCCTCATCCAACCGACCTGACCACGTCGGTAGCCCCGACATTGAACACCGTTCAGGTTAACGCACGCGCGACGGCGACCATCGCCGAGGTGAGTTGGTCGAGCTCCCCGTCGGTGCAGATGTACGGGGGCATCGCGTAGACGAGATTGCGGAACGGCCGCAGCCACACCCGGTGTTCCAGAGCGGTGGCCGTCGCGACGCGCATGTCGACGGGCCGGTCCAGCTCGACCACGCCGATGGCGCCGAGCACGCGGACGTCGACGACGCCGGGTAACGCCCGAGCCGGCTCCAGCCCGTCGCGCAGCCCCTGCTCGATTGCCGAAACCCTTCCGCGCCAATCGGACTCCATCAACAGTTCGATCGAGGCCACGGACACGGCGCAGGCCAACGCGTTGGCCATGAAGGTAGGCCCATGCATTAGCGCGCCCGGCTCCCCCGAGCTGATGGCGTGCGCGACCTCGGCGGAACACAACGTGGCGGCCAGGGTGAGGTAGCCACCCGTCATCGCCTTGCCGACGCACATGATGTCTGGACTGACGCCGGCGTGCTCGGCGGCGAACAGCGCCCCGGTGCGGCCGAAGCCCGTCGCGATCTCGTCGAAGATCAACAGGACGTCGTGGCGGGTGCACGCAGCCCGTAGGTCGTTCAGATAACGGGGGTCGTGGAAGCGCATCCCGCCTGCGCCCTGCACGACCGGCTCAACGATCACGGCGGCGAGCTCGTGAGCGTGCTCGGCGAGCCGGCGCTCGAACTCTGCGCTGTAGCCGGCGTCGTACTCGCGGGGCACCTGGGGCGCGAACACCTGGGGAACCAGGACGTCGGTCCAGATCGAGTGCATCCCACCGTCCGGGTCACACACGCTCATCGGCGTGAACGTGTCGCCGTGATAGCCGCCGCGCCACGTCATGAGCCGGTGCTTCGCGGGCTTGCCGAGGCTGCGCTGATACTGCAGCGCCATCTTCGCGGCCACCTCGACCGACACGGAGCCGGAGTCGCTGAAGAAGACGGTGTCGAGCCCGTCCGGCACCAGGTCCACGAGCAGTTGCGCCAGCCGCGCCGCCGGTTCGTGCGTCAGGCCACCGAACATGACGTGGTTCATCGAGCTCAGCTGCCTGGCCACCGCTTCATCCAGCACGGGGTGCCCGTGCCCGTGGATCGCCGTCCACCACGAACTCATCGCGTCGATGACCTCGATCGGACGGCCCTGATCGACCACCGTCAACCACGCGCCCTTGGCCGCGACCGCCACGACCGGCGGCATCGCCTCGGCACCGATGGTGCTGTAGGGATGCCATACGTGTGCGGCGTCGATCGCACTGATCTCCTCGGGTGTCAACGCAGGCACAGCAGGAGAGCGTAGGCGCTCACGCCAACCACGAGGTCGGCGCTTCGCGCGGGTGCTCGAGAAATGAGCCTGAACCGGCGCGGTTAGGTAGATTGACCGTCGACCATGAACACCCTCGCCCCGCCCCGACCTGCCATGGGTACGCGCAAATCGGGGTTCTATCGACACGACCTCGACGGCCTCCGTGGCATTGCCATCGCGCTGGTCGCGATCTTCCACATCTGGTTCGGGCGGGTGTCCGGTGGCGTCGACGTGTTCCTGGCCCTTTCGGGCTTCTTCTTCGGTGGTCGGCTGTTGCGTGCGGCGATCAACCCGAGCGGATCGCTGGCGCCCGGTCCTGAGCTGACCCGGTTGTTCCGGCGGCTGCTCCCCGCCCTCGTCGTCGTGCTCGCGGCGTCGGCGGTGCTCACCATTCTGGTTCAGCCCGAAACCCGTTGGGAGACGTTCGCCGATCAGAGCCTGGCGAGCCTCGGGTACTACCAGAACTGGGAGTTGGCCAACACCGCGTCGAACTATCTGCGGGCAGGCGAGGCGGTCAGCCCGCTGCAGCACATCTGGTCGATGTCTGTGCAGGGGCAGTTCTACGTCTCGTTCCTGGTGCTGATCTTCGGATGGGCCTACCTGTTCCGCGCCCGGCTGGGCAGCCACGTGCGCACGTCGCTCATCGTGCTGCTGAGCGTGCTCACCGTGGCGTCGTTCACCTATGCGATATTCGCGCACAACGCGGACCAGTCGACGGCCTACTACAACAGCTTCGCCCGTGGCTGGGAGCTCCTGCTCGGCGCACTGGTCGGCGCGCTGGTGCCCTACGTACGGTGGCCGATGTGGCTGCGTACGACGATCGCGGTGGTGGCGTTGGCCGCGATCCTGTCGTGTGGCGCGCTCATCGACGGCGTCAAGGAGTTCCCCGGCCCGTGGGCACTTGTGCCCGTCGGAGCGACCATGCTGTTCATCCTCAGCGCCGCCAACCGCGGGGCCGATCCCCACCTGGAAGGCCCCGCCTCGGAACGCATGCCCGCCCCGAACCGGTTGCTGGCCACCAAGCCGTTCGTCGCGCTGGGCTCCATGGCCTACTCGTTGTACCTGTGGCACTGGCCCCTGCTGATCTTCTGGCTCGCCTACACGGGCGAGACCAGAGCCGACTTCCTCACCGGCGCCGCCGTGCTGCTGGTGTCCGGGATCCTGGCCTGGCTGACCACCAAGTACGTCGAGGACCCGCTGCGCTATCGCGCGCCGACCACCCGTCCCGCCGTGGTCGTGATCCCGCTGCGGGCAAGGCTGCGGCGCCCCACCATCGTGCTCGGCTCGATCGTGACGCTGCTGGGCGTGGCGTTGACGGCGACGTCGTTCACGTGGCGCGAGCACATGACCGTGCAGCGCGCCAACGGCAAGGACCTGTTGGGTCTTTCGTCGCAGGACTATCCGGGCGCCCGGGCGCTCGTGAACAAGGCGCGGGTACCCAAGTTGCCGATGCGACCGACCGTGCTGGAGGCCAAGAGCGACATCCCGGTGTCCACGACGGACGGGTGCATCAGCGACTTCGACCAGACCGACATCATCAAGTGCACCTACGGCGACGAGTACGCCGCCCGCACCATCGCCCTGGCCGGCGGCTCGCACGCCGAGCACTGGGTCACCGCGCTGGACACCCTCGGCCGCATTCACCACTTCAAAGTGGTCACGTACCTCAAGATGGGCTGCCCGCTGACCACCGAGCAGAAACCCATGGTGATGGGCGACAACAGGCCGTATCCGAAATGCCGCGAATGGAATCAGCGGGTCATGCCGACAACTGCTCGCCGACCACCCCGCCTACGTGTTCACCACCTCCACCAGACCGTGGAACATCAAGCCCGGCGACGTGATGCCCGGCTTCTACGTCGGCATCTGGCAGGAGTTCGAGGACGCCGGGATCCCCGTGCTGGCCATGCGGGACACTCCGTGGTTGGTCCGCGACGGTGAGCCGTTCTTCCCCGCGGACTGCCTGGCCAGCGGCGGCGATGCCATCTCGTGCGGCATCGAACGCTCCGAGGTACTGTCCGACCACAACCCCACACTGGATTTCGTCGCGCGGTTCCCCATGCTGAAGCCGCTCGACATGAGTGATGCGGTGTGCCGTGAGGACTACTGTCGTGCCGTGGAGGGAAATGTGTTGATCTATCACGATTCTCATCACTTCACCACCACCTACATGCGCACCATGACCACCGAATTGGGACGTCAGCTCGCCGCCGCCACCGGCTGGTGGTGACGCGTTGGTCTCCGCCATCTGGCCGGGTTCGGCGTACCCACTGGGCGCCACGTACGACGGCGCGGGCACCAACTTCTCGGTGTTCTCGGAGGTCGCAGAACGCGTCGAGCTCTGCCTGATCGCCAAGGACGGCACCGAGGAACGCGTCGACCTCGACGAAGTCGACGGCTACGTATGGCACGCCTACCTGCCCACCGTGACGCCCGGACAGCGCTACGGGTTCCGGGTGCACGGCCCCTGGGATCCCGCGGCAGGCCACCGATGCGACGCCAGCAAGTTGCTCCTGGATCCGTACGGCAAGTCCTTCCACGGCGACTTCGACTTCAGCCAGGCCCTGTTCTCCTACGACCTGAAGGCCGACGACCTCGCTCTGGGCGGCACGCCACCGATGCTCGACTCGCTGGGTCACACCATGACGAGCGTCGTCATCAACCCGTTCTTCAACTGGGCCTCGGACCGCGCGCCGAACACGCCGTACCACGAGACGGTCATCTACGAGGCCCACGTCAAGGGCATGACGCAGACGCACCCCGGCATCCCCGAGGATCAGCGCGGCACCTATGCGGGCCTGTCCCATCCGGTGATCATCGAACACCTCAAGTCCCTGAACGTGACGGCGATCGAGTTGATGCCGGTACACCAGTTCCTGCACGACCACCGACTGCTCGACCTCGGACTGCGGAACTACTGGGGCTACAACACCTTTGGCTTCTTCGCGCCGCACTTCCCGTACGCTGCGAACCAGAGCGCGGGCGGCGCGGTCGCGGAGTTCAAGACCATGGTGCGCGCGTTCCACGACGCAGGCATCGAAGTCATCCTCGACGTCGTCTACAACCACACGGCCGAAGGCAACCACCTCGGACCCACGATCAACCTCCGCGGCATCGACAACGCCGGGTACTACCGGCTGCTCGATGGAGACCTGAAGCTGTACAAGGACTTCACCGGAACTGGCAACAGCCTCAACGCGCGGCACCCGCACACGCTGCAACTCATCATGGACTCGTTGCGGTACTGGGTGCTCGACATGCACGTCGACGGGTTCCGGTTCGACCTCGCCTCGACCCTCGCCCGCGAGTTCTACGAAGTGGACCGGCTGAGTGCGTTCTTCGATCTGGTGCAACAGGATCCGGTGATCAGCCAGGTCAAACTGATCGCCGAGCCGTGGGACGTCGGTGAGGGCGGCTATCAGGTCGGGAACTTCCCAGGTTTGTGGACCGAGTGGAACGGGAAGTACCGCGACACTGTGCGTGACTACTGGCGGGGCGAACCCGCGACACTCAACGAATTCGCCTCCCGGCTCACCGGCTCTTCGGACCTCTACGAGGCGACGGGCCGCCGACCCAGCGCGAGCATCAACTTCGTCACCGCCCACGACGGATTCACGCTGGCCGACCTGGTGTCCTACAACGAGAAGCACAACGAGGCCAACGGCGAGGACAACCGCGACGGCGAGAGTCACAACCGGTCGTGGAACTGCGGTGTCGAAGGCCCCACCGACGATCCCGAGATTCTCGCGCTGCGCGCCAAGCAGATGCGCAACGTCCTGGCGACGCTGATGGTCAGCCAGGGCACCCCGATGATCAGCCACGGCGACGAGATCGGACGCACGCAACAGGGCAACAACAACGTCTACTGCCAGGACTCCGAGCTGGCGTGGATGGACTGGTCGCTGTGCGAGAAGAACGCGGACCTGATGGAGTTCACACGACGGGTCACCGCCCTGCGCAAGGACCATCCCGTCTTCCGGCGCCGACGGTTCTTCGACGGCAAGCTGATTCGCAGCGGTGACGAAGAGGTCCGCGACATCGCGTGGTTGACCCCGTCAGGGATTGCGATGACACCCGCGGATTGGAATTCCGGATTCCAGTGCGTCGCCGTGTTCCTCAACGGCGATGCGATCCCCGCGCCCAATTCGCGTGGCGAACGAGTGGTCGACGACACCTTCCTGCTGTGCTTCAACGCGGATGCCGACCCAGTCGAATTCGTCACGCCCGACGCCAGTTTCGGCACCGAGTGGACGGGCACGCTCGACACGGCGCATCCGACGGGTGACACCGACGTGGTGCTCAAGGTCGGCGAGCAGTTGTCAGTCGAGGGTAGGTCGGTCGTCGTGCTACGCAAGACAGCCTGACGCATGGTGTCTCGGGTACTCGCGACCTACCGGCTACAGATGCGGGGCGACGCCTTCACGTTCGCCGATGCGGAGAAGCTGCTCGACTATCTCGACGAGCTGGGCGTCAGCCACCTGTACCTCTCGCCGATCCTGACGGCCGCCGAAGGTTCCACACACGGCTACGACGTCACCGACCCGACGCAGGTGTCCCCCTCCCTCGGTGGGGCCGAGGGCCTGGCCCGGCTGTCGGCGGCGGCGCGGGCGCGTGGGTTGGGCCTGATCGTGGACATCGTGCCGAACCACGTCGGCGTCGACGACCCGACGCAGAATCGGTGGTGGTGGGACGTGCTCGCCCGCGGCCAGGAGTCGCCGTACGCAACCTACTTCGACATCGACTGGACGCTGGATCCCGACGGCCGAATCGTCCTGCCGGTACTCGGTTCCGACGACGACGTCGAGCGCCTCACCGTCGACGGCGACGTGCTGCGTCTGGACGGGCGGACGTGGCCCATCGCGCCGGGCACCGGCCCGGGCAGCGGTCCCGAGGTGCACGACCGCCAGCACTACCGGCTGATCGGTTGGCGCAACAACGTCTGCGGATACCGACGGTTCTTCTCGATCACGTCCCTGGCCGGGTTGCGTCAGGAAGACCGCTCGGTGTTCGACGCCACCCACGTCGAGGTCAAGCGCTGGTTCGACGAGGGTGTCGTCGACGGGTTGCGCATCGACCACCCCGACGGATTGTCCGATCCGGCTGGATATCTCGCGTGGCTGCGCGACCTCACCGGGCCCGACGCATGGATCGTCATCGAGAAGATCCTGGCCGTCGACGAATCGCTGGACCCGACGTTGTGCGTCGCGGGCACCACCGGCTACGACGCGCTGCGCGAGGTCGGTGGGGTGTTCATCGATCCGACCGGCAAGCAGGCGCTGACCGATCTCGTCGACTCCCCCGGCGGCGACTACGCCGGCACGCCGCTCGTCGCCCGAGCACTGAAGGTGGAGGCCGTGACCGAAACGCTCGGCAGCGAACTCGGCAGGCTGTGCCGACGCATCGTGGTCGCGACGGGCACCGAGCACCCGGATCTTCCCGCGGCGGTGGCCGCGCTGCTCAGCCACGTCGGCGTGTACCGCTCGGACTACGTGTCGCTGGCCACGGTGTTGCCCGTCGCACTGGCTGAAACCATCGCCGCCGAACCGCGATTCGGCGAGCCGCTGGCGATCGTCGCCGCCGCCGTCGGCACCGACGTCGAAGCGGCGACCCGGCTGCAGCAGCTGTGCGGCGCCGCCACCGCGAAGTCGATGGAGGACTGCCTCTTCTACCGCGATGCGCGGCTGGTGTCGCTCAACGAAGTCGGCGGTGAGCCCGAGTGGTTCGGGGTCGGCGCAGCCGAGTTCCACGATCGGGCCGCGGTCAGGGCGCGGCTGTGGCCGTCGGCGATGACCACGCTGTCCACCCACGACACCAAGCGCGGCGAGGACGTCCGCGCCCGCATCGGCGTGCTCTCCCAGGTGCCATCGTTGTGGGCCGAACTGGTCGGGACGTGGACCGTGCAAGCGCCCCCGCCCGACGCAGCGACCGCACTCTTCCTGTGGCAGAACGTCTTCGGGGTGTGGCCGACCGATGGAGTCGTTTCCTCGGAGCTCCGCGAGCGGTTGCACGCATACGCCGAGAAGGCGATCCGCGAGGCCGCGACGCACACCAGCTGGAACGACCCCGACGCCGAGTTCGAGTCGGCCGTGCACACGTGGCTGGACGCCGTCATCGACGGCCCGGCGGCCGCCGAGCTGTCGTCGCTGGTGGCCCGCCTCGACGAGTACGGCCGCAGCGATGCGCTGGGCCAGAAGCTGATTCAGCTCACTGCGCCTGGGATTCCGGACGTCTACCAGGGCACCGAGCTCTGGGACGACAGCCTCGTCGACCCCGACAACCGCAGGCCCGTCGACTACGACGCACGGCGCGAGGCTCTGCGGTCGCTCGAACACCCGAAGCTGCGCGTCACGTCGGCAGCACTTCGGCTGCGCCGCGAGCGTCCGGACACCTTCCGCTCCGGCGGATACCGGCCCGTGCTCGCCGGCGGGCAGGCGCGCGAACACGTCGTCGCGTTCCTACGTGGGGACGACGTGCTGGTGGCGGTCAGCCGATGGACCGTCCGGCTCTCCGAAACCGGCTGGGGGGACACGTCACTCGAGCTTCCCGATGGCCAGTGGACCGACCGGCTGACCGGCCGGTCGCACTCCGGGCGGGTCGCCGTGGCCGAGCTGTTCGGCCGGCTGCCGGTCGCACTGCTGGAGCGCGCACGTGGCTGACCACGAATTCGCAGTGTGGGCACCGCGGCCGGAGCGGGTGCGGCTCGACGTCGACGGCACGCTGCACCGCATGACGCGGTCCGACGACGGCTGGTGGCGGGCGCGTGTGGACGCGCGGCCCGATGCCCGGTACGGCTTCGTCCTCGACGACGACGAGAAGGTGCTGCCCGACCCGCGCTCGCCCCGCCAGCCCGACGGCGTCCACGAACGCTCGCAACTGTGGGACCCCGCATCGGCGGTGTGGACCGACGACGCTTGGGCCGGCCGCTCCATCGAAGGGGCGGTGATCTATGAGCTCCACGTCGGAGCGTTCACCCCGCCAGGCACGTTCGACTCCGCCATCGAGAAGCTGGACTACCTGGTCGACCTCGGCGTCGACTTCGTGGAGCTCATGCCCGTCAACGCCTTCAGCGGTACGTACGGCTGGGGTTACGACGGCGTGTTGTGGTACGCGGTGCACGAACCGTACGGCGGGCCTGACGGGCTGGTCCGGTTGGTCGACGCTTGCCACCGGCGTGGCCTCGGCGTCCTGATCGACGCGGTGTTCAACCATCTCGGCCCATCGGGCAACTACCTCCCGCGGTTCGGCCCCTATATGTCGTCGGGGAGCAATCCGTGGGGCGAGTCGATCAACATCGCCGACGCCGACGCCGACGAGGTCCGCACCTACATCCTCGACTGCGCGCTGCGTTGGATGCGCGACTTCCACGCCGACGGACTGCGCCTGGATGCGGTGCACGCCCTGGTCGATACCACCGCAGTGAACATCCTCGAGGAATTGTCAGCCGAAACCGATTCGCTGGCAGCGCAATTGGGTCGTCCGCTGTCGCTGATCGCCGAGAGCGACCGCAACGATCCCCGGCTCATCACCCCGCGCGACCACGGCGGGCTGGGCATGACGGCGCAGTGGGACGACGACATCCATCACGCCATCCACACCGCGGTCTCCGGCGAGCGTCAGGGTTACTACGCCGACTTCGGCTCACTCGCGACGCTGGCGACCACGTTGCGGCACGGCTACTTTCACGCGGGCACGTACTCGTCGTTCCGGCATCGCCGGCACGGCCGCCCCTTGGACACCGCGACCATCCCGGCGACCCGGCTGCTGGCGTACACGCTCACTCACGATCAGGTCGGCAACCGCGCCGTCGGCGACCGCCCGTCCCAGAACCTGGACGTCGGGCAACTCGCCGTCAAGGCCGCCTTGGCGCTCGGATCGCCCTACACCGCAATGCTGTTCATGGGCGAGGAGTGGGGCTCCTCCAGCCCGTTCCAGTTCTTCACCTCCCATCCCGAGCCCGAGTTGGCCCGCGCCACCGCCGAGGGACGCAAGGCCGAGTTCGCCGAGCACGGGTGGGATGCCGACGAGGTGCCCGACCCGCAGGATCCCGAGACGTTTCGACGGTCCAAGCTGAACTGGGACGAGGTCGACACCGGCGAGCACGCACGCCTCCGGCAGCTGTACCGCGGACTGATCGCGCTGCGCCACGACGAACCTGACTTCGCCGACCCGTGGCTGGACCATCTCAAGGTCGAGTACGACGAGGAGGCCCGCTGGATCGTGTTGCACCGCGGCGCATTCGCCATCGCGTGCAATCTTGGCGCGGAGCCGGTTACGGTCCCGATTTCCGGAGAGGTGGTGCTCGCCTCCGCCGAACCGACGGTCGGCGACGCGACCGATTTACCCGGGCACTCGTTCGCCATTCTGCGCTGAGTCACGTCGCGCTAGCATGCCTGAACCCGTTTCAGCGCTGCCGTATCGGTGACAGTTTCCGGGCTCGGATGTCAAGCGTCCATCCACGAGTGTGCCGCCTGTGGATGGGCGCTGGCCCGGTCGTCTGAGCGCATCGACGATGGCCTCATGAGCCTGATCCCGATACCGCCCGCCGAGACCGCCACCGACCCCATCAACTCCACCGCCGATCTGAGACAGCGGTGGCGTGCGCTCATGGGCGAGTTGGGTTTCGGGGAACGACTGTTGCGATTCGCATTCATCGGATCCGACCGCCGATTCATCAAGGTGCTGACCGACGTCGAGATCGGACCGTACCCCTCGCCCACCGTGGTGGACGATCTGATGTCAGCGCTCAGCGAGTTGCTGGCCGGACTCGGTGCCGGCGCCACGGTGGCGTTGTTGCTCACCCGACCCGGCCGCGGTGGGCCCTCCGACGGCGACCTGCGCTGGGCTGCCGTCCTCTCGGCGGCCGCGCAGCGACTCGACCTACCGATCGAACCGATCTTCCGCGCCAATGACGAAGCACTGGTTCAAATTTCACCGACGCAGCGCACGACTCACGTCAGATAGCGATACGCGGGCGAGCCCGGCTCCAGCGCCTCGACGTGCATCTCGGAGCCGCGCATGCGGGCCATCAGACCGTCGAAGTCGGCGGCTGAGCCCAGCTCGACGCCGACCAGCGCCTCGCCGGTCTCACGGTTGTTGCGCTTGACGTACTCGAACAGCGTGATGTCGTCGTTGGGACCGAGTACCTCGTCGAGGAACCGCCGCAGCGCGCCGGGCTCCTGCGGGAAGTCGACCAGGAAGTAGTGCTTGAGGCCGAGGTGCACCAGCGATCGCTCGAGCACCTCGTTGTAGCGCGAGACGTCGTTGTTGCCGCCCGAGATCAGACACACCACCGTCGATCCCGGGGTCACGTCGGCCTCGAGCAGTGCCGCGACCGACAGCGCACCCGCGGGCTCGGCGATGATGCCCTCGTTCTGGTACAGGTCGAGCATCGCCGTGCAGACGGCGCCCTCGTCGACCGTGGTGATCGACACCATGTCACCGGCGGCCGCCAGCACGGCGTACGGCAGCGCGCCGGCGCGCGCCACCGCGGCGCCGTCGACGAACTGGTCGACGTGCTCCAGCGTCACCGGCGCACCGTTGGCCAGCGCCGCGACCATCGCCGCAGCACCCGCGGGCTCGACGCCGAGCACCGCGGTGTTGGTGGTGCGCTCCGCGAGGTAGGTCGTGATGCCGCTGATGCAGCCGCCGCCGCCGACCGGGACGATCACCAGGTCGGGCTCACCGTCGAGTTGGTCGAGCAGCTCGACGGCGATCGTGCCCTGTCCGGCCATCGTGCGCAGGTCGTCGTAGGGCGGCACCAGGGTCGCGCCGGTGCGGGCCACGTCGTCGAGCGCGGCGGCCGCCGCCACGTCGTAGGTCTTGCCGCCGACGATCAGTTCGATGAAGTCGCCGCCGTGATACCGAATGCGGTCGCGCTTCTGCTTCGGCGTCTTGGCGGGCACGTAGACCCGGCCGTGGATGCCCATCGAGCGGCACGCCAGCGCGAAGCCCTGGGCGTGATTGCCCGCCGACGAGCAGACCACGCCCGGCCGCGGTCTCCGCGGGTGTCAGCTGCATCAGCAGGTTGAAGGCGCCGCGCAGCTTGTACGAGCGCACCGCCTGCAGGTCCTCGCGCTTGAGGTACACCTGCGCACCGGTGATCGCGGACAGCCGATCGCTCAGCTGCAGTGGGCTGGTCGCGACGACCGCCGGAAATTCGCTGAGCGGCCTCGTCGATGTCCGCAGCGCGAAGCGGCGCGGCGGGACCGATACGGCGAGTCTGGCTCAGCTCAGCGGACACCGGTCAATGGTGCCACTAAGCCCCTCGGCTGCGAAAACGGGTTTAGCTCACCGGGGTGAGCACGAACACCGGGATCTGGCGGTCCGTCTTCGTTTGGTACTCGGCGTAGTCGGGCCACGTCTCGACGGCGCGCTCCCACCAGACGGCCTTCTCGTCGCCGAACACCTCGCGGGAGTCGTAGTCCTTGGTGACGGTGCCGTCCTGCAGTTCGACGCGCGGGTTGTTCTTGATGTTGAAGTACCAGACCGGGTGCTTGGGAGCTCCGCCGAGCGATGCGACCACCGCGTACTCGCCGCCGTGTTCGACCCGCATGAGCGGGGTCTTGCGGATCTTTCCCGACTTGGCGCCGACGGTGGTCAGCAGGATGACGGGTCTTCCCTTGAGCTCCGTGCCCTCGGTTCCGCCGGACTCCATGTACTTCTCGGCGTTCTCACGGGCCCAGTCCGACGTGCTTGGTTCGTATTCTCCGGTGAGTGGCATACGACCAGCTTAGGACGCCTCGAGCGGCCGCCAGGAAAGTCATCCCTCATCCGGTGTTTCGGTTGACCGAAATCTAGGTTACGAGCTATCGTCACAGTCATGACGGCTCCAAGCGCGAAGCTCCTGACTTCCGGCACCGAGGTGCCGATCGCGGGTGTTCCGTGGCCGCTCTACAAGCTGATTGCGCTCGCCGTAGGGCTGCTGGTCCTGGTTGTCGTGGGCATCGTCACGATGAACCCCACGCCCGCCGTCGTGGCGGCAGCGGCTTCGGCCACCGTGGTCTGGCTCGGGCTGGGTCTGTTCCACACCTCGGACGACTAGCCCTCCACCAAGCCCCGCAACGTCTCCAGATCAGCCGCCACCGCTGCGGCGTCGGCCTCGAATTCCGCGTCGGTCATGCCGGGGCGTGGCCTGACGGTGAACACCACCTCGCAGCGGGGCTCGTCGACGCCAGCGGGCAGGATCCGCATCGGGTTGTAGACCTTCTCGCCGGTGGGCATCGTCACCACGTGATCGAGCACTCCGAACGCGTTGCGCGCCGAGAACTCGACCGTCACCCGGCCCATCGGCGAATCGGCCACCCAACCGTCGGGAGTCTGGCGCAGTTCGCCCTCGGCGAGCCCGGCCGCCCAGCGCGGCCAGGTCGCGGGATCCGCTGCGAACCGGTAGACCGCGTCGGGCGCGGCGTCGATCCAGATGCTCAGGTGGCGAGACGCCTCCGAGAAGTCATGTGTCGTGTCGTCGGTCATTACTCCATGGTGGCCGGACACACTGACACTGTGGACGAGACCCCTGATCACCCGACTTCGGTCGAGGAATTCGCTTCGCCTGTCGCGGCGGTGCCGTTTACGTCACCAACGTGGTGCGTTCTCCCCCACCGACACGATGCCGATGGCGCGCTGGGCCAAGGCGATGATGACCGCACAAGGGATCGTCTCGTTCACCACCTTGGCACTCGTCATCGCCCGCGCGGTGAACGTCCTGGGTTCGTGGGTAACCTGCCGACATGGTTGAGGTGACAGACCTGACTCCGGTCGAACAGACGGCCTTGTTGACGACGTATGCGAGGGCTCTCGACAGTCGGTGGGAGCGTCCGATCCTTGGTGACACGCTCGCCGACGAGGTGGTTCGCGCACTCGACTACGACTTCGCGGCGCTCGGCGTGCAGACCAGCGTGGTGTGCCAGACGGCGTTGCGCGCAAAGATGCTCGACGATCGGGTCCGCCGCTTCATCGCGATCCATCCCGACGCCGTGGTGGTGGACCTCGGGGCCGGCCTCGACACCGGCTTCTACCGGGTAGGGCCGCCCGCATCGGTGGACTGGTTCAGCATCGACCTGCCCGCGATCACCGCACTGCGCGACCGCGTGCTGCCCTCGGCTGCTCGTTCGCACCTGGTGTCGGCGTCACTGGCCGAGCCGGCTTGGCCGGATGCACTCCCAGGCGACCGGCCGACCATGGTGGTCGCCGACGGCCTGTTCGCCTTCCTGACCGAACCCGTGATCGCGGGGATCTTCCGGCGCATCCCCGAGCACTTCGCAGCGGGTCAGGTGGCGTTCAACGACTACGGCCGGATCGGCTGGGCCAGCCGGCTGGCGCTCAAGGTACTCCCCCAGCGGATGTTCAAAGACGTTGGAAGCCAATGGGGTTACCCCGGCTTCAAGGACGCTCACCACCCGCAGACGTGGAACCCGCGGATGAAGTTGGTCGAGGAGACCAGCCTGACACATCAACCGGAGGTAGCGCTGTTCCCGGGGGCGCTGCGGATCGCAACGCGCTTGACCGGGCTGACGAAGGCGGGCGCCCGCAAGGCGCGCATCCTGCGGTACGTGTTCTAGGTACCGAGGCAGCCTGGACCCAGGAGTGCCTTCAGGTCGCCCATCAACGCCGACGAGGGCGTGACTCGCAGCGACTGGTCGAGTTCCAGCGTGGTGATCCGCTCGCCGCTGATCAGCCGCAACTGAACCTGCGCCATACCGGGATGACTGGCAAGGATCTGCTTTAGCGCGCTCACCTTCTCGGCCGTGCACTGTCTGGTCGGCAGGCTCACCGCGAGCGGCCGGTCCACCTGCGCGTTGGAGAAGTCCGGTACCACGATGTCGTTGACCATCAAGGACACCCGGTCCTCCTCGATGCGAACCTTCCCGCCCACCAACACGATTGCGTCGTCCGCGATCTCACCGCCGAACTGCGAGTACACGTGCGGCGAAGATGTTGACCTTGATGCCGCCGGTGAGGTCCTCCAACTGCGCCGAGGCCCACGGCATCCCGTTCTTGTTGACGCGCCGCTCGACCCCGGCCAAGATGCCGCCGACGCGTACCTGTGACTCGTTGGGCACGTCACCGTCGAGGATCGCCGGGATGTGAGTGTCGACCTGCGCGGCGAGCAGGTGGGCTACGCCATTGAGCGGGTGCCCGGACACGTACAGCCCCAACATCTCTCGCTCGATCGCCAGCTTGTGCTTGTCGTCCCACTCGTCGTCGGGCACCTTGATGGTGAAGACCGAGTCGGTGGCGATGTCGGCGCCGCCGAAGAGGTCGAACTGACCCATCGCCTCGGCCTTCTTGGTGCCGAGCACCGAGTCGACCGCATCGGTGTGGATGAGGAACAGGCCCTTGCGGGAATGCCCGAGCGAGTCGAACCCGCCCGCCTTGATCAAGGACTCCGTCACCTTCTTGTTGCACGCGGTGATGTCGATCTTGTTGAGGTAGTCCGAGAAGTCGGCGTACTTGCCCTTGGCGGTGCGCGTGTTGATAAGGGACGCAACGACGTTGGCGCCGACATTGCGCACCGCGCCGAGCCCGAACCGGATGTCCGCGCCGACGGAGGCGAAGTTCAACCCCGACTCGTTGACGTCGGGCGGCAGCACCGTGATGCCGAGTCGGCGACAGTCGGACAGATAGACGGCGGCCTTGTCCTTGTCGTCACCCACCGAGGTGAGCAGGCCGGCCATGTACTCGGCCGGGAAGTTCGCCTTGAGGTACGCCGTCCAGTACGACACCAGCCCATACCCAGCCGCGTGCGACTTGTTGAACGCGTAGTCGGCGAAGGGAAGCACGGTGTCCCACAACGCCTTTATGGCCGCAGCGGAGAAGCCGTTGACCTTCATGCCGTCGGAGAAGCCCTCGAACTCCTTCTCGAGCACCTCCCGCTTCTTCTTGCCCATGGCCTTGCGCAGAATGTCTGCTCGGGCCGAGCGAGTAGCCGGCCACCTTCTGCGCGATGCGCATGATCTGCTCTTGGTAGACGATCAGGCCGTAGGTCTCGGCGAGGATCTCCCGCAGCGGCTCTTCGAGTTCGGGGTGGATCGGCTTGATGGCCTGGCGGCCGTTCTTGCGGTCGGCGTAGTCGTTGTGGGCGTTCATGCCCATCGGGCCGGGCCGGTACAGCGCGATGACGGCGACCACGTCTTCGAACCCCGTCGGCTGCATGCGGCGCAGCAGATCACGCATGGGCCCACCGTCGAGCTGGAACACGCCGAGCGTGTCACCGCGCGACAGCAGCGCGTAGGCGGCCGGGTCGTCGAGCGGCACCTCGTCCAGGTCGAGGTCGATGCCCCTGTTGGCCTTGATGTTCTCGATGCAGTCGCCGATGATCGTCAGGTTCCGCAGCCCGAGGAAGTCCATCTTCAGCAGCCCGATGGCCTCACATGACGGGTAGTCCCAGCCGGTGATGATCGCGCCGTCCTGCGGACGCCTCCACAACGGGATGGCGTCGACGAGCGGTTCGGAGCTCATGATGACGGCGCACGCGTGCACGCCGGCGTTGCGGACCAGGCCCTCCAGCCCGCGGGCCGTCTCGTAGATGGTCCTGACGTCCGGGTCGGTCTCGATCAGCGCGCGGACCTCGGCCGCTTCCTTGTACCGCTCGTGGCTCGAGTCGGTGATGCCGGACAGCGGGATGTCCTTGGCCATGATGGGCGGCGGAAGCGCCTTGGTGATCCGGTCGGCGATGGCGAAACCGGGTTGGCCGTAGTTCACCCGTGCCGAATCCTTCAGTGCCGCCTTGGTCTTGATGGTGCCGAAGGTGATGACCTGGGCGACGCGGTCGCTGCCCCACTTGTTGGCCGCGTAGCGCAGCATCTCGCCGCGCCTGCGATCGTCGAAGTCGATGTCGATGTCGGGCATCGACGCGCGCTCGGGGTTGAGGAACCGTTCGAACAGCAGTCCGTACGTGATCGGGTCGATGTTGGTGATGCCGAGCGCGTAGGCGACCAGCGACCCGGCGGCCGAACCGCGGCCGGGGCCCGACCCGAATGTCGACGGATCGCGCGTAGTTGATGAGGTCCGCGACGATGAGAAAGTACGACGGGTAGCCCTTGTCGCAGATGACCTCGATCTCGTACTCGGCCCGATCGACGTAGTCGGTGGGCACGGCGCCGGGGAACCGCCGCTGCAACCCGGCGGCCACCTCGTGCCGCAGCCACGACGCCTGGTCGTGCCCATCGGGCACGGGGAAGATCGGCATCCGGTCGGCAGGGGTCCAGACCTCGGCGTAGGACTGGATTCGTTCGGCGATCAACAGCGTCGAGTCGCACGCTCCGGGAACCTGGTCGTCCCACATCGCCCGCATGTCGGCTGCCGACTTGAGGTAGTAGCCGTCACCGTCGAACTTGAACCGCGCGGGATCCGAGAGCGTCTTGCCCGTCTGCACGCACAGCAGGGCCTCGTGATTGCGGGAGGCCTCCCTGGTGACGTAGTGGCAGTCGTTGGTGGCGAGCGGCGGAATGCCGAGCTTGCGGCCGATCTCGAGCAGGCCCTCGCGGACGCGGCGTTCGATCTCGATGCCGTGGTCCATCAACTCGAGGAAGTAGTTCTCGGGCCCGAAGATCTCCCGCCACTTGGCTGCCGACTCCAGCGCCTCGCGTTCGTGGCCCAACCGAAGGCGGGTCTGCACCTCGCCCGACGGGCAGCCGGTGGTGGCGATGATCCCTGCGGCGTGTTCGGTGATGATCTCGGCGTCCATCCGCGACCACTTGCCCAGCTGCCCCTCGAAGGACGCCAGCGACGACAGCTTGAAGAGGTTGCGCAGGCCGGTGGCGTTCTCGGCGACCATCGTCATGTGGGTGTACGAACCGCTGCCCGAGACGTCGTCGCCCTTCTGGCTGGGATCGCCCCACAGGATGCGCTTGGTGTCGAACCGGGAACCGGGGGCGATGTAGGCCTCGACACCGATGATCGGGGTGATGCCCACTTCGGTTGCGGCGTTGTAGAACTCGCTGGCTCCGAACATGTTGCCGTGGTCGGTCATGCCGATCGCGGGCATCTCCAGGCGCTGCGCCTCGGCCAGCATGGGCTTGACCTTGGCTGCCCCGTCCAGCATCGAGTACTCGGTGTGGTTGTGGAGGTGCACGAAGCTCGCACGGCGATGACCGAAGACCAGACGAGTCTTGAGCGCTTGCGCGAGGAGCAGATGGATCGGCCATAGGGACGCCAGTCTATGGCCGCGCTCCGACACCCTTCGGCGTGTCGTGGTTCGTGTCTTGCGAAGTTTCAGGGCACCGACAACGTGCCCAGCAAGCCTTGCGAGACCGCCTTGCTGAGTTGCTTGGTTATCACGAACATGTCGGCGGCGTCATCGCCCGACCTTCGACTTGCGCCATTTCACACCTCACGTGCGAGGCGACCTGACCTCGCTCCGGTAAACCGGATTGCATTGCCATTGCCTGTCAACCACCTGCCTCCCGCAAACGTCTGCTCAAATGCTCGGCGAGGGCCGGCGCCGTGGTCAGCGCAATCGCGCGGCGGTAGCAGTCGGCCGCCGCCGCCGTGCGTCCCGCGACGTCGAGCAGATGGGCCCGCACCACCAGCGCAGGCTGGAAGCGGTCGGCCGCGGCAGCCAAGGCGTCCAGCGCACGCAGGCCCGCGTCGGGTCCGTCCAGTTCACCGTCGAGCGCGGCCAGGGCGACGGCAGCCCCCAATGACGGCGACACCCGCATCAGAGCGCGATGCAAGGTTCGCAACGTCCGCAGCGTGTCGACGTCCAAGGGCCCGCTCGCCTGACGGCTGGCGTGGACGGACTGGATGGCCGCCTCGTACTGGAACCGGCCAGGACGACGATGCCCGTGGGCGCGGATCAACAACCCCTCGGCGCGGTCGATGAGCACGCGGTCCCACCGGGCGACGTCCTGTTCGTCGAGCGGTACGAAGCGTCCGTCCTCGTCGGTTCGGGCGGGGCGCCGGGCCTCCGAGTGGCACATCAGCGCGGCCAGCCCCAATACCTCTGGCTCGTCCGGCAGGAGCTCGGCCAGCAGCAGCGCCAGGTGCAGCGCGTCGGCCGAAAGCGATGCGATGGGCCCACCGTCGCCGTCCAGTTGCCAATCGATGGCGTAGGCGCCGTACACCGCTTCCAACAGCGCAGGAAGTCGCTCGGCGAGCCGTTCCCGTTCGGGTACGACGAAGGGTATGCCCGCATCGCGGATGCGCTTCTTCGCGCGCACCAGGCGCTGCGCCATGGCCGCCGGTTCCACGGCGAACGCCACCGCGATGGCCGCCGCATCGACACCGAGCACCACCTGCAACATCAACGGCGTTCGGACCGATTCCGCGATGGCCGGGTGCGCGCAGACCATCATCA
>CAWBRR010000016.1:0-410578 GCA_963791215.1 uncultured Actinomycetota bacterium | reverse complement strand
ATTCGGCAACGTCATCTCAACAATCGCGTCCGCCCGCATCGACTCGCTGTCCGCCGAGTCTCGCCGTCCATCAGACATTGAACGACCCGGAAGTATCTGGAGCCGTGGATCGCGCCCATCGGCGGTATTCCGGTCCACGGACGATGACGGGTCCAGATGCAGGACTCGATTTATCTGCTGGTCGCATATGGCAGCGGCATGACCCGCGGGGGCCAGGCTGAGTTGGGGTGTCACCGCGCGGTATGGCGCGCCAACCTTAATGGTTTGCTGCAGGCGATGATGATCGGTCTCGAACGTGAACTGTCGCCGCATCGACAGCATGATGCTGCGCACGCCCCGATGACTACGCCACGGGAATCGAACTCCGCGAAGCGACGCTTGGCGCGCCCAAAAGCGCGGCGATCCGGCCGAGCTCGAAATCTACATGTACCGCCTCCGGTCGGCTTTAAATCCATCGTCGCCGATGTAGTCAAGCGCCATTCAACGCAAGAATTCCGGCCGTGCTGCTCGCCGGACCTACGAAAACTGCCAGTGGGCCATGTGATTCGATGACGCCTACACGTATTCGGCTGGCCCCCAAACCGATCGACACCTCGTCAGACTGTTGGCGCAGCGTGGCGTCGACTCAACCCGCCGGCGGATTGTCGACGTCATCCACGAAGATCGCGACGATCTCGCCGGCCCCTGCAGCCTGCACCCCGCCACGCCGCCAGGTTTGATGGACTGCGACCGCCGACGGCGGCGAGGACGAATTCTGGTTGGGCCCCTCGCTCATCGACGCGACACGGTGACGTGTCGCCAGATTCACAGCGCTCGTCGAACCACTCCCGCAGCCGGCCAACGACGCATGGCACGTGCTCCGCGCGGGAACGTCACTCGACGAACTGAGCGCCGTGCTCTCGGCCGAGTACATCTTCGGCGTCGAGTTAAACTATGCCGCAACCGAAGTCGTCGGTACGCTGTTCGAGGACACCGCCGAGCGCCGGCTGCTCTGCGGCGCAGGGAGTTCGACCTGCATGGCCTGGTGGCCCTGCTCCGGGACACGGGATTCGACGGACCGTGGGGCGTCGAGATCCTGTCCGAGGCGTTCCGCGCCCTCCCCGTGCAAGAGACGCTCAAGCTCGCGGCCGAGTCGGCACTGACGGTGCTTTAGCGCGTCGACGTTGGTGTCCGCGCGCTGACCAAGGACGACGCCGCCCGGATCGCGGGTGGCGCTACGCCGGCCGATCGGCGAGTTACGACGTGTCGCGCAGCGAGGTAATCGTCGACGAGCTCGAGCTCTACTCGGCGATCGTCGACGCGCAACGACGTGCTGCACGCCTTCTACTGCGTCGGTGCCGCCGCGCGGGTCCCAGGGCTCGAGCCCGATCCCCGGTTCCTCGACGTCGGAATCGGGCTCGACCCCGCGCTGCTGGGCAAAGGGAGGAGCAGCGATCTGGGACCCGTCGCCATGGCTCACCTCGAAGAAGTACATCCCACGTTGGGGCTACGCGCTGTCATCCAGTCGTGGAACGAGAGCAGCAGAAAAGTCGCGCGACGCCTCGGGTTCAGCGAAGTGGGCCTTCATTCATCCGGTGGTATCGAATACACCGTGCTGGTCTTGTCGAGGTGAGCAAATGCGGTTCTGGACCAGGTAAGTGGCGTTATGCCCTTAGAATAATTTTCGCTGTCATCCGCTGATCCTCCGGACCTCGGGATTTGCGTCTAATCCGGAGGGTCGCGTGAGCCGCTTTACCAACACGATGTACGCCAATGCGCGTTGGAGCCTCAACGGCATGGTGACGGGAGAACCCCACCATCCGGTGCGCCACACCTGGCGAGAGGTACACGAGCGGGCCCGCCAGGTGGCGGGCGGACTGGCCGCCGCGGGCGTCGGACCAGGTGACGCCATCGGTGTGCTCGCAGGCGCTCCCGTCGAGATCGCCCCGACCGCCCAGGGCCTGTGGATGCGTGGCGCGAGCATCACGATGCTTCACCAACCGACCCCTCGCACGGAGCTCGTGTCGTGGGCGTGGGACACCATCGGTGTCATCGACATGATCGCCGCCAGGGCCGTCATCGTCTCCGAACCGTTCCTGGCCGCCGCACCAGTGCTGGAGGAGCACGGCGTGACGGTGCTGACGGTGGAGGAGCTGCTCCGCGCGCAGCCGATCGAACCACTCGAAACCGCGGAGGACGACGTAGCTCTCATGCAGCTGACGTCCGGGTCGACCGGGTCACCCAAAGCGGTGCAGATCACGTACGACAACCTCGTCTCGAACGCCGAGGCGATGTTCGTCGGTGCGGAGGTCGACACGGACACCGACGTGATCGTGAGTTGGTTACCGCTCTTCCACGACATGGGGATGACCGGATTCCTCACGGTACCCATGTATTTCGGCGCCGAACTGGTCAAGATCACGCCAATGGACTTCCTCAACGACATCCTGCTGTGGCCACGCCTCATCGACAAGTACCAAGGCACCATGACCGCCGCACCGAACTTCGCCTACGTTCTGCTGGCGAAGCGACTACGCAGAAACGCAACGCCCGGCGAGTTCGACCTGTCCACGCTCAGGTGGGCACTGTCGGGTGCCGAGCAGGTCGAGCCCGCCGACGTGGAGGACCTCATCGACGCGGGCAAGCCGTTCGGGCTGCGCCCCAGTGCCATGCTCCCGGCGTACGGCATGGCCGAAACCACCGTCGCAGTGTCGTTTTCGAAGTGCGGCGGCGGGCTGGTAGTGGACGAAGTCGACACCGACCTGCTGGCCGCACTGCGACGCGCGATCCCCGCGAGCAAGGGCAGCAAGACGACGCGCCTGGCGTGCCTCGGCCCGTTGTTGTCGGGGCTGGAAGCACGGATCATCGACGAGTTCGGCAATCTTCTCCCCACTCGTGCGGTCGGGGTGATCGAACTACGCGGCCAACCCGTCACCGACGGCTACATCACCAGGGGTGGTTTCATCGAAGCCCAAGATGATCAAGGATGGTATGACACAGGCGATCTGGGCTACCTCACCGAGGACGGCCAAGTCGTCGTGTGCGGCCGCGTGAAGGACGTCATCATCATGGCGGGCCGCAACATCTATCCCACCGACATCGAGCGCGCCGCCGGCCGGGTGCGCGGCGTACGGCCCGGCTGCGCGGTCGCGGTGCGGCTCGACGCAGGCGACTCCCGCGAATCGTTCGCCGTCGCCGTCGAATCCAATGCGTTCGAAGATGCCGCCGAAGTGCGCCGCATCAAGCACGACGTCGCACACGAGGTGGTGACCGAGGTCGAGATGCGGCCACGCAACGTCGTGGTATTGGGGCCAGGCGTCATCCCGAAGACACCGTCGGGAAAGCTGCGGCGCGCCTCTTCCCTGTCACTCGTCAGCTGACCACGCCATCCGTCCACGCGGATGGCCATCAGGGGTGGAGGCCGAGGGGTATCTCCACCCCCACGTTGAAAACGGTGCCGGCGCCCCGCGATTCGCGGGGCGCCGGCATCGCTACTCTAACTCAGAGGATGTAGAGCATCTCCTGGTAGGTGGGCAGCGGCCAGAGGTCGTCGGCCACAATGCCTTCCAGCGTGTCGGCGGCCGCCCGCACTGCGTCCATCAACGGCAGCAGGCTCTGCGCATGAGCGGCTTCCTCGGCGGCCGAGTCCCCGCCGTGCGCGCCCATTGCCTCCTTGAGCGCCGTCAGCGCGCCGGTCAGCTCCGAGATGGGCGTCGAGACCGCCGTCAGCAGCGTCGTGTCGGGCTCGATGCCCGCCGCCTTGAGCGTCGCGACGTTGTGAGCCAGCTCCGTCTGGTAGCGCATCGCCGCGGGCAGGATCACCGTCGACCCCATCTCCAGCGTCAGCTTGGCCTCGACGGCCACCGTCAGCGCGTACATCTCGTACCGGACCTCGACGCGGCTCTCCAGTTCACGCGCGTTGAACACGCCGTACTTCTCGAAGACCTCGATCGCCTCCGGCTTCACCAGCTCCGGAATGGCGTCCAGCGTGGTCTTGAGGTTCGGCAGCCCACGCTCGGCGGCCTCGATCTGCCAGTTCTCCGAGTAGCCGTCACCGTTGAACACCACGGCGCCGTGCTCGGTGATGATCTCGGTGAGCAGCTTCTGCACGGCCATGTCGAAGTCCTCGCCCTCGCCGACGGCCTTCTCCAGCCAGTGGCCATGTAGTCGAGCGAGTCCGCCATGATCGTGTTGAGGATGATCATCGGCACGTTGATGGTCTGCCCCGAACCCGGTGCGCGGAACTCGAACCGGTTGCCGGTGAAGGCGAACGGGCTGGTGCGGTTGCGGTCGCCCGGGTCGGTCGGCAGCACCGGCAGCGTGTCGACGCCGATGATCATGGTGCCCTTGCCCTTGGACGACGTGGCCGCACCCTTGGCGATCTGCTCGAACACGTCGGCGAGCTGATCGCCGAGGAAGATCGAGATGATCGCGGGCGGGGCCTCGTTGGCACCGAGCCGGTGGTCGTTGGTGGCCGAGGCCACCGAGACCCGCAGCAGGCCGGAGAACTTGTGCACGGCGCGGATCACCGCGGCGCAGAACACCAGGAACTGGGCGTTCTCGTGCGGGGTGTCGCCGGGCACCAGCAGGCTGCCGAACTGCGCGTTGCCCAGCGAGAAGTTGACGTGCTTGCCCGACCCGTTGACGCCGGCGAACGGCTTCTCGTGGAACAGGCACTCCATGCCGTGCTTCTTGGCGATGGTCTTGAACGTCGTCATCAGCAGCTGCTGATGGTCGGCGGCGATGTTGGCCCGCTCGAACATCGGCGCGATCTCGAACTGTCCTGGCGCGACCTCGTTGTGCCGGGTCTTGGCCGGGATGCCGAGCTTGAACAGCTCACGCTCGGTGTCCATCATGAAGCCGAGCACCCGGTCGGGGATGGCGCCGAAGTAGTGGTCGTCGAACTCCTGGCCCTTGGGCGGCTTGGCGCCGAACAGGGTGCGGCCCGCGTTGATCAGGTCGGGGCGGGCCAGGAAGAAGTGCCGGTCGACCAGGAAGTACTCCTGCTCGGGGCCGCAGAACGACACGATGTGGTCGAAGTCCTTGTGCCCGAACAGCTTCAGGATGCGCTCGGCCTGGGCGCCCATGGCCTGCTGGCTACGCAGCAGCGGCGTCTTGTAGTCCAGCGCCTCACCGGTCATCGAGACGAACACCGTCGGGATGCACAGCGTGTTGCCGTTCGGGTTCTCCAGGATGTAGGCCGGGCTGGTGACGTCCCAGCCGGTGTAGCCGCGCGCCTCGAAGGTGCTGCGCAGGCCGCCCGACGGGAAGCTGGACGCGTCCGGCTCGCCCTGGATCAGGGTCTTGCCCGCGAACTCGGCGAGCGTCTGGCCGTCGCCGACCGGCTCGAGGAAGCTGTCGTGCTTCTCGGCGGTCAGACCCGTCATCGGGTAGAAGACGTGCGCGTAGTGGGTCGCGCCCTTCGACAGCGCCCAGTCCTTCATCACCGAGGCGACCGAGTCGGCGACCGCCGGGTCCAGCTTGGCGCCCTTCTCGATGGTCGCCACGACGGACTTGTAGACCGACTTCGGCAACCGCAGCCGCATCTCGGCCAAGGTGAAGACGTTCGAGCCGAAGATCTCGCCGGGCGCCTCGCCTGGGGTCGAAGCTGATGGCTGGAGGCACGTACGCCTCGACATTGTTGATCGCCTGCAGACGGACAGCATTTCCACTCAATTGAGTTCCTATCACCCGCATGTGCCCGCAACTGGTTCGCAGGCCGACCGGCCCACACTAGGAACGCCACGTTCCGGGACTGTTACGTGCGCGTCACCGACAGAATGCGGGTACGCAGGACTCGTGACGCGCCTCGTACCCTGCTGGCTGCCTGCGTCTACGGCAGGCTGTTCGTCCCCTCACCGGCACCGTGGATTTGTCCGCATGGCGCGCACGGCGTGGTCAATCAGAGTTGAACTGATCGGCGGTCGTGGTCAGTACTTCTGGCCACGGCCGGGCAGGGTGTTCGCCGCAACTCGATCCCATACGTTTCGGCAGCTGGCCGACGCGATCAACAACGCCTTCTGCCGCTGGGATCGAGCACATCTGGATCAGTTCGTGCTGGCGGATGGCCGCAGGATCGGCCAACCCGAGTTCGACGATTTCGACGAAGGCATCCTTGATGCCGCCCGCACGAAGTTGAGCACGCTGACCAAGGGCGAGCAGTTCGCGTACGAGTTCGATCTCGGTGACGGATGGACGCATTTGTGCACCGTCGGCGACGAGCCCATCGATCCGCTCGACGAGTTGGGCATCAGTCCACGAGAACCGCTGTCCTACTTCGGGTGGGGCGCGATGCCCGACCAGTACGGCAGACGGTGGGATGGTGACGACGGAGAAGGAGACGTGCCACCCGACCCGGGTACGGGCGAAGCCTGCCTCCGCTACTGCAGTGGTAAGCAGGAATACGCTGGAACCATGTCCACCCGCCGCCACCCCGATGAGGACATAGCCGCAGGCTTCGACGAGCACGCCGTGGTCGTCTCCGGGGCCGAACACGAGGCCGCGGGCGTCAAGGCGGTGATGGTGTCGCTGCAGCGCGGATTCGAACAGATGGGTCCGGTACGCACGGCGGCCGCGCTGAGCAGGCTCAACCAGCGTCACGGATTCGACTGCCCGGGATGCGCCTGGCCCGAGGAGCACGGCGGCCGCAAGCTGGCCGAGTTCTGCGAGAACGGCGCCAAGGCCGTCGCCGAGGAGGCCACCAAGCGCCGGGTCACGCCGGAGTTCTTCGCCCGCCACTCCGTCGACGAACTCGCCGCCCAACCGGAGTACTGGTTGTCCCAGCAGGGCCGGCTCACCCATCCGGTGGTGCTGGCCCCTGGTGACACGCACTACCGGCCGATCGAGTGGGCGGACGCGTACCGGCTGATCGCCGACCACCTCAACGCGCTGGGCAGTCCCGACGAGGCGTTGTTCTACACGTCGGGCCGCACCAGCAACGAGGCCGCCTTCCTCTACCAACTGTTGGTGCGCAGCTTCGGCACCAACAACCTGCCGGATTGCTCCAACATGTGCCACGAGTCGTCGGGCGCCGCGCTGAATGCGTCGATCGGCATCGGCAAGGGATCGGTCACCGTCGAGGACGTCGCAGGCGCGGACTGCATCCTGATCGCCGGACAGAACCCCGGCACCAACCATCCGCGGATGCTGTCGATCCTGGAGAAGGCCAAGGCGGGCGGCGCCAAGGTCATCGCGGTCAACCCGCTGCCCGAAGCTGGGCTGATGCGGTTCAAGGATCCGCAGAAGGTGCACGGCGTGGTCGGGCACGGCGTCCCGATCGCCGACGAGTTCGTGCAGATCCGGCTCGGCGGGGACATGGCCTTGTTCGCCGGACTGGGCAGGCTATTGCTCGAGGCCGACGACGCCGCCCCCGGCTCGGTGCTGGATCGCGACTTCATCGACGCGCACTGCGCGGGTTTCTCCGAATACGAGTCCCGCACCCGCGACGTCGACTTGGACGTCGTGACCGAGGCAACCGGGATCAGCCGAACGCAGCTGGAGCGTGTCGCGGGAATGCTCGCCGACTCGCAGCGCACGGTGTTCTGCTGGGCCATGGGGCTCACGCAGCACCGGCACGCGGTGGCCACCATCGGCGAGGCGACCAACCTGCTGCTGATGCGCGGCATGATCGGCAAGCCCGGCGCGGGCGTCTGTCCCGTGCGTGGGCACTCGAACGTCCAGGGCGACCGGACGATGGGCATCTGGGAGCAGATGCCCGAGGCGTTCCTTGCCGCACTCGACGCGCGCTTCGGCATCACCAGTCCCCGCAAGCACGGCCATGACACCGTCGACGCGATCCGGGCGATGCGCGACGGCCACGCCAGGGTGTTCATCGGGATGGGCGGCAACTTCTCCTCGGCGACCCCCGACACCGACGTCACCGAGGCTGCGTTGCGCCGGTGCGCGCTGACCGTGCAGGTCTCCACCAAGCTCAACCGCAGCCACGTCGTGCACGGCGCCACCGCGCTGATCCTGCCCACCTTGGGCCGCACCGACAAGGACTTCCAGTCGAGCGGTAAACAGCTTGTCTCGGTGGAGGATTCGATGTCGATGGTTCACCTGTCGCGCGGCAACCTGACTCCGCCGAGCGAGCACCTGCGCAGCGAGGTCGCGATCGTGTGCGAACTCGCCCGCGCCGTGCTCGGACCCGACCACCCAGTGCCGTGGGAAGACCTTCGGGCCGACTACGACCGCATCCGCGACGCCATCGCCGACGTGGTCCCCGGGTGCACCGACTACAACGCGCGGGTGCGGCAACCCGACGGGTTCCAGCTGCCGCATCCGCCGCGCGACTCCCGCGAGTTTCCCACGACCACCGGCAAGGCCAACTTCAGTGTCGAACCGCTGCAATGGGTTCCGGTTCCGGCTGGCCAGCTGGTGCTTCAGACGCTGCGCAGCCACGATCAATACAACACCACCATCTACGGACTGGACGACCGCTACCGCGGCGTCAAGGGCGGGCGTCGCGTCGTCTTCGTCAACCCCATCGACATCGCCGCATTGGGCCTCAGCGACGGGGCTCGCGTCGACCTGATCTCCGAATACACCGGCGCCTCAGGAGAACTCGAAGAACGCCGCGCCGAGGACTTCCTCGTCGTCGCCTACTCCACACCGGTCGGCAACGCCGCCGCCTACTACCCGGAGACCAACCCGCTGGTGCCGCTGGATCACACCGCGGCCAAGTCCAACACGCCGGTCTCCAAGGCGATCGTCGTCCGGTTGGAGGCCGGTACCTCGGCAGTCGAGCGGAGCGAGGAGGGAACCGCCGATGGGTAGGGTCACCGCTCGCCGCAAGGCCAGCCACGTCACCAGCGACGGAGCAGTCTCCCGCCCCGAGACGTTGGCCGTCGAGGAGCCGCTGGAGCTTCGGCTCAACGGCACGGCGCTCACGGTGACGATGCGCACCCCGGGCTCCGACGTCGAACTGGCCCAAGGGTTTCTGCTCACCGAAGGCGTCATCGAGCGGCGGGACGACATCGCTCGTGTGGAGTACTGCCGTGGTGCCACCCTGCCGGACCCCGAGTCGCTGCGCTCCAGCCCACCGAATGACGGACTCAACACCTACAACGTGCTCGATGTGACGCTGGCCCCTGGCGTGCCGATGCCCGACGTCGACGTGACCCGCAACTTCTACACCACCTCGTCGTGCGGAGTGTGCGGCAAGGGATCGATCGACGCGGTCCGCACCATCAGCAGGCACTCCCCCGGTGACGACCCGACGGTGGTCACCACCGAGACGCTCTCGGCCATGCCCGACCGGTTGCGCAGTGCCCAGAAGGTCTTCGCCAGCACCGGCGGCCTGCACGGCGCAGCGCTGTTCGACGCCGACGGCACCGTGCTCGTCGTCCGCGAAGACATCGGTAGGCACAACGCCGTCGACAAGACCATCGGGTGGGCGCTCGAACACGGCCGCGTCCCGTTGTCCGGCACCGTGCTGCTCGTCAGCGGGCGGGCGTCGTTCGAGCTCACCCAGAAGGCGGTGATGGCAGGCATCCCGGTGCTGGCGGCCGTCTCGGCGCCGTCGTCGCTTGCCGTCGACCTGGCCAGCCAGGCCGGGCTGACGCTGGTGGCGTTCCTGCGCGGCGAGTCCATGAACGTCTACACGCGACCCGACCGGATCAAGCACTCCGGCTGACGCTTCAAAAGCGGCCCAACAGACGCAAAGTTCCCTCAACCACGCGGATTGAGGGAACTTTGCGTCTGCTCGCGCAGGGTGGGTGGGTGGCCGCCCGACAGTACCTCTGCCTGCAATCTCCACCTGATCTCCACACAACCTCCAAGCTCGAAGACCCCTCGTTCGGCCAGCATCGATTTCTGTCGATGTCCACCCCGAACCCATGAGGGAGGCCGTAACCGTGGCCGAGATTCTGATCGCTGCCTGCCCACCCGTCGGACACGTCGCACCGCTGCTGAACGTGGCACGCGGCCTGGTCGCCCGAGGTGACGGGGTCACCTTCCTCACCGCCGCCCGCCACGCGGGCAAGGTGCACGGCATCGGCGCCCGGATGCAGCCGCTGCCGTACGGCGCCGACTACGACGATTCGTCGTTCGACGCCGATCTGCCCGGACGTGCGGAGACCTCCGGCATCGCGCGGGTCAACTTCGACGTCAAGCACATCTTCGTGCGACCCCTTCCGCATCAGGCCGCCGCAATCGAGGAGTTGTTGGCCGACAACCACTACGACGCCATCCTGCTCGACGCCTTCTTCCTTGGCATACTGCCCATGCTGCTGGGCGACCAGTTGTCGCGGCCGCCGGTACTCACCTACTCGACGACCCCGCTGTTCCTCAGCAGCCGCGACACCGCGCCGGGCGGCACCGGCATCCTGCCCGCGGGCGGCTGGCTCGGAACGCTCAGGAACCGGGCACTGAACCTGTTGTCCCAGAAGGTATTGCTGCGCGCGTCGCACCGATCGGCGGCCACGATGCTCGAGGCTCTGGGCCTGCCGAAGCTGCCCGTCTTCGTGCTGGACTCGGCGATCCTCGCCGACCGGCTGATCGTGCCGACCATCCCCGAATTCGAGTACCCCCGTAGCGATCTCCCCGGCCACGTCCGGTTCGTCGGCGCCGTCACCCCGCTGCCGACGGATCGCTATGTCGCACCGCCGTGGTGGGGTGAGCTGTCGGCAGCTCGGCCCGTCGTCCACGTCACTCAGGGCACCATCGACAACGCCGATCTGAGTCGGCTGGTCGAACCGACCATCGAGGCGCTCGCCGACGAAGACGTGACCCTGGTGGTGAGCACGGGCGGACGCCCCGTATCCCAGTTTCGAATGCCCTTGCCGGACAACACGTTCGTCGCCGACTACATCCCGCACGACGTGCTGCTCCCCCACGTCGACGTCATGGTCACCAACGGCGGCTACGGTGCCGTTCAGCGTGCGCTCATCGCCGGCGTGCCGCTGATCGTGGCGGGCAACACCGAGGACAAACCGGAGGTGGCGGCACGCGTCGAATGGTTCGGTGCGGGGATCAACCTGCGTACCGGCACCCCCAGCGCGCGCACGGTGCGGCGCGCGGTGCGCGACGTGCTCGACAACGACGGGTACCGCGCCACCGCGCGGGGACTGCAGCAGGCGTACGCCGGTCGCGACGGAGTGGCCGAGATCGCGGGCCTCATAGACGAGGTCATCGCCGAACGCAGTATGGAGGTCGATCATGCCTGAGGAACTGCTCTGGCCCGCGGCCGCCGCGGCGATGTTGTGCTGGTACCTGGTCTGCGCGTTGCGCCAATTGCGTTCGGAGAAGCCGACTTCACCGAAGGTGGTGTGGCGGCAGGTGACGGAGCACGGCTGGTCGGAGTGGATCCGACTCGATGGCGTCTCGGCGACCGACGGCTACGACGCGATGCTCGCGGGTGCGCGAGCCCGTGCGTGCCCGAGCGCGACCGCCGTGCAGTTCGCGATCGTCGTGCACCCCGTCGACGCCCCCGACTACACGCTGCGGGCGACGTTCGTGTCGGCCGTGCGCGAGCCCGTCGCGGGTCGGGACATCTCCCGGGCGGCTGCGATGCTGCCCTCCGGCAACGTCGTCGCCGCGAGGTGCGAAGGGGTAGTCGACGATGGCTGAGCTCCTCATTGCCGCACTGTCACCGACCGGCCACATCAGTCCGCTATTGAGCGTCGCGCAGGACCTCGTCGCGCGCGGCGACCGGGTGACCGTCATGACGGGCCCCGCCCACACCGACGCCATACTGGCCGTGGGCGCCCGCCCACACCCGCTGCCCAAGTCTGCGGACTTCGACCAATCGCCGTTCGACGCGGCCAGTCGTGGCAGGACATCGAAGGTCAAGGCGCTCAACCGGGCGATCATCCGGCTGTTCCTGGCGCCGATGCCACACCAGTACGCTGAACTCGTTGCGGCGCTTGCCGCCACCCGCTTCGACGCCATCATCGCCGACTACGGGTTCTTCGGCGTCATTCCGCTGCTCGTGGGAGACCCCGCCGCGCGCCCACCGATCCTGCAGTACACCCCGACCCCGCTGATGCTGTCGAGCCGCGACACCGCCCCCAACGGCATGGGCCTTGAGCCCGGCTCGGGATGGCTGAACCGGCTGCGCAACCGCGCGCTGACGCTGGTGTCGCAGCGGGTGATTCTGCGCGAGTCGCAGCGCGCGACGAACAAGATGCTGGAAGGCCTTGGGGTGCGGTGCCTCCCGGTCTTCCTGCTCGATGTCGGGGTGCTGGCCGACCGGTTCATCGTGCCGACGGTGCCGAGCTTCGAGTACCCACGCAGCGACCTCCCGCCCAACGTGCGGTTCGTGGGCGCGGTGCATCCGCAGCCCTCTTGCGGCTACGTGCGCCCGGGGTGGTGGCCGGAACTCGACGGCGGGCGACCCGTCGTCCACGTCACGCAGGGCACCGTCGACAACGAGGACATGTCCCGGCTGATCGAACCGACGATCGAAGCACTCGCGGACGAGGACGTCACGCTCATCGTCACCACCGGCGGGCGCGACGTGCGCGAGCTCGAGGCGCACATTCCGACCAATACGTTTGTCGCCGAATTCATTCCGCACGACGTCCTGCTTCACGAGGTGGACGTGATGGTCACGAACGGCGGATACGGTGCCGTGCAGCGGGCGGTGTCGGCTGGGGTGCCGTTGGTCGTCGCGGGCAGCACCGAGGACAAGCCCGAGGTGGCGGCCCGCGTGGCCTGGTCGGGGGCGGGGCTCAACCTGAAGACCGGCACGCCCACGCCGGCGATGATCCGCGACGCGGTGCGCGAACTTCTCGACGACGGCGAGTACCTCCGGCGTGCGCGCGAGCTCGAGGCTGCGTTCGCGCGACGCCACGGCATCGCCGAGATCGCCGCGCTCGTCGACGAAGTCGTCGCCGAACGAAGCGCCCAGCGCCGACCCACCCGCACGCCATGAGCTGCGCGGACCCGTTCGGCAGGCCACCGCAGGCACAGCCCACCGACGAACCACAGGAACCGCCCAATCGTCGAGTCGGTGAACTTGGCGGTCGGCTGACCGAGCTTGCGCATCCGCGACACTGGCGCATAGCTTGCGGCCGCGCCAACGCGCCACGGTGTTGACCGGCTGACCGCGTCCTCGCTTCGACGCACCGGGCCGCACGGCGCCTTCGGTTGCACCGAGGGTCGTGATTCCCGCCGAACCACGACCCCTCAGTGCAATCACGAACCGGCCGAAGGTTTCCCGCCCGCACACCCCGAAAAGAAGAATCGCCCCGCCGATTCGGCGGGGCGATTCTCGGGGAAATGCCTAGGCGCTCTTGTCGCGACGCTCGCTGCGCGACGGCTTGCGCGGAACGATGGTCGGCAGCACGTTGTCCTCGACGGTCTCCTTGGTCACCACGACCTTGGCGACGTCGTCGCGGCTGGGGATGTCGTACATCACCGGCAGCAGGACTTCCTCCATGATGGCGCGGAGCCCACGCGCACCGGTGCCGCGGTGGATGGCCTGATCGGCGATGGACTCGAGCGCGTCCTCGGTGAACTCCAACTCGACGCCGTCCATCTCGAACAGCCGCGTGTACTGCTTCACCAGAGCGTTCTTGGGCTCCGAGAGGATCGTGACCAACGACTCCTTGTCGAGGTTGGTCACCGACGCCACGACGGGCAGCCGACCGATGAACTCGGGGATCAACCCGAACTTGATCAGGTCCTCGGGCATGACCTCGGCGAAGTGGTCCTGGGTGTCGATCTCGGCCTTGCTACGCACCTCGGCGCCGAAGCCAAGTCCGCGCTTGCCGACACGGTCGGAGACGATCTTCTCCAGCCCGGCGAACGCACCCGCGACGATGAACAACACGTTCGTGGTGTCGATCTGGATGAACTCCTGATGCGGATGCTTGCGACCGCCCTGCGGGGGCACCGACGCCTGCGTGCCCTCGAGGATCTTCAGCAGCGCCTGCTGCACGCCTTCGCCGGACACGTCGCGGGTGATCGACGGGTTCTCGCTCTTGCGGGCGATCTTGTCGACCTCGTCGATGTAGATGATGCCGGTCTCGGCGCGCTTGACGTCATAGTCGGCGGCCTGAATCAGCTTGAGCAGAATGTTCTCGACGTCCTCGCCGACGTACCCGGCTTCGGTCAGCGCGGTGGCGTCGGCGATGGCGAACGGCACGTTGAGCATCTTGGCCAACGTCTGCGCCAGGTAGGTCTTGCCGCAGCCCGTCGGGCCGAGCATCAGGATGTTGGACTTTGCCAGTTCGACGGGCTCGGCCCGCGAGTCGCGCATCTTCTCCTGCGCCTGAATGCGCTTGTAATGGTTGTAAACGGCGACGGCCAACGTCCGCTTTGCGGTGTCCTGGCCGATGACGTATCCCTCGAGGAATTCACGAATCTCGGCAGGCTTGGGAAGCTCGTCGAGTTTGACGTCGTCGGCGTCGGCGAGTTCCTCTTCGATGATCTCGTTGCACAGGTCGATGCATTCGTCGCAGATGTACACGCCGGGGCCCGCAATGAGCTTCTTGACCTGCTTCTGACTCTTGCCACAGAAAGAGCACTTCAGCAGGTCGCCACCGTCTCCAATGCGTGCCATGTCCCTGCGGTCCCTACTTTCCTGTTCGCCGTCAATTTGGTCTGTCGTGTGGGCCGTTTCGGGCGTAGTTCCCGACGCTACCCGCATGTTCCGGCGCTTTGCGACCGATAAAGCCGAATCGCGTCGGTGATATTTCCTGCGTGGCAGAGAACATATCCCCTGTGGTCGTCGACGGCCTGCCGGAACGCGCGCCGATTTGGTTCGTGTCGCCGCCGTTACCGCTCCGGGAGCCGTCTGTCACCAATGTAGCGCGCCGCCACCGGCACCGGAGCCGCCAATCGGATCACATGCCGGCTCGGCAACTCACGCGTTCTGCGCCGAGAGCTTGCGGTACTCGAGCACGGTGTCGATGATTCCGTATTCCTTGGCGTCCGCCGCCGTCAGGATCTTGTCGCGGTCGGTGTCCTTCCGGACCGTCGCGGCGTCCTTGCCGGTGTGGCGGGCCAACGTCTCCTCCATCAGCGTGCGCATGCGCTCGATCTCGGCGGCCTGGATCTCCAGGTCCGAGAACTGACCCTGGATGACGCCACCGAGGGACGGCTGGTGGATCAGGATGCGGGCGTTGGGCAGCGCGAGCCGCTTGCCCGGCGTGCCCGCGGCGAGCAGCACCGCGGCCGCCGAGGCCGCCTGGCCGAGGCACACCGTCTGGATGTCCGCGCGGACGTACTGCATCGTGTCGTAGATCGCCATCAGCGAGGTGAACGAGCCACCCGGCGAGTTGATGTACATGGTGATGTCGCGGTCGGGATCGAGCGACTCGAGCACCAGCAGCTGCGCCATGACGTCGTTCGCCGAGGCGTCGTCGACCTGCACGCCGAGGAAGATGATGCGTTCCTCGAACAGCTTGTTGTACGGGTTGGACTCCTTGACACCCCAACTCGAGTGCTCGACGAACGACGGCAGGATGTAGCGGGCCTGCGGTTGGATCTCGCGATTCATTTGTCTAGTCCTGCTGTCGGGCCAGAGCCGTTGAGATTGGCGCTGGTGATGATGTGGTCGACGAAGCCGTACTCGAGGGCCTCCGGCGCGGTGAACCAGCGGTCGCGGTCCGAGTCGGCTTCGATGCGCTCGACGGTCTGGCCGGTGAACTCGGCGTTGAGCCGGAACATCTCCTTCTTGATGACCGCGAACTGCTCGGCCTGGATGGCGATGTCCGCGGCGCTGCCGGTGACGCCCCCGAGGGGCTGATGCATCAGGATGCGGGCGTGCGGCAGCGCGTACCGCTTGCCCTTGGTGCCCGCAGCGAGCAGGAACTCACCCATCGACGCGGCCATGCCCATGGCGTAGGTGGCGACGTCACACGGCGCCAGCACCATGGTGTCGTAGATCGCCATGCCCGCGCTGATCGAGCCCCCGGGCGAGTTGATGTAGAGGTGGATGTCCTTGGTGGGGTCCTCTGCCGAGAGCAGCAGGATCTGCGCGCACAGCCGGTTGGCGATGTCGTCGTCGACCTGCGACCCCAGGAAGATGATCCGCTCGGAGAGCAAACGCTCGTAGACGGAGTCGACGAGGTTTAGCCCCGACGTGCTCGAACGCATGTCAGTCACGACTGGATACCTGCTTTCTCGAGTATTCGTACTCGCCATTCATGTCCACCGACATTAACCAACGCGGGCCGCGTCGGAGTCCCCGGAGCGGGGTAGTTCGCTCACAGCGTCAACTACGCGTCGTCATCCTCGACGTCGTCGGTGTCGCCCTGCCCGGCATCCGCGACCTCACCCTGCGGGGCGGACGGACCGAAGAACTCGGTCGTGTCGATGTCGTTGCCGTCGGTGTCGGTGACGGACGCGCCGTGCACGATGGCCGCGATGGTCAGGCCGCGCCGCACGTCGGCGAACATCGCGGGCAGTTGGTTGTTCTGCTGAAGCACCTGCAGCAGCTGCTGGGGCTCCAGGCCGTACTGCCGCGACATCAGCACCAGCCGCTCGGTGAGGTCGTTCTGACCGACCTGGATGTCCAGGTCGTCGGCGATCTTGTCCATGAGCAGTTGGGTCTTGACGGCACGCTCCGCATTGGTGCGGTTGTCGGCGTCGAACTCCTCACGGCTGCTGCCCTCTTCCTTGAGGGTCTCCTCGAACTTCGCCTCGTCGTGGTCGAGTGCGTGGATCGCGTTGTGCAGGGCGTCGTCGACCTGGGCCTGCACGACGTTCTCCGGCAGCGGGACCTCGACCTGCTCCAGCAGGACCTCGAGGGCCTTGTCGCGGATCTGCTCGGCCTGCCCGATGCGCTTCACACGCTTCACCTGCTCGACGAGGCTCTCCTTGAGCTCGTCGATGGTGTCGAATTCGCTTGCCAGTTGCGCGAACTCGTCGTCGGGCTCGGGAAGTTCGCGCTCCTTGACGGAGTTCACCTTGACGGTGACCTCGGCGTCCTGGTCGGCGTGCTCACCGGCGACCAGCTTGGTGGTGAACACCTTGCTCTCATCGGTCTTGAGGCCCTTGATGGCGTCGTCGAGACCCTCGATGAGCTGCCCGAGCCGACCTCGTGCGACAGGCCCTCGGTCTTGGCGTCGGCCACGTCCTCGCCGTCGACGGTGGCCGACAGGTCGATCGACACGAAGTCGCCGTCCTGGGCCGGCCGTTCGACACCGGTGAGGGTGCCGAAGCGCGCCCGAAGGTTCTGCAGCTCAGCGTCGACCTCCTCGTCGGAGACCTCGATGGGGTCGACGGTGATCTTCAGGTCGGCCAGGTCGGGCAGTGCGATCTCGGGACGCACGTCGACCTCGGCGGTGAACGTCAGGTCCTCGCCGTACTCCTTCTTGGTGACCTCGATCTCCGGCTGCCCGATGGGATTCACCTCGGCGGTGGTCACGGCCTCGCTGTAGCGGCCGGGCACGACCTCACCGACGACCTGGTCGAACATGGCCTGCTTGTCGACGCGCGACTCCAGCAGCTTCACGGGCACCTTGCCGGGGCGGAACCCGGGCATGCGGATCTGCTTGGCCATCTGTTTGAAAGCGGTATCGATGTCGGGCGCCAGCTCATCGAAGGGCACCTCCACATTGATGCGAACCCGGGTCGGGCTCAACTGCTCCACGGTGCTCTTCACGGCATGTGCTCCTTGCATGTCTGTACTCGTGACGTTCCGGTCGGGGTGACAGGATTTGAACCTGCGGCCTTCCGCTCCCAAAGCGGATGCGCTACCAAGCTGCGCTACACCCCGTGTCTCGCTGCCGTCGAGATGATACGGGCTGAACACGCGACGCAATCAATTGGATTTGGCTGCGTCGTCGCCGGTACAGTCTGCGGTGCAGTGCACGCGGGCGTAGCTCAATGGTAGAGCCCTAGTCTTCCAAACTAGCTACGCGGGTTCGATTCCCGTCGCCCGCTCCATCAGGACCAGCGCAGAGCCCGTCGAACACACGTTCGGCGGGCCGCCTGGTACCGCGCCCGTACCCCGGACTGCGGCTTGTTTCGGACGTCCCAAGCTGTGCCATGAGCGAGGGTAAGTCGACGTACATCCATCCTCGGGCATGGTTCCTGGCCAGCGCACTGACCTGCGCGGATGCGTTCTGGACTCCGACCCGCCGAAGCTAAGTCACCGACTGTTGACATGCGTTCCGGCGTGGCCTACTGTCTCAAGTCATCACTTGTTGACATAGCGGTGAAGGAGCCGACAATGAGCCATTCAGCGCAGGCACGGACCACCCTTCAACGACCCGCCCTGTCGCGCGTCGCCGCCCAACGCTGGCTCAGCCTCATGGCCGCAGCCGTGACGGTCGCGGCGGTACCCGCCCTTGCGCCCCGCTTGGCGCCGAAGGACATTCGGGTCGTCCAGTCCACGCAGGTGGCGCTTGCCGCCGAACCGGCCGCCTGGCCCAACCTCGTCAGCGACTACTTCGGTGCGTACCCGGCGGGCGGCGCCGCCGGATCGCCCGGGGTGTCGGGCCGCGTCCAGCAGCTGCCCACCAAAGCGACGGCCGACGACTCCGACCCCGGTGCGCTCGCCGCGGGACTGGCTCCGGACCAACAGCAGGTGATCGACGACTTCCGCCACGGTGGACTGGCCGAGGTATTGCGGGTGCAGGCGACTTCCCGGCTCCAGGCTCCCTACCAAGTCCAGATCATCAACGACTTCTTTGAAGGCGGGGTCTTCCAGTCGGAGGCGCACCGATTCCTGCAGCTGTTCACCGACCCGCAACAGCAGGAGTTCATCAACGACTTCGTCACCGGCGGCGTCATACAGATCGTGCGGAACAGGCTGCTGGACGCGACGAGCGATCCAGCAGCGCGCGCGGCGATCACCGACTTCTTCCCCGACGAGGTCACCGACTACCGCGGCGGTCCCATAACCGTCCTGCAAAGGAGGCTGATCGCGGCCGCGAAGGGAAATACCGTCGTGATCAACCTGGTGAACGCAGTCTTCGACAACCCGATCGTGTTGGCCGTTCGACACCTGATCGGAGGAGGGCCGCTCATCGGGACGCCGTTGAACGAGTTGCCTGAGGTGGTGTCCGTCCACTCGTTCGCCGCATCGGTGGAACGACCGGTTTCAGAATCGCCCGAACCGAGCGCGGCCGAGCAGCCGGCATCCGCCCCGTCATCGGCGTCCCGTGTCGCACCCAAACCTGCTGCAGCAACAGCTGATTCGACGACACCAGCCGCTGAACCCAGCCCGGTGACGACCGAGCCCACCGATTCACGCGCCGAGCCGGCGACGTCGTCCGCCGTGTCGAAGCCCAAGCCCACCGCCACCGCACGAGCGGATACCGACGACGCCAAGGACGCCGACGTCGTCAAGACCGGCAACAAGGTCGAGCCGACCACCGTCAAGGACGTCGAGCACCCCAAGTCCGGCGAGGGCAGCAGGGGCCTCTTCGGGCAGGTCGCCGACGCCATCTCCAAGAGTGTGGCCGGGGGAAACCCAGCGACCGCTGCCGACGCGGGCAACGACGGCGCAGGCGGTGACGCCGCTGCGGGTTGACGACTGCCCGCGGAGTCCGAGCCCTTCGCGTGAAACCCGTTGCGAGACAGCCGCTCAACTCCAGGCAATTGGCTGGTCCACCTGCGGGCGATGCGGTGGTCGGCGCCGACCGCCTCGCGGCCGATCGCGGAAGCCGCCCATCGATGCGCCGATAGAGCCGATCCTGTTGCCGTCGACCGTCACTGGGCACGGCATGGGGTTGCTGACCGGGCCGTGTAACCCCACTGCCTATTCACTGGCAAGGGCCGCAAGGGGCGGCCGGAAAAGGGGTGCGCGATGTTGATGCAACGCGATGTGACGATGGCCGGGTTGCGGGCGACTCAGGCGTCCGGCGCGGTGATTCTGGTCCGCTTCTACGTCGGGCTGATCTTCGTCGTGGAGGGCGTGTTGAAGTACCAGCGGCCGGAAGCACTGGGCACCGGACGATTCGCGAAGGTGGACATCCCGTTCCCTGCGTTGATGGCGAACCTCGACGGCGCGTTCGAGATCGGATGCGGTGCACTGATCCTCGTCGGCCTGTTCACCAGGCTGGCGGTCCTGCCGATGATCGTCGACATGGTCGGCGCACTGACCACCACGAAGGTTCCATTGCTATGGGGTGCGGCAGCGCTGTATCCGGGCGAGCACGGACTGTGGGACTTCCTGCACGAGTCCCGCCTCGAGGTGGCCATGCTGTGCGGCAGCCTTTACCTGCTGTTCGTTGGAGCCGGCAGCCGATCGTTGGATGCCAGGCTGAGCCGTACGGCGGCCTAGCCGATGGTGATGGCGTCCAGACGTTCCTTGATGAACGCCGACGACGTCACCGGCTCCAGCCCGGACACCCGCCCAATCGGCGTCTCCAACGGCGTGACGAGCGCGTCGTGGTTGGCCTCGTAGAAGTAGATGAGCGAGACGAGGTCCTCCTCGGGCGCGTGGAGCTGCGGAGGCAATACGCGGTGGCGCCCGGACGGCCAGCGTCGGCCGCTCCAGTACTCGAGCAGGTCACCGATGTTCACCGTCAGGGCGGCCGGGTCATACGGTGCGTCGGCCCACCCCTCCGCTTCGGAGTACACCTGAAGTCCGCCGGCACCCGGCTCGCGGTCGAGCACGGTGACAGTGCCGAAGTCGGTGTGAGGGCCGATGCGGAACTGGCCGGGTTCGGGCTCGCCGACGACGCTGACGGGCGGGTAGTGGTTGATGTTCATCGTCCAGGTCGGCACGTCGGCGAGCGCCGACCACGGGTTGGCGGGCAGTCGGAGCGCGTGCGAGAAGAGCGCGAGCAGTTCGTCGGACACCCGGCGCATCTGGGCGGTGTACTCCCCCACCAGTCGCTGCAGCGACGGGACCTCGTCCGGCCAGACGTTGGGCGCGAACCAGATTCGATCGACCTCGGGGTCGCCGGAGGCCGTCTCCGCGCCCAGACTGTAGCTCTCCTTGAGGTCGGGCGGCGTCTCGGTGCCCTCGGCGTAGCCGTTGGCCTCGGCGCCGGGCCCGATCCATCCGTGACCGCCGACGGGCACGCTGTAGCGCTGCTTGACGTCGTCGGGTTGGGCGAAGAACTCCCGGCTGGCGGCGCGCACCGCGGACGCCAACGCCGGATCGACGCCATGACCGGTGACGAGGATGAAGCCGGCCCTCTGCAGTCCCTCGTCGACCTCGGTGGCCACCGCGTCGGCGTCCGCACCGCCGGATCTCCAGCGCGAAAGGTCAACGGTCTCAATCATGCTCATTCGCCTATGTCCTCCGCCCAGAGCTCCGGGTTGGCAGCGATGAAGTCGTTCATCATCGTCACGCAGCGCTCGTCGTCGAGCACGGTGACCGAGACCCCGTGCTCGGCCAGCCAGTCGTGCCCGCCGTAGAACGTACTCGCCTCGCCGATCACCACCGCGCCGATGTTGAACTGGCGCACCAGGCCGCTGCAGTACCAGCACGGCGAGAGCGTCGTCACCATCACCGTGGACCGGTAGTTGCGCTGCCTGCCCGCCGCCCGGAAGGCGTCGGTCTCGGCGTGCACCGACGGATCGTCCTGCTGCACGCGGCGGTTGTGCCCGCTGCCCAACAGGGTGCCGTCCGAGGAGAAGAGCGCAGCCCCGATCGGAATGCCGCCCTCCGCCAAGCCCTTCCGGGCCTCGGCGACGGCGACGTCGAGCATCTCGTGCGGCGTCACGACACGACAGCGCGCTCCGCGGCGATCTTCGATCGGCACAGGAGCAGGTAAGCGCCGCCGGCGAGCAGGAAGCCGACGAAGAACGTGATGTCGCCGAGTTGCGGGACGGCCTTCGCGATGATTCCGACGAACTTCTCCTGGTTCGAGAACAGCACGACGGACACGACCAAACCGATCATGAAGGACAGCAGCCCATTCCAGTTCGAGTAGGACCTGTCGTACAGGAAGCCGGCGATCTTCTGTCCGCGACGCAGATACTGGTCGGCGAACACCACGCCCAGCCAGGGCCCGATCCAGTACGCGATGATCAGGAGGAAGGCCTCGTAGCTGTGTGCCGCGTCCGGGAGCGCCCACCAGGCGATCAGGAAGCCTGCGACGCCGAAGAACACGGTGACGAGCGCGCGCGCGACGTGGGCGGGGAGCTTGATCCCGATCGTCACGAAAGCCATTGCGCCGGAGTAGATGTTGATCGAGTTGGCCGCAATCGCACCGATCGCGATGGCCAGCAGCGTGGCCTTGGCGATCGGCGAGGAGAGCTCGGAGGTGAACGAGCCGGTGGGATCTGCGAGCGACGCCTCTCCGGTGGTGACCGCGGCGGCGCCGACGACCTCCAGCACGAAGCACGAAATGAACAGCCCGGCCGATGCGAACAGACCGGTCCACGCGGTCGACACCGTGGACGGCAGGTACCGGGTGTAGTCCGCCGCGTACGGCGTCCAGCCGGCCGCGTATCCGAATGAGGCTCCGACGGTCAACAGGAATCCGCCCAGTCCGCCGCCACCCGCAGTCGCCGTGTCTGACCCAAAGTCGGCGTGCATGAAGATCGCGACGGTGGCGATGCCGAAGATGACCGCCAGCACGGGGAAGGACCAGCGTTCGAAGGCCTGCACCAGGTTGTGCCCGAAGAAGGCGAACCCGGTCTGCAACACCACGATGATGATGAGGCCGACCAGAGGTGCGATGCCGAAGAGCGTGCTCAGTGCGAAGGCGCCGCTCACGCTGTTGGTGGCGAACCAGCCCACCCCCGCGGTGACCGACATCAGCACGGCGGGCACGGCGTTGCCCTTGAAGCCGAACGCCAAGCGACCCAACACCATCTGCGGCACGCCGTGAAGCGGGTCCACGCGCCGAGAGGAAGAAGTGGGCGATGGCGCCCAGACCGGTCCCGATGAAGATGCCCGCGACGGCCTGCCAGAAGGTCTGCTGGAACAACAGGATCGCGAGCATGCCGACGAAGATCGTCGCGAACTCGAGGTTGGGCGAAGTCCACGTCCAGAACAGCTGACTCGGTTTTCCGTGTCGGTCTGCCTCGGCGATGAACTCGTTACCGCCGGGTTCGACGGCGACGACGCGGTCCTTGTAGGAGCCGTCGGTGGAGGGCTCGGCAACTGTCATCCGGATACCGTCGCCCGATGCGGGCGCGAACGCAACCGGAAGGCATCGGGGCGCCTTTCCGACGCCTACCGCACCACTTGCAGGCGATGCCGTCGTGGCCGCGATCGCCACCGGCCCAGTAGTCGAATCTGGAACATCTGCTGGAGGCGCCGTCCCCCGACCTCGGTACCGTCGCACGCCCCGTCCACCGGTCGTGGCGAAGAAGTTCATGACGACCCGTTCGATCGCGATCTTGTCAGTTTCCCGTCGGTACGCTGGGTGCCATGTCTGGCTTCCTGGTCGTCCTCATCATCCTGGTCGTTGCCGCCATCGCGATCCTCGTCTACACCACGCAGCAGGCGTCCGGACGTCGTAACGCCGCGACGCTCGCCGACGCGAAGGCCGACGCACGCCGCGTCATCGAACGGCTCGGCGGTCAGGTGCTGAACCTGAGTGGGACCGACGACGCCTCCAAGCAGGCGTTGGCCGACGCCTCGGAGCGTTACACCGCCGCGGGGTCACAGATCGACCAGGCCACCACCGCGCGTCAGGCGCAGCTGGCCAAGGAGAGCGCCGTCGAGGGGCTCTACTACGTACGCGCCGCGCGGCTTGCCATGGGCATGGACCCCGGCCCCGAACTCGAGACGTTGACCGGGCAGCGCTCCGCGGGCACGGTCACCGAGGATCGTCGAATCCAGTTCGAGGGCAAGGAGATCGAGGCCTCGCCCAGCCCGTCGCAACGCACGCCCAACTACTACCCCGGCGGGCGTGTCGCGGGCAGGCCCGTGCCCGCAGGCTGGTACTCGGAGCCGTGGTGGAAGCCGGCGCTCGTCGCGGGCGCGTGGGGCCTCGGGTCGGTGTTGCTGTTCGACGCGATGTTCTCCGGCATGAGCGGTGTGAACTACGACGCCCAGGGTTTCGAGAACGGCTACGGCGACGGGTTCGAGCAGGGCTATGACCAGGGCCAGCTCGACGGCGGTGGCGATCAGGGGGGCGGCGACTTCGGCGGAGGCGACGGCGGTGACGGCGGCGGTGGCTGGGGTGGCGACAGCTGGGGCGGCGGGGGCGACAGCGGGGGCTGGGGCGGCGACAGCTGGGGTGGCGGTGGCGACTTCGGCGGCGGCGACTTCGGCGGCTTCTAGTTCGGGATGACCGCATACGTCATCTCCGAGGTCGAGATCCTCGACGAGTCGGCAGCCGAGCAGTACCGGACGCTGGCCGCGGCATCGATCGCCGAACACGGAGGCCGGTATCTGGTCCGCGGTGCGGCTCCCCACGTTGTCGAGGGTGCGTGGCCGTCCGGCAAGCGGTTGGTGGTCGTCGAGTTCCCCGATGCCGATGCGGTGCAGCGGTGGTACTCGTCGCCGTCGTACGCGGAGGCGCTGACCTTGCGGGACCGCGCGTTGATCCGCAGATTGATCGTTGCCGAGGGTCTGTCGGACGGCTAGCGGCATCCGAGCCAGGAGGCATTCCGACCTGCGGCGATCTCGTCGTATGCGACTCCCTACCGCGCGGGCCGGCCTGCACCCCCGAAGGGCACCGGCAGCGCCAACTAGAGCCGGCTCTCCAACCTGGCGGACACCCCGGCCTCCTGGAGGTCGAGCCGCTCGAGCATGGCCCGCACCGCTTCGTCCTCGATCCGACCTTCGTCGCGCTCGATGATGAGCGCCGCCCGCTGCGCGGACAGGACCTCGCGGTAGAGCGCCGAGAACACCTCCGAGCGCTTCGTGTGCGCTTCGGGATCGGGCATCTCGTCGGCGTCCTGAGACTGCCGGGCGATGGTGGTGCGGATCTCGGCGAGCGCCCGCGGGTCCATGTGCTCGGGCGGATTGACCCGGAAGTCGGCCAACACCTCGTCGGCCGCGTCGTGCACCACGCGCTCGGCCTTGAGTTCCTCCTCGCGGTCGGCGGCGTGGTCATCGGAGAAGCGCGACAGGTGCAGCCGCCCGATGAGCAGCGGCAGCGTCCAACCCTGGATCAGCAGCGTGCCCACACTGACGACGAACGCCATCGCCTGGATGGTCGCCCGCTCGGGGAACGGGTCGCCCGTGACGGTGGTCGCCGGGATCGCGGCGGCCGCGGCGAGCGTCACCACCCCGCGCATGCCCGTCCAGGACACGACGACGTTCTCCCGCCATGACAGTGCCCGCCGGTCGATCCGCGACCGCCACTTGCCGGGCGGCCTGTCGCGCCGCCGCGTCCCGAGCGCGCCACGACCACCCGCGGCGGGGATCGGCACGCTGAACCTGCTCTCGACGTGGCGAGACAACTTGCTCCGTCCGAACATCGCAAACACCGACAACGGCCGGATCACCAGGACGATCAACAGCACGATGCCCGAGGCGACGGCGACTTCGCCGAGCGATTCGTGAGCCTGATGCAGATCCTCGAGGACGAATCGGAGGTGCAGGCCGATGTACGCGAAGACGAATGCCTCCAACAGGACGTCGACCGAGTTCCAGACGTACCGCTCTTGCAGCCGGGTTTGATAGCCCGCGCCGAGCGCCCCGTTGCCGACCACGAAACCCGCGACGACGACTGCCAAGACACCGGAGGCGTGCAGTTCCTCGGCGGCGATGAACGCCGCGAACGGCACCACCAAGCCCTGCACGGTCTCGAGCCCGGGGTTGGCCAGCCGCCTGCGGATCCACAAAGTCACGTAACCCAGCACGGCGCCGACGATCGGTCCGACGGTGGCGCTGTAGCCAAACAGCAGGAACGGGTTCTCGATGAAGGTGTGACTGCCCGCCACCTGGGCCACGGCGATCGAGAACAGCGTCAGCGCGGCGGCGTCGTTGATGAGGCTCTCCCCCGTCAGGATCGCCATCACCCGCTTCGGCAGACCGAGCTTGCGCCCGACGGCGACGGCGGTGACCGCGTCGGGCGGCGCCACGATCGCACCGAGGACGAGTGCCGTCGCGAATGTCAACGGCACCACCACCAACCACGACGACACTGCCGCGACGGTGAACGCCGTCACCACCACCAGGCCGACGCCAAGCCCGAGGATCGGTCGGATGTTGCGCAGGAAGGTGGGGAACGAGAAGTCCAGCGCGGCGGAGTAGAGCAGCGGCGGCAACACGACGGTCAGCAGGATGTGCGAGTCGAGTTCGGGTGGCTCGAAACCCGGCAGGAACGACATGGCGCTGCCGATCACCACGATGATCAGGGCGGGTTCGAGCCCGCGGCGGTGCGCGACGGCCGTGACGGCGATGGCCCCAACGACGACCAGGATCAATTCCACGCGCTGATTGTCCCGTCAAACGTCATTCGGTGCCCGGCACGCTTTGCGTCTGCTGTGAGATCGCAGTCGGGCCCCTTGGATGACGAGCTCAGCGCAGTTTCGAGGATGTGCTGGTGCAACCTACGTCTGGCAGGACGGGCACCAGAAGAGGTTGCGGCCCTCCATCACCTCGGTGTGGATCGTCGTGCCGCACACCCGGCACGGATCCCCGGCCCGCCGATAGACGTAGGTACGCGGCCGACCCTCCCGGTACGAGGGTGCGCCCTTGTCGTCCGGTCGCCGGACGGTCACGATCTTGCCCGTGCTCACACCGATCTTCATCAGCGCAACGAGATCGGCCCAGGCATCGGCGAATTCACTCTCGCGTGACGTGGGTGCCAGGCCGGTGCGGGTTCATCTGGTGCCGGAACAGCAGCTCGCTGCGGTACACGTTGCCGACGCCGGCGATCACCGCCTGATCCATCATCAGCGCGCCGATCGGTCTGCGGGACTTGCTGATTCGCGCCCAGGCCGGCGCGGGGTCGGGGTTGCGCCGAAGCGGGTCCGGGCCCAGCCGGGCGAGGATCTTGTCGACTTCGGACCTGGTGATCAACTCACACGCGGTCGGTCCGCGGAGATCCGTTCCGTAGTCGGCGCCGACCATGCGCATCCGTACCTGCCCGACCGGCGCGGGCATCGGGACCGACTGCTCGGTGAACGTCCCGTACAGACCGAGATGGACGTGCACGACTCCGCCACCCTCGTAGTGGTGGAAGAGGTGCTTGCCCCACGCTTCCGACTTGCGTAGCACCTTGCCGTCGACCGCCGCTGCGGAGTCGGCGAAACGTCCCTGCGGACTGGTGACGAACACCGGCGCGCGGCCGAAGCGCCTCTGGTGCAACCGGGCCAGCCGATGCAGCGTATGCCCTTCTGGCACGGCCTATTCCGGTGCGCCGGGCACCGGCGGCGCGACGTGCGTCTGCTCGTACTCGGCGAGGATGTCGATGCGACGTTGGTGGCGTGGGGCTTCCGACCAAGGCGTGGTGAGGAACGCGTCGACGAACGCCAGGGCGTCCGCGACGGTGTGCATCCGGCCGCCGATGCCGATCAGCTGGGCGTTGTTGTGTTGGCGGGCCAGCGACGCCGTCTCGACACTCCACGCCAATGCGCAGCGGGCGCCGGGCACCTTGTTGGCGGCGATCTGCTCGCCGTTGCCCGATCCTCCGATCACGATGCCGAGGCTGTCCGGGTCGGCGACGGTCTTCTCGGCGGCGGCGATGCAGAACGCCGGGTAGTCGTCCTCGGCGTCGTACGCGTAGGCACCGCAGTCGATTGGCTCGTGGCCGCCCTCGGCGAGGTGTTCGATGATCGCCTGCTTGAGTTCATATCCGGCGTGGTCAGAGCCGAGGTAGACGCGCATGGCGGCAATTGTGGCAGAGCTATCCGAACGCCCGGTGCGTGGCCGACCTCAGGGTGGGTAGATCCGCGTGGCCTTCTCGACCGAGACCATCATTCGATCGAGGATCGGCCGGTATTCCGGTGCGGCGTAGGAGTTGATCTGGAGCACGTAGAAACCCTGCTTCCAGTCGAGGATGACCGTCTTCTGGATCACTACTTGCGGCTTCCCCTCGGAGTTCCACGTGCCGCCGAGTTGATACTGCGAGTAGCCGTCCAGCTTGCCGATGGTGCCCGGATTGTCTGACTGCCACCCCGACAGGTTGTTCAGCTCCCCGGACGCCAACCCGAAGACCGTCGCCGGATCGACGTTGCCGGTCAGCTTGGACAAGATCACGACGAGGAACGGGCGGGAGTTCGGAGCGTCGCGGCCGTCGTAGACCAGCGTCTGGTACGCGAAGTTCGGCGACTCGTCTCCGGCGTCGCGCCAGCCCTCTGGTATCGGCAAGAGGACGGTCGGGGCCGAGGTGTCGCCGCGGTGCTGCGACTTCTCCTCGATGCCGTTCTTCTGGATGTAGGTCTGGATGGTCTCGTAGTTGCCGGGCGTGCCGACCAGCGTCGGCGGAGACAGCGTGGGCGGCGCGGCGGTCGTCGTGGCGGACCGCTCGGCGGAGGCGCGAAGGCCATCTGGTTGCTGACCAACCCCGGCGGCGGGCCGGGTGGCGGTCCAGGATGCATACCGGCCGGCGGTCGAGGAGGCGGCCCGGGCGGGACGGGGGTCACCCAGGGCAAGGTGTGTGCGGGGTTCTGTTGCGCGACAGCCGGCCAACCGTGCGACATCACCAGCGGTGTGGTCGCCATTCCGGCCTGTTCGGCGAATGCCTGCGCGAACTCGCTGCACGTCGCGAACCTGTCCCGTGGATCCTTGGACATCGGCTTCATCAGCACGGGGTCGACCGGTGCCAGCTCGCCGCGTCGGGTGCTCACCCTGGGTGCGGGCGCGTGGAGGTGCTGGCTGATGACGGCCACCGGATTGGACTCCCGGAACGGGGATTCGCCAGTCAACAGGCGAAATGCGGTCGCCGCCAACGCATATATCGATCGGCACGCCCGTCGACGTGGGCGCCCATCAGTTGTTCGGGCGCCGAGTATGCCACCGTCCCGATGGCGTGGTTGGTGGCCGTCAATCCGCTGACGTCGCCCATCTGCCGGGCAATGCCGAAATCGCTCAACAGGATTCGGCGCTGCGCACCCCGGCCATCGGTGAGCAGGATGTTGGCCGTCACCTCGTCGAGTGGCATGCCGTTCGGGTGGCGGTCCTTGAGCATCTGCGCGGCGTCGGTGCCGTCGACGTAGTCCATCGTGATCCACAGCCGGCCTTCGAACTCACCGCGATCGTGCAGGCCCACGATGTGGGGATGCCACAACGACGCGGCGAGCTCGGCTTCCCTGTTGAACCGGACACGGAATTCGGCGCTGGCCGAGACGGGCTCCCGAAGTACCTTCAAGGCATCGAGCCGCGGCAGGCGAGGGTGCTCGACGAGATAGACCTCGCCCATTCCCCCCGAGCCGAGCAAGCGCCGGACGGTGTACCCGGCGAACGATGCTCCGTCTTGCAACGGCATGGGCGCATCCTACCCACGCACTGGGCCTGCGATTTTCGACCCGACGACGGTCTCGAACCGCAAAGCGGCAACGCGCATCCCCGCGTCCGACCCGACCATTGAGCGGTGCGGATCGGCTACCGAGCCGACGTCAGTCGAACTCGGGGGCCTCGGTACGGCTGCGCTTGAGCTCCCAGAAGTGCGGGTACGAGGCGAAGGTCACCGACGCGTCCCACAGCTTGCCCGCTTCCTCGCCGCGCGGGATCTTCGACAGCACCGGCCCGAAGAACGCCACACCGTTGACGTGGATGGTCGGCGTGCCGACGTCCTCGCCGACCGCGTCCATCCCGGCGTGGTGGCTCTTGCGCAGGGCATCGTCGAACTTGTCGCTCGTGGCCGCCTCCGCGAGCTCGGCAGGCAGCCCGAGCTCGTCGAGCGACTTCTTGATGACTTGGCTGAAATCGGGGTCGAAGTCTCGATACCCCTCGTTGTGGATCTTCGTGCCCATCGCGGTGTAGAGCGGCGCGAGGATCTCCGGACCCTTGGCCTGCTCGGCGGCGATGGCCACCCGGACCGGGCCCCAGGCCTTCTTCATCATCTCCTGGTACTGCTCGGGCAGGTCGCGTCCCTCGTTGAGCACCGCGAGGCTCATGACGTGGAACTGCACGTCGATGTCGCGGACCTTCTCGACCTCGAGGATCCAGCGGGACGTGATCCAGCACCACGGGCAGAGCGGGTCGAACCAGAATCCTGCGGTGTCTTTGTCGGCCATGAAACAAATCCTCTCAGGTCGGTGAGGTCACAATTCGTTCAGCACAACTCTGCATACCCAGTCTGTGTTCCCGCTCGTGTTCGCCGGTAGCGCCCCGCGTCGGATTCGGGCTCGGGCTAAGTTGGTCGACGTGGCTCTTCCCAACCTGACCCGCGACGAGGCCGCCGAACGCGCCGCACTCGTCACCGTCGACAACTACCGCATCGTGCTCGACCTGACCGATGGGAACGGCGCCCCCAGTGAGGGCACCTTCCGGTCCACGACGACCGTCACGTTCGACGCGCTCGCCGGCGCGGACACCACCATCGACATCGCCGCCCGCTCGATTCACGGCGCGACGCTCAACGGCGTCGACCTCGACGTCAGCGGTTACGACGAATCCACCGGCATCGTGCTCACTGGGCTCGCGGAACACAACGTGCTCGTCGTCGACGCCGCGTGCGCGTACTCGAACACCGGCGAGGGGCTGCACCGCTTCGTCGACCCGGTCGATGACGAGGTGTATCTCTACTCACAGTTCGAAACCGCCGACGCCAAGCGGATGTTCGCATGCTTCGACCAACCCGACTTGAAGGCGACCTTCGACGTGAGCGTCACCGCGCCCGTGCACTGGCAGGTCATCTCCAACGGTGCGGCGGTGCACGAAGAGCCGTCCGGCAACGAGAGCGTGCGCACCTTCGCGACGACACCACGGATGAGCACGTACCTGGTGGCGCTGATCGCCGGGCCGTACGCGCGGTGGGACGACGTGTACTCCGACGGGCACGGCGAGATCCCGCTCGGCATCTTCTGCCGGGCGTCCCTCGGCGAGTTCATGGACGCCGAACGGCTGTTCACCGAGACCAAGCAGGGGTTCGGCTTCTACCACGAGAACTTCGGCGTGCCATACGCTTTCGGCAAGTACGACCAGCTGTTCGTGCCCGAGTTCAACGCGGGCGCGATGGAGAACGCCGGCGCGGTGACGTTCCTGGAGGACTACGTCTTCCGCTCGAAGGTCACCAGGTACAGCTACGAGCGACGCGCGGAGACGGTGCTGCACGAGATGGCGCACATGTGGTTCGGCGACCTGGTCACCATGACGTGGTGGGACGACCTGTGGCTCAACGAGTCCTTCGCGACGTTCGCCTCGGTGCTGTGCCAGGCCGAGGCCACCGAGTACAAGCAGGCCTGGACCACCTTCGCCAACGTGGAGAAGTCCTGGGCGTACCGGCAAGACCAGCTGCCGTCGACGCATCCCGTCGCCGCCGACATCCCGGACCTGGCCGCCGTCGAGGTGAACTTCGACGGCATCACCTACGCCAAGGGCGCCAGCGTGCTCAAGCAGCTGGTGGCCTACGTCGGCCTCGAGGCCTTCCTGGCCGGGCTGCGCGACTACTTCCGCGACCACGCGTTCGCCAACGCCACGTTCGGGGATCTACTTGGCGCACTGGAGAAGTCGTCGGGGCGCGATCTCTCGCACTGGGGCAAGCAGTGGCTCAAGACCACCGGCCTGAACACGCTGCGCGCCGACTTCGACGTCGACGGTGAAGGGAAGTTCACGCGGTTCGCCATCGCACAGGGCGGCGCCGCCCCCGGTGCGGGCGAGACGCGCGTGCACCGTTTGGCTGTCGGTGTCTACGACGACGACGGTTACGGCAAGCTGGTCCGCACCCACCGCGAGGAACTCGACGTCGAAGGCGAACTCACCGACGTTCCTGCGCTGCAGGGCGTTTCGCGCGGCAAGCTGATCCTGGTCAACGACGACGACCTGACGTACTGCTCGCTGCGCCTGGACCCCGACTCACTGCACACCGCGCTCAGCCGCATCGCCGACATCGCCGACCCGCTGCCCCGGACACTGGCGTGGTCGGCCGCGTGGGAGATGACACGCGATGCCGAACTCAAGGCCCGCGACTTCGTCGCACTCGTGATGAGCGGTGTGCACGCGGAGTCCGAAGTCGGGGTGGCGCAACGCCTTCTGTTGCAGGCCCAGACCGCCCTCGGCGCCTACGCCGATCCGGACTGGGCGGTCAGCGCCGGCTGGCCGGCGTTCGGCGATCGGCTGCTGGACCTGGCCCGCGAGTCCGCCCCGGGCTCGGACCATCAGCTGGCGTTCGTCAACGCGCTGTGCACGTCGGTGCTGTCCCGAAACCACGTCGCCGTGCTCGCCACGCTGCTGGACAACGAACCGGCGGCGGTGAACCTGCCGGGCCTGGTGATCGACACCGACCTGCGCTGGCGAATCGTCACCGCGCTCGCCGGCAGCGGGGACATCGACGGCGACGGCCCAGCCACACCGTTCATCGACGCCGAGGCCCAGCTCGATCCCACCGCGGCGGGCAGACGCAACGCAGCGGCCGCGGCGGCTGCGCGACCGCAGGCACCCGTCAAGGACGCGGCGTGGCAGCAGGTGATCGAGGACGACACGATCGCCAACATCACCACCCGTTCGATCGTGACGGGGTTCGTTCGGCCGGGCCAGAGCGAGCTGCTGGCGCCGTTCACCGCCAAGTACTTCGCCGCGATCTCCGGAGTCTGGGAGCGGCGGTCCAGCGAGGTCGCGCAGACCGTCGTGATCGGGCTGTACCCGTCCTGGGACGTCAGCCAGGCCGGACTCGACGCAGCGGATGCGTTCCTGGCCGACGACTCGGTGCCCCCCGCACTGCGCCGGCTGGTGCTCGAGGGTCGCGCCGGTGTTGAGCGGTCGTTGAGGGCACGCGCAGCGGACGTCGGCTAGCGCCTTCGCCGAAACTGCGCCCCCGCGTGCAACGGGATCGTCCCTGTCGTCAGCCTCTGCGCGCAACGACCGACGCGATCGCGCCCCATCACCGAAACCGTAGCCAAGGCTGCTAAGCGCTGCGCGCAACGACAGGGACGACGGTTTCGGCGCGGATCGGTCGGCTCGCGGATCGGTTCCCGCGTTTCCGGGCGTCGGTCGCTTAACCTCGCGCCATGGCTGCCACCAACAGTCGCAGGGCGCGGGCCGCTCGAAGGCGCAAGCGGCGTCTCGCCGGTGTCGTCAACGACCTGACGCCGGCGGAGTGGGCCACTATCAAGGCCGCGTGGAACGGCTGCGCCTACTGCGGAGCCAATGACGGCCCGCTGCAGCGGGACTGCGTGATGGCCATCTCACGTGGCGGCCGGTACACCATCGACAACGTGGTACCGGCCTGCGCGGCGTGCAACGCAAGCAAGTGCAACGACGAGGTCACCGGGTGGTTGCGCAGGAAGCGCCTCGACGAGCGCGCGTTCCTCGAGCGGTACGTGCGCATCCGCGCGGAACTCGTGGCTCCGACATTGGAAGCCTGAGCGTCACCCCGTCGTCGTCGGAACGGCACCTGGCCTGCAACCGTCGCGAGCCAGCAACAATTGCGGCGCGGATGCGTCGGGTGTCTTCTGCGCCGCAGCCAACCGCAATCAGCCCGATGGTCACCTCCGGGGTGAGCACAATCACCACGTCAGAGCTTGATTTACACGGCATTAACATGGAGCATAGAAAAGTCTGACGAATGGGTGACCCCCATGTGTGCAGGCATACAGCAACCAACGCTCTGTGATCCAGGGCACAAAGTAGGAGTGATGAAATGCCTTTCGCGCAGTTTCGTGCAGACCTGACGCGCGCCATGAACCGGCGCCGCCTCTATGCGCGAATCAACGCCCTTCCCGATTCAACGGTTCGTGAAGAGCTGCTGGCCATCGCCCACCGGCGCGACGCAGAGCAGTGACGCGGCACGCTTCCGAGAGCCGGTGATCCCACGAGGGTCACCGGCTCTTTTCTTTGGCCAGGCGACTAGCGGGGTGAGACTCCCGCGGACAGCACGCGCACCGCGCTGATGAGTCCGTCCATGAGGTTGCCCTCCTTGAACGACGCCGCGGCCGCGGACACGCCAAGCGGCGCGGCCTCCTCGATGCCGCGGCCGTTCACCTCGTTGCCGTAGACCACCTCGATGGCCTTCTGGTTCGGAGAGACGGCCAGCAGCACCGCGTTGTCCGGGGTGGGCACCGTGGCGAGGAGCTCCCGCGCCGTGGCGGCAGTGTCATCGCCGAGGTCGCCCAGGTACACGGCGAAGCGGGCCTTCGCCGCGCGCGAGCCGTACTTCAGGGCGTCGTCGAGGATGACGAGATCCCGGACGGGGAACGGATAGTGCACCGACAACTCACCAGGCTCGGTGACGCCTGACACCCGGCCGCTCGTCGTGATGGCGTACCCGTAGGGCAGCACCGCCGTACCGGTGGTCTTGACGACCTCACCACTTGCCACTTGCGCCACCTCCCACCGTCAGGTGTGAACCATGCCCGCCGTGTCCGTGATCGGCCGGTTCGTCGGCCGCCCACAGGATCGGGTCGTGCGTCCACTCCTCGGACATCTCGTACGTCGCGGGGTGCGGGCCCTTGCGACGGAAGATCAGGGCCGCCAGCACCAGCAGCACCAACAACGGGACCCCACCCAGAAGTGAGTGGGCAATGGCGATGTCGCTCACGAGGCAAACCGTATCAGCAGCGGGGTCGATGCGAAGCGCAGACTCGAGCCGTCATGCCGCGCCCTCGCCCAGATAGCGCACCCAGGCCGGGTCGAGTTCCTTGACAGAAGACAGCAGGCGCCAATGCTGGCCCTTGGGCGGCAGCGGCGTCGAGCGCAGAGTCCAGCCCAGTTCGGCGAGCAACTTGTCGGCCTTGCGGTGGTTGCAGCCGGCGCACGCGGCCACGCAGTTCTCCCAGGAGTGGTCGCCGCCACGGCTGCGGGGCACCACGTGGTCGACGGTGTCGGCCTTGCCGCCGCAGTACGCGCACCGGAACCGGTCGCGGTGCATGAGGGCCGCGCGAGTCATCGGGATGCGGGCTCGGTAAGGCACCCGTACGTAGGAGCGCAGCCGGATCACCGTGGGCACGACGACCACGCGAGTGGCCGAGCAGAGCTCGGGTCCGGTCGGGTCGTCGTGGACGACGTCGGCCTTGCCGCACAGCACCATGACGACAGCGCGCCGCACGGACAGGGCGGTCAGGGGTTCGAAGGTCGAATTGAGCAACAGCACGCGACGTCGGGTCCACACCGTGCTGTCGTTGCTGTGAATGCGGGTGTCGACGCTGTGGAGCGGGACTGCGCGCGCAGCGTTACCCGAGACACCGGTTAGGGCGGTCGCGGTCCCGAGATTCCGGTGGCCGCGACTCTTTCTTCGCTGCGACATACGTCCTCCGCCAAACAGTCCACCATGGATTCGCCACCAACCGCACGACAATTTCGTCCGTGTTCGCAGGTCAGTCCGGTGAACATCCGATGACGTCGTCCTGGCCCACGGCCGCCCGGCAGCGCCGACGAGCGACGGGAGACAATGGAGCGGTGACGGAGGTTGCGCGGTCGTTCTACGACGAAGTCGGTGGTGACGAGACTTTTCGGAGGATCGTGTCGAAGTTCTACCAGCTTGTCCGCGAGGACGAGATCCTTCGACCGATTTACCCCGAGGACGATCTCGACGGCGCCGAGGAACGGTTGCGGATGTTCCTCGAGCAGTACTGGGGCGGCCCCCGCACCTACTCCGACCAGCGGGGCCATCCCCGGCTGCGGATGCGTCATGCGCCGTTCCGCATCGGTTTCCTCGAGCGTGACGCGTGGCTGCGCTGCATGCATACCGCCGTCGCCGAGATCGACGCGCACACCATGGACGACGCACACCGCCAAGCGTTGCTCGACTATCTGGAGATGGCCGCGCAGTCCATGGTCAACTCCACGTTCTGACGCCTGGGCACCGACCGAACGACTGGCCGCGCGGTGATGGCCGCTTCGCGAATTGTGCCCGTCGCCCGCTGCTCGCTACGACGTGCTGCGGCACAATGGCGCAACGTGACCGAACTCCGACCCTGGTGGTCGAACGCCGTGTTCTATCAGGTCTATCCGCGCTCGTTCCGCGACAGCAACGCCGACGGAGTCGGTGACCTCGACGGCGTCGCTGCAAACCTCGGCTACCTGAAGCAGTTGGGCATCGACGCGATCTGGCTGAATCCCGTCATGGTGTCGCCGATGATCGACCACGGCTACGACGTCGCCGATCCGCGCGACGTGGACCCGCTGTTCGGTGGCCTCGAGGCCCTCGACCGCCTCGTCGAGGCGGCACACGCGCTGGACATCAAGGTCACGATGGACCTGGTGCCCAACCACACCAGCTCGAAGCACCCCTGGTTCCAGGCGGCCTTGGCGTCAGGTCCCGGTACGGTGCAGCGGGAGCGCTACGTGTTCCGCGACGGGACGGGGCTCGGCAGGTCTGCACCCGCCCAACAACTGGGTGTCGGTATTCGGCGGCCCGGCATGGACACGCGTCGTCGAGCCGGACGGCAATCCCGGGCAGTGGTACCTGCACCTGTTCGACGCCGAGCAGCCCGACCTGAACTGGGACCACCCGGAGGTCTTCGAGGATCTCGAGAAGACGCTGCGGTTCTGGCTGGACCGAGGCGTCGACGGGTTCCGCATCGACGTCGCGCACGGCATGGCGAAGCCCCCTGGCCTGCCGGACATGAAGAACCCGGACCTGCCAATGCTCACCCTCGACGACGACGACCCGCGGTTCAACCACGACGGCGTCCACGACATCCACCGCAACATCCGCACGGTGCTCAACGACTACGCGGACGCGGTGACCATCGGCGAGATCTGGGTGTTCGACAACGAGGACTTCGCGAAGTACCTGCGCCCCGACGAGCTCCACCTCGGGTTCAACTTCCGGCTGGTGCGGGCCGACTTCGACGCCGCCGAGGTGCGCGAGGCGATCGAGAACTCATTGGCCGCGGCGGTGCTTGCGAATTCCACGCCCACGTGGTGGCTGTCCAATCACGACGTCGAACGTGAGGTCAGCCGGTACGGCGACGGCACGCTCGGCCTGGCGCGCGCCAGGGCGATGGCACTGGTGATGCTGGCGCTGCCCGGCACGGTCTTCGTCTACAACGGCGAGGAACTCGGCCTGCCCAACGTCGAACTGCCCGACGACGTGCTGCAGGATCCGACCTGGGAGCGTTCCGGCCACGTGGTACGCGGGCGCGACGGCTGCCGGGTCCCGATGCCGTGGAACGGCGCCGAACCGCCATTCGGGTTCTCCGACGTCGCCGACACCTGGTTGCCGATTCCCGCCGACTGGGCGACGGTGACGGTCGAGGCGCAGGACGGCGACCCCGGCTCGACACTGACGTTCTTCCAGCAGGCGATCGAATTGCGCCACGGCAGAGCCGATTTCAGCGATCTCTCGTTGGAGTTCCTCGACCTCGGCTCGGACGTGGTGGCGTTTCGGGGCGGCGACGGCGTGGCGTGCGTACTCAATGCGGGCGCCGAGCCCGTCGCCTTGCCCGAAGGTGACGCTGCTGATCGCCAGTGCGTTGGACGACGACAAGCTGCCGCCGAACGCCGCCGCCTGGCTGCGCTAGCCGACCGCCAAGGTCGATCGAAGGCCTAACGGAGCACCAGTGCGGCGTGCCCACGGCGCCGGTACACGCTGCCGAACCGTGCGTCGATCCGCAACCAACTCGGCACCACGCGCACCCGCACCACCTCGTCGGCCGCGACCGACTCCGGCGCGAACGCGTCCGTTCGATTGGCCGATTGCGGCAGGAAACCCATTGCGGTCAAGGCGAACACGCACCGCATCGGAATGCCGACCGTCTCGTCGCCCGACGTGACCGCGACGACCTCCTGATCGAGCAGCGACGCCGGCGGCCCGTGGGCGCTGCTGTGCTCCTTGGCCAGCGCCACCCCACGCTGGGCGAGGTCGAGCACCGCCCGCGCGGGCACGTCGTCGAGGTGGACGAATCCCGTCTCTGGTGGCAGCACGCCGCGCCACGCCGAATCCATCGCGAACCCGGGGTCGACGAAGCCCGAACGGTCCGTCCCTGGCAGCGCGCGGGCCAGCGCGTCGGCACCGGCGGACAGGTCCGCCGGTCGCACCCGGCCACCCACCACCCGACTGGCCAGCACGTCGAAACCCGTTGGCACCCATGCGACGATCTGACCACCCGCACGTTCCTTCAACCGGATCACCGCCGCGTCGTCGAGCCGCAGCGCACGATCGACGAACGTGATGAGGTCCTCGCGGTGCGCGGGGTCCTCGAGCCACAGCCCACGTTCGGCCGACTCGCTCATCGCTGCCCTCTGCTCTTCGCGCAAGCGCTCATCGCCGCCCTCTGCTCTTCGCGCAAGCGCTCATCGCTGGTAACGCTGGAGGTACTCCCGATGGTGCGGCAGCTAACCGGACCAGTCGTTGGTCCTCGATGTCGAAAGCGGCCAGCTGCGATTCGGCGATGACGGCAGGCTTCGAGTCGGGATCGGCGAGCACCGAGCGCACCTCGTAGCCGAGCGTGAAGTCGACCGCACGGAGCCGGTTCACCCAGATCGTCACCTGCAGTGGCGAATCCGCGAGCCGCAGTTGCCCCTTGTACGACACCTTGACCTCGGCGATCAACAGTCCGATGGTGGCGAAGTCGTCGGCGAACGGCTTGGACAGGAACGGGCACGCGCGCCTCTTCCAGGATGGTCACCATCGTGCGCGTGATTGACGTGCTGGTACATGTCGATGTCCGACCAGCGCACCGGCACCGGCGTGGTGAACCGCTCCGTCACCCAGTGGCTCCGGTTCCACTGGTTCTCGTCATGCTGCGGATCTGACGCGCCGCCACCGACAGCGTCGCCAGGTCCTGTCTCGCCGTCCTGGTAGATCTCGGTGAGTGTGCGCCGCGCCCGCGCCACCCGTGAGCTGTTCGTCAGCTCCCACTCCTCGATCTTCTGCTCACCGGTCTCGTCGGGCTCGCCTACGGCCAGCACGTCGAAGCACAGTCGCACGCAGCGAACCGTAGATGTCGTCGCGAATCGCCAAGCGCGCCAACGAATGCCAGCGGTCGTCGCGGGCCAGCTGGCTGACCGCGGTGAGCAGTCCGTCGGTGCCGAGGTGCTCCATCAACGCGAAGTAGACGTCGGCGACCTCCGCCGCGTCGCGCTCGATGATGTCGGCGACGTCGATGACGTCGAGCAGGCTGTACTGGTAGAGCCCCGTGGCCACCATCGTCGCGAGCTCCTTCGACACCCCGGTCGCCTCGAATTCGGCCGACTGCTTGACCACGATGTCGAGGTCGTCGCCCCGCAGCCACTCCGACATCCGCGGCGTCAGCGCTGCGACCTTGGCGGCGAAGCGGTTGACCTCCGCCCCGACGGCCAACGGCTGCGGACGGTAGTTCAGCAGCCACCGTCCGGCCCTGTCGACGAGCCTGCGCAGGTCCAGCGTCATGCGATCGGTGACCGCAACGGGAACGCCCGCGTCACCGGCCGCCCGGATCTGCCTGCCGGACCTCGCCCACCCGGAAGATCTTGTCGGTGGCCACGTAACTGCGCACGGCGTCCACCGGACTGACGCCGACGTCCTCGGTGATCCGGTAGGCGTAGCGTGATCCCACCGGTGTCGACGAGATCGTTGACGAGCATCGTGGTGACGATCTCGCGGCGCAGCTGATGAGTGCGGATCTCGGCGGCGAACTGCTCGCGCAGTTGGGCCGGGAAGTAGTCGGGCAGGCGTGCGGCGAACACCTCCTGGTCTGGCAGGTCGGTGGCGAGCAGTTCGTCCTTGAGCGCCAGCTTCACGTGCGCCATCAGCGTCGCGAGCTCGGGCGACGTCAGCCCCAGACCGACTTCGATGCGTCGGCGCGATCTCCTTCTCCGACGGCAGCGCCTCGAGCTCGCGCTTGAGGTCGCGCTTGGCGGTCAGGTCGCGAATCTGGCTGGCGTGGACGGGGAGCAGGCTGGCCGCATTGACGCGGCTGGTGCCCATCAGATCGTTCTGACTCGAGTTGTCGGCCAGCACGAGCCGGCCCACCTCATCGGTCATCGACGCGAGTAGCTCGGTGCGCTCGTCGGCCTTGACCTTGTTCGCCGTGACGAGCGAATCGACGAGGATCTTGATGTTGACCTCGTGGTCGGAGCAGTCGACGCCTGCCGAGTTGTCCATGGCGTCGGTGTTGACGCGACCGCCCGCAAGATCGAACTCGATGCGACCGCGCTGCGTCACACCGAGGTTGCCGCCCTCGCCGATCACCTTGACGCGCAACTGGTTTCCGTTTACCCGCACGGAGTCGTTGGCCCGGTCGCCGACGTCGGCGTCCGATTCGGTCTCGGCCTTGACGTAGGTGCCGATGCCGCCGTTCCAGAACAGGTCGGCGGGCGCCTGAAGAATCGCCTTCATCAATGCGGGCGGCGTCATGTCGTCGACGTCCGACGGGAGCCCGAGCGCGGCTCGCACCTGCGGGCTGATCGGGATCGACTTCTGGTCCCGCGCGTACACGCCACCGCCGTCGCTGATCAGCGCACGGTCGTAGTCGTCCCAGCTGGACCGCGGGAGGGCGAACATGCGCTGGCGCTCCCCCCACGAGCTCGCCGCGTCCGGGTTGGGGTCCAGGAAGACGTGGCGGTGGTCGAAGGCGGCGATCAGCCGAATGTGGTTGGACAGCAACATGCCGTTGCCGAACACGTCGCCGCTCATGTCACCCACGCCGACGACGGTGAAGTCCTGCGACTGCGTGTCGACGCCCAGCTCGCGGAAGTGCCGCTTGACCGACTCCCACGCGCCCTTGGCGGTGATGCCCATGGCCTTGTGGTCGTAGCCGACGGATCCGCCGGAGGCGAAGGCGTCGCCGAGCCAGAACCCGTACGACTTCGCGACCTCGTTGGCGATGTCGGAGAACGTCGCGGTGCCCTTGTCGGCGGCGACGACGAGATACGCGTCGTCACCGTCGCGGCGCAGGACGTCGGCGGGCGGGACGATGCCCCCGGATGCGGTGTCGACGTTGTCGGTGACGTCGAGCAGGCCGGCGATGAACAGCCGGTAGCAGGCGACGCCCTCGTTGCGTTGCGCGTCGCGGTCGGCGACGGCGTCGCCGGTGGGCGCTGGCGGGTTCTTGAGCACGAACCCGCCCTTGGCGCCGACCGGCACGATGACGGCGTTCTTGACGGCCTGAGCCTTGACCAGGCCGAGGATCTCGGTGCGGAAGTCCTCGCGACGGTCCGACCAGCGCAGGCCGCCGCGGGCGACGTTTCCGAACCTCAGGTGCACGCCCTCGACCCGTGGCGAGTACACGAAGATCTCGTAACGCGGCCTGGGTAACGGCAATTCGTCGATCAGTCCCGGATTCAGCTTGAACGACAACACGTTCTGCTGGCGGGCCGACTCCGGCCGGCTGATGAAGTAGTTGGTGCGCAGGGTGGCCTGGATCATCGATGCGAAGGCCCGCAGCACTCGGTCGGTGTCGAGGCTGGTGAGGGCGTCGATGTCGGTGGCGACGGCGACCGCCGCGGCCTGGGCGTCGGGGCGGGTGTCGGACTCGGACGGGTCGAACATGGCCTCGAAGAGTTCGACGAGCGAGCGAGCGGTGCGTGCGTTGCCATTGACGACCGACTCGATGTGCGACTGGCTGTAGGGAAAACCAGCCTGCCGCAGATACTTTGCGTAGCTGCGCAACACCGCGACCTGCTGCCAGGTGAGGCCGGCCCGCAACACCAGCTCGTTGAACCGGTCGATCTCGACGCGGCCGTGCCAGATCGCCGTCACCGCGTCGGCGAACCGGGTGGCGTTGGCGTCGCGTTCGGCCGCGTCCTTGGCGTCCGGAATCGACTGGTGCAGTGCAATCTTGAACTGGTAGATCCACACCGGCACGCCGTCGGCCCGCGTCACCGAGAAGGGACGTTCCTCGAGCACTTCCACGCCCATCGACTGAAGCATGGGCAGCAACTCGCTCAACGATGCCGAACGGCCGGCCAGGTACCAGGTGAGCTTCGGGTGCTCACCTGCATCGCCTTGGGAGAAGACCAACTTGACCGAGTTGTTTTGCAACTCTTCGATGATCGCGATGTCGTCGATAGCCTCGTGCGGCGTGAAGGCCTGCTTGTACACCTCTGGGAACGCCGTCGCATAGTGCTCGGCGTCGTCCTTGTCGATCAGGCCCGACTTCACCGATCCCATGAGCCGGTCACCCCAGGTGCGGGCCGCCTCGGTCAGCAGGTTCTGAACCCTGGTCTCGTTGTCGAGCGACGTATCGATGTCTCCTGGGCGCGAGCCGTCTCGCAGGCGCACGGTGAAATGCACCACTGCCCAAGGTGATTCACTGACGCGCGCGGTGTACTCGATACTGACGCCACCGAGTTCGCGGACCAGGATGTCCTGCATCTCCAACCGCACGGCGGTGGTGTAGCGGTCGCGTGGCAGGTACACCAGGCACGACACGAAGTGGGAGAGTTGATCGGCCCGCAGGAACAGCAGCGTGCGCCGCCGCGACCCCAGGTCGACCACGGCCCCGGCCATGTTGAGCAGCTCGCGGGCGCTGAGCGCGAACAGTTCCGAGCGCGGAATCGTCTGGATGATGTCCAGCATCAACTGGCCGGGATGGCTGGGGTCGCCCTGCGACAGGGCCAGCGCCTCGTTTACGCGCCGCGAGATCAGCGGGATCTCCAGCACATTGGCGTTCGTCGCCGCAACGGTGAAGAGGCCGACGAACCGATGCTCGATGGCTCGACCGTTGTTGACCTCCCGCACCACGACGACATGCGGGTACGCGCCGTAGCGCAGGAAGCTCGGCAAGGTCGCCTGCGCCAGCACCAGCAGGTCGTCGGGACCTGTGAGCCTGCGGGAGCACGTCGGTGCGCAGTCGCATTGCGCCGAGCTTGCTCGCCGGGTCGACCCAGGCCTGACCGTCGCTCACCGCACACCGCTGGTATCCGAGCAGCACGAAGTGTCCGTCGGCGAGCCAGCGCAGCAGTGCGGCGACGTCGCGGCGGTCGTAGCTCGGGAACCGTCCGGCGTCGGCGTCCAGTGCGTTGGCCAACCCCACCAACGTCGCATTGAGCGCGCTGGAGTCCACCGCCACCTGCCGCGCATCGGAGAGCACGTTGGGCAGCAACGCCGCCGCCTCGGCGACCGCGCCCGCTTTCGTCGACGGTGACAGCGTGACGTGGATCCACGTCTCCTCGATGCCGTCGGCGGGTGCCGCGGGGTCCGCGGCCGGGGCCAGTTCGCGCAGTTCGCCGCTGGGGTCGCGCCGGACCCGGAACACCGGGTTCATGATCGCGACGTAGGCGACGCCCAATCGGTGCAGCAGCACGGTGACGGAGTCCATGAGCATCGAGCTCTGGTCCGTAACCACCTGCAGGGCCGGGCCCACGCCGGTGGGGTCGTCGGACCCGTACACCGCGACCTTGGTCTCGCCGATCGAGCGCTGCTTGCCGAGCCGGCTGTGCGCGGCGAGCAGCGCGGGTGACACCAGGCGGCCCACCCCCGACCGGTCGACCGGTGCGGTCACTGCGGTGTCGGCCTCGGGCGCATCGCCGTGCGGGCCGTGATAGGTGGCGAGATAGGCCCGGCCCAGTCCGGCGTTGACGTCCCGGCCCGGGTTCATGAGCCTCGTGTCCGCCGGTCCGTCGAAGCCTTGACCGTTCCCGGGAATCACCGTCATGCCCACAACTCCTGACTTGCCGCCCGCGCGCCGACGCTGGCCCGCAGGAGCGAGACTAATCTCCCTCGGGTCGCCGCGCTCCCGCCCCACCGGATCAGTCTCCCCGGCGGCGCTCCGCTCCTGCCCGGCCGGATCAGTCCCTCGTAAGCCGTCGGTGCGTCACCCGGTGCGGACGCGCTGCATCGACACCGAGACGTTCCACCTTGTTCTCCTCGTAGGCACCGAAGTTGCCCTCGAACCAGAACCACTTGGCCTCGTTGTCGTCGTCGCCCTCCCACGCCAGGATGTGCGTGCACGTGCGGTCGAGGAACCAGCGGTCGTGCGAGATCACCACCGCGCAGCCGGGGAAGTTCTCCAACGCATTCTCCAGCGAGCTCAGCGTCTCGACGTCCAGGTCGTTGGTCGGCTCGTCGAGCAGGATGAGGTTGCCGCCCTCCTTGAGCGTCAGCGCCAAGTTGAGCCGGTTGCGCTCGCCGCCGGACAGCACCCCCGCAGGTTTCTGCTGGTCAGGACCCTTGAATCCGAATGCGGACACGTACGCGCGGGACGGGATCTCGTTCTGTCCGACCTCGATGTAGTCGAGCCCATCCGAGACGACCTGCCAGACGTTCTTCTTCGGGTCGATGCCGCCGCGGTTCTGGTCGACGTAGCTCAACTTGACGGTCTCGCCCACCTTGACGACACCGCTGTCTGGCTGTTCGAGCCCGACGATGGTCTTGAAGAGGGTGGTCTTGCCGACGCCGTTGGGCCCGATGACGCCGACGATGCCGTTGCGCGGCAGCGTGAAGGAGAGGTCCTTGATGAGCGCGCGTCCCTCGAAGCCCTTGTCGAGGTGGTCGACCTCGACCACGACGCTGCCCAGTCGCGGACCGACGGGGATCTGGATCTCGTCGAAGTCGAGCTTGCGCGTCTTCTCCGCCTCGGCGGCCATCTCCTCGTAGCGACCAAGCCGCGCCTTGCTCTTGGCCTGCCGGGCCTTGGCACCTGAGCGCACCCAGGCGAGTTCGTCCCGAAGCCGCTTCTGCAGCTTCGCGTCCTTGCGACCTTGCACGGCGACGCGGTCGGCCTTCTTCTCCAGGTAGGTCGAGTAGTTGCCCTCGTAGGGATACGCGCGGCCGCGGTCGAGCTCGAGGATCCACTCGGCGACATTGTCCAGGAAGTAGCGGTCGTGGGTGACGGCCAGGATCGCGCCCTTGTACTCCGCGAGGTGCTGTTCGAGCCACTGCACGCTCTCGGCGTCGAGGTGGTTGGTGGGCTCGTCGAGCAGCAGCAGGTCGGGCTTGGACAGCAGCAGCCTGCACAGCGCGACGCGGCGGCGCTCGCCGCCGGACAGGTGAGTGACGGGCTCGTCGGGCGGCGGGCAGCGCAACGCGTCCATCGCCTGCTCGAGCTGCGAGTCGATGTCCCACGCGTCGGCAGCATCGAGCTCCTCCTGCAGCTTGCCCATCTCCTCCATGAGCTCGTCGGAGTAATCGGTGGCCATCAACTCGGCGACCTCGTTGTACCGGTTGAGCTTGGACTTGATCGCGACACCGGCCTCGACGTTCTCCCGAACGGTCTTGTCCTCGTCGAGTTGCGGCTCCTGCATCAGGATGCCGACCGTGGCCCCCGGTTGCAGGAACGCGTCGCCGTTGTTGGCCTGATCGAGTCCGGCCATGATCCGCAAGACGCTCGACTTGCCGGCACCGTTGGGACCGACGACGCCGATCTTCGCGCCCGGAAGGAAGTTCAGCGTGACGTCGTCAAGGATGACCTTGTCGCCGTGCGCCTTGCGGACCTTCCGCATCGTGTAGATGAATTCGGCCATGCCGTTGGATGCCTTTCGGTGGTCTTGTTTGGGGCGAGCGAAGCGACGGGAAGTCTGACTGTCGCCCCGGACCATCCTAGGCGTGGCCTTCCGGCGCTAAGCCGTCAGTGGTAGTCCCTCGGCGGTCTGGTCCGCATCGTCGTCTTCGGTGGCGGCCTCCGCGTCGTCGTCGACGTCGGTGACCGGCTGCTCGGACTGTTGCCTGATCCGGTCGATACGCGCCCTGCAGCGCGCGAGATCCGGCCCTACGGACGTCGCCCGCACCTCGACGGACGAACGCCGATTGCCCTCACGGTCGTCGTACTCGCTGGTGTAGACGTGCCCGACGACGATCACCGGATCGCCCTTCACGAGTGCGGCGCTCGTGCCTGCCACCACGCGGCCCCAGCAGTTCACCGTGACGAACAACGAGTTGCCCGCCTCCCATGTTCCGTCGGCGTTGCGGCGGCGTGAGTTGCTCGCGACGCGAAACCTGACCATCTCCTGGTCGCCGACGCTTCGGTGGATGGGATCGGTGACGATGTTGCCGACGATGGTGAACGGGGTTTCGAACATGGGTGGTTCCTTCCTCGATGGCGACGACACTGATGTGCCGCCTAGGTGCCCATTGACGGCGACGGGACCGACGCGAGCTGCGAGGGTCGGTGGGAACGGACGCGGCCTCGTGGATGAACTGAGGGCTGTGAACGTGCGGGAATATCTATCGCCCGCTAGTTTTGTGCCATGACGGTGTGGATCAGCCGCCGCAGCGACGCCGACGTCAATGCCGAGGTGGCCCGGAGTCGCTCGGCCGACGGCGTGCTGGCCGGGATCACCCTCGCGGTGAAGGACAACGTCGACGTGGCCGAGCTGCCGACCACCGCGGCGTGCCCCGAGTTCGAGTTCGCCCCCGAGCGCGACGCCGCGTCGGTCGCGGCACTGCGCGCGGCCGGCGCCGTCGTGGTCGGCAAGACCAATCTCGACCAGTTCGCCACGGGCCTCGTCGGCACCCGGTCGCCCTACGGCGCCGTGTCCGACAGTCGTCGCCCCGAGTTCATCAGTGGCGGTTCCAGTTCGGGGTCCGCGGTCGCGGTGGCGACCGGGCAGGCCGACATCGCCATCGGCACCGACACCGCCGGATCGGGACGGATCCCCGCGGGATTGCAAGGCATCGTCGGCATCAAACCCACGCTCGGGGTCGTCAGCACCGACGGCGTCGTTCCAGCCTGCGAATCGTATGACTGCGTAACCATTTTCGCCCGCGACCTGGAATTGGCGAACCGAGCGATGGGCGTGATGGCGGCCGGGGCGCCGAACCGACCGTGGCCTGCCGACACCCGACTCGCAGCGCCACCGGAGCCGGTCGTGGCGGTTCCCGCCGAGCTCCCCGAACTCGACGCCACGTGGCAGGCGGCGTTCGCCGCCGCGGTGACGGCGTTGCAGGCCGCAGGCGCGCGCATCGTGACCATCGACGTCGCCCCGTTCCTGGCCGCGGCGAAACTGCTGTACGACGGTGCACTCGTCAGCGAAAGGTATGCAGCGGTAGGCGAATTCGTCGACGCACACCCCGACGCGGCGATCGACCCCACGGTGGGCCGGATCGTCACCGCGGCCCGTGACGTGCCCGCTCACCGACTGGTCACCGACCGGCGCGAGGTGGCCCGACTGCGCTCCGAGGCGATGGCGGCACTCGACGGCGTCGATGCGCTGATGGTGCCGACGGCTCCGTTCCATCCTCGGATCGACGAACTGGCGGCCGATCCGATCGGCGTGAACTCGCGCATGGGCACCTACACGAACTTCTGCAACCTGTTCGACATGTGCGGTGTGTCTGTGCCCGCGGGGACGGCGGGTGACGCGCAGTTCGGGGTCACGGTGCTGGCCAGGGCGTTCGACGACGCGGTCGCGGTCGACGTCGCCGCTCTGGTCTCGGATGCCGAAGCGCCACAGGAGGTTTGGCCGATGTTGGTGGCCGACAGCACCGAGTTGGTGGTGTTCGGGGCGCACCTGCGTGGCGGTCCCCTGGTTCACCAACTCACCGACCTCGGGGCGCGCTGGGCGGGAGAGTTGACCACGTCGGCGCAGTATCGCATGGCGCTACTGCCCTCGACACCGCCCAAGCCGGCGATCACCCGGATCTCCAACGGCGCGGGCGTCGCGTTGAAGGCGCACCGGTGGGTGCTCTCCCCCGCCGCGCTGGGCCGGTTCCTCGCCGGCCTGCCCGCCCCGATGCAACTCGGCAAGGTCGAGTTCGACGACGGCACGTGGCGCACCTCGTTCGGGTGCGACGGAGCCGCCGCGGCGGCAGGCACCGACATCAGCCAGTACGGCGGATGGGCCGCAGCCGTGGCAGCCGGCGCCGTCGGCTAGCGCATCGGCGGTCGCAGCCGGAGCCGTCGGCTAGCGCATCGGCGGTCGCAGCCGGAGCCGTCGGCGTTCGATCGGCGAACGTGACGCCAGCGCGAAGATTTCGCCGATTTCTCGCACTGGCGTCACGTTCGGCGCGGGGAGGCTACTAGCGCGACTGCGCGTCGCGGCGCGCCATCTCCGCCAGCATCCTGTTGTACGCCGCGAGGTCGGCGTCGTCGTCGCGATCGGCGGCGCGATCCAGTCGCGTGGAAATGCGCCGGTCACTGCGCGTCCACTGCACCAACAGGGCCACCAGCACCAGGACTAGCGGCACTTCGCCTGCCGACCAAGCGATTCCGCCGCCGAGCCGCTGGTCTCCCAGAAGGTCGTTGTGCCAGTACAGCTTCAGCGACTCGTAGTAGCTGCCCGCCAGCACCGTGCTGCTGCCCATCAGCACGACCCCGAAGAACGCGTGCAGGGGCAGCGACGCGAACACCGTCGCCAGCTTGGCCAGTGGCGGAATGGGTCGCGGCGTCGGGTCGACGCCGATCACCACCCAGTAGAAGAGGTATCCGGTCAGCAGGAAGTGCAGGTTCATCGCGACGTGCGCGGCGTGACTGCCCGCCGCGAGGTCGAAGATGCCGCCGAAGTAGAGCCCGTAGAACCCCGCCACGAACAACACCGTCGCAACGATCGGGTTGGTGAGGAAGCGCGACACCCTGCTGTGTAGCGCAGCCAGCAGCCACTCCCGCAACCCGGACGGGTCGTCGCGTCCGGCGGCGGGTAGCGCCCGCAACGCCAACGTGACGGGAGCGCCGAGCACCAACAGCACGGGCGTCAACATCGACAGCAGCATGTGCGCCGCCATGTGCATGCTGAACATCGCGGGCATGTAGCGCCCGATGCCCGACGACGTCGCGATCAACAGCACCGCACAACCGCTCAGCCACGCCACGATTCGCCCGGTGGGCCACGCGTCGCCGCGCCTGCGCAGCCGGATCACCCCGGCGACGTACACCGCCGCGAAGACCAGCGCCGCCGTCCCGTAGATGAGGTCGAAGCGCCAGTCGAACAGCACGCGGGCGAGCGTGGGCGGACCCGCCAGGTCGTACCCGATCTCGATGGCGGTGACGGACGGGTTGTCGATCGGCGGGGGTGGCGGCGGGGTACGGCCCAACGCGACGGCGATGCCGAACGTCAACCCGAAGACGACGGCCTCGACGAGCGCGAGTCGGATGAGGGCGCCTCGGGCGCCCGGATCGGCTTGCAGCGCAGCGACTCCGCGCCGCCGCTGCAGCAACCCGATGACGCCCAGCAAGGTGAGCGCGACGGCCTTGCCGATGATCAGCCAGCCGTAGCCGCCCTCCAACAGGTCGGCGGGGCGGACCCGAACCAACGCGTTGACGACGCCCGACAGCCCCATCGCCACGAAGCACCAGAGCGCCACCGCGGAGAACCGCCGCGCCGCGACGTCGGCGTGTTCTCCGCCGCGCATCGCGTGCGCCAGCAGTGCCAGCAGACCGCCCGCCCACACCGCCCCAACGATCAGATGGATCAGCAGACTGTTGGTGGCCACGTCGTGCGAGCCCCCGGCCGACGAGTGCCCGCTCAGCGCGATCGGCACGAAGGTGACGAGCGCCCCCGCGAACAGCAGTGGCGTCCACGACCATCGCAGCACCGGAATGCTGACCACCGTGACGACCGCCGCGAACAGCGCGGTCCAGCGCCAGGTGCCTGCCGTCTCGATCAGGCTGGCCACCGACCACACCGACGACAGGCTCAGCCTGCTGGCCAGCGGCTGCCCGGTGACATCGGAGACCGTCAGCGGCACCAGCAGCACCGCGCACACCGTCCACACCGCGGACGCGACGGTCCCGGTGCGCAGCGCACGGTATCCCGCCACGTCGAGCACGCCGCTGGACTGCGGCGGCACCAGGAACGCCGCAAGCAGGAACGACCCGACGGCCACCACGGCCGCGAGCTCCCCCGCGGCGCGGACGAACGGCAGTCCGTAGTTGGTGACGGGCCCAGGGTTGGGCAGCCCGGTGGCAGTCAGGGCGTCGGCCACCGACAGCCCGGCCAGGGCCGCCGCGGTGACACCTGCGAGGAGCGCGACGCCGGCCAGCACCGGCCACACCGGGTTGGTGCGCACGGTGCGCACCTGTGTTGCGTCGGTCGTCATCCCATCAGGGTAGGGCGGCGCCGTGAGCCGGCCATCAAACGGTGCTCTGCGTCCGTCTCGCCAGCTCCCGCTCGACGAACTGCCGACGCGAGATGCGCTCGACCTTGTCCATGTCGCTCAAGATCCTACGAAGTTCGGCGAGGAACGCCGTGCGGCGTTCGGCGAGGTCGGCCGCCGGTTCCAGCAGATGCTGGTCGGCGGCCACCTGGCGCGCGGTGGCGAACAACAGCGCCGACACGGCCTCGTTGCTGCGGATCCGGTCCTGCGCGACGTACTGACGACCCACTCCCAGCGCCTGTTCGGTCAGGTTCTTCTCGTTGACCTCGGCGGGCGAGTCGCGCAGCACGTCGGCGACGATCTCGTAGGCCTCGAAGAATGGGCGCAGCATCGCGCTCGCGATCAGGGGCCGCTTGGCCCGCAACAACGCGTCAATCTGCTCACCACCCGCCGCGACGTGCTGTTCCCAGTCGTCGAACCACGACATCTCCTCGGCGACGTGCTCGCGGAACGCGGCCGAGTCGGCGAAGTAGAAGTCGAACTTCAACACGTCGCGCAGCCGCGCGGTCTGCGCCCAGAACGCCTCGAGTCGGTCGCCGTCCGCGCGCGACGCGTGTGCGAGGGCGAGTTCGACGATGGACGTCTCCAGGAAGGCGTCGATCAACGTGTTGCGGTAGAACGCAGCCTCGTGTTCGTCCTGAGGGGCGATGAGCCACACCGGTTCCCGGCCGCCGTCGACGCGGGTGACGGGGTGGCCGTTGGAGAGTGCGTCGACGGCCGCGCGCACACCCTCGGGAGTGCGCAGCCGCAGCACGCTGTTGGTCATCGGGGTCTGCTTGCGGGTCAGGTAGTCCAGCGCGTCCTGCAGTGTGTGGTGAAGCTGGTCGAGGGTGAGCGCCACCCCGCGGGTGGTGAGCAGCAGCGCCGACACCAGTGCCGTTGCATTGACGGGTGTGACGCGCAGGATCCGCCAGGCCACTTCGAACGCCATCTTCTGCAGCGCAAGGCGTTTCGCACCGTCGTCGGTGGTCATCGGCCCGTGCGGCTCACCGAGGTATTCGCGCATCGACACCGCTTCGGGGAAGCGGACGTAGATCTTGCCGTAGTTGCGCTCGCCCTGGGCCTTGATGAAGTTGTACAGCCACGACAGGCCCTCGGGCGTCTTCTCGCCGCCACGGGCGTACGCCGCGTACTCGGCAGTCTCGTGCAATTGGTCGAAGCTGATCGATACCGGCTGCAGGAGGATGTCGTCACTGCGCCCGTCGAGATATGCGTCGGCGACGTACGCGAGCAGACCGAGCTTGGGCGGCAACATCTTTCCGGTTCGGGACCTGGTGCCCTCGATCGACCAACTGAGGTTGAACCGCTTCTCCACGATGTAGCTGATGAACTGCCGCAGCACGTACTTGTAGAGCGGGTCGTCGAGCTTGCGGCGGATGAAGATGACGCCCGAGTGACGCATCAGCGGCCCCATCAACCCGAACGACAGGTTGATGCCCGCGAAGGTGTGCACAGGCGGCAGTCGGTTCTCCTGCATCGCCACCGGGACGATCGCGCCGTCGAGGTACGACCGGTGCGAGAACAACAGCACCGCCGGGTGGTGCTCCAAGGAGCGCCGCATCGACTCGACCTCGCTGCGGTCGTAGTCGATGGTCGGGTCGAACCCCCGACTGAAGATCGCCCGGCCCATCGACGGGATGAGGTCCACGGAGAACCGGCTCCAGCCGGTCGCGAGTTCGTCGAGCATGGCGCCGGCCTTGTCGACCGTGGCGCCAGGGATCTGCTCGAGACCCTCGCGGAACCGCGCGGAGGCCAGCATCTCCGGCTTGATCAGCCGGGGCGACTTGTATTCGGGTCCGAGGAGTCGCAGCTCGACGCGTTCGATCGCCAGGGTGGCCCGCCGGATAACGAAACGTGCGAATTCCCTTGGGTTCTCGGCGATGGTGGTGTCGCTCCAATGCTGGCGTAGCTCGGAGACCTTCGCCGGTTCGCCCGCCACCACCCTGGCCCGCGTCGGATCCTTCTTCAGGATGCGGTGCTGCAGGATCGGCGGAGGACGGTAGGTGTCGCGACCCGACAACAGCGCCACCACCTTGGAACGCGTCGGCAGCCCGCCGGGGATCCAGAACACGCGGACCGGGACGACGGACCTGTCCTCGTCGTCTTCGAGCAAGCCGACGAGGCGGGCCAGTGTGGCCGACGGCGGGTCGTCGTCACTGGGTAGCTCCAGCACCTCGATGCGAGCTTCGGGGTGCTTGCCTCGCTGCTGCGCGAGCCAGTCGTTGAGCAGCTCCCGTTCGGCGGGAGATCCGATGGAGGCCAGCACCAGGGCGTCGCCGGTCGGTGCGAAGCTGGCGAATTCGTCGACGGTGGCCTTCACGGACGACCCTTCGTGGTGCGCGTCGCCCTGGCTGGATTCGCCTTGGCGGCAGTCTTCTTCGCTGGGGTCTTGGCCGCGGTCTTCGTGGCTGCCTTCTTGGCCGGAGCCTTCTTGGCGGGCGCCTTGGCCGCTGTCTTCGCGGCGGGTGTCGTCTTGATGACGGGCTTTCGCGCCTTCTTCGCGCGCGCATACATCGGCGCGTCGGGTAGCACGTCCTCTGGCCAGTCCTTGAGTGTGTCGAGGTACAGCTGGCGCACCTCGGCGATGCGGTCGGACAGGTTCTCGGTGGTCCAGTCGTCCACCGGGATCGGCGGGAAGACGGCGACGTCGACCTTTCCGGCGCTGAAGGTGCTGGAGTTCCGCTCGGCAACGACTTCGGCGTTGCGGATGACGATCGGCACGATCGGGATGCCCGTCGCCATCGCCATCCGGAACGGACCCTTCTTGAACTGACCCACCTCGGTGGTGTCCAGGCGGGTGCCCTCGGGCGCGATGAGGATCGACAGTCCCTTGCGGGCAAGGTCTTCCATCTTGTGGAGGCTCTCGATCGCGGACTGCGGGTCGTCGCGGTCGATGAAGGCCGCGTCCATCATCTTGCCGATGGTGCCCATCAGCGGATCCTTCTCCAACTCCTTCTTGCCGACGGAGGTGAAGTTGTCGCTGACGAGGCGGCCCGCGATGAACGGGTCGGCCTGGTTGCGGTGATTGAAGATGAACACCGCGGGTCGCTGCGCGGTGAGGTTCTCCTCGCCGATCACGTTGAGGTCGATGCCGATCGACGCCATCAGCAGCCGGCTCCACGTGGAGGTGAAGAAGTTGACGCCGATCCTGCGGTTGCGCGTCAGCAGTCCGAGGCCAACGGCGCCCGCCGCTGCAGGAACCATCGATGCGATGCCCGCGACGGTGCGGAGCTGCGAGACCGGACTGTTGCCGCTGCGGCTGGAGAACCGCAACACGGGCCAACCCCGTTTGATGGCAACGGCTTCCATCTTGCCTGCGGGGTTGGTTGGCCGCGGATTGCCGACCAGGTACATCAGTGCGACGTCCTCGTCGCCGTCGGCGTAGAAGTAGCTCTTCGCGAGGTCGATGCCGTTCTTGGCAGCGAAGGCCTGGACCGCGCGGGCCTTGCCCGGGCCCCAGATGACCGGCTGCTGCACCTCGCCGGTGATGAGCCCGTCGTCGTCGCTCTCGAACTTGTTGCTCAACACGTTCGTGATGCCCAGGAACCGGGCCACCGGATCGACCTGCACGGTCAGGGCCGACGAGCTCAGCACGACGGTGTGGCCCCGGGCCATGTGTGCACGCACCATGGCGCGCATCTCGGGATAGATGCGCTTCTGGACGTGTTGGACGAACAATCGCTCGCCGAGTTCGTCGAGGTCGCTGAGCGAGTTGCCGTGCAACATGCGAGCGCCCTTGCCGATGAGGTCCTCGAACTCCGAGCGGCCGAGTTGGTGGTTGAGCCCGGCCTGGACCATGCCGATGAACTCGCCGACGCTCATCTGACGGCGGCGCAGGCGATCCTGCGTCATGAGCACGCCGGTGAACCCGGCCACCAAGGTGCCGTCCAGGTCGAAGAAGGCGCCGATCTCCGGCCCCTCGGGACTGGCCTGGATCTCGGCCACCGAGCCCGGGAGACGGAGGGTGGTCTTGGCCTGCCCGTTCTGCGAACTCATTGCGACGCACTCCCATTCGACGAGGTTGTGGTTTCGGCGGCGTCCACCGTGAAGGATGCGGCATCGCCCCGCGCGTCGCCGCCCAGGGCGAGCACCTCGTCGAAACCGGCGAGCAGACACCGCGCCCACAGTTCGGGATCCGTGATCGACGCCCTGTCGTACCGGGTGGAGATGGTGCAGTAGCCGGCGCGCGACACCAGCACCACCATCATCGCCACGCCGGGTAGTGGTCCAAGGCCGTAGTGCCGCAAGATCTTCGCCCCGGAGATGAACGTGTCACCTTGGTAGACGGGCACATTGCTGGCCTGAACGTCGGAGGCGACGATCGATCCCGCCACCGACTGGAGGATGCCGTCGGGCAACAGGCTCAGCACCGGTGCGATGGAGCCGACCAAGTCGATGGCGCGCTCCTCGCGCTTCCGCGTCATCTGCATGCGCACCTTCTGGATGCGCGTCGCCGGGTCGACCTCCCCGACCGGGGCCGCAAGGTTGACCCCGGCGAAGCGGTTCCCGCCGGACGGGTCGTCGTCGGAGCGCAGATTGACCGGCACCGCCATCGGCACCGTGTCGACGGGGATGCCCTTGGCTTCGTGGTACAGCCGCAACGCCGCGCACAGGCCGGCGAGGTAGGCGTCGTTGATGGAACCACCCGCGGCCTTGGCTGCCTTGTGCAGGTCGCTGAGCTTGACGTCGATGGCCTCGCTGCGCGACGACAGGCTGCGCCGGCGCAGAAGCGGAGACGGCTCCGACACCGGGCCAATGACACGGGCCCCGGAGCGGGCATAGTCGACGACGCCGCCGACGGTGGAAACGGGATCACGGACCGCCCGGCCGAGCGTCGACGCCGCTCCCCCGAGCGCACCGAGGACGTTGCCGACAATGGAGCGCGGAAGGTTGTTGATGCCCTCGCGCATCAGGTCGTTGGGTGAGAGGTCCTGCGGGATCGGCAGCGGCGCTTCGCGTTCCGGCGCGGGGTCGCGCTCCAGGTCGTAGATGCTGGCGAACATCTCGACGCCGCCGACACCGTCGGTCACGGCGTGGCTGAGGTGCAGGATGGTCGCCGCGCGGCCGTCGGCGAGCCCCTCGACCAAGGTCGCCGACCACAACGGACGGGTGATGTCCATCGGCGACTGCAGGGCCACCTCGGCGAGGTCCATGACCTCGCGCAGGGTGCCGGGTTCGGGCACACGCACCCGGCGAACGTGGAAGTCGAGGTTGAAGTCCGGGTCGACCACCCAGCGCGGCGCCACCGTCGGCAGCGTCGGCATCACCACCTTCTGGCGCAGCCGCAGCACCTTGCGGGAGGCGTGCTCGAAGCGCGCGCGGAAGCGATCCCAGTCGGGCGTGGTGTCGAGGAGCTCGACGCCCATGATCCCCGAACGAGTACGCGGATGGGCCTCGCCGCGATGCAGCAGCTGGTCGACGGCGCTCAGTTCCTCGGGAGGGCCGGCCGCGCCCAACTCCGGCACGTCACTCATGGCTCGTCCATCTCCTCCCGTGGCCGCCGCATGCTCGCCTCCACGCTAGTCCGCCGCCAGTACCCGCGGGTGGCCTTTAGCTGTCACGGTGCACCGCCCGCGGAACGAGGCCGCCATGCCCCGAAGTGCGGCGGGCGCGATATGGGTCCCACTGGACCGTGAACCCTTTGCCCACCAAGTCGGCATGAATCTTGGCGATACCTAGGTCGCCTTCGTCCTTCGTGCGATGTCTCGCCATCGGTTCCAGAGTAGGGATTACGGGTCTATCGGTTCGCGGCATTTCGGCTAGGGTGGTTGCGCTTGCCCCCGTAGCTCAGCGGATAGAGCAGCCGCCTTCTAAGCGGTTGGTCGCAGGTTCGATTCCTGCCGGGGGCGCCATCTGACCAGCACAGATGTGATCCCGCACAAGATTCGCACAACTGGAGTCCTCGGTGCCACACCACCGAAGGCGAATCAAATGATGCAAACCACCGCCACACCACTCCCAGACGTTCAGCCACCCGCCGGCACCAAACCCGATGTCTGGGAAGGCAACCCGGCGCAGCGGGTTGTCGCCGGCATCAACCGCGGCATCGACGGCCACGACGTTCTGGTCTGGACCGCCGCGGTGCAGTACGCCGACGGTTCTCTGCGGGAACCTGCCGAGGTCCACGTCGAACTCGACCACGACGATGCGATGACGGCCGATCAAGCTCGCGCGCTCGCTACCGAGTTGATCGAGGCAGCCGACGAAATTGATCGGTGGGCGAAAATCTGAACAACCGCAAGGTCGTATCGGCCCGTCACCCTTCGGGGTGGCGGGCCGAACCCTTTTCCAGCGGGGGGACACCGGCGTACATTTTCTGATATGAGTGGAGGTCTGGCTCTGGGCGGGCTCCTTGGTCTCCTGGCCGTAGTCCGCCTCCTCGCTGCAGGTAAGGTCCAGGAAACTGTCGCTGTCGTGCTCACCGCTCTGGTAATCGTTGCGGTGTACGAGCTGATTCGATGGGCGATTCGAGCAACCAAAGCCAGGCCTACCAGTGCTGACGAACTTTCGGACTTCGGCGACTTCACGGGCTCCCAGAACTACTCCAGACTCCGCCCGGGCACTCGTATGTGGCGGGCGCTCCGTCGACGCCATGAAAGCCAGGAGGACCGATACCGGCACGCAGCCCAAGACCTTCACCAGTTCCGCGCTGATGTCGCGCGGGAAAGCCGCCGCCGCCGAGCCAACCATTGGTATAAGTCCGATTGAACCATTGGTGCATGTGACAGTTAGCGCACCCGAGCAGCGCCAGCCAGCACCGAGCATGTCGGGTCGGTCGGCGGCCAGTAGAACGTGGCATCGCAGACCAGGCACGTCCAACCCATGTGACTCCCTTGGCCAGGTGCATGGCTGGTGCCCGACGAGTAACCCGGTCCGGCCCGAAGGTGCTGACCGTTGACGCACTCAGTTGGTGCCTCATCAAGTATCCCGCCGCGCGGAGTCTCGTTCAGGTCGCCGATCATGACTGACGGTAGTCCGCGGAGAAACACCGATCGCGCGGCGATGATGTCGGCGCTGATCTGAGACGAATAAAGTTCGCTGCAATGAGCAAACGCGCTGAATATGAACGTGCCCTCGGTGAGGGACGCGCCGCGAAGATCGGCACCCAAAACCCCTACGCCGACGGGGCACAGTTGGCGATGGCAGCCCTGTGGACCCGCGGCTACAACCGCATGCTGGTGGAGCGGTTCTATAGTCGGCCGTCGATGCAGCCGTACCTCGAGGCCCGCCGTGCACGTGAGGCCAGTGGAGCCGGATAGCCCCGCCTGCGTCCAATCCAATAGCTCGGGCCGCCCTCCGCTCTCCTGGGGGCGGGTCGAACCGATTACTGGCGTCCCTGTCAAACATCAGCTTCGACGCGTAGCCTGTCATCCCCTTCAACGAAAAGGGGGTGCATCACTATGCGCCCTTCACGATCGAAAGTCGCGTCCCTGTTGGCGGCCGGCGCCACGCTCGGGTTGCTCTGCGCGCCCGCTGCAATCGCCGACCCGGGAAACACGGTTTGCGAGCCGGGCCAGATCGTCATCGACGGTCAATGCAACACTGCGCCACCAGTAGGCAAGGCCCCCGCGGCTGACGGCAGCGCGCCCGCTGCGGGCAGCGGTGACCAGAGCGGCGGACACCGCTAGCAAGAAACAGTGGACCCCGGGCGCCGCTGGGGACGCCGTATAGGCACTCCCAGGGTCCGCACTAGCTCGAAGTGGACACCCCCGCGAGGCCGTGGCGCCCGGCCTCGCGCGCGGCGCGAAGAAGCTCGCACCGGCAGTCTAGGCTCGACCGCAGCCACGATCATCGGCGCCACGAGCGACGATGGGAGAGCGCGATCAACTGCAGGTCGGTCAACTCCCTCTGGCAGCGGCCTTGGTGGAGTTTGTGGATCGAGTAGCCGATGCACAGACCTGATACGCTGCGGCCCTTGGTGTTTCGGTAGACCGACTTGCCGAACTCGGATACCGAGGTCTAGACAGCCGTGATGGCCACGCCAGAAGTGGCCGCAAGGCTATTGCTTGAGTTCAATTTCCACGAATACCGCACGGGTGTCGGCGGAGTTGGCGACGTTGTGCGCGGTGCCAGCACTCCCTCGATAGGGAGACCCGGCGTGTTGCGTCATCTCACGGGTGGTGCCTTCGGAGTCGATGACCGTGAACCGGCCGCCCGTCACGGGCACAACGACGTAGTCATACTCGTGGACGTGCGGGCCCGTCGCGTCACCCGCCCCATCGAACGTCCAACTGGTGACGCGGATTTGCTGATCGTCGATAACCGTGGTGGCCTTCGCGGGGCTCATGTCGGGGTTCCTCCAGGGTCGTGGTGGGCCGCGATGAACGGCAAGGTGTTCACGTGGCGATTCAACCATCCACCCGTGGTGGTGCTCTTCGATCAATCTTCCGGGAAACGGCATCGATCATCTATCGACCCGGCCCCGCTCGCCGACCACGGCGGGCATGATCGGGCGGTTCCGTCGTCGTATGCGTGCTGAATTCCGCTCTGGCCATGCGCCTTTCGAGAATCTGCAGATCCAAACGGGCACCACTCATTCCAGGACTGACGGCGTGGAGTTCAGACTGCTCCAGAGTGGGGGCTGCGAGCGGACGCCGAGCTGGTTCACCACCATCTGGGCCGCCTGACTGACCCCTTCGGTGAATGTCGGGAAGGCGAACTGAAGCTCGGCGACCGCCTCGACGCCCATCCCCGCCGCCATGCAGGCCGCGACCAACTGGATCACTTCGGCCGAGTACTCGCCGAACACGTGAGCGCCGACGATCTTGTGCGCCGCGGTCTCGACAATCAGCTTGCAGAACCCTTCCGGCTGTCCGTCGGCGACGGGCCGCAGCATGTCCTCATAGCGGGCCACGGCGACGGCGCAGTCATAGCGGGCGCGGGCCTGCTCCTCGGTGAGCCCGACGCTGCCGTACTCGGGGTCGGTGAAACTCCCGGCGGGGACGATCTCATGCTCCACCCGCCGACGCGGGCCGAGCACAGCGGTCTCGGCTGCGACGCGGCCTTCGAGCGTGGCGCTGCTGACGAGCATGCTGTTCCCGTCTACGTCGCCGGCGGCGAAGATGTGGGGAACGTTCGTGGTCATGAATGCGTCGACCGTCACGTAGCCGCGCTCGGTTGCCACACCGGCAGCGGCGGCGTCGACGAGATCGGAGTTGCCGGGCCAGCCGACGGCGAAGAACGTCGCGTCCACGTCGAGCGTTCTGGAGTCGTCGCCGACTCGGTACTGAACGCGCACACCGGGGGCGAGTGCTTCGAGTTGGTGGACCGCGGCGCCGGTGACGACCTCGATGCCGCGTCCTCGGAAGGCGTGTTCGAGCGCGACCGAGACGTCGGCATCGGCTCGGGGCACGATCCGGGGTGCGTACTCGATGAGCGTGACGTCGCAGCCGAAATCGGCCAGGATCGACGTGAGCTGGCACCCCGTGTCGGCCGCCCCGATGACGCAGATCCGCTCGGGCAGCGAGGTCAAGCTCCGCACATCCTCGTAGGTCAGGCCGAGCTCGGCGCCCGGGATCGGCAGTCGCCCCGCCCTGCCGCCGACGGCGATGATCACTCGATCCGCAGTCCACTCTCGACCGTCGGCCGCGGCGACCGTGTTGGCGTCGACGAACCGGACATCGCCTACCTCTTCGACCAGGTTGACCCCGACGGAGCGGATGTGGTCGGCGATGCGCTTGCGTTCATAGAGGTAGTCGGAAACGCGCTGGGCGTTGGCCAGGGTTGCCGCGACGTCGACCTCGGGCCGTGGCCCGCGTAGTCCGAACGTCTCCCACGAGCTCCAGTCCCGCACCAGGCGCGCGGCCCGAGCGAGCGTGCGTACCGGCGCCGGGCCGCTGTTGAGGGCGGTGCCACCGACGCGCCCCCGCTCGACGAGCGTGACCTCGGCACCCAGCTCGGTGGCGTGCAGTGCGGCGGAAACACCAGCGGGGCCGCCTCCGATGACGACAACACGCATCTCGATTCCTCCCCTCACGCCCACGCGGTCATGTCGACCGCGACATTGACTTCTTCCCTGACTATCGAGCACGCCCGGCATCTTCACGGCTGCCAGGCCGTGAGTTAGCCAGGTCTGGGGACTTCGCCAAGCCCTCCATTAACGTTTCCCAAAGTAAGGCACATTTCTCATCCCGCTGGGGATTAACGGCGCGGCAAACCGCATCTGGCTCTGGTCGGGATCGGCTTGGTGGAGCCCTTGAAAACGGCTTGCGCCGCTCTCGCCGGCAGCGCGACACCGTCGATCACAGCCACCAAGCCTTGACCGCATCGTCACGATCGCCTGATGCGCGACATGCGAGTGGGAATACTGAGCGGCAGTCATTCCCGGACGACTAGCGCGGAAGGAAACCCCGTGTGACCCACACTTCGACGGGCATCGTGGCACGCCTTCGGCACGCGGTGTTCGCGCGGCATTCGAACCCGTGGAGCGCGTGGACGCGGTGGGCGAGTACTCCGCTGGTGCTGGTCCCGGTTTGGACGCGCCGACGAAGCCACGGTGCTCTGGTCGGCGCCTGGCTCGCCGTCAACCCGGTGCTGTTCCCCCGGCCGTCCCACGATCGCGCGTGGGCGACCCGAGCGATGCTCGGCGAAGAGCAATGGATGCTCGACCGCCCACGCGACGTCTCGATGGTGCTCAGCGCCGTGACGAGTGGCGTCGCGGTGTTCGCACTCCTCGCGGCGCGACGCCATCAGCTGCGTTCCGCCGCTGTCGCCACCGCAGTGCAGATGGCCTTGACGCTCGTGTACTGGCACCTGATGGCGCGTTCGTTCGACCGGCGCAAGTGACATCGAGCAATCCTGGTACGCGGCAACCCGCACACCCAAAGACGTTGCACTACAGAACCAACAGTCACTGGCCCCACGTCGGGGCGCCCTGCGGGCCCCGCGTGTTCTCGGCGCCTTGACCGCCGCCCGACAGCGTGAGCGAAATGTTTTGGGCCGAGGCAGGATCGGAAGTGGTCGAGAAGCCGCCGTCTTCCATCGCAGCCCCGAACGCCCTGGCTGGCCGCTGTCGTGAGCCCGTGGAGGGGACGCCGGAATCGCTCGATTCGCGCGGGAATCGCTCGATTCGCGCGCTCGGGTCGATCGCTCCGGGCCGCCCCCGCATGGATCCCCCAAGAATCCGCCAAGGCCTCCGCCGCAATCTTTCACTCAGCGGCCATTACGGCCGACAAGCAACGAAGGGAAACGCCGTGATCACCACCCGCAACATGAAGACGATGGCAGGCAAGGCCATCCTGGCCGGCGGCGTCGAGCTCATCGGCCTGGGACTTGCCTCCGGCACCGCCCAGGCCTTCGACCCGCAGCCCGACCCCCCAGGCAAGCCGTCGGACAGGTCGATCATCGCCGTCAACCCGGCGGATTCGCGCACGGGCGGCACCGTCGCATTCAACCCGCAGCCGGAGCCGCCGGTCCGCTCGCACATCGCCGTCGGCGGCGGCGCCTGACGCGCTGACTGTTGGCGTGGCGAAGGGGGCTATGCGGCGTCAGCCCTCCCGTCATCGGCTCCAGATCATCGCTGCTGAAAACGCCCGGTCGGTCGCTTCGCGATTTACTATTTCTCGTCGAGCAAGCGCAGGTCGGAGGGCTCGCGCAGGAGACCTTCGAGAATCTTGTTGCCCTCGGTGTTGTAGGGCTGGAGCATGTGTTCGTCCCAGGCCGCACGCGAGCGGAACATCTCGAGCATCACCCATGAGTCGGGATCGTCCTGAGGCTGCACCAAATGCATGAAGACGCAACCTTGCTCCGTGAGGGTGTTCCGCCGCATCGACTGTAGCTGCGCTTCCGCTTCTTCGAGGCGGTCCAGCCGCGGCTTGATCGTCACGACCAGGAACAGGGGTCTGTCCCGTCCGTCCTCGTCACTCATGAGCCATTACCTCCACGTGTACGGGCGTCATCGGCCCGAGATGGGCACCATTACGGAGTTCTGCAGAGTGTCGATGAACGCATTCGCATTCTTGCTCTGGACGAAGGTCGCTACCGCGTCGTATACGCCTTGCTGGAAAGCCGTCGGCATCAATTCACCGTGCGTAATCGACAGCAGAACCTTGTCGTGCCAAAGGGAATTCGAGGCCTGGCGCTGGTAGGCGGGCAGCGACGCCACGTCGACATCGTTGCGCACCGGCACGGACCCCTTCACCTTGTTGAACTCGAGCGACGTTTTCGGGTCGGCGACCGTGTCGAGGAACTTCATCGCGTTCACACCGTCCTGCGCATCGGTCGACACGACGAAGGTGTCCACGATCGCCAGATACGCGCCCGCAGTGCCGGGATACGGTACGTACCCGAAGTCCTTACCCTCAACAGCCTTGTTCGCCACCAGCTCTCCGTACACCGAATCGTTCATCGACAGGAAGGCGCACTCGCCAGCTGCCAGTTTCTTGGCCGCCTGATCCCACGTGAGCCCCCCGGCGCCGGGGTCGGCTTGGGACACGATCTGGCCAAACCTCGTAAGTGCTTCTCTGAGTTGAGCTCCCCGCCAGTCGAACCGGTCTTGATGAATGTTGTTCCAACCATCAGGGCCGATCTCCCCGAGCAGAGTGTTCTCGAACAGTTCCGTCGCGGTGAACCGGTCTTTGCCGCCGAGGCACAGCGCCGTCTTGCCGCTGGCCGCCACCTTGGCCAGGTCACTGCTGAAGGCTTCGGTGGTGTAGCCGGGTCCGGGAACCGCGACGCCGGCCTCACGAAGCGCATTCTGGTTGAACCACAGCACGTTTCCGCGATGCGATCCGGTCGGCACGCCCCACTGCTTGTTCTTGTATGTGGCGGCCTCGAGCAACGTCGGGGGCATTGCCGGACCCAGTTTCGTGCGCTCAAACACCGCGGAGGCATCGGAGATCTTGCTGGCGTCAACCCACGCGCGCAGCGAAGTACCAAGGAACGTCTGCCAGACATCCGGCGGATCGCCGGCCCGCAGGCGCTCGGCCAAGGCGACCTGGACATTGCTGCCTCCGCCGCCGGCGATCGTTCCGTCGATCACGTCCACATTCGGGTTGGCTGATTTGAACGAGTTCAGCAGCACCTCGAACGCCGGATGCTCCGACGGCGAGACCCACCATGACACGACTTCGAGTCGATCCGTCGCATCGGAGAAGTTGGCCTTCTGCCCTCCGCCGCACGCCGCGAGAATCACTGCTAGCGCGACGATTCCGTAACGCTTCATGCGGGTTCTCCAACCTTGTGGGGCGAGGCTTTCAGGTCGAAGACCGCGAAGCTGGTTACGACGGCGAAGCAGACGGCGGGGACGATGAAGGAGATTGCGGGACTGGTCGCGTCGAGGATCGCGCCCTGGATCAGGGGCATGATCGCCCCGCCGACGATCGCCATCACCAGCCCGGCGGCGCCGAATTTCGTTGCGGGGCCGAGTCCCTGGAGGGCAACACCGTAGATCGTCGGGAACATCAGTGAAAGGCAGAAGGACAACGCGACGATGGCGGCAACGCCGACCACATTCGGCGATACCATGGCGACGATGCACAACAGAACCGCCAGTGCGCCGAGAACGCAGAGCACTTTGGTCGCGCGGACCTTGCCGATCACCCAGGTCATGATGAACCGGGAGATGAGGAACACGATCAGACTGACCTGAAGTAAGAACCCCCCAAGTTGCAGCGACCCATTCAGCGCCTGTTGCGAGTACTGAATGAGGTATGTCCAGGTGCACACCTGGGCGGCCACATTGAAGAACTGAGCGACCACCCCGAATACGTAACGCTTGTTCGACAACAGGATCTTCAGCGTTCGTTGCCCGCCGAGATCACCTGACTCGAATTCCTCGACGATCGGCGGTGACTTCTTGATCGCGATCACCAGCCCGATGGCGATCAGCACGAATCCAAGCCCGAGATAGGGGCCCATCACCGCACCCAGTTGGCCGGCGCGGATAGCCGTCGCCTGGCCGGGGGACAGGTTGGCCATGTTCATCGGCTCGTCCAACTTGGGCAGAATTAGCGTCGCTGCCAGGAGCACACCGATGTTGGTGCCGACGGGGTTGAACGCCTGCGCGAAATTGAGCCGTCGGGTCGCGGTCTCCTCCGGCCCCAGCGACATGACGTAGGGGTTGGCGGAGGTTTCGAGGATCGAGCAGCCGGCTGCAATGGCGAACAAGGCGACGAGGAACGCCTCGTAGGTCATGATCTTGCTGGCCGGGTAGAACGCGATGGCACCCGCCGCGGCAAGCAGGACGCCGGTGAGAAGTCCCGCCTTATATCCGAACCGCTGGTTGATGAGGGCAGCGGGGATCGCCAGTAGGAAGTAGGCGCCGAAATACGCCAACTGCACCAGCGAGGCCTGGAAGGTGTTCATGTCGAAGATGCGCTTGAAGCCCGCGACCATCGGGGTGGTCAGGTCGGCTGCCACTCCCCACGCGGTGAAACAGCAGATCAGAACGCCGAACAGCACCCACATCTTCGGGTAGACGAGCGCCGGTTTCGCGCCAGACTCCGGCGCCTCCGCTGGTTGGTCGGCGTGCTCGGTAGTCGTCATACGCGGTACCTCTCATCGAGAGAAGGTCAGACTTGCGGCCCGATCTGTGATCTGGGTCACGCTACTCGCGTGTGCGCAGGACGGAGGAACTTACGGCAGCTGTAGGAAACTGCTGGATTCAGTGTTCGACCAGTCGCTCCGCCGCCCGATCGCGCGTGGCCCGATCGGGTAGGGCGGCACCAGGTCGGGCAACGGTGAGCGCCGACGACAGCGCGGCGACCTTGAGCACCTGGCGCAGCACATCGGCGTCGATGGCCCGCAGTTGCTCCCGCCGGTGCGCGCCGAGCAGCCCGGCGTCCCAGAGTGCGTCAATCAAGCCGGTCATGAACGAATCGCCCGCCCCGACCGTGTCCACCACCTCGGCGGGATACGCCGGGATCCGTTCGGCGCCGTGCGCACAAATTGCGTACGAGCCATGAGCACCGAACGTGACGGCGATGATCGCCGGGCCGAGCGTCAGCCAGCGTGCGGCCAGCTCCTCCGGCGACGAGTTCGGGTCGAGCCAGCGCATGTCCTCGTCGCTTGCCTTCACGACGTCGGAGTGGGCGACCACCGACTCGACGCGGGATAGTGCCTCTTCGGCATCCTCGTAGAAGGGCGGCCGGATGTTGGGGTCGAAGCTGATCGTCGCCGTCGCCGCGTGCGCATCGATCAACTCTGCGACTGCGTCGCAGCCCGGCTTGAGCGCGGTGGCGATGGACCCGGTGTGCAGCACCAATGGCGATCCGAAGCCGACACGCGGCGGCAGCTGCCATTCGATGTCGAATTGATAAGTGGCCGCGCCTTTTTCATCGAGTTCCGCCAGCGCGGTAGCGGTGCGAGATGCCCCGACGCTGCCCGCGGCCAGGTCCACGCCGCCGTCGTGCAGGTAATCGGCGATCCGCCGTCCTCGGTCGTCGTCGCCGATCCATGTCAGGAACTCGACGCGGCGTCCCAGCAGGGCCAGCCCGATCGCCACGTTCAGGGGGCTGCCCCCGACATGTTCTCCGAGCGCCTGACCCGCGTGCTGCACGACATCGATGAGCGCTTCACCGACTACAAGAGCGGTATCGGACATGGCACTCCCTTGGATGGGTCGTAAACCGAGCGTATCGCTGGTGGCGTCGGTAAACCCGCCTTCTGCCCCAGGAACCTCCGGTCTGCTTTCACGGCGTGACTCAAGAGAGGCGTGACCACAAGCTGCTGCGAGAGGTACTTGAAGTCCGATGTCGGGTCACTGCGCGTTGAGGCGTCGCCGGGTGACCGGTCGAGATCGACGGCGTCGAACCTATCCTCGCCGCCCGTCTGCGGCGCTGCGGAGATGGCCGCCTCTCCCGATCCCGCCTGACAGGGCGTGAGCCGCTGTAAGTTCGTGACGTGGATCTCCGCGCATCGCTGCTCGAGCAGACTCGAGCCTTCGGTGCGCACCGAGTCATTCGCCGGTCCGGACCGCCGGGCCTGGATCCAGCATGGGACCCGCAAGATCGGCGATAGCGCACTCAACGCGTCCACTGAAACTCCAACCGAAGGAGACGTCAGATGGCAGATCCAAGGGTGCTCGGCATCGTGCTCGCCGGCGGTGAGGGCAAGCGCCTCTCACCGCTGACCCTCGACCGGGCCAAACCGGCCGTCCCGTTCGGCGGGCTGTATCGAATGATCGACTTCGCGTTGTCGAACCTCGTCAACGCTGGGGTGCTGCGGATCGCGGTGCTCACCCAGTACAAGAGCCACAGCCTGGACCGCCACATCACCACGACGTGGCGGATGAGCAACCTGCTCGGCAACTACGTGACCCCTGTGCCTGCCCAGCAGCGCCTTGGCCCGCAGTGGTACACCGGGTCCGCAGATGCGATCTACCAGTCGCTGAACCTGATCCACGACGAGAAGCCGGACCTGGTCATCGTGTTCGGTGCCGATCACGTCTACCGCATGGACCCGCGGCAGATGATCGCGCAACACCTCGAGAGTGGGGCGGGCGCTACGGTGGCCGCTATTCCGGTGGCACGAAAGGAGGCCAGCGCCTTCGGCGTGATCAAGACCACCTCCGACGGGCGGCAGGTCGAGGCGTTCCTGGAGAAGCCGTCCGACCCGCCGGGGCTGCCAGGTCGGCCCGACGAGACGTACGTGTCGATGGGCAACTACCTGTTCTCAGCCGACGTGCTGGTCGAGGCGCTGCGCAAGGATGCCGCCGACGAGTCCAGCAAGAAAGACATGGGCGGCAACATCATGCCGATGATGGTCGACCAGGGCATCGCACAGGTGTACGACTTCCAGAGCAACGAGGTGCCCGGCGCCGAACCCGACAACGCCGGCTACTGGCGCGACGTCGGAACATTGGACTCCTACTTCGACGCGCACATGGACCTGTGCGCTGTGGTGCCGGTGTTCAACCTGTACAACAGCCAGTGGCCGATCCTCACCCACATCCCGGCGCACCCACCGGCGAAGTTCGTGCACGAGGACGGTGACCTGGTCGGCCGCGCGGTCAACAGCGTGGTCTCCAACGGCGTCATCGTGTCTGGGGCGCTGGTGCGCGAGTCAGTGCTGTCCCCCGGTGTGCGGGTGGAGGACTACGCCACCGTGGAACGCTCGGTGATCCTGGACAACACCGTCATCGGCGCCAATGCCGTGGTAGAGAACGCGATCATCGACAAGGACGTGGTGGTGCCCGATGGGGCGCAAGTGGGCGTGGACAAAGACCACGACCGGGCGCGCGGATTCGTCGTCTCCGACGGCGGCGTGACCGTCGTCGGTAAGAGCCAGGTGGTCACCAAGTGAGCCAGCCCAACCGGACAGCTGACCGACTCAAGGTCGCACTATGCACGAGGGAGTACCCGACCGAGGTCTACGGAGGCGCCGGTCGCCGTCCGCGATGAACCTCTCCAGCCGCGGGAATGTGTTCACCCGATGGGCACTTCTGCGGCCTGAAGACAGCCCACCAACGACTGAGCGGCACCGCGCCGGTTGAGCCGGTGCACAGCAAGCGGATTCGAGTGTTCACCTGCTGGATCACGCGCTACCCCCGAGACGCTCGATCGGCGTGCGCTACTGAGCATCGGGAGTGCGGGCCGCCGAGAGCTGAGCGTTCGACGGCGCACGCCACTACGCGAACTGCGGGTAGATCCCGCCGACTCCCTTGGACAGCCCGGCCTGGACTCCGCGGCTCGTGTCGTCGGCCAGCACCTCATAGGCCCCGGCGGCAACCCCGTCGAGTGCCTGCGCGGCGACGGCGGCCGGATTCGACTTCGGCCGATCAAGACCCGCGGCCATGTCGGTGTCCATCAGGCCGACGTGCAAAGCGGTCACGACGACGCCCTTGTCGGCCAGTGCGGCACGCAGTGCGTTGGTCATCGACCAGGCCGCCGACTTCGATGCGCAGTACCCGCTGAGGTCGGGCAGGCTCAGCCAGGACAGCACCGACAGCACGTTGAGGATCCCGCCGCCGCCGTTGCGCTCGATGACGGGCGCGAACGCCCGCATCATCGACAGCGTGCCGAAGTAGTTCGTGTCCATCTCCCGACGAGCACCGTCGAGTTCACCGGTGAGCAGATTGACGTCAGCGGCGATGCCCGCATTGTTGACCAGGAGTGTCACGTCGCCTGCGGCCTCTGCGGCGGCCGCCACCGAGGCCAGGTCTGTGATGTCGACCGCGATCGGAATGGCGCCGTCGATGTCGATCGTGCCCGGATCGCGGGCGCCGGCATAGACGCGAGCGCCGCGCCGCAGCAGTTCAGCGGCGAACTGTTTGCCTAGGCCGCGGTTGGCGCCGGTGACCAAGGCCGTGCTCGAGGAGATGTCCATCAGACCATCCTGCTCTGCCATCCCAAGGACAGCCACCTACGCTCGGTGAAGGTTGGGAAGTACCCGGCAAGCGGCGCCGACAGCAGATCTTGGAGGCGACGACGTGAGATCGTCGTGTCGGGCAGAGCTGGCGATCGTCGCGGCCCTGGCTCTGGCACTGACGGCGTGTGCGGCACCGACGGTCCGCCCCACCGCCGCGTCGACCACCCCGGCCTTCAGCGCAGTGCCCGTCGTGTCCTCGGACGCGACGCCCCAGACGCTTGCCATCGGCGGTGCCGCGAATGCGACGCCGGCAGGCGCACCCGCCGACACGCTGATGATCGGCGGCGCAGCCGTCGACACCTGGAACGGGTGGCTGCCGGACGGCCAGACGTTCAGTCCGTTCGACACCGGCAAGCAACCGGTCGCCCAGGCCTCGATCCGTTGCTGCTCAAGGCGATTCAGGAGGCCGCCCGCGTTGCTCAGACGCAGGGTGTCACCATCGCGCTGACGTCGGGCTGGCGCTCCGAGGGCTTCCAGGAACGACTGTTCGCCGACGCCGTCCGGCAGTTCGGCAGCGTCGAGGTCGCCCAACAGTTCGTCGCCTCACCCGAAACGTCGAGGCACGTCCTCGGCGAAGCGGTGGACGTCACGGGGACCGGAGTGTCCGACTGGCTCATCCGCAACGGCGCGCAGTTCGGCTTGTGTCAGATCTACGCCAACGAGAACTGGCACTTCGAAATCGCGGTGGACCAGAACGGCAGATGTCCGCCCTTGCGCGCCAACGCCGCTGGGTGAACGCCAACCCTGATTCCGCTGGTCGAACCAGCACTAACTAGGCTGAGCCCGTGTCCGATCCGGTACTCGTCAACGTCGACGAACACGTTGCCCTCATCACCATCAACGACCCCGACCGCCGCAACGCCGTCACCGCCGAGAGTTCCGCGGCGCTGAGGGCGGCCGTCGAGTCGGCCGAGGCAGACCCCGACGTGCACGCGGTGATCGTCACGGGTGCGGGCAAGGCGTTCTGCGCGGGCGCCAACCTCACCGCCCTCGGTGCTGCGACCGAGGACGGGCTGCGCGTGATCTACGACGGCTTCCTCGCCATCGCGCAATGCACCCTCCCAACGATCGCCGCCGTCAACGGCCCCGCCGTGGGCGCCGGGTTGAACCTTGCGCTCGCCGCCGACGTCCGCATCGCGGGTCCGGCGGCGCTGTTCGATCCACGGTTCCAGAAACTCGGCATCCATCCCGGCGGCGGCGCGACCTGGATGTTGCAGCGCGCTGTCGGGCCCCAGGTGGCGCGAGCGTCGCTCCTGTTCGGCATGCGGTTCGACGCCGAGGCGGCCGTCCGGCATGGGCTCGCCCTGGAGGTCGCCGACGATCCCGTCGCCGCCGCACGTGCGTTGGCGGCGGGACCCGCCTCGGCCCCGCGTGACGTCGTCATCGCCACCAAGGCGTCGATGCGCGCCACGGCGAACCCCGGCACCGTCGACCTCGAACAGCACCGCCTCGCCGTGGACGTCGAGCTCGTTCCGCAGGCCAGGTCGATCGAGTCACCCGAGTTCGCCGCGAGACTGGCTGCCGCACAACGCAAGTAACCGGCGACTTGTGCACGTATACCCGCGCTGGCCGCGGTGCGCTGGCCGCGGGTATACGTGCACAAATCGCAAGGGGTCAGAGGTCGAGCAGCGCTAGATCGGGCGATTCGATCAGCCCGCGCAACTCGCCGAGAAACGCGGCCACCTGGGCCCCGTCGGCGACCCGGTGATCGAACGCGCACGTGAGCGTCATCGTCGGGCGGGCCACGACAGCCCCGTCGACGACCACGGCACGCGGCTTGAGCGAACCCACGCCCAGGATCGCGGCCTCAGGATGGTTGATGACGGGCACGCCTTCGTCGAGCCCAAGCGCGCCGAAGTTCGACACGGTGAACGTGGACCCTTGCAGTTCAACGGGTTTGAGCGTGCCCGCACGGGCTTCGGCGACCAGTCGGGCGACGACGGCCGCGAGCTCTCGGGTGGTCTTGTGCTGTGCGTCGACCACCACCGGCACCAGCAGCCCGCGGGGCGCCGCCACCCCCACCCCGAGATGAACGACGGGATGGACGTGGATGCGCGGCCCTTCGACGGTGTCCACCCAGGTGGCGTTGAGGAGCGGGTGATGGCGCAGCGCCAGGACGAGCAGGCGCAGTGTCAGCACGAAGGGCGTGATCGGCTCGGCGCTGGCCTCGCTCAACCGGTCACGCAAAGCGAGCAAGCGCGTGCAGTCGACCGTCACCGAGGCATTGGCGTCGGGAATCTCGCGACGGGACAACGCCATTCGGCGGGCCATCTCGAGGCGCACCCCCCCGACCCGGACGTCCTCTTGAGTCGCCGGGTGTCGCGCGGCGAGCACGTCGTCGCGCGTGACGATGCCGTCCGGGCCCGAACCTGGCGCGACGGAAGCGATGTCGACGGCGAGGTCGGCGGCCAACTTGCGCACGGCGGGCTTGGCCCTGGGCCGTCGCCTGGTGCCGTCCATCGCGTCGTCGGTGCCGTAGCCGACGAGCACGGGCTTGCGGGCGGGTGCGGGCGCGGCATTTCCCGCTCGTTCCGCGCCCGCCTGCCGGGCGGTCGCGATGCGCACCAGCACCGCTCCCACGGGCAACGTCTCGCCTTCCACGCCACCGAGTTCCGCGATGCGACCGGCGTACGGGCTGGGAATCTCGACCTGGGCCTTGTTGGTCTCGACGGTGCAGAGGGTCTGATTGAGCGTGACGTCGTCGCCGACGGCGACGTGCCATTCGGTGATGGTGGCGTCCTCCAGGCCCTCGCCGAGGTCGGGCACCAGGAAGTCCTGCACGGACGCTTCGGTCATGGCTGGCTCATCGCCTTCTCGACGCAGTCCAGTAATCGGTCCACCCCCGGCAACCAGAGCTTCTCGAGTCGGGCGGGTGGGTAGGGCGTATCGAAACCGGTGGCGCGCAACACCGGTGCCTCGAGATCGTAGAAGAGCTCCTCGGAGATCCGCGCCGCGAGTTCAGCGCCGAAGCCGAGCGTGCGCGGGCCCTCGTGCATGACGACGGCACGTCCGGTCTTGCGCACCGACGTGGCGATGGTCTCGAAGTCCAACGGATTGAGCGAGCGCAGGTCGATCACTTCGAGTCCGTAGGCGTCGGCGCTGAGTTCGGCCGCGTTGAGCGCCGTCGCCACCAACGAGCCGTACGTGATGACGGTGACGTCATCGCCTGGGCGGCGAATGGCCGCGCGGCCGATGGGCTCCGCGGGCGTGGTGGTGTCGACGAACTCCCGCGTCCAGTAGCGACGCTTGGGCTCGAGGAAGATCACCGGGTCGCGGTCGGCGATCGCGTAGCGCAGCAGCCAGTAGGCATCGGCCGGTGTCGACGGGACGACCACCTTCAGTCCGGCCGTGTGCAGCCAGTAGGTCTCCGTGGACTCCGAATGATGTTCGACGGCACCGATTCCACCGAACGACGGGATGCGCACGGTGACCGGCATGTCGACGTCTCCGCGGGTCCGCATCCGGTACTTGGCCAGATGGCTCACCATCTGATCGAACGCTGGCGCGGCGAACCCGTCGAACTGGAGTTCCGGCACCGGTACGAACCCGCGGATGGCCATTCCGATGGCGATGCCGATGATCGCGGACTCCGCCAACGGTGTGTCGAAACACCTCGTCTCGCCGAACGTGTCGGCCAGCCCCTCGGTCACCCGGAACACGCCGCCAAGCGTGGCGACGTCCTCACCGAAGACCAGCACTCGGTCGTCGGCGGCCATCGCGTCGTGCAGGGCCCGGTTGATCGCCTGCGCCATGGTGGAATTCGCCGTCGACGGGACCGGGGTCAGCAGCGGTGGTTGCGGGTCCGGTGCGTCGTCCCCGAGTCCGAAGGGCCGCTCGATGAGCTGGGTCATCTCATGCCTCCTTCGCCAGTTCGGCTGCCAGTTGGTCACGTTGTCGGGCCAGGTCCGGAGTGATGTCGTGGTAAACGGTGTCGAACATCTCGGCGACGTCGATGTCGGGCGTGTTGATGACGGCGTCTCGCAACTCGGAGCGCAGCCGCGCCGAGCGCCCGGCGACGCGTTCCTCGAGCCGCTCGGTCCACACGCCGGTGGACTGAAGGTACGTGCGGTATCGCGAGATGGGATCCCTTGCGCGCCAGGCCTCGACCTCGTCGTCGGCCCGGTATCGGGTGGGGTCGTCGGACGTGGTGTGCGGACCCATCCGATAGGTGACGGCCTCGATCAGCGTGGGCCCTCCCCCGGCTCTGGCCCGCGCGGCCGCCTCCGCCATGACCGCATAGCAGGCCAGCACGTCGTTGCCGTCCACGCGGATGCCCGGCATGCCGTAGCCGATGGCCCGGTGCGCGATCGTGGGGCCGGCCTGCTGCCGCGCGACCGGCACCGAGATGGCCCACTGATTGTTCTGCACGAAGAACACGCACGGCGCACCGAACACGGCGGCCAGGTTGAGGGCCTCGTGCGCGTCACCCTCCGACGTCGCGCCGTCACCCATGAAGGCGACGGTGACCGAGTCCTCGCCGAGTCGCTGGGCGGCCATCGCCGCGCCGACGGCGTGCAGGCCGTGCGTGCCGATCGGAATCGCGAGCGGGGCGCAGCACTTCTTGGTGAACTCCAGCCCGCCATGCCAACGGCCACGCCACACGGCGCCCATGTGGGCCGGCGCGATGCCGCGCACCAGCAACGCGCCGAGTTCGCGGTACTGCGGGAACAGCCAATCGGTCTTGCGGAGGCAAGCGACGGCGCCGACCTGGGCGGCCTCCTGACCGCGACACGATGCGAACAGGGCGAGCTCGCCCTGGCGTTGCAGGTTCACGAACTCGGTGTCGAGGTCGCGGGTGACGACCATCGACTCGTAGAGCCAGCACAGCGTCTCGGGCGGGAGGTCTCTTCGGTACCGGGCTTCGGGGGTCGGCGACCCGTCGGGCGCCACCAGTTGAATCGGCTCCACTTCGACGTCGATCGACGTCGGGGATGCCGCAACGATCCCGGCCATACCGCCTCCTAGGGTCACTGACGGCGGGTCGCGCCGTCAGACGACTGAGGTGCTCAGTACGGAGGCGGTCAGAGCAAAACCTCTGGTGGGAGGCCTGTCCGTCAGCTGCCGGGGTGTGGCGCCAACGCGACGATGCGCTCTGCTCGCCGCAGCACTGGGGCATCTACCATTATGCCCTCGAATTGGAAGACGCCCCGTTGATCGCGTGCCGTGTCGAGTACGCGCCTGGCCCAGTCGACCTGGTTCTCGGTGGGCGCGTAACCGGCCCGGATGACCGCGACCTGGGTGGGATGGATGGCGACCTTGGCGTCGAACCCGACCGCGACGGCGTCGTCGGTCTCGGCGCGCAGCCCGTCGAGATCCTTGATGTCGAGGTACACCGAGTCCAGGGCCATCCGCCCGTAGGCCTTGGCGGCCAGCAGGCTCTGCGACCGGACGTGCCTGGCAACGTCGCGGTAGCTGCCGTCGGGCCAGCGGTTCGCGGTGCCGCCGATCACGGCGAAGAGGTCCTCGGCACCCCACATCACGGCGAACGCGTTGTCGACGCGCGCCGTCTCGGTGACCACCAACGCCCCCAGCGGGGTTTCGACGAGCACGACCACGTCCAACGGCGCGAGCGAGGCAACCTGCTCGGCGGTCTCGGTCTTGGCCAGCATCACCGTGGTGTAGTCGGTCGCCTTGAGGGCCTCGACGTCCAGCGCGTGGTCGGGCGTCGTGACGGGGTTGACCCGCACCACGGTCCTGCTGGGATCGAGCGGCGTGTCGATCAGCGCGGCCCGCGCGGCCTCGCGGTCCTTGGCCGCGACGCCGTCCTCGAGGTCGAGGATGACGACATCGGCGGCGGCGGCGGCCTTCTCGAAGCGTTCCGGGCGATCAGCCGGGCAGAACAGCCAGCCGGGTCCGTTGGTGCCGAGCGCCATCAGGCCTCCTCTGCGGGGCGCTTGCGCACCATGGTCTTTCGCGACGCCGTCGCGACGACGTCGCCGTGCTGGTTGCGACCGACGTGGGAGAACGTGACGATGCCCTCGCCCGGGCGGCTCTTGGACTCGCGCTTGTCGGTCACCTCGGTCTCGGCGTAGAGCGTGTCGCCGTGGAACAGCGGCTTGGGGAACGCCACGTCGCCGAAGCCGAGGTTGCCGACGATGGTGCCCTGCGTCAGCTGCGCCACCGACAGGCCGACGAGCGTGGACAGCGTGAACATCGAATTGACCAGGCGTTGGTTGAACGGCGGCAGCGCATCGGAGAACGCGGCGTCGAGGTGCAGCGCCTGGGTGTTCATGGTCAGCGTGGTGAAGAGCACGTTGTCGGCCTCGGTGATGGTGCGGCCGGGCCGGTGCTGGTAGAGCACCCCTGGTTCGAACTCCTCGAACCACAGCCCGCGCTGCACCTCGACCCGCTTGTAGCCCTCGACTCCCGCGCTCACAGGCCGGCCTCCCGTGCGATCAGCATCAGCTGCACTTCCGTTGTCCCTTCCCCGATTTCGAGGATCTTGCTGTCGCGGTAGTGCCGCGCGACGGGGTACTCGTTCATGAAGCCGTATCCACCGAACACCTGGGTGGCGTCGCGTGCGTTGTCCATCGCAGCCTCGCTGGCGACCAGCTTGGCGATCGCGGCGGCCTTCTTGAACGGCTTGCCCGCCAACATCAGTGCCGCCGCGTCGTAGTAAGTGGCGCGGGCACTGTGCGCCCGTGCCTCCATGCGGGCGATCTTGAACGAGACGGCCTGGTACGTGCCGATCGCCGCGCCGAACGCCTCGCGCTCCTTGGCGTACTTCACGCACTCGTCGACACACCCCTGTGCCGCGCCGACCGACAGCGCGGCGATGGCGATGCGCCCCTCGTCGAGGATGCGCAGGAAGTTGGCATACCCGCGGCCGCGCTCGCCGAGCAGGTTCTCCTCGGGCACCCGGACGTCGTCGAAGCTCAGCGGATGCGTGTCCGACGCGTTCCAGCCGACCTTGTCGTAGGCCGGTTCGGCGGTGAAGCCCTCGGTGGGCACCGGAACCAGGATCGACGAGATCTGCTTGCGGCCGTCGACCTCGCCGGTGACCGCCGTGACGGTGACCAGCTTGGTGATGTCGGTGCCCGAGTTGGTGATGAACTGCTTGGAGCCGTTGATGATCCAGTGGCCGTCGTCGAGTTTGGCGGTGGTCTTGGTGGCGCCTGCGTCGGTGCCTCCGCCCGCCTCGGTGAGCCCGAACGCACCGAGCGCCTTGCCGCTGGCCAGCAGCGGCAGCCACTCCTGCTTCTGCGCGTCGTTTCCGAAGCGGTACACCGGCATCGCGCCCAGCGACACTCCGGCCTCCAAGGTGATCGCCACGCTCTGGTCGACCTTGCCCAGTTCCTCGAGCGCCAGGCACAGCGCGAAGTAGTCGCCACCCATGCCGCCGTACTCCTCGGGGAACGGCAGCCCGAACAGGCCCATGTCGGCCATCCCCGCGACGACCTCGTAGGGGAACGAGTGCTCGACGTCGTGCTTGGCGGCGACCGGGGCGACGACGGTGCGGGCGAAGTCGCGAACGGTCTTCGCCAGCTGCTCGTAGTGGTCCGGCAGGGTGCCGGTGGACAGGAAATCGTTCACGACGAAATCTCCTCTGTTGCAGCGATGATTCGGGCCAGCGGCTGGCCCACCTTGACTTGGTCGCCGACGGCGACGAATAGTTCGACGACGCCGTCGACCGGCGAGGACAGCGCATGTTCCATCTTCATCGCCTCGACGGTGACGACGACGGTGCCGACCGTCACCGCCTGCCCGTCTTCGATGCCGATGGCGACCACCGTACCGGGCATGGGGCTGTCGAGTTCCGCGTCGCCGCTGTGCTCGTCGTCGGGACGAACCGGTGCCTCGCGCACCTCCTGGATCACCGTCGTGCGTCCGTTCCCAGCCAGCCAGATGTGCCCGTCGTCGGCGGCGACGACGAGTTCCGTGCGAAGGCCGTCGAGGGTGACGACGAGCTCGGCTCCGACCAGACTCGCTGACAGTGAACGGGTTTCACCGTCCTCGATCCTGGCCGTCGCGGCGGTGGGCGTCCCCGCGAGGTGGACGTGGTCGGTGCGTTCGCCTGAGCGGAGCCTGATCGGGTTCGACGCGTGCTCCCCGATCCGCCAACCCGACGGCACGTCCCACAGGTCGCCGTTTTCGGCAGGCCAGCGGCACAGCCAGCGGTAGGCGGCGGCGGCGATGAACTCGTCGTCGCCTGCGTCGCCACCGCGGTAGTCGGGAGTGCGCCGGTCCAGCAGTCCGGTATCGAGCCGGCCGGCCACCACGTCGGGGTCGGCCAGCAGGAAGCGCAGGAAGTCGACGTTGGTGGTGACGCCCAGCACCGCGGTCTCGGCGAGCGCCCGATCCAACGCCTTCAGCGCCGCGGGCCGGTCGGCGGCGTAGGCGATGACCTTGGCGAGCATCGGGTCATAGTCACTGCCGACGACGGTGCCCGCGTAGATGCCCGAGTCGACTCTGGCAGAGCCGATTTCCCGGTCGCCTCGCTCTCCCCCGCAAGCGGGAGGTGCCCCCAGCCCTCCGAGAGCCGGTTCGACGACGTGGAGCACCGTGCCGCCCGTCGGCAGGAAGTCGCGCGCCGGATCCTCGGCGTAGACGCGCGCCTCGATGGCGTGGCCGGTCATCGCGACGTCGTCCTGGGCGAGCGCCAGCTTCTCCCCGGCCGCGATCCGTACCTGCAGTTCGACGAGGTCGACGCCCGTCACCAGTTCGGTGACGGGGTGCTCGACCTGAAGACGCGTGTTCATCTCCATGAAGAAGAACTCGTCTGGCCGGTCGGCGGAGACGATGAACTCGACCGTGCCCGCACCGGTGTAGTCGACGCTGCGCGCCGTGTCGCAAGCGGCCGCGCCGATGCGGGCGCGGGTCGGCGCGTCCAGTAGCGGAGACGGCGCCTCCTCGATGACCTTCTGATGGCGGCGTTGCAGACTGCACTCGCGCTCACCGAAGTGGACGACGTTGCCGTTTCCGTCCGCGACGACCTGGACTTCGATGTGTCTGGGGTTCAACACGAATCGCTCCAGAAACAGCGTGTCGTCACCGAATGCGGCGGCGGCCTCGCGGCGCGCGGAGACGAGAGCGGCAGGCAGCTCGGCGGCGTCGTGGACCACCCGCATGCCCTTGCCGCCACCGCCGGCGGAGGGTTTGACCAGGACGGGGAATCCGACGTCGGCGGCCCCGCCGATGAGGTCGGCGTCGGTCAGTCCGGGCCGCGAGATGCCGGGCACCACCGGCACTCCGAAGGCCGACACGGCCGCCTTCGCGGCGATCTTGTCCCCCATGGTCTGGATGGCCGCCACCGGCGGACCGATGAATACGACCCCGGCCCGTTGCAGCGCATCGGCGAATTCGGAGTTCTCCGAGAGGAATCCGTAACCAGGATGGACGGCCTGCGCGCCGGTGCGACGGACCGCCTCGAGGATCGCGTCGATCGACAGATAGCTCTGGCGTGCGGGCGCCGGGCCGATGCGCACGGCGACGTCGGCCTCCGCCACGTGCCGGGCGCCGGCGTCGGCGTCGCTGAACACCGCGACCGAACGAATCCCCATCGCCCGCAACGTGCGGATGACGCGCACGGCGATCTCGCCACGGTTGGCGACCAGAACGGTGTCGAAGGTAGGTGAGGTCATCTCGGTCACATCCTGAAGACGCCGTAGGACACCGGCTCCAACGGAGCCTGTGCAACCACCGAGAGTGCAAGTCCCACAACGGTTCTGGTGTCGGCTGGATCGATGACTCCGTCGTCCCACAGCCGTGCCGTGGAGTAGTACGGATTGCCCTGGTGCTCGTACTGCTCGCGGATCGGGGCCTTGAACGCCTCTTCCTCCTCGGGCGTCATGTCGCCGCGGACGGTGGCGAGCACCGATGCGGCCTGCTCGCCGCCCATCACCGAGATGCGCGCATTGGGCCACATCCACAGGAAGCGTGGCGAGTACGCGCGTCCGCACATCGAGTAGTTGCCCGCGCCGTACGACCCGCCGATGACGACGGTGAGCTTGGGGACGCGCGCACACGCGACGGCGGTCACCATCTTGGCGCCGTGCTTGGCGATGCCGCCCGCCTCGTAGTCGCGGCCGACCATGAACCCGGCGATGTTCTGCAGGAACAGCAGCGGGGTGGACCGCTTGTCGCACAGCTCGATGAAATGTGCACCCTTCAAGGCGGATTCGCCGAACAGCACCCCGTTGTTGGCGACGATCCCGACCGGATGCCCGTGAATGCGCGCGAAACCGGTGACCAGCGTCGCGCCGTACTCCGCCTTGAACTCTGCGAAGTCACCGCCGTCGACGATGCGGGTGACGACTTCGCGGACGTCGTACGGTACCCGCGAATCCGTGGGCACCACGTCGTAGAGCTCGGTCTGATCGGCGATGGGCTCGACCGTCGGCGTGACGTCCCACGGGGTGGGTGTGCGCGGTCCGAGCGTCGCAACGATGCGACGCACGATGCGCAGCGCGTCGCGGTCGTCGTGCGCCAGGTGGTCGGTGACGCCGGAAACCTTGGAGTGCAGGTCTCCGCCGCCGAGGTCCTCGGCCGTCACCACCTCGCCGGTCGCGGCCTTCACCAGCGGCGGACCGCCCAAGAAGATGGTGCCCTGGTTGCGCACGATGACGGCTTCGTCGCTCATCGCCGGGACGTAGGCGCCGCCCGCGGTGCAGGAGCCGAGCACGGCGGCGATCTGTGCGATGCCCTGCGCGCTGAGGTTGGCCTGGTTGAAGAAGATGCGGCCGAAGTGTTCGCGGTCGGGAAAGACCTCGTCCTGTCGTGGCAGAAAGGCGCCGCCCGAGTCGACGAGGTAGACGCACGGCAACCGGTTCTGGCCCGCAATCTCTTGTGCACGAAGGTGTTTCTTCACCGTGATCGGGTAGTACGTGCCACCCTTCACGGTCGCGTCGTTGGCCACGATCATGCATTCGCGCCCCGACACCCGTCCGATGCCGGCGATCATGCCCGCGCCGGGGCATTCGTCGTCGTACATGCCGTCGGCTGCGAGCGGCGCCAGTTCGAGGAAGGGACTGCCCGGATCGAGTAGGCCGTCCACTCGGTCACGCGGCAGCAGCTTGCCACGGCTGACGTGGCGTTCCCTGGCCCGCTCCGGGCCGCCCTGTGCGGCGGTGGCGAGCTTGCCGCGCAACTGTGCCACCAACTCCAAATGCTGTTCGCGATGCGATACCCGCGTAGACAAACGTGAACCCGTTTCAGTTGAGTTAATGACGACTAACTGATGGTATGTTAGTCACGATTAACCGAACTTGTCTACCGCCTGACGGGAGGCGCGCCAATGTCCATGACGCAGCCCACCGAGACGCGCCGCAGCAAGGCGAAGTCCGACCGCCGCTCGCAGCTCGTCGCGGCCGCCGAACGGCTAGTGGCCGAACGCGGCTTCCTCGCCGTGCGACTCGAGGACATCGGTGCCGCGGCCGGCGTCAGCGGACCCGCGATCTACCGCCACTTTCCGAACAAGGAGGCGCTGCTCGTCGAACTCCTGGTCGGGATCAGCACCCGGCTACTCGCCGGCGCCACCGACGTCGTCGCGCACGCCGCCACGCCCACTGCTGCGCTCGACGGACTGATCGACTTCCATCTCGACTTCGCGCTCGGCGAGTCCGACCTCATCCGGATCCAGGACCGCGATCTCGGCCACCTGCCCGCGGCGGCCGAACGACAGGTGCGCAGGTCCCAGCGACAGTACGTCGAGATCTGGGTGGACGTGCTGCGCCAACTCGACACCACGCTCGACGAGGCCGACGCCCGGCTGATGGCTCACGCCATCTTCGGGCTGCTGAACTCCACGCCGCATAGCGTGAAGCCCGGCGTTGTGTCGGACTCGTCCCGCGCAGTGCTACGCGGCATGACCCTTGCCGCCTTGCGCTCGGCGGGTCGCCGCTAGCTCCGTCGTTGTTGCGATTGTTGCGGCGAAGTACGAGTAGCCGCGCGACAAACGACAGCGTCGTCGACTAGTACCAGACTCGGCGGCCGCCGACGGCGTGCCCGGCCCTACCCAGCGCCCAGAACACCGCTCCGATGACGAGCGCGACGACGCCGATGTACGTCATGATCGGGACCCCGAAGACCAGCCCAGGATCACCAGAATCACTCCGAGTGCAATCATGGTAACCTTCTTTCGTTGACGCCCAGGTACTTACTGAACGGGTTGGGGCATGTCCGGCGCTGAGCAGTTCACCTTGGGGTTCACGCTGGTGTAGTTCAGCGGACCCGCTACGAACGGTGACCGCAATCGTCGCCGCGGTGCCGCAGTTATTCACCGCGGTCTTGAAGTAGTCGCGCTGATACGCGGCCACCACTCCGATCAGCAGCCAAACGAGCACTATGACCCCGATGATTCCGCCACCTCGCATGATCAAGCTCCTCGTGTTAGTCGTCAGGAAGACGTGCAGCTTACTTACCCGGCGGGCAATTCAGGTAAACGTGGTGGAGCACTTCGCCTGCGCCCGCCGATCTTGATCGAAACCCCCGGTCCGACGCGCAGGTACCCTGCAACCATGAGGTGGAGATGACCGACTCACCACGCCGCCCGGACTCTGGGTGGGGCAAGCCGGATCCACCCAGCTACCCCGGCTACACCGATCCCGCCTATGCGAACCAGGCGCCGTACGGAACGACGTATCAACCACCCGGGACGCCGGGTCCCACTCGACAGTTTTCGGCGTACCCGCAGTACGACACGGGCTACGACCCGTACGCGACCGGGACGTACGGCTCCCCCTATCCGCCGGGCGGTGCACCACCCGAGCCGCGGCCACCCGGCGGGCCGTCTCGGCGGTGGCTGTGGGTGCTGGCGGGAGTGTCGGTGCTCGTCGTACTTGGCCTCGTCGTCGCCCTGGTCGTCATCAGCACCTCCGACGAACAGACCGTCGTTGCACCACCACCGTCTGTCGGAGCCCACCTTCACCACCCCCTCGGCACCTCCAACCACCACGCGGAGGTCGGCGCCCACGACGACCCCACGATTGCCGTTGCCGTTCCCGCTCCCCGGCGAATCCCCCACCCCCGGCGCGCCCACCGCGCCGACCGCGCCCGGAGAGACGGAGACCGTGGACTACAACGTCGACGGGACCGGCCGCGCCATCAACATCACCTACGTCGACACCGGCGGCGTGCTGCAGACCGAGTTCAACGTCATGCTCCCGTGGAGCAAGCAGGTCGAGTTGGCCAAGCCTGCCGACTCGTCCGCGAGCGTCAACATCATCAACGTCGGCCGCGAACTGACGTGCTCGATCACCGTCGCGGGGGCTGTCGTCGAGCACCGCACCGGGTCGGGGCTCACGATCTGCGGCGCGCTGGGTTAGGTCAGGTCAGGCGGTGACCGAGGTGCCCGCACCAGAAGCATCGCGAACAACCCCAACGCCAGAACGGCGCAGATTCCGCCCAGCCCAGCCCGATCCGTTCCGAACACCGCGATGAACGTCGCGACGAACGCAGGCGCGAGGTAGGACGCGGCCCGCCCGGTGGTCGTGTAGAGCCCGAACGCCACGCCCTCCTTGCCCTCGATGGACATTCGCAGCATCTGCGTCCGCGCCGACGCCTGCGTAGGCCCGACGAACAGACACAGCAGCAGCCCGAAGACCCAGAACGCCACGGGCCCGTCCAGACTCAACAGGACGAGGGTCACCACGATCATCGCGCTCAGCGATCCGACGATCACGGCCTTGGAACCCGACGCGGTCGTCGACCAAACCGCCCAACACCGCCCCCACCGCAGCGACCACGCAGGCGCACACCCCGAACAGCAGAACGTTCGCCTCCGAGACGCCGTACACCCCGGCGCCGAGCACCGCACCGAACTGGAACACGCCCGTCAGCCCGTCCCGGAAGATCGCGCTGGCCACCAGGTAGTAGACGATGTGGTGATCGCGGCGCCATTGCTCGGTGAGCTCGGTCCACAGCTTGCGGTAGGCACCGAGGAAGCCGATCCGAGTCCCGTCGTCCGCAGGCGCCTCGACGTCACGCATCGTCAGAAGCGGCAGTGCGAACAAGACGAACCAGGCGGCCGTGAGAAGCACTGCCGAGCGCACCGGCCAGCCGTCGTCAGCCGGAACTCCGAGTAGTCCGCGGGTGTCGCCATCGCCTGTCATCAGCCCGAGGTAGACGATCAGCAGCAGCAAGACGCTACCGAAATACCCTGCCGCCGAACCGAATCCGGAGATTCGCCCCGAGGTGTCCGGCGTCGACAGTTCGCGCAGCATGGCGTTGTAAGGCACCGTGGCCAGATCGCTGCACGCGGCCACGCACGCAAGCAGGATCAAACCGGGCCACAGGTAGTCGACGTCGGCCCGGATCAGGCTCATCGACGCGGTGAAGGCGACCGCGAGCCCGGTCAGCACGGTCAGCACGGCGCGCCGACGGTGGCCGGCGTCGACCCAGATCCCCGTCGCGGGCGCAAGCGTGCGCGACGACGAGCCCGGCAATCCCCAACACGCGTCCGAGCCAGGCGGTCGGCGTGGTCGGCCCAGGCAAGCCTGCGCCGACCGTTCCGGTGAGGTACACGGAGAAGACGAAGGTGACGACGATGGCGTTCATCCCCGTCGCACCGCAGTCCCAGAGCGCCCACGCACACGGACCGCGCGATCGCCCGGGGGTGGTCATGAACGCACTCTATTGGTCCCTACGATTGGCGCCATGCCCGTACCCGCTCCCAGCCCTGACGCCCGCGCCGTCGTCACCGGCGCCTCGCAGAACATCGGCGAGGCGCTGGCCACCGAACTGGCCGCACGCGGACATCACCTGATCGTCACGGCCCGCCGCGAGGAGGTGCTCGCCGGCCTGGCCGCGAAGCTGACCGACCGCTACGGCGTCACCGTCGAGGTGCGCGCGGTCGACCTGGCCGACCCCGATTCGCGAGGGAAGCTGTGCGAGGAACTCGCCACCCGCAACGTGTCGATCCTCTGCGCCAACGCGGGCACCGCGACGTTCGGGCCGGTGGCCAACCTCGACGTCCAGGGCGAGAAGGACCAGGTTCAGCTCAACGTGCTCGGCGTACACGACCTCGTGTTGGCGGTGCTGCCTGGGATGGTGCAACGCCGGTCCGGCGGGATCCTGATCTCCGGGTCCGCCGCGGGCAACTCGCCGATCCCCAACAACGCCACCTATGCCGCGAGCAAGGCATTCGCCAACACGTTCAGCGAGTCGCTGCGCGGCGAGGTGAAGAAGCCTCGGCGTTCACGTGACGGTGCTGGCGCCCGGGCCCGTACGCACCGAACTTCCGAATCCGGACGAGCAGTCGCTCGTCGAGAAGCTGATCCCGGACTTCCTCTGGATCGACACCGAGTACACCGCCAAGATTTCGCTGGACGGGTTGGAGCGCAACAAGATGCGCGTCGTACCCGGCGTGACGAGCAAGGCGATGTCGGTGGCCAGCGGTTACGCGCCACGGGCGATCGTCACGCCAATCGTCGGCGCCGTCTACAAGAGGCTCGGCGGCGAGTAGCGCGCCTGCGTCGAGCCTCCGCAGAGCGCCGAACCGTCCAGAATCGCGATTGAGCAGTTTCGACGCGGCGAGTCAGCGGCGACGGCCCGTACCGAAGATGCTGCGGGTGATCTCGCGACCCGCGACGGTGGCCGCCGAGCGCAGGAAGCTCTTGAACGCCGAGCTCTGCAGTACCTCCGACACCATGCTGTCTTGGACCGCGCCCTTGCTCCTTCCCGCGCCCGCCGTGCTGGCCGCACCGGTCTGCTCGACCGGTGGGGGCAAGGCGTCGGCGGGTGGCGCGACCTTCGCGTTCAGCCGCTCATAGGCCGACTCGCGGTCGATGGTCTGGCCGTACTCGGCCTGCAGCGGGCTGGCCTTGGCGGCAGCCGAGATCGCCTCTGGCCCAATGGTGTCCATCAGCGACCGCGGGGCACGCATGCGCGTCCACGCCACCGGCGTCGGCGCGCCCTTCTCCGAGAGCACCGTGACGATGGCCTCGCCGATGCCGAGCGACGTCAGCGCCTGCTCCAAGTCGTACACGTCGGTCTTCGGGTAGGTGCGGACCGTCTTGTTCAGCGCCTTCTGATCGTCGGGGGTGAACGCGCGCAGCGCGTGCTGGATGCGCGCGCCCAGTTGCGACAGCACGTTATTGGGCACGTCGGTGGGCAACTGGGTGCAGAAGAACACGCCGACACCCTTGGAGCGGATCAGCTTGACGGTCTGCTCGACCTGCTCGAGGAACGCCTTCGACGCGTCGGTGAACAGCAGATGTGCCTCGTCGAAGAAGAACACCAGCTTGGGCTTGTCGACGTCGCCCACCTCGGGCAGCGTCGTGAAGAGGTCGGCCAGCACCCACATCAGGAACGTCGAGAACATCACCGGGCGGGCGGCCTGGGCGCCCAGCTCCAGCAGCGTGATGACGCCGCGGCCCTGCGCGTCGAAGCGCATCAGGTCCTTCGGTTCGAGTTCGGGCTCGCCGAAGAACGTGTCGGCACCCTCGGCCTCGAGGTTGACCAGGGCACGCAGGATGACGCCCGCCGTCGTCGACGACACCGCGCCGAGATTCTTCAGTTCGGGCTTGCCCTCGTCGCTGGTCAGGTACTGGATGACGGCGCGGAGGTCCTTGAGGTCGAGCAGCGACAGCCCCTTCTGATCGGCCCAGTGGAAGATCAGCCCAAGCGTCGACTCTTGAGTGGCGTTGAGCCCCAACACCTTCGACAGCAGAATGGGGCCGAAGCTGGTGATCGTCGCGCGCACCGGAACACCGATGCCCTCGGTGCCGAGCGAGAGGAACTCGACGGGGAACGCGGTGGGCGTCCACTGGTCGCCGGTGTCCGTGGCGCGCTGGGTGGTCTTGTCGTTGGCGGTACCGGGGCGCGAGAGGCCAGACAGGTCGCCCTTGACGTCGGCCATCAGCACGGGCACCCCGGCCGCGGACAGTTGTTCGGCGATGACCTGCAGCGACTTCGTCTTTCCGGTGCCGGTGGCGCCGGCGACGAGGCCGTGACGGTTCACCATGGCCAGCGGGATCCGGACGTGCGCTGTCGGTCCGGCGACTCCGTCGACGACGACGGTGCCGAGTTCCAACGCTTGGCCTTCGACGGCGTAACCGGCGGCGATCTGCTGCGCGGGGGTGGCTGTCGATTCAGTGGTCATGGGCCAGACATTACTGGGCGCTTTCCACTCCCGGTGGGTGTGGACGGGCCGATGGTCCGGCCCTGGTAATACTGTTGAGCGCTGTGCGTGACGAACTGGTATGGATCGACTGCGAGATGACCGGACTGAATCTTCAGTCCGACCGGCTCATCGAGATCGCGGCGCTGGTCACTGATGCCGACTTGAACGTTCTCGGAGCGGGCATCGACGTGGTGATTCACGCCGACGACGCCGCGCTCGACGGGATGGTCGACGTGGTCGCGAAGATGCACGGCAAGTCGGGGCTTACCGACGAGGTCCGGGCGTCGAGCATCGACCTCGCGGCGGCCGAGGCGCTCGTCCTCGACTACATCAGAAGCCACGTCAAGCAGGCCAACACCGCCCCGCTGTGCGGCAACTCGATCGCCACCGACCGGGGATTCATCGCGCGCGACATGCCGACGCTCGACGACTACCTGCACTACCGCATGATCGACGTCAGCTCCATCAAGGAACTGTGCAGACGCTGGTATCCCCGCATCTACTTCGGGCAGCCGGAGAAGGGCCTCGCGCACCGGGCGCTGGCCGACATCCACGAGTCGATCCGCGAACTCATGTACTACCGGCGCACGGCGTTCGTGGCTCCGCCAGGCCCGGCGACCAGCGACATCGCGGCCGTGGCCGCCGAACTCGGCCCGCCGGACGACGATCACCAGGCAGAGGATTCGGCCGCCGGGCGCTCGAGCGGCTAGTATCAACGGCGCCGCAGTGACCAACTGCGGCGATGGTGGCTGTAGTTCAGTTGGTAGAGCACCAGGTTGTGATCCTGGCTGTCGCGGGTTCGAGTCCCGTCAGCCACCCCAGCAGGTGGGAGGGCGTCGTCGCCCTCCCACCTTTTGCATTCGGGCCTGAACTGCCATCGCAACCTTTCCCGTGTGGCCGGGCCAGTTCGGCGGTCCCTGGCGCGTCGGGACTGATTCGTCAGGAAGTCGTGTCACCGTTGAAGCAAGCAACCAACCCGACCCCAGGTAGAAGAAAATGGACCCGCTCAGGCCAACGGACGTCAAGTGCCATTGCTGCGAACTCGCGAATCCCGAACACCTTTCGTCGCCGGACTGGAACGCCGCCGGCCTGATGCGTGGCTGGCGCTGCGGCATGTGCAACGACCAGCACCACCAGGGCGATCCACTGAAGATGGCCCGAGACCACGAATACGAGTGTCGGGCGCGGTTGCGCGAGACGACCGACGAGTTGTACGCCGCGCTGGACCAAGCCGACGACTACCGAGACAAGATGAAGGCCGCGTGCATGGCACGCGACTACGTGCTCAGAGAGTTCGAGAAGCTCGCCCGCTACCACCGGGGCACCGATTTCGGCTGCATCTGCGGAAAGCGCAACTGCGAGACGCTTGCCATCGTCGACGTTGATTGGATCAACGATCGCATCGCGACGATGCACCGACTCGATCAAACGGGCTGACGGCCAACCCACGCATGGCGTGCAGGTCGGGGAAACGTCCTGCGCGCCCTCCCCGGTAACGACGGGCCTGCAGCGGTCGGCGCAGGGCCGCCGCCGTGAGGCGACTGCGTAGCGACGCGGCGCATCGTCGCGCCGGGTCAGACGTCGGCGTTGCCGGCCTTCCACTGATCCCACGGAATGTTCCAGTCGCCAAGGCCCTCGGTGCCCGGCAGGACCGGCCCGACAGTGTTGGCCACCTCGACGATGTCTCCGCGCTTGGTGTTCTCGTAGAACCACCTCGCGTTGCTGGTGCTGACGTTGAGGCAGCCGTGGCTGACATTGCTGTAGCCCTGGCTGCCCACCGACCACGGCGCCCCGTGCACGTAGATGCCGCTGTAGGACATCTGCGTAGCCCAGTCGACCTCAGTGCGGTAGCCGTTGGGCGAGTTCGACGGCACGCCGTATGTCGACGAGTCCATCACCAGATGGCTGAAGCGGTCGCCGATGATGAACGTGCCCCTGTTGGTCGGCGCGCTGTTCTTGCCCATGGAGATCGGTATGGTCTTGATGACCTCGCCGTTGCGGCGGACGGTCAACGTCTTGGTGTCGTCGTCGGCGACCGCGATGACCTCGTCGCCGATGGTGAAGTGAGTGGTGACGTTGTCTTGGCCGAACAACCCGTCGCCCAAGTCGACGCCGTAGGTGTTGACCGCCACGTCGACGTTGGTGCCGGGCTTCCAGTAAGCCTGTGGGCGCCACCGTACTTCGCGGTTGTTGAGCCAGTAGAACGCGCCCTCCACCGGCGGATTGGTGGTGACGGTGATGGCTTTCTCGGCGGCCAAGCGGTTCGGGATGTTCTCGTCGAATCTGATCGCGACCGGCTGGCCGACACCGACGACCTCGCCGTCGCCGGGGAGCAGGTACGGCATCGTGAGATCCTCGGGCGAGTGCGTCTGGAACGTCATCGACCGATTGGTCACCCCGCCAAGGCCCAGCGACTGCGCGTTGAGCGTGTACTTCTTGTTGTAGCCGAGCGGCTCGGTGGTGGCCCAGCGCAGCCCGTCCTTGCTGAGCTGACCGGCGACCGTCGCCCCGTCGTCGTTGGTCATGGTGACCGCGCCGAGCACGCCGTCCTCGGCGGTGACGACGACGGGTGCGTCCACCGCGACACCGACGGCGCCGTCGGTGACGGAGGCCGTCAACTTCGGGACGAGCAGGTCACCGAACGGGGTGCCCTTGTCCGTGATCGTCTGCGGCTGCGGCGGCGGAGCAGGCGTGCCGTTGCACGCGCTGAGCCCCAGCACGATGGCTGGCACCATCACCAAGGCGGTCAGCCAGGATCGTTTCCGACGCGGTCGGGCCACGGAGTGGTCCTGCCACATGGTTGTTCCACCTCTCAAAGAGAGCTCACCGAGATTTTGGGGTACTTGCCCGGCAAGTCTAAGGGCAACCTGGGAGAAGGGCAGAACCGTTGTCGTGCGAGGTCGGTCCCGAAGAATGGATTTCATCCCGCGCCCGAGTACTGTTATCGTCTCTCACGCGCGCCGTTAGCTCAGTTGGTAGAGCAGCTGACTCTTAATCAGCGGGTCCGGGGTTCGAAACCCTGACGGCGCACCAGCAAAACCCCTGTTCAACAGGGGTTTTTTGCTTCTAATACTGACATTAACAGACCCCGGTGCTGACACAGGTGCTGACAAGCGACCTGGGATTCCCAGTGCGACGCGCCGACTCACGACGTGGTGGCCGAGCCGTTCCAAGGCGCGTGAATCCATACAGCAGGCGGGGGCGCTGGTCGGCAACGCGGTCAAGACCCTCTGCCCCGAGTACACCAACGAACTGGTGGTCAGCGGCGCACCGCGTCGCTGGTGAGGACGGAGTGTGAGCACCATCGCGACCGCACAGGTGGTCTGATCGAGGTCGCCCGGAAGCTCATCGACCTGTTCGACCTTCGAGATCAGGAACGCCGACGAGATCCGCGCCGGGAACCCGACGTCCACCCAGCTCGCCGTCTCGAAAACGATGGGTTGATGAGACCCGGCATGGCGTGCCGGGCGTGGACGCTGAGTTCTATGGCGTCGGCGCCCCGGAATTGGACATCTGTGGGGTCGCCCTCAAGCCCTCATTCCGGCTTCGGCAGGCTTTGCGTGCGCTCCTGGCAAGTCGAACAGCAGGTCGGCGTCAGTTACCAGCCACTGGTGAATGCTCGCGCGGGGACTAATCCACTGTCGGCAGTATCCCGAGAACTTCCCAGCAGTCCTTCCACTCGGCGACGCGAGACAGCGGTATCGCGTGGTGGGTGCTGGCGTCGTTCTTGGCGCGGTGACCGCCGAACTCCTTCAGGTACTTGCTGTACGCCGTGTGAATGTCGTTCTCCATCCACGACTTTGGGACGACGTAGAACTCGGGGTGCTCCTTGCCAAGGTCGACAAGCACCCAATAGTTCGTCTCGACCTCGGGCGCTTTCTGCTACTTCCCCCTGGTCGTGCTCGTCTGCCATGTCCCGCTGGTCTTGGTCTTGACCTGAATGCTGATGATGCGGTCGTGGCTGGCATCGCTGGCCAGGAGGTCGATGTCGTGCATGTTGCCCGAGAAGGTGACCGCGTAGCCACCGCGTCGGTGAATCTCAGCGGTGACGAAGTGCTCTCCCGCCGAGCCGACCTGCTGGTTGGTGAGCTTGGGTCGCCTAGATGCGGTTGCCATGCCCAGACCGTAGCGCGGATGACTGCGCCCGCTAGCCATGATCCATGAGCTGATCGCGTAGGACGTCAGTGTGGCTGCATGCGACGCCAGGTAGCCAAAGAAGCGAGGATCGCCTGAAGGGTACCGGTCTGCACCGCTTCGGCGATTACCCCATCCCCAAAGCGTTCGCCTCGGATTGTGGCCGTGGCCATGCGGATCGCGTCCGCTGGCGATGGAAGTGCATCGTTGTCGGGCAGACGGAGTGGCAGCTGGTCCATCCAGTGGTATGCGGGAGTGACTGCACCCACCCTCTCCAAGGCATTGCATGCGACCGCGACACGCTCGCCGTAGATCGGATAGCCCATCGTGATGACGCCATCCAGGCCGGTTTTGCCTGGCTCCCAACGGAAATCGCCCTCGGCGTCTTGGAGCGCCGCGAACTCGTCGGAAACTGCGAGGAGCTGACTCCAGGCGTCTGCCCGTTCGTCGGAGACGTCGAGCTGTGCCAGCAACGTGGCGTCGTCGGGATTACCGCTATCACTCACTTCGGAGATGGTAGTCGAGGTGGCGTTGGTTCTCCGCGAGTAAAGCAATCGGGAAAGAGCTTCGCGATCGCAGCCCTCGCTACACTCCGGCGACATGGCCGACGATCCGCTCTTCGACGCCATCGAGCGAAAACTGCTCGCCGACCTGTTCGATGAACTTGGTCCCGACGCACCGACCTTGCTCGACCCGTGGACGACGCGTGATCTCGCTGCGCACCTCATGCTGCGCGAGCACGACTACCTCGCGGCACCAGGGCTCGTCCTGCCCGGCGTGTGGAGCCGCTTCGCCGAACGACGACGGACAGCACTCACGCGCGAAGACTTCGGCTGGATCGTTGCAACGATCCGATCCGGACCGCCACCAGGTTTCTTCCGGATCGGTTGGGTGCGGCGCTTGGCCAACCTGAATGAGTTCTTCGTCCACCATGAGGACGTGCGCCGAGCCAACGGTCGTGCTCCTCGGACGAACTCGCCCGCGATGGATGCGGCGCTCTGGCGCAACGTCAGTCGCGCGCGCTGGTTCCTGGCTCGGCGACTACGCGGCGCAGGGCTCGAACTCCAGTGGGTTGGGACGGCGCACACGGTACGAGCCTGGCGCCGGGAACCCACGGTTCGCATCGCTGGACCTCCGGGCGAACTGCTGCTCTATCTGTTCGGTCGTCAGCACGCCGCACGAGTCGAGCTCAGCGGACCCCCCGACGCCGTAAACGCCGTCCGGCGTGCCCGGTTCGGCATGTAAGGCAGGTGCCGGCGTCGAATGCGTGGCACAGGACGAACGGCACGCCAGCCCCACGCTCGCGGATGGCTCGGATGACCAAGCGACCAGCACCAACCGGTGCCTGGCAGGAGCGCCGGAACTCGAAAGTCTGGAGTCACCGTGTCGGAGTATCCGACAATGTTTTCATCGTTGGCCGCTGGTGCACGTTCTACCGTGGCTGTCGCTTGCGAGTGGCAGCATGTGCGTGTGACCACAACGACGCTTTCCTGGGATGTGGTGCCCGTCGACAAGCCGGACGATTTCAATGTCGTGATCGGGCAGGCGCACTTCATCAAGACGGTCGAGGACCTGCATGAGGCGATGGCGGGGACGAGCTCGTCGCTACGGTTCGGGCTGGCCTTCTGCGAGGCCTCCGGGCCACGGTTGGTTCGCCGCACCGGCAATGATCCTGAACTCGTCGAGCTCGCGACCCGTAATGCGCTCGCCATCGCCGCCGGGCACTGCTTCGTGATCTTCTTGCGTGACGGGTTCCCGGTCAACATCCTCAACCCGGTCAAGGCGGTGCCCGAGGTCTGCACGATCTACTGCGCCACAGCCAATCCGGTTGACATCTTGGTCGCGGTGACCCCGCGTGGCCGTGGCATTGTGGGTGTCGTCGACGGACAGGCGCCCCTCGGGGTGGAGACCGACCGCGACGTGGCCGACCGGCGCGACCTGCTACGCGCCATCGGTTACAAGCTGTAACAACACCCCGGAAGACGTTGCACGGTATTGCGAGCACATCGCTGGCGCAAGGCCCGATAGGACGCCGCTGAGCGCGAAGGCGGCCATGAGCACTGCTGGGATCACCTCCGCGAGGAGAAGCGCCGCGCCGAGGTAGAAGCTCGGGGGAGCGCATCGGTGGCCGACCTGTACGAGTGAGCCGCGATGCCAACGAGAGAGAACCTTCTGTCTCGGTTTCGCGTAAGCCCCAGCGACGGGTCGTGTGGCCGATCTGCCATCACGGCACCAATCGTCCAGGCCGCCCACAGGCAGTCAGCGCTCATTCGTTTGCCTTTGCAACCTGAACGATTCCTCGAACGCGTCTGACACTTCTGGGTCGCCCCGATGCTGTGGAAGCCCGAACAGGCAGCATATTCACAGCCCACATTCAGAAATCCATTGTGGGAAAGCAAGATTCGCAAAAGAATACGCCGCCCCATCCAGCGGAGGAACATCATTTTATGAGCCACTTTGTTGCACTCCACAAGACGGCTCAACGGCAGTAGCCAGCAAGCCAAAATGTTCCGTCCTGGCCTCCCGGCGACTGCGGCGAATCCGGCGTAACACCGCTGACCTGTTCCGAGGAGGTCGATCTCATGAGTGAATCCTTTAGCGCCTTCCGTGAGCAGTATTTCAGGCGTCACGAGAACCCCGTCAACAGCGGGTTGCACACGGTCGCGGCTGTCGTGGAAGTGGGTGGTCTCGTTGCAAGTGTCGTCACGAGGCGCGCATGAGTGGGCGTGATCGGCTACATGGTCGCCTTCGCGATCGGGACAGCAGGCCATCTTTTTTTCCAACCGGGGACCCTGCGAGACGACTTCGTCCTGGGCTTCCGCCATCCGATCTGGGCCGCCCGAGCCGAGGGCCAGCGCATCTTTGCTCGCCCCGCCTAACCGGCCACCGCGATGGTGTCATCAGGCCACACCCTGGCAGGCCGCGGGTTGGGCGAGATCAACCAATACCGAGCAGAAATGGAGTGATCACCCATGAAGTCGAATCAGCGGGTCCGGCGGGGACGGTTCAAGGCAATCGCAGCGCCGCTATTGCAGGCGCAGATCGACATCGACGCTCCGGTGCCGAGGGTGTGGTCATTGATCAGTGATTTCAGCCGGATGCCGCAATGGAGTCCACAATGCCGAATGATGAAGACGCTCGGCCCGTTGCGGCCAGGCACCCGGACGGTGAACATTAACCGCCGCAATTTTCAGTTCTGGCCAACGACATGCACGGTCACCGAGGTGATCCCGGAGAAGAAGGTGGCGTTCCGGGTCGATATCAACGGCCTGATCTGGAGCTACGAGCTGCAGCCGACCGAGCAAGGCACCCGCGTGATCGAGAGCCGCCACGCCGAGAACGGCGCCAAACCGGTAGCCAACTTCGCGGTAAACGCGTTCTTCGGCGGCGTGCCCAATTTCGAACGTGAGCTTGTCGAAGGCATGAACGCCTCGCTGGCGCGCATCAAAGCAGCGGCTGAAAGCGGTTAATTCACGGGTGACACTGCGACAAAGCTGCTTCGGCCAGCCTCTCTCTTTGACATCGAGCGTTCGAAGGCGGCCATGATAGCGAGCATGGCCGTGCCCATCGGCCAGCGGATTCCGGCGTTGGACAGTTCCGTCAGCGACTGGGCCGGGCCCGCAGTCGTGCGATGATCTCGGCGCGCACGGCCGACCGGCGTGCCTTGCCCGCGTCGTCGCGCAGCGGGCTGTCGACGAACTCCACGGTCTGCGGCACCTTGTATCCGGCGACGCGCTCGCGCAGGAACTCCGTCACCGTCGCCTCGTCGAGGACTGCGGCTTCTGGGGTTCTGGCGGCCTGCACGAGGGCATACGGCACCTGACCGAGATCCTCGTGGGGCACGCCGACGACGAGGCAGGACAACACATCCGGGTGGGCGCTGAGGGCGGACTCGATCTCCGCCGGGTACACGTTGCGACCGCCGACGGTGAACATGTCGATCCGACGGTCGCTCAAATACAGGAAACCGTCCTCGTCGAAGTAGCCGAGATCGCCGAGCGAATCCCACCCGTCGCGGGTCTTGGCCGTCGCACCGACGTACCGATACGTCGGTGCGTCGCCCGGTGTGGGACGCATGTAGATCTCGCCGACCTCGCCCGGCGCGCATTCACGACCCTCATCGTCGAGCACCTTCATCTCGCCCGCCACCACCGGTCCGACCGACCCGCGATGCGCCAGCCACTGGTCCCCGGTGATGAACGTGCACGCCTGCTGTTCGGAACCGGCGTACAACTCCCACACGGCCTCGGGGCCGAGCAGCTCGATCCAGGCTTGTTTGACTGCAGGCGGGCACGGCGCGGCCAGATGCCAGAACACCCGTATCGACGACAGGTCGAACGCGTCGGGGTCGGCGCGATAGACCGGTAGCAGTCGCTGCATGATCGTTGGCACCGTCGCCAGGAACGTGACTCGGTGCTCGGTGACCAGTCGGAGGAACTCCTGGGCGTCGAACCGGGGCATTAGGACCAGGTGGTGGCCCATCAGCAGACCTACCGTCGCCCACAAGAAGCCGGTGCTGTGGCTCATCGGCACCGACACCAACTGGACATCGCCTTCCTGCGCGCCGAATTCCGGTCCGAAGGTGGCGGGCATCCGGCTGTCGCCGCCTGCCTCGATCAGCTTGGGCCGACCCGTGCTGCCGCCCGAGGCCACTGCCTTCCATACCGGCGAAACCGCGTCCGGTAGCGGCGCATCGGACAGTCCAGGATCGGGTGTGAAACCAGTGGGCACATTTGGGGATTTGCCTCGCGGATCCGCCCGGCCGACCACCAGCGCCGACGGCCGCAACTCCAGGAGTCCTTCCAATTCGGCCTCCGGCAGCCGTGCGGACAGCGGCTGCGGGACCGCGCCCAATTTCCAACACGCAATGGTCGCTGCAATCCACTCGATCGAGTTGGGTAGCACGATGGTGACGCAGTCGCCGACGCCGACGCCGAGTTCCTGATACGCGCGGGCCAGCCGGTTGGTCGTCGCGTCGAGTTCGGCGCGCGTCAGCGTCCGGCCGTCGCAGGTGACGGCGGGCGCGTCGGGGGCAAGCTCGGCAAGCGCCGAAATCTGGCTTCCGATCGACGGGGTCGGCTCGCCCATCTCACTAGCCCCCATGACGTTCGAAGATCGCGCGCGGGTTGTGGATCAATATCGTATCGATCTGCTCCCGGGTGAAGACGGTGTCGCCCGAATGGCGCTGAACGCTGTCTTGGAATAGACGACATATGAGGGTCTCAAAACGTCGTGTCTGGGATGGCACGGCGATATGACGGACATCGCTGACCAGCGGTGAAACGATAGTGACGTGGACCCCAGCGGGAAGGGTGGCGGTGGACTCACCGCGACGGGGCTGCCATGTGGGTCGTGCGGCACCGAACTGCCACCGAACTCCAAGTTCTGTAACGAGTGCGGTGCGCCGCTGACACAGGCCACTCGATCGGCGGAGTACAAGCAGGTGACGGTGCTGTTCGCCGATGTGGTGCATTCGATGGACATCGCGGCGGCGGTGGGCGCAGAGCGGCTGCGCGAGATCATGGCGGACCTCGCCGACCGCAGCGCCACGGTAGTGCAGCGCTACTGCGGCACGGTGAACCAGTTCACGGGCGACGGGATCATGGCGGTGTTCGGCGCGCCGGTGGCGCTGGAGGATCACGCCGTTCTTGCCTGCCTGGCGGGTTTGGCGATCCAAGAGGAAGCGAAGCAACTCGCCGTCGATGTCCAAGACCGCGATGGTGTGGACCTGTGGCTGCGGGTGGGCCTGAACTCCGGTCAGGTGATCGCCGGTGAGATCGGTTCGGGGTCTTACGGTTACACCACCATTGGTGAGCAGGTTGGCATGGCTCAGCGCATGGAGTCGGTGGCGCCGCCGGGCGGTGTGATGCTCAGCGCGTCCACCGCGCGACTAGTTGAGCGCGTAGCAGCTCTCGGTGAGCTGGAGTTGGTTCGGATCAAAGGTGCTGACGAACCAGTACCCGCTCACCGCCTGGTGGGCATGCGCCAGGACCGGATCGTCAGGCGCGCTGAGCCGGAACTTGTCGGTCGGCGATGGGAACTGTCTGCAGTCAAGGGCATGCTGGACCGTGCCATCGACGGGCACGGCGCTGTGGTTGGGGTCGTGGGATCGCCCGGTATCGGGAAAAGCCGTGTGGTTCGCGAGGTTTCGACGATTGCCTTTGCACGGGGAGTCGAGGTATTCACCACATTCTGCGAATCGCACACTAGCCAGATTTCCTTTCACGCCGTTGCCCGACTGCTGCGCGCGGCCACGGGAGTTGAGGGTCTTGACACGCAGGCCGCCCGCGATGGATTGCGCGAGCGGGTCTCTGACGCAGACCCGGAGGACTTGCTGCTCTTTGACGACTTACTGGGCATTGCTGATCCTGATGCGGTTTTGCCTCGAATCGATCCGGATGCGCGTCGGCGGCGGTTGACCGCCTTGGTGAATGCCGCGTCATTGGCCCGTGAAACCCCTGCGGTTTATGTGGTTGAGGACGTGCATTGGATCGATGAGGTCAGCGAGTCGATGCTGGCTGACTTCCTCGCGGTGATCCCGCAGACGCCCTCGCTGATGGTCCTCACCTACCGTCCCGAGTACGAGGGAGCGCTCAGTAGGGTGCACGGCGCACAGACGATAGCTCTTGCGCCGCTGAGTAATCCGGAAATTGCATCGCTGATCGGCGAACTGCTCGGCCCGAACCCCACTGTTGGCGCGCTGGGCCAGACGATCGTCGAGAGGGCCGCCGGTAATCCGTTCTTCGCCGAGGAGATTGTGCGCGAACTCGCCGAGCGCGGTGTGCTGCGCGGGGAGCCGGGCGCCTACACGTCGACGGCAGAGGTCGCTGAGGTGAGCGTGCCTGCAACGCTGCAGGCCACGATCGCCGCCCGTATCGATCGGCTCGACCCGAAAGCGAAGCGCACGTTGAGCGCGGCGGCGGTCATCGGGTCGCGGTTCAGGCTCGACCTGCTAACTGTGTTAGGCGTCGAACCGGTCGTCGATGAGTTGGTGGCAGCCGAACTCATCGATCAGGTCAGCTTCACCCGACAGCCCGAGTATGTGTTCCACCACCCGCTGGTTCGTGCAGTGGCCTACGAGGCCCAGCTCAAGTCGGATCGCGCCGAGTTGCACCGGCGTGTGGCCGCCGCGATCGAACAACAGGAGGCGGATTCAGTCGACGATAATGCAGCCCTGATCGCCGAGCATCTGGAGGCCGCCGGTGATGGGCACTCCGCCTACGGCTGGCATATGCGCGCGGCAACTTGGGCGACCAACCGCAACATCGGCGCGGCGCGCCTGAGTTGGGAGCGCGCCCGCAAGCTCGCCGACGCTTTGCCCGCCAAAGATCCCGACCGGGCAGCGATGCGTATCGCCCCGCGCACCATGTTGTGCGGGACCGCCTATCGAGTCCAGGTGAATGTGGCCGGGGACCGCTTTGACGAATTGCGGCGATTGTGCACCGCCGCCGGGGACAAGGCGTCACTGGCCATCGCCATGGCAGGGCTGGTGATCGATCACGTATATCAGGCCCGACTGCGGGAGGCGTCGCAGCTGGCATCAGAAGCCATGGCCCTCATCGAGGCGCTCGGCGATCCGACCTTGACGGTGGGGCTGTCCTTCGCGGCCATCCGCGCCAAGGCTATGAGCGGCGAGTCGTCTGACGTGCTGCGGTGGTCACAGCGGGTCATCGACGTGGCCGACGGTGATCCGATGAAGGGCAACTTCATTATCGGGTCTCCGTTAGCGATCGCCTTAACGACGCTGGCTATTGCCCGCTATCGTCTGGGTCGTCCCGGATGGCGTGACGACCTGCAGCAGGCCCTGGCCATGGGCCGCAGCGCCGAACCCATGTCCTACGCCAGGGTCGTCATCTACGCCTACTTCCCGGCAATACCGAGTGGTGTGCTGAGGCCTGACGATTCCGCGATGCGCGAGATCGAAGATGCCCTAGGGATTGTCGAACGATCCGGTGATGATTTCGCGTTGGCCCAGGTCCGGATGACGCTGGGCGTTGCGCTGGTGCACCGCCACACGGCTGCAGAGCGTGACCGTGGACAGAAGCTTCTGGCGGAGGTCAGCGACGTGCTCGTCCGCCTGGGATATGGCCTGTACGAGTTACCGATCGTCGATGTGTACTTGGCGCGTGAGAGGGCTCGGCGAGGAGATCGCGATGACGCCATACCGCTCATACGTGCCGCCGTCGACGGCCTGTTCAACGAGGGACCACTGCTGAGCTGGGGCATCCAAGCGACGGGTGTTCTTGTGGAGACACTGCTCGATCGCGGGTCCGACGGTGACGTGGCCGAAGCACAGGCCGCGATCGAGCGCTTAGCCGCCGCGCCAGCCGACGACAGGCTGGTGATACGTGAAATCTGGCTTCTGCGACTGCGCGCGTTGCTGGCCCGTGCCCGCGGCGCCGACACCGCCTACCACGACTATCGGGATCGCTACCGCGCCATGGCGAGATCGCTTGGCTTCGAGGGACATATCGCGTGGGCCGAGGCGATGCCATGACGGGTGCTGCTCCTTCGGGGGTGGTGACTTTTCTGTTCACCGATGTCGAGGGGTCGACCCGTCGGTGGGAGGCGGACGCGGATCATGCGGGCGGCGCTTGCCGCACACGACGCGGTGCTGCGCAACGCGATCGAGACGCACAGGGGCGTGTTGTTCAAACACACCGGCGACGGCGTGTGCGCAGCATTCTCGTCGCCGAAGTCCGCTGTCGATGCCGCCGTGGCCGCGCAGCGGGCGCTGGAGTTGCCGGTGCGGATGGGGCTGGCGACCGGGGAGGCCGAAACGGCGGGACAGGGACTACTTCGGTGTCGTTTTGAATCGAGCGGCGCGGGTAATGACCGCTGGGCACGGCGGTCAGATCCTGGTGGCGGACTCGACAGCCAACCAATTGAGCGGAGTCGACCTGCTGGATCTGGGACCGCGGCGCTTGCGCGATGTGCCGACGGCAGTCGGCGTGTTCCAAGTCCAAGGTCCGGGTCTGCGCTCTGAGTTTCCGCCATTACGAGTGTTGGACGCGACACCTGGCAATCTGCGGCGCGGGACCACCAGTTTTATCGGACGGGAATGCGAACTCGTCAAGTTGAAAGCTGCGGTGCGAGGTCATCGTTTGATGACGTTGACCGGGATGGGCGGGGTAGGCAAAACCCGCCTGGCTATCGAAGTCGCGGCTGCGCTGATCAATGAATTCCCCGACGGTGTCTGGCTTGTTGAGTTGGCCGCCGTCAGCGATCCCGCAGCCGTACCCGATGAGGTGGCCTCGGTGCTCGGCATCACCCGGCAACCGGGCAAGAGCCTGAGTGAGTCGGTGGCAGCCGCGCTGGAAGGCAGAGTTCGGCTTTTGGTGTTCGACAACTGCGAGCATGTCCTCGACTCGGCGGCCGATCTCATCGAAATGATCCTTCAGCGTTCGGCGACGGTCAGGGTTCTGGCGACTAGCCGTGAGCGATTGGGCATCGCCGAAGAGCAGCTGTGGCCATTGTCCTCGCTGGATGTCGACGCCGGGACTGACTCTGCCGCGGTGGCGTTGTACGTCGAACGCGCCCGAAGTGTCTGGCCGGACTTCGTTTTCACTGACGACGAGGAATGCGCAGCGGTGGTCGACGTGTGTCGTCGGCTAGACGGTCTCCCCTTGGCGATTGAGCTCGCAGCGTCACGGATGGCGTCAATGACCGCCGTCGAAGTACGTGACCGTCTTAGCTTAGTCAACGGTTCAACCTGTTGGTGGGATCACGACGCGACTTCCCGCATCATCAGAGCCTGCGCTACACGGTGCAGTGGTCCTACGACCTTCTTGAAGATGCAGAAAAAGATCTGCTGACAAGATGTTCGGTGTTCGCCGGAGGATTCGATATCCGAAGCGCCTGCGCCATCGCTCGATCGGACGACTACACCGTAGTCAACATACTGGATGCATTGGTCCGCAAGTCGCTCGTCGTCGCCGAGCGGTCGTCGGGTCGGACCCGATTCTCAATGTTGGAGACGATTAGGCAGTTCGCCGATGAACAACTTGCCATATACGGTGCGGCAGAAGAGGTTCGGGCCGCGCATGCGCGGTATTTCGCCGCGTGTGAACGGCCAATCATGGCGTTGTGGGATGGCCCGCAGCAGCGTGAGGCATACCAGTAGTTCGGCAGCGAGCTGGCGAATCTGCGCGTCGCATTTCGCTGGGCAGCCGAAGCCGACGAACTCGACATCGCCGCCACGATCGCGACATACGGAGGCATCCTCGGTTATCTCGTCGAGAACTATGAGCCGACCACTTGGGCAGAAGAACTGATCGAGCCCGCCCGGGCCACCAACCACGCGAGGCTCGCGACCTTGTATGTGCTGGCGTCGATGTGCGGGTTGGCCGGACGGATCGACGACGCAACCCGCTACCGATGCGCGGCCCAGCACATAATTGATAGTGAAGGCGGCGAGGTGCTGTTGGGTTTCGAAGCCATTCTTGGGCGCACGTATCTGATCAGCGGAAGGCCTGGGGAATGGCCAGAATGGTGCCGCAATCGACTGGCGCAGGGACACGATTCCCGCACCTTCACGTGGTCATCCATGGTCATGACGCTGGCCATAGCCGGTACCGCGGACGAATCGATGGCCGCCGCGCACGGACTGATCGAAGCCGCCGAGAAGACGCGTAATCCTCACGCAGAGTCGTTCGCACTCCTTGCCCTCGGTATCGCGTACCGCGACACCGAACCCGTCCGCGCATTGGACGCCTTGCGCCGCGGGTTGGTGATCGCTCATGACAACGGCGTGCGAGTCAACGAGTCAATCCTCGCGATGACTGTTGGTCGACTCGAGGCCGAACATGGTGACCCACTCGCTGCTCTGGACTACGTCGCCAGAACACTCCGCAACTACCATGACGCAGGTAATACTGCCGTGATTTGTATGCCGCTTGCTTGTCTCGCAGCGGTTCTGGACCGGCTTGGGCACTACGAGCCGGCGGCAACGATCGCTGGTTTCGCCGGCGATGCCTTTACCACGACGGCGTTCGCCGGGATCGCAGTCACTATCACCCATCTGCGCGATGTTCTCGGCGATCTGATCTATGAACCCCTTGCCCGAACCGGCGGGGCGATGGAGGTCTCTGCAATGGCGGCCTACGCATACGACCAAATTGACCAAGCCCGAGCAGAACTGAACGCCGTCTCGCAATAGAGCACATCTGCGAACTCATCGATCCCCTTGCGGGGCGGGTGATTCCGCTCGTCGCGATGTCTCAAAAGTTAGTCTCACAGCGATGCGTCTCATCTTCCGCCCGTGAGTACTACTGAGACGCCTGCAGAGATCAGAACGAGGGTGGCAGAAGGGCCGCCGTCACGGCATCGCCTCGGCCCACCTCATCCACCCGAGGGCTCAAGCTTTGGGTGATCTCCGTCGCGCCGCGCCCGCGGACTCAAGATCGCCGCTAGATAGTACCGCGCCGAAACCCGCGAGACTGCAGTAGTCCACTACTGAGCTCGGCGGTTCGAATTGATCTAAGGGCGGCCGTCGACCATTGCCTTGGCCCAGTCGATGTGTCCTTCAAAGCCAAGCGATTCCGCCATCGCGCGGTAGCGATCCCGGTAGTCGCGATAGGCGGCCTCATCGCCGTGCGCCTTGGCCAGCAGTGAGCGCAGCCGCAGCAGTGTAATCCCGTCACCACGACTCGGGCCGTCTAGCGCTCTGGCGTTCCGACCGCCGCTCACCTCAACATCGTGTCACCGCTGGGCATACCTGTCTGTCATATCGCCCTGCTCCCACATGAACGGACATATCGGAATCGTGGGCGAGCACAGGCCTCGACTGCAGCCTTCGCTGCGAACAGGCCTTGAGGTTCACCCAGAGGAATAAAAGTCTTGCGAGGAGCGTCGAAAGATGTTCTAAGACAGGGTGTTTGGACATGGAATCAGCTTCGAACAGCGGGACGCGGGTGGGCTACACGCGAGTCAGCACCGTTGCCCAGACGCTGGATCAGCAGAACACCGCCCACCATCGAAAACCCCGCTCAGGCGGGGTTTTTGTGTTTCGTGGGCGGCGCTGTCGAGCGGCAGGACGCTCAGTCCCGTGGGGTCCACGCCACCCGCAGCTGCTTGATCCCGTGGATGAACGACGACGCGAGCCGCGCCGGCTCCCCGGTTGCGACGATGTCGGGCATCCGGCGGCACATTTCGTCGAACGCCACGGTGACTTCGCGGCGGGCCAGATTGGCGCCGAGGCAGAAATGGGTGCCCCCGCCCCCGAAGCCCTGATGCGGGTTTGGGTTGCGCGCCACGTCGAATGTCCACGGGTCGGCGAACTTGGACTCGTCGCGGTTGGCCGAGCAGTACCAGAGCGTGACCTTGTCGCCCTCGCCCATCCTGGTTCCACTGAGCTCGGCGTCCTGCGTGAGCGTCCGGCGCATGTAGATCACCGGGGACGCCCAGCGCACGACCTCCTCGACAGCCGTATGGACCAGGCCGTCGAAGTCCGCCCACCACTTCTGACGCTCGTCGGGATAACGGGTCAGCGCAACGACGCCGTGGCTGATCGCGTTGCGAGTGGTCTCGTTTCCCGCAACGGCGAGCAGGATGAAGAAGGATGCGATCTCGGTCGACGTCAACCGCTCGCCGTCAACCTCGGCCTGCACCAGGCTGGTGGTGAGGTCGTCCCGCGGCTTGGTCCGTCGGTCCTCGGCCATGGCCGTCGAATAGGCTGCGAAATCCATTGACGCCGTGGCGAATTCCGAGAAGTCCGCGGCCAACTCGGGATCACTGGAACCCAGGATCACGTTCGTCCAGTGAAATACCTGCTGCTCGTCCTGCTCGGGGATGCCGATCATGTCGCAGATGACCTGCAACGGCAACGGTCCGGCAAGCTCGGAAACCAGCTCGCCCCGACCATCCGGGTGGGCGGCGATCATGTCGTCGACGAGCCGACGCGCGCGATCGCGTACCGACTCCTCGACGCGGGCCACCACCTTTGGCGTGAACGCCCGACTGACGATGTTGCGCAGCCGCTGATGCCTCGGGTCGTCGAGCGTGATCATCGACCCGAAGAACTCCGCGATCTCGGGCGATGGGAAGTCGTTGATCCCGATGTTGGGATGCGAGCTGTAGATCTCCGGATGGCGGCTGGCGAAGTGAACGTCGTCGAACCTGGTGACTGCCCAGTGGCCGGGACCATCCGTGAAACCGGGCGCGGGCGGCTCCCGCCAGAACGACACCGGCGCCTCCCGCCGCAACGTCGCGAACGCTCCGTCCCTGACGTCGTCGTCCTCCAACCAGAACTCCGCGGACGCCAGATCGATGTCCGACAGCGGAACCTGCGCAGGCGCAACGCCGTTCACGCGTGTAGCAATGCTCATGACAAACATCCCCCAACGTCAAGCGGGCGTGCAACCACCGGTGATCGTAACGCCGCCTGCCCCTCGCGCTGCGAGCTTCTGCACGGCCACGGCGGTCAACCCGTCGAGCCACCGTTCTCTGCCCCGCCCGTCGCCGAGTTCTCCCCGCCGGTGGCTGCGGGCTTCCCCTGCGGTGCAGCTCCTGACTCGTCCTTGTCCGCCGCCTGCGCCAGCTTGGTGGCCGTCTTGGCCGGCTCGCTGAGCGTGGCGTCCGGCACCGAGGGGGTCGCCTCCTCGGACGGTTTCGTTGGCGTGGCCTTCGGGTTGGGCTCGGTGGTTGTCGTGGGCTCCGCGGTGGTCGTCGGCTTCGCCGTCGTGGTCAGTTCGACGGTCTGCGCCGGTTCGGCGATTTCCGTGGGCTTGGGCGTCTCCGCGGGGTCGACGACCGTCGCCGGTTCGGCCACCGGCCCCTGGCCGTCAGCCTTGCTCATCGGCGACGCGCCAGTCGCCGTCGCGGCTGCCGCCGGATCGCCTGCCACGGGATCCGCTGCGGCGGAGACTCGTTGGGCGGCAGGTACCGTCGGGGCATCCGACGGTTGCACCGCGCGGAGCGCGACCGGCGCCGACTCCGCCGAGAAGGCGGCGACGGCAACCCCTGGCGGCGACCCGCGATCGGTGATGGCCGTGACGATTCGGTTGACGACGTCACGAACGAGGTCTGCTCCAGCCTTTACCAGGTTGACGGTGAGGTCGACCACGCCCCTGATCACCGCTACCGTCGCCTTGGCAAGGAATTCCACCGTCTGCACGACAGCCCTGACGATGGCCTTGCCCACGTCGACGCCGAACTGGATGACGTCGCCCGTGATGCGGACCAACTCGCGTGCCAACGCTGCGATGCCCGAGATGATGGGATGCTCCGGGTCGGGATCGGTTGGATCCACGCCGAGGAAATGGGCGATGACCCGGGCCGCCTCCTTCAGTTGCCCGTTGTCGAAGAAGATGCCGAAGGTGTCCGCGTCGGCCGTGCTGGACGAATTGATGTCGCGTGTCGTGTAGATGAAGATCGGGCCCGTACCATTCACCCTCCGCCACGAGTCGAGGAAGTCCTCGATGAAGTCGGCCTGGTCCTGCTCGGAGACGACGGACGTGGGCAGCCCGTACTCACTGGCCCACACCTTGAGGTCTCGGTCGCCGTTGTCGATCATCAACTGCCTGATCTGTTCGAGCTGGCGCAGCGGAGACCCGGGCTGGGATTCCCCGTCGGAGAACTTCAGGGTGTACTGGTACGGGTGGAATGACAGGGCATCGAAGTACCCGTGGGCACCTGCGGCGTACATGCCTTGGACGAAGTCGACCGGATTCATCGTGGCTTCCCCGGCATTGAGGATGGCGGCCACCGCCCCTGCGACGACGATCGCCGAGGGATCGGCGTTCTTGATCGCGGGATACGCCACCTTCAACAGTTCGGTGTAAGCGGCAGGGTCGACGGGATCCAGGAAGATCCGAGCGTTGGGCTCGTTCCAGATCTCGTAGGCGCTGATGCGTCCCTTGTAGCGGTCTGCGACGGTACCGACGAATTTCGCGTACGCCTCCGGCGAGTCGGGCTGCCCGCTCAGATACGGCTGCCCCGCCCACCACGGCGTAGCGCTGAGCACGGCAAGGACGCCCATGTTCCGTTTCTGCGCCGCGTCGACCGCCATATCGACCGCCCTCCAGTCGTAGGCGTCGGGACCAAACAGCTGCACCCCTGCCCAGGGGAGCTGAATGCGCACGTTCTGCACGCCCAACGACTGAAGGGCGTCCAGCGTCCGGTCGATCTGGGTTTGCGTGTAAAAGTACATCGCCGAGTCGGCGACGCCGATCGTGGTCGGAGTCTCGCTGATCGCCGCGGTGGCTTGCACGTCGATCGCGGTGTATTTCGGTGCGGCGGTCACCAGTTGCGTCGCGCCCAAGCAAACCAACGAGATCGCCGTGAGCACCACGCCGATGCGAACGGCGAACCGCCGCACCCGCGAGCCCTGGGTTTGCCGCATGACGCACCTCCTACGACCCGCGCCGCGTGTCCGCCGGCGATGGGGCCAATCTACAAGACCGATGATTTACGGTCTGGCCTGGGCGTTCGCTCGCGCTCGTCGGCGTTGCCGCAAACGCCCTTCCGTCGCAACGCCAACCGGGTACATACGACTCCGTTACGATTGCAACTGACCTAGAAGTCAACAATTTGTCATCAATTCGTCATGAATTCGATCAATCAGGTGACATTGCCAAAATTGTGCCCAATTCACCGTGTGAGTCACTTTCCAGCTCGCACCAAGAGTAGTTCGCCTCGTTGCGGACACATGTGACGTTGCCAACGAAGAGGTGCCGAACAGCGAAAAGATGGCAGGTCCCTGTTACGCTGCAGTTAGCTGCGGGGCACGCGACGAGCGTCCCCGCCAATTCGGACAAAGGGAAATCGAGGTCTTAGCCGATGGCGACCGCAAGCGTATCGCGCTCCGCAGTCTCGTCGGGCAGTCACGCTGACGACGACGTCGCTGCGCAAAGCGTCGTGGTCGTCTACGACTGCAGCCGCCTCGGCCGCACGGCGAACCCGCCGAGCTTCTCCTTCAGCGACTGGTTCCGCTTAGGCCGCAAGCGCTGATGACGGCGCCGGTCAGCGCCGGATCTTCCTGTACACCACTACGAGCACCACGGTGCCCACCCCTGCAATGGTGATAGCCACGGGCGGCTTCTTGACGAACCGCACCAGGGCGGCCTTCACGTCGTCAGCTATTCGACTCGGGTTCGCCCGCTCGGCCAGTGCGTCGACCGTGGAGGCCAGCTGATCGCGAGCCGCGTCGATGTCCTGCTTGATGGTGTCAGGATCCCGGTCCGCCACGTCAGCCCTCCAAGTCGCGTCGATGTTTCCCGCACTACCCTAGAGCAGCCGAGTGCACCAGCCGACAGAAGGGAACACCCGCATGGCACCGACCCCGCGCCTCGAGGTGAGCGACAAAGCGCCCGCGTTCAGCCTGCCGGACGCCGATGGCAACACTGTGAAGCTGTCCGACTTCAAGGGTCGCAAGGTCATCGTGTACTTCTACCCGGCCGCCTCGACACCCGGATGCACCAAGCAGGCGTGCGACTTCCGCGACAGCCTGGCCGAACTCAACGAGGCAGGCCTCGACGTCATCGGCATCTCCCCCGACAAGCCGGAGAAGCTCGCCAGGTTCCGCGACAAGGAAGGCCTGACCTTCCCACTGCTGTCGGACCCCGACCGCAAGGTGCTTACCGCGTGGGGCACGTTCGGCGAGAAGACCATGTACGGCAAGACCGTTCAGGGAGTCATCCGCTCGACGTTCGTCATCGACGAGAAGGGCAAGGTCGAGGTCGCCCAGTACAACGTCAAGGCTGCACATACGAAAACAAACATTCAGAAGATCCTGGCCAAGGTAGCTACGGGCTAGACGGGCTGGCTCGAACGCCTAACCGGATGGAACCCGACACGGACCGATGCGATGGGCGAAGGCCGCCTCGACCGTGCCCCCTCCCCCGCTCCCCTCAGACGTTGGTGTTCAACGCCTTTGCGATGATGTTGGTCAGCGCGTTCACGATCGAGTCGCCGGTCACCACGGTGTACAGAATGGCGCCGAAGGCGGCCGCCGCAATCGTGCCTATGGCGTACTCGGCTGTTGGCAATTACAGCATTCCAGCGTGCACACCCAGACACTTCCAGGGGTGAGTCGCACCCGAGGAGAGGAGTACTCGGTGGGCGGTTTACGCCAATGACTGAAGAAACGCGAGCAGCGCTGCGTTCGTCTCGGCCGGCCTCTCTTGGTGAACCCAGTGCCCGGCACCCGGCACGATCGTGCTGCCGCGAAAGTCAGTGCACGCCGCACCCGGGTCCGCATAGCCGTCGTTGCCGGGGACGAACGCCCGCACCATGTCGCGCTCACCGGCGATGAAGCACGACGGCTGAGTCACCGGAGCGCCGATGATGTCGGCCGACTCCGCGGCGTCGAGGGCCGACGCCCGGTAGCGGTTGAACGCACCGATCATGCCGGTGCGCTCGAAGCTCGTAGTAATCGCGTCGAGCTCGGCGTCGGTGATGAAGCTCAGCGGACCGTCGGGCGGGTCGGGGAGCAGCGTGAGGAGTGCCGCATCACGCGGTGCGTCCGGGAGCCAGCAGTTGAGCGGCGCGTCGCCTGAGCCCGCAAAGTAAGCGCGCTTCAACGCACCGCGCAGGTCCGCGCCGAAGGCGGCCTCGGGCACGCCCGGACGGATGAAGTAGAGGAAGTAAAAGAACCGACCGGCGTAGACGCGATCCCAAAGATCGATCAGCGACATCCCCATCGCCGAGGTGTGGCGCACACTCAGACCGGCGACCGCCCGCACCCGATCCGGGTGACGGATCGCGGTGTTCCACACGATCGGTGCGCCCCAGTCGTGCCCGACCAGCACGACCGGCTCATCGGAAAGCGCGGTGGCGACCGCAGCGACGTCGCCCGCGAGTTCCTTCAGAGTGTATCGCTCGACCTCGGTCGGGACCGAGTGCCGCCGTACCCACGCACGTCGAGCGCGGCAACCCGATACCCGTGCGAGGACAGGAACTCGACCTGGTTGTGCCATGAGCCCGCGAGCTCCGGCCAGCCCGACACGCACAGCACGGTCGGGCCGTCGCCCGTGACCTCGACTCGCAGGGTGATGTCACCGTTCGTGGCCTCCAGCCTTTCCACACCGTCATCGTGCCTCACTCGGCCCGGGAGCGAGTCGAGTTTCGAACCAGCTTGTCTGAGGTGCTGTATGCACCGACCCGAGGACCAGGCCCTGGGCCTGATTACTCCCGAACCATCTGGTAATCGACGTGAGCCGTTCGACGGGAACCGTTGTAGATCTTGGCTTCTCCGTCGATTGAGTATCGACGGCCTTGCCAGTGGACCTGAGCCTGGATCGCCGAAGAAACCGCTGCCGCGCACCGCTTTCGGGATCGACACGCTTATCGTTGACCCGCACAGCGCGCACCATAACCGCACCGGCGGCCTTCAACACCGCACGCTCGTCGTGATAGCCGTTGCGCACCACTAGCCGAGACCCGTTCTCGTCAACCTCGTGGGCGTGCCCGGTTATATAAGCGGCGACTTCGGCGTGCAAGGCCGCCGCGGGCTGTGCGTGTGCCGGTGGGTCGCCGTTGGATGAGATCGTGCGCCAGGGCGCATTCCAGATCAAAACCAGCAAACCAGGCTAAACACTGCACGATCCATCAAACGAGCCAACCGGAGGGCGAGTCACCCGCGTAGTCATGATTCGTAGCGGATTGCCAGAAGCTATTCAGCGATGGTCCAGTTCCGCGAGGGACTCTCAGGACATCAGCACATAATACGGAGGCGCGCCACATAGACCAGGAGGGACATTCATGCATCAGTCGACAAAGATGCGAGCAATACTGGTTGCCGGAGCGGCGCTTGTAGCCGCGGGCGCCTTCGCAACGGCGCTGGGCGAGGAGACGGCCAACGGCGGCACCGCGCCGATCGTGTCCAGCGGGCAAATGACCCTCGGTAGCACCGCTACCACGACCACCCCTCCCACAGCGGTTCCCATCGCGATCGCTTCTCCCGCCCAGAAGGCGACTGTGCCTTGCGGATTCACCAAGGGCTGCTGATCGCTAGCGTCTATGGCGTCGGTCGGGGAACTGCCAGTGGAAATCCATGGGCACCGAGCACTCCGGGGTAACCGACAAGCCGCAGACGGTATTTGCTGGTCGTCTCGAAGCCTTCACGCCCGCGCAACGGAATCTCCAATAGCCCTGCGCCCCAAGGGTGTGGCTCATCGAGGGCGAACACAAAGACTGGATCTTCACCGGGACATACAAGAGGCACGGATGTGGGCTTACTAGCTTCCCGATCCGTGCGTTGGGACGGGAAAGGCCCCGGTGGATTAGACCGGGGCCCCTCGCTGGTACTGCGTATTCAGCTGTGGTGCTTGGTATTACGGAGTCGCGTCCCAGATGCGGACGAGGCCAGCCGGGTTCAGTGTGTCCCACGCGGCGCGCATGATGCCTCGGACCCACTGCCCGTCGTTGGTGACGCTCGGGAAGCGTTCGACCTTGGTGTCGTTGCGGATGACGAACCGCCGCTGGGTCTTGTCGATGCCCCACGCGAGCGTGCCTGAGTCGACGTGGGTCGACGTGATCACCGGCAAGCCCGCAATCGTGATGCCGTCCTCGACGAACTGAAGCAGGGCTTCGTTCGATCCGCTCGACAGCTTCTTGAGGTTGGACAGCGCCTCGGCGACAGTGGGGTCGAGCAACCAGTGACTCAGCTTCGCACCGTGCGCCTCGGCGGCGAACCGGGCCGCCACGAACTTGTCCAGGTTGGTCAGCGTGGCACCGCCAGCGTCAACCGAGGTGTAGGACTTGCTCAGCAGCCCGCTGTACCCCTTGGAGGTGGTATTCGCGGTGAAGGCCGCGTCGAAGGAATGCGCGATCTGGTTGGCGATGGCCTGACCGATCTGGTGGGCGATGTCGGGGTCGGCGTCATCGAAGAGCTCCGACGACGACAGGTGGAGGCCCGCTGCCTTCTTCGGTTCGATGACGACTTCGTCGGTGTCACCGTTGGACGGGGTGATCTCATCGAGCTCCGAGAAGAACGCGGTGGTGACGCCACCGTTCCAGATCGGGAAGTTGACCTTCGTCTTGTCGGTGCCGAACACGGTCGACAGCTGAGACACGATGGACTTGCTCTGGACTTCGAGCGACAGCAAGCCACCGAAATCCTCGGGCAGCCAAGCACCGGCTTGGTCTGCGCGTACTGCTCCTGAGTAGGTTGGCATGTTTCCTCCTTGAGAGTTGTTGTGTAGGAATGGAAATGACCGCCACAGGACGGTCATCGGATGCGCCACGGGCGCTTACTGCGAACGCTCGCCGCCACGGACGGCTTAAGCGTTCAAGTCACTTGAGCAGATCCGCCCAACCGAGCTTTGGCTTACCGGGGTTACCACCGGATCCCTGCGTCGGATCGGACGCTGGTGAGTTCTTTCGTAGACCGGGCCTCTCGGCCAGCACGGCGGCGACGTCAGCCGACACCTTCTCGACGTCGACGTCGCCCGACTCGGTGAGATAGTCGGCGAGCTCGTTGCCCGACAGCGAGAACAGATCAGCCGGATGGCTCAGGCCGTCACCGGCCAGTCGCTCGACCTCTGCGCGTTGCATCCGTTCGACCCGCTCGGCCAGGGCGTCACGCTCGGTTCGAGCCTCGTTCCGCTCCACGCGGTAGCGAGCTTCCTTGTTGCCCTTCTGCGGTTCGTTGGTGGCGTCGTCTGTCGTCGGCTCGACCTCGGCGGGGGTTTCTTGGGGTTCGGTCTCAGACATGGATTAACTCCTTGGTGGTGTCCGCGGTTGGGGTAACGGTGTCCAGCGAGCCCACCGCCCGCTGAGAGGCCAGAGGACGTATCTCGTATGCCTTGAAACAAGCCACATCGACGGCTTCCCAGTTGAGGGCACGACGATGGGAACCGGGGGCCTCCGTCACCTTTGCCGAAGCTCACGCCGTACTCGGTCAGGTGCGGACGCTGGCGGTCCTCGTTGATCTCCACGACGGCCCCGGTCTTGCCCTGGAACTGCGGCCATAGCGGTCCTCGTCACGCGCGATGCGGACTCGATCACCAACTTTCACAATGCGATCTCCTTGTCGATACCGCCGATGCCAGAGCGACCGGCGTTCTGCTGTCGTTTTAAGCCCGAAGGCGTGGGCCGAGCCCGAGCGGTTTGGGTCAGGTCAAGCGTTAGTGGACAGAACTTGACACCTGTCAAAACATAATTAAACTTATGTGGATACAACCGGAACAGAACGGAAAGCGGGTTCCACCAGTGCTTGATTCAATTGCTATTTACAGCCTGTTAGGGCTGTTGTTGATCATGAGCACCGCCAAGGTGCTGCTTCGGGCGGGCAGATAGATGTGCCTGCTGCTGAGAAATATCATCGCCACCTTCCGGCTCCGTATGACCGTGGGCCAGTGGCCCACCGCCTACGAGCTATGGCAAGAAGTAGAGGCCCCATAAACAAGGAACCCCCTCTTCGTCGAGCATGTTCGCTCCTCATGGGTGTGTGTCAAGACGTCGGTTGCCGAGCCCATAACGACGAGGAGCCCCGGCTGTCAGGCCAGGGCTCCCGGTTGAGGTGCGAACGGGTCGTGTCGCGTCGTCGTGGTTGGGGATGCAAACGGAAACGTCAAGGCCACCGGGCACGTCGCCAAGCTCCGGCGCGACCTGTCGGTCTAGGGCCCGCCCAACGCCTCCAAAAGTAACGCCTCCGCCGTCGCAGCCCGCTCCAGCACTCCGAGGTGCAGGCTCTCGTTGATGCTGTGTGCTTGCGTGGCAGGGTCTTCCACGCCGGTCACCAGGATCGCCGCATCGGGGAAGGCCGCCGCGAACTCCGCGATGAACGGTATCGACCCGCCCACCCCGGTGTCGACGGCGTCGGCGCCCCAGGCCTGCCGGAACGCCGCGCGGGCGGCGTCGTAGACGGGACCGCTGGCATCGATCGCATACGGCTCCCCCAGGTCGCCCGGCGTCACCGTCACCTGAGCCCCCCACGGCGCGTGCGTTTCGAGGTGACGGGTGAGCGCCGCCAGGTGCTCGCCTGCGTCACCACCCGGCGCGACGCGCATGCTTACCTTGGCCCGCGCGCGCGGGACCAGCGTGTTCGACGCCGACGCGATGGGTGTGGTGTCGATGCCGATCACGGTGATCGACGGCTTGGCCCACAGGCGCTGCACCACCGCGCCCGAGCCGATCTCCGAGACCCCGTCGAGCAGGCCGGTGTCGGATCGGACGCGCTCCGGCGAGATCTCGACGTCGGCGGCCGTCGCCTCGTCCAGCCCGACCACCGCGACGTTGCCCTCGTCGTCGTGCAGGCTGGCCAGTAGCCGGACCAACGCGCTCAACGCATCCGGTACCACCCCACCCCACATCCCCGAGTGCAGCCCATGATCCAGGGTGGCCACCTCGACGATGCAGTCGGCCAACCCACGCAGCGACACCGTGAGCGACGGAACCTCGGTGCTCCAGTTGTCGGAGTCGGCGATCACGATGACGTCGGCGGCGAGCAGGTCGCGATGCTCGGCGAGCAACGCCCGCAGCGACGGCGACCCGGACTCCTCCTCCCCCTCGACGAACACCGTCACCCCGACCGGGGGCACACCGCCATGCGCGCGAAAGGCCGCCAAATGCGTTGCGATGCCGGCCTTGTCGTCGGCGGTACCCCGACCGTACAGTCGCCCATCGCGTTCGGTCGGCTCGAACGGCGGCGACGCCCACTGAGTGCCGTCGCCCTCGGGTTGCACGTCGTGGTGGGCGTACAACAGCACCGTCGGTGCGCCGGGTGGGGCGGGATGTCGTGCGATGACTGCGGGCGCACCGCCCGCACTGACGGTCCGGATGTCCTCGAAACCGGCCTCCGACAACAACTTCGACACCGCCTCGGCACTGCGGTGCACCTCGGCGCGGCGCCCGGGGTCGGCCCACACCGACTGAATGCGGACGAGGTCCTCGAGGTCGGCACGCACGGACGGCAGCACGGCCCGGACACGGGCGACGAGATCACTCACCCGAACGAGGCTAGTCGCTCCCCGACGCGCGCGAGCGTGCGCAGAATCGCGAAGAGGCGCGGCGTGTCGCCCTCCGACACGCGCGCTCGCGGAGGAAGGGGAGGCGCTACGACTCCAGCACCGCCACCGCGGCTGCAGTGTCGCCCTCGTGCGTCAACGACAGGTGGATCGTGATGTCCTTCAGGTGCTCGGCGATGTCTCCGGTCAGCCGGACCCGCGGTCGCCCCCACATGTCGGTGACGATCTCGATGTCGCGGTGGATCCCCTCGGGCAGCATCGGCCGCTTGGAGAACCGCGACCCCGACCACGCCTTGATCACGGCCTCCTTGGCCGCCCACCGTGCCGCGAGGTGCCGCGCCGCCGACGAACTCTTGTCCGCGGCGTCGCGGCGCTCACCGGGGGTGAACGTCTCGGCGAACACGGTGCCCGGCTGGTCGACCTGTTCTGCGAACTCCGGAATGCAAACCAGGTCGATCCCTACCCCGACTATGCCCATGGGAGGAAAGCTAGCTCATCCCGATCTTGGGCCGTGCAAGCACTCACCTCGGTGCTCTGCTCTTCGCGCAAGCGCTCATCGCCGTCCTCTGCTCTTCGCGCAAGCGCTCATCGCCGTGCTCTGCTCTTCGCGCAAGCGCTCATCGCCCGTACCAACCGTCTTCGCCGAGCCGCGCGTCCGCGTCGAGCAGCATCGCAGCTTCCTGACGCTTCTCCGGGGACTCGTGGTCGAAGCGTCGGTCGGCCGGCTTCTCGTACAACGCCGGACCGCCCGCGATGGCCGCCGCCAGCGTGCGCTGACCCTCCAGCACCCTGGCGTTGGCCCGGATCCGGTAGTCCTCGCGCTGCTCGGGATCCAGCGCCGCCAGGAACGCCTGCGGGTGTACCAGCGCCACCAGCCCCGACACGTGGCCGAAGCCCAGGCTGGTGATCAAACCGGCCTTCAGCGGGAACTTCTCACCCAGCTGCAAGGTCTCCCGCACCCACACGAAGTGCGACGCGTGCGCCAACTCCTCGTCGACGCAGTCGAGGCTGCGGTTCGGCGGAATGACGCCGTCGCGCAGGATCTGGCACAGCCCCATCATCTGGAACGCTGCTGCACCGCCCTTGCTGTGTCCCGTCAGGCTCTTCTGGCTGACGATGAACAGCGGATTACCCGGGGAGCGGCCCAGCGCCGAGGCGAGCCGTTCGTGCAACTCGGTCTCGTTCGGATCGTTGGCCAGTGTCGACGTGTCGTGCTTGGAGATCACCGCGATGTCGTCGGCGCCGACGCCAAGCTTCGCCAGCGACTTGGCCAACTGCGACTGCTTGCCACCGCGCCCCGCACCGAGCGCACCGAGTCCGGGAGCGGGGATCGACGTGTGCACGCCGTCGCCGAAGGACGACACGTACCCCACCACCGCGAGCACGGGCAGCCCCATCTCCAACGCCAGGTCGCCACGGGCCAGCAGGATGGTGCCACCACCCTGGCCTTCGACGAACCCGAGCCGACGCCGGTCGTTGGCGCGGGAGAACTTCGCGTCGCTGATCCCCTTGGCCCGCATCGTCTCGGTGTCAGCGGTCGCCGACATGTCACCGAAGCCGATGATGGCCTCCAGCGTCAGGTCGTCGTAGCCGCCTGCGACCACGAACTCGGCCTTGCCGAGGCGGATCTTGTCGACGCCCTCCTCGACCGACACGGCCGTCGTGGCACACGCGCCGACGGGGTGGATCATCGCTCCGTAGCTGCCGATGTACGACTGGACGACGTGGCCTGCCATGACGTTCGGCAGGACCTCCTGCAGGATGTCGTTCGGCTTGTTCTTGCCCAGCAGGTTGCCGTGGTACATGGTCTGCATCGACGTCATGCCGCCCATGCCGGTGCCCTGCGTGCTCGCCACCAGGCTTGGGTGCACCCAACGCATCAACTCGGTCGGAGTGAAGCCCGACGAGAGGAACGCATCCACGGTCGTGACGAGGTTCCACAGCGCCAGCCGGTCGATCGAGTTCATCATGTCCTGGGACACGCCGTAGACGGTCGGATCGAATCCGGTCGGAATCTGCGCTCCGACGGTCCTCGACAGGTCCACCCTGCGCGGCACGCGGATCTCGGTGCCGGCCTTGCGGGTGACCTGCCAGTCACTGCCGCCCGGCACGGGTGCGATCAGCGTGTGCTCCGGATCGAACGCGACGAACGCGCGGGCCTCTTCCTCGGACGACACCACGAACGAGAAGTCCTTGTCGAGGAACACCGAAACGAGCAGCGGCGCGCCGTGATCCGCGGGGATCGCACCGTCGTCGACGAACTCCCGGATACCGACCCGCTCGATGACGGCGTCGTGGTAGCGCTCGACCAGTTCACCCTCGTCGATCAGGTCACCGGACTGCGTGTCGTACCAGCCGGGCTTGGGATCGTCCTCCCACTTGACCAGACCGGTGGTCCAGGCCAACTCGAGCACTCCGGCTGCCGACAACTCGCCGGCCACCTCGACCTCGAAGCGTGTGCGCGACGAACCGTACGGTCCGAGCTCGGCACCGCCGACGATGACCACCAGGTCCTCGGGGTCGACGTCGAGGTCGGCCCAGGCCGGCGGTGGCGCCGAACGGTATCCGCGTGGCGGGGACGGCAGCGCGGCGACCGTGCCGAGCTCGTCGACCTCTTCGTCACCGGCACCCTCGGCACCCTTCGCCGCATGATCCTCGCGCGCCTTGGCGGCAAGTTCGGCCATGTCGAGCTCGATGTCGCCCAACCCACCGGTGAGGTCCGCGTTGAGCGGTTCACGAGCGGCGGCGACCTTCGACTCGACGTCGCACAGCCCAAGCAGCATCGCCGCCATCTCGTCGGTCGAGTACGTCGTGACGCCGGCCTCTTCGACCGCACCGACGATGGCGTCGTTGTGACCCATCAGCCCGGTGCCCTTGGTCCAGCCGATCAGCGCGTGTGCCAACGAGACTCGTTGCGCCCACGAACCTTCCGCCTTCCAGCGCGCGACGACCGCGTCGAGCGCGGACTTCGACTCGCCGTAGGCTCCGTCACCGCCGAACATGCCGCGGTTCGGCGAACCGGGCAGCACCACGTGCAGGCGCGACGCGATGTCGCGTTCGGAACCGAGATGGGACAACCCGCCGATGAGCCGTTGCACGGCCCACAGCAGCACCTTCATCTCCATCTCGGAGCGCGCACCCGCGTCGGACAGGTCCCCGGCGACTCGCGGCGCCGCGAACGGGAACAGCAGCGTCGGCGTCAGCGCATCCTTGAGGTGGATCGATTGCGGCCCAAGGCTTTCGGACTGCTCGTTACCCACCCACTCGATGAGCGCGTCGATGTCGCTGTACGACGCCATGTTGGCGGGCACCACCCACAACTGACCACCGAACCGGGCGTTGTCCCGGTACAGCGTGCGGTAGAACGCCAGCCGGTCGTCGTCGAGTTTCGACGTCGTCGCGATGACCATCGCACCACCGTTGAGCAACTGCGCCGCCACCGACGCGGCGATCGAGCCCTTCGAGGCGCCCGTCACGACCGCGATTTCATTGGCGTAGCCGCCCTTCTCGGGGTTCTCCGCCCCTGCGGCGGCCCGCCCGTACAGCGTGGCGTGGACATTGCGTCCGGCCGCCAGCGCCTTGCCCTGCCACCAACTGGCCTGAGCGGCAACGATGTGCCCGGCACCCTCGAAGCGCTCGGAAAGGCGGGACCAATCGGTGTCGATGTCCCCCTCGTCCAACAGCCACAGCCTGGCGAGATCCTCGCGGGCACTGGCCCAGCGGTCGTCGAACAGCACCGCCTTGCGGCCGTCGAACGTCGGCGCCACCAATCGCGGCCAGTCCGAACCCAATTCGGCCGTGACCAGGTCGATGAGATCGGCGTCGCTGACCTTCTCCTCGACGTTGACCGGGGTGTCGACGCCGAGTTGACCGAGGATCAACCGCGCCGCGTTGGCCAGCACGCCGTCGCGGCCGGTGACCTGCTCGGCGAACTCGGTGAGCGCCGCGGAATCCACGACCCCACCCGCTCCACCGCCGGCCGACGGCAGCGAGACCGCGATGCCCTTGCGCGCGGCGACCGCTGCGACCGCGCCGTCGATGACCTTGTCGACGGTGCCCGCGTCCGGCAGCGCGCCGTCGTGCAGGCCGCCGAGCGACCCACCGCGAACGCTGCTGCCCTCACGGGTGCCGAGCGCAACCTCGATGGTGACGTGCTTGACCCAACCGTCGCCGAGTTCCCAGGTCTTCTTGACCCGCTCGGCGATGGCCGCGGGCCGCTTGCCCGAGGGCCCGAGCACCGTGCGCAACTGGTCGTTCACCGCGTCGGAAAGCACTGGGCCGTAGGGCTTGTACGTACGGGCCAGCTTTGTGACCTGACCCTTGAGGCCGGCGAGGTCCGCCTCGGCGGCTCCGTCGATGGCACCGAGGTTGAGCTCCGAGCCGAGGTCGACCAGCAGCTGGTTGCGTCGCGAGGACGCACCGTCGGTGATCGACTCGATGGAGTCCAGCGGCTCGATCTGGTCGATGCGCATCTTCGCCGACAGCGCGATGAGCGCCACGGTGGCGTCAGCGGCGTCGAACCCGATGTCGTCGGGCCGGGGACCGCCCGACGGCGCGGCGGGGGCCACCGGTGCCGCGGGCGCGGACTCGACGGGGGCTGCATCGGCCTCGGCGGCAGATGCGGCGGGCTCGTCGTCGAGCTCGGGCTCCGGGTCCGTGTCGGTGGCGAACAGCACCGCGGCGTCGCGCTCGGTGTTGAGCACCTCGGTGGTGTTGTGCGAGTACTCCGGCAGCTTCAGCGTGTTGGTGGCCAGGCCGGTGACCGTCGGCGCCGACTTCACGCCGATCTCGACGAAGCGCTCGATGCCGAGCCCACCAGCGGCCTCCTCGATGAAGAGCAGGTCCTGGGTCTCGATCCAGCGCACCGGGCTGGCGAACTGCCATGCCAGCAGTTCGATGACGAGCTTGCGGCACAGTTCGCGCGGCTTCTCGTTGCGCCACGTGTCGTAGTCGGCCAGGATCTCGTCGAGCGGCTCGGCGGGCACCAGATCCCGGATCTCCTGGACGAAGTCGCGGTCCAGCGTGAACGGCCGCGGCACCAGGTTCGGGATGTAGCGGCCGACGATCAGATCCGGATCCTGGTCGTGCGGCATGACGCGGTCCAGCGAACGGCGGAAGTCCGCCACGCCGACGCGCAGCACCGAGCTGTGGAACGGCACGTCGATGCCGGGCACCAGGATGAACGAGCGCTTGCCGCCGGAGAGCTCGCGACGCTTCTCGACCTCTTCCTCGAGCGCCTCGAGTCCGCGGACGGTGCCCGCGATCGCGTACTGCGAACCGCGCAGGTTGAAGTTGACGATCTGCAGGAATTCGCCCGTGCGCTCGGCGATCTCGGCGACGAAGGCGGTGACCTCGTCATCCGGCAGATCGATCTGCGACGGACGGATCGCGGCCAGTCGGTAGTTCGACCGGCCGTGCTCGTCGCGCGGCACGATGTCGTGCATCTTGGAGCCGCGGTGGAAGACCACCTCGAGCAGCGCCTCGAGCTCGTAGACGCCCGACACGCAAGCCAGCGCCGTGTACTCGCCGACGGAGTGACCGCAGGCGATCGCGCCCTCGACGAACGCACCCTGCTCGCGCATCTCGGCGACCTGGGCGGCGGCCACGGTGGCCATGGCGACCTGGGTGAACTGCGTCAGGTAGAGCACGCCCTCGGGGTGGTGGTAGTGCACGCCACTGGCGATCAGGCTGGTCGGGTTGTCCCGGACCACGTGCAGCACCGAGAAGCCCAGCGTCTCGCGGGTGAACTTGTCGGCGCTGTCCCATACCTTGCGGGCGGCCTTGCTGCGGGCGCGGACGTCCATGCCCATGCCCTTGGACTGAATGCCCTGGCCCGGGAACGCGTACACGGTCTTGGGTGCCGCGAGCTGCGCGGTCGCCGCCATGACCAATTCGTTGTCGACCTTCGCGGTGACCTCGATGATCTCGGCGCCGCGGTCGATCCCGACGCGGTCGACGCGGAACTCGATCTCGTCACCGGGCAGGACCATCCCGAGGAAGCGGGACGTCCAGCCGACCAACCGCGCGGGCGGGGTGGCCCGGCCGTCGGTGGCGGTGACGACGTGCTGAGCCGCCGCCGACAGCCACATGCCGTGCACGATGGGCGATTTCAGGCCGGCCAGCAGCGCGGCGGCCCGATCGGTGTGAATCGGGTTGTGGTCCCCGGACACCACCGCGAACGCGCTCATGTCGGTGGGCGCGGTGACGCTGACGTCGCGGCGCCTGCGCCGCGGCGTGTCGGTTGCGTTGTCGGTGATGGCCCCACCAGCGCGCGGCGGGTCGGTGAGCTCGATGGCGCCGGTGCGTCCGCGGATCGCGAACCGCTCCTCCAGCGTGGCGAGCACGGTTCCGTCGGCATCGGCAATGGTGACGTCGACGGGGATGACGCGGCCAACCTCGGTGTCGACCGCCGCTGAAGCCGTTGCGGTGACGGTCAATTCGGCCTTCGTCTTCGGCATCGGCGCCAGCAGGTGCGCGGCGTGGTCGAGGTGGATCAGGCTGAGCAGACCCTCGACGACCGGGAAGCCGTCATCGGTGACCGCCGAGCCGATGACCGCGAACACCGCGGGCCAGCATCGGCCGACGAGCGCGTCGGGCACCAGCGTCAGGCCGGGCGCGAGCGAGCCGTCGAAGGTGGCGGTCACGCCGGTGTGGTCGGCGACCTCCTCGGGATCCCAGGAGACGGTCACGGTGGTCGCGTCGTCCTTGACCGCCGGAAGCGCCTCGGGCCCATCGACGTTGGCCGCGATCGCCAGCACGGCGCGCATTGCCGCCGAGGCGTCCTCGGTGGTGACGACGGGCATGCCGCCGTCGACGGTGCAGTCGGGAAGCGTGAAGCGGATGGTGATCCACACCTCGGACAGCGGGACGCTCAGCGTCACCGAAGAATCACCGGCGAGCTCGAGCCGCGCACCCGTGGACGGATGTGTCGCAGTGGTCGAATCCCCGGTCGCTTCGCTCCTGCCCTCGGGAACCCGGTTCTCGTGCACCTGCCACTCGCCAGGCTCACCGATGCGGTGCACGGGGTTGATGGCGGTCCGGCCTGCCCACGACACGTCCGGCGAGTCGAGCACCACGGCCAGCGGGCCAGTGACGTCGGCACGGGCCTGCCTGCGCGACACCACGGACACGGGCTCGGCGCCACTGTTGACGAGTTCGTCGATGGAGGCCTGCTCGAACCGGTCCAGCAGCTCGCCGACGGGCTCGTCGACGCGGGTGATGCCCGCGACGGCGGCCGTGCCCGGGATGATGCAGACCTGGTCGGCGGTGTACCGCGCGTCGTGCGCCTGCCACAGCGAGTCACTGCGCCACCAGCGCCGCACGTCCTTGTCGATGATCGGCACGAAGTTCACCGGCTTGCCAAGCGTCTTGCACAGCGTGATGAAGAACGGGACGTCGGCCGGGTGGAGCTTGACCGCCTCCGCGTCCGGGTAGCGAGTCAGCAGTGCGGCGATCGCGGCCTGCGGATCCTCCAGCAGCGCTTCACCTTCGGCGTCCACGCCGTAGAGGCTCTGGATCTGGCCGGAGTCCTGCGGGTGCAGCCGGGCCTCGGCGCGCTTCAGCATCTCCTCGAAGCGGTCGCGCCAGCTGACGTCGAGCCACGGCGAGTGGTCCTTCTTGGTGTCGGCGGTGGTGTCACCGTCACCGATGGCCAGCTCGACGTAGCGCTGCAGCCACTGCAGGTAGGTCATGTCGGCGACGTCGCCGAAGTACGGCTTGGCGGTGTCCGCCATCGCGGCGATGATCTCGTCGCGCCGTTCGGCGACCGCGTCGGCGTCACCGGCCACGTCGTCGAGCAGTCGCCCGCAGCGCGACGCGGTGTTGTCGATCTCGTGGATGTCCGCACCGAGCTGGCTGCGTCCGGAAGCCATGCCGCCCTGCGCCTTTCCGGCTCCGACCCAGTGATCCGTGCCGGTGGTCTCGACGAGCAGCTGCTTGACGGCGGGCGACGTGGTGGCCTCGAGGGTGGCCATGGCGGCAGTGCCGACGAGGATGCCGTCGACCGGCATCATCGGGAAACCGTACTGCTCCGCCCATCGGCCCGACAGGTAGTCGGCGGCCTGTTCCGGCGTGCCGATGCCGCCGCCGACGCAGACCGTGATGTTGGCGCACTTGCGCAGGTCGCCGTACGTCGACACGAGCAGGTCGTCGAGGTCTTCCCAGGAGTGGTGGCCACCGGCGCGGCCGCCCTCGATGTGCACGATGACGTCGCGATCCGGCACCTCGGCCGCGATCTTGATGACGGACTTGATCTGCTCGACGGTGCCCGGCTTGAAGACGACGTGGCTGATGCCGATCGAGTTGAGCTCGTCGATTATGTCGACGGCCTCCTCGAGTTCGGGGATGCCCGCGCTGACGATGACGCCGTCGATGGGGGCACCCGACTGACGGGCCTTCTGCACCAAGCGCTTTCCGCCGACCTGCAGCTTCCACAGGTACGGGTCGAGGAACAGGGTGTTGAACTGGATGGCGCGGCCCGGCTCGAGCAGCTGGGTGAGTTCTTCGATGCGCGCATCGAAGATGGGCTCGGTCACCTGGCCGCCGCCGGCGAGCTCGGCCCAGTGTCCGGCGTTGGCCGCAGCGGCGACGATCTTCGCGTCGACCGTCGTCGGGGTCATGCCGGCGAGCAGGATCGGCGAGCGTCCGGTGAGCCGGGTGAACTTGGTCGAGAGCTTCACCGAGCCGTCGGGCAACGTGATGGCCGACGGCGCGTAGCTCGCCCACGCCGGGGGCACCTCGGGGGCCGCGCCGACGGTGAAGAGGTTCCGCTGCCCAACCCGGGTGGCGGCAGGCACGATGCCGACGCCGAGCCCACGGATCACGGGTGCGGTGACGCGGGTGATGGTGTCGCTGGGTCCGAGGTCGATGATCCAACGGGCACCGGACGCGTGCAGGCGCTCGACTTCGCCGACCCAGTCGATGGGCTGGGTGTAGATCGACTCGGTGAACGAGTGCAGCAGGTCGCGGTCGATGCCGAGCTTGCTGCCCCATCCGTCGACGACGGCGATGCCGTCGGCGAGCCGGGGGGTGTGGAAGCCGACCTCGACCTGAACGCCGTTGAACACCGGGCTGAAGACCGCGCCGCCGCGCGTCTTGTTCTTGCGCTCGGCCTCTTCCTTCTCGGTGATCTTGCTGCAGTACAGCTCGAAGCGGGCCAGCTGTTCGGGCGTGCCGGTGATGACCACCGACCGACGGCCGTTGCGGATCGACAGGATCGGCGGCAGCACGGTGCGCACGTCGGTGGCGAAGTCTTCGAGCAGTTCGGCGATGCGGTCGGGATCGGCGTTCGTCACCGACACCATCGGCGACTTGTCGCCGCGCCCGACCATGCCGCGACGACGGGAGATCAGCGAGCCGGCCGCACCGATGAGCTGCGACATCGCCAGCAGCTCGGCGTCACGCGCACCGTTGGCCTTCAGCGCCTCGCAGGCGATGATGCCCTGGGAATGCCCGGCCATGGCGACCGGCGGGGTGCCCGCCAAGTCGAGCCCTTGGCGGATGACGGCGCGCATCGCGGCCATCTGGCTCAGCAGGATGCCAGGACCCGAGATGGCTGCGGTGATCAACTGCTTGGCGGTGGGCAGCGGTTCGTCGGCGGCCAGCGCGCGCACCCACTGCATCGGCTCGAAGCCGATCGGGCGCACGACGACCAGTTCGCGGGCGACGGGTTCGAGGAGGAGTGCCGCCTCACCGACGACCTGACTGAGCTCGGACTCGATGCCCGCTGAGCTGATGAGCTCCTCGAGGTTCTCCAGCCAGTTGCCGCCCTGACCACCGAAGGCCACGGCATAGGGCTCGCCGGCGTTGAGCAGGTCGACCAGGGCGTGTGCGCCCGTCGCCGAAGCGGAACTGCCGCCGGAACGGCGTTGCTTGCCGGTGGACACCCTGTCGTGTTCGTTGATCGTCACGTCTTGCATCTCCTCGTTGCGCTCTGGCGCATATCGCTCGTACTCGGGCTGTCGTCTGTGGCGTCGACCCCGGCTCCCCCGGCGAGGTCGTGCGATTCGGCGTCGAATCCCGACTGGCTCCCGTCACTCCGGAATGTCTCCCGGCGTCTGCCATAACGTGCAACGTGGCCGCACTCTCTCGTCGAGAGTCCGGCGGACAGGCCAGCCGCCATAAGAGTGTCATAAGGACCGGCACTATTTTCGGGCCTCAAATGGTTACTGGCGAGTTCTACGCACGGGTAACCACACCTTGGATAACGCTGGCTTACACAGGCCCCGTTCACTTACGGGACAAACGTCCTGCGTGCGGGTGGTTACGCTTCAGTAGCCACAACCGCCCAGTTCAAGGCAGTATTGTTACCAAATCGTTATGTTAATTTTCCGGCTTCAACGCGCTCGGCTCGCGCCATCGGAAAAAGCGACAACGTGCGCCCCGTTGTCTACTGTTCGAAGCGGCCAGCGACAAATCGTTTGCTGACGCTTATTACTGATCGGTAAGTCTTAGTCCCACTGCCCGAAGCGGGGCTTGAGCACATGGTTGATGTCGACACCCACACCACCCACGCTGCGCTTGTCGATCTCCACCTGGTGCAGGTGAGCCGCCGGATGGGTGTACCCCTTGGGTGATCCCCAGTTGTGTTGCCAGAAGTAGGAGCCGAGCCCGTCCTGAAGTGCCCAGTCGATGGTCTTGGAGTTGGCGTACACGCCGACCCGCTGGTGCCCAAGCACGGATTCCCACGCCCGCAAATACGGGGCGACCTGCTGTTTGTACTGCTCAGGAGACGGATCGTCGTCGATGGAGGCGTAGATCGGCGCGCCGTACGAGCCGCCCGCGGCGACGTGGAGCTGCCAGCCTCGCTTGGCGTGTTGGATCCCTGCGGCCTGGCCGCCTAGCCAGTCCGCGCTGTCCTCCTTGCCGAACTGATAGCAGGAGACGATCTTGAGCCCGTTCTGGTACAGGTCACGCGCCTCGGGCAGCTGGATCGGCTTCCCGAGCATCCACGCCCCGCCCGGGCGACGGTCAGAGACGTACCTGATGGCGCCGTGAGCGCCCGCAGCGCGGATGGCGGAGGCGGGGATCACGCCCGCGGCGTAGTCGAGCAGGATGCCCAGCGGATCGGCCGATGCCGTCGCCGGATTCAGCGCCGTCGATAGGGCCCCGGCCAGCAGGCCGCCCAAGCCCACCACCGCGGGCGCCGCAGCGGCGCACTTCAGCACGTCGCGCCGAGAAACCACCATAGCCCTCAGGATATGACAATTAACTCAATAACCTCATCAACGCCACTGGTCACATCTGCATCAAGTCTTTCAGCGCGGTGCGAATCCCGTCGGTTCGGGCCGGAACGACACCCGGAATCGACGATGAAGCTGCGCCAGCACCGAGGAATTCATAGGATCAGCCATGCCCTCCGGGACGAGCAGCGCATCGGACGCCCACCACGTGGCTGATCCGGCATCCGTTCCGCAGATCGAACTCGTCGGACTGCGCAAGGTCTTCAGCGAACGCGGCGGCGACGTCGTCGCGGTCGACGGCGCCGACCTGACCGTCGACGACGGCGAACTGTTCGCCATCCTCGGACCGTCCGGGTCCGGCAAGACCACGGTGCTGCGCATGATCGCCGGGTTCGAGCAGCCGACCGCAGGAACCATCCGCCTCGGCGGTGCCGACGTCACCGCGCTGCCCGCGCGACTGCGCGACGTCAACACCGTGTTCCAGGAGTACGCGCTGTTCCCCCACATGACCGTCGCGCAGAACGTGGAGTACGGCATGCGGGTGCGCGGCGTCGCGAAGTCCGAACGCCGCCGCCGCACCTCCGATGCGCTCGACATGGTGCGGCTCGCGGACCAGGCCGCGCGGCGGCCCGCGCAGCTGTCGGGCGGTCAGCGCCAGCGCGTGGCACTCGCCCGTGCGCTCGTCGGCAGGCCCCGCGTGTTGCTCCTCGACGAACCGCTCGGCGCGCTCGACCTCAAGCTGCGCGAGCAGATGCAGTTGGAGCTCAAGGAGATTCAACGCGAGGTCGGCATCACGTTCGTGATCGTCACCCACGACCAGGACGAGGCGCTCACGTTGTGCGATCGGCTGGCGGTGTTCAACGACGGGCGCATCGAGCAGATCGGCCGGGCCCGCGACGTCTACGAGCATCCGGCCAACCGCTTCGTCGCCGACTTCGTCGGCACGTCCAACGTGCTCGACGGCGACGCCGCGACGGCACTCGTCGGACGATCCGGCCCGCTGGCCGTCCGGCCGGAACGGATCTCCGTGCTCGCGACAGGCGGCGCGGCCGACGCCGGCTCGCACTCCGTGGACGCGACGGTGAGTGAAGTCATCTACGCGGGCCCCACCACGCGGGTGGCCGCCGTCGCCGCGCCAGGCGTCACGCTCATCGCGACGGTGCTGAACGCGACCGCCACGCTGCCCGCCGACCTGGCCCACGGAAGCGCGGTCACCCTGACGTGGCCGCACAGCGCCGTTCACGACCTCTCCGGCTGAAAACCGTTCACCCCCTGCGAGATTGGAGCACCTCATGAAGTCAACCGTGCTACGGCTGGGATTCACCCTCGCCGCCTGCGCGACACTCGTCGTCGCCTGTTCGAGTTCGGGGAGCGGGAACGGAGGCGGTGGCGGGGGCGGGGGCGGTAACACGCCGCCGAAGATGGAGACGCCATCCGCGGTCGGCAAGGGCGAGGGCCAACTCAACCTCATCGCCTGGCCGGGGTACGCCGAGGACGGTAGCAACGATCCGGCGGTCAACTGGGTGACCCCCTTCGAGACGAAGACCGGCTGCCAAGTCAACGTCAAGGTCGGCAACACGTCCGACGAGATGGTGCAACTGATGAGAACGGGCCAGTACGACGGGGTTTCGGCCTCTGGCAACGCCACCCTGAAGTTGATCTACGCGGGCGACGTGGCACCGGTGAACACCTCCCTGGTGCCCAACTACGCGACCATCACCCCCTTCCTCAAGGACCGGCCGTGGAACTCCGTCAACGGCCAGATGTACGGGATCCCGCACGGGTGGGGCGCGAATCTGTTGATGTACAACATCGGAGTGGTCACCGACGCCCCCGACTCGTGGGCGTCGGTCTTCACCGACGCCGGAAAGTACAAGGGCAAGGTCACGGCGTACGACGATCCGATCTACATCGCCGACGCCGCGCTGTACCTGTCGAAGAGCAAGCCGGAGTTGGGCATCAAGGATCCGTACTCGCTCACGTCGGAACAGCTCGACGCCGCCGTCGAACTGCTCAAGGCGCAGAAGGAGAACGTCGGCGAGTACTGGTCGGACTACACCAAGGCGGTCCAGGCCTTCGAGTCCGGCACGTCGGTGATCGGCACCACCTGGCAGGTGATCGCCAACCTCATCGGCACGGACAACAAGGTTCAGGTCAACACCGTGCTCCCCAAGGAAGGGGCCACGGGTTGGTCGGACACCTGGATGGTCTCGTCGAAGGCCGCACACCCGAACTGCATGTACCAGTGGATGGACTGGATCACCTCCCCCGAGATCAACGCACAGGTCGCCGAGTACTTCGGCGAGGCCCCAGCGCAGACCAAGGCGTGCGAGCACACCACCCAGAAGGACTTCTGCGACGTGTACCACGCGACCGACGAGAAGTTCTCCGAACAGATCCACTACTGGACGACGCCACAGCAGCAGTGCGTCGACGGGAGCGGTGACAACTGCACGACCTACGACGAGTGGGTCGACAAGTGGCAGCAGATCAAGGGGTGAGCTTGGCGGCGCCGACCTCGATGACGGTCAGGCGCAGGGCAGCGCTGGCATTCCTGTTGGTGCCGCCCATGGCCTGGCTGGTTTTGGCCTACCTGGGTTCACTTGCCGTGCTGCTGGTTTCGGCGTTCTGGGACAGGAATTCGTTCACCGGCGCCGTGGTGCACGAGTTCACCGGCAAGAACGTCATCCGCGTGCTCACCGACGAACTGTTTCGCGCCGTCACGCTGCGCACCCTCGGGGTCGCGCTGTTGGTCACCGTGTTGTGCATGGTGTTGGCGGTGCCGTTGGCGCTGTACATGGCCAAGGTCGCGTCGCCGCGCGCGAGGTTGATGTTGGTAGTCGCGGTGACGACACCACTGTGGGCGAGCTATCTGGTCAAGGCGTACGCGTGGCGGATGCTGCTGTCGCCCGAGGGCCCGTTGGCGTGGGGCACCGGCTACAGCCCCGGGTACGGGTTGACGGCGACGATCATCACGCTGACCTACCTCTGGCTGCCCTACATGGTCATCCCGGTGTTCGCCGCCTTCGAACGCGTGCCCGACAGCCTGCTCGACGCGAGTGCCGACCTCGGCGCATCGGACGCCTCGACGTTGCGAATGGTCGTGGCGCCATTGGTCTTTCCTGGCATCGTGGCGGGGTCGATCTTCACCTTTTCGCTGTCGATGGGGGACTACATCGCGGTGAAGATCGTCGGCGGCACCACGCAACTGCTGGGAAACCTGATCTACGAGAAGCTGGTCGACAATCAGCCGCTGGCGGCCGCGCTGTCGCTGATCCCGCTGACGGCGATCGTCCTGTACATGCTGGCCGTTAAGCGCACCGGCGCACTGGAGAACGTCTGATGCTGTCCTCGGGCACGCGGCGCACGGTCAAGGCGTGGACCGCCCTGGTGCTCGTCTTCCTCTATGCGCCACTGCTTCTCGTTCTGCTGAACGCCTTCAACACCTCGCGGACGTTCGGCTTTCCGCCCAGTGGCTTCACGTTGCGCTGGTGGTCGGCCGCGTGGAACAGCGACGGCATGTGGACGTCGCTGGCCAACTCCGTAGTGGTGGGCCTCGGCGCCACGGTCATCGCGCTGGTGCTCGGGACGATGGCGGCCTTCGCCGTGCAACGTTACGAGTTCTTCGGCCGCAACGTCGTGAGCTTCCTCGTCGTGCTTCCGATCACCTTGCCGGGCATCATCACCGGCATCGCACTCAACGCCACGTTCACCTCGGTACTCGGGGTCACGCTGGGCCTTGCCACCGTCATCGTCGGCCACGCGACGTTCTGCATCGTCATCGTGTTCAACAACACTCAGGCCCGGCTGCGCAGACTCGGCACCCAATTCGAGGACGCCTCCGCGGATCTGGGCGCGACGTCCTGGCAGACCTTCCGCTACATCACGTTCCCGATGATGCGCGGGGCATTGGTGGCAGGCGCGATTCTCGCCTTCGCACTCAGCTTCGACGAGATCGTCGTGACGACCTTCACGGCGGGCCCCGCCGTGCAGACATTGCCCATCTGGATATTCGGAAACCTGTTCCGGCCCAACCAGGCTCCCGTGATCAACGTCGTGGCGGCCGCGCTGACTGTGCTGGCCATCATTCCCGTGTGGCTGGCCCAACGCTTCGGTGGCGACCCGGCGACGACCCGCGTCTAGGCACAATGCCGTTAACTTTAGCGTTACCGCAGGTCAATGCCTGTCGTCGGGGGAAACATGTTGTGGCGGTGGTATTTCGGATGATGACTTGCGGATCGATCGGGCGAAGGTGATTCGGTGGCCCCACCGATTTTAGGGGCTTAGATTGGCTTCTAGAATGGTTGTGTAGCAATGGATTTCACGCATCATTAGCATCTGTGACCGACAGTGATCCGAGTGGTTAAGGTGGTCCTGTGGACCGGTTGACCGATCGGATCGGCCTGGGTGTGCTGACCAGGCTGGTGCACCGCGATCTCGTCGATGAGGTACTCGCCGACACCGGCCGCACCGAGCGCCGTCGCCGCTTGTTGCCAGCCCGGGTGGTCGTCTACTTCGTGCTGGCGATGACGCTGTTCTTCGACGACGCCTACGAAGAGGTGATGCGCAAACTCGTCGAGGGCCTGCGGTTCCTGCGGTCCTGGGACGAGGACTGGCAGCTGCCCACCTCCTCAGCGCTGTGTCAGGCCCGGGCCCGCCTGGGCGCCGAGCCGATCCGCGAGCTCTACGCACGGGTGGCCCGGCCGCCGGCCGGGGCGGGCACCCCGGGCGCCTGGCTCGGGGATCTGCGGGTGATGGCCATCGACGGCGTACAACTCGACGTCCCTGACACCGCCGACAACGAAGACCAGTTCGGTCGCGGTGTCAGCCTGGGCCTGGACGCCCCCTACCCGAAGGTCAAAGTACTCGGCCTGGGCGAATGCGGCACCCATGCCGTGATCGACGCGCACCTCGGTGGCGTTCTCGTCGATGAGCGCGAACTCGCCCGCCCACTGTTGGCCAGTGTCGAACCCGGCATGCTCGTGCTGGCCGACCGTGGGTTCTACAGCCGAGAATTCTGGCAGGAGGCCGCTGCGACCGGCGCCGAGTTGCTGTGGCGGGTGCAGTCCTCGCTGAAGTTGCACGTGGTCACCGACCTCGCCGACGGCTCGTATCTGAGCGTGCTGCTCACCGACATCGAACGTCAACGCATCCGTCGTCACCGGGCCCGCGGCCTGCACACCGTCCCGCAAGGCCCCATGGTGCGCGTCATCGAGTACGACATCACCAACCGCGACACCCAGAGCGGATCGCCCATCCGGCTGATCACCACCATCCTCGACCCCGAGCATCGCCTCCGCCACCGAGCTCGCCGCGGTCTATCACCAACGCTGGGAATTCGAATCCAGCCTCGCCGAGATCGAAACCCGCCAACGCGGCAGCTACCGAGTCCTACGCTCACACAGCCCCGAAATCGTGCGCCAAGAAATCTGGGCGCTGTTGCTGACGCACTGCGCGATCCGCGCGCTGATGTATGAGGCCACCGACCCCGACGGGCCCGACCCGCTACGGATGTCGTTCATCCGCACCCTGCGCATCGTCCGCCGCCACGTCACCGGGCAGGCGGGTTTTTCCCCCTAACCGACTCGCCACTTGCCTTCGGCACGCCATCGCCGAGATCCTCGCCCGCCCCAACCCGGCCAGAAGGCACCGCACCTACCCCCGCGTCACCAAACGAGCCAGCGGAAGCAAATTCCCCCGAAAGCGCCTCGACCACACCAACATCAGGCACAGATCGCCACCCGACATCCGACTCACCCGCCTACAAAGTTAACGGCACTGACTCTAGAAACGGGCGGACTCAGAAACGGGGACTTGCCACCTCGTCTGTGTTGTTACCGCTGGTGGTGGGTGCTGAGACCCATTGAGTGGCGCGTTGGCGGTGTCGTTAACGTGTGTTCGGGGCGCCGCTACTGCCGGAGGCCGCACCGCATCTTCTGGGCGAAAGCACTAAACAGCCCGGCTCGTGGGAGCGGGCTCGGCTAGCCCGGGTGGTCTCCCGGTGCAAGCAGTACGTCGTCAACCGTCACGTTGACGGCGATGGTTTGCAGGCCGACGTTGTTCTGTAGTTCGGCTTTGACACGGCGCTGGATTTCGTGGGCGATGTGGTGGACCTGTTCGCCGTAGGTCACGGCGACGGCGAGGTCGATGACCGCGGTACGGCCCAAAACGCCGACCCCTGAGTCGGGATGCCGGCGGCTGCCAGTGGCAGTGGCGATCAGGTCGGCGACATGAGACTGCGTGGTGCGCCCGAGCACGAAACGCACCCCGGGAACGCGACGCGCCACGCCACGGGCAATGGCCGCGACGACACGCGAAGCGACCCGGATGGCCCCCTGGTCAGTGAGTTGGAGGGTGTAGCCGACGTCGTGAACCAGCCTCTCGACTTCATGCATCACTGAGGCCCGGAAACGACGGGGAACGGGCACCGGCTCATCGGCAAGTCGACGAAACGGGGACCAGACGCGGTGGAATTCGGTAATCGCGGCCTGGCAATGCGGGCAGTGTTGCTGATGATCGTTCAGCCGCTCGCCGTCGCCTTCGGCGACTTGCTCCAACACTTCATCGACTAGGGCGCCACAAGCTAGCTCGCGTGAATCGTCGCTGAAGTAACTTCGGCGCACCTCGTGATTCGAGCCGGACATCGGTTACTCACCTCCACTGTTGCAGCGCGACACCCAGTGTGCGCCTCGCCCGGAACAGATGACTGCGCACAGCTGCCACGCTGGAGTCGGTGACGGCTGCAACCTCGGCGTAAGACAGGCCCTCCAGGTGATGCAACACAACCGTGATGCGCTGTGCCGGCGGCAGGGCCTGGATCGCGTCGGTGACGGCGTCCTTCATCAGATCGCGTTCCAACCGCACTGCCGGACCGGCACAGGCGTCAGCGACATCACCGATAACGTCAAGTGAGTTGCTTGGGTGCTGGCGCTGCACCCGGTTGAGGGCCCGGTGCGTGACGATCCGGTACAGCCAGGTGGAAAAAGTGGATTGCGCGCGAAAATTCGGCAGCTGCTGCCATGCGCCGACCAGGGCTTCCTGCGCCACATCCTCGGCGTCGTGATGGTTGCCGAGAACCCGCAGCGCCACCCGGTAGGCCAGCCCGCTATACCGGTCAACCAGTTCAGCGTAGGCGTCGAGGTAGCCTTCCTGAGCGCGCCGGACAAGGTAGGCGTCATCAACACCAGCCTCCACGTCCGGCCCCCTTATCGATCCGCGGCTACCCCAGAAGCGTAGCCAGTGTCGCGATGAGGCACGCGGTGTGCGGCGGCCTACCGTAAGGCGCGACGAGCAGTTGAACTGTGTCTGCGATCTTTTCTTTTCGGCTGTGTCGTACCTATGGAGGACGATTGAAAACCCCTGGGCAGTCCGTCTAGCGCTCCGAGGCAACTCGCTCCGCCGCCCCAACGAGCATTCGCTGACCACACAAGGAGTTCAACACCGATGACGCAGCCTGAGAAGTCCAGTACTCCAGCCACGAGCAGTGGCTCCGCGACGCCTGATCGCCTGCAAACCGACGAGGGCAAGATCAGCGTCGCCCAGTCCGTGGTGCAAAAGATAGCGGGCATAGCATGCCGCGAGATCAGTGGTGTGCATGCCATGGGCAGCAGCACCGGGCGCACATTCGGCGCGATCCGCGAGGCCATCCCTGGCTCGTTAGGAAGCCCCCACGTCGCCCAAGGCGTCAGCGTCCAGGTCGGCGAAACCCAAGCCGCGATCGACCTCGACATCGTCGTGGAATACGGCGTCGAGATCGCCGAGCTCGGCAAAAGCATCCAACGCAATGTCAAGCAGACTGTCGAGCGGATGACAGGCCTGGAGGTGGTGGAGGTCAACATCAACGTCAACGACGTCTACCTGCCCACTGACGACGCCCAGCAAGAGCAAGACATCCCCTCCCGCGTTTCATGACCAATCCCGACACCGCCATCGTGGAGGGCGTCAACGTTGACGCCCTCGCCGCCGCGGTTCGGTCGTGCCCCGCTGTCGACGATCTGGACGGCGGCCCACTGGGCACCGTCGCAACCTACCTGCCGGGTCGGCGGGTGCCGGGCATCCGAATCGGTGCCGACCGGGCAAGCATTCAGGTCCGCGGCAAGTGGGACGTCCCCATACGCGAGCTCGCTGGGCAGGTACTGGCTGCGGTGGCGCCGCTCACCGGGGGCCGCACGATCGACATCTTCGTGGCCGACGTGGCCGAGCCCGCCCTGCCGGCGCCGACACAACAGGGCCTGGCCGGACACTCCCGGCAGCTCGGCGCAGGTCGGCAGGAAACTGTCGTGTCGCCGGTCGCTGAGGACAATGACGAACTATGCACGAGGACGAACGCCGCCGACGCGCCGCGCGCAAAGAGTTCATCCGCACCCACCACCCCGACCGGGGAGGAGACATTACCGAATTCGTGATCGGGCTGGCGCAATTCGACCTCGGGTCCCCAGAAACCGCTCCCGGCGCACATCTCCGCATCGTCTTCGTGCCACACATCAGTTGGCCCCGGCGTCTACTGCGTGCCGTCCTCAGCCCACTTCACCGCCGCCTACTGCTGCGCCATCGCAAACCGCTGACACCTACCCAACGGAATCGAGAAAAGACATGACCCGAACATCCCTCGGCATCATCATTGGGCTGGCCCTCGGATTGGCCCTGGCTTTCGGCAGCTTCGGTCAGATGCTGCTCGTCGCCCTGTTTTGTGCGTTGGGGGTCATCGTCGCCAAGGTCCTCGATGGCGACATCGACCTGAACCGCTACGTCGCAAACCGACGCGACCGATGACGGCCACCGACGTCGCCGCGGCACCTCCTGCGGCTGGGCGCAACGAGCTCGGCGCCATCACCATCGACGATTCCGTGGTCACCAAAATTGCCTCTCGCGCCGCGGCCGAAGAGCCCGACGCCGGAGCCGCCGCGCCCCGCCTATTGCGGAAATCCCTGGCCGGAGCGGGCCGGCTCGGCCTACGCGACACCAGCCTCACAGAGTTGCCGAAGACCTCCGCCGACGTCGATGGCAGCGTCGTTCTCGTCGAGTTGACGATCAGTGTGCGCTGGCCGTGCTCGGTTCCCGCCGTCACGCAAGCCGTGCGGCACCGCGTGCGGGCACGCGTCGAGGCGCTGACCGGCCTGCACGTCGCCGAAGTCAACATCGCGGTCACCGACCTCGCCACCCATCTCGCCCCGCCACCGCGGGTCCACTAAACACCGGACACGAGGCCCCGATGAGACTGATCAACCGGCTGCTCGCAGCCGTTCTCGCCGCCGCGCTCATCTCCGCAGGTTTACTCGTGGTCGTCGAGGTCATCGCCGACCGCATCACTGGTCACGCCGCACTCGTTGACTGGCACCCGGTTTATGAGTGGGCCGCACGCACCAGCTGGATGCAAGGCAGCGTCCGAGTGGGCGGCATCGTCATCGCCGCGCTTGGCGTGATTCTGTTGCTCGCCGAACTGCGCCGCGGCAAACCCAAGCGACTTCGCATCGCCAGCGATCTCACCGACGCCGCCTACACTCGCCGCGGGGTAGCTGCCACGATCCGCACTGCCGTCAACGACGTCGACGGCATCAACCACACCGCCGTCAAGGTGAAACGCCGCAAAGTCAAGGTCGCAGCAACAACCGCAGGACGCCAACCCTATACGGCCCACTCCCTGCGAGAACCCGCAACAGCCGCCGCCCAACAGCGGCTGGACACTTTGGAACTATCCCCCGCGCCGAGGCTGTCGGTGCGCGTCACGACTCGGAGCCGCTGATGCACGCCGACCGCGCCAACCGCGCCGTACTCATCCTGTTCGCGTTGCTGCTCATCGCTGGCGGCGTCTGCGCTGCGCTGGCCGGCTTCGGAGCCTTCGGTGCCGCAAACAAATACCGTCACCTGTTCGCCAACCCGGTTGGCGCCTACTTCGGCGTTCAGGGCGCCTGGTTATGGCTCGTCGTGGCGCTGGGCGCCGTGCTGTTGGCAGCTCTTGCGTTGCGCTGGCTGATCGTGCTGCTGTTCTCCACCGACCGAGCCGGCGACATCCGGCTCACCGGAGACCGCTCCACGGGACGCAGCACCCTTACCCCGGGCGCACTCACCGAGGCGGTGTGCGAGGAAATCGAAACCTACCCGGGCGTGCATTCGGCTAAGGCCCGAATCATCGGCAATCCCACCAGCCCCGACCTTGTCATCACCGCCACCCTCGAGCAGAGCTCAGACCTAGCCGCCCTGCGTCGGCGCATCGAGACCAACGCAGTCGCGCACGCCAGACAAGCTCTGGACAACCCCGACCTGCCCGTCATCCTCGACCTCACCATCACCGACCGCCAAACCCGCGAAGTCTCATGACCGAACACCACCGGCGTCGTCCACCGGTTCGTTAAACCTGTGGCTGTCGGCTGAGCGGGTCCACGATGAAGGGATGGAAGAGCATCCCCCGCCGCCACCGGGCCAGCCCGGCTATGGTCGACCGCCGGGCACTCCGACATCGAAGGGTTCCGGACGGAGTCGCGGCCGTCTGCGCAACCCGATGTCGATAGTCCTGATCGCGGTGATCGTGATCGGCTTAGTCGCCGCCGGCCTGCTCGCCGGTGGGCTGTACGCGCGTCACCGCGCCGAGAGCGTGGTGGCCGCCGCCGCCGAATGCGTGGTGCAGGATAAGGCGAGTGTGTCGTTCGGCGCGACGCCTCTTCTGCTTCAGCTCGCGACCGGCCACTACAGGAACATCTCGATCCACACGGCCGGCAATCGGATCGGCCACGCCCGAGGCATGAAGGCCGACGTGCGGATCGACGATGTCCGGCTGGATGGCGACGCCGACGCCATGGGCAGCGTGGGAGCTCTAGACGCCATGATCACCTGGTCTGCCGACGGCATGAGGCAGAGCATCCAGGAACAAGCGGCCCCGCTGTTGCGTGGCTTGGTCACCGGGGTCCAGACCAACCCGCACGACGGCACCCTCAAGTTGCAGGGCAACCTGGGCAGTGTCACCACCAAGCCGCAGGTTACAGACGGACGAGTGGCGCTGCAGGTGGTCGATGTGACCGGGCTGGGTTTGTTGCTGCCCAGCGAGATGGTGCAGTCGGCGCTGGACGCGTTCACCACCCCTCTCACCGAGAATTATCCGCTCGATATCCATGCCGATAGCGTGCAGATCACCGATGACGGTGTGACAGCACATTATTCGAGCCGAGACACGTCGATCCCGCAGGGCAAGAAGGGCAACCAAGGGAACAACGACAACCAGGACCCCTGCTTCGCAAACCTATAGGCCCAGCGAGCATGGCGCGGCGGGGCAAAGGCGGCGAGCGCCTACGCGACTACAAAGGCGCCTAGTTCGCAGAACTAGGTGGGACACCAGTGATGACTTGATGTAGAACCTTCACGACCCCGATCAATCCGGCAATAATGAGCCCCAACGTCGGGATGCCGGACACCCGAGGCCCATACACCGAGCCGGGTCCCATCGTTGTGGGCAGGCGACCCCGGCGTCGTCGAGGAGATGGTCATGATCGCTCGGATGTGGCGAGGATGGGTTCGGACCAAGCAGGCGAACGCCTACGTCGCCTACATCACCGGCACCGGTTTGCGTGAGTATGCGGCGACGCCGGGCAACCTTGGCTGCCAGATGTGGACGAGAGACCTGGGAGATGGTCGAACCGAAGTCCTGACGGTCAGTTGGTGGGAGTCACGGGCTGCCATCATCGGGTTCGCGGGATCCGACATCGAGGCCGCCGTGTTCTACCCCGAGGATGACGAGTACCTCGTCGATCGCGAGACCACGGTCTCGCATTTCGAGGTTGCGGCCGCCCAGCCCGGCTGACGTCGCCGCTGAACCTCCACCAATCGCCAGAGAGCGCTGGCCGTGCGAGGCGCAGCGTTCGGGTGGTTCGGGGGTACCCCCAGGGTTGGGGGTGGTTGTGATCGCCGTTGAATACGGTTGAGACCGCTTGCAAGGCGAGTGCGTGCCGGGACACGTCGCCCGAGTTGTCGGTCCGCGGCGATTTCGCCTGCTGATCGCCTCAGTAAGTGCGACTCAGTCGGGACCCGCGTCTTCGGCGTATTCGGGTTTGGATAACTTCTCCGCGAGCTGGTCAAGCTCGGCCTGTAGTTTCTGCCTCTCGTCGGCTTCAGCACTCATAACATCACGGTCGGCTTGACGCCGGGGATGGCGTGTTCCCGCTGAATGAATCCAGCCAGTTCTAGAGTCCTGTGGCCCGATGTCGGGCTGGAAGGGACGATGAAACGCACGGCTGGTCGGAAGCGGCATTCCGCGGAGGACATCGTGCGCAAACTGCGCCGTGCGGACGAGCTGACTGCGGAGGGCAAGACCGGCGATGAGATCGCCGCCGAACTCGGCATCTCGCCGGCGACGTTGTACAACTGGCGCCGCGCTTACGGCGGGATGGATACCGACGCCGCTAAAGAACTCAAAGAACTCACCACCACGTTGGGCATGTCGGAACGGTTGGCGTGCAAGGCCGTTGGGCTGGCCCGCTCCACCCCACCGCCGCCTCCCCGTGGCGCAGACCCCCGCGGATCCAGACACCGATATGCGGGCCTGGCTGCGTTCCTACGCCACCAAACACCCATGCCATGGATTCCGGCGCGCGTGGGCGACGTTGCGCTACGACGAGCGCCGTGAGGTCAACAAGAAGAAGATCCACCGCCTGTGGCGCGAGGAAGGCCTCCAGGTCAAGGTGACCAGTCCGCGGAAGCGGGCGGGGGTGTCGTCGATCCCGCCGATCGAGGCCGACGCGCCGAACGTGGTGTGGGCGATCGACTTCCAGTTCGACTCCACCATCGACGGCAAGGCCATCAAGATCGCCTCGATGATCGACGAACACACGAGGCTGTCGCTGCTGAACATCGTCGAGCGCTCAATCACCGCCGAGCGACTCGTCGACGAGCTCGAGAAGGTGTTCGTCACCGCTGGCAGGCCGCCGAGGGTGCTGCGGATGGATAACGGCCCAGAGTTTATTTCCCAAGCGCTGCAACAGTTCTGCGATGCAGGGTTGGAATGTCCTACATTGCGCCCAGGACGCCGTGGAATAACTTGCATATCGAATCGTTCAACAACCGACTACGCAAGGAGTGTCTCAACCGCAACCACTGGAACACCCTGCTCGAGGCCCGCGTGGTCATCGGCGACTTCAAGGACGAGCACAACCACCCGACACCGCCACTCAGCGCTGGGCTACCGCACGCCGGCCGAGTACGCTGCGGTCTGCAGGCGCAGCCACACCCCGGTGGCCTGCAGCATCAACTGAATCTGGATCAAACAACCCGACTCTAGAAAATCGTCTAGGGAATGGTCGAGTCCCAGCGTCCGCCGACCGCGATGTCAGTGGTGTAGGTGGCGACAGCCGTCACCAGACGCCTCTGCAACGCCACGGTGAGCTTGTCCGCGACGACGCGGCTGCCGAGCACTCGATAGTCGGCGACCATCCGCTGAAGCTCGACCATGTCCTCGGGCCGAGGCACGTAGTTCGAACCGAAGCGCGCGACCACGCTGTCCTCCCACGCTTGGACGACGGCGATCGCGACCAAGTCGAGCGCGGCTGCCGCGCCGTCGGCTATGCCAAGGATCGTCCGGACGTACGTCAACTGATCGGTGACAGCGCCGACGATCTCGGCGGTCCTGGGGTCGACCAACGACACCTGACCGTCGACGACTTCGGCCAGCCCGTGGGCGATGAGTCGGCGGGCTTCGTCGCCGTCCGCATCGATGTCGAGCGCGACGCGGCCCGTGGGCTTGCGGCGGCCGAAGATCGCATCCTGGAGCCCGAGGAGGTCGGCGAGATCGTGGCCCTGGCGTGTGCTGGTGAAGAACTCGGCGATGTGCGCGGACGTGAAGCCCTTGCGCAGCAATTCGCTGATCGTGCGGAGCTGAGCCAGGTGGTGATCGTCGTAGTAGGCCGACCTGCCCTGCTTGCGCGGCGCATCGAGCAGCCCGCGCTCACGATAGGCCCGAATGTTGCGGGCGCTGACTCCTGAGCCGCTGGCGAGCTCTTCCAGCCGGTATTCAGCCAACTCGATGACCCCCCAACACACCGGTCAGACCCCTGAAGGCCGACGCTCCGCAACGAGTGACGCATCCACTGTAGCCCGCACTCATTGTTTGCGAGAATTGATTAGCGACGCTAGATAATGGAACTGCGGCGTTATCGGTTGGCGCTCCGACCCGTCGGTAGACAACCATGAGTCGAGTGCGTGCCTGGATCGTCTGGGCGACCGGGCTGCTGGCCTACATCGTCGCCGTGCTCGATCGCACGACGCTGGGCGTGTCCGGACTGAACGCGGCCGACCGCTTCGCGGCGAGCCCGAGCGTGCTGTCGACGTTCGTCGTTCTACAGGTGATCGTGTACGCCGCGGCGCAGGTACCCGCGGGCGTGCTGCTGGACCGATACGGATCGCGGGTGTTGATCGTGGCGGGCGCCGCATTGATGGCGGCGGGCCAGTTGGCGCTGGCGTTGACGACGTCGCTGCCGCTGGCGATCGGGGCGCGGGCCGTCGTCGGGCTAGGCGACGCCGTCACGTTCATCTCGGTGCTGCGCCTGGTCCCCCAGTGGTTCGCTCCGCGACGCGTGCCGCTCCTGACCCAACTCACCGGCATCTGCGGGCAGTTGGGTCAGGTGCTGTCGGCCGTCCCGTTCCTCGCCCTGCTCACCGGAACGACGTGGGCCACCGCCTACGTTTCGGTGGCGGCCCTTGGCACGTTGGCGATGGTGCTGGTGCTCGCGCTGGTGAAGGACACGCCGCGCGGTCGGTCGGTCGCGAGAGAGACGATGTCCGTGCGGGCCACGCTCCGCAGTGTGAAGGCGGTGTGGCTGCGCCCCGGCACCCGGTTGGGGTTCTTCACCCACATGGGCACCCAGTTCTCGGTCACCGTCTTCGCCCTGATGTGGGGGGTGCCGTACCTGACCGTCGCCCAAGGTCTGTCGACGGGCGTCACCGGCGCTCTGCTGACGGCGTCGGTCGTCGCCGCCATCTCCTCGGGCATCGTGATCGGCATCGTCACCGGCCGGTATCCGAAGCGCCGCTCGCGGATCGTGTTGGCGATCATCGCCAGCAACGCGCTGGCCTGGACGGTGGTGTTGGCCCTGCCGGACCGGGCGCCGCTGTGGCTGCTTCTGGTGCTGATCCTGGTGATCTCGGTCGGCGGCCCAGGCTCGATGGTCGGCTTCGACTTCGCCCGCACGTTCAACCCCAGCGCCACCCTGGGCACCGCGCAGGGCATGGTCAACATGGGCGGGTTCATCGCCTCGCTGCTCGTGATGCAGGCAATGGGCGTGATTCTCGGTGCGATGGGCGGCTATTCGTTCGAGTCGTTCCGCGTGGCGTGGACGGTGCAGTACGCGGTGTGGGTGCTCGCCGTGATCGGAATCCTGATCACCCGCCACAAGACCCGCAGACTCATGAGGGCCGAGGAGGAACGTTCGCTGTTGGAGAGCTTCGACGCCGGCTGAGCCCCGCTCACCGGTTCTTGGCCGTGATCCTCCGGTTGGCCTTCATGATCGCTGCGACCAACTCGTCCTTGGTCATCGTCGAGCGCCCCTCGACGTCGAGTCGTCGGGCGACGTCCATCAGATGCTTCTTCGTCGCGTTCGCATCGACGCCCTCGGCGCTCTCACCGGTGGGGTTGGGGCCGCCGCTCTCGGCGCGCTCGTCGGATGGTCCCTTCTCGTCCTTGGGTTCCCAGTGGTCGCCGACCTTCTCGAAGCTGTGCTTGACGGCGCTGAAGGCCGCTCGGTGCGCACGCTCCCCCTCGCCGTACTGCTCGGCGGCCGCGTCGTGCACCTTGGCGAAGGTTCGTTGCGCCTTCGCGGGCGACTTCTGCAGGGTGCTCGGCAGTTCGCTCTGCTTCGCCTGTCCAGTCTTGCTCGTCTTCGGCATCGCGTGCTCCTGTCCGGCCTCGCGGACGCGCGGGAAGCATCCGCTTCTATCGGGGGCTTACCCGAACCGGCGCGGGCGAATCCCGCCGCGACTCCTAGTGACCGTCGGCGACGCTGGCCGCGATGGCGGCGGCCGCGTGCCGGTGGCCCACCACCTCGAAGCCGACGACACTCACCACGGGCGCCAACGTGGCGATCAGCAGACAGACCGTCATCGGCACGCCCGCGGCCGCGGCCGCGACCGCGGCCACCAGCACCAGCGCAGTGAGGGCCACCAGCAGCACGTGGAACCGATCCCAGGTTCGCACCATCAGGGAGTAGATGACGTAGACCAGTCCGATGTAGACCCCGACGGGGATCACCACCGAGAACACCGTGCCGGTCGACGCCGATCTCGGAGTGCCCCTCCACGTAGTACGCAGCAGTGTGCAGGCCCGCGCCCGTCGCGACGATGGCTCCATACAGCGGGATGTGCAGGTAGCCGAACTGAAAGGAGTGCTCTCGGTGTGCGTGCAACAGGTCTGCGGCTGGGATCGCGAAGTAGATCCACCACATGCCGAACGTGAGGCCGGTACCCGCCACCACCAGCAAGATGGCGTCGCTGGTCCAGCCGTGCTCCTGCACGACGGCCGACAGCGACGCCACCGTGCCCACGACGCCCTCACCGAGGGCGATGATCGCCAGTAGGCCATAGCGCTCGGCGATGTGGTGCGCGTGCCACGGTGTCGAGGTCTCGTTGCGGGATTCCGCAATCCGCGGGCAGAGCAACTCGATGGTGCCGAGCACCACCCAGACGGCCAGCGTCACGGGAACCGGCGTCGGTAGGAAGATCGTCCCGATCCAGCCCAAGCTGAGCCACCGTGATGATCACGGCGTACGTCAGACACGCCGTGCGGTGCGCCGGGTCCTGACGGGCTGCGCGTAACCATTGCCCCACCAATGCAATTCGCATGACCACGTAGCCCGCCACCAGGATGGCGTTGTCGACGTGGTCCCCGTGCTCGATCGACGCGAAGAACGGATGAATGCCCAGCGCGAGGATCAGCACACCGACCATCTGGACCATCGTCATGACGCGGTAGATCCAGTCGTCGGTGTCGTACGCCGACGCGAACCAGGTGAAGTTGATCCACGCGAGGATCACGGCGAACGTCGCGAACACGAAGCCCGTCAGGGCGGCGCCGATGTGGCCCGCGACGAGCATGTGGGCGAACTCCGACGCCGCAACGCCGAACGCGATGACGAACGTCAGGTCGAACAACAGCTCCAGCGGCGTCGCCACGCGATGCCGCTCGTGCGGGTCGCGGCCGCACATTCTCCGAAAGCGGTGGGCGGTGATCCCACTCGGCCGGGCCGACTCGGGTTCTGGTTCACTCACTCGACCTGCTCCCTTCCGACGGCGGTGACCGTACCGGGTCGACCGTCCACCCGCTACATTCACTCGAACACTGAAGCCCTGCGCTGCCTGAAACGCCGCCTCGCCGGCGTGGTCATCCATCATCGGCACACCGACCACCAAAGACGTGAACGGCCTCGCGCCAGGGCATCCTCGTGACGTAGGAGAGACACATGGCAGGGCCGAAGAAGTTGGTCATCGGTGCGAGCGGGTTCCTCGGTTCCCACGTCACCCGCCAGCTCGTCGCACGCGGGGACGCCGTCCGGGTGCTCCTGCGCTCGTCCAGCTCGACGAAGGCGATCGACGACCTCGACGTCGAACGCCACTACGGGGACGTGTTCGACGACGACGCGGTCCGCACGGCGATGGCGGACGTCGACGACGTCTTCTACTGCGTCGTAGACGCCCGCGCGTGGCTTCGTGACCCCGCTCCGCTGTTCCGGACCAACGTCGAGGGGTTGCGGCACGTGCTCGATGCCGCTGCCGACGCCGACCTGAGGCGCTTCGTGTTCACCAGCAGCATCGCGACCATCGGGATTCCGGACGGGGCGCGGGCCGCCACGGAGCACGACGCATTCAACTGGGCGGACCGGAGCGGTAGTTACATCCAGTCGCGGGTTCAGGCGGAAGACCTCGTGCTGCGCTACGCGAAGGACCGCGACCTGCCCGCCGTCGCGATGTGCGTGTCGAACACCTACGGGCCGGGCGACTGGCAGCCGACTCCGCACGGCAAACAGACTCTCGTTGGCGGCCGCGGGCAAGCTGCCGTTCTACATCAAGGGCTGGGACGGCGAGGTGGTCGGCATCGAGGACGCCGCGAGGGCCATGCTGCTCGCGGCCGAGAAGGGCCGCGACGGCGAGCGCTACATCATCTCCGAACGGGTCATGTCCGCCCAGCAGTTGTACGAGACCGCCGCGCAGACAGCAGGAGTGCCGCCGCCGCGCCTCGGCGTGCCGCTGTGGGTGATGTACCTGGCGGCGTCCGCGAGCGACGTGATCAGCACCCTGCTTCGACGCGACAGCCTCTTGTCGCGAACCAGCGTGCGCCTGATGCACATCATGCCGCCCTTGGACCACGGCAAGGCCGAACGCGAACTCGGCTGGCAACCCGAACCGGTAGCCGACTCGATTCGCCGCGCCGTCGAGTTCTACGCGAGCCGCCGCCGGCGAAACGCCCCCGAACACGAGTAGTGCACTACGCATGTGCCGGGCGCGCATCGGTTCGACGATCGATTCATGACGAACGAACAGCGCGAGGCGCGGGCATGAGCGCCCTGACGGTCGCCGGCGTGACGGCGGCGGCAGCGCTCATCGCACTCGCCATCTACGAGACTGCAGGTCCGGCTGGAGCGGTGGGATCAGCACAGGCACGCCGAGGACTAGCACGCTCGCGTCTGCGGTGAGATCGCGACTTTGGGGGGTCGCGATCTCACCGCAGCTTCGTCGGTCGGCGGACCGGCACGTTAGGTTGAAGCCCATGCACGCGACGTCGGGACCCTCCGCCGTCGGTGTCGTGCTCGCCGCGGGCATGGGGGCCCGGATCGGCGCGGACGGCAACAAGGCCTACCTGCAGCTGGCGGGTCGCAGCATGGTGTCGTGGTCGGTGGACGCGGTAACCCGCACCCCGGGCATCGATCGCACCATCCTGGTGTTCCGGCGCGGAGAACGCGACCTGGTCACACGAACCATCACCGCCGAACTACCCTCTGCGACGGTCGAACTCGTCGAGGGCGGCGACACCAGACACGGTTCGGAATGGAACGTCCTCCGCTATCTCGCGGCGGACGTCGACGCCGGGCGCCGTCGACGTCGTGCTCATCCACGACGCTGCCCGGCCACTGGCCGGGTCCGGACATGATGAGCGTCGCGCTTGCGATCGCGCGCGAAGTCCGGCGGCGCGCATCCCGGCGGTGCCGGCGCGGACCGCCGTGCGCATCGTGGCGGACGGGGTCGACCGTTTCCGCAGGCCCGTTGGTGCGGGTCCAGACGCCGCAGGCATTTCGGGCCAAGCCCCTCCTCGACGCCTACCGGCGGGCCGAGGCCGAGGGCTTCGAGGGCACCGACACGTCGTCGTGCGTCGAGCGCTTCGCCGACGTCGACGTGCGCGTCTTCGCGGGCACCGCAACGAATCTGAAGGTGACGTACCCGCCCGACGTGCCTCGCCGGCACCGGCTGCTGCACGACAGGGTCAGCGACGACTCGCGATGACCGCCTCGAGCAGGGCCGCGTCCGCAGGCAACGTCGAACCGCACCGCATCGGCGTGACCGTCGACCGTCTCGACGGGTAGGCCCGCCGCAAGCGCGGCCTGTAGCTCGTCGGTGGCACCGTCGACGATGAGTTCGCTCAGCGTCGAGCAGACGAAGCCGCGCGGATACTGGACGGTCAGCAGCGTGGCTCGGTCGACCGTCGCCGTCACCACGCCACGTTCGTCGACGGACTTGACGGTGTCGGTCACGGGAAGCACCGGTACGACGATTCGGTGCCCGGCCGCCAGTGCGGCGACGACCCGATCGATCACCTCGGCCGGCACCAGCGGATGACGGACGTCGTGGATCAGCACGGGTGTCGACGAATCCGGTTCCTGGCCAAGCTCTTCGAGCCCGGCCGCGATGACCCCGTGCCCGGTGGTCGGAACCGTTGAGCACACGGACCGCGACCTCCGAGCATCCGTGGACGGCCAGCGCGTCGCGGACCCGAGCGGCGAATGGGCAGGCAACCACGACGACCACGCGCCGTGCGGCCACCCGACCGAGCAGCGTCCGCACGGTGCGCACGAGGGCGGCTCCCCCGCGATGGGTGCACAGACTCGCCGCGGATCGCGCGGTCGTCGGGAGCGGCACGATCGCCAGCAGTTCCATCGGCGGGCATCATCGCGGGCTCAGCGGTAGCGGCTCAGGTAGTCGGCCCAGTCCCAGGTGGCCAGGAAGTCCCGTGCCGCGGAGTAACCCTTGGCGTAGAGCGCCTCGACCTCGGCGTCGGAGATGTCGAAGTCGAGGAACCCGACCTCGGTCGAGTCGACGCGGATGGCCCTGGCGCGCACCCAAGGCTGGTTCAGGTAGGCCTGATCGCGGCCGACCAGCACGGTGGTGATGACGTCCTCGAGCACGTGCGGAGGTCCGAGCAGTCGCAACGCGTTCCAGTGCCGGGATCACCTTGTCGTTGCCGTGCGGGCAGATTCGGCAGCACCGTGACCCCGAAGCTCGGCCAGCGCGGCGTCTTGCCGTCGATGCGGTCCAGCGAGTCGATCGGGAAGTTGGACAGCAGCCCGCCGTCGACCAGCGTCGAGGTGCAGCCCGGCCGCGCTCGGTCAACGTGACCGGACGGAAGAAGAAGGGAATCGACATCGACGCGCGCACCGCGTCGGCGACCGACTGCTCGTCGGGGTCGAGGCCGTAGACCCGGCGGTAGTCCCACGGCAGCCGGACGAGCTGGCCGGTCGTGACGTCGGCGACGGTGACCACCAGGCGGTAACGCTGCTCGGGCGGCAACTCGGCGTCGTCGATGGCGAGGTCGCCGAACGTGCTGACGCCGAGGCCGGCAAGCTGACTCGCGGACCCAGTCGTGGGCGTAGTCGCCCTTGTAGATTCCGTTGCCCGCGCACCAACGCCAGCGACGGACCGAGCACCGGGACGCGCTCGACGCACTCCGGGGTCGAGGAACTTCCGGTAGTCCAGTTGCAGCGCAAGCTCTTTGACGTCAGTGCCCGACAGCTGACCGGCCTGCGTCGCGGCGGCGACGACCGCCCCGACGATTGAGCCCGCCGACGTGCCCGACACGCGTTGCGGGGCGTAGCCGGCGTCGATCAGCGCCACGACGGCACCGACCAGTCCGACACCCTTGACCCCGCCGCCGGACAGGACGAGGTCGGCGCGTTTGGCGTTCGTGCCATGAGTGCGATTCTGAACCATCGACCCGACGACCGGCGCGCCGGTACTACACCGGGTCGAAGGACGAGATGAGCCAGTCGTCGTTCGACCTTGGTGAGCCCCACCTTCACGCTGCTCGCGGTGAACGAGCCGTCGGGGTTCTCCTTGCTGGTGGTCGTCTGGTTGATGAAGAGCAGCACCTCGGCCGAGGTCCGGCTGCAGATGCCGCCACGGCGGACCGCACCACGGCGGCCGACGTCTTGACGGCCTTCTGCTTGGCCGCCGGTGTCACGATCTCGGCGGTGAACTGCGTGTAGTAGTTCAGGAAGTCACCGGTCAGATGCGTCTTGGCGTTCGCGAAGTCCTTGTCCAGGGTGTCCGGTGAATACGACAGCAGCGAAACGGTTCCGTCCGACGCGGCATTGCATGACGCGGGCCTTCACGACGTCGCCGACCGCTTGGTCGGACCGGTACTGCGCAAAGTAGATCCACGTCGTCGCCCCTGCCGAGACGAGTAGCAGGGCGCCGAGCAACAGCGGTACCAGCAGGCCTCGCAGCAGTCCCCGGGTGCCCGAGGGACCGTCGTTCGCCACCGCGTGGCTCGAGACCAAGGTCTCCTCGGCGGTGGTGTCGTCCGCCTCGCCGGAAGTGTGCTCGACGTCCGCAGCGACGGTCTCGTCGCCGTCGACATCGGTCACGTCGGCTTCGTTGTCTCGACTCACGGTACGAACTCGACTTTCGACAGCTTGATCTGGTCACCGTCGCGCGTGACGTCCACGCTGAGCCGCCAAGAGCGCGGATCCTGCTTGTTGCTCGCGGCGTTGGACACGTTGGTGACCACGGCGACCAGCACGGTGGCGGTGTCCTTGGTCATCGACTGAACGGCGACGGCGTTGACGGTGGCCTCGGTGACCACCTTCGATTGCTTGGCCACGTCGATGAAGTCTTGGGACCTGACCTTCGAAGTCCTTCTTGAAGTCGCCCGTGGTGTTGTCGATGATGCGCTTCACGTCATCCTCGGCCTTGTTGAAGTCCAGCGACATCAACGTCACCACGCTCTGGCGCGCGGCGGCCGAGAACTCCGCGGACAGTTGACGCTGGGCCTCGACGTGGCGGTGATGGACGTACATCGCGCCGCTGAGCCCCAGCAGGCCGAGTGAGGCCACGATCACCAGCGTCGCGGCGACCAGCTTGACGACGAGTCGGCCTCGACGGCCTGCGTCGACTCCGCGCCGGCTTCTCCGCCGCTTCGTCGACGGCTTCGGGCTCGTCTTCGTCCGCATCGGCGATCGACTCGTCGGCGGCGACCGTCTCGATCACCGGCTTGGTCTGGTGGGCTTCGGCGGGCTTACCGGTCGGCTCGTCCACCACGGGCTCGGTCTTGACGAGCTGGACGGGCTTGGCGGCCGGCTGGTCCACCACGGTCGGTTCGTCGAGTTCGACGGCCGACGACTCGGGCTCCGCAGCGCGTCGACGCGGTCTCGACGGCGGCCGCCTCGCGGCGCAGCCGGATGGCCCGCGCCCGTGCGCGTGCGGCCGCGGCCATCGCCTCGGCTTCGGCAGCCTCGGCCTCGGCCTCTTCGGCTGCAGCTCGGGCATCGTCGGCATTGGTCACTCGATCGGCCTCCTTGGGCAGGTCGCCGGAATCGCCGTTGAGCACCGACGAGGTGCGCTTGCGGGGCGGCATGCGACCTCCTGTCCTATCCGTGAGCGTGGAACGCAATGAGAATGACGTTTTCAGTTTTTGGTATCGCCCCGACGATACCTCATCGTTCGACCGGCACAGAAAGGCTTGCTTCCTGCGGAAATGCTATTTCCAGCGCTGGCTGTGCGCTAGCGCAGCCGGTCCTTGACGACCTTGCCCGTGGCATTCGTGGGCAACTCGTCGAGGAACTCTACATATCGGGGCACCTTGTATCCGGCCATTCGCTCACGACTCCACGCGATGATTGCGTCGGCTGCCGGCGGGCCGACCGCGTCGGCCCGCGAAACCACGAACGCCTTTCCCACCTGACCCATGCGTTCGTCAGGCACGCCGATCACCGCCACCTGGGCCACCGCCGGATGCTGGAGCAGGAAGCCCTCGATCTCGGCGGGATAGGCGTTGAAGCCGCCCACGATGTACATGTCCTTCTTGCGGCCGACGATGCGCAGCCTGCCGGTCGGCGTGAACTCGCCGAGGTCTCCGGTGTGCAGCCAGCCGTCGGCGTCGATCGCCTCGGCCGTGGCGGCCGGGTCGTCGAGGTAGCCCTGCATGACGCCGTAGCCGCGGACCAACACCTCGCCGTCATCGGCGACGCGGACCTCGATGTCGTCGCACGGAAGCCCCGCGGTGGTCGCGACGTCGGTGAAGGAGTCGCCCGGACGCGAGAGCGTCACGTTGCCCGCCTCGGTGAGCCCGTAGCCCGTCATCAACGTTCGGAATGGGAGCTCGTCGTGGATGCGCCGGACCAGCTCCACCGGGATGTCGGCCGCACCGGTGACGCCGGCGCGCAGGGTCGCCAGCTTGTCCTTGTCTCCGACCGTGAGCAGCGAGTGATACAGCGTCGGCGGCCCTGGCAGAATCGTGATGCGTTCCCGCTCAATGAGTTCCACCACCCGGTCGATGTCGAAGACGGCCACCGGCAGCATGGTCGCACCGCGCAGGAACGACGCGACGAGGCCCGCCTTGAGCCCGAACGTGTGAAAGTACGGGTTGATCATCAGATAGCGGTCACCCTCGCGCAGATCCGCGAGAGTCGCCCACTCCTCGTACATCCGGAGCGTCTGACGGTGGTTCATCATGGCGCCCTTGGGCCTGCCGGTGGTGCCCGAGGTGTAGATGACGTCGGAGACGTCGTCCCCGTCGACCTCGCGCTCGAAGGGCGCGCCGCCGGCCAGGAAGTCCGACTTCAGGTCGATCGTCGGCACGTCGAGCCCGACGTCGGAAACACTGAAATCCTCGCCGAGGAAACCCTTCTGGACCATCACGGCCTTGGCGCCGCTGCGCGCCACCACGTCGGCGGCCTCCTCGGCCTTGAACCGGGTGTTGACCGGAACCAGCACGCCGCCCGCCGTCATCACGCCGAACGCGGCGATGATCCACTCGGCGGAGTTGGGCGCCCAGACTGCGACCCGGTCACCCTTGCCGACGCCGAACTCGGCGAACGCACCCGACGCACGTCGGATGCGGTCCGCCAGTTCGACGAACGTGAGCCGCAACGGACCGTCGACGACCGCCTCGGCATCGCCGAATCGATCCGCTGCACTCAGGACCAGCTCAGGGATGGTCTGCCAGGGTTGACTCTTCAATTGGCGCCGTACCCCATCGGGCGGGGACGCCCTAAATCGTCGGAGCGCGTCGTCACGCCGTGATGAGGCGACTCAAGTTGCCGCCCATGATCTTCGCCTGATCGTCCATCGAAAGATGCTCGAGCGCGGTCACGTAGTGGGTGGGTTCCGCCAGGCCCTCCGGATGCGGCCAATCGGAGCCGTAAAGCACCTGATCCACGCCGATCAGGTTGATCAGGTCGTCGATGCCCTCCTCGTAGAACGGGCTGACGTAGATACGATTCTTGATCTCCTCGATCGGATTGCCGGGGAACGCCTCGGGCGCCTTCTTGTAGACCTCGGCCATGGAGTCCAGCAGCGGGAACATCCACTTCGACCCTGCCTCGACGATGCCCACCTTCAGCTTCGGGAACCGGAACAGTGCGCCGTGGATCACCCAGGAAGCCACCGCATCCTGGATCGGGCGCCACTCGTTGAGGATGGACATCGCGTTGGTCTGGAACGGCAGCATCTCCTGGGCGGCGCCGTCCCACTCGGAGGTGTAGCGGGAGTAACCGCTGTCGCTGGAGTGCATTCCGACGAACACGTCGTACTCGACGCACTTCTGCCAGAAGGGGTCGAACTCGGGCAGCGCGAACGACCGTGGGCCGCGGAATCCGGGCACGGGCGCCGGGCGGACCAGGATGGCGCGGGCACCGCGCTTGACCACCCACTCCAGCTCCTCGATCGCCTTCTCGACGATGGGCAGCGTGATCACCGGGGTGGTGTAGATGCGGTTCTGGTAGTTGAAGCCCCACACCTCGTCGAGCCACTCGTTGAGCGCGTGGATGAGGACGTGGATGGCGACCGGGTCGTCGGCCAGACGCTCCTCGATCAGGCTGGCCAGCGTCGGAAACATCAGCGAGCGGTCGATGCCCAGCTCATCCATCTTCTCCAGGCGGGGACCGGGCTCGAAGAACGCCGGGATCGCCCGCATCGGCTCGCCGAAGAGTTCGCGCTTGCTCTTGCCGTCCGGGTTGCCGAACTTGAAGTACTCCTCCCAGGCGCCCGGCTTGGCGACCACCGAGAAGGTGGGGTTCGGGATGTAGTTGCTGATCTGACCGCGCAGCGCGATCTTGGTGCGGCCGTTCACCTCGACGTACTGGACGACGTCCTTGTACTCCTTCGGCAAGTACTTGGTCATCGCCTCCGGTGGCTCGTACAGGTGGTTGTCCGCATCGAAGATCGGAAACGGTACGTCGACCCTGTGTGAAAGTTGGCCCATGGAACACTCCTTATCCTCTTGAGAGAATCCTATTCTCAACTACGTTGGGTGGCAATGCTCTGGCGGGCTACTGCCGAATGTTCTGGCGAACGACGAACTTCTGCACCTTGCCACTGGCGGTCCGCGGAAAGTCATCGGCTTCGTGGAGTTCCTCGGGCCACTTCTGCCGCGCCACTCCGGCCGCCTCGAAGTGTGCGCGGACCTCGTCGAGCGTGGGCATCGCCGCTCCCGTCCGCAGCCTCAGCACTGCGGCCGCGCGCTCACCCAGCCGCGGGTCGGCAGCCGCGACCACCACCGCTTCGATCACCTGCGGCATGGCCAACAGCACCTCCTCGACCTCGAGTGCGCTGATGTTCTCGCCGCCGCGGATGATCACGTCGGCCTTGCGGTCCGTGATGGTCAGATAGCCGTCCGCGTCGAGTACGCCCACGTCGCCGGTGTGGTACCAGCCGTCCGCGTCGAAGGCCTTCGCAGTCAGTTCGGGATCGACGTATCCGAGGCAGAGATCGGGCCCGCGACTGAGGATCTCGCCGTCCTCGGAGAGTTTGAGCTCCACGCCTGGCCTGGGGTTGCCGTCGGTGTAGAGCCGCTTGTCCTCGGGCGCGCCCACACCCGAGCCCGTGATCGACGGATGTTCGGTGCTGCCGTAGGAGCGGAACACGAACACTCCGTAGTCGGCCAGCCGCCGGGTCACCGCGGCGGGCACCGTCGAACCGCCGAGCCCGACGGTCTTGATGTGCTTGCGGTGTGCGTCGGTGCAGTCGGGATGGTCGAGCAGGCTGGTGACGAAGTAGGGCGGTCCACCGCCGATCGTGATGCCGTCGGACTTCATCAGGGCCAGCACGGCGGCCGGGTCGAAGACGTCGGCCAGATCGATCGGGGCCCCTTCGAGCACCGGGATGAGCAACGCACTCAGCATGCCGATGAAGTGGCCGACCGGGGTGGCCGTGAGCTGCCGTCCGCGGTCGGGCGGATAGTTCGCCAGCAGCTGTCGCGTCTCGAAGCTCAGCGTCTGGTGGCTGTGGACGACGCCCTTGGGGTCCTTCGTCGTGCCCGAGGTGAAGGCGATCAGCGCAGGAGCCGCAGGGTCGGCCGCGAGCACGCCCGACATCGGCTCAGGGTCGAGCATGTCGTCGAAGGCCGACTCGTGCGGTTCGAGCACGCCGACGACGTCACCGACGAGCACGACCAACGGAACGTCGGCGCACAGGTCGCGCTGGTACGCCATCCGCCCGAACCGCTCGGCGGTGATGAAGACCCGGGGTTGGGCGGTTGCGACGATGTGCCCGACTTCTTTGCGACCGTAGAAGTGCACGATGGGCACGATGACGGCGCCGAGCAAGGCCGACGCCCAGAACGCCGCCGCCGCCTCCATCCAGTTGGGCAACTGCAACGCGATGACGTCGCCGGGACCGACTCCACGTCGACGGAGCCCGGCCGCGAAGCGACGCCCGAGCAGTTCCACGTCGCGGAAGGTGCCGGAGTAGGGCCTCACCTCGGAGTGCACGTAGAACCCGACGTCGCGGCTGGCCGCCAGACTGTTCGCCAGGAGCTCCCCAAGCGTTTCCTGCGTCCACCACCCCTCGGCGTGGTACCGCGTGACCAACTCGTCGGGGATGCGACGTGGCATCGCGACGCGAAGGGGTCGATCAGGACTTTTCATGAAGTGGACTAGCCTCCGCAGCGGTCGGACACCGACTTGAAACACGGCGTGGTGATGTTATTCTCCCGAAACGAGAATGCCAATACCGAACTTGGAGAACCAGTTGGACAGCAGTCGCATGGTCGACCTCGAAATCGACGACGGATTGGCCATCGTCACGATCGATCGGCCGCATGCGCGCAACGCCATCTCACTGGAGACCATGGACCCGGCTCGACGAGGCGCTCGACGGCGCGGTCGGCGCGCGTGCGTTGGTCATCAAGGGGGCGGGCGACAAGGCCTTCGTGTCCGGCGGTGACCTCAAGGAACTCAGTGCCATCCGGACCGAATCCGACGCGGCGGCCATGGCCTGGCGCATGCGCAAGGTGTGCGATCGCATCGCGGGCTTCCCCGGCCCGGTGCTGGCCGCGCTCAACGGTCACGCCCTCGGCGGTGGCGCCGAGGTGGCGGTGGCGGCCGACATCAGAATCGCGGCAGACGACGTCAAGATCGGCTTCAACCAGGTGACGCTGGAGATCATGCCCGCGTGGGGCGGCGCCGAACGGCTCGCGGCACTCGTCGGGGGCAGTCAGGCCCTTCTGCTCGCCGGCACCGGCACCATTTTGTCGGCGCTCGAGGCGGAGCGGGTCGGACTGATTCAGCGGGTCGTGCCGCGCGACGCGTTCGAGGACGAGTGGCGCAGCCTGGCGCGCACGCTGGCCCACCGCGCTGCGGGCGAGATCAAACGGGTGGTCAGAGGCGCGCCGCCCGAGGAAGCCGTCGCCGCGTTCGCGCGACTGTGGGTCGCCGACGAGCACTGGGCCGCAGCCGATCGGGTGATGAACCGCGGCAAGTGAGGGGCGAGTTGGCCTGCCGGCCACCAGCTGAACCACGGCGGGGGTTTCCATCCGCAAAACAGCTGTTAGACTCACCCAACGGACAGTTTCTGAATTGAGTCCGATGAATACGCAGAGAGTGAAAAATAAGTATGCCACAGGGCACCGTTAAATGGTTCAACGCCGAAAAGGGTTTCGGCTTCATCACGCCTGATGAGGCGACGGAGGACGTGTTCGTTCACCACTCCGAAATCCAGTCGCAGGGTTACCGCACGCTGGAAGAGAATCAGCGTGTCTCCTTCGAGATCACCGCTGGCGCCAAGGGCCCCCAGGCCGTTGGAGTGACCCCGCTGTAAATCGGCAGGAAATTTTCTGCGCCGACCGAGTGAATTCCAGATTCCAGGAATTCATTTCGAGCGGCGCAGAATTTTTTTGCCCAATTGGGGTCAAACGCGGATCTCGCGAACGGGATCCGTTCCGTCCCAGTCCTTGGCCGCGTCGCGGAAGAACGCACCCATGCCCTCGGTGGCCTCGGTGAGCTCCATGAGTTCGTAGATGGTCGCGGGACTGCCCGGTGGTGGTTCGACGTAGGCGAAGCGCGTCGCGGTGTCCTCGCCGCCCGTCCACACCACCGGCCAGCCGGCCGCCTGCGCGGCGGCCACGGTCTCGTCGAAGTCCCTTACCCACCAGGCGAACTGGTGGAATCCCTCGGCGTGGGCGTCGAGGAATTCGGTGAAGATCGACGGGGTGTCGTCGTGTTGTGCGATGAGCTCGAGCTGCAGCTCCCCGGAGTTGGCCAGCGCGATGGACATGGTGATCTCGCACGGCTTCCCGCGGTAGACGGCCCGCTGCACGCGGTCGCGCACGACGTACCACGGCCCGACGCCCATCGCGACCCACGCGGCAATGGCTTGGTCGATGTCTCGGACGACGTGGCCGACCTGGCGGATCGGGCCCGACAGCGGACTGGTCATGACGCGCTCGGATCGACGAGGGGGCGCACGTCAGGCGTTCCGCTTCGCGGCGAAATCGGTCGACGCCGCACTCATCATCTCCACCAGCGCCCGCCGATCGATGGTCCACACCTGCGATGCGACGGCGCGGTTGTGCTCGCCGACCACGTGAAGTGGCCCGTCGCCGATGTTTTCCAGGATCTCGCGGGCGACGTCCTCCGACAGCATCTGGGTCTCGGGGTTGAACTCGACGCCCATGCGCGCAAGCGCGGGCGTGTACGTCATGCCGAGCGGCATGCAACACACGTCGACGCCGTGCGGCTTGAGTTCCGCCCACAGGCCTTCGGAGAAGTTGTGTTGGAAGGCCTTCACCGCCGAGTAGACCGCCAACGTCGCCGAGCCGGCGATGCAGGCCAGCGACGCCACCAGCACGATGCCGCCGCGACCACGGTCCACCAGCTTCGGACCGAAGTGCCGCGTCAGCGCGACCGGCCCGATGCAGTCCAGCTTGATCTGCTTGAGCGAGTACTCGAAGTCGTTCTCGAGGAAGGTCGTCGTGCGGTCCGAGGCACCGGCGTTGTAGATGACCAGGCCGACGTCCAGATCCTCGGTGGCGGCGGCGACTCGGGCTCCCACATCGGGCGTGGTCAGATCGAGCACCAAGGGCCTGACCTCGACCCCGTGTCTGGCGCGCACGCCCGCGGCGACTTCCTCCAACAGCGGCCCGTTCCGCGCGATCAGCACGAGGTTGAGGCCGCGCTCGCCGAGCTGGTCGGCCAGGCACGCGCCGATCCCCTCGGAGGCGCCCGCGATCAGGGCCCATTCGCCGTACTTCGACGCGAAATCGGTCATTCGGGCAGCCCCGCTTCCGCGGCCGCGGCCGCCTGCGCTCCGCCGGTGAGAATCCGGGGAGTCTTGGTCACACGGCGGCGGATGCGCCACCCCTCGTCCGTCCGTACCAGTTCGTCGTCGTAGTGGCCGACGGCGTCGACCCAGTTGGCGCCGTCGTCAGGAGTCAGCATCAGCACGGCGTGGACGTAGGTCCGCGCGGTCGCCGTGTCACCGTCGACGTCGACGACGAAGTTCGTCAGCCGGTGATAGGTCGGGCCCATGGGGTCGTGCAGTTTTGAGAACAGCTGGGTGAGGGCATCGGGGTCGGTGAAGTGTCCGACGTCGCCGTAGTCCAGGTCGACCTCATCGGTCCAACACGATCGGAACACCTGCCAGTCACAGCGATCGATGCCCGTGGCATACCGGGTCAACACCCTGACGATTTCAGCTTCGTCGCCGTCCACGTGTCGTACGCTAATCCATAAATTAGACGCCGGTCAACACTGACGAACAACGGAAAGTCGCTCAATTGGCTGCAATTGCGCAGAACACGGATGCTGACCGTGGTCAACGCCGAGCCTCCTTTCAACAGGCCCGTTCACACGACGTGGCCGGTCGCGACATCGCGGCGCTGGTCGCCGGATACCGCCTGCGGACCGACTGACCGTCACCAGCCGGTGGGCCATTCGCCCCCGCGTTGGCATATCTCGTTCTAATATTCGGAAATGATGTTTCCGCGCCGACTGGCGTACCTGGCTGTGCTCCTGATGGCGATGACCGCCCTACTCGGCGGTCTGGTGGTGGGCACGCCCAGCGCGACGGCCGACGACCCGGCGCCTGTGCTGCACCACGTCAAGTACACGGTCTTCTCGGAGACGCCGTTCCGGAACGCCGAGATCTACTACCGCGACGCCGAGCCGACCAACTACGCCGAGTACAGCCACAATCCGTACGTCTTCAGCCCCAACGTGACAGCGGACGTCGGGCCGAACCAGATGTGGACGATGGACGTGATGCTCGCCAATCCGGATCAATGGGCCATGGTGACGGCGAGCATCCTCGACTCCCCGCACCGGCCGAACATCCACTGCGTGCTCGCCGTGGACGGCCAGGTGGTTGTCACGAATCAAGGCCCGAAGGGTGCGCTCTGCTCGCTGCGCAACTGGTAGCGCAGCGGTACGCCGTCAGGCGGATGCCGACGCCGGCGTCGTCGCCGGATTCCGCTCCCCCTCGAGGCGGCGCAACCAGTCCTCGCAGAACGACAGCATCTCGGCGTGCCCGAACGACACGCCCAACTCCCGTTCGACGACGAGCACTCTGGACACGCTGGTGGCGAACACCGCCCACACCACGGGCGGTACGTCGGCCACCTCGTATCCGTAACGGCGCAGCGCCGCCGTCATCGCGTCGACCTGCTGCTGCCGGAACTGATCGGCGTACGAGGCGATCTCGGCGCGCAGGGCCTTGCGATGGTTGGCGAGCCCCATGAACTCCATGGTCAGCCGGGTGGCCTGGGGGTCGGTGCCGAACTCCCACAGCGCCCACAGCGGCTGGTCCGACGTCAGCGCCTCGGCGTGCGCCTCGAGACCCAGGTTGGACATGCGCCGGAACACCTCGATGAACAGGTCGTCCATGGTGCGGAAGTAGTAGTGCACCAGTTGTGGCTTCAGCCCGGCGCGCTCGGCGACCCGGCGCGACGTCACGGCGGCGTAGCCGTCCTCGAGCATCAGCTGTTCGGCAGCGTCGAGCAGGATGCCGCGGTTCTTGGCGTCGGGCCCCCCGATCCTCCGGTCCGATGCCATGCCAACCCTTCCTTCGCCGTCCTCGACGTGTCCGACACGCAGATGGTAGATACCGGTCGGCGCCGTCGTCTTGACCACGACACTACGCGATGCTAAGCATGTGCTCAGCACTTTCAGCCCAGTTTGCGTCGGCGCCGCTCCGGCACCGCACCCCCGCCTCCCCGCCTCATGATGGCTTCTGGAAGGAACCTCACGATGACCGCCGACTTCGACACCGTCGACTACTTCACCGATCAGTCGCTGGTTCCTGATCCGCACCCCTACTTCGACCACCTCCGCGGTAAGTGTCCGATCGTCAAGGAGCCCAACTACGGGGTACTCGCCATCACTGGCTACGAGGAAGCCGCCGTCGTGCTCAAGGACACCGACACGTTCTCGTCGTGCATCGCCGTGGCAGGTCCGTTCCCGCCGTTGCCGTTCACGCCCGAGGGCGACGACATCACCGACCAGATCACCGAACACCGTCCGCAGATGCCGATGTTCGAGCACATGGTCACCATGGATCCGCCCGATCACACCTATGCCCGCTCGCTGCTCAACCGGCTGCTGACGCCCAGCCGGCTGAAGGAGAACGAGGACTTCATGTGGCGGCTCGCCGACGAATGCCTCGACGACTTCATCGCCGACGGCAAGTGCGAGTTCCTCACCGCGTATGCCAAGCCGTTCTCGATGCTCGTGATCGCCGACCTGCTCGGCGTCCCCGAGGCCGACCACGACGAGTTCCGTCAGGTGCTCGGCGCGCCACGACCGGGTGCGATCGTCGGATCCCTCGATCACGACGAGCTGGTCGGGACGAACCCGCTCGAGTGGCTCGACGAGAGGTTCGTCGCCTACCTCGAGGATCGGCGCAAGGCGCCCCGCGACGACGTGCTCACCGCACTGGCCACCGCGAAGTACCCCGACGGATCCACGCCGCCCGTCATCGAGGTGGTCCGTTCCGCGACCTTCCTGTTCGCCGCGGGGCAGGAGACCACCACCAAGCTGCTCTCGGCCTCGATGAAGGTGCTGGGCGACCACCCCGAGATTCAGGAGGCGCTGCGCAAGGACCGCAGCCGCATCCCGGTCTTCGTCGAGGAGTCGCTCCGGATGGACGCGCCGGTGAAGAGCCAGTTCCGACTCGCCAAGAAGCACACCACGATTGGTGACACCGACGTGCCCGCGGGCACCACGGTGATGGTGTGTCCCGGCGCCGTCAACCGGGATCCGGGGAAGTTCGACCACCCCCACGAATTCGACCTCGACCGCAAGAACGTGCGCGAGCACATCGCATTCGGTCGCGGCGTGCACTCGTGCCCCGGCGGCCCCTTGGCGCGCGTCGAGGGCCGGGTGTCGATCGAGCGCATTCTGGACCGGATGCTCGACATCACCATCGACGAGGAGAAGCACGGCCCGGCGGGTGACCGTAGCTACAACTACGAGCCGACGTTCATCCTGCGCGGGCTCACCGACATCAACATCAAGTTCACTCCGGTCGCGTAGCCCTCACCGGCACTCGTGGGTCGATCGCCTGCGGGCGCAACGCAATCGGGTTCCTGCCAACCGGCTGACGGCGGCGCAAACGGCCCGATAGGCTGCTCAGGACATTGCACGCGCGAGAACGGGAGATGGCTGTGGCCAAGGCATTGAAGGCAGCAGCGCCGGTACTGAGCGCTGCCCTCGTATCGGCGACGGTGTTACTGGCTCCGGCGGCCAACGCCGCCGCTATGAAGCTCGGCAACTACGAGGTTGCCACCGACCGTTGGGACAACCACACGTGGGTGTGGTCGGTGACCCACTCGTGCGGCACCCCGGACTGCGGAACGTACTTCGTCGACCCGGTGCTCAACCCGGATGACGGCAATCTGAACGTGATCGCGATCCCCCGGCCCCCCAAGAGTCAACGGTTCCAGGGCACGGCGTTCTATGCGAACGGCCAATATACGGTGACGGTCGACGTCATCGACGGAGTGCGCTGCATCGGGTACAACCTGCCGTCCCACGACGTCTACACCTGGGACGGCGCCACGTTGGCCGGGACCATCACGTCGACGTACGACGCCAGTTGCTACAACGGGCCTGGCGGCACCAGCACGTTCGGCTTCTCGCTGATCAAGTTCTGAGGCTGACGCCCTACCGATCAGCGGCCAGGGGGCTCAGAGGTCCCCGCGCGTCCATGTGCTCGCCCCATTACGCGCATCGCAGGACAGGAACAGGCCGTCGGGGGCCTGTGCCATCTCCCCGTCGCGCCCCGAGCAATTGGAGCCCTCAAGCTTGATTCCGCGTAGTTCGGTGGACCGGAACCACCGGGGCTGATACCGCCGCGGCGATCCGCAGAACACCACCCGGCCCCAGTCCGTCACTCCGAATACGTAGTACGTCGTGTTGTTGCATGGAGCACCCAGCACGGCCCCAGGCTGGATGCCTGGCACGCACGCCGGCTCGTTGCACGACGTCAAATCGTCGACGGGCGGAGGATCGGCTGGGTCAGCCACGACCGGAGCCGCTGTAAGTAGCCCTGCGGCCAAAAGACCGACAGCGGCAGCCACGACGTTTCGCACGGAAGATACTCTCGCACAAGGGAGAGCGAAATTCTCCTATTCGGAGAAGATCGACGAAGCGGGCGCTGCGAGAGGACCGCGTGGAGGCTGCGCGGACGGTGGCAGAACTGGTCCGTCAGCAGCGCTAAGAGTGTTATTCTCCGGGCTAAGAATGGCATTGCCATCGAAGAGAAAACGGAGGAGCAGGTCATGGGCCCAGCGAAGGTGATCGCAACGGCCGCGATGCTCGCCGCCGCGTCGGTGCTGACCGCACCGCAATCCATCGCTGACGACTACCCCCAGTACGCCATGAACGGCACGTATTCCGTTGTCTCCAACGGCGAGTGGGCCCGGATGAACGACCGCTACCAGGACGAGCCGTCGGTGCGCAGCACGTGGACCATCAGCTCCACGTGCACCACGGCCCTCACCTGCTCGGGAACTGTCACCAGCACCTTGGGCTGGACCGAGACCATCTACACCGGCATCGGCAATCTGTGGTACGTCAAACACTATGTTCCGGACTGGATCCCGTGCCCCGACGGCACCGTCGGGCCCGGTCTTCAGGTCTACAAGATCCAGCCCGTGAACGAAGACGGCATGGTTCAAGTGGGTTCCGACACGTGGGCGGGCGAGGACGTAACCACGGGTCAGAGCGGCGCCTGCGGTCGAAACCGCTCACTGGTGCTCAGCCTGCCGGTGAAGGTCACGAAGGTCTCCTGACGGACTACGCTCCGCACCGAAGAACGTCCGCACACGAAGAGACGCCCTGCCTTGCGAGGCAGGGCGTTTCGCTCGTCTGCGACTAGTGCAGCAGTAGGTCCTTCCACGTCTTGGTCAACGGCGCGTCTGCCACCAGGTTCGTCACCTTGTAGAGCTTGCCGTCCGAGCCGACGTACTCGCCCGTGCGCGGATTGTATTGAGCGACAGCGACGGTGGGACCCGATCCCGACTTGGCCGTTCCGAACGCACTCGGCGCTGCGGGCACCGCTCCGTCACCACCCGGCGGCACGACGAAGTTCGCCTCCCCTGGAGGGGGTGCAGTGACCGGCCCTGGAGCGGCACCAAGAGGTGGCACGCCCGCTGCTGCCGTGCCGGCCTGTGGCACCGTCACAGCTTCCTGCGCGGGGCCAGGCGGCGGACCGACTGGCGGAATCGGTTGTCCGTTCAACGAATTCCCTGGCGGTGGCGGAGGCGGCACGGCGGTGGCCAGCGGAGCCTCCAACGGCGAGACAGGCGCGGCCATCGGCGCGGGCCCGGCCGGCGTACCCGCTGGCATCGCTCCCGGCGGCAACGGTGTTCCCCCGATCGGCGCGAAGATGTCGTTGCTGTTGAGCGCATCGGCCGGGATGCCCTGAGCGATCAGACTGGGATCGATCGGAGCGGGGCCGGTGACGTGCTGCCGCATGGCCAACGGCTGGTATTCCTTGTCGCTTCTGCAGATCTGGATCGTGGGGGCGCGCTTGCCAGGCTTTCGGATGCACGGAAAGTTGCGCACGCCGCGCACCGAGATCGGCGAATCCTGAGGCAGTTTGCAGTAAATGCCGTCCGGGGTGTCGATGTCGGACTGGTCGTCCGGTGAACGCCAGGATGTCGGCGGGAGAAAGCCGACGCGACAAGCGGGCGGATCGTCGACCGAGGCCTCGAAGTCGCCTCGCGCGCTGCCCGTCGAATCCGACGACGACGAATAGGACTGCTGCTGAGCGAAATAGGGCGGCAGGATCACCAGAAGTTGCTCGAGCGACGCGTTGTACGTCATGAGGATCTCGCCAACGCTACCGAGGTTGGCCAGCAGCAAGGGCAGTGTCGGCCTCAGCTGGTCGAGGAAGCCCGAGACTTCACCCGAGAAACCCGGGAAGGTCTGCAACACCTGACGGAACTGCGGGTCGTTGGTGGCGAGCTGACCGGTGAACCCGGCCAGGCTGCGCGCCCAGGTTCGGATCGCATCGGACGTCGCAGCTTGGCCCTCGAGCAGCGCTCGGCTGTCGTCGGCGAGCATGCGGGTCTGATCGGAGATCCCATTGAGGTCACGGCTGATGGTGGAACCAGAGTCAAGCAGCGAACCGAAGTCGAAACCAGCGCCGTTGAATCCCTTGTACGTCTCGTCGAGCAGATCGGCGAGCCTGTCCTTGGGGAACGTGCCCACCAACTGGCTCACGCGATCCAGCACCGGACCGACCGCCGGAGGGACGGTGGCGTTGTCTGCCGTGATCACGGATCCGTTCTTGAGATATGGGCCCGAGTCGGTGCGCGGTCGCAAGTCGACGTACTGCTCGCCGACGGCCGAGACGCTGCGCACCTCGGCCACCAGGTCGGCGGGGATCTTCGGCGACGTGGCGATCGACAGCACCGCTTCCGCACCGGTGGGCGTCACCCTCATCTCGGTGACCTTGCCGACCTCGACGCCGCGGTAGGTCACGTTGCTGAACCGGTAGAGCCCTCCGGATGTCGGCAGCTTCAGCGTGACTTCGTTGCGGCCGAGCCCGAGCAGGGTGGGCACCTGGACGTAGTTCCACGCCATCACCGCCACACCGATGACGGACACGATCGCGAAGATCGCGAGCTGGATCCTGATGAAACGTGTCAGCATCAGCCACCTGCTCCTGTCGGTGCCGCGGGAAGCTGTGGGCCATCCGCCGAGTACGGCCCAGCGAAGATGGGACCACCCCCGTCGGGCGGCGGCGGGCTCTCGACCGCGCCCGCTTCGCCGCTCTGCGGAACCACCGGTAGCACGGGTCCGATCACCGGTGGCATCGGCAGCGGTGGCGACGGCAACTGCTCGGGGTTCACCCCCGGTCCCGGCAGACTTCTCGACGCGCCCGGCGGGCCGGCGGTCAATCCAGGCGTCGGCGGATTCCCCGGCAGCCCTGAGTGCGGACCCCCGAGCGGCAGGGGCGCGAGCGGGCGACCCAGCGGATCGTAGGTGTAGCGCTGGAAGTATGGATCACCTGGCACGGGCACCAGATCACGGCCTTCCTGACCGGCCCGCGAGCCAAGGAAGATCGACTTCCGCAGGCGCGGACCGGAGATGTCGACCGTCGCAAAGAGGTTGATGAAGTCACCTCGGACCGCACGGTCGATCAGATTCTGCCCGTATGGGAACACGGTCGCGTACGCGATGGCCTGGTCGAACTCTGGACCGACGTCGGCCAGCGCCTTGAGGGTCGGCTGGAGGTTCTTCAGGTTGGTCACCAAATCCGCCTGGCTGTCGTTGACGAGCCTGTTGGCGGTGTCGCTGAACGTCCCGAGCTTGGTGAGCGCGTTGGTCAGGTTGGGCCGTTCGCGGTCCAACACTTCGAGTGCGCGTGGAATCCGTTGCAGCGCTTCGTTGATGGAGTCCCGCCGGTCGGCGAACGTCGAGGCCACCCGGTTCAACGCGGAGATGGTGTCGACGAGGCTCTGGCGCTGCGCATCGAGCGTGCCGATGAACTGGTCGAGCTGAGTCACCAGGTTGCGCCAGTCCTGCTCGCGGCCGGACAACGCCTGGTTGAAGGTATGCACGACCTCACCGAGCTGACCCAGCCCGCCTGCGTTTACCACGACGGACAGTGACGACAACGTCTGCTCCGTCGTCGGATAGGTCGACGAGTCGTTCAGCCCGATCGTGGCACCAGGCGCAAGCTTGCCTTCGGGCTGCTGACCAAGCGGTGGATTCAGAGCCAGGTGCATCGAACCCAGCAAGCTGGTCTGCCCGACGCTGGCGACAGCGTTGGCCGGGATGTCGACACCGGGCTGGACCGAGATCTCGACGTTGGCGTGCCAGTCCTGGACTTCCATCTTGCCGACGCTGCCGATGACTACGTCGTTCATCAGGACGGGCGAATTCGACTCCAGCGTCGAGATATTCGCGATCTGCACGTGATAGATCGCCGCGTCGGAACCACGTCCCACCGCTCCCGGCAGTGGCAGGGAGTTGATGCCCTGGAACGCACACCCCGTGGCGGTCACCACCACGCAAGTGCCCGCCGCAAATAGGCGTCCAAGTGTTCTTCCACTCATCATGCTGGCGGTGCCCCTTCCTCAGCAGGCAGCGGCGGTCCGGGCGGCGGGCCGACGGGAGGTGCTACCGCGGGCAGCATCATTCCCGGCAGGTCGGGCACCGACCCCGACGCAGGGGGCGGCACTGGCGGTCCGATCTGCGGCGGATCCGAGGGCACCGGCGCCCCGGGGTACAGCGCGGGGATCGGGAAGTTCTCCCGACGGTTGGGGGCCGAGAACGGACCGTCCGGCGGCGGGCCCATGCCTATCGGCGGCGGGACGTCGCCTTCGACGCCGGTGTACGCGGACACCTGCGGTAGGTTCTCCGGCGCCCTGGGCGAAGCGCCCTCACCGCCAGGCGCAAGCTTCGGGTCGGCGTAGATGATGTTCTCCGGGCTTGCCGACTTCGCCAGGTACGGGCTGATCGGAACGGGAATGTAGTTGAGGTTCAGCAACCGCAAGGCCGGCCCGAGGTACTGGTTGCACAACTTCGCCGTCTCGGGCGCCGTGGTGTTCTGCGTGGCGCCGATCATGCCGCACACGAACTGCATCGGGCTGGCCAAGTTGGGAATCGAGAAGCCGCCGCGAGGCGAGCCCGTGTCCGGGTCGTAGATGTTGTACGCGTTGGCGAACGAGTTCGGCGCGACGTGCAGCACCTGCTCGAGGTCGTCCTTGACGTCGACCAGGGTCTGGGTGACCTGCGTGAGCCCCTGAAGCTGCTCGGCGGTCTGGTTGCGCGTTCCCGCGACGAACCGCTTCACCTCGGTCACGGCCGTCGAGAGGTTCGTCAGCGCCGCGTCCAGGTCGGACTTGCTTCCGTCGAGCACGCTGGAAAGCGTGGCCAGCCGATCGTTGAACTGCACGATCTGCGTGTTGCTGTTCTTCAGCGCGGTGACGAAGACCTGAAGGTTCTTGACGATGCCGACGAAGTTGCCGCTGCCCTCGGCGAAGATCCGGCCGACCCCCGAGAGTTCGGCCAGCGTTTGGCGCAGCTTCTCGCCGTTGCCGTCGAGCGCATTGGCGGCACTGTCGATGAACCTGCCGACCGAACTGGTCGACATGTCCTGGTTGGGATTGAGGTCCGTGGCGAGCCGCTCGAGCTGCTTCTTCACGTCATCCCATTCGACCGGCACCGCCGTCCGCTCCGAGGGGATCACGGCACCACTGGCCATCTTCGGGCCGTTGCCGCGGAATGCCGGGGTCAGTTGGACGTAGCGGGCGGCGACCAGGTTCTGCGCAACGATGACCGCCTGCGCGTCGGCGGGCACGGGCACCCCGTGATCCACCTTGATGGTCATCTTCGTCTGGGTGCCTTGCGGCTCGATCGAGTCGATGGTGCCGACCCTGACCCCGGAGACCCGCACGTCGTCCCCCGGATAGATGGCCGTCGCGGTCGGGAAGAAGGCGGTGATCTTCGTCGGCGCGAAGAACGCAGCGCGCAGCGCGAGGAAGCCGCCTCCGATGAGCCCGATGACCAGCAGGGTGGCCAGCGCGGGCACCAGCCACTTCCGCGCGCTCATCGCGACCCTCCAGGAATCGAGTTGTACGGCAACGGCAGTTCTGCCCGTGGCCCCGTCACGGCATTCGTGGGAGGCTCGCCCGCGCCAAATGCCCCTCTGCGGAATCCGAACGCGTAGTCGAGGAACGGCTGGAACAGCTGCCACGGCTGGAAGTTCGGCACGTACGCGGTGTAGTAGAAGCCGCTGGAAACGGCCTCACCGAGCGTGGTTTGGTACTTGGCCGCGCCAGGGATGGCCTTGGCCAGATTGTCCCGGTTCTTCACCAACACCTCGTTCACCTTATTCAGGTGCTCGAGCGCCGGCGCCAGCTCCTTCTCGTTGTCGGCGACGAGCCCGACCAACTGCTTGGAGACGGCCGACGTATTGGCGAGCAGGTCCACGATCGCCTGGCGACGCTCGACCAGCACCCCGAGCAGGTCGTTGGCGTTGAGGAGCAGGCTGTTCACCTGCTGGCTTCGCTCCGACAGGATTCCCGTGACATCCGAGGCCGTCTTCAGCAGCTCACCAAGCGTTTCGTTCCGGCTGTTCAGCGACTTCGAGAGCCGGGTGAGGCCGTCGAACGTCGGACCGAGCTTCGGCGCGATCTGATCGAGCGTCGACGACAGCGTGTCGAGCGACTGGTTGAGCTGTGCGGTGTCGGTGCCTGCCGTATTGGTGGTCAGGTCGCCGACCGCATCGCTCAGCGAGTAGGGCGACGACGTGCGCGAGACCGGGATGGCCTTGGTGCGGTCCAAGGTCCCGTTGCCCGCTGATTCCAGCGTCAGCACCCGCTCACCGAGCAGGGTCCCGGTCTTGATGTGGGCGGTGGTCTCCGCCCCGAGCGGGTACTTGCTGTTCTTCGTGAACGCGACGAGCGCGTCGCCGTTGTCGAGTGAAACGTCCGTCACGGCGCCGACCTTGATGCCGGCCAACGTCACGTCGTTGCCGACGGTGATGCCACCGGCCTCGGTGAACAGCGCCTTGTACTGGAGCGAGGTCGCATACGCCAGCAACCGTTCGGGTTGCAGGCCCACGGCGATGACGAGGATGGCGAGGACCACCCCCATGAATCCCGCCCTCATGAGATTTGATGCACGGTATTTGAGCATTAGGGCTCCGAGCACCTTCCGTTCTCTTGCTTAATGAAGGGGAAGAACGACGCCCTGCCCTGAAGATCCGTGACCTTGATGGAGAGTTCGCAGATGTAGTACTGCACGAAGGCGCCGTAGGCACCGATTCGGGCGAGCTTGCGGTAGTTGCCGGGCGCTCGCTGCAACGCTCCGTCGAGGTAGCCCTTGCCCGCTTCGAGGTTGGGAGCCACGCGAGCCAGTTGATCCACCGAGCCGGCCAGCGGAGGCCGCGCTTGGGTGAGCAAGTCCGCGATGGACGCGGTTCCGTTGTCCAGCGAGGAGATGGCGGTGGCGATCGGGTCGCGGTCCTGCGACAACCCGCTGATGAGCTTCTCGAGTCGATCGATCGCGCCGGAGAACTTGTCGCCGTCCTTGGAGATCGTGGCCAACACCGTGTTGAGGTTGTCGATCAGTGCCTCGATGGTCTGGTTGTCGTCCGCCAAGGTGCCGGTGAACGACGAGGTCCTGGAGAGCAGCGAATCCAGGTTGCTCTCCTGGCCCTGGAAGACCTGCACCAACGACTGGGAGAGTGCGTTGACGTCCTGCGGATTCAGCCCCTGAATGACGGGTTTCAGGCCGCTCAGCAGCAGGTCGAGGTCGAGCGCCGGTTCGGTCCGGTCGACCGGGATCTGCGAGCCGGCCGACATCAACCTCGTCGAGCCGGGACCGTCGATCAGGTCGAGGTAGCGATCACCGGTGAGGTTGAGGTAGCGGATCGCGGCCTTGGTGCCACTGGTCAGCTTGATGCCCTGGTCGGCGTCGAACTCGACGAGCACTTTGCGATCCGACTGCAGCGACACGTCGGTGACGGTGCCCACCCGGATGCCTGCCACGCGCACAGTGTCACCGGCCGCCAGTCGCGACGCATTGGTGAAGACGGCGGAGTAGCCATTGGTGGACCCGGTCCGGTACTGCCCGAACGTGAAGAACAGGAACACCGTCAGCAGCGCCATGATCACGGCGAAGATGCCGAACTTGACGATCATGCTTCGCGAGCCGGTCATCCGGGCATTCCAATCTGTGCGCTGTTGCGCGGCGGACCGTCGATCGGGCCGAACAGGGCCTGTTTGAGCCCATCCGAGTTGAGCAGGACGCCCTGATTGCCGTACGCCCAGGGATTCGCCCCGACGTCGGCGACGAGGAACGGGGGCCGGAAGTTGTTCGGCACGAGGGGAAGTCGCTGCTGCTTGCAAGATGGACCACTCTTGGCCGCCACCTTCGGCAGGTCCTGTGGATAGCGGTAGCGCTCGACGCCCAGCGTGAAGTTGGCCGTCACGTCCACACCCGGCCGGTCGGGCGACGGAGTGTGAATGAAGGGGATCAGCCCTTGGATTCCGCAGGTGATGTTTTCCTGGTACTGGCTGGCGGTGGCCAGGGTGGGCACCAGCATGCGCAGGTCGTCGGTGAGCGCCTGCCGGTTGGTGCCGACCACGTCGTTGCCAGTTTCGGCCAGCCCGACGGCGCTGACGAGGAACTTGTCGAGGTTGTCTTCCTGGTCCACCAACGTGTTGCTCACCTTGGTGGTGTTGTCGATGATGTCGACGAGTTGCGGAGCGGTGTCGGCGTACCCGCTGATCGCTTCTGGCGCGACTTCCAGATCGCGGCTGATGTTGCCGAGGCTCGGGTTGATCTTGTCGAGGAGCTGGCTGAAGTCGGTGACCGTCTGGCCCAGCTTCTCGCCGCGGCCGTTCAGCGCGCCCGAGATCGCGGCCAGGGTTTCGTTGAGCTTCACCGGGTCGACTGCCTTGAGCACCGAGGTGAGCTGCTGGAACAAGGTGTTGGTCTCGACCGTCACGTGCTGGGCGTCCAATTGCTGACCCTCGGCCAGCGGCTTGGCAGACGGCGACGGCGGCTCGACGAGCTCCACGAACTTGGCGCCGAAGACCGTCGAGGACGTGATGTTGACGAGCACGTTGTCGGGAATGGCCTTCAAGTCGTCGGGGTTCATCGCGAGGTGCAGGACCGCCCTGCCGTCGGAGGTGGTCTCGATCCTTTCCACCTGCCCGACCTGGACGCCGCGCATCTTCACCTTGGCCTCTGGGTTCATCACCAGGCCGGCACGTTCGGAGACGACGGTGACCGGCACGGTCCGCCCAAAGCCGCCGTTGAACAGGCCGATGGCGAAGAAGACGATCGCCGCGAGCACGACGACGGTGGCCAGTCCGGCCAGCGGGCGGACGACAGAGCTAGACATAGATGTCCTCCCCTAACCCGACAGGTTGAAGTTGCCGTTGGAGCCGTAGACGGCCAGTGACACCAGCAGGGTCACCGAGACCACGACGATCAGCGACGTACGCACCGCGTTGCCCACCGCCACGCCAACCCCCGACGGACCGCCGGTGGCGAAGTATCCGTAGTAGGTGTGGATCAACAGGATCGTCAACGCCATCAACAGGGCCTGAAGAAACGACCACAACAGGTCGATCGGATTGAGGAACGTGTTGAAGTAGTGGTCGTACAGCCCGCCGGACTGCCCGAACAACACCACCGTGGTGAACCGCGAGGCGAGGAACGACAGGATCACCGCGATCGAGTACAGCGGGGTGATGGCGATCATCCCGGCCACCAGCCGCGTCGAGACCAGGTACTCGATCGGTCGAATGCCCATCGACTCCAGCGCGTCGATCTCCTCGTTGATCCGCATCGCGCCCAGCTGCGCGGTCACGCCCGCCCCGAAGGTCGCGGCCAGTCCGATGCCGGCCACCACCGGAGCGGCGATGCGCACGTTGATGAACGCCGAGAGGAACCCGGTCAGCGCCTCGATGCCGATGTTGCCCAGCGACGAGTAGCCCTGCACCGCGAGCGTGCCGCCGGTGGCCAGGGTCAAGAACCCGACGATCACCAGCGTGCCGCCGATCATCGCCAATACCCCCGCACCCATGGAGATCTCGGCGATCAGCCGGATGATCTCCTTGCGGAAGTGCACGGCGGCATGCGGGGTGCCGCCGATGGCCTTGCCGAAGAACAACGTCTGATCACCGATTTGGGACAACGTCCCGACCGGACGCTGGACCGTGCGGGTCAGCCGGGGATAGGTCGCTCGTAACGCCACAGTCCCTGCCCTCCCCTACTTCGCCGTCAACTGAATGCCGATGGCGGTGACCACCACGTTGATCACGAACAGCGCCATGAACGCGAACACCACCGTCTCGTTGACCGCATTGCCCACCGCCTTGGCGCCACCGCCGGTGATGCTCAACCCGCGGTAGCACGCCACCAGCCCGGCGATCAGCCCGAACAACGCCGCCTTCACACAGGAGATGATCACCTCGGGCACCCCGGTCAGCAGCGTGATGCCCGCGGCGAACGCGCCGGGGTTCACGTCCTGGACGAACACCGAGAAGAAGTAGCCACCCAGGATGCCGATGATGACCACCAGGCTGTTCAGCAGAAAGGCCACCAGGCAGGAGGCCAGCATCCGCGGCGTCACCAGCCGCTGCACCGGGTTGATGCCCAGCACCTCCATCGCGTCGATCTCCTCGCGGATGGTGCGCGACCCCAGATCCGCGCACATCGCCGTGGCGCCCGCGCCAGCCACGATCAGCACCGTGACGAGCGGACCCACCTGCGTCACCGCGCCGAACGCCGCACCGGCGCCGGAGAGGTCAGCCGCGCCCAGCTCGCGCAGCAGGATGTTCAACGTGAAGGACACCAAGACGGTGAACGGGATCGCCACCAACAACGTCGGCGCCAACGACACCCGCGCCACGAACCACGACTGCTCCAGGAACTCGCGCCACTGGAACGGCCGCACGAACACGAACTTCAACGCGTCCAGACCCATCGAGAACAACCCGCCGACGGCCTGCATCGGCGCCGAAAGCCCCTTGGGCACAGCGATCCCAGGCGACCACCGCTCGGGCCCCTTAACAGCCATATGCGCAGGGTCCTTCCAGGATCTTGCGGGCCGACTCGGCAGTCGGCCCGCCAATGTTGTGCGCCAGCGCGATTCGGGCGCCGTCGACTCGATTCACGGGCTCTCCTCGCAACGGTTGAAACAACTCGACGCACTGTGCCACACCGGTGGCCTCCGGCGGGTGAGCTTTGGGCTTAAATCCACGGCTTGGATTCACCGGCCCGAAGTCCCAACCCGTCCGAAGTCGCGGATCCCGTCGTCGCAAACCTGGACTTCCCGACCCGCGCCGACGTGGGGGTGGCACTCGCAAGGAATCGATGTTGAGCCACAACGGCATTCAGATCTTGATGAACGTTGCGAAACCTCACCGCGACATGACCGAAGCGGGCGGGGTTATCCCAGTCCGACAGGCGGGTGCGAATGGTCGCAACGGTGGTCATCAGGAGCTCCGGCATCTAGGTGACGGCGCCGGAGGTCTTGAGCGCGATGATTCGGTCCCAATCTAGACCGAGTTCTTCCAGTACCTGATCGGTTTGCTCGGCGAACGCCGGGGCCGGTCCGGTGCTTGGCGCCGTCACGTCGAACTGCACGGGGTTGGCCACCAGTTCCAGTTCACCTGCCTGAACGATGTACTCGTTGGCACGGACCTGGGCGTCGTCGGCCGCCTGCAGCGTGTCCTGAACCGGCGCCCACGGGCCTGCCAGCGTGGCGAAGCGTTCACTCCACTCCGGCAGCGTGCGGCTCCCGATCGCCTCGCGCAGGATCTCGACGGCTTCGGCGGTGTGCTCGGCGATCGACTCGACGGTCGCGAACCTGGGGTCGTCGACGAGGTCCTCCCGGTCGACGTGTCTGCACACGTCGGCCCAGAACTTCGTGGGCTGCATCATCACGAGCGAGATGTAGCGGTCGTCCTTCGTGGGGTAGACGCCCACCAGCGGGTTGACCGGCGACCCGTGTACGCCCGGAGGCGGCTGCACCATCAGCTGGCCGAGGTGCTGAGTCAGCGCGATGGTGTGGCCCATCGCCCACAGTCCGCTGCCCAGCAGGGACACGTCGACCGTCGACGGCTCACCGGTGCGCTCCCGCTTGAGCAGCGCCGCGGCGATGCCGCCCGCGAGATTGGTGCCCGAGATGGTGTCCCCGTAGGCCGGTCCAGGAGGGCCGATCATCCCCTCGATGCCGGGTGGGGTGATGGTGGCGGCGGTGCCTGCCCGACACCAGAAGGCGGTCATGTCGTAGCCGCCCTTCTCCGCCTCGAGGCCACGCGGACCGAAGGCACTGCCGCGGGCGTAGATGATCTTCGGGTTCACCGCGCGGATGTCGTCGACGTCGATGCCGAACTTCCTGCGATGTCCCGGCAGGAAGCTGGTCAGGAACACGTCGGCGCGCTTGGCGAGTTCGAGCAGCACCTCGAGCCCGTCCGGCTTCGACATGTCCAGGCCGATGGCACGCTTGCCGCGGTTGGCGTGTTCGATGTTCGGGTTCGGGTCACCCTCGACGCGCAGTGGCCCCGTCTGCCGGAGCCCGCGCTGCGGGTCGCCGGTGACGGCGTGCTCGACCTTGATGACGTCGGCGCCCCACTCGGCGAGCACTGCGCCCGCCGACGGGACGAACCCGTACATGGCGACCTCGAGGACCTGGATTCCCTCCAGTGGCTTGCTCATCGCCTAACTCACCACCGTCGCGTAGGTCTTGCCCTCGAGGAACTCCTCGAGTCCGGCCTTGCCCATCTCGCGGCCGATGCCCGACTGCTTGAACCCGCCGAACGGGCTGTCGGGGCTGAAGTAGTTGCCACCGTTGACCGACAACGTCCCGGAGCGAATCCGCCGGGCGACGGCAAGTGCCCGGTCCTGGCTGCCGAACACCGCACCGGACAGCCCGTAGATCGAGTCGTTGGCGATGCGCACCGCGTCGTCGTCATCGTCGTACGCGATGACGACGAGGACCGGACCGAACACCTCCTCCTGCGCGATCTCGGCGTCGGGAGCGACGTTGGTCAGAAGCGTCGGGGTATAGAAGTATCCCGGGTCCTTCTTCTCGCCCCCGGTGACCAACGTGGCGCCTGCCTCGACCGCCCGCTTGACCATGCCGTCGACCTTGTCGCGCTGGCGCTCGCTGATGAGCGGGCCCATGTAGGTCTTCGGGTCGTTCGGGTCGCCCCAGCGGACATGGGAGAAGTTCGTCTTGACGAGTTCGACGATCTCGTCGTGGTGCGAGCGCGGCACCAGCAGCCTGGAGGTCAGGGCGCAACCCTGGCCGGCGTGCGTCACCATGCTGAATGCGGAGAACACCGCGGCGGTGCCGAAGTCCGCGTCGTCGAGCACGATGGCCGCGGACTTGCCGCCGAGTTCCAGGAAGACCTTCTTGAGGGTGTCGCTCGCCGCGGCCATGATCCGCCTGCCCGTGGGCGTGGACCCGGTGAAGGTCACCATGTCGACGTCGGGGCTCGTGGTCAGCACGGCGCCGACTTCGGGGTCCGACGAGCTCAGCACGTTGACGACGCCCGCTGGAATGTCAGTGTGATTGGCGATGAGCTCGCCGAGGGCCAACGTGACGAGCGGGGTGTCCGGCGCGCCCTTGAGCACCACGGTGCAGCCTGCGGCCAGCGCCGGCGCGAGCTTGGCCAGCGCCAGCTGGTTGGGGTAGTTGTACGCGATGATCGCCGCGACGACGCCCGCGGCTTCCTTCTCCACCCAGCGGTGATGCTGCATGCCGCGGCTCTCGATGTTCCCGAGGTCTTCGGTCATCGGGTAGGTCTTCAGAAGCTCCGCGTAGTAGCGGACGATCTCGACGGGCTGGTCCAACTGCGCGCCCTGGGTCAGGGCGGGGGTGGCGCCGACCTCGGCGATGGTGAGCGCGGCGAGCTCCTCGCGGTGGTCGACGAGCGCCTGATGCAACTGCTCGAGGCAGCGCACCCGGAGGTCGACGTCCTTCGCCCACGTACCGGCGTCGAACGCGCGGCGGGCGGCGGCGACGGCAGCTTCGGCATCGGCGACGGTGCCGTCAGGGGCGTGGCCCAGCACCTCGCCCGTCGCGGGATTGAGCGACGCGAAAGTCCGCCCGGCGTCGACCAGTTTTCCGTCGATGAGCATCTGGCGATCAGCCGATCCCGGGCTGTGTCTGCCTGCCCGTCACCCGAAATAGTTGACGCCTGCGTCACACCGCACTCCTCACTGTGATGGAAACTTCATTCTCATCATCGGCGAATCTTACATTCACTGGGCGAGAACACAAGAAAGGCTAGACTACCTAGTCAGGTTGCCTATGCAGGCCCAGCGGGCCCGCTCGACCCCCGAGGTTGACCGGCCGGTATGTTGCGATATCGACCATCTGCGAGAGTACGGTTCTCATATTCGGAATCGAGATTCTTAGTCTCAGGAACGACCTGTCTGCAATGAGGAGCGCGCACGTGAAGAACGCCGTCGTGACCGGAGGCGGTTCCGGCATCGGTCAGGCGATCGTCAACCGGCTGCGCGCCGACGGCCACCACGTCGCCGTCCTCGACCTCAAGCCGGGCGACGACGAGTTCGCCTTCGCCGCCGACGTCACCGACCGCGCACAGGTCGACGAAGCGCTGGCCGGCATCCGGGCGAACTCGGTCCCGTCTCGATCCTGGTCAACGCCGCGGGCCTGGACAGCTTCAAGAAGTTCCACGACGTCTGGTTCGAGCGGTGGCAGCGGGTGATCGACGTCAACCTCAACGGCGTCTTCCACTGCATCCAGGCGGTGCTGCCGGACATGATCGAGGCCGGCTGGGGCCGCATCGTCAACATCTCGTCGTCGAGCACCCACTCGGGTGCGCCCTACATGGCGCCCTACGTGGCCGCGAAGTCCGCAGTCAACGGACTGACCAAGACGCTGGCGCTCGAGTACGGACCAAGCGGCATCACAGTCAACGCCGTGCCGCCCGGCTTCATCGACACTCCGATGCTGCGGGCCGCCGCCGACAAGGGCTTCCTCGGCGACATCGACAAGACGATCGCGGCCACCCCGGTGCGTCGCATCGGCAAGCCCGAGGACATCGCCGCGGCGTGCGCCTTCCTGATCTCCGAGGAGGCCGGCTACATCACCGGCCAGATCCTCGGCGTCAACGGCGGACGCAACACCTAACTTCACCGCCACACCAGACTTTTCAACCACACCAGCGAAGGGACAACCAGTGGGACGCGTTTCAGGCAAGGTCGCATTCGTCACCGGCGCCGCGCGCGGTCAGGGCCGCAGCCACGCGGTTCGGCTGGCCGAAGAGGGCGCCGACATCATCGCCGTCGACCTCTGCGAGAACGTCGACACCATCGGCTACCCGATGGCGACGCCGGACGACCTCGATGAGACCGCCGCCTTCGTCGAGAAGACCGGCCGGCGCATCGTCACGCCAAGGCCGACGTGCGCGACGCTGCCAGCTGCAAGAAGGCGCTCGAAGACGGGCATCGCCGAACTGGGCGGGCTCGACATCGTCGTCGCCCAGGCCGGCATCGCGGGCATGAAGGGCGAGCCGCCGCTGCAGGCCTGGACCGACGTCATCAACACCAACCTGATCGGCACCATCAACGCCATCCACGTCGCGCTGCCCCACCTGAACGAGGGCGCCTCGATCGTCGCCACCGGCTCGACCGCCGCGCTGATGGACGCGCACAGCAAGCCCAACCCCGGCGGCGATCCGGGCGGCATGGCCTACATGTTCGTCCAAGCGGCTGCTGTCGCAGTTCGTCCACGACCTCGCCACCGAGCTGGCGGTCCGTGGCATCCGCGCCAACGTGGTGCACCCGACGAACTGCAACACCGACATGCTGCAGAGCCCGCCGATGTACAAGTCGTTCCGCCCGGACCTGGAGAACCCCACCCGCGCCGACGCCGAGCCCGTCTTCGGCGTCCAGCAGGCGATGAAGGTCCACGTTCATCGAGCCGGAGGACATCAGCAACGCCATCCTGTGGCTCGTCTCCGACGAGGCCCGCTACGTCACCGGCATGCAGTTGCGGGTCGACGCCGGCGGCTACCTCAAGTGGTACGACTACCACGCCTGAGCCGACGTACGATCCAGAATTCGGAAAGGAGTTGCGATCATGAAGGTTTCGGTTGACGGGCAGCGCTGCCAGGGCCACACCCTGTGCTCGATGATCGCGCCCGACTCGTTCGTGCTCGACGACGTCGACGGCCATTCGTCGGCGGTGTCCGAAGAGGTCCCCGCTGACCAGGAGGACGCCGTCAAGGAAGCCGCCCATTCCTGTCCCGAGCAGGCCATCGTCATCGAATGACGCTGCGGCCCACCGCCGTTCGAAAACACTGAGGAGACACGCCGTGAGCATCGACGATGTCGCGACCGACGACGACCGCAAGAAGAACACCTACCACTTCGATCGGCACACGCCCGAGTACCGCGAGCATTTCGACGAGATCACCGAAGAGATGCAGTCGAAGTGTCCGATGGCCTGGACCGACATCTACAACGGGCACTGGGTGGCCGCGGACAGCAAGCACGTCTTCGAGCTCGCGCGCTGCCCCGCGGTCTCCAACGACCACGACCTCACCGGCGAGACGCCGCTACCAGGGCATCACCATTCCCACGCGCGCAGCGCGCCACCGTCGTGCGCGGCGGCATCCTCGAGATGGACGAGCCCGAGCACAGCACCTACCGCGGTGCGCTGAACCCGTACCTGTCCCCCGCCGCCATCAAGCGGTGGCAGCCCTTCGTCGACGAGATCGTGCGCGCGGCGCTCGACGAGAAGATCGAATCGGGCCGCATCGACTTCGTCGACGACCTGGCCAACATCGTGCCCGCGGTGCTCACGCTGGCGATGATGGGCATCGAGCTGAACAAGTGGCCGGTCTACAGCGAGCCCGCGCACCTCTCGGTGTCCACGCCCGAACACTCGCCCGATGCCCCGCGCGTCGCCGAGATGAACCGGCAGATGGGCATCGACATGATCACCACGATGATGGAGCTGCGCGAGAACCCGCGGCCGGGCATGATCAACGCGCTGCTGCAGCTGCGCATCGACGGTGAGCCCGCCCCCGACCTGGAGATCCTGGGCAACCTCGGATTGATCATCGGCGGCGGCTTCGACACCACCACCGCGCTCACCGCGCACTCGCTGGAATGGCTGTCGGAGCACCCGGACCAGCGGGAACTGCTCAGCCGCGAACGCGACACCCTGCTGAACCCGGCGACCGAGGAGTTCCTGCGCTTCTACACCCCGGCACCGGGTGACGGGCGGACCGTTCTCCGCAGGACGTCGAGGTCGAGGGCCACAGGTTCAAGGAGGGCGAGCGGCTGTGGCTCTCCTGGGCCATGGCCAATCGCGATCCGTCGGTGTTCGAGGACCCGAACGAGCTCATCATGGACCGGAAGGGCAACCGGCACTTCAGCTTCGGCATCGGCGTGCACCGCTGCGTCGGCTCCAACGTGGCGCGCACCGTGTTCAAGTCGATGCTGACCGCCGTGCTCGACCGGATGCCCGACTACGTCTGCGATCCCGAGGGCACCGAGCACTACGAGACCATCGGCGTCATCCAGGGCATGAAGCACCTGCCCGCGACGTTCACGCCGGGCAAGCGCACTCGGCCCCGGCCTCGACGAGACGCTCGAGAACCTGCAGCGGATCTGCGACGAGCAGCAGCCGGCCCGGCCCATCACCGAACACAAGGACGCCGTCGTCATCGACTAGGGCGCCCATTCCTCCGCGATGCGTGCGTGTCTGAGAGACCGCTCGCTCGAACCCGGATTTCGCGCACGACGCCATGCACGCGAGGGTCAAGCTCCACGGACCGCCTCCGGGGCACTACCTTGACGACGGTGTCCGCCACTGAGAGCTCCCGTTCGTTCCCCAGGGGGATGGCCCTTCTGGTGGCCGGCGCGTTCTTCATGGAGATCCTCGACGCGACGATCATCGCGCCTGCGATCCCGCTGATCGCCGACTCGCTCGGAGTTCAGGCGGTCGACGTCAACGTGGCGATCTCGGCCTACCTGGTCACCGTCGCGGTGCTGATTCCCGCCACCGGGTGGATGGCAGACCGCTTCGGCATCCGCCGGGTGTTCATCACCGCGATCGCCGTGTTCACCATCGCCTCCATCGGGTGCGCGGCGAGTGCGTCGCTGCCGATGCTGGTCGCCATGCGCGTGCTGCAGGGCGTCGGCGGCGCGATGATGGTGCCCGTCGGCAGGCTGGCGGTGCTGCGCTACTCCGACAAGTCCGATCTGGTGCGCGCCATCGCGATGCTCACGTGGCCGGCGCTGGCCGCACCCATTCTCGCCGTCACCCTGGGCGGGGCGATCGTCACGGTTGGATCGTGGCGGTGGATCTTCCTCATCAACATTCCGATCGGCATCGTCGGATTCCTGTTGGCACTCAAGCTGATCCAGGGTGGCCCCACCCCGAATGCCCGGCCGCTGGACTGGCGGGGCCTGCTGGCGATGGGACTCGGCATCGCCGCCGCGTTGATCACGCTGGAGCACATCCGGCTGCACGGCACCGTCTGGCTCTGGGTCGTCGTCGGTGCCGCGTTCGCCGCGCTCCTGTGCGTTTGGTCGGTGTTCCACCTGCTGCGCACGCCTCACCCGCTGGTGCAGCTGAGGGTGCTGCGCGTGCAGACCCTGCGGATCACCGTGTCGGCGGGATCGCTGTACCGCGCGGTGATCGTCGCGGTGCCCTTCCTGTTGCCGCTGCAGCTCCAACTCGAATTCGGCTGGACCCCATTCGCGGCCGGAGTCGTGGTCGCCGCGCTGTTCGTCGGCAACCTCACCATCAAGCCGGTGACGACACCGCTGATGCGTCGGTTCGGAATACGCAGTGTGCTGCTCGCCAACGGCATCGCGTCCATCGGGTGCTTCGCGCTGCTCGCCACGCTGCATCCGGGCCTGCCCGTCGCCGTCATCGTCGTCGTGCTCTATGTCAGCGGCGCGCTGCGCTCGATCGGCTTCACCGCCTACAACAGCCTGGCCTTCGCCGACGTCGATGGCGAAGAGCTCACCCACGCCAACACGCTCAACGCGTCAGTGCAGGAACTCGCGTCGGGGCTCGGCATCGCCGTCGCCGCGTTGGTGCTGAGCCTGATCGGGTCGTACTCGCTGACCTACCTGTTGCTCGGCGCACTGATGGCGGTGACGCTCGTCGAGTCGTTCCGCCTGCCCGGCAATGCGGGCGCACACGTGAGCAGGCCGGCGTGAATTGCGATTTCGGCGCGCTTAGCCGCGCTGACCGCGGTTAAGCGCGCCCAAACCGTTAAACCAGGCCGAGCTGTCGGTAGACGTCGCGTCGCACTCCGGGCGCCGCAGAGTTGATCGGGAGGCCGCCGAGCGCCCAGTCGTGGATCTGGCCCTGGCCGACCACCACCGAAATCGGCGCCCCTTCTTCGACCGCCTTCTGGTAGAGCAGCAGGGTGTCGGGCAGCACGAATTCGGTTGAGCCGACATAGATCGTGGTCGGCGGAAGTCCGACGAGCGTCTCGAACGAGAGCGCGTTGTAGCGCGGGTCCTTTCCGGGATCGTCGAGGCCGTCGCCCCAGTGAGACGTGGCGTAGTCCCCCAGATTGTCGACGTCGACGACCGGGTCGTCGGTGTTCTCGATGTCCGGATTCGACAGTGACCCGTCGGGTGTCAGCGAGAGCAGCACCATGCTGGACGGCACCAAACTTCCTGCGATCACCAGTTGCCGGACTGCGGCGATCGCGATGATGCTGCCTGCCGAGTCGCCGTAGACGCTGACGTCGTCGGCGCCGTGCTGCTCGATTTGGCCTGAGATGAAGTCGGCCATGTCGGGCACCACATTCAGTGCCGAGCCGGCCTCCGTGGTCGCGAGCGGATAGAGCGGGACGACGACGGTCGCGCCGGTGTCGCGCGCCATGCTGGTGTAGTCGTACCACTGCATCAGGTTGGGTTCGTAGATGAATCCGCTTCCGTGAATGGCGATCACGGTCTTGTCCGTGGGTTCGGGTGGCTGGAACTCCCACACCTTCCACGTGGTGCCGTCGGTGAGTTCGACCTCCGTCTGGTGGGCGTTCAACCCGAACGTGAGGAAGAAGGGCGGGCTGTTGGTTATCAGCAGCTTGTTGATCTGAGCAAAGAGGTCCACCCCGATGACGCTGGACACCACGCGCAGGACGCGCAGGCCCAAGACGGTGAACTGGTCGATGATGTTCGGCGGGGCGGTGTAGGTGAGCGAGTTCGCGACGGGGGTGACCTGAGCGGCGGCCGCGAGCTGCGCCTGCGCGGCCTCCGGGGCCGCGCCGGTCAGCGCTTCGCCGACGGTCACGTCGCCCACTCGCCCTTGGGCCGAGGATGGTGGCGCGAAGGCAGTCTCCAACTCACGTCGCGCGAACGCCAGCAGCGTCCACAGCTGTGGTTGCGTGGCAGGCGTTTCCGGCGTGGTGCCTGCCGCGAGCGGGGTGAGTAGCGAGCCGACGAAGGTCGACACCGCGGTCGCAACCACCTCCACGACGTTCGTCGGGGCTGACGCTGGGGCGGCAGGTGCCACGACCGCCGGGTCGGCGGCAGTCGGCTCGGCCGTGGCCAGGGTCGCCACGATCGTGTCGTCAGACGTCTGCGGCTTCGCGACGCCGCGCTCCGCGTCGTTTTTCGCGCCCGTGTCGCCGGCATCGAGGCTTCCCGGCGATGTCGTCGGTGGAGCCGACCGCTTGTACGCGTCGCGTTCGGCGGAGATCTTGGGTGCAGCCGAAACATGCTCGCTCTTGGATGTTTTCGGCTCGCTGTCGCCGAAACCGGCAGCGGCGTCGGACGACTCGTCGGGTGTCCCTTCGGCGGGATTCGCCACACCGCCGCGCGATGGATCGGCTTCTGCGCCTTCGGCGTCGTCGCGGGAGCCATTCGACGAACCCTGCCCATCCGACGTCGTCGGCTTCGCCGTCTTCGCGGGGTGCTCAGTCGGCGACGACGTGCTGCCGCCAGCGGTCGACGACGTGTCGGTGCCGTCGGTCGCGGTCGGGCGCTTGGCCGGGTTCGCATCCTTCGCCGCACCCGTGGACGACGCCGGGACGCTGCTCGCCGAGGAGCCACCGTCGGGCCCGGTCTCGTCGGCCGCCGCGATGCCGCAACCGCCTCCGAGGATGACGGCAGTCCCGAGTCCGAATGCGACCGCCAATCCCCCAACCCGACCCACGTACGTCGACGCCCCCATTTGCCAGGTATATCGCGCACGTATGCGCGTCATTGGTTGATCCGCAAATCCCGAGCAGCGAAACCATTCGCGCATAAGCGAATTGCTCACTTCGGGCTCCTCTTAGGCGCTATCGCGGCCGGGGCAACCCCAACACCTGCTGCGCGATGATGTTGCGCTGGATCTCCGACGTACCGCCCGCGATGGTGCCCGAGAAGCTGCGGGCGTACCGCTCGAACCAGCTGGCGAAGTAGTGGTCGAGGTTCATGTGCGCGTACGGGCCGGTCGTCGACGGATGGATCAACCCGTCGATGCCCGCTGAGTTCAGCGCCAGGTCCGTCGCACGCATCTCGGCCTCCGCACCGAACAGCTTCGGCACCGATACCGAGGCGACGTCGACCTCCCCCCGGGCCGCCTTGGCCAGCCCGACCGAGCCGAGCAGGCGCAGCGCCTGGTAGTCCATGATCGTGCTGGCCAACTGGTCGCGTTCGAGCGCATTGCTCGGTCGGGTATCGGCGATGGAGTTGGCGATGCGGTCGGCGAAGCCGAGCCACATCATGGTCCGTTCGTGCCCGAGCGAACCGTTGGCCACGCCCCAGCCGCCGTTGAGCGGGCCGACGAGGTTCTCGGCAGGCACCCGCACGTCGGTGAAGAAGACCTCGTTGAAGTCCTTGTTCTCCTCGCCGCAGAGGTCGGCGAACGGGCGGCGCACCACGCCCGGGATGTCCGTCGGGATGATCAGCACGCTGATGCCCTTGTGCTTGGGCGCGTCGGGATCGGTGCGGACGAAGGTCAGCAGATAGTCGGCGTCGTGAGCGCCCGACGTCCACACCTTCTGACCGTTGACGACGAAGTCGTCGCCGTCGCGCACGGCCCGCGTACGCAGCGACGCGAGATCCGAGCCCGCGCTCGGCTCGCTCATGCCGAGCGACGCCGTGAGCTCGCCCTTGAGCACCGGCACGGCCCAGCGCTGCTTCTGTTCGTCGGTGCCGAACGTCAGCAGCGAAGCAGCGATGATGTTGACGCCCTGCGGATTGAAGCTGTGGTAGATCCGGCGCTTGCACAGCTCCTCGAGATGCACGTACGTCTGCAGCACGGTGGCGTTGCGGCCGCCGAACTCCGGCGGCTGGGCGGGCAGCAGCCAGCCGTTGTCGAACAGCAGCCGCTGCCAGTCGCGCGCCCACTGCGGCATGTGCGACACCGAGCGGGGACGCTCGAGCGTCTCGGCCGGCGAGGGAAGGTGCTCGTCGAGGAACGCGGAGAACTCCGCACGGAACTGCTCGACGTCGGAATCAAAGGTCAGCTGCATTGAATTCCTCCGCGATCATGGCGCGATGTTCGGCGGCGCCGCCCAGCAACAGTTCGCCGGCCTTGGCCCGCTTCAGCGCGAATTGAAGATCGTTCTCCCAGGTGAACCCCATGGCACCGAACGTCTGGAGGCCGTGCCGGAACACCAGGGCCTGGCACTCCCCCGCGGAGGCCTTGGCCATGGCCGCCGCGATGCGCCGCCGCGGGTCGTCGGCGGCGATCGTGAGCGCAGCGAAGTAGGACAGCGCGCGGGCCCGCTCGATCGCGACGTGCATGTCGGCGGCCTTGTGCTGAATGGCTTGGAAGGACCCGATCGGCACGCCGAACTGCTGGCGGCTCTTGGCGTGGTCGAGCGCCAGGTCGAGGATGCGCTGGCATGCGCCGACCATGGTGATCGACATGCCCATGAGGGCGACGTGGCGGGCGCGCTCGGCATCGACGGGCAGTCGTTCGGTGTCGGCGACGTGGACGCCGACGAGCGAGACCTCGGCGACGTGCAGCACGGGATCGAAGACGTCGACGCGCCGCGAGGTCACGTCGTCGGCGTCGACGAGGAAGACGCCTGCCGCGGTGACGACGGCGAGCCGCTCCGCGCGGTCGCCGTCGAGCACGAAGCGGTCCGTACCCGTCAGCACCCAGCCCTCGGCGTCGCGGATGGCGCTGACACCGCCGTACACGGCGGCCCCCGAGCGCAGCGGATCGAAGCGTTCGCCCACGAGCGGCGCGAACTGGGTCAGGGTGGCCAGGTACGGGGTGGGATCGGTGGCGCGTCCGAGCTCCTCGAGCACTATGGCCAGCTCGACGGCGTTCTCGGGATCGGTCAGTTCGGTCCAGCCTGCATCGGCATAGACCTTCCACAGCGGAAGGGGGTCGGCGCCGTCCTCGGCGACGCTGCGCACCAGCGTCGCCGGGCAGTGCTTGCCGACGGCATCGCGCACCGTGTCCTGCCATAACCGCTGATCAGCATCGAACTCGAGTAGCACCCGACCGCCTCCTGTAACCCCGTACGTCCTCTGGGAGAATATCATTCTCACAAGCGGTGTGTTCATTCTCTTGGAACGACCCGGTACTTTGGCGGTTCGAGAGCTAGGCGATTGACCAGCAGACACTCTCACCAGCACCGACGTAAGCGCACCGCTTGGAGAACAGAATTCTTGCGAATGAAGAACTTGGATCTACACTGGGGACGGTTCCGGCGGCGCCGCCGACCGGATGAGCGTAAGGACGGATCTCGGTGAAAGAACTGCGTGACGGTGCGGGCGACGTCTTCACGACGCCCGTCATCGACGCCAGCGTGCACATCTTCTCCCAGTCGAACAAGGATCTCCGCGAGAACTTCATGCGCGAGCCCTTCCGCAGCCGTGGCTTCCCCGACTACGAGATGGACTGGTACGGCGCACCCGGCGGCGAATATGTCGCGGGCAGCAAGGGCCCGGACCGGCAGTACCCCGGGTCGGACCCAGCCCTCGTCGGCGAAGAACTGTTCACGAAGCGCGGCGTGGACGTGGCGATCCTGCACCCGATGACCCGAGGCATCATGCCGGACCGCCATCTGGGCACCGCGATCGCCTCCGCCCACAACGAGATGATGGTGAACCGCTGGCTCGAGGACGCGGAGTATGGCGATCGCTTCCGCGGCACCATCAGAGTCAACCCGGACGACATCGCCGGCGCACTGCGCGAGATCGACAAGTACTCCGGACACCCGCGGGTCGTACAGACTCGGCATTCCGCTGCAGTCTCGCGAGCTGTATGGCAAGCCGCAGTTCTGGCCGCTGTGGGAGGCCGCCGTCGCGGCCAAGCTCCCCGTGGCAGTGCACATCGAGGTTGGGTCGGGGGTCGCCTTTCCGCCGACGCCGTCCGGCAACACCCGGACCTACGAGCAGTATCTGTCCTTCATGTCGCTGAACTACCTGTACCACTTGATGAACATGATCGCGGAGGGCGTATTCGAACGGATGCCCGAGCTGAAGTTCGTCTGGGCGGACGGCGCCGCAGACCTCTTGACTCCGTTCATCTGGCGAATGGACTGCTTCGGCAGGCCCCATCTCGAGCAGACACCGTGGGCGCCGAAGATGCCGAGCGACTACCTGCCGGGCCACGTCCACTTCGTACAGGGCAGCCTCGACGGGCCTGGGGATGTCGACTTCGCAGGCGAGTGGGCCGGCTTCACCGGCAAGGACGACATGACGATGTTCGGTTCCAGCTATCCCCACTGGAACTGCGGCGACCTGCTGGTCCCGAGTAGCTACAGCGTCGAACAGCGGGAGAAGTTGTGCTGGCGCAACGCCGCCGAGCTGTACGGCATAGACATTCCGGCCCCCGTGGCCGCACAGTAGAGGTAGCGAGGGAGCACAGTCATGACGATGACCAGCACGTCCACCAATCCACGGGTGCCCGCGGCCGAGCGCATCGCCGTGCGGTGCGTCGACTCCGACGTCCACCCGACCCCCCGTCGGGGTGAACTGGGTCAGTACATACCGGAACAGCACCGCAAGCTCTTCGGAACCCACCCCGTCGGTGACCAGATCTACTACGACGCTCCCGACTACGCACACTCCTACGCCATGCGCGTCGACACTTTCCCGTCCGACGGCGAGTTCGCAGGCAGCGACCCGGATCTCGCGTTCAAGCAGTTGATCATGGAGGCCGGCGCGGACCTCGCGATCCTCGAACCCGCGGCATATCCCGGCCGCGTCCCCGAGGCCAACTCCGCGATGTGCACGGCGTTGAACCACTGGCAGGCCAACCACTGGCTCGACAGTCACAACAACTGGCACCAACGGTGGCGCGGGTCGGTCTGCGCGAACATCGAGGAGCCGGAGACTGCCGCCCGCGAGATCGAGGAGTGGGCCGAGCACGAGTACATGTCGCAGGTCCTGATCAAGGCCGAGCCCCGCCCGTCATGGGGCGACCCGAAGTACGACCCGATCTGGGCGGCCGCGACCAAACACGACATCCCTGTGAGCTGCCATCTGTCCCGCGGCCACTTCGACGAACTGCCGTTCCCTCCGGTCGGCCTGCCCAGCTACAACCACGACTTCATGGTCACCTACTCGCTGCTCGCCGCGAACCAGGTGATGAGCCTCGTCTTCGACGGCACCTTCAACCGGCACCCCACCCTGAAGATCGTGTTCGTCGAGCATGCGTTCACGTGGATTCTGCCGCTGATGTGGCGGATGGACGCCATCTACGAGAAGCGCAAGAAGTGGATGGAGATCACGCGCAAACCTTCGGAGATCATCAAGGACCACATCAAGTTCACTACCCAGCCGCTGGACTATCCCGAGGACAAGACCGAACTGTCCCGCGCGTTCGAATGGATGGAGTGCGACAAGATCCTGTTGTACTCCTCGGACTACCCGCACTGGACGTTCGACGATCCCCGCTGGCTCGTCAAGCACCTGCCCGAGCACGCCCGAGAAAACGTCATGTTCCGCAATGGGCTCGCCACCTACAGGCACCTTCCGGACACCGTGCCGGCGCTCGAGGGTCAGGTCCGGGTCTTCTAACACATGGAGAAGGACAAGACGCCCCGGCTGGCGCAGGGGCGAGAACACGTGGTGGCCACGGTGGACGAGATCCCGCCCGGGACACACAAATTGGTGCCCATCGGACGCCATGGCGTCGGGGTCTACAACGTCAACGGCACGTTCTACGCCATCGCGAACTACTGCCCGCACGAGGGCGGGCCGTTGTGCGCAGGCCGCGCCCGCGGCCGCAACGTCGTCGACGACAGCGTGCCCGGTGATGCCGTGATGGTGCGAGACATGGAGTTCATCTTCTGTCCCTGGCACCAATGGGGTTTCGAGCTCGCCACGGGCACCACGGCGGTCAAGCCGGAGTGGAGCATCCGCACCTATCCCGTCCGGGTCGTCGGCAACGACGTGCTCGTGACGGCCTGACGAAGGATCAATCGAGTTGCCTCCTGCACGATCGAAGAAGATCGAGATCAACGGCGGCAACGTCGTCTACGAGATCATCGGTAAGACAGGCGATTACATCGTCCTGACGCCGGGCGGCCGGTTCAGCAAGGACATTCCCGGATTGCGGCCGTTGGCGCTGGCGCTGGCCAAGGGTGGCTATCGCGTCCTGCTATGGGACCGACCGAACTGCGGCAAGTCGGATGTGCAGTTCTACGGCCGCAGTGAATCCCACATGCGCGCCGAGACGTTGCAGCAGCTGATCACGAAGCTCGACATCGGCCCGTGCATCATCGCGGGCGGCTCCGGTGGAGCCCGAGACTCGATGCTGACCACCATGCTCTATCCCGAACTGGTCACGAAGCTGGTGGTGTGGAACATCGTCGGCGGGGTCTATGGCTCATTCGTGCTCGGCGGGCACTACATCGTGCCGAGCATCCTTGCCGTACGAGGCATGGGCATCAACGGCCTTCTGCACGTGGCTGAGTGGAAGGAACGCATCGCCGAGAACCCCGACAACGAGACGCGGATCCGCGCGCTCGACAGCGACGAGTTCCTCAAGGTCATGCTGCGCTGGCTGAACGCCTTCGTGTCCAAGCCGGGCCAGACCATTCCGGGCGTCGAGGACGAGATGTTCGACAACATCAAGGTTCCGACGCTGATCATCCGCGGTGGCGAGAACGACTGGGACCACCCCAAGCGCACGTCGCTCGAAGTGAGCTGCTTGATCAAAGGCTCCAAGCTCATCGACCCGCCGTGGCCGGAGGACGCCTGGGAGCGTGCGGGCGAGAAGTTCGCCGCAAGTGGAGGAAAGAAGTTCTGCCTGTTCGACACGTGGGTTCAGGCCGCGCCCGCGATCCTGGACTTCCTCGAGAAATGACCATGAGCTCGGCTGGTGATGAACGCTGGCGCGAAGAACGTCTAGCGAGTGTGAATGTGGACCTCGCAGTTGAGCGAGGCCTCCAGCGCAGTGTGCACCCGGCTCTCCGGCACCCGCTCCAGGTCGGCCTTGCGCAGCGTGACGCGGATGACGTCCCAGCCCTCGTCGCCGGGAATCCGTTCGATCTCGCCGTGCAGACCCAACCCGGCCAGCACCCCGTACGCATCGTCATCGGTGCCCCGGCTGACATACGTGAGCACGCCGGCCGTCGGCGTGACGCCGAAGGCGCCGAACGCGTTGGTGCACAACTCGACTGCGGTGCGCCCCGACTCGTCGGGGTCATCGCCGGCGATGAGCACCTCGACCTGTCGCCGGCCTGCGGGCAACGCAGCAAGTTCGGCCTCGATGACGTCGGCGCCCGCCGCGCCTGCCAACCGGACGAGGGCCGCCATGCCGTCCTTTAACTGCGCAGCCGTGAGCCTCGCCGCCGGATCGACGTCCACCCGTACCACCGCAGTTCTCATGCCCGCCAGCCTATCTGCGGGTAGGAAGGGACCATCATGAACGCCACCGACGAGCGCTTGCGCGAGGAGAAATTGAACACCGACGAGCGCTCGCGCGAGGAGTCATGAACTCTGCGATCACACCGGCCGACGCGCCGGTCGTCGCCGCCTGGCCAGGGACCACGCCGCGGCTGCTGCGGTTGACGCCTGGCGTCGAGGACTATGCCGAGTATGCCGGATATCAAGCGCTCGACGAGCCCGACCGACTGCTCGACGAGGTCGAGCGCAGCGGACTGCAGGGCCGCGGTGGTGCAGCGTTCCCGCTCGCCGTCAAGCTGCGCACCGTGCGCGACGCCGGACGTGCCGGCGCACACCCCGTCGTACTGGCCAACGGTGAGGAGGGCGAGCCCGCCTCGGTCAAGGACAAGTGGCTGCTCCGCAACCGTCCGCACCTGGTGCTCGACGGAGTGCGGCTGGCCGCTCGCGTCGTCGGCGCGCAGCGAGCCGTGGTCTACGTGTCCGATCCCCTTGCGGCCCAAGCCTTGGACGCCGCGTTGGCGGCTGCCGACCTCGACCTCTCGATCGGCGTCGTGACCGTGGATGCCGGTTACGTCGCCGGCGAGGAGACCGCCGCCGTCCGCGCCGTCAACGGTGGACCACCGAAGCCCACCGACAAGCCCCCCCGGCCGTTCCAGCAGGGAGTGGACGGCCAACCGACACTCGTGAGCAACGTCGAGACGCTGGCCAACCTGCCGTTCATCCTCCGCCACGGCGGCGAGGAGTACCGCGCCGTCGGCACCGACGCATCGCCTGGAACATTCCTGGCCACGGTGACGGGCGCCGGTAGGCCCGCCGCTCTCTACGAACTGCCGCACGGCGTGCCGGTCACCGACCTCCTTGCGCTGCACGGAGTTTCGCCCGAGCAGGTGCAGGGTGTCCTGATGGGCGGATACTTCGCCGGGCTGGTGAACCGCGCCGTGTTGGACGCCACGCTCGACCACGAGACCATGCGTGGGCTGGGCAGCGGCCTCGGGTGCGGGGCCGTCGCCATCCTGACCGAGGACTGCCCCGTCGCCGTCGCCGCAGCAGTCATGGCCTACTTCGACCGCGAGAATGCCAGCCAGTGCGGATCCTGCTTCAACGGCACCGCGGCCATGTCGGCGGTCACGTCGGCGCTGCGCGACGGGGTGGCCACCGAGGAGGACCTTGCGCGACTGGAACGGTGGTCGGTGGTGCTCCGCGGGCGTGGGGCCTGCGCCACCCTCGACGCCGCAACGAACATCGCATCGAGCCTGCTCAAGCAGTACCCGGAATTGGTCGCCAGCCACCTGGCCGGGGCGTGCGACTCGTGCCGCACCAGTGCGTTCAGCACGTTGCGGCCCTACGAGGTGGAGGCGGCATCGTGAACGGCCCCATGAAGATTCGGTTGGACCGCACGCTGTGCGACGGCTTCGGCATCTGCGCCAAACACGCCCCCGGGTACTTCTCACTCGACGACTGGGGCTATGCCTCGTTGACGGGCGACGGCACCGTGCCCGAAGTCGACCACGACGCGGTCATGCGCGCGCTACTGGACTGCCCGGTGCACGCGATAATCGAGTACGGCGAGCACGGTCCACTCGGCGCGCGGTCACCGGCTATCAACGCCGAGGATTCCTCCGAGCCGAACCTCGGGGCCGGGGACAGCCAGGCGATCTCGGGATTCGTCCGTTGACCAGACCACTCCCCCAACTCACCGCGCAGAACGAGTTCTTCTGGACCTCGGGGGCTGACGGCCAGTTGCGGATTCAGGAGTGCCTGAGCTGTCAGGCGCTGATTCATCCGCCCGCCCCAATTTGCCGGTACTGCCGCGAAACGAAGATGGGCGTGCGCATCGTCTCGGGCAAGGCCACGCTCGCGGGACTCACGGTCAACCACCGCTTCGGCTTCCCCGACCTGCCCCCGCCGTACGTGGTGGCCGAGGTCGCCATCGCGGAGGATCCGCGAGTCCGCTTGACCACCAACATCATCGATTGCGACCCCGACGACCTCGCGCTGGGCCAACCCGTCGAGGTTGCGTTCCAGCAGATCGACGACGTCTGGCTGCCGCTGTTCAAGCCGGCCGCCGACAAGAGCACTCCCACCGCGATGCCGGAGGACCTGATCCCGCCGGAGCAGTTCGGCAAGTACGTCCGGCCGATGCTCACCAAGGAGAAGTTCGAAGACCACTCGGCGATCACCGGCATCGGCATGTCGAAGATCGGCCGCAGGCAGATGGTCCCCCCACTGTCCCTGACGATCGAGGCGTGCGAGAAGGCCATTGCCGACGCCGGTTTGACGTTCGACGACATCGATGGCCTGTCCACGTATCCCGGCCTCGACATGGCGGGCATGGGCGAAGGGGGGGTCAGCGCGCTGGAAGGCGCACTCGGATTGCGACCGACGTGGATCAACGGCGGCATGGACACCTTCGGTCCCGGCGGCTCGGTGATCGCGGCGATGATGGCGGTCGCGACCGGGATGGCTCGTCATGTGCTGTGCTTCCGGACGCTGTGGGAGGCGACGTTCCAACAGCTGATGAAGGAGGGCAAGATGGCCCCTCCGATGGGCGCCCGCACCTCCAGTTACCAGCACCCCTTCGGAGCGACGTCCGCAGCACACGTGTTGGCGCAGAACGCCAGTCGGCACTTCGACCGCTTCGGCACCACCCGTGAGACGCTCGGTTGGATCGCGCTGAACCAGCGGGCCAACGCCGCACTCAATCCGACGGCCATCTACCGCGATCCGATGAGCATGGACGACTACCTGTCTGCCCGCCTGATCACCACGCCGTTCGGCCTGTACGACTGCGACGTGCCGTGTGATGGCGCCGTCGCCGTCATCGTGTCGTCCGTCGACGTCGCGCGCGACCTGGCCAAGCCACCCATCCTCTTCGAGGCGGTGGGCACGCAGATCATCGAACGGCTCGACTGGGATCAGACCACGCTCACCCACGAGCCGCAGGTGCTCGGCCAGAGTGCCCACATGTGGTCGCGAACATCCTTGCGGCCCAGCGACGTCCACGTCGCCGAACTCTACGACGGCTTCACCTTCAACTGTCTGTCGTGGCTCGAGGGCCTGGGGTTCTGCGGCATCGGCGAGGCCAAGGACTTCCTCGACGGCGGCAAGAACATCGCGCGCGACGGCGTCATCCCGTTGAACACCCACGGCGGTCAGCTGTCGCATGGCCGCACCCACGGCATGGGCCTGATCCACGAGGCGGTCACCCAGTTGCGCGGCGAGGCAGGGGAACGCCAGGTCGAGGGTGCCCGGGTCGCGGTCACCAGCAGCGGCGGCCTGACTCCCAGCGGCGTGATGCTGCTCAGGTCCGACGCGTGACCACCGCGCCGGCAGGAGCCAGGTGACCACCGCGGACCCACGCCCCCGCGTCGTCATGGTCGACGGCGTGCCGATGTCTGCGTTGGTGGCCGGGCCAGCGGAACCGCGCGCAGTCATCGTGGCCGTGCACGGCGGCGCGACGTCGTCGGCATACTTCGACTGTCCGGGCCACCCGCGATTGTCGTTGCTGCGCTTGGCCGCAACGCACGGGTTCACTGCGATTGCGCTCGACCGGCCCGGTTACGGTGCCTCGGCGCTGTACCAGGACGAGCTGGCGGATCGCGACCGGCGGGTGGCGCTCGCATACGGCGCGGTTGACAAGATCCTCGCCGACGGTTCGCGCGGCGCCGGGCACTTTCTGGTCGCACACTCGGCCGGGTGCGAGCTGGCGCTGCGGATGGCGGTCAGCGACCGCAGCGCCGACCTGTTGGGCGTCGAGTTGGCGGGCACCGGGTTGCGCTACCACCCGGAGGCCAAGGCCGTCATCAGCCAAGCCAGCGTCACGTCGCGACCGGCCGGATTGCGAGACCTGCTCTGGCAACCCACCGAGCTATATCCGCCCGAGGTGCTCACCGGCGGCCTGTCGGCGCCCGGCGTGGCGTACGAAGCCAACGTCACGGCGACCTGGGCGCGGCACGACTTCCCCGATGTCGCAGCACGGGTGCGCGTGCCCGTCGAGTTCAGTGCGGGTGACCACGAGCGCGTCTGGGAATCGGGGCCCGACGCACTCGCGTCCATCGGCGCGTTGTTCACGGCGTCACCGCGGTTCGTGGTCAACGAAATGGCCGACAGCGGACACAATCTCAGCGTCGGCCTCACTGCCGACGAGTACCACCGACGGGTGTTGTCGTTCGTCGAGGAATGCTTCGGCGCCGAAGAGCGCAACGCACAGGAGAACACGAAAGCGGAGGCGGGTTGATGCGAGTCGGATTCATCGGATTGGGCAGCCAGGGCGGACCAATGGCGCGCCGGATCGTCGAGGGCGGTTACGACCTCACGCTGTGGGCGCGTCGGGCCGCCTCGGTGGAGCCGTACGCTGACACCGCGGCCAAGGTGGCCGCCACTCCCGCCGAACTGGCCGCGGCCAGCGATCTGGTGTGCCTCTGCGTCGTCGGCGACGCCGACGTGAAGCAGGTGCTCGAGGGCGACACCGGGGTGCTGGCGGGGCTGGCCCCCGGCGGGATCATCGCCATCCACAGCACCGTCCATCCCGACACCTGCCGCGAGATCGCGGAACTAGCTGGCAAGCAAGGTGTTTCGGTGATCGACGCACCAGTCAGCGGCGGAGCCCCTGCGGTCGAGCAGGGCACGCTGATGGTGATGGTCGGCGGCGAAGAGGCCGACGTCGAGAAGTGCCGTCCGGTGTTCGCGACGTACTCCGACGCCGTCGTCCACCTCGGCGCGCTGGGCGCCGGTCAGGTCGCCAAGATCCTCAACAACCTGCAGTTCACCGCCAACTTGGGCAGCGCGATGAGCACGCTCGAGTTGGGCGACGCGCTAGGCATTCCGCGCGACCGGCTCTGCCAGGTGCTCAACCGCGGATCCGCCACCAGCAAGGCGATTTCCAGCATCACGATGTTCGGCGGAAGCCTCGAAGGGCTCGCTCCCATCGCGGGCGGGCTGCTCCAGAAGGACGTGCGGCACGCCGCGAGCCTGGCCGAACATGCCTCGGCGCCTGAGGGTTCGGTGTTCACCGCGGCGGACACCGCGCTGGCTTCGATGGACCACCCGCGGTGATGAGCGACCCGTTGAGCGTCGCGCCCGAACTCCCCGAAAGTACGGTTGTTTACGGCCCCACTCGCGAATTGTGTGCAACAACCGTACGTTCGGCGTCGCGGTGAGAGTCGGATTCGTCGGCGCGGGGCGCATCGGTGCTCCGATGGTGCGCAGGCTCGTCGATGCGGGTCACGACGTGCGCGCCCTCGGCCGCACGGAGGAAGCCCGAGCAGCGGTCGCAGAACTCGGTGCCACCGCCGTCGCCGAACTCGCCGACGTCACCGCCGGGGCCGACGCGGTCGTGTTGTGCGTCTTCACCGACGATCAGGTCAAGCAGATCTGCTTCTCCGACGGCCTGCTCGCGGCGATGCCGTCGGGCGCCGTGCTGGTGCTGCACACCACCGGCAGCCCGCGCACCGCCGAGACGATCGCCGCGCAAGCGCCGCACGTGCGGGTCGTCGACTCCCCCGTTAGCGGCGGGCCGCACGACGTCGCCGCGGGCCGGATCGCACTCTTCGTGGGCGGCGACGACGGCGCGGTGGATCGCGTGCGGCCCGTGCTGAGCGCCTACGGCGACCCCATCCTGCACGTCGGCCCGGTCGGCAGCGGGCAGAAGGTCAAGCTCGTCAACAACGTCATGTTCGCCGCACAGCTCGGGCTGATCGCGGAAGGCGTGCGCTTCGCAGGCGGACTGGGAATCAAGGAAGCCGCGCTGCTCAGCGCCCTTACGCACGGCAGCGGGAGCAGCCGCGCCCTTGGCCTGGTCGCCAACGCCGGTTCGATCGGCGCGTTCATCGCAGGCGTTGGCGAGTTCATCGGCAAGGACGTCGCGGTGGCCCGTGCGACGGCCGCCGAACTCGGTGGCGAACTCGGCACGCTCGACGACGTCGTCAACGCGGGAATTCAGCCATGAACTGAGCTGGATTCACCGTTTCACATGCCTCCGGTAAGGCATACTATGAGCGTTACAGATGAACCGTCTCGCGTAACGCCCCCGGACGCTAGCCCGCCGCGAAAGAGGAGTCCATGACCACGCCCAAGGTCAAATTCAGCCCGGTATCGCCCGAGTACTTCGCGAACCCCTACGAGGTGTACCAGCGGATGCGCGACGACGCCCCGCTGTACTACGACGAGGAAGAGGACTTCTACGCCCTCACTCGGCACGAGGACGTGGCCGCGGCGTTCAAGGACCACGAGTCGTTCTCGTCGGCGCGCGGGTGCGACCTCGGCATGGTGCGCTCCGGCGAGGTGCCGCAGAAGTCGATCATCTTCATGGACCCCCCCGATCACCGGCACATGCGCAGCCTGCTCAACAAGGCGTTCACGCCGCGTGCGATCCAGTCACAGCGGGAAACCGTGGTCGAGCTCATCGAGTACTACCTCGGCAAGGTCGACCCGGATCACTTCGACGTGGTGCAAGACTTCTCCGGCCCGTTCCCCGTCGAGGTCATCACGCGTATGGCCGGGGTGCCCGAGGACTTCCGCCAGCAGGTCCGGCACTGGATCGACACTAGCTTGCACCGCAAACCGGGTCAGATCGAGCAGGACGACGACAACATGCAGGCCAACATCGACTCGGGCATGTACTACTACGGCCTGGTGGTGGAGCGCAGGAAGAACCCGCAAGACGACATGATCAGCCGGCTCATCGCCGCCGAGATCCCAGACGAGCAGGGGAACCTACGCAAGCTCGACGACATCGAGATCACCGGCTTCACCACGCTTTTGGGCGGTGCGGGTGCGGAGACCGTCACGAAGCTCGTCGGCAGCGCGGTGGTGGAGTTCGCCCGCCATCCCGAGCAGTGGCAGAAGCTGCTCGACGACCGCAGCAAGATTCCCGCAGCCGTCGAGGAACTGCTGCGCTACGTCGGACCGGTGCAGTACAACGTGCGGTATAGCGTCAAGGACGTCGAGGTACCCAGCGGCACCATCCCCGCGAACAAGCCGGTGTTCCTGATGGGCGCCGCGGCCAACCGCGATCCGCGTGCGTTCGCCGACGGCGAGACGTTCGACATCGACCGCGATCGCAACCAGGCCCAGAACCTTGGCCTCGGCTATGGGATCCACAGCTGCCTCGGTGCCGCGCTCGCCCGCATGGAGAGCGCGATCGCGTTGGAACATCTGCTCGACTTCATGCCCCGCTTCGAAGTCGACTTCGACGGTCTGGAGCGCGTCAACATGCAGAACGTCGCCGGCTACCACCACGTGCCGGTGAAGGTACTGCGTTGAACAGTCTCGAAGTTGAGGTGATGAAATGACTCAGAAGATCGAGGTCGACTTCGGCCTCTGCGAGAGCAACGGGGTGTGTATGGGCATCATCCCGGAGGTCTTCGACCTCGACGACCAGGACTACCTGCACGTGCTCTCTGACGAAGTGACGCCAGAGAACGAGCAGCAGATCAAGGAAGCGGTGCGGCAGTGTCCGCGCCAGGCCATCGCGATCGTCGACAAGTGATTCGCAGCTAGTGCGATTCCTGTTCGTACACGGCGGTTTTCACGCCAGTTGGTGCTGGGAGCGCACCATCGCCGAGCTTGCGGCGTTGGGACACGACGGGGTCGCCGTCGACCTGCCGGGGCACGGAGCACTCGTCGATCAGGAGTCCACGCTGGCCAACCGGCGCGACGCGATCGTCGCGCTGATGCAGCCCGGTGACGTGTTGGTCGGGCATTCCGGCGGCGGATTCGACGCCACCCTGGCCGCCGATGCCCGCCCCGACCTGGTGAGCCACATCGTGTATCTGGCCGCCGCGCTGCCCCGCGAGGGTCGCACGTATCCCGAGGCGATGGCGATGCGGGACGAGGGTGACGACTTGGGCGAGGAGTTCGACGGCGACGTCGGAGAGATGTTGGGGTACTTGAAGTTCGACGACGACGGTGCGATGTGGTTCGCCGACTTCGACGGCGCCTGGAAGTACTTCTACCACGACTGCGACGAGGCGACGGCGCGCTGGGCGTTTGACCAACTGGGCCCCGAGCGGTTCGGCGACACCACCGTGACACCGGTGTCGGTGACACGCTTCTGGGAGGCCGACCTGCCACGCAGCTTCATCGTGTGCGAGCAGGATCAGTCGATGCCACGCTGGCTGGCCGACACGGTCGCCCGCAGGCTCGGCGTCGAGCAACTCACCATCGACGCGTCGCACTCGCCGTTCCTGTCACGGCCCCGCGAGCTCGCCGAGCTACTGGTGCACGCCACGACCACCAAGCCCATCGGCCCGTTGGTCCCCAACTAGGCCTCGCCGTAGACCTCGCCCTGGGCCTCGCCGAAACCGTCGTCCCGGTCGTTAACTCGCGCAGTTAACGACCGGGACGACGGTTTCGGCGCAATGGGTGGAACGTCAGAGGCCAGAGACGATGACGCCGTTGCACTCCGCGGCGCTCTGGCGGATCTTGGCCGCTTCCTGGTAGGCGTCGGAGTAGTACCACTCCTTCGCCGCGTCGACGGAGTCGAATTCCAGGAGCACGGTTTGAGAGCCGTGCCACTCACCCTCGATCGTCTCGGCCGCGGGGCCGAACGACAGCACTTTCGCGCTGCCCATCGTCTGGCCGGCCAGCTTGCCGTACTCGGCGAACTTGGCCGGATCCTTCACGTCCTCGGTCAGTATTACGTAACCCTTTGCCACTGAATCTCCTTTGATGTCACTCAATTTCATGGATGGCGCGTTCGGGACAGTTGTCGATGGCCTCGCGGACGGCGCCGTCGAGCTCGGCGGGGACCTCATCCGGGCTAGCGACGGCCCAGCCGTCGTCGGTGATCTCGAAGACTTCGGGGCAGAACGTCAGGCACATGCCATGGCCGCGGCATTTGTCCTCGTCGACGGTGACCTTCATCAGGCCTCGCTTGACTCGACGACGTCGAACTCGAGGTGCAGATCGATGAGCCCGCGCAGGATGAACGTCGGAATGTACTGGTAGTCGCGGTGTCCCGCCGGACCGTGCTTCTCCTCCGAGATCCGGATGTCCGACGTTCGGTCCAGCAGCCGCTCCAGACCGACGCGGGTCTCGGCCCGGGCCAGTGGCGCGCCGGGGCAGCTGTGGATGCCCCGCCCGAACGCCAGATGCTGGCGGGCGTTCTTGCGCGCCGGATCGAACTCGTTGGGCTCCTCGAAGCGCCGCGGGTCGCGGTTGGCGGCACCGTTGAGCACCATCACCGTGGTGCCTGCGCCCAACTCGTGGTCGCCGACGGTGACCGGAGTACGGGACAGCCGGAAGTCGCCCTTCACGGGACTCTCGTAGCGCAGCGTCTCCTCGATGAAGTTCGGTAGCAGGCTGCGGTCCTCGCGCACCATCTTCTGAATCTCGGGCTGATCTCCGAGCACCTTCAGCGCGGTGCCGAGCAGGCGGACCGTGGTCTCCTGGCCAGCGGAGAACACGTTGGTGGCGACGCGTGCGACGTCACCGGGGCTGGGCGTGGTGCCGTCGGGGAAGTTCGCGGTGGCCAACCCGGTGAGAATGTCGTCGCGCGGGTTCTGCCTGCGGTCGGACACGTAGTCCTCGAACTGGCCGTAGAGGAACTCGAGCGGGGAGTGCGACAGCGACTCCTTGCTGGTGCTGCCGACTCCGCCACCGGAGTGCTGAGAGATGCCGTCGACGAAGGCGTTGCGGTCCTCCGGGGGAATGCCCAACAGGTCGGCGATCACAAGCAGGGTGAACGGGCTGGCGAAACCCTTGATGAACTCCCCCTTGCCCGGCGCGAGGAAGGTGTCGAGCACCCCGTCGGCGAGCTGCCACATCGCGTCCTCGTTCTCCTTGAGGCGCTTTGGCGTGATGAGCCGCATCATCAGGGAGCGGTGGTTGGTGTGAACGGGTGGATCCAAGGTGGGCAGCTGATCGCTGAACGGCAGTTCGTCGCGGTGCTTCTCGATCAGGTCGGTGACGTCGTCACCCTCCAACGGCACGGGGAACCCTGGGAACGGGCCCGTCACCGAGAGGCACGACGAGAACGTCTTCTCGTCGTTGTAGACGGAGACCGCTTCCTCCCAGCCGGTCACCATGGTGACGCCGTAGTGGTCCTCGGGCTCGACCGGGCACTTGTCGCGCAGCGCGTTGAAGTACGGGTAGGGGTCTTCAACCAGCCGCGGATCCCGGAACCAGTCGATGCCTGCGGGGTCGATCGCCATGTACCACTCCATTCCTGGACGCACGTTCGATGAGAATGTGCCTCTCATAGTTGAGTATTACATTTCCATAGCGCTTCTTCGGCGTCAACGACGGCAGCGGGGTAACCACCCTGCTCACTGGGCATTGCGGGAGGTGGCGATACCGATCTTTGAGAATCCCGTTCTCGGTGCGTACCGCTGGCCCACCTTCCGTCGCCGATGGGGCCGTCGATGCAATGCTGAGCGTTCGCCCAACAATGCGGTGCCGATCGCCTATCCTCCAGAGCACCTCATCGAAGCCGTTTCGCTGAGCTTGCCGACCACTAGGGGCGATGACGCAGTGACATCCGATGTCGTGATGCAGACCCCGCCAGCTCGCGAGCCGAATCTGGCCCGGCCCTGGGCGATCCACAGACGCTGGGCGTATCTCGCCCTCACGGCATTCACCGGCTTTGCGTTCACGCTGGCCGTCGTGGGGGTCGGCACGCGCGTGCTGCCGCCGAGCTTCACCGTCGACGTCATCGCCAATCTGGCCTTCGGCGTGCCGGTGATCCTGCTACCGCTGGTGTACTTCTGGACGGGGCGCGGCGAGCATCGTTCTCGGCTGGAGCGCGCGGCGGAACTGACGATGATCTATCTGCCGTATACCGCGGGCAGCCAACTCGGTTACGAAACCATCTTCCTGATCGGCCATCCCTTCAATCTGTGGACACCCACCGCGGACCCGGGCTGGAAGTGGCTGTGGTGGCAGTGGGGTCTGACCGACTCGCGCTACACCAGCGGCAACAACTGGATCTTCGGTCTCGAACTCGTCGGCGTCGCCACCGGCGCGACGCTCTTCATCGTGTGGACCCGATTGCTCCGCAAGGACCTCCCGACCGAATCGCGCATCCGCTGTCTGTGGCTCGCGTTCACGGGATGCGCGATCCTGGTCAGCAGCACGGGCGTGTACTTCCTGTCGGAGGTGCGGGCGGGATTCAGCGACATCGGGCAAGGCCCATTTGGCTTCTGGTTCAAGTTCATCGCCGAGAACCTGCCCTTCATGATCCTGCCGTTCTTCGTGCTCTTCGCGATCTATGTGCAAATCGACTACCTGACCAGGCGAGCCGGCGCGCAGAGTCTGGCCACGACCGACACGGATGTCGCTTCCGGCTAGCTTTCGCACAACGGCGAAGTAGCACCGAGTACTTCTGCCGGACTTGGGTGCTTCAATGACATCGGGATGAACCTCACCAAGCTTTCGAAGAAGCTGTCGCTGCACCTGCGTCACGCACCGGAGCAACTGGGCATCACCCTGCGAGATGGCGGCTGGGTGCCGGTCGACGAGTTGCTGAATGCCTTGGCGGAACAAGGGTTCCTGATTAGCCGCCAAGAGCTCGACGAGGTCGTCGCGACCAGCGACAAGCAGCGCTTCGCCTTCGACGAGACCGGCGCCTTGATCCGCGCCAACCAGGGTCACTCGAGGCCCGTGGACTTGAAGCTCCCCGTGACGCAGCCGCCCGCCGTGCTCTACCACGGCACGCTCTCGAAGTTCCTCCCGGCGATATACGCGAGCGGCCTCAAGCCGATGAAGCGGCACCACGTGCACCTGTCGACCACGATCGATACGGCGACGACCGTCGGCGCCCGACGCGGGGTGCCCGTCGTGCTCCGCGTGGACGCCGCGCGAATGGCAGCCGACGGTCACGAGTTCCTGGTCAGCGCGAACGGCGTCTGGCTCACCGATCACGTGCCCGTCCAGTACCTCAGCCAAGACTGAGTTAGTTATACGCTGGTCAACTAACTCGGAATCAGCTAAGGTGCCCATATGCCTGGTTCCTCCGATGCGATCGCTGCTGACCGTGGTCAGAGAAGGGCGACGTTTCAGCGCGCGAAGTCTCACGAGACCAAGCGCATGTTGGTGCAGGCCGCCATGGCGCTGTGGCGCACCAAGGGCTATGCCACCACCACGGTCGCAGACATCTGCACGGCAGCGGGCGTCTCCAAGGCGCTTGTTCTACTTCTACTTCCCCCGCAAGGAGGACGTGCTCTTCGAGGTCGGCGTCATGTCGACCATGTCTGCGCACCGCACCATCCACGGACTGTTGGGCAAGCCCTACGAGGTGTCGACGGTCATCGGTGCGGCGCTGACCACGTTCGAGCAGTCAATGGCGCGCAATCCCAAGGAACTGGTCATCCAGACCATCCTCGAGGGGTACCGGCACGAGCACCGTCTCCTCACCGAGGGCGCTCCCGCCGACCTCGAAGCGGGAATGTTCACCGAACTGTTCGAGCGCGCCAAGGCCGACGGCAAACTCGCCGCAGGCATCGACGTCGAGCACCTCGCCTATCTGGCATCGACCTTCGTCAGCGAGGGCGCCAGGCACTGGGCGGCAGGCGCGTTCGGCGACAAGTCGTTCGCCGAAGTCGTCACCGCCGACATCGTCACCCTGATCGACGGATTCCAACACCGCACAAACAACCCCTGACCCGGCAAGGAGGCCGCATGTGGGACTTCGAGACCGACCCTGAGTACCAGGAACTACTGGACTGGGCGGACGCATTCGTGCGCGAGGAGGTCGAGCCGCTCGACCTGATCTGGCCGCACCTGCAGTTCACCCCGCTCACCGAGACGAGACGGAAGGTCGTCGACCCGCTCAAGGAGCAGGTGCGCCAAAAGGGCTTGTGGGCCACGCATCTCGGACCCGAACTCGGCGGCCAGGGCTACGGCCAGCTGAAGCTCGCGCTACTCAACGAGATCCTCGGCCGGTCACAATGGGCGCCCATCATCTTCGGCTGCCAAGCCCCCGACACCGGCAACGCCGAGATCATCGCGCACTACGGCACACCCGAGCAGAAGGAGCGCTACCTGCGTCCACTGCTCGACGGCGAGCTGTTCTCCAGCTACTCGATGACCGAGCCACAGGGCGGTGCCGACCCCACGCAGTTCACCACCAGCGCCACCCGCGACGGCGACGACTGGGTGATCAACGGCTGGAAGTACTTCTCGTCCAACGCCAATACGGCTTCGTTCCTGATCGTCATGGTGGTGACCAACCCCGACGTCAGCGCCTATCAGGGCATGTCGATGTTCCTGCTGCCCACCGATACGCCGGGCGTGAACATCGTGCGCAACGTCGGACTGCACGGCGAACGCGACAACGAGGGCAGTCACGCGCTCATCCACTACGACAACGTGCGCGTGCCGAACTCGGCGCTGCTTGGCGGCGAGGGTCAGGCGTTCGTCATCGCGCAGACCCGGCTCGGCGGCGGACGCATCCATCACGCGATGCGCACCATCGGCTTGGCGCAGAAGGCGATCGACATGATGTGCGAGCGCGTGCTGAGCCGTCAGACGGCAGGCAGCCTGCTCGCCGACAAGCAGACCGTGCAGGGCTACATCGCGGATTCGTACGCCCAGCTCAAGCAGTTCCGGATCTTCGTGCTGTACACGGCGTGGGAGATCGACAAGTACAACGACTACAAGAAGGTCCGCAAGGACATCGCCACGGCCAAGGTCGTCATGCCGACCGTGTTGCACGACATCGCCTGGCGGGCAATGCAAGTGCACGGCGCGCTCGGCGTCACCAACGAGATGCCGTTCCTGGGCATGGTCACCGGCGCCGCCGTGATGGGGCTGGCCGACGGACCCACCGAGGTGCACAAGACGACGGTGGCCAAGCAGGTGCTGCGCGACTACAAGGCCAGCGACGACGTCTGGCCGTCGGAATGGCTACCCCGCAAGCGAGACGCCGCCAAGGCCAGGTTCGCCGAGTTCCTCGAGCTCGAGGTGGGCAACCAGTGAGCGAACCGCAGCTCGACACCGCGCGCCTTGCCGAGTGGATGGACGGTGCGGCGCTGCCGGGCAAGGGGGAACCGTTGACGGCGCGCTTCCTGTCCGGCGGCACGCAGAACGTCATCTACGAACTCGTCCGCGGCGACGCGAGTTGCGTCATCCGCATGCCACCGCCCGGCGCTCCGCCTGACCGCGACAAGGGCATCCTGCGGGAGTGGCGCATCATCGAGGCGCTCGACGGCACCGACGTGCCGCACACCAAGGCGATCGGGGTGTGCGACGACGCCGCGGTGCTCGGACGACCGTTCTATCTGATGGGCTTCGTGGACGGCTGGTCTCCGATGGACCAACACGGGAAGTGGGCCGAACCGTTCCAGAGTGACTTCGACGCCCGACCTGGGCTGAGTTACCAACTGGCCGAGGGCATTGCGCTGCTCTCCAAGGTGGACTGGAAGGCGAAGGGACTGGCCGATCTCGGCCGTCCGGACGGCTTTCACGAGCGTCAGGTCGACCGCTGGATCGGTTTCCTGGAGCGCATCAAGAAGCGCGAACTCACGGGCCTCGACGCGGCGACCGCGTGGCTCAAGGCGCACAAGCCGCTCGACTTCATCCCCGGCCTGATGCACGGCGACTACCAGTTCGCCAACGTCATGTACAAGCACGGCGCACCGGCGCAGTTGGCGGCGATCGTCGACTGGGAGATGGGCACGGTCGGTGACCCGAAGCTGGACCTGGGCTGGATGGTCCAGAGTTGGCCCAGCGACGACGGTGCGTCCGGCGAGATGAGCTATGTCGACATGCGTGGAATGCCCACGCGCGACCAGGTGGTCGCGCACTACGCCGAGGTGTCCGGCAGACAGGTCGACGATCTGGACTACTACCTGGTGCTGGCGAAGTGGAAGCTGGCGATCGTGTTGGAACAGGGTTTCCAACGCGCGGGCAACGACGAAAAGCTGTTGGCCTTCGGACCGGTCGTCACCGATCTGATGGCGTCAGCCGCCGAGCTCGCCGAGTCCACGGACTACCGGGGTTAGGCGCTCGATGCGTGCCGCGGTCTGCCCGGACTACGGGCCGCCGGAGGTGGTCCGCGTCGAGGAGCATCCGACACCGGCCGCGGGGGCCGGCCAGGTCGGCGTCCGAGTGGAGTCGGCGGCGGTCAACTTCCCCGACGTGCTGCTGATCGCGAACTCCTACCAGGTCAGCGTCCCCGCACCGTTCGTGCCGGGGAGTGAGTTCGCGGGCACCATCGACGAAGTCGGCCCCGAGACAACGGGTTTCGCGATCGGTGACCGGGTGACCGGGACCGGGATGTTCGGCGCCTTCGCCGAACGCGTCGTCGTGGAGACGGCGGCCCTGAGCCGCATTCCGGACGGCGTCGACGCGTCCACCGCGGCCGCGTTCGGCGTGGCGCACCGCACCGCGTATCACACGCTGCGCTCGATGGCGCGGTTGAAGGCCGGGGACGAGCTCGTCGTGCTCGGTGCGGGCGGGGGCGTGGGGTTGGCCGCGGTGCAGCTCGGGGTCGCACTGGGAGCGAACGTCACCGCCGTCGCGTCGTCGGCCGAAAAGTTGGAAGTGGCAGCGGGTTACGGCGCCACCGGACTCGTGCGGCACCGGCGGGCAGGAGCCGAGCGTCCCGGGGATCAGTCCAGCGCCGGCGACCTGAGGGCCGCACTGCGCGAGGCGTTGCCCCAAGGGGCCGACGTGGTCGTGGACCCGGTGGGCGGCGAACTCTCCGAGCCGGCCCTGCGCGCACTGCGCCGCGGCGGCCGATTCATCACCGTCGGATACGCATCGGGCACGATCCCGCGCATTCCGTTGAATCTCGTTCTCGTCAAGGGCATCACGGTGCTGGGCTTCCAGTTCCAGGACGTCCCGGTCGCCGAGTTCGAACGCAACGAGACCGAACTGCGCGAGCTGCTGGTATCCGGGCGCGTGTCACCTCACGTCGGCGCGGTGTACGCACTCGCCGATGCGGCAAGGGCATTGCGCCACGTCGCCGACGGGCAGGCGATCGGCAAGGTCCTGATCGACCTCAGCTAGCGGGGGTGAGATCCGCGGCGACCGACGGCAGTGCGGCGAGCCCGCAGCGGAAGGTCTCGGTGTCGCCCACGATCTCGGCATCCGAGTCCGCGGACGCGGCGAGCGCCTGGGCCTTGAACGCACGGGCGGCGCCACTGAGGTAGTGCTGCACCGAACCGATGTTGCTGCCGAGTTCCTCCGGCCAATGGTCGCCCCACAGCGTCACCTCGGTCACGCCCTGCTCGAGTGCGGTGAGCACGCCCCGGCGCACCCGTTCGTCGGTGGCGAAGAGGTCGGCGGCCACCGCGACGGTCTGTGGGTGCGGGCGGTCGGCACCTTCTTCGAGGGCGGCTTCGAGGTCGTAGGTTTCGACACCGAGGATCTCGAGGGGGCGAAGGTCTTCGCCGGCGGAGATCAGCACGGTGACGTCCCAGCCGGCCATCACCCGGTCGACGAGCCAGCCGCCTGCGAACTTGACGACCTCGGGCACGTTGCGTGCGACGACGTCCAGTCGGTACCTCATGTCAGGGCTCCTTCCGACGCCTGCCCCGACGTCCCTTCCTGGTGTGGCGCGAAGTCGCGGGCCAGTGTCTCGCCGTACCCCTTGAACACCTCGGCGAGGGGAATCGAAGGATCGAGCAGCCATGCGGTCTCCATTCCATTGACGAAGGCGAGTATCTCGACGGCCTTGATGGCCGCGTCGAAGTCTGTGCGGTAGCGCCCAGCCTGCTGACCCCGCTCGATCAGTCCTGCGACGATCTGCACGGCATCGCGCTGCCTGGCGAGCAGTCGGTCGTGCAGCGGGGCGTCGGGCGCGATGTTCTCGATCAGCAACACGGTGAAGGTGCCGACGAGTTCGGGGGCGCGGTCGAAGCGTTCGGCCACCCGGCAGATCTGGGTGACCAGATCGCCACTGCGGTCGGCGTGGATGTCGTCGTCGGTGTCACGCGCGTCGAGCACCGAGTTGAGCAGCTGCTCCTTGGATTCGAAGTGGTGCAACAGCCCGGCCGGGCTGACCCCGGCCTCCTTGGCGATCTGGGCCAACGACGTGTTGCGCCACCCGTGACGCGCCAGCAGTCGCTCCGCGACGTCGAGAATCCGCAGCTTGCGGTCCTCGCCCTTGGCGAGCAGCGTCGCGTACGGCCGTGTGTCTGCCACCGAACTCGTCACCGAACCCCTTCGATTCAACCAACCTAGTGAACACACAGTAGGTAGGTTTGCGCCGTGTGACAAGCGTCTCGTTGAACTCAACTCTTGACGGCCGTCGCACCTGCGGTTACTCCGCGATTTCGGCGCGCTGAGCCGGCTCCACGGCTAGCGCGCCGAAATCGCATGCCGACCCGAAGTTGCGCCGCCGGCGTTGACATGCAGCCGTTTGGCTGCATATGGTTTCACATGCAGCCCAATGGCTGCATGATCTGGGGATGGACGACGTGGACGACGTGTTCAGGGCACTGGCGGATCCGAGCCGGCGCATGCTGCTCGACAGCCTGAACCACCGCAACGGCCAGAGCCTGCGCGAGCTGTGCAGCGGGCTTTCAATGGCCAGGCAATCGGTCAGCAAGCACCTGGCCGCCCTCGAGTCGGCCCACCTGATCGTGACCCGCTGGCAGGGCCGCGAGAAGCTGCACTACCTCAACGCCGAACCCATCAACGCCATCGCCGATCGCTGGATCCACCAGTACGACCGCGTGCGGGCGCAGACGCTCGCCGATCTCAAAACCGTCTTGGAGGTTGAATCAATGACTCGCAGCGCCGATTTCGTCTACACCACCTACATCCGCACCACGCCCGAGCGGCTGTGGCAGGCGATCACCGACCCGGAGTTCTCCCGCCGCTACATGGGTCACGCTCTGGTGTCCGACTGGCAGAAGGGGTCGACGTACACATGGGTGGAGCCGCCGCTGGAGATCTCGCACGCCGATCAGGTCATCCTCGAGTGCGATCCCTTCCGGCGGTTGGCGTTCACGTTCCACACGTTCGTGCCCGAACTGGCCGAGGTGCACCCCGCGCTGAGCGAGGAACTGGCCAAGTGCGCGACCGAGCAGCGCTCCAGGGTGACCTTCGAGCTCGAACCGGACGGCGATCAGGTGAAGCTGACCGTCATCCACGACGACTTCCCGGCTGAAAGCACGGTGCGCGAACTCGTCTCGGGCGGCTGGCCGCGCAAGCTCTCGGACCTCAAGTCGGGCCTCGAAGCCGCCTGACCCTTGCGATTTCGGCGCACCCTTCCGAGGTGACCCGGATGGCGCGCCGAAATCGCCTAGAGGCCGAGCGACTTCGCGATCATCACCTTCATGACCTCGCTGGTGCCCGCGTAGATGCGGGCCACGCGGGCGTCGGTGTACAGCCGGGCGATCGGGTACTCCATCATGTAGCCGTACCCGCCGAACAGCTGGAGGCAGCGGTCGACCACGCGTTGCTGCATCTCCGTGCAGAACAGCTTGACCCGCGCGGCGTCGGCGCCGGGCAGCTCCCCGTCGACGTGCAGGGCGATGGCGCGGTCCAACATCGCCTGCCCGGCCTCGACGTCCGTCGAGCAGGCAGCCAGTTCGAACTTGGTGTTCTGGAACGACGCGACCGGTGTCCCAAAGGCCTTGCGGTCCTTGGTGTAGTCGATCGCCGCGGCGATCGCCGAGCGCGCCTGAGCGACGGACCCGACGGCGACGGTGAGCCGCTCCTGCGAGAGGTTGTGGCCGAGGTAGCCGAATGCCTCGCCCACCTCCCCCAGCACGTTGGCCGCGGGGACTCGCACCTCGACGAAGGACAGCTCGGCGGTGTCCTGCACCTTGCAGCCCATCTTGTCCAATTCCCTGCCACGGGTGAAGCCGGGCATGCCGTCCTCGACGACCAGCAGCGTCAACCCCTTTCGGCGGTTGTCGGGATCGGTGGCCGTGCGCGCAACCACGATCACCAGGTCCGCCTGCATGCCGCCGGTGATGAACGTCTTGGCGCCGTTGACGATCCAGTCGTCACCGTCGCGCACCGCGGTGGTGCGCATGCCCGCCAGGTCCGAACCCGTACCCGGCTCGGTCATCGCCACGGCCGTCAGCAGCGTGCCCGCGGCCAGTCCCGGGAACCAGCGCTTGCGTTGCTCGGAGTTCGCGTAGTGCAGGAAGTACGGGAGAATCACCTCGAGCTGCGTGCGCACCGTCGACAGCGTGACGAGCGCGCGCGCCGCCTCCTCCTGTAGCACGACGTTGTAGCGATAGTCGGGTTCGCCGCCGCCGCCGTACTCCTCGGGGATCGCCATGCCGAGCATGCCGAGTGAGCCCATCTGCTCGAACACCTCGCGGGGCATCCGGCCGCCCTTTTCCCACTCGGGATAGTGCGGCACCACTTCCTTCTCGACGAACTCGCGTGCCAACTCGCGGAACGCCTCGTGGTCTTCGGTGAACAGATCGCGGCGCACGGCGCCTCCTTGTCTTTGAGCGCGGGCTAGGCGATGAGTTCGACCAGCGTTGCGTTGGCGGTTCCGCCGCCCTCGCACATGGTCTGCAGGCCGTAGCGAATTCCGTTGTCCCGCATGTGATGGATCATGCGCGTCATCAAGACCGCGCCCGACGCACCGAGCGGGTGGCCCAGTGCGATGGCCCCGCCGAGCGGGTTGAGCTTCGCTTCGTCGGCGCCCGTCTCGGCCAGCCAGGCCAGCGGAACCGGCGCGAACGCCTCGTTGACCTCGAAGACGCCGACCTCGTCGAGGGCGACGCCCGCCTTGTGCAACACCTTCTCGGTGGCGGGGATCGGCCCCGTCAGCATGAGCACCGGGTCGGCGCCGGTGACCGCGCCCGCCCGGTACCGCACCAGCGGGGTCAGACCCAGTTGCACGGCGTTCTCGGCCGTCATCACCAACAGCGCCGCCGCGCCGTCGGAGATCTGGGAGGAGTTGCCCGCGTGGATCACTCCATCCTCGGTGAACGCGGGCTTCAGTGCGGCGAGCTTCTCGACGGTGGTGCCCCGCCGGATGCCCTCGTCGTCGGTCACCACGCCGCCGTCGACGAAGACCGGCATGATCTGGTCGGTGAACGCACCGGCGTCCTGCGCGGCGGCCGCCCGCTCGTGCGACTGAGCGGAGTACTCGTCGACGCGCGTGCGGGAGAAGTTCCACTTCTGCGAGATGAGCTCCGCGGAGATGCCCTGGTTGAACGAGAAGCCGTCGTAGCGGGCGAGCGCCTTCGGCCCGTACGGCATTCCGGTGGACCGCGCCGAGCCCAGCGGCACCCGGCTCATCACCTCGACGCCGCCCGCCACCACGACGTCCTGCTGCCCGGACATCACGGCCTGCACGGCGAAGTCGAGGGCCTGCTGGCTGGACCCGCAGGCCCGGTTCACCGTGGTGCCCGGAATGTGTTCGGGCCAGCCCGCGGCGAGCACCGAGTAGCGGCCGATGTTGCTCGACTGGTCCCCGACCTGGGACACGCAGCCCCAGATCACGTCGTCGATCACCTCGGGGTCGACGCCGGTGCGTTCGACGAGCTCGTTGAGCACGAGCGCGGACAGGTCGGCGGCATGCTGGTCGGACAATCCGCCGTTGCGCTTGCCGACTGGTGTGCGCACGGCTCCGACGATGACGGTTTCCCTCATTGCTTCTGCTCCTTACTCCGTTCGGCGGGCTGCTCGTTGACAGCCCGACCGACGCTCCATTGCCCAGTGAACTCTGCGTCCCGTTTGGCGGCGAACGCGGCGTAGGCCTCGGCCGCGTCGGTCGTGGCGAAGTTCCCGGGCTGTGCGCGGGCCTCGTTGGCCAGCGCGTCACGCAACGTGCCGTTGGCGCCGTCGTTCAGCAGCGCCTTGCTCTGTGCCAGCGCGTACGGCGGTCCGGACGCCAGCCGCGCGGCCAGATCGTCGACGAAGGCGTCGATCTCGTCAGCAGGCTTCACCCAGGTGACCAGGCCCAGTCGATGAGCCTCGTCGGCGTCGACCATGTCGGCCAGCAGTACCAGCCGCTTGGCCTGCTGCAGTCCCACCAGCTTGGGCAGCAGCCACGAACCGCCGAGGTCGACGGAAAGCCCACGCTTGCTGAAGATCTGACAGAACCGCGACTCGGGCGTCGCGACCACCAGGTCACAGCCCAGCGCCAGGTTCCATCCGGCGCCGACGGCGATGCCGGTAACCTTCGCGACCGTCGGCACGGCGAGTTCGTGCAATGCCAGCGCGACGTCGGTGAGCCGGTCCAGCTTGTAGCGCGGGTGGATGTCCTCGGGCACCGAGATGTCGGCGCCCGAGCAGAACGCGCCGCCGGCGCCGGTGAGCACCAACGCGCGCACGTCGCGTTCGCGCTTGACGGCACGCAGCGCGTCGGCGAGCTCCACCCACAGCTGGGCGTTCAACGCGTTCTTGCGCTCCGGCCGGTTCAACGTCAGCGTCCGCACGCCGTCGCGGTCGGATGACACCAACACCTGCTCGGCCGTCACGGGTACGCGGGTCCGATCACTCCGTTGGCCCGCAACTGGGCGAGTTCTGCTGCGGTGAGCCCCAATTCGCCAAGCACGGCGTCGGTGTGCTGGCCGAGCCCCGGGACGGCCCCCATCGGCTGCTCGAAGCCGCTGATCACCGGCGGTGGCCGGAGCGCCTTGATGTCGCCAGCCGACGTGCCGACGGTCCGCCACCGGTCACGGGCGGCGAGCTGCGGGTGGACCACCACCTCGCTGGGCAGGTTGTAGCGCGAGTTGCCGATGCCAGCCGCGTCGGCGATCTTCTGGATCTCGGCGAGCTCGTGCTGGGCGCACCATGATCCGATCGCCTCGTCGAGCACCTCGCGGTGTGCGCAGCGGCCGGGGTTGGTGGCGAAGCGCGCATCGTCGGCCAGGTCGGGACGGTCGATGATCTCCCTGGCCACCCGCTGCCACTCGCGGTCGTTGGTGGTGCCGAGCACGACGGTCTGGCCGTCGCGGGTGGGGAACGCACCGTACGGCGCGACGGCAGGAGACCCGACGCCGAGCGGCTGCTGGTCGATGCCGGAGTGCTGCGTGTACGTCAGCGCGTAGCCCATGACGTCGGTCATCACGTCGAACAGGCTCAGTTCGACGGACGGCGCCACGCTTGCAGCTGGACGTCGACTCCGCCCGAACAGCAGCGCCAGGATGGAGATCGCCGCATACAGCCCCGTGGTGAAGTCGGCCATGGCCGGCCCGGGCTTGGCGGGCATCCCCGGATAGCCGGTGACGGCGCACGACCCCGATTCTGCTTGCACCAGAAGGTCGTACGCACGTTTGTGCGAGATGGGTCCGCCCGGGCCGTATCCGTCGATCTCGACGGGGATGACGTTCGGATGGCGCACCGCGAGGTCGGCGGGCGCGATGCCCATGCGCGCCGTCGAGCCCGGCGCGAGGTTGGACACGAACGCGTCGGCCCGATCGAGCAGCCGGTGCAGCAGGCTCGATACCCTCGGGCGCCTTCGTGTTCAGCGTGATCGATTCCTTGCCGCGGTTGCACCACACGAAGTGGGCGGCGAGCCCGCCGGGACCGTTGACCACGTCGTCGTAGTCGCGGGCGAAGTCACCGCCCTTGGGGTTCTCCACCTTGATCACCCGCGCGCCGAAGTCGGCGAGCACCCTGGTGCACATCGGGGCTGCCACCGCCTGCTCCATCGCGACGACGGTGATCCCGGCGAGCGGAGCGGCCGAACTACCTTTGCCAACTTCCCGGATCGCTCCGCTCCTGCCCTCCGACGTCACATCACCATTCCGCCGTCGACGGGCAGGACCTGGCCGGTGATGTAGGACGCGGCATCGGAGGCGAAGAACACGAATGCCCCTGCGACTTCCTCGGGCAGCGCCCAGCGCTTGAGCGGAATGCGCTGCATCATGTTCGCGGCGAACTTCTCGTTGGTCCGGATGGTCTCGGTCATCGGCGTAGCCGCCAGCGGCGCAAGCGCGTTCACCATGATGTTCTTTGAGGCGAGCTCGCGGGCCAGCGACTTCGTGAACCCGATGAGCCCGGCCTTGGCCGCCGAATAGTTGACCTGGCCCAGTGTCCCCGTGAGGCCGGCGGCGGACGTGACGTTGATGACGCGGCCCGTGCCATCCGTCGGGATGTGCGGCAAGGCGGCCTGCGTGCAGTGGAAGGTGCCCATCACGTGAATGTCGAAGGTGAGCCGGAACGTCTCGTCGGTCAGCTTCGGGAACATGGCAGGTGCCGTCACGCCCGCGTTGTTGACCAGAATGTGCAGCGCTCCCCCGCCGAGGCCCGCGGCCTGTGCGGCCGCGGCGTCGGCAGCGGCACGGTCGCTGACGTCCAGCGCGCAGCTGTCGGCCTTGCCGCCCTCGGTTCGGATGCGTTCTGCCACCGCGGAAGCCGCGTCGGCGTTGATGTCCGTGACGAGCACGGCGGCGCCCGCCTGGGCGAGTGCTGCGGCGACGGCGGCGCCGATGCCACCGCCCGCGCCCGCACCGGTGACCATCGCAGCGCGGCCGGTGAGGTCGAAATACCGGCGGGGCTGGAGCGAGGCGGCTCGGGGGGTGGAAACGTCCATCTCAGTAGCTCCTGGGTAGTCCGAGCACGTGGCTGCCGAGGAAGTTGAGAATCATCTCCTGGCTGACCGGTGCGATCTTCATCAAGCGTGACTCCCGGAAGAACCGGGAGATGTTGTACTCCTCCGAGTAGCCCATCCCACCGTGGGTCTGCAGGGCACGATCCGCGGCGTCGAATCCGGCGTCGGCACAGAGGTATTTGGCCATGTTGGCCTCGCGACCGCACTGCTTGCCGTTGTCGTAGAGCCAGGTGGCCTTGCGCAGGATCAGCTCCGCAGCGTCGAGCCGGGCCAGTGAGTCCGCCAGTGGGAACTGGATGCCCTGGTTCATGCCGATCGGCCGGTCGAAGACGACGCGCTCGTTGGCGTACTTCACTGCCCGGTCCAACGCGACCCGTCCGATGCCGAGGGCCTCCGCGGCGATCAGCATCCGCTCCGGGTTCAGGCCGTGCAGGATGTAGCTGAATCCCTTGCCCTCGTCGCCGATTCGGTGTTCGACGGGCACCCGCAGGTCGTCGATGAACAACTCGTTGGAGCTGACGGCATTGCGGCCCATCTTCTTGATCGGCCGGATGTCGACGTGGTCGCGGTCGAGGTCGGTGAGGAACAGCGATAGTCCGTCGGTCTTCTTGGTGACCTCGTCGTATGGCGTGGTTCGGGTGAGGAGCAGGATCTTCTCGGACTCAAGGGCTTTGGAGATCCACACCTTGCGCCCGTTGACCACGTAGTGGTCGCCGTCGCGCTTGGCGAAGGTGGTGATCCGGGACGTGTCGAGCCCCGCGCCGGGCTCGGTGACCCCGAAGCAGACGTGCAGATCGCCGTTGACGATGCGGGGCAACGTCTCTGCCTTCATCTCGTCGGAGCCGTAGACGACGACGGGCTGCATGCCGAAGATCGACAGATGGATGGCGCTCGCTGCGTTCATCCCGCCACCCGAGCGCGCCACCTCCTCGGCCAGGATCGTCGCCTCGGTGATGCCCAAGCCGTGCCCGCCGTACTGCTCCGGGATCGTCATGCCGAGCCAACCGCCGGAGGCGATGGCGTCGTAGAACTCCTGGGGGAACTCGTGATTGAGGTCCTTCTCCATCCAGTAGTGGTCGTCGAACTTGCCAGCCAGTTCGGCGACGGACTTTCGAATCAGTTCCTGATCCTCGGTCAGTTCGAAGCTCATTCCACCGGACACTGCTCACTCCTCATCGAATCGTTCGTGGCGCAGCCGAAGTGCGCCGGTGCGATCGCGGACGCCTCCGCACCGGCGCAACTGCTGGCCACCTACCGGGTTTCAGCCCGGATCAGTCCTTGTTGCCGGTCAGTTCCTTCGCGTTCGCGGCGAAGTCCGCGAAGTTGGCACCGCCGTGATCGTGCTTGGACAGTGCCTGGATGGTGACGTCGTGCCCTTCGGCGGACTTGCGCAGCGCACCGACGGTGGCCTGCTCACGGGTGATGTGAGTGAACGGGTCCCAGTTGTACCAGCGCATTGCGTTCTCGTAGGTCATCTTGTTGATCTCGAAGTCGGGCACGTCGTTCTCTTTGAGCACCTCGTCGAGTTGCTCGGGCGCGCCGGGCCACATGGAGTCCGAGTGCGGGTAGTCGGCCTCCCAGCAGATGTTGTCCAGGCCGATCTGCTCACGCAGCTTGACCCCGACCGGATCGGCGATGAAGCAGGTGAGGAAGTGATCGCGGAACACCTCGCTGGGCTTCTGCTTCCCGAAGTCCTGTCCCGTCCACGTCGAGTGCATCTCATACGTCCGGTCGGCGCGCTCGAGGAAGTACGGAATCCACCCGGTGCCGCCCTCGGACAGCGCGACCTTGAGGTCCTTGTACTTCTTGATCGGCTTGGACCACAGCAGATCCGCGGCGGCCTGCACGATGTTCATCGGCTGCAGCGTGATCATGACGTCCATCGGGGCGTCGGCCGCCGTGATGGCCAACCGACCCGAGGAACCGATGTGCACGTTCAGCACGGTGTCGGTGTCGACGAGTGCCTCCCACAGCGGCGTCCAATAGTCGTCGTGGAAGCTCGGATATCCCATCGCGGCGGGGTTCTCGGTGAACGTCAACGAGTGCACGCCGCGCTTGGCATTGCGCCGCACCTCGTCCGCACACGCCTGCGCGTCCCAGATCACCGGCAGCGTCATCGGGATGAACCGGGCCGGGTAGGCGCCGCACCACTCCTCGACGTGCCAGTCGTTGTAGGCCTGCACGAGCGCCAGCGAGAAGTCGTGATCCTCGGTGGCGAACAGTCGGCCGGCGAAACCGGGGAACGAGGGGAAGCACATCGAGCCGAGGATGCCGCCCGCGTTCATGTCCTTGACGCGTTCGTCGACCTGGTAGCACCCCGGCCGGATCTCGTCGAGCCCCTGCGGCTCGAGGCCGTACTCCTCCTTGGGGCGACCGGCGACCGCGTTGAGCGCGACGTTGGGGATCACGATGTCGCGGAACTGCCAAGTGTCCGAACCGTCGGGGTTGTGCACCAGCCGCGGCGCGTCGTCCAGGTACTTCTTGGGCAGGTGATTCTTGAACATGTCAGGCGGTTCGACGATGTGGTCGTCGACGCTGATCAAGATCATGTCGTCCTTGTTCACAGACGTTCCTTTCGTATCACTCATGACACCCTTGGGAACCAGCCTAGTTCCGACCATGTTCTCTACTTAGGGAAACTAGCCTCTCACCTTACGAGAATCAACATCTGGAAGCCAGTCAAATGCGCTTGAACCAGCATGTTTGGCTGGCGAGGGGAGCCTGCGCGGCCCCGAACACGGCCTTCATCAGGACTCTTCCATTGACGATTCACGCAAGAAGTGGAAATCTATTGGTCGAATATGAGAATCTGATTCTCACAGCCGAGAGGCACCCCAGCGCCCCAGAGAGGAGGACGCGTTGCGAATCGCCCCGATCGAGCCCACGGAGTGGGACGAGAACGTGGTCAAGGCACTGTCCGTGATGCTGCCCGAGGATCGACTCGAGCGGCGCGAAGCGGGCACCGCGTTGGCCACCCTGGCCCGCAACCCCAAACTCACCCGGGCGTTCCTGCGCTTCAACGTCTACCTGCTGTACGGCTCGTCGCTGCCCGCCCGGGTGCGCGAACTCGCCACCCTGCGCGTCGCGCACCGCCGCAACTGCGAGTACGAGTGGAAGCACCACGTCGAGATGGGAAGCGCGGCAGGGTTGTCCGCCGATGCCATCGAAGGCGTCAAGCGCGGGGAGGGTGCCGACGACTTCGACCGGGCAATCCTCGCCGCCGTCGACGAACTCGAGGACAAGTCCAACATGACGGACGCGACGTGGTCCGCACTGTCCGAGCACCTCGACGAGCGTCAGCGCATGGACCTCGTCTTCACGATCGGCTGCTATGGCCTGCTGGCCATGGCTTTCAACACCTTTGGCGTAGTACCGGAACAGGAGAACTGATCATGCCCTTCTTCCCCAAGCCCGACGTGGGTAGCTGGACCGAGAACTGGCCGGAGCTCGGCACCGCACCGGTCAACTACGAGGACTCCATCGACCCGGAGCACTGGCTGCTCGAGCAGCAGGCCATCTTCAAGAAGACCTGGCTCAAGGTCGGACGCGTAGAGCAGCTACCCAAGAAGGGCAGCTACTTCACCCGCGAGATGCCGTCGGTGGGCCCGGGCACGTCGGTGATCATCGTCAAGGACAAGGAAGACGTCGTGCGCGCCTTCCACAACCTGTGCCGACACCGCGGCAACAAACTGGTGTGGAGCGACTACCCCGGCGAGGAAGTCTCCGGCACCTGCCGCCAGTTCACCTGCAAGTACCACGCCTGGCGCTACGCGCTCAACGGCGACCTGACCTTCGTGCAGCAGGAGGGTGAGTTCTTCAACCTCGACAAGGGCGACTACGGCCTGGTGCCCGTCCGCTGCGAGGTGTGGGAAGGCTTCATCTTCATCAACTACGACGACGACGCGGCGCCGCTGACCGAGTACCTCGGCGACTTCGCGAAGGGGCTCGAGGGGTATCCCTTCCACGAGATGACCGAGCACTACAGCTACCGCTCGGAGGTGAGCGCGAACTGGAAGTTGTTCATCGATGCGTTCACCGAGTTCTACCACGCGCCGATCCTGCACATGAAGCAGGCCGAGAAGGAGGAGGCCGAGAAGCTGGCCAAGTTCGGCTTCGAGGCGCTGGCCTACGACATCAAGGGCGACCACTCCATGGTCTCGTCGTGGGGCGGCATGTCGCCGCCAAAGGACCTGAACATGGTCAAGCCCATCGAGCAGATCCTGCACAGCGGTTTGTTCGGACCGTGGGACCGCCCCGACATCAAGGGCATTCTGCCCGATGAGCTGCCGCCGGCCATCAACCCGGGCCGCCACAAGACCTGGGGCACTGACTCATTCGAGTTCTTCCCCAACTTCACGCTGCTGTTCTGGGCGCCGGGCTGGTACCTCACGTACAACTACTGGCCCACCGCGGTGGACAAGCACATCTTCGAGGCCGACCTGTACTTCGTGCCGCCGAAGAACCTCCGTGAGCGGCTGTCGCAGGAACTGGCCGCGGTGACGTTCAAGGAGTACGCGTTCCAGGACGCCAACACGCTGGAGGCCACCCAGACGCAGATCGGCACCCGGGTCGTCACCGACTTCCCGCTGTGCGATCAGGAGATCCTGTTGCGCCACCTGCACATGACCGCTCACCAATACGTGGACAGGTACAAGGCGTCCTTGGCCAACGGAAACGGAGCTGGGGCGAGCGAAGCGGCGGGGCAAGAGGTGGCCGACGGAAAGCACGCCGCCAAGACCGACGAGAAGTCCATCGAGAAGGATGAAGCGCATGTCTAAGCTGCCCGAGGAATTCGCCGACCTGGAGCGGTTCTCCGACTGGTGCCTGCCGACCGAGGAGGAGCGCTACAGCAAGCGGCTGCACTCGACGATGGCCGAGATGCAGGAGCTCTACGACGCTGGCATGACACGGCTCGAGGACATCATGGTCTACGTCGATGCGCGCTTCCCGCTCCAGGGGATGCCGGAGGACGCAAAGGCACTGGTGCATCTGGGCCAGTCGATCGTCATGGTGAGCTTCCCGATCGAGGTCTGGAAGCAGCCACGGGTGCTCGACAGCGGCGCCGCTTACATCAAGCTCATCAAGGAGCCGGTGGTCTAACGGTGCTGTCTCCTCTTCGCGCAAGCGCTCATCGGTGCTGACCCTCAAAGCAGCGGGTCTGGTCGACGTCGACGCCGGCGAGCTCATTCGCCCGGGCATCCTCAAGATCGAAGGCGACCGGATCGTCGGGGTCGGTGGCGAACCCGAGGGCGACATCATCGACCTCGGGGACTCCATCTTGTTGCCCGGCCTGATGGACATGGAGGTCAACCTGCTGATGGGCGGGCGCGGGGAGAACCCCGGCCTGTCCCAGGTGCAGGACGACCCCCCGACCCGCGTGCTGCGTGCGGTGGGCAATGCCCGTCGCACTCTGCGCGCCGGCTTCACGACGGTGCGCAACCTGGGCCTGTTCGTCAAGACCGGCGGCTATCTGCTGGACGTCGCGCTCGGCAAGGCCATCGACGCCGGATGGATCGACGGGCCGCGGATCATCCCTGCGGGACATGCCATCACGCCGACCGGCGGACATCTCGACCCGACGATGTTCGCGGCGTTCATGCCTGGTGCGCTCGAGCTGACCGTCGAGGAGGGCATCGCCAACGGGGTCGACGAGATCCGCAAAGCGGTGCGCTATCAGATCAAGCACGGTGCGCAGCTGATCAAGGTCTGCGTCTCGGGCGGCGTGATGTCGCTGACCGGAGAGGCAGGGGCACAACACTATTCGGACGAAGAGCTGGCCGCGATCGTCGACGAGGCGCACCGGCGAGGGCTGCGGGTCGCCGCACACACGCACGGCGCCGAGGCGGTCAAGCATGCGGTCGCTGTTGGCATCGACTGCATCGAGCACGGGTTCCTCATGGATGACGAGGCCATTCAGATGCTGGTCGACAACGATCGGTTCCTGGTCACCACCCGGCGTCTCGCCGAGGCCATGGACGTGTCACGGGCCCCCAAGGAGTTGCAGGACAAGGCCGCCGAGATGTTCCCCAAGGCGCGCACGTCGCTCAAGGCGGCATACGAGGCAGGGGTGAAGATCGCCGTCGGCACCGACGCCCCTGCCATCCCACACGGGAAGAACGCCGACGAGTTGGTCACCCTGGTCGACTGGGGCATGCCGGCCGCAGCGGTGCTGCGTGCGGCCACCGTCGTGGCAGCCGAGCTCATCAACCGGACCGACCTCGGCCGACTCGCCGAGGGCTACCTCGCCGACGTCATCGCAGTACCCGGTGACCCCCTCGCGGACATCACCGTTACAAAAGACGTACAGTTTGTAATGAAAGGGGGCAAGGTCTATGTCAACAGACAAGCCGACGCGAACTGACGACCTGGTCGAGATTCAACAGCTGCTGGCCAAGTACGCGGTCACCATCACCCAAGGCGACGTCGAGGGTCTCGTCACGGTCTTCACTCCTGACGGCACGTACAGCGCCTTCGGTGACACCTACACGCTCAACCGGTTTCCCGTCCTCGTCGACGCCGCCCCGAAGGGTCTGTTCATGACCGGGACCGCGCTCGTCGACCTCGTCGAGGGCGCCGACACCGCGACGGGCACGCAGCCGCTGTGCTTCATCGAGCACAGCAAGCACGACATGCGCATCGGCTACTACCGCGACACCTACGTGCGCACCGATGACGGCTGGCGGCTGAAAACCCGCGCGATGACGTTCATCCGGCGCAGCGGCGACCACGACCACGGCCGCCCGCACGCGATCGGCAGGCCCGAAGCCGGATGACCGTCGCCGCCGAGACGTTCACCGGGATCCCGACCACCGCCGAGTTCCGGTCGAAGCTCGTGGCCTGGCTCGACGAGCACGATCTGACGCCACCGCCCGGCGACCACTCGCTGGACGCGCATCACGCTCAGCACGCCCGGGTGCTCAGCGCGCTGTACGACGCAGGCTGGATGCGTTGGGGCTGGCCCGAATCGGCTGGCGGGCTCGGCGGACCCATGATCTTGCGGGCGATCGTGGGCGAGGAAGTCGTGGGCCGCGGCCTCGATGAACCGGGCCCGTACTCGATGCTCGAGGTACTCACCCCGACGATGATCGACTACGCGCGGCCGGAACTCGCCGCGGAAATGGTGCCACTGCTGTTGTCGGGCAAGGAATCCTGGTGTCAGGGCTTCTCCGAGCCCGGCTCCGGCAGTGACCTGGCTTCCCTGACCACCCGCGCGGAGCAGCGTGGTGACGACTGGGTGATCAACGGCCAGAAGGTGTGGACCAGCTTCGCTCAGTATGCGACGCGGTGCATTCTGCTGACCCGCACCGGACCCGGTCATGCGGGCATCACCGCCTTCTTCGTCGACATGGACAGTCCCGGAGTCGACGTGCGCCCGCTGCGCACCATGCACGGTGTCGACGAGTTCTGCGAGGTGTACTTCGACGACGTGGTCGTGCCCGACAACCGCATGCTCGGAAACCCCGGCGACGGTTGGCAACTCGCGATGGATCTGCTGCCCTACGAACGCTCGACCTGCTTCTGGCAGCGCATCGCCTACCTGTACTCGCGGTTCGACGCGTTGGTCGCCGACGTCAAAGCGCTTGGTGTGGGGGGAGACTCAGATCTGGGCGCAGTGTACCTTGCCCTGCACACGTTGCGCTGCCGGTCCCGGGCCACCCAGCTCCGACTGGCCGACGGTGAGAAGCTGGGTCCTGACACCTCGATCGACAAGGTGTTGCTGGCCAGTGCCGAACAGCAGCTCTACGACACCGCACGCGATCTCCTGCCGGGCGTCATCGAACTCGACGAGTCCACCTGGCGCACCGAGTTTCTGTATTCGCGGGCGGCCACCATCTACGGTGGCACTGCAGAAGTACAGCGCAACATCATCGCCCGCCGGCTGCTCGACCTCGGGAAGGAGTGACGATGGCCTCCGAATCAGATCGAGCAATGGACAGCGAGTCCCTCAAGTTGCTCGAAGACGGACTGCGCAAGACCATGCTGTCGGCCTCCGGTGCCGAACTGGACGCGGCGCTCGACGACCTCGGCTGGGCCGACATGCTGTCCGACATGTCCGACGTCGCAGTACCGCTGGTATTCCGGCTGCTGGGCGAAACGGGTTCGCATGCCTCAGTTCTCAACGACGTGGTGCTCCAGAACGCCGATCGCGAGCTCGCTGGGACCCCGCCGCTTCCATACGCCGGCGGCGGCTGGGTGGTATGGGATCGCGGCTCGGCGAGCGCAGCGACAGGGGATGACGGCTCGGCGAGCGAAGCGACGGGGGATGGCGGAGCCGGCACGGATTCGGCTCTCGGGGGGCTGCCGTTGCGGCGGGTCGACGAGGGCGAGCAGTTCCGGCTGGGCGAGGCCCGACGGGCAGTGAGCTGGTGGCTGGTCGGCTCGGCCAGGGCGATGCTGGCCCTGGCCCGCCAGCATGCACTGGACCGGGCGCAGTTCGGCAAGCCGATCGCATCTTTCCAGGCGGTCCGGCACCGGCTCGCCGAGACGCTGGTGGCCATCGAAGGCGCCGAGGCGACGCTCAGCCTGCCCGGTGTGGACAACCCCGATCTGACCGCACTGCTGGCCAAGGCCGCCGCGGGCAGGGCGGCACTGACCGCGGCCAAACACTGCCAGCAGGTGCTTGGCGGCATCGGCTTCACCGCCGAACACGATCTACACCACCACGTGGAGCGAGCCCTTGTGCTCGACGGATTGCTCGGCAGTTCAAGGGAACTCACTCGGAAGGCCGGAGCGGGGTTGCGGGCCCGCGGCTCCGTCCCGCGGCTGGCGCAGCTCTGACTGTCGCCGACTGTGTGGGTTCTGGTCGACCGTTCGCCGATTCTTCGAACACAACCCGCACAGTCAACGCGTGGCTGAATCGGCGACTGACCGAACTACGCGAGCGGCTCAGCCGCGCGGTAGTCCCAACACCCGCTGGGCGATGATGTTGCGCTGGATCTCCGACGTGCCGCCTGCGATGGTCGCCGCGAACGAACGGGCGTAGCGGTCGAACCAGCCACCGGCGTACCCGTCGTGGTTCATGTGGACGAAGGGCGTCGACGTGGCCGGATGAATCAGGCCTTCGGCACCGGCTGCGGCCAACGTGTGCTCCGATGCGGCCTGGGCGGCTTCAGCGCCGAACAATTTCAGCACCGCCATTCCTGGCACGTCCTCCTCGCCCCGCGCGGCGCGGGCCAGGCCGGCCGAGCCCAGCAGTCGGAGCGCCTGGTTGTCCATGGCGAGGGTGGCGTACCTGTCGCGACCGAGTTCAGTGGTCGGCGTGAAGTCCTCGAGCAGGTCCCTCAGGCGGTCGGCGTAGCTGAGCCACAGCATCGTGCGTTCGTGGCCCAGGGAGCCGTTGGCCACCCGCCAGCCGTCGTTGAGCGGGCCGACGAGGTTCTCGGCGGGCACCCGAACGTCGGTGAAGAACACCTCGTTGAAGTCGACGTCGTCGCGCTCCCAGGCGGACGCGAACGGCCGTCGCACCACACCGGCCGCGTCGGTGGGAATCAGCAGCACGCTGATCCCCCTGTGCTTCGGCGCTTCCGGGTCCGTCCGGACGAAGGTCAGCAACACGTCGGCGTCATGCGCACCCGACGTCCAGACCTTCTGCCCGTTCACCACGAAGTAAGGCCCGTCGCCGCCCGAGACAAACTCGGCTCTGGTGCGCAGTGACGCGAGGTCGGACCCCGCGCCCGGCTCGCTCATGCCGAGCGCCGCGGTGATGTCGGCACGCAGGATGGGCACGGCCCACTGGGCCTTCTGCTCCGGGGTCCCAAAGGTGAGCAGCGACGCGGCGATGATGCCGACGCCCTGGATGTTGAAGCTGTGCACCATGCGCCGCCGCGACAGCTCCTCGAAGTACACGTACTGCTGGAGGATCGACGCGTTGCGGCCACCGAACTCGGGCGGGTTGCCGGGCACCAGCCAGCCGTTGTCGAACAGCAACCGCTGCCAGCGCCTGGCCCAGGGTGGCACGTCCGATGACGACCGGGACCGCTGCAAGGAATCGGCCGCGGTGGGCACGTGTTGGTCGAGGAAGGCGACGAATTCCGCGCGGAAGGACTCCACGTCGGCGTCGAACGTAAGCTGCATCAGGCTCCTGAGACGCGGATTTTCCACGTAAGGCTGTTATAAAGCCACGAATGAGAATACTATTCTCGTCATGAGAAAGTTACAATCTCAAACACGTCGGCCGCGAGGGGGTCTAGGACCACAATGCCAAGACGTTCTCCGGTACAGTTCATCCATGTTCTTCCAGATCGGACCGCATCTGAGGCGCCGGTGACGAGCCCGAGCGAAGAGCCCGCCTGGAAGCAGCGCGCGGTCGAACGCTCGATCAAAACGGCGAAATTGCGGGCCGCTCAGCGCGTGCAGCGCTTCTTGGATGCCGCACAGGCCATCATCATCGAAAAGGGCAGCACGGACTTCACGGTCCAAGAGGTCGTCGACCGTTCGCGCCAATCGTTGCGCAGCTTTTACCTGCAGTTCGACGGCAAGCACGAGCTTCTGCTCGCGCTTTTCGAGGACGCGCTCAGCCGGTCCGCCGATCAAATCCGCGCCGCGACCGCCAGCCAGTCCGATCCGCTGGAGCGACTGAAGGTCGCCATTCAACTGCTCTTCGAATCGTCGCGTCCCGATCCCACCGCGAAGCGCCCGCTCTTCACCGATTTCGCCCCTCGCCTGCTGGTCTCGCACCCGTCCGAGGTCAAGATCGCACACGCGCCGCTCGTGGCGTTGCTCACCGAACTGATGGAACAGGCCTACGAGGCCGGCGTTTTGCGCGCGACGATCAACCCGAAGCGGATGGCGGCCATGACCATGCAGACGGTGATGTTCGTCGCGCAGTCCAGTGGCTCCGACGACGCCACCATCAAGCCGATTTCGGCCGACGAAGTGTGGGAGTTCTGCGCCCACGGATTCTCCGCCGAGTAGCTTGAGAATTGCATTCTCGGGCCGGTAGAACTTCCCTTACACTCGAGCGGCTCTGCGAGCTCTGGTCCGGCCTGCTCGCATGTCTGGACACGACGACACGCACTCCGGAAACCGCTTCACCCCTCGCAATCAACGGCTCCAGGACCGGCCGGCGCCCTGGTCAAGTCGTCCGCCCAGGAGACGCTGCTCCGCATTGCGAACCGAGCTCTGCCTCATCGTTTCCCGGGCAGTGCGCACGTCCCGGGAGCGCCGGACTCACTTCTAAGCGGACAGTACAAACGCCGCGAGTCGACCTGGCCCGTTGACACAATGGGACCTGAGTGTAAGAGTGCTGAGCAAGTGCACAGCAACTGTGCGAAACGAGGAGTCGAGGTCACATGGCAGGGCGTGTAGAAGGCAAGGTCGCATTCGTTACCGGAGCGGCACGTGGTCAGGGCCGCAGTCACGCAGTCCGCCTGGCAGAAGAGGGCGCTGACATCATCGCCATCGACGTCTGCAAGCCGGTTGTCGCCGAAGGCGGCATTCCACCGTCCACTCCGGAGGATCTAGCCGAAACCGCCGACCTGGTCAAGGGCCACAACCGCCGCGTCGTGACGGCCGAAGTCGACGTGCGCGACTACGCCGCCCTGAAGGAAGCGGTCGACAGCGGAGTGGAGCAGCTGGGCCGGCTCGACATCATCGTGGCCAACGCCGGTATTGGCAACGGTGGCGACACGCTGGACCAGACGAACGACGACGACTGGAACGACATGATCGACATCAACCTGTCGGGCGTGTGGAAGACGGTCAAAGCCGGTGTGCCACATCTGATCGCGGGTGGCCGCGGTGGTTCGATCATTCTGACCAGCTCGGTCGGCGGGATCAAGGCTTACCCCCACTGCGGACACTACGTCGCCGCGAAGCACGGAGTGGTCGGCCTCATGAAGACGTTCGCGGTGGAGCTCGGCCATCACATGATCCGGGCCAACAGCGTGCACCCGACACACGTGAGTACCCCGATGATCATGAACGAGGGCACGTGGAAGATGTTCCGGCCCGACCTGGAGAACCCGGGCCCCGACGACATGGCGCCGATCTGCCAGATGTTCCACACGTTGCCCGTGCCCTGGGTGGATCCCATCGACGTCAGCAACGCCGTGCTGTTCTTGGCCTCTGACGAAGCGCGGTACCTGACGGGCGTGCAGCTTCCCATCGACGCGGGCAGCTGCCTCAAGTAGCCACGGCCCGCCCGCCGGGCTGACACACTCAACCTCATGAGCGACGACGAGGTCGCAGCGGCCTCCACAGGCGGACTCGACCAGTTCAGTCCCTCGGTCACCAGGACGGTGGTCGAGCGGGTCGGGCCGATCCTGCGCCGCTGGTTCCGGGCGGAACTGGACGGGCTGGACGCCTTCCCCGCCGACGGTGGCGCGCTCGTGGTGTCCAACCACTCCGGTGGGATGCTGACCCCCGACGTGGTGTTGTTCGGTTCGGCGTTCTACCGCCGCTTCGGCTACGACCGGCCACTGATCACGCTCGCGCACTACGGCGTGGTGATGGGCCCGCTCGGCGACATCATGCCGAAGGTCGGGGTCATCGAGGCCAGTCGCGAAAATGCGGCGGCCGCACTGGCTTTCGGTGGCGTCGTGCTGGTCTTCCCCGGCGGCGACTACGACTCCTACCGGCCGACGAGCGCCGACAACGTCATCGACTTCGACGGGCGCACCGGCTACGTGCGCACCGCGATCGCGGCGGGCGTGCCGATCGTGCCGTCGGTGTCCATCGGCGGGCAGGAGAGCCAGCTGTTCCTCACCAGGGGCAACACGTTGGCGAAGCTGCTCGGGCTCAGCAAGGCGCGCATGGAGATCCTGCCGGTCACGTTCGGCTTCCCGTTCGGGTTCAGCGTCCTGTTCCCGCCCAACCTGCCGCTGCCGACCAAGATCGTCACCCGGGTGCTCGAGCCGATCGACGTCGTCGCACGGTTCGGGCCCGACCCCGACGTCGCCGAAGTCGACGTCTACGTACGCTCGGTGATGCAAGCCGCGCTCAACGAGCTGAAGCGCAAGCGCCGCTTCCCGATTCTCGGCTGACCCATGGACTCACGTTCCCTGGCAACCGGATTCGGAGAACTGTCTGCCACGTTGAGCACGTTGGTGCGCGCCGGGGTGCTGGCCCCGCTGCGACCGGACAGGTACGTCCGGATGATCGCGGCGGCGCGGGGCGGCGGGTCGGTGACCCTCGGCTTCGCCGTCACCGCGCAGCGATGTCCCGACCGGCCGGGTCTCGTAGACGAACTCGGCACGCTGACCTGGAAGCAGCTCGACGATCGAGCGTCGGCGCTCGCCGCGGGGCTTCAGAACCTCCGCGTGACATCCCCCGAGTCGCTGCGCTCCGGCCCGCCGACTCCGCCACGCAGCGTCGGCATCATGTGCCGCAACCACCGGGCCTTCGTGACGACGCTGATCGCCGCGGACCGGCTCGGCGTCGACGTGCTCCTGCTCAACACCTCGTTCGCGGGCCCCGCCCTGGCCGAGGTGGTGGCGCGCGAGGACGTCGGCGTGGTCGTGTACGACGAGGAGTTCGCCGACATCGTCGACCGCGCGCTGGCCGAGCGTCCAGACACCACCCGCGTGCTCGGCTGGACCGAATCACCGGACCGCAGTGACGAACTCACGGTCGAGGCACTGATCGCGACGCATGCCGGTCGACACCCCGTCCGCGCCGACCGCAAGGGCAAGGTCGTGCTGCTCACGTCGGGCACTACCGGGACACCCAAGGGCGCCAGGTCGACGTCCGGCGGCGGCGCCGGTGAACTCAAGGGGATTCTCGACCGAATCCCCTGGCGGGCCGAGGAAGTCACCGTGATCGCCGCGCCGATGTTCCACGCCTGGGGATACTCACAGCTGATCTTCGCCGCGTTCATGGCGAACACCATCGTGACCCGCCGACGCTTCGATCCCGAGGCCACGCTCCAACTCGTCGACCGGCATCGGGCGTCCGGTTTGGTGGTGGTGCCGGTCATGCTGGACCGGATCATGGAGCTGCCCAAGGAGACTCGGCGCCGATACTCCTGTCGCTCGCTGCGTTTCGTGACCGCATCGGGCTCGCGGATGCGGCCCGACGTCGTGACGGCCTTCATGGACGAGTTCGGCGACGTGGTCTACAACAACTACAACGCGACCGAGGCCGGGATGATTGCGACGGCCACCCCAGCCGATCTGCGCGCCGCACCGGACACCGCAGGACGCCCGGCAGGCGGCACCGAGGTCCGCATCCTCGACGCGGACCACCGCGAGGTGCCGCTCGGTGAGGTCGGCCAGATCTTCGTCCGCAGCGGCACGCTCTTCGACGGCTACACCACCGGAGCCACCAAGCACTTCCACGACGGCTTCATGGCGTCGGGCGACATGGGCCACCTCGACGCCGAGGGCCGGCTGTTCGTCGTCGGCCGCGACGACGAGATGATCGTCTCCGGTGGCGAGAACGTCTACCCCATCGAGGTGGAGAAGGCGTTGACGGCACACCCCGACGTCGCCGAGACCAGCGTGCTCGGCGTCGCCGACGAGCAGTACGGCCAGCGGCTCGTCGCGTTCGTCGTGCTGCGCCAGGGCGCCACTACCTCCCCCGACGAGCTGCGCGGGTACGTCCGCGACACCCTCGCGAACTACAAGGTGCCGCGCGAGATCACGGTGCTCGACGCCCTTCCGCGCAACGCGACGGGCAAGATCCTACGAGCCGAGCTGCGCGCGCTCGCCGAAGGCTGACTCAGCCGTCGACGCTCACCGGCGGCAACGCACTGTCGACGACGTGGATTTCCTCGGAAAGTCCTGCGGCCCGGTGAATCTCGGCGAACGCCTTGGTAAAGGCGTCCGTCGCCTCGTGCACGTCGCCGAAGGTGCGGTCGTCGGTCAGCACGGCGACCCCCATCTGGTCGACGTAACTCCAAACGGTGATGTTCACCGGGGCACCCGCGGACAGCACCCCCGTCGAGTAGATCTCGCTGACCGGGGCGCCCGCGAAGTGGCCACGCTCTCGCGGGCCCGGCACGTTGGACACGGCGACGTTCATCATCTTGTTCTGGCTCTCGCGCTTGGACAGCCACCGGAACATCGCAGGCGCCAACGGCCTCGGTAAATAGATCATCATGCGGCTGTACAACTCGGGATCCATCAGCTCGTGGTCCTCCTTGGCCATACCAGTGGCCAGCGCGACCAGCCCCACGCGTTCGAGCGGGTCGTCGACGTGCACTGGCAGCGATATCGACAGGCCGCTGATCTCGTTGCCGGTGATCCGGTCCGGCGACTTGTTCGTAGCTGTCGGCACCGACGCGATGATCGGTTCGTCGGCCCGTCCGTCGTAGTGCAGCAACAATTCCCGCAGCGCGCCGGCCGCGGTCGCCAGCACGATGTCGTTGACGCTGACCTTCAACTGCTTGGCGGTTCGTTTGACGTCGGTGAGCGCCAGCGTCGCGCTACCGAACCGCCGCGCCGGCGACACGACGTGGTTGAGGAAGGTGGGCGGCGCGTTGAAGTTCTCGGCGAGGTCGGGATGTTCGCCGCGCTCTCGCGAGCGCTTGCGCACCCGCGTGAATCCCGTGACCGCGTCCTTCACCAGGCCGGGTAGCTCCCCGATCTGCCGGACGTGGTCTCGTGCTGCCGATGCGACCAGCGCAGCTGAGGTGGGGGCGACGCCGTCGTCCACATCCCGCTCGTCCGGGCCTCCGCCCGTGATATCCATCGCCCGAGCCAGCAGGTTCACCGACGCAACACCGTCGGCCAGCGCGTGGTGCACCTTGCCGATCAGCGCAAACCGGTTCCCCTCCAGCCCCTCGGCGAAGTGGAACTCCCACAGCGGCCGGGAGCGGTCCAACGGTGTCGACGCGACCTGCGAGATGACGTGGTCGAGCTCCCGGCGCCCGCCCGGCGCAGGCACGGCAACGCGCCGCAGGTGGTAGTCCAGATCGATGTCGCAACCCTCCAGCCACATCGGGTGGTGCAGTCGAAACGGGATCTCGACCAGCCGGTACCGCAGCGGCTCGAGCAAGTGCAGCCGACGCCGGAAGTGCGTGCGGAACGCGTCGAAGTCGAACTCGCCGTCAGAGCCCGCCGCGTCGATGACGGCGACCTTCAGCGTGTGGGAGTGAAGGTTCGGCGTCTCGCTGAAAAGCAGATACGCGTCCATCCCGTTGAGTCGCTTCACGCTCACCCCTGCTTCGTTGTCGACCGTCCCCGCCCGTCGCCAAGCCAGCTCCCATGTAAGCACTGCGAGCCCGTCCGTCGGCCCATTTCGAAACACTGGTCACGAACGTCGCATCCGCCGCACCGCCGAGACTTACGCGCGTACGCTGGCCGGGATGTGGGTGGTCGGCGACGCAACCGGGCTAACCATCCCGGCGGACGGCGCCAGCCTGCGTGCCGCTGGCGCGGACTACCTGACCGAGGCGTTCCGGCGGTACGGCACGCTCGGGCCGGACAACTGCGTCACCGCGGTCACGGAGTGCGTCGAAGTGCCCGGCGGCAGCACGGGCCGAAAGCTGTCGCTCACCGTCGACTACCGGACGCCGGGTCCCCGTCGCGAACTGTTCGTCAAGTTCTCCCGCGACCTCGACGACCCCGCCCGCGACCACGGTCGCAGCCAGATGGAGTCCGAGATCCGATTCGCCGCTCTGTCCCGCGATGCCGCGTTCCCGATCGCCGTGCCGCACGCGATGTTCGCCGACTACCACGGCGATTCGGGCACCGGGGTATTGATCACCGAGCGCATTGCCTTCGGCGCCAACGGAATCGAGCGCCAATATGAGAAGTGCATGGACTATCAGATCCCAGCTCCCGGTCGAACACTATCGCGCCCTCCTGACCGCGGTCGCCACGTTGGCAGGCACCCAGCAGTCCGGACGGCTGACCGCCGAGTTCGCCACGGACATCGAGGAGTTGTCCGTTGGAGCACGCACTCCCGTGACCGCGGACCGACTTCTCCGGCGCGTCGACCGACTGACGGAGTTCGCCGCGGCCCACCCCGCGCTGCTTCCCGGCGCCGTCGGGGCCGAGGGTTTCCTCATTCGGCTGCGCACCGAAGTGCCCCGCATCCACGACTGCGAACCGCTGATCTGGCAGTACCTGCGCGACCAGAAGGACTTCACCGCCCTGTGCCACTGGAACGCCAACGTCGACAACGCTTGGTTCTGGCGAGACGCAGACGGAACGCTGCATTGCGGCTTGCTGGACTGGGGTTGCGTCGGACAGATGAACGTCGCGATGGCGATCTGGGGAGCGCTGTGCAGCGCCGAAACCAGGCTGTGGGAACACGATCTCGACGATCTGCTCGGACTGTTCGTCGACGAGTTCACCCGCCACGGTGGCGCACTGCTCGACGCAGGCCGGCTGCGCGACCAGGTTGTGCTCTACACCGCGGCGATGGCGGTGACCTGGCTGCTGGACGTGCCGGGCTACGTCGTCGCGCAGATTCCCGGTCTCGACCATGAGGCCACCCGCTTCCATCCGGAGATCGTGGCCGTGGAGAGCGTGCGCTGCCGCCTCCAGATGATGGCGAACGCGTTGAATCTTTGGGAGGCAAGCGACGTCGACGGGCTGCTCGCTGCGATTTCGGCGCGCTAGCGAGCGGCCTTTCGCTTGCCGCCGAGCGCGGGCGCGGTGCCGATGACGCCGTCGGCCTCGAGCGTGGCGAGTTCATCGTCGGTGACGCCGAGCGCACCGAGCACCTCGCGGTTGTGCTCCCCCAGCGTTGGCGCGGGCTCCCGGTGGAAGGTCGACGGGCCGGTGGCCAGCCGAACAGGCAGCGTGCTGTGTGCCGCAGGAACGTTGACGGGATGGCCAACGGACTCGAAGAAACCCCGGGCCAGCACCTGAGGTAGCTCGGTCTGACGGTGCGGCTGCATCACCTTGGCCACCGGAACGCCAGCCGGCCAAAGCGTTTCGACGATTTCATCGCCGCTACGCGTGGCACACCACTCGGTCAGCCGCGCGTCGATGACGTCGTGCTCGGCCCGGCGCCCGTCCGCGTGAGCCAGTCGCGCATCCGCTGCCCAGTCCGGACCGTCGATGGCGTCCACCAACGCCGCCCACTGCGCGTCGGTGGCCACGGCGATCGCCACCCAGCAGTCGGCCCTACCGAACTCGTCGACGCCTGCGCACTGATAGATGTTCTGAGGCGCGGCCGCGGGTCCTCGGTTTCCATTGCGTTGCAACACGGTCCCGTAGGCGGAGTGCTCGATCACCTGTTCGGCCGCGATGTTGAGCGCCGCGTCGACCATCGCCGCTTCGACCAGCACCCCCCGGCCCGTCAGCCGCCGGTGCTCGAGCGCGAGCAGCAGCGCGTTGAGCGCATGGACACCGGCGTTCGGGTCGCCGACCGAATAGGGCTCGTACGGGTTGCGGTCGGGATAGCCCGTCAGCCAACTCAATCCGGAGGCGTCCTCGATGATGTACGCGAAGGCCGGGTTGTCCTTCCACGGGCCGTCCAGCCCGAACCCGGGCATGCGCACCATGACGATGTCGTCGCGCAGACCCCGCACGGTGTCGAAGTCGAGGCCCAGTTGGTCGATGACGCGCGGCGTGAAGTTCTCGACGATGACATCGCACGTGGAGATCAATTCGCGCAGCAGTTCGCGTCCACGCTCGGTCTGGAAGTCCAGCGTCACGCTCTTCTTGTTCGTGTTGAGCGCCGAGAAGATCGGTGAGCGCTCCCACCAGAGTTCCTCGGTGGCGGGGATGCCCGCGATGAGCCGGGTGCCGTCCGGCCGCGGCGTCGACTCCAGGTGGATGAGTTCGGCGCCGAGCATCGCCAGCACGTGAGTGCACGACGGCCCCGCCCAGAACGTCGTCATGTCCAGCACGCGAAGTCCACTGAACGGCAGCCGATCGCGGCCGGGCGGCCGGTCAGGCCCCTTGCGGGGGGCGACCGGGGCGGTCGCGGACGGCGTCGGTGTGCTCCCCGAGTCGGGGGGCCGGCTCCGGCGCCCGCAGGGTGACACCGCTCAGCCGGTACGGGTGGTTGGGCTGCACGAAGCCGTCGCGAGGGTTGGCCACGAACGCTCCGCGTTCGACGAAGTGGTCCATCGCGGTGACGTTCTCACCGTTGCCCACCGGAGAGTTGGGGATCCGGAACGCCGACGCGAGCTCGCGGACGTCGTCGACCCGCTGTTCGCGCAGCCACTCGTAGAGCTCCTCGGCGTGCAGGTTGGCCTGCTCGGTGATGGTCAACGTGGTCTGCTCGTCGATCCACTCGTCGTGGCCCGACATGGCGCAGAGGTCGTGCCACTGCTGCGCCGTGCCGCAGCCCAGCGCCACCAGACCGTCCTGCGCCTCCGCGACGCCCGGCACCGTCGGCTTGCGTTCGGTGCGCCACGGCCGGTCGAGCATCTCGTAGTACGTCACGGGATAGTAAGTGAGACAGAGGATCTGCGTCTCGAGCATGGACAGGTCGATGAGCTCGCCGTAGCCGTCACGCAAAGCGCGGTCGCGAAACGCCAGGGTCATCGCGGCAGCGTATGCCCCGGCCAGCCAGTCCCCCACCTGGCCGCCCACGTGCACCGGCGCTCGGTCCTGGGTGCCGCGGCCGATGCCGATGGCGCCGCCGGACCAGGCCTGCAGGGTGAACTCGGTGGCCGGCCGGTCGTGCCACGGCCCCTCGAGGCCGAACGGCGTGATGGCCGTGACGATCAGGTGTGGATACCGACGGTGCAGTTCGGCGGGCGCCATCGCCTCCAGTTCGGCGAGGGCCGATCCGTGCGACCAGACGACGGCGTCGGCGGAGGCCAGCAGCCGCTCAACCATCTCGACGTCGACGGCCACCTCGGGATCGGCGACGACGCTGCGCTTGGAGCAGGCCAGGAAACCGAACAGCGCGCCGTCCTGGCCCGGATCGATGGTGGCGCCCGACGCTGACCACCGGCGCAGCGAATCACCTTCGGGTGCTTCGACTTTTACGACGTCAGCACCACCGTCGGCGAGCAGCTTGGTGCAGTACGCACCGGCGATGCCGCTCGACAGATCGACGACGACGTAACCGTCCAACGGGTGCAGGGTCACCCCGTCAGTCCTTCTTCGCCCGGTTCTTCTTGCTCAGCCTGAAGTCGGGCGGGAACTTGTCGTCGTTGGCGTTGACCGCTGCCGCGAGGCCGCTGTCGATGGACTCGTTCATGTCCAGATCATCGGCGCTGTCAGCGGTGACGCCGCTGCCCATCGACTCGAAGAAGGCGGAGAGCAGGCTGCCCATGTACTCGCCCTGGTGCTGCTTGTAGATCTCGAAGAAGACCTTCTGCATGTACACGGTGTCCACCGGGCGGTTGCGGGCGCACGCCAAGGCGTACTTCTCGGTCTCGGCCTCGAGCTCGTCGCGCGACACCACCTTGTTGAGGAAGTTGCACTTCTCCATGTCCTGCGCGGTGAACGGCCGCCCGGTGAAGACCATCTCCTGGAACTTGCGCAACCCCATCATCTGTACCCAGGTCCACATCCGCGGACCCCAGCCGTAGTACCGGAAGGACGGGTGACCGAAGAGCGCGTCGTCGGAGGAGATCACCAGATCGGCGTCGGCGCACTGGTAGAAGTGCCAGCCGTAGCAGTACCCCTTGGCCTCGACGATGCTGATCTTCTTGAGCTCCTGCAGCGGACGGTTGCCCGCCTGCACGTTGGCGTACCAACCACTGATGGTGGCGCCATTGCGGAAAGAGCCCTTCGGGGGGTAGTCGACGTCCAGGCCCTCGACCTTGAGTTCCCTCAGCCTCTTCTCGGGTTCGTCGACGCCCTCCATGAACTCGGGGAGGTCAGCCCCGCTGCCGAGGTTGTCGCCGACGCCGCGGATCACCACCACCTTCACGTCGTTGTCCACCGAAGCCGCCCGCACCACGTCGGCGTAGCGCAGTCGCGCGTCCGACGTCGGCGCGTTGAGGAACTCGGGACGGTTGAACGTGATCGTCGCGATCTTGGTCTTCTTGTCCTTCTCGTAGCGGATGATCTCTTCGGCCGTCGGCCGTTTCTTCTTCGACATGCCTACGCTCTCAGTTGGTTCCGACGGTGGCGCTGCTGAACGAAGGACTCGAGGTCAGCACCTCTGGTCCGTCGTCGGTGATCAGCACGGCATCCCGGCTGAACACCGCGCCGACGCCGGGCTCCCACACGTAGGCCGTCACCGCCAGCACCGTGCCCGGGTCGAGCACTTCCCCCGCGGACGTCTGCGGCAGGTCCGGTGAGATCACTGGCGGATCGAACCCCAGCCCCAGTCCGTGCGCCACGGGCATCGGTGGCAGGGATTCACCCGCCGCCTCGTACGCGGCAAGGAGATCGCTGGCAGGCGCGCCGGGGCGGCACGCGTCAACGAGCCTCTGCCACAGGTCATTCGCGCGCCCATACAACTCATCGGCGCCCTTCACTTCGCCGACGGGCCAGGTGCGGCCGACCTCGCCCACGTAGCCGTCGGACAGCGCACCAGAGGCGAATGCCACCAGGTCGCCGTCCTGGAGGCGGACGTCTCGGCGCCCCACCCGCCAAGAGTGCTCCCGGGAGGTGACCCATGCCCCATCCTGGGTGGCCGAGGTGCTGACGCCACCCGCGGCCATCGCCTCCAGCATCACGCCGGTCAGCGCTTGCTCCGTGGTCCCCGGCGCGAGCTCGGAAACCGCTGCGGCCAAACCGGTCTCGGCGACGGCGAGAGCGCCACGGAGGGCACGGATCTCGTCGGGAGTCTTGGTGCGCCGTGCCGCCCGCATCGCGACCTCACCGTCGACGAGCTCCGCATTCGGGAACGCCATCGGTAGCAACTGGTCGAATGACGGTGACATGGCGTCGGTTCCGACGCGGCGGGCGGTCGAGGCACCGTCGATGTGCTTGAGCACGTCGATGTTCGTCATCGGGTTCCACGCCAGCCCGTAGAGATGGTCGTGCCCGATCTCCTCGGGGATGCCCTCGTCCCAACTGCTGTTGAGGTGAATCTCTCCGGTCGCCCGCACCAGCACGCAGATCGGGGCGAACGGACGTGTGCCCGCCACCCACAACTGCGGGGCCCCGGTGACGTAGCGGACGTTGGCCTGGCGGCCGAGTACCAGGATGTCGAGGTCGTTGGCCTCCATCTGCGCGAGCGCCCGCTCACGCCTGCCGGTGCGCAGTGCCAGCTCGTCGGGCAGAATCTCTAGGCTCATTTGGAAAGGCCGATCAGATCTTCCCCGTACGGCGCGTAGGGATAGTCGGTGATGGATTGATGACCGTCCTCGGTGATGACCACGATCTCCTCGCTGCGATATCCGCCGGTGCCGTCCTCCCAGACGACCGGCTCGAGTACGAGCACCATGCCCGCCGGGAAGATGAAGTTGTCGTCGAACTCCTGGCCCAGATCGGTTCCGATCATGGGCATTTCGGCCGCGTTGGTGCCGATGCCGTGGCCAAGGTAGAAGTGCGGCAGCCAGGGCTTCTTGCCGCCGTTCGCCGCGATGGCCGCGCGGGCGAGGTCGCCACAGCTGGCCCCCGCCTTCGTCACCGCCAGCACCGCGTCGAGAATCTCGCGCCACTTCGCGAACTGCGCCTGCTGGCGGGCCGACGGCTCCTCGCCGACCAACCAGGTCCGGCCGAAGTCCGAGCAGTATCCCTCGTAGGTGATGCTGACGTCGGTCCACAGCACGTCGCCCTTGACGAGTTCCTTCTCCGTGGTCAACAGCGGCAGGGCCAAATCGCCGGTGGTGGTCCAGACTCCGCCGCTGTTCCTCGTGGTGGGCATCACCTGCCAGATGGCCTCCAACATGTTGGCCGTCGCGCCGAGTTCGAAGGCGCGCCGCACGAAGGCGGCCGACAGGTCGATCTGCCGCACGCCAGGCGCGAGCGACTTCTGCACATCGGTGACCGCCTGCTCGGTGATGCGACACGCCTTGCGGATGCACGCGATCTGGTCGACGGTCTTGACCAGCTTGGCCGGTCCGACGACCAACGCCGCGTCCGACGGTGGGCCCGCACGGAACAGCCGACCCGCCGCGCGCCGCATCGCTCCGGTCAGTTCGTCGACGGCCACCGTCGCGCCGGCGGGCACGAGTTCCGACAGCACCTTGGCGAAATGCTCGACGCCCTCGTCGAACTCGAGATACAGCGGGCCGTGGACGTGGTCGTCCGGAAGCTCGGACTCGAAGGCACTGCCTTCGCGGAACGGCATGTACAGGTGAGGATGCTCGTCGTCGGCGAGCACGACCGCCACCGGACGCTCGACGTGCGACAGGCCCGCGTCGAGCAGTGGCCAACTGGCACCCGTTGCATAGACGACGTTGCCGTTGCCGAGCAGAACGAGGGCATCGACGCCCTTCTCCTTCATGGAGGCCCGCAGCCGGGCACCACATTCGCGGTACATTCTGGCGCGATCGGGGGTATCCGGGATGTCGAGCAGCGACGATCCCGTGGCGAAGGTCGTCACGAGATACCCAGGAACTTCTTGACGTTGGTGCTGACGATCTTCACCGCGGCTTCCGGACCGACCGCCTCGACGACGGAGGCCAGCGACTTCTCCGAGTACCCGAACGTGCTCTCGTTGTGCGGATAGTCCGACGACCACATCACGTTGTCGACGCCAATTCTGTCGATGAGCCGCAGGCCCAATGGGTCGACCATGAACGACGCGCTCATGTGGTTGTCCCAGTAGTGCCGGACATCGTGCTCCAACTGGTGGTTGAACATGTGCCGGTAGGACGCAAGCATGTGCTCGGCGTCCTGCAGCGCGGTTGGCACCCAGGCGATTCCGCCCTCGAACCAGCCGATCTTCAGCGCCGGGTGCCGGTCGAGGATGCCGGAGAAGACGTACTTGGCGAACTGCTCGCGAAACGAGTCGACATTGACCATCATGCCGACGACCACGCTGTTGTTCTCGCACGGCGTCTTGGGCGGCGTCTCGCCGATGTGGTGGCTGACGGGGATGCCGGCTTCCTCGATCTCGTCCCACACCGCGTCCATGGCCGCAGCGCCATAGTCGTAGATGTTGCCCTCGTCGTCCTTGCCTGGATTCAGCGGCAGCAGGAACGTCTTGAGCCCCAACGCCTTCAGTTCCTCCAGCGTGCTCCGGGTGCCCTTCGGATCCCACCAGTTGATCAGCCCGACCCCGTAGAAGTGACCGTTGGACCGCTCCTGCAGTTCGGCCATGTACTCGTTGTAGATGCGGAACACGCGCTCGCGCAGCGCCTTGTCCGGGTAGTGGAACAGCGCCAGCACGGCGTTCGGGAAGGCCAGCTCCTTGTCGATTCCGTCCTCGGCGAGTTCCCGGATGCGGGCGCTCGATGTCGTTGGACGACGGCGCCGGCGAGATCGTCGTACTGCATCAGCACGCGACCGAAGTCGCCGCCCGTCCAGGCCTTGCCCTTCATGCCGACCATGTACGCGCCGTCCTCGTACCAGATCCGCGGCGCCGCGCCCTTGAGTTCCTCGGGGAACCGTTCGTAGAAGATGTCGTCCGCCACCGAGATGTGGTTGTCGGCGGAGAAGATCTCGGTACCGGCGGGCAGCCCGGCGACGATGCCAGTGGCGTGCCCCTGACGGTTCTTGGGTGCGCCCCAGCCTTCGGGGGGATAGAACGTCTGGGTGCGGGGTTTTGGTTGGGGTTGACATCGGTGGTACTCCAATCGGCTGTGCTGCGGGGCTGTGGGACTGGTTGTTTCGGTGGCTACCAGGTCACCGGAAGTTCGTAGACGCCGTAGGCGAGCCGGTCGTGTTTGAACGGGACCTCGGCGAAGGGGATCGCCAGCTTCAGGGTCGGGATGCGACGCAGCAGTGTGTGGAACACGATCTGCAGTTCGGCGCGGGCCAGTTGCTGGCCGACGCACTGATGGCGGCCGTAGCCGAACCCGAGTTGCTGGGCTGCGTCACGGGTGAAGTCCAACTGATCGGGTTCGGGGTATGCGGCGGCATCCCAGTTCGCCGGGGCCAGGTCGATGATGATGCCCTCACCCGCGCGGATGGTCTCCCCACCGATCTCGATGTCGTCGATGGCCACGCGCCGCTGACCGTTCTGGATGATCGACAGGTAGCGCATCAGCTCTTCGGCAGCATTGGCGATGAACTTCGGATCATCCGAATCACGCAGCAGTGCAGCCTGTTCGGGGTTCTCGAGCAGTGCCAGCACGCCGATGCCGATCATGTTGGCGGTGGTCTCGTGACCGGCGATCAGCAGCCCGGTGCCCAGCTGGGCGGCCTCCTTGACGCTGATCTCTCCGGCGGTGACGCGTTCGGCGAGGTCGGACACCGCGTCCTCGGCCGGATTCTCCATCTTCGATTCGACGAGCGCGATGAGGTACTTGTGAAGACTCATCGCCCCCTTCTGACCGTCCTCGGCCGAGGCGTAGCGGGCCAATCCGACGTTCGCGTGGTGCTGGAAGAACTCGTGGTCTTCGTATGGGACGCCGAGCATCTCGCTGATCACCTTGGTGGGCACCGGCAGCGCGAGCTTGCTGACGATGTCGGCAGGCTGAGGGCCGGCCAGGATCGCGTCGATGCACTCGTCGGTGACCTCCTGGATCGCCGCGCGCAGCGCTTCGACGCGCTTGAACGTAAACGGCTTGGACAGCATCCGGCGAAACCGGGTGTGCTCCTCGGCGTCGGAGGTGAACACCGACCGCGGCCGCTTGTTCACCGTGGAGAGCATGTGCTCGTTCCAGTGCGGGAAGCCCTCGATGCGGTCGTCGACGCTGACGCGTGAATCGGCGAACAGCGCCCGCGCCACTTCGTGTCCGGTGATCAGCCACGGCGTCGTGCCGTTCCAGATCCGTACCCGCGACAGCGGTTTCGCCTCCCCCATCTCCAGCATCTGGGGCGGCGGCGCGAACGGACAACGCGCCGCGCGTTCCATCGGGTACTCCGGAACGTCAGCCGAAACCTTCTCGGCGGCAAGCGTTTCAGACATCAATACTCCGTCATTTCTCGATGTGGATGGCCAGGGCTGGGCAAGCGGCCGCGGCCTTTCGGGTCTCTTCGGCGTACTCGGGGCCGGGTTCGGAGACGAGCAGGACCACGACGCCGTCGTCGTCGTTCTGATCGAAGACCTCGGCGGCGTTCATCACGCACATTCCCGACGACACGCACTTGTCCTGATCGACCGTGACCTTCACGCGGCACCGCCGTCGGCGTGCGCGGTGACGGGCGCCAGCCACAGGCCGACGATCGCGTCGATCAGGCCCGTGCCTGCCGCCTGCCACGACGTGCGGGACGCCACCGACGACCCCTTCGCAAGCGCGCGCTCACGATCGGCGCAACTGTGCATCAACAGGTTTCGGGCCATGATGTTGCGGTCGGCCCTCACGTCGAGCGGCAGGTCGGGCAGGCACGCGTTGATGCCGTCGACCACCTGCACGAGCGACCGCGAGGTCAGGGCGTCCTTGACGACGAAGCCGTGGTAGGCCGGATCGGTCATCGCCTGCGCGGCGAAGCGCGCGTACCAGGTGGGGTTGCCGAGGTCGGCGAGGTGGTCGGTCAGCGGACGGACCAGGCACGACACCCACCCCCGCATGTCGGTGGCCTCGTCGGTGTCGGCCACCATGCGCTCGCGGTGCTCCTCGATGGGTGCGCGGTGGCGCTCCTCGATGGAACGGACCAGGTCCGTCTTGGTGCCGAAGTGATAGCCGACGGCGGCGTTGTTGCCCTGACCGGCGGCCTCACTGACCTGGCGGTTGGACACGGCGAAGACGCCGTGTTCGGCATAGAGCCGTTCGGCGGCGGTCAGGATGGCCTCGCGGGTGGTGCTGGCCCGCTCGGTCCGCAGAGGTCTGACTGCGGTCATGCAAGCAGTCAACGTCATCCACCCAATTAAGTCAAGCGATTGATTTAATTCGCGAGCGTAGGCACCCGACCTCAGCGATTCGTGCACGATTGACCGCCGCGTCAGCGCGGGCATCGCTAGATCACCCAAGTCGCACGGAGCGAGGGCTAAGGCTTGGGTTGCGGGCAGGCATGACCTTGCCCGCGACGGTGCCGCCGTCGACGGGCAGCACCGTACCGGTCACGTACTGAGAGCGGTCCGTCGCGAAGTACAGCACCGCCTGGGCGACGTCGTCCGGTGTGCCCTGGCGCTTCAGCGGCCGGTCGTCGCGCATCTGCTGGCGGATGGTCGCCTCGAACTTCTCCAGCCGCTCACGGTCCTCGGGGCTGGCCGCACTTTGCAGGATGGGCGTCGGAATGCTACCCGGTGCAATGCAATTCACCCGAATCTCGTACTGCGCCAACTCGATGGCCGCGGACTTGGTGAACTGAATGACGGCGGCCTTCGACGCCCGATAGGTCGCCACTCCCCCGCCCGCGAGGATCCCGCCGATCGACGAGATGTTGATGATGGAACCGCCGCCGTGCTCGGCCATGTGCCGTCCTGCATCGCGGGTACCCGCCATCACGCCGAGCAGGTTGACCCGCATCACGCTGTCGAACTCCGCGAAGTCATCGTTGAACAAGCCCTTCTTCAGCGGGCTGGACCTTCCGGCATTGTTGACCATGACGTGCAGGCCGCCGAACTTCTCGACGGTCGTATCGACGAGTCGACCGACCTGGGCCTGGTCGCCGACGTCGACGTGGTGGAAGTGCGCATCGGGGCCTAGCTCGGCCACCAGCGCCTGACCGAGTTCGTTCTGCACGTCGGCGATCACCACCGTGGCGCCCTCTGCGACGAATCGTGCGACGATGCCCCGCCCGATGCCGGACGCCCCACCTGTGACGATCGCAACCTTGCCGGCCAGTTCAGTGCTCATGACGTAGACGTCCCTTCAAGGAAACGCAGTAGCAGATCATTGACGACCTCGGGCTGTTCGAGTTGCGGGCAGTGGCCTGCGGCGTCGACGACCGCCGCGCGGGCGTCGGCGATGCGACCGGCGATGTCGGCGGCCCAGCCGGCAGGCAGTAGTTTGTCGCCCCCACCCTCGATCACCAGGGTCGGCACCGTGATCCGTTCGTACGCACGTTCGGCGGACGGTGTCGCGGGCGGCGTCGCTCCCGGTCGACGGAATCGCGCCGCCGCGATCGCCTCCCACGCCCCGGGCGCTGTGCTCGAAGCATGCCGGCGCAGTACGTAGTCGTCGTCCGCCGGGTAGGCGGGGTCGAAGAACAGCGCGGTGACGATGCGGCGCATGCCCTCGACGCTGGCGTCGTAGTCGTAGAGCGCGTCGGCGTGTTCGTTGCGCTGGATCGCGCCGCCGCCACAGATGAGGGCCAGGGTGCGGACGGGCAGCACGGGGGTATCCGAGGTGAGGTCGGTGAGCAGGTTGATGGCACCCATCGAGTTCCCGACGAAGTGCGCCGAATCGACACCCATCGCGTCGCAGAAGTGGGCGACGTGCCGAATCCGCAACCCGCGTCCGTCGACGAAGTCGACGACCTTCGCGGAGTCTCCGTATCCCAACATGTCCGGCGCAAGCACCCGGTAGTGCGCGGACAGCGCGCCGACGGTGCGCTCCCACCCAAGCTCCGCGCTTGCCCCGAACTCACCACCGTGCAGCAGCACGACGGGGTCGCCGTCGCCCGCTTCCAGATAGCCGGTGACCAGTCCGTCCACGACGACGGACTTCCGTTCGAACTCCACGGGAGCACACCATACTGGCACTACCGCCAACGAAGAACAGCGTTCTCCGATCGGCCCGATTGTCCAAAGTGCTTAATTCCCAGATCCGCTCGGGCGGTCGTTGCCTGGACGTCAGAGCACGGCGTCGGCCAGGCACGCAGCGCCTCAAGCAGGCCGCGGCCCTGGTCACTCACGGACGCCTGGTTCAGCCGGCACCAACGTAGGCCGGGTCAGTGCAGTTCGACGTCCATCCGCTCGGCGAGCGACGACCCTGGGCGATCAACGCGTCGATGAGCGTGGTCGGCATGCCTGCCATGCCGAACCCCCCGACGAGCACGGTGGCGCCGTCCTCGATCGCGGCGACGGCGTCGGCGGCGTCGGTGCAAATGCTGGTGCGGCTCATGACGGCACTCCGTCGCCGTCGAAGTCGGAAAGCACCTCGGCGGCGATGCGGAATGCCACGGCGCGCTCCACGTGGGCGTCGCCGAGCACCTCGCGTCTCACGACCATCCCTGCCCGGTAGACGTCGTCGGTGGTTTGGGCGGACGCCCCAGGTGCCACGCCACATGCTCGGCGATGAGCGCCGCCACTCGAACAGGCGCCTCTGCGGGGGCCAAGTGCCCGACCCCATCGAGGACGGCCAGTCGGCCGTCCTTGACCCCGGATGCGATGCGCTGCAGGGATTCCGGCGGGGTAGGTATGTCGGTGGCACCTGCCACCGCGAGCACGGGGGTGACGATCTCGGGCAGCCGGTCGGTGACGTCGAAGGTGGCCAGCGCCTCGCACGTCACGGCGTAGCACTCCGGATCGGTACCGGCGAGGGCGTCCAACAGCGCGGCACTCGTGTCGGGCTCTCGTCGCGCGAAGCCGGGTCCGAACCAACGCTGCGCCGACGCCGCGATCATCGGCTCGATGCCCTGCGCACGCACCAGGGCGGCGCGCTCGCGCCAGCCGGCCGGCGTCCCGATGGCGGCGCCGGTGCACAACAGCGTCGCCGAACAGAGCCGGTGGGGCGCGTCCAACATCAATTGCAGTCCGACGCAGCCACCGACGGAATCGCCTGCGTAATGGAAGGTTTCGGCATCGCGTTCGTCGGCGAGGGCCAGCACCGCGGCGGCCAGTTCGGCGACGCTGAACGCTCCGGCACGTGCGCCACGCCCGTGCCCCGGGAGCTCCCACCCGACGACGCGGTCGTGTGCGGTGAGTTTCGGAGCCACCTCGTTCCACAGGGTCGACGCCGTCGTGCCTAGCGACGGTCCCAACACGAGCAGCGGCCCGTCGTCGGGTCCGCCGAAGTCGACGGTGGTGAGCCGCGGCGTGCTCATGACGTTTCCTTGACGAAGCGACGGGCGCAGCTCAGCGTGGATTCGATCAACGGATCTCCTGCCCCCGTGTAGTCGGGACGACGCCCGCACGCTGATATCCGGACTCGATCGCCGCGATCTCCGCGCAGAGCGCCTGCTGGCTCGCAGCGGCGCTGTCGGGATTGGCGTCGACCATTGCTGTCACGGTGTGCACGTTAGTGACTCCTCGAGGACGGGTGAAGGCTGGACTTCCGCTGAGTGAAAAGGACGGCGTTGCAGAGCAATCACGAGCGCGTGCTGATCGACGCCACCGTCGCCGAGATGGTCATCGCAGGCGCTGGCGTGCTGGGCTACGAAGTGGCCACCAGGTATCTGGCGCGCAGGTAGCGGCGAGCCGGGGCGCCCGCCGCGCGGCTCTTCGGAGCCGCGACTCAGCGCGGTAGACCCAGAATCCGCTGAGCGATGATGTTGCGCTGGATCTCCGAGGTGCCGCCTGCTATCGTGCCCGCGTAGGTTCCGATATAACGCGCAAACCAGCTGGCGGCAAACAGATCTGGGCTATATGCGTTGTAGGGCGCGGTGAATCCAGGTTCGATTAGACCCTCGATGCCTGCGGCGTCGAGGGCGTGCCTGGCCGCGTTCTGCTCGGCCTCGGAACCCAGCACCTTGAGTACCGAGAGGGCGGCGACGTCCGTCGCGCCACGGGCGGCACGGGCGAGCGCAGCCGAACCCTGGAGGCGCAGTGCCTGGTAGTCCATGGCGATCGTGGCGTACTGATCGCGCTCTAGCGACCCGACGGGCCGGAAGTCGGTGAGCAGGTCCTCCAACCGCTTGGCGAAGCTCGTCCACATCATCGTGCGCTCGTGCCCCAGCGACCCGTTGGCCACCTTCCACCCGCCGTGGAGCGGGCCGACCAGGTTCGCCACGGGGACGCGAACGTCGGTGAGGAACACTTCGTTGAAGTCGTGATGGTGCCGGTCATAGACAACGGCGAACGGCCGGCACTGCACCCCCGGCGTCGCGGTGGGAATGAGCAGGGCGCTGATTCCGGAGTGCTTGGCGTCGGGATCGGTGCGGACGAACGCGAGCACCACGTCGGCGTCATGCGCGCCCGACGTCCACACCTTCTGCCCGTTCACCACGAAGTATTCGCCGTCGAGGACCGCCTGCGTGCGCAGCCCTGCCAGGTCGGAGCCCGCGCCCGGTTCGCTCATGCCGAGCGACGCCGTCAGCTCGGCGCGCAGGATTGGCACCGCCCACTTCTGTTTCTGTTCCGCCGTCCCGAATGTCAGCAGGGACGCCGCGATGATTCCGACGCCCTGCGGGTTGAACGAGTGGTAGAGCCTCCGCCGGGATAGTTCCTCCCGGTGCACGTATTGCTGAAGGATCCCGGCGTTGCGGCCACCGAACTCAGGTGGGTTACCGGGCAGCAACCAACCATGATCGAACTGCAGCCGCTGCCATCGTCGCGCCCACTCGGGGATGTGCGACGTCGACCGCGACCGCTCGGCGGCTTCCGCCTCGGCCGGGAGGTGTTCGTCGAGGAACGCAATGAACTCCGCACGGAAGTCCTCGACGTCGGCGTCGAAGGTGAGTTGCACGGGCACTCCTCGCTCGGCAGGGGCCGCGCCGGTGCGGCCGCCACTTGAAGATATCAAGGTATTGATATTCACTGAGTGCGCGATATCGTGACGGCGGTCCACTAGCGGAGGAGCATCGGTGCTCGACGGCGAGAAGATCCTGATCACGGGCGCCACGGGGAAGATCGCCTTTCCCATCGCACGGCGGCTGGCGCAGGGCAACGAGGTCTGGGGCGCCGCCCGGCTTGGTCTCCCCGGCGACAGGGAGAAGCTGATCACCGCAGGGATCGAACCCGTCGCGCTCGACGTGAGCTCAGGCGACTTCTCCGGGCTTCCCGACGATTTCAGCTACGTGTTCCACGCTGCGGTCGACCCCGGTGCCGACGACTGGGCGCGTTGCGTCGAGACGAACGCACAGAGTTCGGGCGAGCTCCTGTTCCACTGCCGCGCGGCCAAGGGTTTCGTGTTCTGCTCGACGGGCTCGATCTACGGTTACCAAGGCCGACGGCCGCTGACCGAAGCGGATCCGCCGGGGGTGCCGCTGCGCCCCAACTACAGCTTCTCCAAGGTCGCCGCGGAGGCCGTGTGCACGTGGGTGGCGCGGCGACACCGCATTCCGCTGACCATCATCAGGATCTGTTCCACCTACGGCCCTGAGGGCGGAGCGCCTGCCGACCGCTTGGACATGATGCTGGCGCAGAAGGCAATTCGGCTTCATCCCGACAAGCCGAACAACTACAACCCGATCTACGAGGACGACTACGTCGAGCTGGGCATCCGCGCCATGGAGGTCGCAGCCACCCCTCCGATAGTGGTGAACTGGGCAGGCAGCGAGACGGTAAGCGTCGAGGACTACTGCACGTACATGGGCGAGCTCGTCGGCGTCGAGCCGATCTTCGACTACACGCCAGAGGCGCACACGCCGCTCTGGCCTGACGTGACGCACATGCACGAGGTGCTCGGCCGGACCAAAGTGCCGTGGCGCGAGGGCTTTCGGCGAATGATCGAGGCGCGCCATCCCGAACTCGCGTTGGCTGCCCGTGATACGACTACCCAGGAGGCTCAGCGCTGATGCTGCTGCCCGGCACGCCGTCAGACGAGGTCGCGAACATCGTGGACAACGGAAATGGCGACATCACAACCGTATTCGTATCGATGGGGACCCGCCATCCGGAGGGAACTGACGCCGAGTATCTGCAGTGGCACACCCTCGACCACAGGCCCGAGCAGCACCGGCTCAGTGCGGTGCGGGCGTCGCTGCGGCTCGTCTCGACACCGCAGTGCCGCGCTGCCCGCGCGGTGAGCGACGAGCGCTTCGACGCCGTCGACCACGTGATGACGTACTTCTTCACCGACGTGGGAGGCATGGACGGATTCCTGGCGCTGTCCAAGGCGCTCGGCGCAGCGGGCCGGAAGCTGCCGCTGCTGCCCCACGTCGAACGCGGCGTCTACGGGGTACGGAACAAGGTGGCGGCGCCGCGCGCCAAGGTGGGCGCCGACGTCCTGCCTTGGTGGCCGGTGCGCGGATGCTATCTGCTGTTGGAACAGCGGGAAGAGTCAGCGGCGGACCTGGTCGAGCTCGATGGCGTCGCCGGGGTGTGGTCGACGACGGCACTCGACGTCGACCCGCGGCTGGCCTCTGCCCAGGCAGGCCAACAGCTCACCTACTGCTTCCTCGACCAAGACCCGGTCGACACTGCCGCGCGGTTGCGACCCGTCCTCGAAAGGCGTTGGGAGACCATGGGCATCGAACCGCTGTTCGCCGCGCCGTTCCATCCGGTCATCCCCTACGAGTGGGACCGCTATGTGCCTTGAGGAGGGGACGCGATGCGCCTGGGTTTGATGATCGGCTCCGACAAGGAGCGGGCCCGCGGTGACCGACTGGCCGGTGTGATCGAAGATGCGAAGAGCGCAGATGCGGCAGGCTTCTCGTCGTTCTGGATTCCACAGGTACCCGGGTACCTCGACGCCATGACCGCGGTGGCGCTCGCCGGAGCGGCAACTCAACGGATCGAGCTCGGAACCGCGATCGTTCCGCTGCAGACACGTCATCCCATCGCGTTCGCGCAACAGGCCCTGACGACGCACGTGGCATGCTCCGGGCGCTTCGCGGTCGGGGTCGGACCGTCGCACCACTGGATCATCAGCGATCAGCTCGGCTTGCCCTATGACCGTCCCGCTCATCTGGTTCGGGACTACCTCGAGGTGCTCAACGCGGCGTTCACACCAGGATCAGTCGACGTCGAGAACGACAGCTTTCGCGTACACAGCCCGATGGACGTGTCCGACCCAGGCGCGCCGCCCATTCTGCTTGCCGCACTGGGACCGGCGATGCTGCGCATCGCTGGCGAGCACGCGTCGGGCACCATCCTCTGGATGGCCGACGAACGCGCCGTGGAAGATCATGTCGTGCCGCGCATCACGGACGCGGCGACCTCCGCGGGCCGCCCGGCGCCTCGTGTGGTGGCGGGAGTTCCCGTCGCCCTGTGCGCGACGGACGAGATCGACGATGCCCGCAGCTACGCGAGCGAGGTGCTGGGGCACGCCGACTTCTCACCCAACTACGTGCGGCTGCTCGAACACGGGGACGCCGAGGACGTCGGCGACACGATGGCCGCAGGTGACGAGGCGGCCATCGTCGGCCGGTTGCGCCGGTATCGCGACGCCGGCGTCACCGACCTCGCCGCTCGAATCGTTCCGCTCGGCTCCGATGTAGTGACCCGCCGCGCGTCGCACCGACGCACTCAAGAGTTTCTCGCCTCGATGGGCCCGGAACTCTAAGCCCCCATCCGCGCCGAAACCGAATTCCCTGTCGTTGAGCGGCTGAGTTAACGACCGGGACGACGGTTTCGGCGAAATCAGGGGGTTGCGGCGCCGGGCAATTCGGGAGCGTCGATCACCTCGGTCGGCGGATCGGGCGACAGGGCCGCAGAATTGCACACCGCGGCAAAACAGATGTAGGTGCCCGCGGTGAACAGCACCTCGAGCAGCTGGGCGCGATCGAAGTGCTCCGCCAGCTGGGCCCAGGTTTCGTCGTCGACCACCTGACGGTCGATCAGTTGGTCGACGGCTGCGAGCACGGCTCGCTCTACGGGTGACCACAACTCGGCCGCCGGACCCTGCGGGATTGCGTGCAACTGATCGGTCGTCAACCCCGCATGGTGGCCGATCCGCGTGTGTTGGCTCCATTCGTAGGCCGAACGGGTCACCCACGCGACGCGAAGAATGATCAATTCGCGCAAGCGCGCCTCGACGGTCGCCGACTTCGCCAGCAGTGCGTTGAACTCCAACCAGCCCTGCCCGAGTGCGGCGTTGTGGGCCAGCAGTCCCATCACCTTGGGCATCGGCCGAGCGTCGGGACCGGTGTACAGCTCCGGCCTACCGAGGTAGGCGGGCAGCACCGCTCTGGCTCCGTCGTCCCACTGCTCGAACGGCAACGGCGAAAGCCGTTCGGCATCAGTCATTCTCGCCTCCGTCAGCACCGAGCGCGTAACCACCCATGAACTCGATCGGCACGCCCTCCATGGTGCAGAAGAACAGGTCCACACCGGACATCCCGATATCGAAGACCGTGACGTCGCTCGCGAACTCGCGGGCCTTGTCCTGAGTGCCCGCGAAGTCGTCGGTCATGAACGACAATGCGGCGAGGCCCTCGGGAGCGACGCCCCGAAGCCGCTCCGGAACGTCGAGCACCTCAACGAGACCAACCATGCCGTCACCGAGGATCGTCACGTCGGCGCCGTCGCAGGGTGGCCACTTCAGCGTCGCCTCCAACACCTCACCGGGAACGTGGAACTCGGCCTGGACCGTCATGCCGACGACGTCGGTGAGGAACTTGACGAACGTCGGCGCAGCGTGGCTCCTCATGACGACGTGATGCAGTTGACTTGACATTCCCGATCCCGCTCCCGTCAGCCAGCCACGGCGATCGACTTGAGGTCGGTGTAGCCGTCGAAGCCCTCGCGACCAAGCTCGCGGCCGTAGCCGCTGCACTTCACACCGCCGAAGGGTGCGAACGGGTCCATGGTGTAACCCTGGTTCACGCCGAAGGTGCCGGTGCGGATGCGCGCGGCAACGGAAAGTCCGCGGGCACCGTCGTTGGTCCACACCGAGCCTGCGAGCCCGTAGTCGGAGTCGTTGGCGATGCGTACCGCGTCGTCTTCGTCGTCGTAGGGAATGACGGTGAGCACGGGCCCGAAGATCTCCTCCCGCGCGATGGTCATCGAGTTGTCGGCGTCGCTGAACAGCGTGGGCCGGACGTACCATCCGCGGTCAAGGCCTTCCGGCGAATCGGGGCCACCGACGACGAGTCGCGCGCCCTCTCGCTCACCCGCGCGAATGTAGTCGCGTACGCGGAGTTGTTGGCGCTGCGCCACCAGGGGCCCGACCTGGGTTTCGGCGTCGGCGGGGTCACCGATGACCATGGCGGTGAGCTCTGCGGCCAGGGCGTCGACGAAGTCGGCGGACCGGTTGGCGGGGACCAGGATTCGGGTGAGGGCATTGCATATCTGACCGCTGTTGGACAGGCTCGCCGACCGGATTCCAGCCGCGGCCTTCGCCGCATCGGCGTCGTCGAGGAGGATCGCGGCGGACTTGCCTCCCAGTTCGAGGCTGACTCGCTTGAGCTCGGCACCGCACGCGGCGGCCACGCGACGACCAGCCTCGGTGGAGCCCGTGAACGACACCTTGTCGACCCCTCGGTGGGTGACGAGCTGTTCACCGACCCTCCCGTCGCCGGGTAGCACGCTGACGACTCCCGGCGGGAGGCCGAGCTGCTCCAGCATGTCGGCCAGCAGCAGCGCGTCGAGCGGCGACTCGGGTGCTGGCTTGAGGACGACGCAGCATCCCGCGAGCAGCGCGGGTATCAGTTTGGTGGCGATGAGGAATTGCGGCATGTTCCACGGCACGATCGCGGCCACCACACCGACCGGCTCGCGCCGGATGTGAAGGTCGGAGCCGAAGAATCCGGAGCGTCTTTCCTCCCACGGGTAGTCGGCCGCCAGGTCGCAGAACGCGGTCATCATCATCAGCGGAAGGCCCACTTGGGCACGCTGGGCGAAGGTGATCGGCGCACCGATCTCGGTGCTGATCGCTTGGGCCAGCTCCGATTTCCGTTCGCCGAAGAGCTTCGCCAGCCGCCGAACGACGTCGATCCGCTCGGTGACCGTCGAGCGCGGCCACGGCCCCTCGTCGAAAGCGGCCCGCGCTGCGGTCACGGCCGCGTCGACGTCTGCTGGACCCGCTGCGGCAACTCGAGCCACCGGCTCTTCGGTGTGTGGTGAGATCACCTCGATGACCTCGTCGGTACTCGGTGCCACCCACGTCCCACCGATGAACAACGCGTCTTCGCGGTGCATCGAAAGCCTCCTCGGCGTAGCGCGCGATCGTAGTATCAACTACTTGTCATTGCGACGTCGAGCATATACCGTCGGCCAAGGTCCCGAACTGCGATACGAGCAAGTGGCATGGACGACGCCAACCGGCCCGGATCCAGGCGTCCGGGAGCTCACTGGTCGCCCGAAGACCCGAACTCGACAGGAGCAGCCATGGCCCGATTCCCCAAACCGGCCGAAGGTAGTTGGACGCAGCACTACCCCGAACTCGGGACCGGACCGGTGTCCTACGAGGACTCCATCTCGCCCGAGGTCTACGAGCTCGAGCGCAAGGCGATCTTCAAGCGCGCGTGGCTGAATGTCGGCCGCATCGAGCAACTTCCGCGCACCGGTAGCTACTTCACCAAGGAGCTCAAGGTCGCGAACACCTCCATCATCGTGGTGCGCAACAAGCAGGGCAAGGTCAACGCGTTCCACAACATCTGCCGACACCGGGGCAACAAGCTGGTGTGGAACGACATGCCGCTGGAGGAAACCAGCGGTACGTGTAGGCAGTTCACCTGCAAGTACCACGCCTGGCGATACGACCTGGACGGAAACTTGACCTTCGTCCAGCAGGAAGGCGAGTTCTTCGACCTCGACAAGAACGAGTACGGCCTCGTACCCATCCATTGCGAGGTGTGGGAAGGCTTCATCTTCGTCAACTTCGCCAAGGAGCCCGAGCAGTCGCTGACGGAGTTCCTGGGACCGATGATCACCGATCTCGCGGGCTACCCGTTCGGCGAAATGACCTCACGCTTCCACTACCGGTCGGAGGTCAACGCGAACTGGAAGCTCTACATGGACGCGTTCCAGGAGTTCTATCACGCACCGATTCTGCACGCGAACCAGTCGCCGACGAAGTTCTCGAAGGCCGCGGCGGAGGCGGGCTTCGAGGCGCCGCACTACCGTATCGACGGTCCCCACCGCTTGGTGAGCACCTCCGGAATCCGGGCCTGGGAAATGGATTCCGACATGCGCAAGCCCATGGAGGACATCTGCCAGAGCGGACTGTTCGGTCCGTGGGACAGCCGCGACATCGGCGAAATGCCGGTGGGCATCAACCCCGCCAAGTGCAGCCCGTGGGGGCTGGATTCGTTCCAGCTGTTCCCCAACTTCGTCATCCTGTTCTGGGGCCAGGGCTGGTATCTCACGTATCACTACTGGCCCACCTCGTACAACACCCACGTGTTCGAGGGCACCCTGTACTTTCCTGCGCCCCGCACGCCTCGGGAACGCATCGCTCAGGAGCTCGCGGCGGTGTCCTTCAAGGAGTACGGGCTGCAGGACGCCAACACGCTGGAGGCCACTCAGACGATGGTCGAGTCGCGAGTGGTCGAGCAGTTCCTGTTGTGCGATCAGGAAGTGCTACTGCGCCACCTTCACACCGAGACCAGGGCGTGGATCAACGACTACCAACACAAGACGGCGGGGGTGTGACGACGTGACCGCCATGCTGCCAACCGAATTCGCCGATCTCGAGCCATTCTCCGATTGGTGCTTGCCGACGGAACGGGAGCGGTACGACAAGCGTCTGGCCAGCACGATGACCGATATGCAGGCCTTCTACGACGCCGTCACCGAGCGGGCCGAAGAAGCCATCTCGTACTGCGACAAGTTTCCGCTCGACGACATGCCCGAAGACGTGCTGAACCTCATGCACCTGTTGTATTCGATGATCATGGTGTCCTTCCCCATCGAGTGTTGGAAGCAACCGCGCGTTCCCGATTCGGGCGCCGCCTCCATGGACTGCCTGTCAGAACCCGTTCCATGACCGTCCCGATCGTCCTGCGGGCCGCGCGATGGTGCGACATCGACGCCGGGCAGGTGCGCTCGCCGGCCACGATCGTGGTCGAGGGCAATCGCATCGTTGCGGTGAATCCGACTGATCCACTGCCGGATTCGGCCACCGAAATCGATCTCGGCGACGTGACGCTGCTCCCGGGCCTGATGGACATGGAACTCAACCTGCTGATCGGCGGCCCCGGCGGACCCGAGGGCCTGCCCTCCCCGATGCACGGCGTTCAGGACGACCCCGCCTACCGCACGCTCCGCGCCGCGGTGAACGCGCGCACGACGCTGTTGGCCGGCTTCACCACCGTGCGCAACCTCGGTCTGATGGTCAAGACGGGCGGCTATCTGCTCGACGTGGCTCTGCAGCGCGCGATCGAGAACGGTTGGCACGAGGGCCCACGGATCTATCCCGCCGGACACGCGGTCACCCCGTACGGCGGACACCTGGATCCCACGGTCTTCCAGCGTCTTGCGCCGGGCATCATGCCGCTCAGCGTGGCCGAGGGCATCGCGAACGGCGTACCCGACGTCCAGGCCTGCGTGCGGTACCAGATCCGCCACGGCGCCAAGCTGATCAAGGTGTCGGCGTCTGGGGGCGTGATGTCGCACAGCACCGCGCCTGGCTCGCAACAATATTCGGACGCCGAGTTCGAGGCGATCGCCGACGAGGCGCACCGCGCCGGTGTCCGCGTTGCCGCGCACGCCGTCGGCGACAGCGCCATCCGGGCATGCATCAGGGCCGGCATCGACTGCATCGAACACGGCTTCCTGGCCACCGACGACACGATTCAGATGATGGTCGACCACGGCACGTTCCTCGTCTCGACGACGTACCTCACCGAGTCGATGGCCGTCGACAGGATCGCACCCGAACTGCGCAAGAAGGCTGCCGAGGTGTTCCCGCAGGCTCAGGCGATGCTGCCAAAGGCCATCAAGGCCGGAGTCAAGATCGCCTGTGGCTCGGATGCCCCCGCCATTCCGCACGGCCAGAACGCCAAGGAGATATGCGCATTGGTCGACCGCGGCATGACGCCGATGGAAGCGCTGCGGGCGGCCACGGTCACGAGCGCCGAACTCATCGAGGCCGACGACGAACTCGGGCGGCTCGCCCCCGGCTATCTCGCCGACATCATCGCGGTGCCAGGTGATCCGTCCCGCGACATCACCACCACCCTCGACGTGCGCTTCGTCATGAAGGACGGCCACGTCTACAAGGGCCCGTAGGCCGGTCCCGAGCGGGAGACGAGCATGGAACTCACACACAACATCCTCTGGCTACTCAAACAGACCTTCTACTTCTCGTATCGCTTCGTCAACGACGCGATCAGCGAGCACGGCGTCACCATGGGCCAACTCGGCATGATGCGTCAGCTGGCCGACGAACCCGGACTATCTGGAGCGCAGCTCGCCCGGCGCCTGTTGATCACCCCGCAGGGGGCTCAACTCGCGCTGACCTCCCTCGAGCGCAGCGGGCTGGTGGAACGCAAGCCGGACCCCGCGCACGGCCGAATTCTGCGGGCGTATCTCACCAATCAGGGACGCGAGGTCACTGTGGCCGTCTATGCCGATGCGGTCGCCGCACACAACGAGGTCTTCGGCGTGCTCGACGACGACGAACAGAAAGCATTGCACGACCTGCTCGCTCGGGTGGTGGAGCAAGGCACCGGCCATCCCCTGCTCGAGGACCACGCCGAGAGCTGAGCGTCATGCCCGCAACGGACGAACTTGCCAAGACCAAACGCCAATATCAACTGCTTGATATTAATGACAAGTACTTGATACAGTTACCCGGGATGAGCGGATCAGGGGCAACGGAAGTGATCGACGGACCGACGCCTGCCGGAGTCAAGCCCGACGGCTTCGCGCCCCTTCGGATCAAACACGTCCAGCGGGAAACCGCCGAGGCCGTGTCGTTGGTGTTCGACGTGCCGACCGCCTGGATGCCAGCTCTTCGAGTACCAGGCTGGCCAATTCCTGACACTGCGCGTGACGGTGGCTGGCTCCGAACATCGACGCTGCTACTCGATGTCGTCCTCCCCCGTCGTCGGCGAGGATCTGCGCATCACCGTCAAACGGGACCGCGATGGCGTGGTGTCCAACTGGCTCAACGACAACGCCGCCCCCGGCGACGAGATTCATGCCGCGCCCCCAGAGGGCAGGTTCGTACTCAAGGACTCCGATCGGGAACTCGTCGCGTTCGCGGGCGGAAGCGGCATCACGCCGGTGTTCTCGCTGGTTTGCTCGGCGCTCGCCGGCACCTCACGTCTGGTTCGGTTGTTCTACGCCAACCGAAGTCGTGATTCGGTGATCTTCGCCGACGCCCTGGAACGGCTCGTGGCGGCACACCCGGACCGACTCGTTGTGCAGCATCACTTCGACGACGACGCCGGAGTGGTGCGCCCCGACCAGATTACGTCGTTCGTCGGCGCGGCGGGAGACGCCGAGATCTACATCTGCGGGCCGGCGCCCTTCATGGACGCGGTGGAGGCGACCGTGCTGTCCGCGGGCGTGCGGGCAGACCTGATGCAGCTGGAACGCTTTCAGCTCAATGCGGTCGCGGCCGACGAGGGCCCATGCGTGACCGAGGAAGTCACCATCGTGCTCGATCGCCGCACCACGGTCACGCCGTATCGCGAAGGCAACACGCTGTTGCAGACGGCCCGAACGGCTGGCCTAAAGGCACCCGCTTCGTGCGAAATCGGTTCCTGCGGAACGTGTATGGCCCGAATCGTCGAGGGTAGCGCCCGAATGATCAACAACGACGCACTGGAACCCGATGAGATCGCCGACGGATGGGTGCTGACCTGTCAGTCGTTGCCGACCAGCCGTACCGTCCGAGTCGACTATGAGTAGAGAGGCCGATATGGCTGCCATGAGGGGTCCCCGATGAGTCGGGTAGCAGTGGTCACCGGAGGTGCGTCCGGCATGGGCGAAGCCACCTGTCACGAACTCGGCCGCCACGGCCACCAGGTCGCCGTCCTGGACATCGACGGCGACGCCGCACAACGCGTCGCCGAGGACCTGCGCGCCGACGGCGTCAAAGCGCTCGGGCTGGCCGCGGACGTCACCGACCGGCCTGCCGTCGAGGAGGCGTTCGCGAAGGTCCGCTCCGAACTCGGGCCGGTGGGCATCCTCGTCACCAGCGCCGGGCTGGTCGACTTCTCGCCGTTCACGGACATCACCCCGGAATCGTGGGCACGGCTCATCGACGTCAACCTGACCGGCACGTTCCACTGTTGTCAGGTCGCACTGCCGGACATGATCGCAGCCGAATGGGGCCGCATCGTGATGATTTCGTCGTCCAGCGCCCAGCGCGGGTCCCCGAAGATGGCCCATTACGCCGCGTCCAAGGGCGCCTTGATTTCACTGACGAAGTCGCTGGCGCGCGAGTACGCCTTGGTGGGCATCACGGTCAACAACATCCCGCCGTCGGGCATCGAAACGCCCGATGCAGCACCAGGGGCAGCGGGACGGCAACCTGCCGTCCAACGAGGTAATGGCAGGCAACATCCCGCTCGGCCATCTCGGCACCGGCGACGACATCGCCGCGGCGGTGGCGTTCCTCTGCTCCGAGGCAGCTGGTTTCATCACCGGCCAGGTACTCGGAGTCAACGGCGGAGCCGTGATGTGACGATCGTTTCAAGACAACGCTTTTGACGCAGTGACTACAGGAGGTTCGCATGGCGCGCTGGCCCAAACCCGCCGAGGGAAGTTGGACGCAGCACTACCCCGAGCTGGGCACCGGACCCATCTCGTTCCGCGACTCGACGTCCCCCGAGTTCTACGAGCTCGAGCGCGAGGCCATCTTCAAACGCGCCTGGCTCAACGTCGCCCGCGTGGAGGAAGTACCGCGCGTCGGTAGTTACCTCACCAAGGAGATCGCGGTCGTCAACGCCTCGATCATCGTGGTGCGCGGTAAGGACCAGCAGATCCGGGCGTTCTACAACGTGTGCAGGCACCGGGGTAACAAGTTGGTGTGGAACGACTTTCCCCGCGAAGAAACCAAGGGTGTGTGTCGGCAGTTCACGTGCAAGTACCACGCGTGGCGCTACGACCTCGAGGGCGCGCTGACCTACGTCCAGCAGGAGTCGGAGTTCTTCGACGTCGACAAGGATGAGTACGGGTTGAGGCCGGTGCACTGCGACGTCTGGAACGGCTTCATCTTCGTCAACTTCGACGCCGAGCCCCGGCAGAGCCTGCGCGACTTCCTCGGGCCCATGGTCACCGGACTCGACGACTATCCGTTCGAAAAGCTCACCGAGCGTTACGACTTCGTCGCCGACAACAACAGCAATTGGAAGGTCTTCGCCGACGCGTTCCAGGAGTACTACCACGTACCTGCACTGCACCCACAGCAGGTGCCATCCGCGGTGCGCGATCCCAGCGCCGCGTTCGAGTGCGCGCACTTCCAGATCGACGGGCCCCACCGACTGGTCTCCACCGCTGGCGCCCGCCGCTGGGAGCTCGGCGCCGGAGTTCATGTATCCGATAGAGCGCGCCACGCGCAGTGGGCTCGTCGGACCTTGGCGGACGCCCGACATCGGTGAACTGCCCGAGGGATTGAACCCGGGCGGCATTTCGCCGTGGGGTATCAGCAACTTTCAGATCTTCCCGAACCTGGAGATCCTGATCTACGGCGGCTGGTATCTGCTGTACCGGTACTGGCCGACGTCGCACAACACTCACCGGTTCGAGGCATACACGGGCTTCTTCCCGGCCCGCACCGTCCGGGAACGCATCGAACACGAGGTGGCCTCGGTAGTGCTCAAGGAATTCGCGCTGCAGGACGCAGGCATGCTCGGGGGCACCCAGGCGGCGCTGGAGACCGGCATCGTCGATCACTTCCCGCTCAACGATCAGGAGATCCTCGTCCGGCATCTGCACAAGGCGGTCGGCGACTGGGTCGGGGAGTACCAGGCTCGAAACCACCCCGGTGGGAGTGTGACCATGAGCGACGCCAAGCTGCCCAGCGCGTTCGCCGAACTCGAGGACTACGCGCAGATCTGGTGCCTGCCAACCGAAGACGAACGATGGAACAAGCGGCTCGCCAGCAGCATGCTCGAGCTGCACGCGTTTCACGACGCCTTCTTCCCGCGCCTGGAGGACGCGATCGAGTACTGCGACAAGTTCCCACTCGACGACATACCCGACGACGCCGTGAACCTCCTGCACCTCATCTACTCGCTGGTGATGGTCGCGATGGCGGTCGAGGTGTTCGGCCAGCAGATGCCGACCGACGCCGCTGATGCCGTCATGATCCGCGTCGGGGAGCCGGTGCCATGAGCATCACGCGTGACCACCGAACCGAAGCTCCTCCCCCACATCGAACGAAGGGACGGACGATGAGTCTGCTCACCATCAACAAGCTGACGACTTCGGTCGGCGCGGAGGTGACCGGTATCGATTCCGACCGGTTGGCGTCCGACGATCTTCTCGGCGAGGCCATTCTCGATGCGCTCGAGCGCAACGGCGTCCTCGTCTTCCGTGGACTGAACCTCGATCCGGAGGCACAAGTCGCGTTTTGCCGGCGGCTCGGCGAGGTGGACTTCTCCGCGGATGGCCAACACCCGGTTCCGGGGATCTACCCGATCACGCTCGACCAGTCCAAGAATGCGTCGGCGGCATACCTGCGCGCCACCTTCGACTGGCACATCGACGGGTGTACGCCACTTGGCGAGGAATGCCCACAGAAGGCCACGGTGCTCAGTGCGGTCCAGGTCGCCGAATCAGGCGGCGAAACCGAGTTCGCCAGCGCCTACGCGGGATACGACGGGTTGGACGACGACGAGCAGGAGCGGTTCGGATCGTTGCGGGTCGTCCACTCGCTGGAGGCCTCGCAACGACGCGTCACCCCCGACCCGACGCCCGAGCAGTTGGCGCGGTGGCGGTCGCGCCCCACCCATGAGCACCCGCTGGTCTGGACGCACCGCGACGGCCGAAAGTCATTGGTGTTGGGCGCTTCCGCCGACTACGTCGTCGGCATGGACCTGGACGAAGGACGGGCGCTGTTGACGTCATTGCTTGATCGTTCGACCCAACCCGAACAGGTCTACAGCCACACCTGGTCGATCGGCGATACCGTGATCTGGGACAACCGAGGCGTCTTGCACCGTGCGGCCCCCTACCCGCCCGACTCGCCGCGCGAGATGTTGCGTACCACGGTGCTGGGTGACGAACCGATCGAGTAATCGTCCAAGAGAAGGCGCAACGAAACACGTTCCTGCGGAACTCATTCGGCCACGGTTCGGGTGATCGATGGAGGTTCGACCACGAATTCCTCGATCACGTCGATTGCCGTGGGATCGACGAGAACGGTGTAGTGATCGGCGTCGAGGTCGACCACCGTGGCGTTGGGGACCCCGGCCGCGAAGCGCGCGGCGTCGGTCGCCGACACCACCAATCCCCCCTCGGGCACCATCGGTCGGCTCGCCCGTACCAACAGCGTCGGGCAGCGAAGCCTCGGCCAACACCCGTAAATGTCATGATTGGTCGCATCAGCACTGTCCTCGCTCACCGCCGCGAGGTCGGTCCGAACGCGAACTTTCGAGTCCTCGTACGGTTCTAGCTCCCACTCGAAGTAGTTGTCCCAGAACTCATTCCACGGGGCGATGGTGCCCGAGCTCCGCACAAAGGAGAGTGCCGCCGCTGCCGAGGGGTAGCTTCGTCCAAGCCGGCCAACGGATTTTGCGATGGGCACCAGCGCGCTGGGCTCGGGAACCCCGAGCGCGTCGATGAGGACGAGCCGACCGCAGCGTTGCGGATACCGCGCGGCGAGCGTCATAGAGATGAAACCGCCCATCGAATGCCCGATCAGGTCGAACGCATCGGCCCCGTACAAGTCAGCAAGCTCCAGCAGATCGCGCACATGGTTGTCCCAGCCGTACGTACCTGGAGGGGTTACGTCGCTGTGGCCGCGACCTCGCAGGTCCATGGTGACGACGTGGTGGCCCGCAGCCGCCAGTGTGGGCACGATCCGATCGAAGGATCGGCAGTTGGCCGAAAGGCCGTGCACGCACAGAATCAGCCCTCCGCGCGGGTCGCCATTGGACTCCACATGTACGGTCCCGGATGCCAGCTGGATCCGCGTCACGGTCGTCGGCCGCTGAACCGCACCATCGGACGGATCAGACCGTCGACGGGAGTGAATCCTCGTACACGACGACGCCCATCCCGTTGATCCACTCGTAGATCGGCTCGTAGGCCAGTGTCGTGCCGGCATGTCCATGCATTGCGCCGGCCACCGCCACCCACGCGCGAACCTCGCCGGTTCCGTTCCCGGCCTGCATCAATTCGTCGTTGGGCGTATCGAGAAGGTCACCCAAGTCCGCTTTCTCGAGCTGGCCGACGAACCACCGGTCGAACTCCTCGTCGATGTCGCCGACGCGAGGCTCACCGACGAAATGCGACAGGCCACCCGCGGCGCACAACGCGACCCGGTCCAGGCCCGGATAGCTTCGGATGGCGTCGCCGAGGGCCTTCCCGAAGTCATAGCATTGCCGCAGCGTCATCAAAGGCTTTGTGGTGCAGTTCAACACGATCGGGACCATCGGAAGTCGCATCAACGGGTCGAGCTCGTAGTACACCGTCATGAAGCCGTGGTCGGCCTTCATCTTGTAGGACAGCGCGGGCTGGAATCCGGCGCTGACCGTCTGTTCCATGATGTGGCTGGCCAGTCCTGGCTCGCCCGGGACGATCACCTTCGGGATCTTCAGCCACTTCTCCAGTGGCCCTTGGTGACCTTCGCCCAGCCCGATCGCGATCTGGGGCAGGTTATCGAGAAAGAAGTTGGTGAAGTGTTCACCGGAGATCATCACGACCGCCTGAACCTCTGAGTTCGTCGCGCGGTCGCGAACCTGCCGCAGCGCGCCGAAGAAGCTGGCGGCCTGCTCTCGGGGTGCCGACTCGCGGTCGGCGGCCATCATGGGTGCATGGGAGGCCGAGTAGGCCATCACGATTTCTGCCATCGCGCCTTCCCTTCCAGATCTGGCTTGACTGTTTCGAGCAGCGACCGGTAGTCGGCACGCTTATAGCCCATCGCCCGGCAGTACCCATTGACGATCACCGGATGGGTGCCGGCCGCGTAGATCGCGGCGATGTCGCCCTCAACCAATGCGTCGCGCTCGGCGTCGGTCAAGTCGTAGCCCTCGACCGAGAGCTCCGGACGCGGGGACCCCTCGGTCGCGTTCTCCATGCTCCGCAGATAGTCGAAGAGGCACCGCTGCAGTTCATAAAGGCTCATCCAGTACCTCCACCACGTTGACGGACCAAATCAGCTTGCACGACCCAGCACCCGCGACAAAGGCTGTCGCCGAGCCTTTCCGCTCGATGAAATGCGCTAGTCCGCCGAGAACCGAGCGGTGACCGATCCGATTCCGGCGAAGTCGGCTCGGAAGGAGTCTCCGGGCGCGACGTCGACCATCTTGTGCACCGCGCCGGGCAGCACGATATCGCCGGCACGCAGGCCGGCGCCGAACGTCGCCAGTTTGTTGGCCAGCCAGGCGACGCAGCGGGCCGGGTTGCCCAGCGCCGCCGCTCCCGCACCGGTATCGATGACCTCTCCGTTGCGGCTCACCGCGACTCCGATCAGCGGCAGATCCAGCTCGGTGACCCGGCGCAGGCTTCCGCCCATGACGAACAACCCTGAGGAGGCGTTGTCGGCCACGGTGTCCACCAGCTTGATCTTCCAGTCCGCGACCCGGCTGTCCACCACTTCGATGGAGGGCAACACCCCGGCGATGGCGGCCAGCGCCTTCGCGGTGGTGACGCCCGGTCCGACGAGATCCGTTTCCATCAAGAACGCCATTTCGGCCTCGACGCGTGGTTGCACCAGCGATGACAGCGCGATCAGGTCTCCGTCTTCGACCACCATGTCGTCGAGCAGCACCCCGTAGTCGGGCTCGTCGACCCCGAGCAGTTGCTGCATCGGTTTCGAGGTCAGTCCGACCTTGCGCCCGATCACATGGGACCCCATGGCGATGCGTCGGTCGATGTTGTGGGACTGGATCGCGTAGGCGTCCTCGATTGCCAAATCCGGGTATCGGGCCGTCAGGGGCTGGATCGGCGCCGCCTTCCGGTCGGCCATCCACAGTTCGTCGGCGAGTTCCACGATCGTGGAGTCAGTAATCACTCTTCGAGCATCGTGGGTCGATGGGCACCCCACAACAGAGCTTCCATTGAGCGAAATCGGCCCTAGGTGCGAATGTAGGTTCCCGGCGCGTCGCACAACGCTGGATGCGCATCGCTGCCCATCGGCGGCGGGTCGACGAGGTCGCCTGCGTTCGCGGCCGACCATTCCGCCCAGTCTTGCCACCACGAACCCTGATTGCGGGTGGTGCTGCGCCGCCATTCGTCCGGGTCGGCAGGTACGTCGTCGGACGTCAGGTACCAGTTCTTTGGACCAGGCGGGTTAACGATTCCGGCGATGTGGCCGCCGCTGCTCAGGACGAATCGCGCCGGACCTGAGACCAATTGCGTGGTCGCGTAGCCCGACCGCCACGGCACGATGTGGTCGTTTTCAGCGCTGACGACGTAGACGTTGTGCTTGATATCGCCGAGTGTGATGCGACGTCCCGCCAGTTCGAGATCACCGCTGATGACACTGTTCTCCACATAGAACTTCCGCAGGTAGAAGCTATGCATCGCCGCCGGCATCCGGGTGCTGTCGGCGTTCCAAGCCAGAATGTCGAAGGCCGGCGGACTCTGTCCGAGCAACCAGTTCGAGACCATGTAGTTGAAGATCAGATCGTTGGCCCGAAGGATGTCGAAGGTGCCCGCCATCGAGACGCCGTCGAGGTAGCCGGTCTCAGACATCTTCTGCTCCAAGCGTTCTACCGCTTTGACGTCAGTGAAGAGTTTGAGCTCGCCGGGATCGGAATAGTCGAGCATCGTGTTGAGCAGGGTCAGGTTGCCCACCCGCTCGTCGCCGGACGCTACGAGATAGGCCGCGGTGATCGCGGTGAGCGCCCCGCCCAAGCACAGGCCGACGATGTCCACCGTGTCGGCACCGGTGATGTCGGAGATGACATCCAGCGCCTGCTTCGGCCCGTCGAGCAGATAATCGTCCAACGTCACGCCCGACATCTCTGCCGTCGGGTTCCGATAGCTGATGGCGAAAACGGTCCGGTTGTGCTGCACAGCCCATTCGATGAAACTGCGCTTGGGCGCCAGATCCATGACGTAGTACTTGTTGATCCACGGCGGGCTGCACAGCAAGGGCGCGGCGTGCACCTGTGGAGTCTGCGGCTCGTACTGGATCAGCTCGATCAGGTCGTTGCGGTAGACGACCTTGCCCGGCGTCGCTGCGGTGTTCTCACCGAAGACGAACGGCGACGTGTCGACCTGCCGCGGTCGGCCACCGTTTGTGCGCAGGTCATCGACGAAATTGCGCGCGCCTTTCAACAGACTGCGTCCGCCGGTTTCGAAGGCACGTTTGAGCGCTGCGGGATTGGTCGCCAAGAAGTTCGTCGGCGCCAGCGCGTCGAGCAGGAGGCCGGCAAGCATCTGCGCTTTTTTCGCCGTTATCCGCTCAGCGCCCGGCGGGTCGATGAGCTCGAGCACCGCCCGGCTGGCCGCGGCGTGCGAAAGCCGCAGCGCGACGAAGAACGGGTTCCCATTCCAGGCCGGGTCACTGAACCGGCGGTCCTTCGGATCCAATCCGGCCGGCACGGTGTCGCTGTCGCTGAGCCATTGGGTCAGGGTCCGGGGTGGCACTTGCGCCAGTGCGACCGCCAGGTGCAGCCCCACGTTGAACACGTGCAACGGGTCACCTGCTGCTTGGCGGACGACTCGCACCAGGGCGTCCCCCAACTGCGCCACGTCGTCGGGATTGGACAGGGCAGTTGACTCAGGAGCCAGCACATCGGCGGCGCGCATGGCGATATCCCAGGGGCTCTCTGTCATTGGCCCATCATGGGCGCTAGACACCGCGAGCGGTCAAACATTCCACTGCTCGGAAAGCTCCACCCAACCCTGTCATACACAGCCTGCGCCGCCGGAGCCGTCGACTTCCGAGTCGTCCCGACCAGCGGGATTGCGGTCACGGCTCGGCTCCACCACTCCCAGCCGCCCTACGATCGACTAGACACGAGACCAGCGGCAGGCAGGGCGGGCGTTGAGCTACCACACAGTCACATCGGCCGACGGGACGCGTCTGCGGTCGTGGAGCAACGACGGCGTCGGCGTTCCCGTGCTGATCTGCAACGGCCTGGGCACGCCACCAGACGCATGGCCCGCCATCAACGCGAGAACCGAGAGCTACCAGGTCTTCACCTGGGACCAGCGGGGTCTCGGCGGTTCAGACCGCCCGACCGACGAATCGCGAATCACCATCGCCGATCACACCGACGACTGCCTGGCGGTGATGGACTTCTACGGTGTCGACCGGGCGGTGGTCATCGGTTGGTCCGTCGGCGTCAACATCGCGTTCGAGGCGGCCGTGCGCGACCCGAAACGCGTCGCCGGAATACTTGCTGTCGCCGGGGTTCCGGGTGGCACGTTCGAAGCCCTGCTGCACCCGCTGCCACGCAGGCTTCGCCCGCGGGCAGGCAAGGTGGGATCACATCTGATGCGATACCTCGGTCCGGTCCTCAACCGGCTGGGCAACGGCTTGCCCGGTTCAGCCGACAAGCGGTTCGACGCACGCGGCCTGAGCACGTTGGGTCTTGACCTCGTTCACGCGGACACCCTGATTCGCGTGCTGAAGTCGTTCGCCGACCACGACTGGCCCTGGTATTCACGCCTGGCCCGCGCCGTCGGCGACCATCCCAGCATGGATCTCGGCGAGCTCGACCTACCCGTCACCTATCTGGCCGGTACCTGGGATGCGATCACGTCGGCCGAACGAATGCGGGCCGCCAGTGCGCAAACGGAACACAGTCAATACATCGAACTACCGGCCACTCACTTTGTGCCGCTGCAGTTTCCAGACCGGGTGTTGGCCGAATTGAACAGCCTGGTAGATCGCTGCGACCTTTAGGAGAGGTGGGTCACCGCGCCGTCCGGTGACCGCGCCGCGACCCTTCTTCCGATCAGCGGGAAACAACCGTCATCGGCGTCGCAGGCAAGACACGATGGATCTCGTGAGCGACTCGTTGTCACCCCTGAGGAGGTTTGGATGATGGTGCGAAAGTCGATCAACATCGGCGCATCGGGCCCCACAATCGAAGCGGCCGTGCACGAGGCGATCGACCGGGCCAGCACAACGCTCGAGGGGATCACCCGCTTCGAGGTGACCAAGATCGGCGGCGATCTCACCGACGCAGGGCCGATCTTCGACATCGAGCTGACCGTATGGTTCACCCTCCTCGAACGGATGCATGAGTGAGTCGTAACTCGTGACTGTCTCGCACGAACTCCGTAGCCAGGTTCAGCCCGACGGCATCGGACTCGCCACGATGCCGATCGGTATCAACCACATCGAGAGCGTCAACGTCTATCTCGTGGAGGACGGCGACTCGGTGACGCTGGTGGATTGCGGCATGTGGCACCCCGGCGAGCCCGACGACGGTCTGACCATACTGCGTCATGCCCTCAACGCGCGGGGCTACTCACTCGATGACATCTCTCGGATCTTCATCACCCACGCCCACATCGACCACTACGGGATGGCCGGGCGCCTCATGGAACTCACCGGCGCCGAGCTCCTCATGCACGCCATGACGGACCTGGACTGCGAGAAGTATCGGCACCCCGAAACAGCCCAGGCGCGAAAGCGCGATACCTACAGTGACCACGGAGTGCCCCCCGCCGACCTGCCGGATTTCGCCGACACACTCGCTGCCTGGATGCCCTACCTCCACTCGGTCGTTGAGGCATCCACCCGCCTGCAGGGCGGAGAATTCATCGCGATCGGCGACCGGCAATGGGAAGTCCTTCACACGCCCGGCCATTCACTCGGCCACATCTGTCTGTGGTCGAAGGCCGACGGGCTGCTCTTCTCCGGCGATCACCTGCTGCCCGCCGTGACGCCCCCGGTCACCTTCGAGCGCGGATTCGACAGGGATCCGCTGCGCAGCTACCTGGCGTCGCTGAAACTGGTTGCCGAGCGCGACCCGACGCTGGTGATGCCAGGACACGGGCGCGCTTTCGCGGATGGTCGGCGCCGGGTCGACGCGATAACCCGGAACAAGCAACGCCGGCTCGACGCCATCCACGCGATGATTCGCAACCGCCCCTGCACTGTCCTGGAGATCGCGGAAGCTCAAGTCGCCAAGGCGCTTCTGCGATTCCAACGGAACCTGGCCATGGCCGAGACGCTGGCGCACCTGGCCTATCTGCGTTGGCAGGGGCTGATCGAGCGACGAACACGCAGTGACGGTGTCTACGAGTGGTATTCGACCGATGACGCCGCGCACTGACTGGACAGGCCAGATCTCCCCGAGATGACGTCGTCCGAGGCGCCTGGCGGTGCGGCGCGAGAGTCTCCGGCCATGCCCCCATCTGGGACTCGGAACCCCGTGCGCCGGCTCTTCACGGTGAATCCGGTAAGAGGCCGCTTGCCGTTCGCGTTGCGCGCAGCGTTCTGTGTCGCCGTGCCCGTCCTGATCGGCTGGACCGTGGGCGATATCGCGGCTGGGCTGATGGCGACGATCGGCGCGTTCACGTCGTTGTACGGCAGCGGGCGGCCATATATCAATCGCGGGGTCCACCTTGGTGTGATCGCAATTTCCTTCAGTCTCTGTGTCGCACTGGGTAACTGGGCCGCCGCGGTGCCCTGGGTCGGGGTACTGACCGTTTCCCTGATCGCGATGGCAGCGGTTCTCGTCTGCAACGCGCTGTCAGTGGGACCGCCGGGGGCATACATGTTCGTACTCGCCTGCGCGGCGGGTATCGGCGTGGCGGCCGAGCACCTCGACTCCTGGTACATCGGGCTTCTGGTGGCTGCGGGCGGTGCGTTCGCCTGGCTCGTGCACATGTCCGGCGCATTGCTCAACTTCCGTGGACCGGAGAAATCCGCTGTCACCGCGGCTGCCGAGGCCGTTGCGCGGTTCCTCGATGCCAGGGGTTCCTCCGACGAGGACTCCACTCGCCGCAAGGCAGCGGCCGCCCTGCATCAATCGTGGAATGTGCTCGTCACGTTCCAGCCCGTTCACCCGAGACCGAACGGCACGCTGAAGCAGCTGCGCGTCAACAACCACGAACTGCACGTGCTCTTCGCCAGGGCCATGGCCGCTGCCGCGGACGGCAAACCGCTGCCCGCCGATGCCGCACAGCGGGCCCGCCGACTCTGCTATCTGGCTGGTCGCGCCGCCCACTTCGACAGGACGACCGACGCCGACGAAATGCCACTGGGTCGCCCAAGCCCGTGGGAACTGCTCCGTGACGCACTCATCCCGGGATCGCCGACCCTCTACGTCGTGGCCCGAGCCGGTATCGCGGTACTTCTTGCCGGATTCGTCGCCTCGGGGCTCGGCATCGAGCACGCATATTGGGCGATGTCGGCCGCGGTACTGGTCTTGCACCAAGGGTTTGACTGGGTCCGCACGTTCCAACGCGGGTTCGAACGGATGGTGGGCACGTGGGTAGGTTTGGTGCTGGCGGGGGCGGTACTGGCGCTGCATCCGCAGGGGCTGTTGCTGATCCTGATCATCGCGTTGTTGCAGTTCACCGTCGAGATGTTGATCGTGCGCAACTATGCACTGGCAGCGGTGTTCATCACCCCGCTTGCCTTGACCATCTCCTCTGGCGGGCAGGCGCTCGACGATGTCCGCGGTCTGTTGTTCGCCCGCGGGATGGACACTCTCATCGGCTGCGCGCTCGCGCTCGCGGTGTACCTGGTGGTGGCGCGCCGACGCAGGCCGTTGCATCTACCCGAGGCGGTCGCCCAGGTGCTGGAGGCCGTCGAGGCGACGGCCCGCCACCTTGCTATTGGCGCCGTCACCACGGAGGCAGCCAGAGCCGCCCGCCGCGATCTACAACTGCGCGCCATCGCCATGTTGAACGCCTACGAGACCGGCATCGGCGGCACCGCGCGGGAGCGTCGCGCCGCAGAAGAGATCTGGCCAGCGGTGGTGGCCACCGAACAGACTCGCCTACCGGACACTCGGATCCTGTTGGGCAACAGAGCGTATCGGCGATGCGGCGGCCGCACGTGCCGTCGGCGGGTCGCTGTTCGGACTGGACGGCGTGGACCGCTTCGCTGCGGCGCTCAGCGAACTTGTCACTGCGATCCGATCCGGCTCGGTACCTCGTCACGTTGAGCAGTTGCCTGCGTTCGGCGCCGCCGAGGTGACCACCTTGCAGGAGTCGTTGGTACACGGCTCCGACTGAATTGCCAGTGCGATCCTGGTATCAGCGCAACAGCTGGTCAGATGCTGTCGGCGCTACCCCGCTCCCAGGTGACCACCAGTTCGTTTCGCGCGCCAAACCGCTCAAGGTGGCGGGCCAGCACATCTTCGACATGGGCGAGCGAGTCCTCGTCCGGCGCTTCCGCTTCCAGCACCAGTTGGCCGACTTCCGGCCGGACGGTCCCGGTGCCGTAGGCGAACACCAGCGCTCCGCCCTGGCCCTCGTCGCGGATCGCCTCGACGGTGTCTTTCCGGCCCAGATGGGCAAGGAGTTGCTTTGCATAGCGTTCGGGGGCGTCAGTGGCCACCACTGCGATTGATTGCAACACGGTCGCGCCATCCCTACTCTTCAGACGCCAGCTACCTCGATGGACCCCAGGCCGGCGAACTCGAAGGTGACACTGCCGCCGGCGACCACGGGCACCGGTGCGGTCACCCCGCCGGAGAACACGAGCTGCCCAGCCTTCAGCCCCTCCCCCTCGGCGGCGAGTCGATTGGCCAGCCACGCCACTGAGGCTGCCGGGTGCCCCATCACCGCGGCACTGGCCGCAGTCATCACGACCTCACCGTCGATCCGCACCACACAACCGATCAATCTCAGGTCGTCCAACTCAGCAGGCCGACGGGTGACGGGGCCCAAGTAAAAGCCGCCCGCGCTGGCGTTGTCGGCGACCACGTCGGTCAGGGTGAACTTGAAGCCCTCATAGCGCGAATCGAGCACGTCAACCGCACCGAAGACGACGTCGGTGGCGGCCAGCACGGAAATGACCGTCGCGGGCGGCTCGATGTCGCGCGCGAGCAGGAACGCGATCTCGGACTCCACCCTCGGATGAATGAAACCATCCAGCCGCACGGGTTCCCCGTAGCCGCAGATCATGCCGCTGGTCACCCGCCCGTACAGCGGGGCGTCCACGCCCATCGCCTGCTGCTTGTTTCGGCTGGTCAAACCCAACTTGTAGCCGACGTAGCGCTCCCCGGCATCGAGCTTTGACTGCACGAATGCCCGCTGAGCCCGGTACGCGGTGTCGAGGTCGAAATCGGGATCGTTGTCACTGAACTGCCCAACCGCCTTGTGCTCGCGCTCAGCGACGATCAGTTGGTCGGCAATGTCCTGAGGATCCAACACAGGTACGCCTCCGCAATGCCCGCCCGATGCAGGCGCATACTCGAAGACTCGCCGCACGCTGCAGCCGTACGCAAGGCCCAGGCGGCTCCATCCCGTTCAGTGGGATCGTGCTCGTGTACCGCCGTGCCGACCGAAAGCGCTGCAACAAGAAGGCCTTTGGAGTCGCGCGCGGGTACGCACGACACTCAGAGTCGAGGGCGCTTCGAACTACACTCGACCGGTGTAGCTGACGTGGAACCGCCGCGGTCGCGCAGAGGGCAGGGCCACATTCGCTTCCAAAACCCAGACGGGCGGATGGGTGCGCAAGTGTTCGCGGTCATGCTCCGACAGCTCGGCGAGTTGGGCATCCCACCTCGTCAAGACGTCCTTGGCAGTTACGCCGTGGAAGTGGTGCAGAACCACCGCGAACCACGCATAGAGCGCCCCGCTCAGGCCCACCACTACGGCGATCGCCGCCAGTATCGCCAGGACGTAGATTGTCATCGGACCCTTCCGATTTTGGATAGCAAACTGCCTACACTCAAGCATTACCAACCGGTAGGTCGCCAATTTTATTGCCGTGGCGTCGATCACCCTGATTGCCGATTGTGTGCTGCATCATGCCGATGGGGTCTACCCGGCACAGTTGGCCACATGTGTTTCAGGTCGTCACGCGATCACACCGGCCGACGCGAGCACGCTGGTAGCGGCGTCCGCCGCGCGGCGAGCGGCTTCTGCTACGGGCAGGTTGCGGAACGCCGGTGTGTTGGACTCCACACAGTACGGACCGGTGAACCCGGCACGGCGTACGGCGCGGATCAGCCCGACGACATCCAGATCGCCCTCACCGGGGAGTTCTCGCTGCGAGCGTGCGTGCTGCTGGAAATTGTCGTGCACCAGCGGGCCGTCATTGAGTTGGAATCCTGCAATCCCGGCCGTCGGCAGGTCGACGAGTTCATCGGGATGGCCGCCACCGTTGTAGAAGTGCCACACGTCGATCAGGAGTCCGGCGTTCGGCGCTTCGGCACGGCGAAGCACGTCGATCGCGATCCCCGTGTTGGTCAGCACCGACCACGGGAACGCCTCGAGGGCGACGAGCAGCCCTCGCCGAGCCAGCCGATCGGCGTTGGCGCGCAACGCCCTGGCCGCACTGTCCAATGCCTCCGCGGTATCCAGCGGTGTGTCACCACTGAACTCGCCGGCACTGACCTGGCGACCTCCGAGCGCGTCGGCGACGGCTTCGATATCTGCGAGAGCTGGCGAGATTCCGCCATTCTGGCCATGACTCAGTGCCCACCCGGACAGGAATTCGAGCTCGACCAGGACGAGTCCGTTGGTCCGCAGCACTGCACGCATTTCAGTGACGTCCAGGCCGGCGGCGATTGTTCGAGGCAGGTCGTCGACATGCAGGCCGATACCAGTGAACCCGGCCGCCGCGGCTGCCTCGCACCGTTCGATGAAGGAGTTCCGGGGAGGTTCGGTGAAACCAGCGCCCGCCAGGGTGTAGAAGCTCGCGACCAGAGCGCACGACTCCGCGGGTTCATCCGAAGGCTGTTCGGCGTCGTCGTCAGGCATCGGCTTTCCGGATACTGAGGGGGTACATACGGGGATCGTCCATTGCCGCAACGAAAGTCATCAACACTTCCTTCTGGTTCTTTGTGGCCAAGGCCGCGAACTCCAGGCTATTTCTCGACAACTCGATGCGGACGGTTCTGGACTGTTCGGTCGCCGGCCGCGGGAGCCGACGCGTTCCGGATCGTCGACCGCTAGCCTGACCCGATCGGCCCCGTGGATTCTCGAACCACGAGTTGAGCGGGAATCACGATCGGGGTGTTCGGTCGGCTGAGAATCCGACCCAGGACCAGGTCGACGAGCGTTCGGCCTGCGTGCTCTGCGTCGGTGTGCACGGTCGTCAATGACGGCTGGCAGAAGTCGGCTCCGAAGATGTCGTCATGGCCGACAACGCTGATCGCACCGGGCACGTGCACCTTGCGTCGCCGCAGCCGCTCCAGAATCCCTATTGCAAGCAAGTCGTTGAACGCGACCAGCGCGGTCGCCCCACTGCCGAGTCCCACGTCGGCGGCCGCGGTGCCTTGGTCGAGCGTCGGCATGAAGGGACCGAGCCGGACGATGTCCACCCCGAGCCGCGCTGCGTTGTCGGCCAGGCCGCTCCACCGCTGTTTGTCGGTCCACAACGCCGGCGGCCCAGACAGATAGGCGATCGAACGATGGCCCAGCGCCACCAGATGCTCGATTATCTGCCGACTACCGTCGAGCGAATCCGTGATGACACTCGCGAATTCGGCCACTTCCCGGTTGAACAACACGACGTCGGCCCCACCCACCACCGAATTTAGGTCCGCCTCCGGCAGGAGGCTGGAGGCCAGGACGATTCCGTCGACGCCTCGATCGCGTAGCCGCTCGAGGTGAGCCAACTCCACCTCCGGTCCATCGGCGATGTCGCCCACGATCAACGACGAGCCCGCCGCGCGAGCCTGGGACTCCACTCCGCGGATCAGGGCGGCGTTGTACGGATTGGCGATGCCGCTCACCATGACGGCCAGCAGGGAGTCGCGAACCGTCGCCCGGCCCGACGTGTACCCGAGCCGCTTCGCGACTTCCTGGATCCGCTCGCGCATCGGTCGGCTGACGCGATCGGGATTCGACAGCGCACGTGACACGGTGGAGACGGCGACATCGGCTTCTCTCGCCACATCCTGCAGCGTCACCGCCCGCCCACCGCTCCCAGCGTCAGGACTGTTCATCGCGTCCCCCGTCCATCGCTCCCTGGGTCATTTGTTGCCATGTTACGGCAACTATGGCAATATTTTGCCTAAGTTGCCAGATCGTATTCCGGTCACGCAGCCGGCAGTCACACCTCAGCTTCCTGGAGAGAGCGAGCGTCACCGTGCATTCGATCCCCGCCGCAGTGCCGGCGCGGACCAGCGTTGCCTGGCTGATCTGGACGGTAGGCGTGGCCGCCTACATCCTGACGGTCATGCAGCGCACCACCCTCGCCGCTGCAGGCCTCGACGCCGCCGACCGTTTCGGGCTCAGCCCGGGCACGCTGGCCGCGTTCGTGTTCATTCAGGTGGGCGTGTTCTCGGTAGCGCAGATCCCGGCCGGCCTGCTGGTGGACCGCTACGGGCCTCGGGCGATGTTGGTCGCGAACGCCGTCCTGCTGGCGTGTGGGCAGATCCTCTTGGCGCATGCGACATCCATGCCCGTCGCGGCTGCGGCCCGGGTTCTCGTTGGTACCGGCGATGCGATCGTCTTCGCGGCGACGTTGGCGCTCATCCCACGATGGTTCCCTGCGCGACGGGTGCCGGTGATGACTCAGCTGACGACGATCGTCGGACAACTCGGTCAGATTCTGTCCGCCGTCCCGTTCGTCGCACTGCTTCGCCACAGCGGGTGGTCGACGGCATTCACCAGCGTCGGCGCCGCCAGTGCGCTGATGGGAGTGCTGGCATTCGCGGTCGTGCGCAACGGCCCACCGGGAACCTGGGTGCCGACTCCCATCGCGTCGGTCCGCGACATCGGCGATGCGCTCAAGCAGGTGTGGGCGCGGCCGGGGACACGCCTGGGGTTCTTCGGCCACATGGCCACACAGTTTCCGATGATGGTGTTCGCGCTACTGTGGGGTCTGCCCTATCTCGTTTCCGGGCAGCATCTTTCGGAGTCGACGGCCAGCTTGCTCATCATGGCCTTCGTCCTGAGCACGGTCGCCATCGGACCCGTGATCGGCGTGCTGACCTCCCGCCATCCCCTACATCGCTCATGGTTGATCCTCGGCATCGTGGCGGCTGACATCGCGGTATGGACGCTCATCCTGGCGCTGCCCGGACCTGCTCCGCTGTGGCTGCTGGTCGTGCTCGTCGTCACCTTGGCCGCAGGCGGCCCCGGTTCAGTGGTGGGTCTGGACATCGCGCGGACCGCGAATCCCCGCCTGAACATCGGTGTCGCACAGTCCATCGCAAACCTCGGCGGGTTCCTGGCCACCCTGTTCGTACTGGCGGCCATGGGCGCGGTCATGACGGTTGCCGGTGGATTCACTCCCGAGGCATTCAGGGTGGCGTGGCTGGTCATGTATCCGGTGTGGGCGTTGGCCATCGTGGGCGTCGTCGTCACCCGACGGAAGGCTCGCCGGCTCGACGCCGAAATCGGCATCGTGCCCCGGCCGCTGCGTCAGGTACTGGCCGAAGCCGCGCACCGGTAACGGCCCGGGCGCGGCTCCGGCCAATGAGCCCTAACTGACCGGCCGCGTCAACTCATGGAGACCGGTGATGGCCAACGTGTAGCCGAACACCCCGAATCCGACGATGATTCCGCGCGCGAGCGGTGAGATCACTGAATGATGCCGAAATTCCTCTCGCGCGTGAACATTCGAGATGTGCAGCTCGATCACCGGCAGCGTGGCCGCCTCGATCGCGTCGGCAATCGCATACGAGTAATGCGTGTGCGCACCAGGGTTGTACACGGCGCCGATCGAGTTGCCCGCCTTTACCGCCGCGCCCGTCTCGTGGATCCAATCCACCAGCTGGCCTTCATAGTTGGACTGCAGGAAAACCAGCTCCAGACCGAGCTTTTCGGCATCCTGTTGGCAGCTCCGCTCGACGTCGTCGAGTGTCGTGGACCCATACACCTCCGGCTTGCGGGTGCCGAGCAGGTTGAGGTTGGGCCCGTTCATCACGGTGACGGACGTCATGGCAACTCCTGTCGGCGTTGGCGACTACTGATACCGCAACGGCACTATTTCGACACGAGTGCCTTCGCCTCGGTCCGCATCCGCTCGTACTGCTCCTTGGGCACGGGGACGGCGTCCTTCCTGCCCAAATCATTCATATGAATCCTGGATGTTTCCCGGGACAAGAACGCCGCCAGTGCGGCGATGGCTGCCAGGCAGAGGGTGAAGGTGCCGACCACCAGGATCACCCGTCCTTCACCGGCGTCGGCCGCAGCCCGGCAGGTATCGCCCGATGGCAAGACGTTGTCCGGCATGAACTTCTTGCTCTGCACGCACGCGCCTGGCGTGGGCGGGGCGAGCACCGCGTATATCGCGGGCAGGAACGCGGTGATCAGCGTGCCGATGTTCTGCGACACGGCGAACGCCGAGACCCGCGTCTTGGTCGGGAACTGCTCAGGATAGAAGGACGGGAAGACGGCGTTGTAACCCTGGTAGACGACGCCCCACATGAGGACGGCGAAAAGGAATGCCATCGGCAGATTCCCGTGGCTCACGAAATACAGATACGGGTATCCGAGGAGTCCCGCCCCCAGACAGCCGACGATGATGACCGGGCGTCGGCCGATCCGATCGGAGAGGTTGCCCACGAACGGGATGAGGATCACCGCGACGATGTTCCCGACCACCGTGATCCAGATGTAGTCGGACGTCCTCAACCCGACTCCGTACGCCGCGTTGGTCGCAAAGGTCGCTCCGAAGATCGTCACCGTGGTCGGAACGACGTTCATCAGCGCCATGCAGACCACCCGGAGCATGTCGGTGCCATTCTCCTTGACCGCCTGGATGATCGGCGCCTGCGGCACCTCACCGTGCACTGCCTCCTCCTGGAACGCCGGCGTCTCAGCAACCCTTCGCCGGATGATGATGCCCGCAAGCACGACGACCGCGCTGAGCAGGAACGGGATGCGCCAACCCCAGCTTTCAAAGGCGTCCTTCGGCAGCATTATGGACAACGGCAGGAAGACCGCGGCGGCGAGGATCTGTCCGGCTTGCACACCTTGGAGAGTGAAGCTGGAGAAGTAGCCGCGCCTACCGAATGGTGAGTGCTCCATGACCATCGAGCCGGCCCCGGCAAGTTCACCACCGACCGCAAAGCCCTGGATCAAGCGCAGGGTGACGAGCAGGGCCGGCGCCCAGATCCCGATTGCCGCGTACGTCGGAAGCAGCCCGACAAAGAACGTCGACAGTCCCATCATCAACATGCACAGAACGAGGACGGTCTTTCGGCCGTGCTTGTCGCCCCAATGCCCGAGCACGAATGCACCGAGTGGCCGCGCAAGGTAGCCCACGCCAAACGTCGCGAATGACGCGACGATGCCGACCGTCGGGTTGTCCGACGGGAAGAAGACGTTCGGAAACACCAGCGCCGCGGCCTGGGCGTAGATGAAGAAGTCGTAGTACTCGAGAGCACTGCCGATCCAGCCGCTCGCGGCTGCCTTTTTCGGCGTTTTGGCGAACTCCGTGGGCTCGTGCGAACCCGCCGCGTCGACGATCTGGTCTGCCATTGCTGATTCTCCTCGTCACGGTACCGAGCGCTCCGTTGGCGGCGGTATTCGTAGTTGACCCGCGCCAACGGGTGCGGTCAACGACACAGGGAGCCATTTCCGCTGAGCGGCACAGATCGGCCCCGTCGACCCTGCTCAGGTGCTGAACGGCTCGTGGTCACCGAACCCGGGACCAACGACCCGATGGCCATCGCGGCGACTACGACTGTTCCGTTCCACCGCCGTCGCGAATCCGTGCGGTCACCTCGACCATGAACCGCGGGTTGTCCGCTGGCCGTCCGAAAGCGCTGACTTCTACTGCCGACCGGGCAGGCCGATGATCACCAAAGGTCCGCTTCCACACCTCATTGAAGGTTGGCCGGTCACGCTGTAGGTGTGTAGTGAAGATCCCGACCCTGACCACGTCGGTGAGTTCGCCGCTCGCGGCACGCAAGATGGCCGTCAAATTGGCGAAGAGCTGCTCGGCTTCTGCCTCAGCGCTCTCGGGGAGTTGCCCTGTCGTCGGATCGGTGCCGAAAAGTGCGGATACGAAAAGCCAGCCGTCCACCTCGACCGCCTGCGGAACGGGCCCCGTGTGCGCCGGAGCGCCTGCGGTTTCGATCGTTCGCATCTCGGGCTTCCTCCTTGCCGAGCATCGGCGCGGTTGACGGCGCGCACCGACTTAAACGTTCGCATGCATCTTCTCGCTTCGAGACGTCGTTCCGGCGAGTGGAAAGACGCGGCTTGCGGCTTCTGCTGTGGGCTCGGACAAGCGACTCTGGTGGTGTTTCCTAGTGCCAACGGAGGTCGCGAGTGAGCTCTTACCATGCCGAACACCTGGAGCGGGGCGGAGCGCATCTGTGATAAGTGGCCGCACAACGCTGATCGCCCATCTCGGCTATCCAACCGAGGCTTTCAAGGCGCCGATGATCTACAACCCCTATTTCGAGAGTGCGGGCATCGACGCGGTGGTGATGCCCATGGGCGTCACCGCCGCGGACTACCCAGGCTTCCTTCGAGAGTTGTTCAACGTCACAAACATTCGTGGCGCATTGGTGACAATGCCACATAAGAGGACGACGATCGAACTCGCAGACGAGGTGAGCCCGACGGCGCGCATCGCCGGCGCGGCCAACGCCCTGCTGAAGCGGGACGACGGAACGCTGCTGGCCGACATGTTCGACGGTGAGGGATTCACCCGGGGGGTACGCAACAAGGGCCGCGACCTACTCAACGCGAGCGTGCTGGTCATCGGTGCCGGCGGGGTCGGATCAGCGATCGCGGCCTCGCTGGCTGCCGCGGGGGTGTCGCGAATCGGCCTGGATGACGCCGTCGCCGAGGCGGCCGAATCCCTCGGCACCCGGTTGGCGATGCACTACCCCGACCTGGACGTGAGCACCGGGTCCGCCGATCCCACCGGCTACGACATCGTCGTCAACGCGACTCCGCTCGGAATGAACGAAGGCGACCCGCTACCGATCGACATGAGTCGGGTCGCGCCGTCCACCTTCGTCGGTGAAGTCGTGATGAAGGCAGAGGTGACCCCCTTCCTACGGGCAGCGCGGGAGCGTGGCTGTGAGACTCAGGTCGGAACGGACATGCTGTTCGAACAGATCCCCGCGTACCTCGAGTTCTTCGGCTTCGCTTCGACGACTCCCGATGAGCTACGCAGGGTTTCGCAACTCCAATACTGACGGTCGAGCGCGTACGACCGCAGCACTCCGCCGCGAGGGTTGAAGGTTGGGTGGCGGCCGCCGTGACACTTAGGGAGCAGGAGAAGGAATGATCAACACCGTAGGAATCATCGGTGGCGGCATCATGGGATCGGGCATCGCGGAAGTCACGGCACGCGGAGGCTGCGACGTGATCTTGCGCGAAGTGAGTTGGTCGGCGATCGATGTCGCCCAGCGCCGGTTTACCGCTTCACTCGACAAAGCCGTCCGCAACGGCAAGCTCTCGGCCGACGAGCGCGACGCGATCGTCGAGCGCGTCCGCTTCACCGATGCGTTGGACGATCTGTCCGAATGCGACCTGGTGGCCGAGGCAGCCATCGAGGACGAGGATGCCAAGACCTCGATCTTTGCCGCGCTTGGCAAGGTCGTCCGGCCCGATGCGCTGCTCACCAGCAATACTTCGTCGATCCCGATCATGAAGCTTGCAGCGGTCACGCCACACCCCGAACGCGTCGTCGGAATGCACTTCTTCAACCCGGCGACCGTACTGCCCCTGGTAGAAGTCATTCCGTGTGAGCTGACCTCCGAGGAGACGGTGCAGAAGGTGGTCGAATTCGCACAGGTCAAACTTGGCAAGACCATCATCACCGCCAAGGACCGCGCCGGGTTCGTAGTGAACGCACTCCTGATCCCCTACCTGCTTTCCGCAATTCGAATGGTCGACGCCGGACTGGCATCAGCCGAGGACATCGACACCGGAATGATGGCCGGGTGTGCGCATCCGATGGGCCCCCTGGCGCTGACCGACCTCATCGGACTCGATACCGCCGCCGCCGTCGCCCTTTCGATGTACGAGGAGACGAAGGAACGGCTGTACGCACCGCCTGCGCTGCTGCTGCGAAAGGTGGAGGCAGGCGACCTCGGCCGGAAAACCGGGCGAGGATTCTTCACCTATCGCTAGCGGGCCCAGAGTCGTCCCTTCCCACTGAGTAGCGAACGCCTTTACCTCTGAGCACCCGCATTCGATAGTGGAAGTAATCGCAAGCAGCACTATGAAGGGTCCGGAATGTCGTTGGCAGCGGCTCACGCTCACGCGAGTTCGGAATTCTCTACGACCGAGAGAAAGGCGGCGAGTTCTACCATCTCTATACACCGGTGCAGGGTTCACGCGTGTCCTTCGAAGTCGTCCAGAGGGTCGCGGCGTATTCGTGGTACGGGTCGGCCAATTCGGCGGTTCGCATGACGGCGCAGCGTGACGAGCGAGCAAACCGCTCAAAACCAGCGATGCCCGCCTTCTAAATCAGGCACCCTCCCCGACGACCGGTCTGCGGAGTTCATCTCGCCGCCTGCTCGCGGTCGTTGAGCCCCACCCCGTTTCGGTCGGCGACGAGGCGGTCCACTGTTGGTTCGACATGAGAGGGAGCAGGAATGGCGCGTCGTGTGCCGTCGACCCTCATCGGGCCGCGGGTCGCATTCGCCTTGCCGCGCGGGGCGTCGATGGCTTACCGAGAGAGTGTCGCGTCCTCAGCCGGTCCGGCGGTGGTGCTGCTTCATGGGGTTGGCATGACGGCCGACCTCAATTGGGGCGCGACCTACGCCGACCTGTGCCGGGATTTCCGTGTCGTGGCGCCGGACCTGCCGGGCCACGGCCGTGATGTCCGCCCGTGGCCGAAATTCAGCATCGAAGCGTGTGCCGACCACATCGTGGCATTGGCCGATTCGCTGGACATCGACAAGTTCATTGCCTGCGGGTACTCGATGGGAAGCCTTGTTGCACAGCAGATCTGGCGGCAACACCCGGACCGGATCAGTGGGCTCGTGCTCGGTGCCGCGTCGCGCAACTTCCTCGGATCCGCCACCGAGCGGATGGTCTCATCACTTTCGCCGGCCTTCGCGGTCGCCGCTCAGGCGAACCCATTCTTCCGAGTTCTGAGAGCCGATGCCTTCGGCCTCAGCTATCTCAACGACCTCGACGCCGAGACCCGTGCGTACGTTCATGCCGAGATGCGCCTGACCAGCTTGGCGACCGTGGCGGCCGCCGTCGCGGCGGTGGGGGAGTTCACCTCCCACGAGTGGATTGGCGATGTCGACGTACCCGTGTCCGTTCTCGTCACGACCAGGGACTCCGTCGTACCGACCAGTCGACAGCTGAAACTCGCCGAAGCTCTGCCGCGCGCCACCGTCATCAGCGTGGACGGCGATCACGGCGTGTTCGTCGCGGCTCCGAGCCTGTTCGCCGAGAAGACCTCGGAAGCATGCCTGGCCGTGAACCGCGCCCTTCCGTAGCCGGGCCCGACGCGATTCAGTGAGATCGACGAGGTGCGTACAGCCAGCGTTCGAGCAGCACCGCCAACCGCGGTTGAACCACCCACGTCATCAACGCAGACACGGAGAACGAAATCAAGGCCACCCTCGGAACGAGGGCAATGGACGAATCCAGGTGATACAGAACTAGGTTCAACATCAGCTGTAGCACGAAGATCACCACCGAGGTGACGACGAACATCTTCCACCGGGGAGGTGCGGGCGCGGTGCGGCCCGGCACTTCGAACCACGTCTCGAGCCCCGTCATCCGCCGTTCGTGCGACGTCGACATCACCTGTTCGCCGGTTTTCAGCAGCTCGGATCTGGTGTGGGACTGCTCCCATCGGGCGAGGGTGGCGGCCGACTCGAACCTGTAGACCACGTGCCACAACTCACCGACGTGCCCGGGCTGCAGCAGCCCGGCTCCAAGAAAGCCGTCGAATGACGAGGCAGCGTGCGTCAGCTCCGACGCCCACTTCTCAAACTCGATCTCCTTGCCCGGCAACACACGTCGAGCAACGAGGACGGTAATTGCGCCGCCGGCGTCATCGGCCTCGCTCATCGCCGGCCGCTGGCCATCAACTGAGCTCGGCTGACCAATCCCGTTGTTCGAGCGAGTCCCTGATGTGCAACAAGAACTTCGATGCGGTCGACCCGTCGAACGCCCGGTGGTCGTAGACCATGCCGATGATCCCGACCGCATGGATCGCGATGGCATCGCCAATGGCGACGGGACGGCGTTTCACCCCGTCGGTGCACAGAATCGCGACGTTGGGCTGGTTGATGATCGGCGACGAGGCGTAGCTCGAGAACGGCCCGGGATTCGTGATCGTGAACGTCGAGCCCTGCATCTCCTTGTTGGACAGTTCCTTGGCGCGTGCCGCCGCAGCCTTGGTCGCGATCTGGCTGGCGATTCCTCGGATGTTGAGGGCGTCGGCGTCCTTCACCACCGGCACCACCAGCCCTTGCTCATCGAGGTCCACTGCGACGCCGAGGTTGACGTACGGATGAAGGGTCATGGTCTTGGATTCGAGATCGATCGACGAGTTGACCGTCGGGAATTGCCGCAGCGCGTCGCAGACCGCGCGAGAGATGAACGGCAGGTAGCTCAACGACGCACCGGTTTCCTTCTTGAAGCGCGTCTTGTACTCCGTGCGCACCCGTTCGATGTTGTCGAAATCCACTTCCACCGAGGTCCACACGGATGCCGCCTGCGTCTGTGACGCCTTGAGGGTGTCCGCGAGGATCAGACGCATCCGGCTCAGTGGGACCTCTTCGTCCCGCCCGTCCTTGCCCGCCTTGGGCGCCCGGGCAGCAGCTGGAGCGGCCGCCGGCGGGGCTGCCGGCGCGGCGGTCTTGGTCTTGGCCGCGGCGATGGCGTCAGCGATGTCCTCGCGCCGGATGCGTCCACCGACGCCCGTTCCGGGAATCGTGGTCACGTCGATTCCGCTCTCGGCGGCGAGCCTGCGCACCAACGGCGACAACAGGCGTCCGCCCCCGGCATCGCGAGTCACCGGTGCCGTGGCGGTCGCCGCGACCGCGGCGGCCGGGCTGACGGCGCCGGCCGGTCCGCTGCCGTTTCCGTTGCCGCGCCGAATCGACCACCTGCGAGCCCGCCGCCCCGATGCGTGCCAGCACGGTGCCCACCGGCACCGTCTCCCCCTCAGCGACCAGGATGGCCAGCATCGTGCCGTCGTAAGGGCTCGGGATCTCCGAATCCACCTTGTCCGTCGACACGTCGAACAACACGTCGTCGAGTGCGACGGCATCCCCGACCGCCTTGAACCAGGTGCCGATCGTGCCCTCGGTCACCGACTCCCCCAGCTTCGGCATGGTGAGTTCGTAGACCTCGCCCGTCGCGGACGGCGAGAAGCCGGCATCCTCGATCGTCGGCCCCTCCGAACCGCCCACCGACGGCGCGGAGGCATCATTGAGCGATCGTCCGCCTGCTGCGGCCACCCCGTGGGCCGCCGAAGGCAGCCGGTTCTCCACCGGGGTGCCCTTCCCCCCGATCTTCATGATCGCAGCGCCGACCGAGACGGTGTCGCCCTCTTGCGCAAGGACTTCCAGAACCACGCCGTCGTATGAGCTCGGGACCTCGGTATCGACCTTGTCGGTCGACACCTCGAACAGCGGGTCGTCGAACTCGACTTCGTCGCCGACGTTCTTGAAGAAGGTGCCGATTACACCCTCCGTCACCGACTCACCCAACTTCGGCAGGGTCACAACCCATGTCTCATCGGACATTTCAATGGCCTCCAGACCTGTATCAGCCGTGCAACGATCGTCCGGAGAAGGTAATCATCGTCTCGCCGATGGCCTCCGAAAGACTTGGATGAGCATGGATGAGCGAGCCGACGTCAGACGGCAACGCGTCCCAGTTGACCGCCAAGTACCCCTCGTGGAGCAGCTCACTCGCCCACGGCCCGACCAAGTGCAGTCCCAATATCGGACCGCCGCGCGCCGCAACGACTTTCACCAACCCCTCGGTGTCGCCGACGATCATTGCCCGTCCGTTGCCTGCGAACGAATGCTTGTGCACCTCGACGTCGTATCCGGCGTCTCGTGCCTCGGCCTCGGTCATCCCCACCCAAGCGACTTCCGGATGCGTGTACACGACCCAGGGCACCTTGCCGTAGTCCACCGGCGCCGGGTTCTCACCGAGCACCGACTGGACTGCGACGACCGCCTCGGCGTAGGCGACGTGCGCGAGCCCCGGTGTCGGCACGCAGTCACCGATGGCGTAGACGCCGGGCCGGGTGGTCTGCATCGTCGAGGTGTCGACCGAGATGAATCCGCGGTCGGACACCTCCACACCGGCCGCCTCCAGACCCATCCCCTCGGTGACCGGCCTGCGACCGATCGCGACGAGCAGCTGGTCGACCTCGATCTTCTCCGACCCCTTCGGAGTCTCGAACGGGACGAGTACGCCGTTACTGGTCGCCTCGACCGTCCCGACGCGGGCTTCGGCGAAGATGTCCGTGCCGCGCTGGGCAAGAGCTTTCGCAAGGACGTCCGCGGTGTCGCGGTCCGGGCCGATCGGCAGTACGCCGTGCGGCAGCGCCTCCAACAGCGTTGTCTGAACCCCGAAGTCGGTGTAGACCGACGCGAACTCGGCGCCGATGACGCCGCCGCCGATCACCGCAACCCGCTCCGGAAGCGTCTTCGCCTCGCTGTTCGTGGCCTGATCGGACGTCACGATCCGCTCGCCGTCGATCTCGAGCCCCGGCAGCGACCGCGGTTCGGAACCGGAGCAGATGATCACGGCCCTGCCGCTCATCGTCTGGCCGTCGACCGCAACCGCACCGTCCGGCGTCAGCGTGCCGAACCCGTTGACGACCGTGACCTTGCGCCGCTTGAGCAGGCCCGACAGGCCCTTGTGTCAGGTTGGTGACGATGCCGCTCTTGCGCTTGTTGACGGCCTGCCAGTCCGCCGCCGGTGCGGCGTCGGGACCGAGGTCGATCCCGAAGTCGTTGGCATGGTGCACGGTTCGGAACACCTCGGCGGCCTGCAGCAGCGCCTTGGCCGGGATGCAGCCGCGATGCAGGCAGGTGCCGCCGACCGTCTGCTTCTCGACCAGCGCCACTTTCTGGCCGGCGGAGGCGGCGTACAGCGCGGCGGCGTAACCGCCAGGTCCGCCGCCCAACACGATGATGTCGAAATCGGTCACGCTCTCGCCACCTCTCGTAGCGTCTGCCGCGATCTCGGCGGGCTGCGGGACCACCGCGTCCTCAAGCGGCGGGCTGGTCGGGGTCGGAGTGTTCTTCGCCGCGATTCGCACCACCGGCCAGTCCAGATGCCAGAAGCACCGCTCCTGCACCTCGGCGGCGATCTCGGCGCCGTACCCGAGCCTGCGTGCGGCTTCGTGCAGAACGACCGCCTTCGCGGTCTTCTTGACCGACGTGACGATCGTGTCGATGTCCAGCGGCACCAGTGTCCGGATGTCGATGACCTCGACCGAGATCCCTTCCTTGTCCAGTTCATCCGCGATCTCGATGCCCTGCGACACGCCGGCTGAATACGTGATCAGCGTGACGTCGCTGCCCTGGCGGACCACGTTGGCCTGACCCAGTGGGATGGCGTCGAGATTGATCGGTCCGTCGCTGCGCAGCCTGCGGTACAGGTACTTGTTCTCCAGGTACAGGACCGGGTTGTTGTCCCTGATCGCACTGATCAGCAGACCCGCCGCGTCCTGCGGGGTGCCGGGCATGACGATCTTCAAACCGGGCACGTGCGCGAAGTAGGATTCGACGCTCTGAGAGTGCGTGGGACCGGCCCGAAGTCGCGCACCGAACGGCGCTCGCATCGTGACCGGCATCGCGTCGCCCGTGCGGTAATGATGCCGTGCCATCACGTTGATGATGGGATCGAACGCGCACGAGATGAAGTCGGCGAACTGGTATTCGACGATCGGGCGCAGCCCGACGAGTGCCGCGCCCGCCGCCAGGCCCGTGAATCCGGTTTCCGCGATCGGTGTGTCGACGACACGCCGCGGCCCGAACTTCTCCAGGAAGCCCTTCGTCACCTTGAAGGCGCCACCGAACTGGCCGACGTCCTCGCCGATGAGGAAGACGTCGGGATCGGCCTCCATTTCGGACATCATCGCCGCGCCGATCGCCTCGAGATAGGTAACTCCGCCGGTAGTCGGCTTCAGTCGGCATAGACGCCCTCCTCCACGGTGCTCGCGTCGGGCATCGGATCTCCGAGCGCCTTCTTGCGCGCGTCGATTGCATGCTGCCGCGCCTTTTCGCGAGTCTCCTTGGCGGTGACGTCGCTGATCACGCCGTTGTCGAGTAGCACTCGCTCGAACAGTTCGACGGGATCCTTCTTGCGCCACTCCTCGAACATCTCCCGCGGCACGTAGTCAGCGGGATCGTGCTCGGCGTGACCGTGCATGCGCATCGTCACGGCTTCGATCAGCGACGGTCCCCCGCCCCCACGGGCTCGCGTGACGGCTTCACTGACCGCGTCGTAGACGGCCAGCGCATCGGTGCCATCGACCTTCACGCCGGGGAACCCGTAGGCCGCCGCCTTGGCAGCGAAGTCCGTCGACGCCGTCTGCATGTTGACAGGGGTCGAGTACGCGAACTGGTTGTTCTCGATCACGAAGACGCACGGCAGGGTCAGGGCGCCAGCCATGTTCAGCGCTTCGTGGAAGTCCGCGCGAGATGTCGATCCGTCCCCGCAGAATGCGAGGCACACCCGGTCCTCGCCTCGGTACTTGGCGGCGAACGCCATTCCCGGTCGCGACGGGGAAGTTCGCCGGAATGTGGCTGGGCAGGTTGTAGATACCCAGGTCGAGCCGACCGTAGTGCAACGTGCCGTCGCGCCCGCCGGTAGGCGAGGTGGCCTTGCCCATGAAGCTGGCCATCACCTGCCACGGCTCCATTCCCCGGCACAGGTGCGCGCCGAGGTCGCGATGGATGGGCGCCATGTAGTCACCGTCGCGCAGCGTGGCGGCGGCCCCGACGGAGATCGCCTCGTGCCAGTGCCCGGTATACAAGCGAGCCGAGCAGATCGCCGGTCTTGTACATCGCGACCATGCGGTCCTCGACCGCCCTGGTCAGCACCATCATCTCGTAGATGCGCACCAGCACGCTCGGATCGCGGCCCGCCAGCGCGCCATCCGCTGACTGCGGCTTGGATTCGGTCGAGGTCGCCATCGGTCAGGCCGGCGTCTGACTTCGACAGGAACTCGAGCAGGCTGCGGTTGAAGTCGGCGTTCCGTTCGATCATCGACCAGTGGCCGCAGTGCGAATAGACGGACAGATCGGCGTTGTCGATGAGCTCGTTCCAACCGCAGCGACGTCTGTAGCGGGATCACCTGGTCCTCGCGGCCGTGAATGATCAGCGTCCGGTGCGGAAGTCGTCGGATGTCCTCGTCCGGCGTGCACATCGCCTCGACCCAGCGCTGGCGCGGAGCAGGAAACATCGACGAGAACGACTCCTGGAATCCCGGCTGAATGCTGCCCTCGTAGCGCACCTGGGCGAGTTCGTCGTTCACCAGCTCGCGCGAGTAGGCGAACACATCGAGCACCTTGCGCATGTTCTCGAAGGACGCCTCGTACCCCCACACCCGCTCGAGGCCCTCGGTGATCGGGAAGGGCACGCCCATGCTGCCCATCAGGACCAGCTTGTCGATGCGCTCGGGATGTTGCGTCGCGATGCGAAGCGCAATGGCGCCGCCGAAGCTGTTGCCGACCAGACTGGTCTTCTCGACTCCCAGTGCATCCATCAGCCCGACGGTTTGATCCGCCCACGTCTGCACGTTGTACTTGACGTCCTCTGGGCCGCTCCGAGAATCCGAAGCCGACCATGTCCGGCGCGATGACGCGGAACTTGGTCGCGAGCGCAGGAATCACCAGCCGCCAGTTCGCATAGGAAGTGACGCCCGGGCCCGAGCCGTGGATCAAGAGGACGGTGTCGTCACCAGAACCATCCTCGAGGTAGTTCGTTTCGATTCCGTTCGCGACTACCGTCGAGCCGATCTCCGGCTTCACCGTGGCTGTCATGTCTCAATCTCCCGTCCATTTGCGTTGTGCTGCAGTGCGCTTCGCCCCAATGGGCAAGGACTCGTCAGTCGTAGTAGCGAAAGACCAGATCGGCCACGCAACACGGTTTCGGTTCGTGCTCGATCTCGTACGTCAGGTGGTAGATGGCCTCGGCGCCGTCCTTCACTTCGTTCACCTCGACTCAGCTCGACCTGCATGCGGCTGCGCGAACCCACCTTCAGAGGCGCTGGGAAACGCACCTTGTTGAGCCCGTAGTTGAGGATCACGTTGAACCCGTTGACGACACAGACCGACCAGAGCAGCCCGGTGGCCGTCCCCAGGGTCAGGAACCCGTGCTGGACGGTGGTGCCGAACGGGCCCGTCGCCGCGCGCTCGGGGTCGACGTGGATGTACTGCTCGTCACCGGTGAGTTTGGCGAACGTGTCGACGTTCTCCTGGGAGGTCTCGACCCAATCGCTGACACCGAGCACCGTGCCAACTCGATCGCGCAGGCCGGCAAGACCCTCGAGTACGAGCGGCTGCCGCGTATCACCCGGTGCGGCATCGACAGTCATTGGTCGCCCCTTCTCATCGGTCTCACAGAGCTGAAGGCGGGCATCAAACTGCCGCCTGCGGCGAGTCAAACACCCGCAGGGTTGGCGTCGCCACCACGAACGGTGGTCTTTCCACCCAGCGAGAGCGCGACCTGTTCGACCACCTCATCAAGTGCACGGAGGTCGGCTGGAGACGACTTACCGACCCCGGACGATCGGGATGAACCGATCCGCAACTTCGGGGTATCCGAGCAGAAGCCGTGAGACGATCGCAACACTGCGTTACGACAAGGTCCAGACCCCGCTTCGCGGCAGTTGAGTCTTCTCCATGAGTGAGGTGCTACGAACATGGCTGGAAATTCGACCGAACCGGGTCAGTCGGTCACGAGCAGGGTCTCCGCGATTCTGCTCGCATTCACCGATTGTGACGACCGATCGCTGACCGATATTGCTCGACTTGCCGGTTTGCCTGTATCCACGGCGCATCGACTCGCAGTCGAACTTGCGAGTCGGGACCTACTCGAACGCGATGAGAATGGTCACTATCACGTGGGGTCACCGCTCCGCGGAATCGGACTGTCCGGGTGGACCGCACCCACTCTGGTTGAACGCGCATCGTGCGTGCTCGACGACCTGTCCTGGGCCATTCACCGCCCCACCCGCCTCGGCGTGCTGTCCGGCACCGAGGTCAGGTACGTCGAGAAAAGACCCAATCATCCGGTGACGAGTTTCGACGTCGCCGCGACGCTACCCGCGCATGCGACAGCACTCGGCAAGGTCCTGGTGGCCTTTTCTCCCACCCGCATCACCGACACCCTCCTGTCGAAGGGTCTCACGCAGTTCACCCGGCACACCATCGTGGCGCCCGAGAAGTTTCGCCACTGCCTCAGCACCGTTCGCCAAGCGCACCTGGCGGTGTCGTCGGGTGAACTCCAAGCCGGAAATCATTGCATCGCAATGCCCGTGTTCTCCGACGGCAAGGTACTCGCGGCGATAGAAGTGGAGGTCGGAGATCCTCAGACAGATCTTGCCAAGGTGTCCCCAGCCCTTTCGGTAGCGTGCGGAGGACTCTCCCGCGAACTCAGCGGTGCGCCGAGAACGCGACAACCCGTCGCTCCACTCGGCGCTGATCGGGCACGGTTTGCGGCGGGGTAGCGCGGTCTGACGGGCGTCGACGGCAACCCGTCACGGTGCCTTCGAAGCATGCCGAGCAGTGGCTTGCACTGACGTCGCATTGCCCTCCGGCGAACTACGGCTGCCAACTTCGTCGATGGCCTGCTCGAGCGTGATGGTTCGGTGTGCGCGATTCTTCGTGAACCACAACGAGCGGCCCCACGAGTACAGGGTGCCGAACCGATTGCCCCAACCGATCAGATACAGCACGTGAATGAACGCCCACATCAAATAGGCGATAATTCCGGTGAAACTCATTCCACCGGAGTGCGCCACGGCATGCGTTCGTCCGATGGTCGCCATACTCCCCTTGTCGAAGTACTTGAATGGCACGACATTGGCGTCTCCGTCGAGCCTGGCCCGAATCACCTTGCCGACGTACTTTCCCTCTTGCAGCGCCGGTTGAGCAATTCCGGGGAGACCGTTCAAAGACACCATGTCGCCGATCGCGAACACTTCCGGGTGGCCACGAAGCGTGCAATCAGGCTCCACCATGATCCGCCGGCTCGATCGATCTCGGCACCACGTGGCCGAGGCAAGCATCTTGGCCAGCGGAGAAGCCTGCACGCCAGCGGCCCACACCTTTGTCCTGGCTTCGATGCGCTCGTCACCGCCGTCGTGCCTGACCGTGATCCCATACCGGTCGATCGCGGTGGCCGCCGTGCCACACCGTACTTCGACACCCATTCGCGCAAGGATCCGCGCCGTGTACTGCTGGAGTCGCTTGTCAAAGGGACCGAGGACGGCCGGTCCGGCCTCGACGAGCACTATTCGCGCCTCTCGCGTATCGATCTCGCGGTAATCACTGGGCAGGACGCGATGCGCGAGTTCGGCGATCTGCCCGACGACCTCGACACCAGTGGGCCCAGCCCCCACCACGACGAACGACAGGCACGCCTGGCGTTCCGCCGGGTCAGTAGCGAGCTCCGCCATTTCGAACGCACCAAGTATGTGGTTCCGGAGGTGACGAGCATCCTCCAGCGTCTTCATTCCTGGCGCGAACTCCTCCCAGTCGTCGTGGCCGAAATACGCATGAGTTGCACCGGCAGCAACGACCAAGATGTCGTACGCCAGCGTTATTCGTGCCCCGTCCGGAGCGTGCGCCGACACGGTTCGAGCGTCCAAGTCGAGGTTGGTGACCTCGCCGAGTACCACTTTGGTGTTCTTTTGCTTCTGCACGACCCGGCGCAGCGCAGGCGCTATCAGCCCCTCAGGCAGAATTCCGGTCGCAACCTGGTACAACAACGGCTGGAAGAGATGGTGGTTCGTCCTGTCGATGATGGTGACGTCGACGTCGGACTTCCCCAGCACCCTGCTGACGTTCACACCACCGAAACCGCCGCCAACGATCACGACTCTGGGACGCGTATGCGTCGTCGGGTCTGCCTTCAATTACGACACCTCCGTTCGTGGCTCAGCGTGATCTGCTGTGCCCCAGATAATTTCGGATATGTGGGTGGGACGAGCGAAGCTACGGAATCGGCCTCGCAACGTTGGCGGGGCGGGTGGCGGGTGCTATGACTTCAATCGTTCCTTCACGGCACCCAGATATGCCTGAGACGTTTCCCTCATCAGGTCGGCTTGCGTGGACACGAGCGTTTCGACCCAGTCGGCCTTCAGTTCCTTGGCGGTGTCCTCTTCGAGCTTGAGCACACCGTTCAGCATCTTCTCGTAGGCCTCGAGCCACACCAGTCCGTTCTCCTTGCTCAACGCGAGCACACGATCACTCGTCTGCTTGATGCGTTGCACTGCCGCCTCGACATCCGGGCCGAAGTTCGGCGTCTGAGTCATGTGTCTCCTCCTTCGTTGGCGGTGCAGCGAATTGCTCCGATCGTCAGATCCTGCGTAGTGACAACCGCTCAAGCGGAGTTTGGCACCGCAGCGAGAGCCGACGATAGGGGTTCAGCCGGCAAGTTCCACCCAGCAAGAAGGCGTGGCTTCAAGCGCACGGGCGCGGCCAACATGGACATCAACCCGAGGACGTGGAGGACTGGATGCGCGTACACGAGTCCAACAGCAGCCAACAAGCGGACGCGAACGCCGTCGACGCAGCAGCGATCGACGTCCACAACCATGCGATGCCGCTGCCGTTGCTCGAATGGCTCGCAACGGGCCGGGCTTTCGGATCTGTCGACGGAGCTCCGAGGGTGTCGTCCTGCTCGATCCGACGGTGAGTGGAGTCGGAAAGGGCACGCCGCTCCCGCTCGCCCGCTCCCAGTACGACCCGCTCGTCCGCTTGGCCGAGATGGACGACGTCGGGGTGTCGGCGCACGCCGTATCGATGCCACCATTCCTGTACTGCTCCAATTCCGAGGACAGAGGTCTCGTCACAGGAACCATCGGGCGGGGTAACGACGAACTCGCCAGGCTATGTCGCTGGAGGTGCGGGCCGACTCTTCGGTCTCGGGTCCATCCCGCTCGGTCTTCCCGACGCCGCCGACGAGGCTCGACGCTGCCTCGACGACCTTGGGCTTCCCGGGCGTCGCCATCGGCACTCGTGGAGGCGGCAAAGAGCTCGATGACCCTGTGAACGAGGATCTTTGGGCGTTGCTGGCAGAACGCAACGCGTTCATCTTCGTCCACCCCAGCGGGGTTCCCGACGCGCACCGACAGCGCGACTTCTATTTACCGCAACTCGTTGGCTATCCGACGGAGACGGCGATCAGCATCGCTCGGATGATCTACGGCGGGGTCTTCGAACGTTTCGACCTGACCATGTGCCTCGCGCACGGCGGGGGCTGCCTGCCATGGTTGCGGGGTCGACTCGACCTGGGTTGGCAGCGCAAGGACGTCGCTCACACCACAGAGCTTCCGCCGAGCGAGTTCTGCAGGCAGCTGTACTACGACAGCGCGGTGTTCGACACCACTCTTCTCGCTCACCTCGTCTCGGACATGGGCGTCGACCGGGTTCTCTTGGGCACCGACCACCCTTTCGAACTTGGCGACACCCAACCTGTCGAGACCGTCCGTTCACTCGGCCTCAGTGACGCCGACACGGAGACGATCCTTTGGCGCACAGCGGATTCACTCCTCGGCTCGCCGTTGTCGGCTCAGCCCGCGGTCGGTTCAGTCAAGCATCGGCGGTAACGACGACCTTCGCTCTGCTGCGCGTGCGGCTGCTCGACTCGGTGGACCGACTACCCAACGGGATGGACACGCACGTGGGGACGGCGGCCTCGACATGCAATCGTGGGAATCCGAGCACTGCTGGGCCGACCCTGGACGGCCGGAGCAGACCCTGTAACCCGCGCTAGTGGCGTTTAGCATTTGTCTCGGCGAGATAGTCCCCCTGGGATGGCCATCGAGATTAGGGTGGCCATGGGAGATTCTCGACGAGTGGTCTGCGACGCACAGGGTCCGCATTTTGCTGACAACCTCGTCTCCGAGAGATGAGGAAGGACATGGCGGGCAACTCGACCGATCCTGGACGGTCGGTCACAAGCAAGGTGACCGCCATTTTGATGGCATTCTCGGGCGGTGGCATGCACACGCTGACTGAAATCGCCGGTTTCGCGAGCCTGCCGACGTCAACCGCTCACCGGCTCGCCTCAGAACTGGTCGCCTGGCGTCTGCTTGAGCGCACCGAAGAACGTAGTTACCGGATCGCCTTGCCGTTGCGCATGCTCGCTGACGCGTCCGCATCCGAAGCCCGCTCCTACGCACTGACGGTAATGCGAGCCCTACCCGTGCTCGACGAGCTGTCCCGGGCAACCAAAGGTGAGGTACGACTAGGCGTCCTGCGCGGCGCAGATGTCCTGACACTGCAGCCGCGCCACCACCGGTCTGATGACCGCATACGTGCTGAGGCATTGCATGCACTGCGTCATACCGGCACACGCCGCAGCTTCGGGTAAGGCGCTGCTCGCATTCTCCCGACCAGAGGTCGTCGACAACGTCATCAAGGCCGGGCTGCCTGCGTTCACACCACATACCATCACTTCCCCAGATGTGCTGCGCCAGAAGCTCTCCCTCATCCGGCTGACGCAGGTCGCGACGTCGCGCGACGAATTCCAAAGCGGTAGCGCCGCGATCGCCATGCCGATCTTCTACGGCAGAGGCCATGTCGCAGCCGCCATCGAACTGTCGGTGGAAGACCTCGGCACGGACTCGGAAGCCTGCCGCCAGCGCACTCGCCGTTGCATGCCGCAGCCTGTCCCGCCAACTCACCACCGAGTTACACGTCACGGGCAACCAAAACTGCACCGCCAATCGTGCCCAACCCGTACTGCAGCCCCACCCCTGACCCACCCGTTGCGCCGGACGAGTTCGGATCGCGGTATCGCGACGCGTTTCCCAGGTCAGGGCCATCGGCTGCCGCAGCGGCCTCAACTGCCCCACAATAGTGGACCACTCTGCGGGACGGTTTTCTGGGAATCACTGGCTTTGACTGCCAGCCTCATGGGTACGAGATGAGGAGTACGACATTGGCGGGCAATTCGACCGACCCCGGACGGTCAGTGACCAGTAAGGTCACTGCCATCTTGATGGCATTCGCCGACGGGGGTGTCCACACGTTGACGGAGCTCGCCGGTTCGGCGAACCTGCCGACCTCGACCGCGCACCGGCTCGCATCGGAATTGGTCGCCTGGCGCCTTCTGGAACGTACTGAGGAACGCAGCTACCGGATCGCTCTGCCGCTCCGAATGATCGGCAGCGCTCATCCCGAGTCGGACCTCTGCTCATACACGCTGACGGTCATGCGCGCCATACCGGTACTCGACGATCTGTCGCGAGCGAGCAAAGGCGAGGTGCAGCTGGGCACCCTTCGCGGTACCGACGTCCTGATGCTGCGACCCCGCGCCAACCGTTCGGCTGGACCCCTCCACGCCGAATCGCTGCTGCACAGCACCATTCCCGCGCACGCGACAGCTTCGGGCAAGGCGCTGCTCGCCTTCTCCCCACCTAGCGTCGTCGACCGCGTCATCGAAGCCGGACTGCCCGCATTCACGTCCCACACGATCACCCGGCCCGACGTCCTACGGCAGAAACTCACCACCATCAGGCTGACGCAGGTCGCGACTTCGCGTGACGAATTCGAATGCGGTACATCAGCTATCGCGATGCCGATCTTCTACGGTAGAGGCCGCGTGGCAGCCGCTGTCGAACTCAACGTTGCAGACTTGGGCAACGATCTGAAGCCGGCCGCCAGCGCCCTGTCCGTTGCGTGCCGTAGCCTGTCCCGGCAATTGGCCACCGAACTTCACAGGATGGGCAACGGTCACGCGACACATCATTCCGAGCCGACACCAAACCCCCACCCCGGCGGCGAGTCGAGCCGGCAGGGGCTTCCTGCCAGTAGGAAGTAGCTCGTGCGAGGCGTCGCCCGAAGCGGGCGTCCTGCGCAACAACTCCACCACCCACAGTATCGCAAGGGACTCGTGGTCGGCGTCTTCCTCTGCAAGGCAACGCAATTCGTCACCTTTCGAGCGCTCGAAAACCCAAGGGGTCCCCATGACGTCGTCATGGGGACCCCTTGGCAGCTCATCGGCGCACCGACGAGTCAATCATTGCTCTCTGAATGGGTGCGCACGCGTTCGGCAATCGGTCTCCAGTGCTCCACCAGTGCCGCGCGTCCCATGAAGAGACCAAGGTGGCCGGCGTCGACCAGCTCGCGCGAGATGCGGTCGGTCGGTGTCGATACCAGGTCAGCCAAGGCCCAGACCTGCTCTGCAGGGGTGATGTGGTCCTTCGTGCCAGCCAGGAGGAAGATCGGGCAATCGATCGCTCGACAAGTTCACCTGCGTGCCTCCCACCACGAGCTCACCCCTAGCCAGTCTCGTTGTGGATGAACAAGTGCTCGATGATCCACAGATAGAAGGCGCCGGGCAGGTCCTGCGTCCATTCGAACCAGTTGGTGAAGTCGATGTGCCTCGTTACGTACTCGGGATCGTGGATGTTGGCGAGAAGACCCATCAGGCGCTCAATTTCGGCCCCCGGTTCCAACAACTTGAAACCACGCAGTTGGCTCCTCCCGAGCTGTAGGCCTCCACCGGCCTTCACCAGCGCCCGGTAGACATCAAGTTCCTTGCGCCGTGCGAAGAGTCGAGTCCATTCCTGGATGCCTGACTGACCTGCGTGCGTGTCGACCGGCGCTCCACCGATCGTGAGGGTGTTCACCTGTTCAGGGTGCAGGCCTGCGTAGACCACCGCGAGCCAGCCACCCTGGCAATCACCGACCAGATTCACCCGCCCCCCAAGGAATTCGACGGCGTCAGCCAATACCTCGACGTACTCCTCGATCGAACACGCCGCGGTTTCCTGCGTCGCAGGTAGCCAATCGATGGCGAAGATGCTGTCCAATCCGGCGTCGCGGAGGGTGAGCATCTGACTCTGGTCCCGCCCATAGTCCACGATCGACGACGCATGGCCTGCCTGTGGCGGCAGCACCAGCGTGGGCACCGCCACTGTGGCTGACGGCGCCGAATAGTCGAGCAGCCGCGCGATGGGCCAGGACCGAACCTCGCGAGCGTGGTGTGCCCACGTCGGTTTCTCGCGTAGCGTCGCGACGCGGGCGAATTCCGCCAAATCCTCGGCAAGGTCCAGTGGCGAGCTGCGCCACGCGACCGCTCGGGCGACATAATCGGTCGCGTTGGCGGCGGCCGACGCCCACGCATCGATTGGCGCCCAGGCGAACTGGGCGGCGATCGTCGTTGGCATGGTTTCGGGCACGTGACGTCCTTCCTTGGGGCAAGCGCACGAACACCGGCATTCCCGCGGCTGTCGTTGAGTGCCGATCAACCACGGAAAGTACCGGTGTAGGTGCGCGCGATGGATTTACTTCAACAGGTCGCGGACGGCCTTGGTGTATGCGCCCGTCACCTCGGCGATGACCGACGCTTGCGACTTGGCCAGCTCGGAAATCTGCTCCACCTTGGTGGCATCGGCTGCCTTCTGGCCGAAATCCAGCAACGTGTGCATCGTCTGCTCGTAGGCATCGATGGACATGGTCCCGGTCTGCTTTGCGGCCGCGACGACCTTCTCATTCAGCCCGCGAATGCGCTCGGCGGCGGCGTCGAAGTCGACGTCGAACGGCGGCGTCGAGGTCTTGGTTGCTTCGGCGGCCTTGGTCGAAGTGGTTGTAGCCATTGTCATTTCCTTCACTGTGATCGCTTGTTGGCCATCTGCGGCCCGGTCGTTAGCTACGTTAGCACAGTTAGAGCTAACGATGCTACTCGTGACGAACGCCACTCGTTTCGCGCGACGCTTCCAGGCGATCAATCCTCAGCGCCGGTGCGCAACTTCGAGCATGAAAGAGGGTTACCACGTGCAACTTTCGCCGCCTTGCTCAGTCGGCGTCGTGGTGACCCGACACGCGTCGTACGCGGTTCGCGTCGATGAAACTTCGGTGGATCTCCGACATCGCGCGGCGCTGGGCGGCGGTCAGTTCGGGTGCCGCCGCGATCGCCTCCGCGAGCTCTGAGTGGGCGTGGTCGTCAGTGGACGGCTCCGGCTCCACGAACCCTGCACGGCGGTACAGGTCGTCGACCGACAGATCCAGCGAGGCGGCGAGCGCCTCGACGACCGCCTCCGACGGTGCCCTGAGCCCTCGTTCGATCTGCGATAGATAGGGATTGGAAATCCCGACAGCCTTGGCCAGTTGGCGCATGGGCAGTTCGGCGAGCTCACGCTGCTCCCGGATGATCGCCCCGAGCAGACTCTGTGGTTTGTCTTCGTCCACGTCATGAGACTAGCCCCGACGGTCGTTCCGACGACGAAGGCGCTTGCCCGCCGTCAGAACCAGCCCTTGCGCTTCGCCCAGATGAGCAGCGTCGTCGACATGGCCAGCATCACCGCGAGCAGCGACAGTCAGCGCTATCCAATGCGTCTGCTGGTTGACGATCACGTTCATTCCCAGAACCGAGGACAACGCGGTGATCGGCAGCGTCACGGCCGCGATCACCGCGAGCCGTTCGGCGGCGACGGTCATCTTCGTATTCGTTCGAGCCTGGTAGAACTCGATCGTTCCGTGGAGGTAGGCCTTCTGGCTGTCGGCCATCACCGACAGGTGTTGAAACTGATCGACAGCGTCCTCGAGGAGTAACTGTCCGGGTCCCGGGCCGAAGGCCACGATGGTGACCATCCGGCTGTATACCTCGCGGCTCAGCGCAGACATGGTGCTGACCGTGAGCAGACCGTGTCGCGCCCGAAACATCTCGTCGAGAAACGTCTCGGGATCGCCGAGGTGGCCACCGGTGACGCGCTGTTCGAGCTGCCAGACGTCTTTGGTGAGCTCCGCGGTGTAGGCGCGCAGCCGACCGGTCAAAGCGGTGAGCAGAGCATACGAGAGCTCGAAAGCCTTGTTGGGCTTGAGCTTTCCGCTGGTCAGTCGACCCAGCACCGCGTTCACCTCGACCATCGCCGCTGACGGGTCGACCGCAGGATTGAGCGGGCCATGGACGGTGACGAGGTAGCGCTCGCCGATGAACTGGTCGAGTTCGACATAGTGGACGTGACCCCCGACGCCGGGCTGCGGCGCGTGCAGCACCAGGAACAGGTGGTCGTCATATCGATGAATCTTGGGTACTTGATTGCGGTTCGCGGAGTCACGGATTGCGAGCGGATGGAACCCGAAATGTCGTCCTCAGCGTCTGCTCGGCCTGTTCATTCCATTCCGGTATGTCGACCCACACCAGCCCGTCGGTCCTGGCCAACAGGGCGGGCAGGTCGGCCGGGTCGCGTAGTTCGACTCCCGAATCCGACGGAGAGATGAAACGGACGTGCATGTCGACCTCCTGGCTGCCCGCTTGGCGTCCATTCGGTCTTATCAAGCTGCAGTCGGCGTCGAGCAAGGTCGGCACACCTGACCACTGGGCGGGACGCGACGCGCAGGTTCACTCAGCGGAACCACGAGTCACGGACCTTGACCCCCCGCTAGCCGAGCGAGAGCGTGACGCGATGAGCCAGGTTCGCATTGCGGTGGCCGGAGCCGGTCTCATCGGCAAGCGGCACATCGAGGAGATCGACGCCAGCGACTCCGCCGTCCTTGCGGCCATCGTGGATCCCGGCCCGGCCGGACCGGAGCTAGCGAAGCAGTACGGTGTGCCGCTGCATCCGTCGCTCGCCGAGCTCTGTTCGCCACGGACAAGCCCGACGGCATCATCCTGGCCACGCCGAACCGGATGCATGTCGACGGTGGCCTGGAGTGCGTCGCCGCAGGGGTACCCGTGCTCGTCGAGAAGCCCATCGGGGACGACGTCGAATCCGCCACCCGCCTCGTGGAGGCCGGTGAGAAGGCCGGCGTCCCCGTGCTCACCGGCCACCACCGCAACTACAGCCCGATCATGGCCAAGGTCCGCGCGATCATCCAAAGCGGTGTCCTTGGAACGCTTGTCGGCGTCACGGGCACGGCCTTGTTCTACAAACCCGACGACTACTTCGACGTCGGCGGTGGGTGGCGGCGGAAACCGGGGGCGGGCCGATCCTGCTCAACCTGACCCACGAGGTCAACAACCTGCTGTCGCTGCTCGGCGACATCGACACCGTGATCGCCCGTGACGTCCGAACTCGACTCGAGGGTTCCCCGTCGAGGACACCTCGGCGATGATCTTCTGCTTCGCCAACGGTGCGCTCGGCACCTTCCTGCTATCCGATACCGCAGCGTCGGCACGCAGTTGGGAGCAGACCTCCCGGGAGAACACCAGCTACGCCAGTTATGACGACGAGGACTGCTATCACATTGCCGGGACGCAGGGTTCGTTGTCCGTACCCACCATGCGCATGAAGACCTACGACGGTGCGCGGTCCTGGTGGGAGCCGTTCACCACCTCGACCGAGAGCGTCGAGCGCAGCGATCCTCTGGCCAACCAGGTGAAGCATTTCGCCGAAGTCATCCTGGGCGAGGCGGAGCCGATCTGTAGCGGCCGCGACGGCCTCAAGACCATGAAGGTGGTCGACGCCGTTGTGGAGTCGGCAAGTACTGGTCGGCCCGTCACGATCGCCAACTAGTCGCCGGAGAGGTTTACGGCGCCCGACATCGGTCGAGCCGGTACCGACAGCGCCATCCCGCGACACCAACCCCCTGTCAGCCGCGTCACTTTTCACATCACGTCGGACGGGTAAACCTCGGCACCCGGCGTGACACGTCGAGAGCGGCGGCACCGCACGTGACCCGCTGTCGACACCCCTGGCTACGTGTTTAGCTTGGCGCGCTACCATCCATCTAGATGGTGTTTGGATGGTCCTTAGCGCGGAGGGGGCGGGATGGCCGATATCGAGAAGAGTGAGAAGATCACGATCAACGTCGGTCCGGTCGACCTCGGCCAGATCGACCTGCTCGTCAACGAAGGCTTCTACGCCAACCGCACGGATTTCATCCGGACGGCGATCAGGCGTCAGATCGAAAGCAGCGCCGACGCCGTAAAGGACACCGTGGCACGCCAGGCGCTGACCTTGGGCACCCGGCACCTCAGCCGCCGTGACCTGGAGGAACTTCGCGACGCGGGACAGACGATTGCACTGCGCGTGCTCGGGCTGGCGACGATCGGCGACGATGTGAGCCCCGAACTCGCGTTGGCCACCATCAGCTCCGTCAAGGTCTTGGGCGCCTTCCGGGCGCCTCGAGCGGTCAGAACAGCCCTCGCTTCCCGAACCAGCACCTAAACCAGCCACGCGGCGCCGGCCGGTAGGCCGACGTCGACGACGCATCACAAAGGACCCACATGGACAACCACCGCACCCGCGGCATGACCAAGGCGCTGAGACTGACGCGCGCAGGAAGGCCGTGGGAGGCGCTCGCCGAGCTGCAGCGCGGCATCAACGGGACACCGTGGATGAGGTCGAGCGGAAGCTGCCCCACGTTCACCGCGCCGCTAACCGGCAACGGACTACCGACTGCGCTGATCGACACACTTCGCAACAGGGTGGCGGCTCGACCCGCAGCGGTGTCCGTCGCAGCGGTGTCCGCCGCCGCCGCGCCGGGAGGGCAGCTCCGCCACCTGAGCCATAGCGGCAAGGGCGGCACCAGACGCTACGACCTCTACATACCGACGGGCTATACCGGTGAACCAGTGCCCCTTGTCGTCATGCTGCACGGCGGCAAGCAGAACGCCGCTGACTTCGCGGCGGGCACCAGGATGAACGACTTCGCCGAGCGTCACACGTTCCTCGTCGCTTATCCACAACAGTCGACCTCGGCCAATATCGGCGGCTATTGGAACTGGTTCTCTCCCGCCGACCAGCAGGCGCACCAAGGCGAGCCTGCGATCATCGCCGGCATCACTCGTCAGATCATGGACGACTACGAAATCGACCTTGCCCGAGTGTATGTCGCCGGACTCTCAGCCGGCGGAGCCATGGCAGCGGTGATGGTCGCGACCCACCCGAAGCTCTACGCCGCCGTCGGAATACATTCAGGGATCGCCTATGGCGCCGCCTCCAGTGCCGCAGCAGCGTTCATCGCCATGCGGACGGGCGGCTCACCGAGGCCGGGCGGGCAGGTGCCGTTGATCGTGTTTCACGGTGACCGCGACGGCATCGTGGCTCCGGTGAACGCCGAGAACCTCGTCGCCGCCCGACTCGCCACAGCCGACACATCGAGCTCATTCACGACTCACTACGACGAGCGCAGCACCGGCCGTGCGTGTACCCGCACTGTGCACACCGACGTTGACGACGTCGTCCTCGCCGAGTCCTGGACGGTGCACGGTGGCAAGCACGCGTGGTCTGGCGGAAGTCCGGTCGGGTCCTACACCGACCCGATTGGCCCCGACGCGTCTGCCGAGATGGTCCGGTTCTTCCTCGCACAGCGCCGGAGGCCTTGACCGAGCACGACTCCCACTAGCCGGAAGGCACGGCCGCCGGGTTGGCCGACTGAACTGCCCTGCTGGACACTGACTTCGTGACGATCTACGACGAACCCAAGGTCGATTGTCACAACCATCTTCTCGACCCCGGGCACTTCGGGTATGCGCCCGATGCTTGGTATCACCCCGTCGCCAACGAGCAGGGCACGGCGCAGCAGCTGACCGAGTTGTTCGATGCCTACGGATCCCGACACGCGTTGGTCGTCGGGCCCAATTCGGGATACGACACGGACAACCGGTGCCTGCTCGATTTCCTCGACCGCAACAACGGCCGGTTCAAGGGGGTCGCCGTCGTCGACAATGACACCAACCGCTCCGAACTCGAGCGGCTCCGCCAGCGTGGCGTGGTGGGCATCACGATGCAGGCCGCGCTGCTCGGCGTCGATCACTTCCGTGACACAGGCGCGATGCTGCGCGAGCTCGCGGACCTGGACATGTTCGTGGACGTGCAGGTGGAGGGTGATCAGCTTGTCGAGATGGCCTCGATTCTGCAGCCGTCCGGGGTGCGCGTCCTCATCGATCACTGCGGACGACCCGACCCCACGGCTGGTTTGAATCAGCCGGGATTTCGACGGCTCCTCGACCTCGCGTCCAGCGAGCGGTACTTCGTCAAGATCTCCGGTTTGGTGAAGTGCTCAGCGGCACGCTACCCCTGGGAGGATTCCTGGCCGTTCGTGCAGGAATTGCTCGAGGCGTTCACGCCAGTTCGGTGCATGTGGGGGTCGGACTGGCCGTTTCTACGGGCTCCCGAGCGGATCGACTACGGTCTCGTACTCAAACTTGTCGAGCGGCTGATCCCCGATCCCGGTGACAGGCACGAGGTGCTGTGGGAAACCCCCATGCGGCTCTTCGGTTTCGACGAGTCCCCGCGACCAGAAGACATCTGCGCTCAGTCGGAGCGGGATGGGGTTACCACGGAGGGTGCCTAGCGGGGTGTTCCAAGCGCGGGACATCAACTGCGGCTCAGGATGTGCGGCTCGCAAGGACGCGGGAAACACTGAGTGCCGCGGTGTGCACCGCGGGTCCGACTCGACGGAGATCGACCTTTCCTGCCCAGCCCGATGCCGAAATCGACGCGACGGGAACGCCTTCCGAATCGAGCACGGCGGCCGCAACGCAGACGATACCTGGACCCGATTCTTCATATTCGTACGCAATGCCGTTCGCTCTGGCACGCCGGAGCTGCTGCCGCAACACATCTGCATTGCGAATCGTCCGAGGTCCGACGGCCACGAGTCCAGCTGCGATCGCTTGCTCGATCACCGCGGGGTCAGACGCGGACAGCAGTGCCTTGCCGACTCCCGTCGCATGCGCGGGCAACCTGCCCCCTACCCTCGACGGCAGACGAGGCGCGTCCTCGCGATGGAGAATTTCGACGTAGACCACCTCGGTGCCGTCCAGCACTGCAAGGTGGATGGTCTGGCGGGTCGCTTCGCGCAGATCAGCCATGAAGGGGAGCGCCACCTCGCGCACGGAACGTCTCCTGGACGCCCGTTCTCCCCACTCGAACATCTGAAGTCCGAGCCCGACCTTCTCGGCCTTGCGGTCCAGAAATCCTGCCTCCTGCATCTCCTTCACCAGCCGGGACACCGTAGATTTCGGCAACTGGGTTCGGCGGGCGATTTCGTTGACGCCGAGGTAGACATCGCGGGTCCGGAACGCGTCGAGTACGGCGGCGAGCCGTCGCACCACCGAAGTCGACGAGTCCTCGCCGGGCAATGAAGTGTTCCGCACCGTGGGACTCATGCCTTGCAGTATGGGTGGGATGGGACGCACCGCTCAAGCACATGACGAGGGGGATTCGTGTCCGCCTCCGCTGACGCACCTCTTGCCAGAGAGTGGCGCTCGCTCCCGATGATCGATGCGGTCGACGGCCTGCAACCTACGCTGGTTCCACTGCGTCGCCGCCCGGTGCGTTCGGGCGCGGCAACGGGGAATGTGGTTAACCGATCAAGGAGTAGCCGTGGAACTGAAGTCCCCACCTGCGCAATCACCTCCTCAGGTGTCAAGCAAGGGTTCGTTCCGACCGGCACTCGTGGTCGGCGCGTTGGGGGTGGTGTTCGGCGACATCGGCACCAGCCCCATCTACACGATCCAGACGGTGTTCGACCCCCACGACCCGCACCCCGTTCCCGATCAACCCGAACAACGTGTATGGCGTTGTGTCAGTGATCTTCTGGTCTGTGATGATCATCATCACCTTGACCTACATCACGCTGGTGATGCGCGCCGACAACGACGGCGAGGGCGGCATCATGGCGCTCATCACGATGTTGCGGCGGTGGAACGTGGCAGGGGGACGCCGGCGCACCGCTTTGATGCTGGCCACGCTGGGCATCTTCGGGGCGTCGCTGTTCTTCGGAGACAGCATGATCACGCCTGCGATCTCGGTGCTGTCCTCGGTCGAGGGCCTCAAGACGGTCGAGCCGGGGATGGAGGACTGGATCGTCCCGATCACTGCCGTGATCATCGTGGCGCTGTTCGCCGTGCAGCGTCGAGGCACCGCCACCGTGGGGCGCTTCTTCGGCCCGGTGATGATCCTGTGGTTCGTGTCCATCGGCGCCTGCGGGGTGAGTGGCATCGCCAACGAACCCCAGATCCTCAAGGCGCTCTCCCCGACGTATGCGCTGAGTTTCATGTTCGGGCACTTCCACATCGCGTTCTTCTCACTGGCGGCGATCGTGCTCTCGGTCACCGGCGCCGAGGCGATCTACGCCGACATGGGCCACTTCGGTCGACGGCCGATCGTGCTGGCCTGGCTGTTCCTGGTCTTGCCTGCGTGCGTGCTGAGTTACTTCGGCCAGGGCGCGCTGGTACTGGGCGACGAGCGCAAGGTGAGCGCGCCGTTCTTCCTGCTCACCCCGGACTGGGCCCGACTCCCGATGGTGCTGCTGGCCACTGCTGCCACCGTGATCGCGTCGCAGGCCGTGATCACCGGCGCCTACTCGGTGGCATCGCAGGCCGCCCAACTGGGCTACCTACCGAGACTCCGGGTGGTCCACACGTCGTCGAAAGCGTTCGGTCAGGTCTACGTACCGTCGATCAACGCCATCCTGATGGTCGGGGTGCTGATCCTGGTGTTCGCGTTCCGTAGTTCAGCTGCGCTGGCGTATGCGTTCGGGATGGCAGTGACCGGAACCATCACCATCACCACATTGCTATTCCTGTACATCGCCCGCACCCGGTGGGGAACACCACTGTGGCTCATCGTGATTGGCGGCGGCTCACTACTGCTGGTCGACCTGCTGTTCCTTGCCGCGAACCTGACCAAGCTGGCCCACGGCGCATGGCTGCCACTGCTGATCGCGCTGCTGGCCTTCACCATCATGAAGACCTGGGAGCAAGGACGCGAGATCGTCAGTCGCGCGCGGGCGGAGGCCGAGGGACCGCTACGCGAGTTCATCGACGAGATCGCCGACTACGACCCACCATTGGCCCGAGTTCCCGGCACAGCCGTATTCCTCAACCGCGGCAAGGACACCGCCCCACTGGCGATGCGCGCGAACGTCGAGCACAACCACGTCCGCCACGAGCACGTGGTCATCGTGGCGATCGAGACCATGCCAGTGCCTCGGATTCCCGACGCCGAGCGGATGGACATCGACACCCTGGGCTACGCCGAAGACGGAATCATCCACGTCACCGCGCGCTTCGGCTACATGGAACCGCCGAAGATCTGCGACGTGCTCCGCACGCTCGACCCGGAGCAGACCGAAGGCGCGATCGCCATCGACGAAGCGTCTTACTTCCTGTCGAAGTTGGAAATGACCAAGGGCACCGAGCCGACGATGGCGCCGATGGCGCAAGCGCCTGTTCATCGCGACGTCCTACCTCAGTACCGACGCCGCTCAATACTTCGGCCTGCCACCCGACCGCACCGTGATCATGGGCGAACGCACGGAGGTCTAGCCTCGACACCCGAACGCAGCGGAGACACCACCGCTCCGTCGTAGAGTCATCGCACATGACCGGACAACTCAACGGCAAGCGCATCCTGGTCACCGGAGGTGCGACGGGTATCGGAGCGGCCGCCGTGCAGGTGCTGAGCACTGCCGGTGCTCGGGTCGCGGCGACGTTTCACCACACCCCTCCCCCGGAGCGTTCCGACGCCACCTGGCTGCAGTGCGACGCCGTCGATCCGGTGTCAGTCGACGAGACGGTGCGCTCCGCGGTGGCGAGCCTGCACGGGCTGGACGTGCTCGTGCACGCCGCCGGTTTGTGGCACCCCGGGGTACCCGGACAGATCGGCGTCGACGACGTGCGCCACGTGATGGACACCAACTTCACCTCGACGGTGCTGACCAACCAGGCCGCTGCCGCCGTGATGGGCGAGACCGGTGGCGGCCGGATCATCAACTTCGGGTCCAGTGAGGGCGTCATGGGCAGCCCGATGTCGGCGATCTACGCCGCGTCCAAGTCCGCCGTCGCATCGTGGACGCGATCGGCCGCCAAGTGCTGGGCATCGCAGGGCATCACCGTCAACGCCCTCGCCCCTGCCGTGGAAACACCTGGTGCGCAACGGCTCCGCGACTACCTCGGACCCGATCTGATGCCGATCATCGAACAGCAGTTGCAGATGAGCATCCCGATCGGCGGCAAGCTGGGCGATCCGGTCGGCGACGTCGGACCGATGCTGGTGTTTCTGGCGGGCGACGGGTCGCACTTCATCACGGGTCAACTGCTGGCCGTCGACGGCGGACTGATGATGCTGGGCGCGTGACGTTGGTGGCCACTTCACGGTTCACCCACAACGGTGACGTCCGCATCCACTATCTCGACTCGGGCGGTGAGGATCGCGGCGCGCCAATCGTCTTCGTGCCCGGCATGACCGACGTCGCCGACGACTACATTGAGGTGCTGCCACTCTTCGGGCGCAGGACCATCGTCGTGGAAGTCAGAGGCCACGGACGAAGCAGCAGCCCGGAACGCGGATACGACCTCGCGACCTTGAGCGCAGACGTCGGAGCGGTCGTGGACGCGGTCACCGATGGACCGGTTCACGTGGTGACGTTCTCCCGCGGAACGTCGTGCGCGGTCGCCTGGGTGCTGGAGCACGCCGACCGCGTTCGATCGCTCGCGATCGGCGACTACGTCCCCGAGGAGAAGGTGCTGCCGCCCGAAGTCTCGCGTCGCCTACTGAGTGGCCGCTGGCGCGGTACCCCCGTGACCGAGCGCGTGAACGGTGACGCCGGGATCAAGACCTTCGAGGCCGCGCACGCTCGTTCGTTCTGGAATGAGCTTGCCGGGCTAGGACTTCCGCTACTCGCCGTACGCAGCGGCACCAGCGTCCTCGTCGGCGAACGGGAGTGGTCGCGTTACGGGCGGCTGTTCCCGCACGCTGAACTCGTCGAGTTCGACGACTCGCCCCACGACATATTCCGCCCCGAGCGTGGCCGGTACCCGCGGTTGATTCACCAGCACGTCGAGCGCGCGGAGGCGGCCGGCTAGGGAGTGGTGTACGCATCCCGAATGTGCGACCACCTCGCCGAATGTGCAACTACGGCGCCGAATGTGCGACCACGACGCCGAATGTGCAACTACGGCGAGAAATCGGCGAAATTCCCGCCCTGACTGCACATTCGGTGAGGTGCCTAGGCGACGCGCAGTGCGCCCGCAAGCAGTTGGGTGGCGAGCATGTCCAGTTGGCCGCGGACGGTACCGTCGACCAACTCCCCCGCCTCGTCCCACACCGGGTCGGCCGAGTTGATCGCCACGCCAAGGGGGGTCGGCCACGCGCGCAGTGCGTGTCCGATGACGCGCAGCTGGCCGAGAGTGCCCACCGCGGCCTGCCATCCGTACGCGCAGCTGATGCAGCCCCACGGGGTGTTGTCCAGGTACACCCGGGGATCGCCACGCAGATCCTCGATGTAGTCCAGCGCGTTCTTCACCAGACCGGACACCCCACCGTGGTAGCCGGGCGAGCCGACCACGACCGCATCGGCGTCACGCAACGCCGTGACCATTGCCGACGCCTTCTCGGTGCGGTCGGCGTCGTGGGGGTTGTACATCGGTAGGTCGATGTCGTCGCCGCAGAACAGCATCGTGCGCCCACCTTGGCGCTCGACGGCCGAAAGACAGTGCCGCAGCGCGCGTTCGGTCGACGAGTTGGACCGCAGCGTGCCACCGAGGCCGACGATGAGGGGTTGGGTCCTGGTAGCTGTCACGATGGGCTCACTCACTTGATCGCGATGGGGTTGAGTGGCGATCCGACGCCTCCGGTGACGCTCAGCGGTGGGGCGACGAGCTGGAACTCGTAGCTGCCGTCGGCGGCGCAGTCCTCGGCCAGCGCAGTGAGGTTCCAGTACTCACCGAACATCATGCCCATGTCGCGCAGGCACAACATGTGCATCGGCAAGATCGTGCCGTCCACACCGGAGACCGGGTTCTCGACCATGAGGTTGTCGGCAGCTACCGCCGCCACCTCGTGGTCGTGTAGCCATGATGCGCACGTCCAATCCAGGCCGGCACCGGGTTCGGCGCCGTCGCCGGTCTCGAGAAACCTTGCCCACCAACCCGTGTGAATCAGCACGATGTCGCCGGGGGTGACGGCGACGCCCTGCGCCTTGGCCGCCGCGTCGAGCTCGGCAGGGGTGATCGGCTGCTCGACGTCGGCGCAGTAGGTCTCGACTCCACGGAGCTTCACCAGGTCGAGCAAGACGGCGCGCGAGGTGATGCCCTTGACACCCACCTTGTCGATGCCGCAGTGGATCGCGCCGAGGCTCGTCACCGAGCTGGCCGGGAAGCCGTTGTAGAGCTTCTCCTCGTAGTACACGTGGGACAGCGCATCCCATTGCGTGGCCGCCTGCAGCGGCATGATGATCAGGTCGTCGTTGAAGCGCATCGGTCCGGCTTCGGAGTATCCGCTCAACTGGACCGCGGTGGGGTTCTGCAGCCACTTGGGCCCGTACTCCAACAACGTGTTGGCGTCGCCGCCGTCGACCGTCATCACGTGCATCGGGTTCTGCCGGTAGTGGAACGCACCCTGCGGGCCGGACGAGCCGAAGTCGACGCCGAGCGGAAAGACCTTGCCGTGCTTGACGAGGCTGGCCGCCTGAGCCACCTTCTCGGCGGTGATGAAGTTCAGCGTGCCCAGTTCGTCGTCGTCGCCCCACCGTCCCCAGTTGCGGACGTCGTCGGCGACCCGCCGGAAGTCATTCATGCTGGCCATGAGCCGCCCTTCGCGTCGCAAGTTCTCTGGCAGCTGCCAGCTCTCCATACGTTTGCTCTGCCACGGTGCCGCCGTCCACCCAGATCACCTGGCCCGTGATGTAACTCGCCGCCGCGCTGTTGAGGAACACCAGCACGCTCGCCTGTTCCGCTGGCCCGGCGACGCGGCCCAGTGGGGTCCGGAACGCGTCAAGGAACTCCTGGCCGTAGGCCCCCCGCAGCTGGTCGAGGATCGGGGTGTCGGTGACACCCGGGGCGCTGCAGTTGATCCGGATCCCCTTGGCGCCAAGCGTCGCAACGTTCGCCATCCCGTAGAGGATCAGAGCTTCCTTCGACAGCCGGTATCCACCGTCGGCGAGCGCGTCCGGATTGCGTTGGCACCACTCGATTCCGTCGGCCATCGACGTGGTCTCCAGCAGCCCCGCCGTCACGTCGGCGTTGGCGCGGTACTCCGATGCGGCGAGGGACGCCACGCTGACGATCGAGGAACCGGGCGGCATCGACGGGATCAACGCCTCGGTCAGGTGCCGGGTGCCGAGGAAGTTGATGGTGGCCACCCGCAACGGGTCTCGGATACCCGACGACACCCCGGCAACGTTGAACAGGCCGTCCACCGTGCCGCCGACCGCCGCGACCGCAGCGTCGATGGACGCCGGATCGGACAGGTCGACCTGATGAAAGGCTCCCAGCGCGCTGCCAACCTCCGGCTCCGGTGGCCGCATGTCCAACCCGACGAGTTCGGCCCCGGCCGAGGCCAGCTGACCGACGAGCGCTGCCCCGATGCCGGACGCGCAGCCGGTCACCACCGCGCGGCGACCGCCGTAGTCGAGCAGTTCGGCGAACTGGCCCACCGGATTACGCTCCGGCGGCCTTCTGCGCCGCCTCCCGCTGCTCCTTCTCCAGTTGCGCGGCCTGCACGCGACCCTCGTTGATCTCGGCCATGGCCTCGGGGATCTCGCTGGCGGTGAACTTTCCGCCCTGGCCGGTGGGCAAGCCCGCCGAACGAGTAGTCCTCGTCGAACTCCGGCGCCAGCGACGCTTCGCGGCGCTTCTCGAGCTTCTCCAGCACGGGCTCGAGGCGCTTGTTCTTGGCGGCGACGTGCTTCTCGTCGCGTTCGATGAACTCGGGCAGCACATGCTTGCCCATCAACTCGATGGACTCCATGGTGCCCTCGTGGCTGCGCGGGTTGAGCAGCAGAATGATCTCGTCGACGCCACTCTCCTCGTAGCCGCGCAGGAACTCCCGCACGGTGTCCGGGGAGCCGATGGCGCCACGGCCCGGGCCGTACGCCAGCGTCGGGTCGGCCTTTACCTCTTCGAGGTAACGGTCCCAAACCCCGGTGCGACCCGGCGTGTGCATGCCGGTCATGTAGTAGTGCATGATCCCGAACGAGAAGAACCCGCCACCGACGCCGAGCCGCTGCACGGCCTCGTTCGTCGGTGGGCGCCACCATCATCGACAGATCGCCGCCGATGGCCAGGATGTTCGGGTTCATCACCGGGGTGATCGGTGAGCCCTTCTCCTCGAGCTCGCGGTAGTAGCCGTCGACGCGCTCCTTCAGCGGGCCGGGGCCGGTGTAGGCGAAACTCAGTGCACCGATGGCCTTCTGGGCCGCCATCTGCACCGACGACGGCCGGGTGCAGGCCACCCACACCGGCGGATGCGGCCGCTGCATCGGCTTGGGGATTACGTTGCGCGCGGGCATCTCGATGTGCTGACCCTTGAAGCCGGTGAAGGGCGTCTCGGTCATGCAGCGGATGGAGACCTCGAGCGCCTCCTCCCACTGGGCGCGCTTGTCGGCCGGGTCGATGTTGAACCCGCCGAGCTCACCGACCGACGACGACTCGCCGGTGCCGAACTCGACCCGCCCGTTGGAAATCAGATCCAGCGTCGAGATGCGTTCGGCGACCCGGGCTGGATGGTTGACGGCGGGCGGGAGGTGCATGATGCCGAAGCCCAGCCGGATGTCCTTGGTGCGCTGGCTCGCTGCGGCCAGGAAGATCTCGGGCGCCGTCGCGTGACAGTATTCCTCGAGGAAGTGGTGCTCGGTCAGCCAGACGGTGGAGAAGCCGGCCTTGTCGGCGAGCTCGACCTCATCGAGTCCGTCTTGGAAGAGCTCGCGTTCGTCGTCGTCGGACCACGGCCGAGGCAGCGCGAACTCGTAGAACAGGGAAATCTTCATCTTGTACCTCCGTGGGTTCTGAGCGTGGGCTCGGTGGAATGGCTAGTAGCGCTGTCGGTCTGGTTGGTTTCACTGGTTTCGGCGAGGTGTTTGGCGGCGACGTAACCGAAGGTCATGGCGGGTCCGATGGTGGCACCCGCGCCCGCGTAGCTGCGGCCCATGACGGCGGCGGTGACGTTCCCCGTCGCGTACAGCCGGCCGATCACCGAGTCGTCGGCACGCAGCACCCTGGCGTGTTCGTCGGTGCGCAACCCACCCGAGGTACCCAGATCGCCGAGGATGATCTGAAACGCGTAATACGGCCCTGCGCCGAGCGGATGCAGGTTCGGGTTCGGCAGCGTCGGGTCGCCGTAGTAGTTGTCGTAGGCGCTGTCGCCGCGGTTGAAGTCGTCGTCGTGCCCGTTGCGGGCGAACTCGTTGAACCGCTCCGCGGTCTGGCGCAGTTGGTCTGGCGGCACGTCGATCTTGGTGGCCAGTTCCTCCAATGTCGCGCCTTCCTTGACGATTCCAGAGTCCAGCCACGCCTTGGGAACCTTCCAACCGGTCGGAACGGGCGCAAACGGAATCTTCGGAATGGGCAGGTGCCCGCCCACCACGTAGCGGTGGAACGACCGGATGTCGGTCACCAACCAGCACGGGACGTGGGTGACGCCGGTGCGCTGGCCGTCGATCATGGCGTGGGCGAAGTCCATGTAGGGCGCCGCTTCATTGATGAACCGCTTGCCTGCGCCGTTGACCACGAACTGTGACGGCATCATGCGTTCGTTGAGCATGAACTGCAATCGCCCGTCGGGCCAGCACATCGCGGGGAACCACCATGCCTCGTCGAGCAGGTCGGTGGAGGCGCCCACCTTCTCGCCTGCCCGGATGCCGTCACCCATGGACGCGGGATTGCCGAAACTCCAGTCGTGTTCGAGTTCGGGCAGGTGCTCGCGACGCCACACCATGTCGTGGTCGAAGCCTCCGCTCGCGAGCACCACGCCGCGGCGGGCGCCGATGCGTTGCGGCGTGCCGTCGCGTTCGACGACGGCGCCGACGACGTTTCCATCGACGTCGGTGAGCAACTCGGTCATGGGCGCCGACAGCCACAGCGGGATGCCGTGGTCCCGCAGTGCCAGCCGCATCCGCGCCATCAGCGACTGACCAATGGCCGCCATCCGGTCGCCGAACACGCGGGCGCGGAACATCCGCCAGATGAGCTTCAGCAGGACCGCCTTGCCGCGCCAGTTCTGCCGTACCTGGTAGAAGAGCCGGAGATCCTTGGGTGCGAACCAGATTCCCCTCGGCGCGAGCGCCAGCGGGGTCAGCAGGTTGCGCTCTTCGTCACCGAGCTTGCGCAGGTCGATGGCGGGCACGTTGATCGTGCTGCCCTGTTCGGAGCCGCCCGGCAGCTCGGGGTAGTAGTCGGCGTAACCGGGTTTCCAGACGAATTCGAACCAGGGGCTGGACTTCTCGAGGAACTCCATCATCTCCGGCGCCTCGTCGACGTATGTGCGCAGCCGGGCGTCACTGACGAGGCCGCCGGTGATCCGCTTGAGGTAGTCGAAGACCCCGTCGGGCGGCGGCGTGTAGCCGGCCCGGCGCTGTGACGGCGCCCCCGGCACCCAGATCCCGCCGCCGGACAGCGCGGTCGAACCGCCGAACTGAGCGGACTTCTCGACGATCAGCGTGTCGAGCCCCGCGGCGTCGGCCTTCAGGGCCGCGGTCATGCCGCCACCACCGGAGCCGACGACGAGCACGTCGACCTCGTGATCGAAGTCGTTGTCGCTCATACGGATCCTCTGCTCTTCGCGCAAGCGCTCATCGCCACCCTCTGCTCTTCGCGCAAGCGCTCATCGCCACCCTCTGCTCTTCGCGCAAGCGCTCATCGCCTCAGCACCGCCGTCCTCACCGCGAACCCCGCGATCAGTTCCGGCGCAGCGCGGTAGTAGCGCACGCCGGTCGCGTAGGCACCCTGCGTGGCCAGCGCGCCGAAGGCCGCCACCCAGGTACGGATCTCGTGGGCCGAGTTGCCGCCCTCGGCGGCGATCCAGTCGTTGGACCACGCGTCGACCTCGGCGACCCGGTTGGTGTCGATGAGCTCGAGCAGGGCGTGGTCCCAGTCCGGGTTCAGCGGGCGCAGCGGCCCGTCGCCATGCGCGAAGTGCTCGGCCGCCTCCATCACCGCCGTTTGCCGCGCAGCGCGTTGTTCCGTCGTCATGGGCTCGCCGTGCACGATGCGACCCAGCGCCGCCGCGGGCGCTGTGGCCAACGTCGGTACGGGCGGATCATGGGACAGCCCACCGGATCCCACGATCAGCACCCGCCTGCCCAGCGTCGCGACGAAGTCGCCGACGGCGGCGCCGAGCGCCCTGGCCCGCCGGATGGGGCCGAGCGGCGTGGCCACCGAGTTGATGAAGATCGGGATCACCGGGATGTCCGAGATGTCTCCGAAGAGCGTCTGCAGCGGTTGGACGGTGCCGTGGTCGACGTCCATGCTCGCCGAGATGGCGACGTCGACGCCCGCGTTCATGACGGACTCGGCGCAGGAGGTGGCGAGGTCGGCGGGCACGTTCAGCGGTCCGCGATGTGAGCCGTAGTCGCCGACGCCCTGCGCCGCGGTTCCGATGCAGAAGGGCGGCATCGTGCGGTAGAAGAATCCGTTGTAGTGGTCCGGGGAGAAGATCACCACGAGTTCCGGGTCGAAGGCGCGCGCGAAGTCACGCGCACCGGATAGTGCCGTGTCGATGTCGTCAAGAAGCTCCCGTGACGGTCCCGGCAGATTTAGCAGCGGGCTGTGCGACATGCAGCACAGAGCTATTGAGCTCATGGGATTCATTGCCTCCCTTCGCTATGCAGAGGACCTCGAACAGCGCCTCGCTCAGTTCGGGCGCGAGCTGGGCGATGCTCGCACCGGCGATGCACCGGTCGGGTCGTAGGAACAGTATGGATTCGGCGTGGCTGTCGAACCACCCCTTGAGTACGCCGGTGCGGTCGCCGACGATGATGACCTCCGGGTCGTCGTGCCCCGTCCAGTGCAGCTGCGTCGACGGCCGAGCGGCGATGAAGCTGGCCCCCAATGCCTTCCACCGGGCGAAGGCGGCGTCACCGAGCAACAGTCGGGGGTTGTTGTTCCAACTCAGCACCGCGAAGCCGGGACCGATGACGTCGTCAAGGAGGACGTTCTGGTTCTCGCGGGTGTCGACGCGGGGCTGGATGAACAGCGTGCCCGTCGGCGACGTCGCCGTGCGCGGCTCGACATGCGCGATGGCGCCCTGTTCATAGCGCGGCATCGGCTTGAAGCGCATCTCCAGGATGTAGCGCTTGAGCGTGGGCACCACCGAGGCCGCCCGAATCACCTTGTCCCGCAACGTGGCGACCCGAGCGTTGGTCGGCGAGATCACCCGTCCCACCAACGTGGACAGGTCAATCATCGCCCGCGCGTGCTTGCGCCGCTCGGCGTCGTAGGTATCCAGCAGTCCGTCGCCGGCCTGCCCGGTGACCACTGCCGCCAGCTTCCAGCCGAGATTGGCCGAGTCGCGGATGCCGCTGTTGTAACCCTGGCCCTGCCACACCGGCATCAGGTGGGCGGCGTCGCCGGCGAGGAACATCCGCCCCTTGCGGAAGGCGCTCGCGATCCGGGAGTGGTGGGTGTACACGCGGTGCCGGATGACGTCGACGCGGTCGGGGTGCGGTACGAACGGGGCCAGCATGCTGGCGATGAACTCGGGCCGCTCGACCTGCTCATCGGTCTCGTTGGCGTGAATCATGAACTCGAAACGGCGAATTCCGTGTGCGATCGAGATCGACGCGTACGGCCGGGCAGGATCGGCACCGACCTCGCTGTTGGGGTGTCCCAGTGGATCGGTCGCGACGTCGATGACCAGCCAGCGCGTCGGCGAGGTGGTGCCCTCGAACGTCACGCCCATAAGACGGCGGGTGGCGCTGCGTCCACCGTCGCAGCCTACGACGTAACGGGCGTCGATGGACTCGGCACCGGATGGTCCGACGACGTCGACGGTGACGCCGTCGGCGCGCTCCGCGCACGATTCCATGCGACTGCTCCACAGCACCTCGACGCAGTCGAAGCGCTCCAGCCCACGCAGCAGTTCCGCGTCGACCATGGGTTGCACGAAGCCGTTGCGCTTGGGCCAACCGAAACGCGCGTCGGGCGGGGCCATTTCGGCGAGTAGGCGCCGATTGCCATCGAAGAAGCGCAGGATCTGATTGGGCACGGTGTGGGGCAGCACGTTTTCGACGAGCCCGATCGACTGGAAGGTACGCAGTGCCTCGTCGTCGAGCCCGACGCCGCGCGGGTAGTCGATCAGCGTGTCGCGTTCATCGACCACCAGTGTCCGAACACCTTGGCCGCCAAGCACGTTGGCCAGCGTGAGCCCGACCGGGCCCGCGCCGACGATCAGGACGTCCACCTCGCGGCTCACGACTGCGCAGCGCTTTTCGGCAAGCCCAGCAGAAAGTCGATGTGCAAGGCGTTGAACGTCTTGGCGTCCTCGTACTGCGGCCAGTGCCCGCAGCCCTCCATCACCTCGAAACGCGCGCCGGGGATCATCTCCGAGATCCGTCGGCCCTCGCGCACGTCGGCGGTCGGGTCGTCGCTGGTCCACAGCACCAGAGTGGGTGCAGTGATGGCCCCGTAGTCGGCGGGCGACATGAGGTTGCGGGCCCGGATCTCCGGATCCTGCAGCGCCATGATGTCGCGCATGGCGGCCACGAAGCTCGGCTGGCGGTAGATGCGCTGCCTGCTGGCCACGATGTCGTCGTAGTCCTTGGACTTGTCGGCCATCAGCCACTTGATGCGCGACTGCACCGTCTCCCAGGTTGGGTCTTCGACCGCGGCCATCGACAGCGTGATGATCCGCTTCATCACCTCCGGGTCGGCTTGGGAACCGCCGACGGTATTGAGCACGAGGCGCTCGATGCGATCCGGATGGACGGCGGCGGCCTTGGACGCGACCCAGCCGCCAAGCGACTCACCGGACAGCAGCACTCGCTGCGCGCCGATGGTGTCGAAGACGGCGAGCAGGTGATCGACGTAGTGGGCGACCTCCAGCGGATGGCCGGGCTTGTCGGTGTAGCCGTGACCGAGCATGTCGATCGACCACGTCGAGAAGTGCTCGGCGTGCGACTCGAGATTGCGGACGTACGCCTCGGCGTGACCACCCGAGCCGTGCAGCAGTACCAGCGTCGGGTTGGCGGGATCGCCCGCATGGAGGTAACGGGTGCGCACTCCCCCTGCGTCGAGGTAGCCCTGTGAGAACGGGACGCCCTGGAGGTCGCTCCAGACGCTCTCGTGCTCCTGCATCAAGACTTCTCCTGCCTCGGTGACGGAAATCTCATTCTCTCATAGTGGAATCAATATGTGCTAATATCGCACACTGATGTGCACTATGTATAGAGCATCGCTCTCACGATGACGTCTGTCAAGGACGGCGCCGGCCCGGACCGCGGCGCGGACCCGGCCGAGCGGCTTTCGGTCGGCTCGCAGACTTTGGCAAGGGGCTTGACGGCACTGCAGGCCGTCTCGAGCTCGCCGACGGGGATCACTGCACAGCAGGTGGCCGACCACGTCGGCGTGCATCGCACCATCGCCTACCGCCTGCTCAGCACACTCGCGCAGCACCGGTTCGTGGTGAAGGGCGAGGACGGCAAGTACCGCCCTGCGGCCGCCCTGGCGGTGCTCGGCGCGTCGTTCGACAACAACCTGCGGGCGCTGAGCGTGCCGACCCTGCGCACGCTCGCCGACGACCTCGGCGCCACCGTGTCCCTGCTCGTCGCCGAGGGCGACCAGCAGGTGGCCATCGCGGTGATCGTGCCGACGCTGGTCTTCTACCAACTGTCGTTCCACGAGGGCAGCCGGTACCCGCTGGAGCGGGGTTCAGCGGGTATCGCCCTATTGGCCAGCATGCCGCCACGGCCGGGTGAGCGGGACCTGGTTCCGCTCACCCGCGAGCAGGGCTGGGTCATCACGCACGGCGAGGTCGAGCCCGACACCTATGGGCTGGCGGTGCCGGTGCGCCGCAAGCCGCCGTCGCCCCCCACGTGCATCAACCTCATCTCACACCGCAAGGACGTGCTGCTCGGCGGCCGCGATGCGGTAATCACGGCGGCCAAGCGGCTGTCCGACATTCTCGGCTAACGGAAGGGATTCAGGGCGTGTCCGATTGGGACCAGGAATTCGACGTCGTCGTACTCGGGACGGGGGGTGCGGGCCTCACCGCCGCGCTGACGGCCGCGGTCGGCGGTGCCTCGGTGGCGGTCTACGAGAAGGCCGCGACGGTCGGCGGGACCACGGCGGTATCCGGTGGCATCGTGTGGATTCCGGCGCATCACCGCTCCCCCGACGGCGAGCTGACGGTCGAAGACGCGATGCGCTACCTCGAGGCCCAGTCCCTCGGCGCCATGGACACCGCGCTCGTCGAGACGTTCGTGCGCACAGGGCCCGAGATGCTGGACTTCGTCGAGGCGCACAGCGAGTTGCAGTTCGAGATCGCCGCTGGCTTCCCGGACTACAAGCCGGAACTGCCCGGAGGCAGGCCCGCCGGTGGCCGTTCGCACAACGCCAAGCCGTTCGACCTCGCCCGGCTCGGCGAATGGCGCGACCGCATCACGTCGTTCCCGGTCGACTTCAGCAACGTCGGCATCGACGCCGAGACGCGGGCACGCATCCACGCGTCCGTCGACGACTTCGACGGTGACTACTGCGTGGCAGGCACCGCCCTCATCGCCGGGCTGCTCAAGGGCCTGCTGGACCACGGCATCGCGCCCGTGACGGAGGCCCGCGCCCTCGAGCTCATCGCGTCGGACGGAGGGCACGAGCGCAGCGCCGCGGGAACTCAGTCCAGCCGCATCGTCGGCGTCCGAATCAAACACGGCGACAAGGATCTTCGCGTGCGGGCCCGCCACGGCGTGATCCTCGGTACCGGCGGCTTCGAGTGGGACCCGACCCTGGTGGAGGCCTACCTTCGCGGGCCGATGCACGGCCCCGTCTCGCCGCCGAACAACACCGGCGACGGCCTGCGCATGGCGATGGCCCACGGCGCCGACCTGGCCAACATGGGCGAGGCGTGGTGGGTGCCCGTCATCCAGATCCCGGGCGACACCATCGACGGACATCAGCGCAGCCGCAGCGTGCGACTGGAGCGCACCAGGCCGCGCAGCATCATCGTCAACCGCGCAGGCAAGCGGTTCCTCAACGAAGCGGGCGAGTACAACTCGATGGCGGGCCCGTTCCACCACCTCGATCCGCGTTTCGGCTACGTCAACGATCCGGCGTGGATCGTCTTCGACTCGCTGCACCTGAAGAAGTACGGCTTCCTCGGCGTCGAACCCGACGGGGCGGTGCCCGACTGGTACTGCAAGTCAGCCGATCTCGCCGAACTGAGCGAGAAGACCGGGATCGCCGTCGAGGGGCTCACCCGCACGCTCGAGGAGTGGAACCGCAACGTCCAAGCCGAGGTCGATCCCGAATTCGGGCGCGGCTCAAGCGCTTACGACGGCTACTGGGGCGACACCGCGGCGGCCACCCCCGCACTTCAGACGTTGGGCCCCATCGACACGGCGCCCTACTTCGCGGTGCCGGTCACCGTCGGCGCGATGGGCACCAAGGGCGGGCCGCGCACCGATGCCGACGCCCGCGTGCTGCACGTCAACGGCGATCCGATCCCCGGCCTGTACGCCGTGGGCAACGCGATGGCCGGCGTCACCGGCAAGGCATACGGCGGAGCGGGCGGAACGCTCGGTCCCGCAATGGTGTTCGGCTACCGGGCCGGACTGGTCGTCACCAAGGGCTGACCCGTCGGCCGCCGAGGCTCGGGCCCGTTGAGATAGCGCTGAGGTACAGCACCACTCGAACTTCGGCGCCGTGAGCGCTATTTCAACGCAACGAGCGGGCAGCGCGAGGCGTCAACGCAGCAGCGGCTAGTCGTCCGCGCGGACCTTGTCCTTGACAGCAGGCACCACAGGAGGCGCCTCGCGCCAGTTCGGAAGTCCGTCGGTCTCATTGGCGACCGGGAAGCCTCCGCCATGCACCCACGCCCAGTGGCTGTGGTTGAGCTGATGCATGGTGAAGCACGCGTTCAGCGAGTTGTAGAAGCCCTGGTTGTCCTGGGTCTGGTTGACGGATTCCTTGATGAGCAGGGCGGCCATGGTGGGTACCTTGGCGATGCGACGGGCGAACTCCAGCGTCTTGTCGGCCAACTCGTCGGCGGGGAAGATCTTCGACACCATGCCGAGCGCGTGGGCCTCCTCGACCGACAGCGAATCGCCGGTGAGCATGAGCTCCTTGGTCTTTCGCGCGCCGAACTCCCAGGGGTGCGCGAAGTACTCGACGCCGCACATGCCCAGGCGGGTGCCCACCACGTCGGCGAAGGTGGTGTTGTCCGCGGCGACGATCAGATCGCACGCCCACATCAGCATCAGGGCCGCGGCGTACACATCGCCGTGAACCTGCGCCACGGTGATCTTGCGCAGGTTGCGCCACCGGCGGGTGTTCTCGAAGAAGTAGTGCCACTCCTGGAGCAGGAGCTTCTCGGCGCCTTCACGTGTCGCACCGTTCTGCGTGAAGCTCGGGTGCTGATCCGGACCGGGCATGTACTCCGACATCATGACCTTCGAGCCGAGGTCGTGACCGGACGAGAACATCGGGCCGTTGCCACCGAGGATGACGACGCGGACGTTGTCGTCAGCCTCCGCCTCGAGAAACGCCTCGTTCAGTTCGACGAGCAGCCCACGCTGCTGAGCGTTGCGCGAATCCGGCCGGTTGAGCATGATGCGGGCGATGGTGCCCTCGTCGAGGGTTTCGTACGTGACGTAGCGGTAGTCAGCCATGAATCGCACTCTATTCCTATGAGAATGGCGTTACCGCAGGGGGTACCGTAGCCGCCGCGGCGGTCGCTCAGAGCGACAGGATGGTTGCCGATGCCGTGCCCGGCGCGCCGTAGACCTGGGCCAATCCGACGCGCGGACTGCCGGGAACCTGACGATCGCCTGCCTCCCCGCGCAGCTGGCGGACGAGCTCGTGCATCTGTCGAAGACCCGATGCTCCGATGGGCTCGCCGTTGGCGATCAGCCCACCATCGGTGTTGATCGGCATCTCCCCGCCGATCTCGGTGGCCCCGTCGGCCAGCAGCTTCTCCTGGTCGCCGTCGGCGCACAGTCCCGTCTCGGCCATGTGAATGACCTCGGCGCCTGCGTCGGTGTCCTGCAACTGCGCGATGTCGACGTCCTCGGGTCCGATGCCGGCCACCTCGTATGCCGCCTTTGCGGCGTACACCGTCGGCGACGTGTCCGTTTCCAGCGGCGCCGACGTGGCATGCACCTCGTACGCGCCGAATCGGCGGGTGCGGATCTCGGTGGCCCGCACGAACACTGGAGTCTTGGTGTACTTGTGCGCAAGATCGCCGCGGCACATGATGACGGCGGCCGCACCCTCGTCGGGTGCGCAGAACATGAACTGCCGCAACGGGTAGTTCAGTACCGGCGACGCCATGATCTCGTCGACGGAAATTTCCTTGCGACGGAACGCATTTGGGTTCAGCGCACCGTTGCGGAAGTTCTTGTTGGCTACCCGCGCCAGCGTCTCCTCGGAGATGCCGTGCTCGTGAAGGTAGTGGTTGGCCTTCATGCCGAAGAACTTGGTGGTGACGAACTGCCCGTTCTCGGCGTACCACTGCGGCAGCGCGAGCTTGGCGGGATCGTCGGTGAAGGCGCCGCGGGGGTGCTTGTCGAGCCCGATCGCGATGCCGATGTCGTACTTGCCCAGCCGGATGGTGTCGGCGGTCTGCTGGATGGCGCTGGCCGAGGTGGCGCAGGCGTTGAACACGTTGGTGAACGTGATGCCCGTCAGCCCGACGAGCCGCGTCACCGAATCCGGGTTGGACACCTCATAGCTGCCGCCGAACCCGAATTGGATGTCCTCCCAACCGAGTCCGGCGTCGGTGAGCGCGAGATGGATGGCTTCGGCGCCCATCTCGACGGCCGACTTGTCGAACCGGCCGAACGGGTGAAGGCCGACCCCGATGATGGCTACGTCGTTGGTCATTTCCGAATCTCCTTAACGTTGGCGCTTCGCGCGAGTGCTCATCGCTAGACCGGTTGGAAGGCGAAGGTGACGATCTCGTTGCCGTCGGCGTCGGTGGTGAACGGCACCATGATCAGTTCGACCTCCATGCCGAACTTCAGCTTCTCCGGATCGTTCTCCGTGAGCCGGCCCTCGACGCGCACCACGTCACCCAGTTGCACCAGGCCGACACCGAACGGAACGAAGTCCTTGCCGGTCGGTCCGGCGTACGGCGCGCCGGGCGCGAAACCCTGGGTAGTCCACGCGATGACGGTGCCGCGGCGCGGCAGCAGCACGTCGCTCATGTCGGCCTTGCTGCACTTCGGGCAGTGCGACTGGCGCGGGAACACCGTGGCGCCGCAGGCGCCGCACCCACTGCCGATCAGCTGAGGGTCCTCCTCCGGCCACGTGGAGATTCCGGGGTCGATGGCCTTCTGCACGAGCGCTCCTCATTAGGGCCGAAGAATACGTTCACGGAATCGTACAACATCATTCCTGCAAAGTGGAAAGCTGATTCTCATCTGCATCGGCGCTGGTGAACAGTGATGTCGCCGCCGTATAGACGTCCACCCTGCCCTCGGCGACGTCGGCCGCGAGCGCATCCAACCCGGGTCGCGTGCGCAGCGCGCTCTGGGCCAGCGACAGGATCTGGGCGCGGGCGCGGGCCGCACGACGCTCGGGACTGTCGGAACGCAGATGCGCGTCGATGGCCTCGACCAACTCGGCGATGCCCTCGTTCTGGGCTGCGACGATCTTCAGGATCGGCGCGTTGGTCTCGGCGTGCAGGTCGCGCACCGTCTGATCGGCGCCCTCGCGATCGGCCTTGTTGATCACCACGATGTCCGCGACCTCCAGCAGGCCGGCCTTGGCCGCCTGGATCGCATCGCCTGCACCGGGATTGAGCACCACGACCGTCGGATCGGCCACCGCGGCGACCTCGATCTCGGACTGACCCACCCCGACCGTCTCGATGACGACCACGTCGTACGCCAGCGCGGCGAGCACGCTGATCGCGGCGGGCACCGCCGCTGCGAGACCTCCGAGGTGACCGCGGGTCGCGACCGACCGGATCAGCACGTCGCTGTCGTTGATGTGGGCGGCCATCCGGATTCGGTCACCGAGCAGAGCGCCGCCGCTGTAGGGCGACGACGGGTCGACGGCGAGCACGGCGACCCGCAGCCCCTGCGCGCGGTACGCCGCGACGAGCACCCCGACGGTGGTGGACTTCCCGGCACCGGGCGGTCCGGTGATCCCGATGACGCGCGCGGTGCGGTGACCGATGGCGGCCAACACCTCGTCGCGACGCGAACTCTCGACCAGGCTCAGCAGCCGACCGGCCGCCCGGGTGGAACCGTTGCGCGCCGCTGCGATGAGCTCTTCGATGGTCATCAGATGCGGCCGAGCTTACGGGGCCGGCACCTCGATGACGGTCGCCGATCCCATCCCGCCGCCCGCGCACATGGCGGCGACGCCGATACCGCCTCCGCGACGGCGCAATTCGTGCACCAGCGTGACGAGCATGCGCGCCCCCGTGGCAGCGACCGGGTGACCCAGTGAGCACCCGCTGCCGCTCACGTTGACGATGGCGGGGTCGATGCCCAGCAGCTTGATGGTCGCCACGCACATCGACGCGAACGCCTCGTTGATCTCGAACAGGTCGACGTCGGCCACCGAGAGCCCGGCGCGCTTGAGCGCCTTCGGGATGGCCTCCACCGGGGCGAGCCCCGTGAATGCCGGATCGACTCCAACCGACGCCCAGGACTTGACGGTGCCGAGCGCGCGCAGGCCCAGCCGATCGCTCGCGAGCGTCAGTACGGCGGCCCCGTCGTTGGCCCCGCAGGCGTTGCCCGCCGTGATGGAGAAGCCCTCGATCTCGGGGTGCAGCACCTTCAGCGACGCGAGCTTCTCCATCGTCGTGTCGCGGCGGGGATGCTCGTCGGTGTCGAAGAGGCCGTGCGGGGTGTCGATGGGGAGCAGCTCCTCCTTGAAGCGGCCCTCGTCGATGGCGGCGATGGCCTTGCGGTGGCTGCCCAGCGCCCACTCGTCCATCTCCTGGCGGGTCACGCCCGCCTTGACCGCGGCGTTCCAGCCCACGGTGATCGACATGTCCATGTTCGGCGCTTCGGGGGTGTTCGGGTGCGTCGGCGGGAACCAGGGCTGCGTCTCGTCCCCGACCACGCGGGTGAACCGGGGCGAGGTCGACGCGGAGTTCACGCCGCCGGCGATGATCAGTTCGTCCATGCCGGCCCGGATGCTGGCCACCGCACTCTGCACGGCGGCCTGGCCTGCGGCGCAGTGACGGTTGACGGCGAGCCCGGGCACCGCCTGCAGTCCGGCCGTGACGGCCGCATGCCTGGCGATCACACCGCCGCCGTACAGGCCCTCTCCGAGGATGACGTCGTCGACGCGGCTCCGTAAATCCCCGGTCGCTCCGCTCCTGCCCGCCGACCCGTCGAGGTCCTCAGCTGCCGCCCTGACGACGTGGTCCGCGAGCGTGTAGGCGTCGGTGTCCCGCAGCGTGCCCTTGTTCGCGGTGCCGATCGGGGTGCGAAGTGCGGAGACGATGACGGCTTCAGGCATTTTCGGACTCCATTTCGACCACGTATGAGAATGCTATTCTCTCAGTTCGAGAGCGTCAGTTGCAAGAAGGGGAACAGCATGCAAATCGCCGGAAGTTCAGCGATCGTCGTCGGCGGCGCGGGCGGCTTGGGAGAAGCGACCGTCCGCCGCCTGCACGATGCAGGTGCGAAAGTGGTCGTCGCCGATCTGGCCGACGAGAAGGGCAAGGCCCTCGAGAGCGAGCTCGGCGTGCGCTACGTGCCCACCGACGCCACCTCCGAGGAGTCCGTCAACGCCGCGATCGCAGAAGCGGTCGCGCTTGCTCCGCTGCGCATTTCAGTCGACACGCACGGTGGCCCCGCCAGCGGCGGCAGGCTGATCGGCAAGGACGGTTCGCCGCTGGACCTCGACGGCTTCAAGAAGACGATCGAGTTCTACCTGACGGCGGTCTTCAACGTCATGCGCCTGTCGGCGGCGGCCATCGCCAAGTCGGAGCCACTCGAGGAGGGCGGCCGCGGCGTGATCGTCAACACCGCATCGATCGCAGGCTACGAAGGCCAGATCGGCCAGCTGCCCTACTCGGCCGCCAAGGGCGGCGTGCTGGGCATGACGCTCGTTGCGGCGCGCGACCTGTCGCCGCTGGGCATCCGGGTGTGCACCATCGCCCCGGGCACCATCAACACGCCGGCGTACGGCAAGGCGGGCGATCAACTCGAGCAGTACTGGGGTCCGCAGGTGCCGTTCCCCAAGCGCATGGGCCGGTCGACCGAGTACGCCCAGCTGGCCCAGAGCATCATCGAGAACGACTACCTCAACGGCGAGATCATCCGTCTCGACGGCGCGCTGCGGTTCCCACCGAAGTGACCCAATCGCTCGACGGGAAGGTCGCTTTCGTCGCCGGAGCCAGCCGCGGCATCGGCGCGACGATCGCGAAGTCCTTGGCCGCGGCCGGAGCGTCGGTCGCGGTCGCGGCGCGCTCCGAACAGCTGGGCAAGCTGCCAGGCACCATAGGATCGGTCGCTGCCGCCATCACCGAATCGGGCGGGCGCGCCCTGCCGGTGCCGTGCGACGTCACCAGTGAGGAGTCCGTGAACGCCGCCGTCGAGGCCACGGTCGCGGAGTTCGGCGGCATCGACATCCTCGTCGCGAACGCGGGCGTATTGTGGCTCGGCCCAATCGAATCCACCCCACTCAAGCGCTGGCAGCTCTGTCTCGACGTGAACCTCACCGGCGTCTTCCTGGTGACCAAGGCCGTCATCCCCCACGTGCGGGCACGCGGCGGCGGCTCCTTGATGGCGATCACCACCACTGGTGTCACGATGATCGACCAGGGCGCCAACGCTTACTGGGTGTCGAAGGCGGCCGCCGAGCGGTTGTACCTCGGATTGGCGGCCAACTTGAAGCCCGACAACATCGCGGTCAACTGCCTCAGCCCATCCCGGGTGGTGCTCACCGAGGGGTGGCAGGCCGGTGGCGCAGGGTTCGAGATTCCACCGGAGATGGTCGAGCCACCCGAGGCCATGGGGCAGGCGGCCGTGCTGCTGGCGCAGCAAGATGCCGGCGGTATCACCGGCACGATCCAGCGCTCAGAGGAACTCATCGCCGGGCGTTGAGCCAGTAGTCGGCGCGCTGCACCGAACCCTCGCAGCCAACGATCTAGCGCGAGCAGACGCAAAATCCCCTGAATGCGTGCATTTCAGGGGATTTTGCGTCTGCTCGCGGACCTTTCGCCGGCAGCTCGACTGAGCTCTAGATCGCCTCGAACGGTTCCCCGTCCAAGGAGACTGACGGACGACCGTCCGGTCCGTTGGGCACGTCGCCCACCAACGTCACGCGGTACAACCGTCGGTCGTGCGCGGTGGTCAGGTCTGACGGTGCGAGGTGCACGGTGGATCTGTTGTCCCAGAACGCGATGCTGCCCGGCTCCCACTTGAATCGGACGGTGTACTCGGGTCGGGCCAGCTCGTCGAAGAACAGCCCGAGCAGACGACGGCTCTCGTGCGCCGAAACGCCCTCGATGTGCGTGGTGAATCCGGGGTTGACGTACAGCGCCTTCTCCCCCGTCTCCGGATGGACGCGAACCACCGGATGCTCGGTGACCAACGGCCGCCTGCGCACTCTTCGCTCGTAGTCCTCGGTGGCGGTGGTGCCCTCGGGCGGCGAGAAGCGGTGCACCGCACGAAGCCCATCCGCCAGTCGCTGCAACGGTGCCGACAATCCGGCGTACGCGGCGACGGTGTTCGACCATTGCGTGTCGCCGCCGTAGGGCGGAATCACCTCGGCCCGAAGGATCGATGCCGCAGGGGGATTGACTGCCGCGGTCACGTCGGCATGCCAGTTCGGCTTGTCGAAGCCCCGACTACCGCCGTACCGCGCCTTGAACCGGTCGCGGAAGATCGGATAGATCGTCGGATAGTTCGGGTCGGAGATCGCATCGAACAGCGGATGCGCCGGTGTTGGCGCACCGAACGCCGACGCGAACCGCAGGTGGTCGTCGTGGTCGATGAACTGGTCGCGGAAGAACACCACCTTCCACGTCAACAGCGCAGCACGGATCTCGTCGACCTGCCGTTGATCGAGCGGCCTGGTCAAGTCGACGCCGCGGATCTCGGCCCCGGTCCATCCTGATTGCGGCCGAACGTCGACCCCTTGAACTACCTGTGTCATAGCGGTTTCCCCTCTCGTCAGGAATTAGTCGGCTTGGGTGTCACACCGTCCAGCCCGTTCTGCGCCTTGACGATGTCGTTGTATCGCCCGTCGACGTACGGCTTGAGGTCGACGTGCGTCTTGGTCGTCCCGGTGTCGTACAGTCCGTCGGCGACGCTCTGGAACAGTGCCGTCGAATCCGCGTCGATCGGATAGTAGGAGGCGACGCCGTCCTCTTCGTAGAGCTTCTTGCCCTGGTCGTACGTGATGCCCTGCTGCTTGACGTAGTACTCGTTGATCCACTCGTCGGCGTGACTGTCCTTCCAGTTGTTGGCGGCGATGGCCCGCCCGAGGTAGTCGCCGATGGCAGCCGCCTTTGCCGGATCGTCGAGCACGTCCTTGCGCACGATCAGACTCTGGATGCCGGTGTTGATGCCGGTGCCGTCACCGAGGATCGGCGGCTCGCCGAGCTGGTAGTACTGGTTGCCAAGCACGATCGCCGCGTCGACCGCGCCTGCGGCGAAGGTCGGAACCACCTCGGCGCCAGCGAGTTCCACTGGCTGGACGTCGTGCTTGAGGTCCAGGCCGTGCCGCTTCAGCAGCGCCGCGGTGATCATGTGGCGCCCCGAACCGGGCGGGTACGCGACACGCCTGCCGCGAAGATCCTCGATCTTGGTGACACCGCTGTTCGGTTTGGCCACCAGGAAGTAACCGCCGCTAGTTCCCGGATTCGCCTGCAGCCCAATGGTTACGAGGTCGGTGACGCCGCTGTCGACGGCAATCGGAACCGGCGCCTCACCGATGGAGCCGACGTCGGCGGCCCCCGAGCGCAGCGCCTCGATCACCGCAGCACCACCGCTGAAGTCCGCGAACTCCACCGCGTACGGGGCGTCCTTGCCTGCGTTGGCGAGGTTCCACGGCAGCGACTGCGTCGCGTTCTGCTCCGCAACGACGAGTTTGGTACCGGGCGGCACGTCGGCCTTGTTGGCGATCTTGACCGAGTCGATGGCCGTGTCTGCCTCTTCGTCGGACAGGCCGCAGGCTGTCATGAGCAGCGAAATCGCCAGTACGGCAGATAGTTTCCACTGCAAATGGGCGAAGCGTTTCATGTGTGATCCTCGATCGGGTGCTAAGGGCACGGCTCTACAGTTGAAGTTCTCCGGTGACGCCAAGCTCGCCGAGCAGCCGGCGCCGCAGCGTTGCGAACTCATGGGAGTCCCGCGCCCGCGGCTTGGGCACGTCGACGTCGACGTCGAGCGAGATCGATCCGTCAGTCAGCACGATCACCCGATCGGCCAACAGAATCGCCTCGTCGACGTCATGGGTGACCAACAGCACGGCGGGTGTGTGGCGACGACACAGGTCCTGCAGCAGGCCGTGCATCTTGATGCGCGTCAGCGCATCGAGGGCGCCGAACGGTTCGTCGAGCAGCAGCAGTTCGGGCTGACGCACCAGCGCCCGCGCCAACGCGACGCGCTGAGCCTCTCCCCCGGACAACGTGCGCGGCCATACCTTGGCCTTGTCGGCGAGGTTCACTTCGCTCAGTGCCGCCCGAGCCTGCTCCCGCACCGCGGCGGTCGCGGGAAGGCCGATGGTGACGTTGGTCAACACGCGTTGCCACGGCAGCAGCCGCGGATCTTGAAAGACGATGGCCCGCCGTTCCGGCACGAGGACGTAACCCTCGAAGTCGCCGTCCAGCGCGCCGAGTGCCCGCAGGAAGGTGCTCTTGCCAGAGCCGCTTCGCCCGAGCAGCGCCACGAACTCACCGGAGCGGATCTCCAGGTTCAGCCCGTTGAGGACGACGTTGTCGCCGAACGTCTTTCGCACGTCACGGGCGATGACCACCGTGTCGGTCACCAGCTCAGTCGCCGTCATACACCCGCCTCCACGTCAGCAGGCGCCCTTCGAGGAAGCGGACGACGATGATCGACGCCAGCCCCAGGATCGCGTACACCCCGATCAGCACGAAGACGACGTCGATTTGGAAGTACTCGCGGGCATCGGTCATCATCCGGCCGAGTCCCTTCTTCGCGTTGATGGTCTCGGCGAAGATCAGCGACAGCCACGACGCGGTGAGCGCCAATCGCAGTCCCACCAGGAATCCGGGCAGCGAGCCGGGGACGATCACCCGGTAGATGAGTTCGGCCCGCCCGGCGCCGAACGACCTTGCTGCCTCGACCAGCGCGGCGTCCACGCTCCGGATGGCGCTGAACGTGTTGATGTAGATGGCCACCGCCACCGCCAGTGTGATCAGCAGGATCTTGGGGACCTCGCTGATCCCGAACCACACGATCAGCAGCGGCACCAGCGCGAAGTTCGGAACCGCCCGCAGCACTTCCATGTTCGCGTCGACGAAGTTCTCCCCCACCCGTGACAGCCCGGCGATCAACGCCAGCCCAAGCCCCAGCGTGATTCCGAACAGCACCCCGTACCCGACGCGCAGCAGGCTGGTGAACAGATGCTCCTGCAACGACCCCTCGGCGATCAGGCGAACCGCGGTGCGCACCACCCGGGTCGGCGGCGGCACGGTCCGTTCGTCGAACACCTTGCTGCTGGAAAGGAGCTGCCACAGAACGACGAGCAGCATCGGACCGAACAGCCGCTGCAGCCAGCGTGGGACGAACTGCCTGCGGTGCCGCCCGTCGATCAGCGCACGCGGGTCGACGAGCGCAGCGGGTGCCTGCGATTTCGAAGTCTCTGCTGGCGAACGGGAGAGCACCATCGCCATGTCAGGCGCGCCCGAAGAAGTCGCCCGCCAGCGACTCGGATTCGCGACCGTCGGGTCCGACCGGGACGTCGCCCACCAGCGTGATGCGGTGCAGTACCCGCTCTCCGTCGACGTGTTCGAAGTCGCGTGGCGCGAGGTGAAGTGCCGCGCGGTTGTCCCAGAACGCGACGCTTCCCGGCTCCCACTTGAAGCGCACCGCGTACTCGGGTCTTGCGATCTGCTCGAACAGCAGGTCCAGCACGTGCCGGCTCTCGCGGGGCGCTAGGTCGACGATCTCCCGGGTGAAGGACGGGTTGACGTAGACCACTCGTTCCTTGGTCTCCGGGTGTACGCGGACCACCGGATGAATCGACGCCAACGGGTTGCTGCGCACCAGGTCGCCGATCTTCTCCGAACTCCGTTCGGCGGAAACGGTCGCCCCGAACCGGTGTTCGGCGCGCAGTTCGTCGATGAAGGCGCGGATGGATTCCGAGAGCCCCTGGTACACCGCGGCGACGTTGACGAATTGGGTGTCGCCGCCGTAGGGCGGCACGACCTCTGCGCGAAGGATCGAGTGCGACGGCGGGTTGATCAGTGGGGTGACGTCGGCGTGCCACCCCGGCCCGTTCGGGCTCTGCCTCTTCCGGTACTTGGTGCCGTAACGGTGGTCGTACGCCGCGGGTGAGACGGTGTGGATCTGGGGAAACCCCGGCGGCGCCGAGTCACCCTCGTACGGATGACCCGGAGTGACGTCGCCGAACTGCGCACCGAAGGCGATCTGCGCAGCGTGATCGAGCACCTGGTCGCGGAAGAACACCACCTTCCACTGGTGCAGCGCGGTGCGGATCGCCGCGATCTCGTCGGCGGACAGTGGGCCGGACAGGTCCACCCCGGTGATCAACGCCCCGGTCCATCCGGAAAGTGGCGTCACTTGCAGTGCAGTGCCTGTTGCAGCGGTCATCGATCTGCCCCTCGAAAGCGATTGCAATATCGGTGTTTCGAAGGTAGCGACGGATCCGCGAATGCTTACGGGTTTGAATCGACGTGAAAAGAACGACGCATTTCCAAGCATGGCAATTACGGCGAGCAGACGCAAAATCCCCTGAATGCTTGCATTTCAGGGGATTTTGCGTCTGCTCGCGCGAGGAATGGCTAGTTCTTGGCGATCAGCCCGTCGACGATCTTATTGAAGTCGGCGGTCCCGAAGGACACGTACTCGGACAGATTGGCGTAGTCCAACGACGCCATCACGGACTTCTCGAGTTGGATGTTCATCAGCCGCTTGGTGCTCTCGAGCGCCTGTTGCGGCAGCTCCATGATCTTCTTCGCGCACGCGATCGCCTCGGCGACCGGGTCGGCGACGACGTGGTTGGCCATCCCGAGTTCGAGCGCACGTGCGGCCTTGATCCGCACCCCGGTGAACGCGAACTCCTTGGCCTGCAACAGGCTGATCTGCGACGGCCACACCAGGGGCCCGCCGTCCGCGGCCACCAGTCCGATCGACACGTGCGGGTCGGCGAAGAACGCGGTCTCGGCCATGTAGACGATGTCCGAGAGCGCGGCCAAGCTGCAGCCCAGCCCGACGGCCGGACCATTGACCGCGGCGACCACCGGGATGCGGCAGCGCACCATGCCGATGACGAGGTCGCGACCGTGCTTGATCGTCTTCTGGCGCAGGGCTTCGTCGTTGCGCAACTCGTCGAGGTAGTTGAAGTCGCCACCTGCCGAGAACGCCCGGCCCGCACCGGTGATCACGGCTGCCCGCGCGTCGACATCCTCGTTGAGCGCTTCCCAGATCTTGGCCAACCCCACGTGCAATGCGTCGTTGACCGCATTGAGTTCGTCGGGCCGGTTGAGCGTGATGATGCGCAGTCCACCGTCAGCCTTGACGTCGATTTCGTCTGGCATGTCGTACATTTCAGCTCCTTTTGCTTTTCATCGTCTGCTCTTCATCGTCTGCTCTTCGCGCAAGCGCTCATCGACGCGCAAGCGGTCATCGACGCGCAAGCGCTCATTGCGCTCCCAGCCCTAGAATCCGCTGAGCGATGATGTTCTTCTGAATCTGCGAGGTGCCGCCCATCACGCTCTGGGCGCGGCTGTACATGTAGGCCCCGAACAACTCCGGGTCCTTGGTGCCGACAGTGGCCAGCGCGGCGTGGCCGACCGACTGCTCGACCCACGTCATCAGGAGCTTGTCCAGCGAGCCCTGCGGTCCATGCGTCAGGCCGTCCAACTGCTCGGACAGTCGCCGCCGCACGTGCAGCCGCAGCATCTCCGTCTGCACCCAGGCCCAGGACAGTTCCTCGGGCGCGTCGCCGTCGACCCGGGAGTTCAACTGGCGTACCAGTTTTCCGTACCGAGCCGAGAAGCCCAGCGTCGACGGTTCCCGCTCGTGGCTCACCACGGTCATGGCCAACTTCCAGCCGTCGCCTGGCGCGCCGACCATGTTCTCGGCCGGCACCCGTGCGCCGTCGAACTCGACCTGACCGAACTCCTTCGTGACGCCGCTGATCATCTTCAACGGCCGCTGCACGATGCCCGGCTGGTGCATCGAGATGATGAACGCCGAGATGCCCTTGTGCTTGGGCACGTCCTTGTCGGTGCGAGCCAGCACCAGACACCAGTCGGCGACGTCGGAGTAGCTGGTCCAGATCTTGTGACCATGGATGACGTACTCGTCGCCCTCGCGCGTTGCGGTGGTGGTCAGCGACGCCAGGTCCGAACCCGCGCCGGGCTCGCTGAAGCCTTGGCACCAGCGCTCGGTGCCGTTGATCATGCCGGGCAGGAAGCGTTGCCGCAGTGCCTCGTCGCCGTGATGGCTCAACCCGACGACGAGGTAACCCAGTCCCGGTCGAGCAGGCGCACCCGCCTTCGCGATCTCCTCGTCGACGATGACGTCGTACACGGGCGGCAGTTCTTGTCCGCCATAGGCCTTCGGCCACGACGTGCCGAAGAAGCCGGCCTCGTACAACGCGACGTGCCACTCGCCCGCCTTGGCCCAGTACTCGTCACCCGAGGTGGGGAACTTGCCCTTCTGCTCGGTCAGCCAGCCGCGCAGCCTGTCCCGAAAGGCGGCTTCCTCTGGGGAATCACGAAAGTCCAATGGTCAACTCCTCCAGCTTCACCGGCCACCGCTCGGTGGCGGCCAGTACCCGACGCAAGTAGACGTGCGCAAGACATTCCCAGGTGTTGCCGATCCCGCCGTGCACCTGGATCGACGTCTCGCACACCGTCAACGCCGAACGACTGCAGTAGATCTTGGCCACCCGGGCGGCCTCGACGGCTTCGACGACGGGAAGCTCGTCGACGGCCCACGCCGCATGGCGCAGCACGCTGACGCAACCCTCGATCAGCGCCTGACTCTCCGCCAGCAGGTGACGGACCGCCTGGTAGGACCCGATCGTCGCGCCGTACTGCTCGCGCACCTTGGCGTACTCGTTGGCCAAAGTCAGGGTGCCGCGCGCGGAGCCCACCAGATCGGCCGTCGTCGCCGTGAGCGCCAAGGCATACCACCGGCCCGCGTCTTCCTCGGAGAGCTCGGCGAGCTCCGACGGCGACTCGGCCACTCCTGCAAGGCTTCTCGTCAGATCGATGGTCTCGGGCTCCGCGACCGCAGACACCGGCGTGCCGATGCGGCGGGCGAGGTCGTCGGCGAGCACCGGGCCGAGGAACGGCACGTCGACGAGCCCACGGGCGAACTCCTCGGCGACGATCGCCACCTCGACGCCCGACGCCTCGTCGGAGCGCAGCGTCCGGAATCCGGTGGCTTCGACCGTCTTCTCCAGCCGCGCGATGCGACCGTCGTCGTCCAGGTCGGCGACCGACCCCGGGCCGAGGTCGTCGGCCAGCTTCGCGGCGGCCTCTCGCAGTTCTCGTTGTTCCGCGGTCAGACGGACGTCCACAGCCGCTCCTTCAACACTCGACGCAACACCTTTCCGGAAGGGAGCCGGGGAATCTCCTCGACGAACACCACGCGGCTGGGTCGTTTGTACGACGCCAGCCGATCCCCGATCAGCGCGACCAACTCGGCCGCCTCGACGGCGCCAGAACGCGCGACGGCCGCGATGATCGCCTCGCCGTCGGCCGCATCGGGCACCCCGAAGACCGCGCAGTCCGCCACGGCCGGATGGCCGTGCAACACGGCCTCGATTTCGGCGGGCGCGACCTGGAACCCACGCACCTTGATCATCTCCTTGGAGCGGTCGGTGATGCGGAGGAAGCCGTCGGCGTCGAGATTGCCGACGTCGCCGGTGCAGTAGTACCCGTCGCTGAACGCGCCGGCCGTGGCGTCGTCGGGCAGGTAGCCGGCCATCGCCGAGTCCGAGCGGACCTGGATCTCGCCGTCCTCGCCGGGGCCAAGTGGTGCACCGTCGTCCAGCGACACGATCCGCACGTCGACGCCGGGCACCGGCCTGCCGACGGTGTCGAGCCGCGCCCCGTCGATCGGGTTGCAGGAGATGACCGGCAGTTCACTTGCCCCGTAGGCGGTCACCCACCGCACCCCGACACGCTGGGTGACGGCCTCGGCGACGCTCTGCGTGACGGGAGTGGCGCACCACATGACGTAGCGGAGCGACGAGAGGTCGTGGGACTCGAGCCCGGGGTGCGCGGCGAGCGCCAGCGCGATCGGCGCCACGGCCATCTCGACGGTGATCCGGTCGGAGGAGATGTGGCGCAGCATGGTGTCGATGTCGAACCGGGGATGCAGCCGGATCCACGCGCCCGCGTCGAGCGCCGTCGCGATGTTCAGCAGCCCGAGGATGTGCGACGGCGGCGTCATGATCTGCATGCGGTCGGTCGAGGACAACTCGAGTGCGGCCCGCCAGTGCGCGACGGCCACGGCGAAGGCACGGTGCGTGTGCCGGGCCGCCTTCGGCATGCCCGTCGTGCCCGAACTGAACACGAACAGCGCATCCGCGTCCGGATCGGGCGTTGCCAGCTTCCCCGCACGGGGCGCGACGGCGTCGTCGAGGTGCAGCATCGGCATCGCCTCGGCCAGCACCGGATGGTCGCCGACGGCATGCGCGGGTGCGGTCAACGCCAGCGCGTGCTCGACCTCGGCGCGTTTCCACGCCGAGCTGAGCAGCACGACGGCCGCCCCAACACCCCAAATCGCGCGCATCGCGACGACGAACTCCGGGCGGTTGGACGACATCAGCGCGACGCGATCGCCTGCGCGCACGCCGCGTTGTTCGAGCACCGCCGCCATACCGCTGGTCAGCGCATCGAGTTCGGATCGGGTGTACTCGCGGTCCCCGAACGCGAGCAGGACCGGCTCAGTCACGTCTCGGCCCCTCCCGGCTGCTCACCCGTCTACGATTGCGGTTGAGAATATCCTATCGATTATGGAGAATAGTATTCTCGCAGAGACAGAATCTCAATACCAGGAGTGAGCCGATGAGTGCAGACCCCGTACCGACCGACGAGGCCGGTGGCGAGGTGACGATCCTCCTCGACCGCAGAACGGCGTCCGTTCCGATGAGGGCCGGAGAGACCCTCCTGGAGTCTGCGCGGCGAGCGGGGATGGGTCCGCCGTTCTCCTGCGAGGCGGGCAACTGCGGCACGTGCATGGCCAAGCTGCTCGACGGCAAGGCGACCATGCGGGTGAACGACGCCCTCGACGACGACGAGGTCGAAGAGGGATACGTACTCACCTGTCAGGCCGTGCCGGATACGGCGAACGTGAAGGTCAGTTACGACGACTGAGCGTCGGCCGAGAACTCGTCGAGCGCGGGTGCGGGCCGGTACTCGGGTGAGTACCCCGCGACCTTGACCGACCCTCCGATGAGCCGGAAGTCGCCGGCAGTGACAACCGCCTCCGGCGTGGCCTCGAGCGCCTCGGGCAGCGACCGCACCGCGGCCGCGGGGATGCCGAGCGGCCGCAGCCGAGCCTCCCAACCCTTGGCCGTGTCGGTGGCCAACACCGCCGTCACCAGACCGAGGACCTCGTCGCGCCGCGCGGCACGCTCGGCCATGGTCTCGAACCCGCCCAATCCGGCCTCGCCCGCGAACGAGCGCCAGAATCCGTCGTGCGTGATGAAGAGCGCCAGGTAGCCGTCGGCAGTCGGAAACAGCTGCGCCGGAACGTAGTACGAATGCGCACCGTTGGGGTGGCGATGCGGCTCGGTGCCGTCGTTGAGCCAGGCGGAGGCCCGGTAGTTCAGCTGCGACAGCATCACGTCGCGCAGCGACACGTCCACCTGACCGCCACGGCCGGACACGATCTGGGCGAGCAACCCGAGGGCTGCGGTCAACCCGGTCGAGTTGTCGGCCGAAGAATAGCCGGGCAATGTCGGCGGCCCCTCGGGGTCACCGGTCATCGCCGCGACGCCGGTGGCGGCCTGCACCACGTAGTCGAACGCGGGGTCGTCGCCGCCGTCGAGCCCGTAGCCGGTGAGCGCGACGCACACGATCCGCGGATTGAAGCGCGACAGTGATTCATAGGTGAGCCCGAGCTTGCGGATCACCGACGGCTTCATGTTCACCAGCAGCGCATGCGAACTCGCGACGAGCTCGCCCAGCCGCGCCCGCCCCTCGTCCGAGGTCAGGTCGAGGCAGATGCTGCGCTTGTTGCGGTTCAGGCTGGCGAAGTAGCTGTCGCTGACCTGGCGCGAGATCTCGCCGCCAGGCGGCTCGATCTTGATGACCTCGGCGCCGAGATCGGCCAGCAGCATCGTCGCGTACGGGCCCGCCAGCATGACGCCGACCTCGAGCACGCGGATGCCATCCAGTGGTCCAGTCGCAGACGTCACCGCACCGCCTTGGCCAGCTCCGCGATCACCTCACGCGTGCGGTACTTCGACGCGATCAACTCGTCGCGGTTGTCGCCGATCGGCAGCAGTCGCACCGACAGGTCCGTGACACCGGCGTCGGCGAACTGCTTGAACCGCGCCAGGATCGACTCCTCGTCGCCCGCGGCGCACAGGTCGCCGACGTTGCGCGCATCACCGCGATCGAGCAGCTTCTGGTAGTTGGGCGACGTCTCGGCCTCGGACAGGATCCGGTTGGCCCGGTCCTTCGCCGCGTCGATCTCGGAGTTGGCACACAGGCACACCGGGATGCCGGCGACGATGCGCGGCGCCGGGCGGCCGGCCTCGGCGGCGGCCTTGTTGATCTTGGGGGCGATGTGATCGCCGATGGCCTTCTCGTCGGCCATCCAGAGCACCGTGCCGTCGGCGTGCTCCCCGGCGATCTGCAGCATCACGGGACCGAGCGCGGCCACCAGCACCGGCATCGGCGTCGCGGCGCCCAACGCCGTGGGGTTGTGCACGGTGAACGAGTCGTTCTCGACGTCGACCGGCCCGGGACCGGAGATCGCCGCGTTCAACACCTCGAGGTAGTCGCGGGTGTATCCCGCGGGCTTCTCGTAGGGCAGGCCGAGCATGTCGCGGATGATCCAGTGGTGCGAGGGACCAACGCCAAGCGCCAACCGCCCGGCAGCCATGGCGTGCACCGAGAGTGCTTGGCGGGCAAGGGCGATCGGATGCTGGGCCTGCAGTGGCACCACGGCGGTGCCGAGTTCGATGCGCGAGGTGTGTGCCGCCATCAGCGCCACCATGGTCAGGCAGTCGAAGTCGTCGGGCACCTGCGGCATCCACGCGGTGTCCATGCCTGCGGCTTCGGCCCACTCGATGTCGGCCACCAGTTTGGAGACCTTGCGCGCCATGTCGCCGCGCTCGGCCCCGATCATCACGCCGAGTCTCATGCAATCACCTTCGTCGAATGTGCGTCCAGGGCGAAAAATCGGCCAGAATGTCGCCCTGAGCGCACGCTCGGCAGGCGCGAGATCATTGGGCGACCTGCTCGGTCAACGCCCGCACGTCGCGGACGAGCGTGTCCAACGGCGTGCCGGTCGGGAACACCGCGGCGGCGCCTGCGTCGAGCAGCTTCTGCACGTCGGCCTCGGGGATGGTGCCGCCGACCACGACCGCGATGTCGCCCGCGTCGGCGGCCCGCAACGCGTCGACGACCCGAGTCGTCAGCCCGACATGCGCCCCGGAAAGGATCGAAAGCCCCACCAACGCAACGTCTTCCTGTAGCGCGATCGACACGATGTCCTCGATGCGCTGACGGATCCCGGTGTAGATGACCTCGAAGCCTGCGTCGCGCAGGGTGCGCGCGACGATCTTGGCGCCGCGGTCGTGCCCGTCCAGTCCGGGCTTGGCGACGAGTACGCGCGTGGCCATCAGAACACCACCGGCTGCTGGAACTCGCCCCACACCGCTTTGAGCGTGGACACCATCTCGCCCACGGTGCAGTACGCGTTGGCGCAGTCGATCAGCTTGTGCATGAGGTTGTCGTCGCCCCCCGCCGAACGCGCCAGTGCCGCAAGCGCTTCCTTCACCGCGTCGTCACTCCGCTCGGCCTTGACCTTCGCCAGCCTCTTGAGTTGAAGGTCGCGGCCCTCGGCGTCGAGTTCGTAGGTCGCGAGGTCGGGCGGCGGCTCGTCGACGACGAACTTGTTCACCCCGACCACCGGACGCTCGCCGGACTCGACCTCCTGGTGGATCTTGAACGCCTCGTCGGCGATCAGGCCCTGCAGGTAGCCGTCCTCGATGCAGCGCACCATGCCGCCGTGCTGCTCGAGATCGTGCATGATCTCGACGATCTTGGTCTCGGTGGCGTCGGTGAGCGCCTCGACGAAGTAGGAGCCACCCAACGGGTCGGCCACCTTCGTCACGCCGGTCTCGTAGGCCAGGATCTGTTGCGTGCGCAACGCCAACGTGGCCGACTCCTCGCTGGGCAGCGCGAACGGCTCGTCCCAGGCGGCGGTGAACATCGACTGCACGCCGCCGAGCACCGAAGCCAGCGCTTCGTAGGCGACGCGGACCAGGTTGTTCTGCGCCTGGGGCGCGTAAAGCGACGCGCCGCCGGAGACGCAGCCGAAGCGGAACATCGACGCCTTGTCGCTGGTGGATCCGTAGCGCTCGCGCACGATGGTGGCCCAGCGCCGTCGCCCGGCGCGGTACTTGGCGATCTCCTCGAAGAAGTCGCCGTGGGTGTAGAAGAAGAACGAGATCTGCGGCGCGAACTTGTCGATGGTCATCCGGCCCCGCTCGACCACGGTGTCGCAGTAGGTGACACCGTCGGCCAGGGTGAACGCCATCTCCTGAACGGCATTGGCGCCCGCGTCCCGGAAGTGCGCGCCCGCCACCGAGATCGCGTTGAACCTCGGCACCTCGGCCGCGCAGAACTCGATGGTGTCGGCGATCAGCCGCAGCGACGGCTCCGGTGGCCAGATCCAGGTGCCGCGCGAGGCGTACTCCTTGAGGATGTCGTTCTGGATGGTGCCGGTGAGCTTCTCGCGCGGCACGCCCTTCTTCTCGGCGGCCGCGACGTAGAACGCCAACAGGATGGCGGCGGTGCCGTTGATGGTGAAGCTCGTGCTGATCTTGTCCAGCGGGATCCCGTCGAACAGGATCTCGGCGTCGGCCAGAGTGTCGACGGCGACGCCCACGCGGCCGACCTCCTCGCCGTACTCGGCGTCGTCGGAGTCGTAGCCGCACTGGGTGGGCAGATCGAGCGCCACCGAGAGCCCGGTGCCGCCCTGGCCCAGCAGATACCGATATCGCTGGTTCGACTCCTCGGCCGTGCCGAAGCCCGAATACTGCCGGAAGGTCCAGGTCTTGCCGCGGTAGCCGGACGCGAAGTTGCCCCGCGTGAACGGGTACTCGCCGGGCGCGGGCGCGTCTCCCGCGAGGTCGCCCGGTCCGTAAACGGGTTCCAGCGGGATGCCCGATGGGGTCTGCACGAGGTCACTCATCGAGGGATAACGTACTTGCAAAAAATGAGAATGCCAATACCGTGGGGCGGAAATGCCGGACGAGCACGGCTCCCCGCAGCACGTCAGCGGGCGCCTGCGCACGGATGGCATTCCCCCATGCCAGGCCACCGCCAAGGTATGGGAGCATGGGACTTGCATAAAATGAGAACGTCACTACCACTGGGCTACCATCGACAGCCACTGACCTAGGAGGCTCCATGTCTGGCCAGCGAGAAGCGGAGCGGGATCGCCCATGACTCAGCCACACCCGCTCGCCGACCGAACCATGGTCGTGTCAGGTGGTAGCCGAGGGATCGGCCTGGCCATCGCGCTCGGCGCCGCCAAACTCGGCGCCAACGTCGTGCTGCTCGCCAAGACCAGCGAGCCGCACCCGAAGCTGCCCGGCACCGTCCACACTGCAGTCGCCGAGGTCGAGGCCGCCGGAGGCAAGGGCCTGGCCGTGGTTGGTGACGTCCGCAAGGAAGAAGACGTGCAGCGCGCCGTCGACGCGGCCGTCGAGCGCTTCGGCGGCATCGACATCGTCGTGAACAACGCCAGCGCCATCTCGACCGATCCGACCGAGGCGCTCTCGGCGAAGAAGTTCGACCTGATGATGGACATCAACGTGCGAGGTACGTTCCTGCTCACCAAGGCGGCCCTGCCACACCTGCGCAAGTCCACGAACGCGCACGTCGTCACCCTCGCGCCGCCGCTGAACATGAATCCGTACTGGCTGGGCGCACACCCGTCGTACACGTTGTCCAAGTACGGGATGACGCTGCTGTCGCTCGGCTGGGCTGCGGAGTATGGCTCCGCCGAAGACGGAACGGCAATCGGATTCAGCTGCCTGTGGCCCCAGACGTACATCGCCACGTCGGCGGTGACCAACCTGGCCGCAGGCGACGAGCTGGTGGCGAGGTCACGCACCACCGACATCATGGCCGACGCGGCCGCCGAGATCCTGACCCGGCCCGCGGCCGAGGCGAACGGACAGACCTTCATCGACGCCGACGTCCTGACGGCGGCAGGGGTCACTGACCTGTCGCGCTATGGCGGTGGCGACGATCCGATGTGGGATATCTTCGTGGACAAACCATGAGTGACGAATCATGAGCATCTCGCTACTGCTGGAGATGGCGTCGGCCAACCCCGACCGCACGGCCATCGTGTCCGGCGACCTTCGGCTCTCCGTCGAAGAACTGAGCACCCTTGCCGATGGTGGCGCGGGTGTCATCGCCGCGTCCGGAGCCAAGCACGTGGCCTACGTCGGCACCGGGGGCGCCATGCTTCCGCTGCTGCTGTTCTCGGCGGCGCGCGCGGACGCGCCGTTCACCCCGCTGAACTACCGGTTGAGCGCCGACGGGCTGCGGGCGCTCATCGACCGCCTGCCCGAGCCGCTCGTCATCGTCGACGACGAGTACCGCGACATGGTCGGGAACTCCGGCAAGCAGGTCATCGGATCCGCCGAGTTCCTCGAGGCGGCCAAGACCGCGGAACCCGCTGCGGAGTTCGCCGACCCCGACGCGGTGGCCGTGGTGCTGTTCACCTCCGGAACCACCTCGGCACCCAAAGCCGTTGAGCTCACGCACAACAACCTCACCAGCTACATCACGGGAACGGTCGAGTTCGACTCCGCCGATCCCAGTGACGCCGCGCTGATCTGCGTGCCGCCGTATCACATCGCCGGCGTGTCGGCGGCGTTGTCGAATCTTTATGCAGGCCGAAAGATGGTCTACCTCACCAGCTTCGACGCCCGCGAGTGGGTCCGGCTGGTCGACGCCGAGGGCGTCACGTCGGCCACCGTCGTACCCACCATGCTTGACCGCATCGTGACGGCGCTGGACCCCGTGTCGAGCACACTGCCGACCCTGCGCACACTGGCCTACGGCGGCTCGAAGGTGGCACTCCCGTTGGTGCGCAAGGCCTTGTCACTGCTGCCGAACGTCGGCTTCGTCAACGCCTACGGGCTCACCGAGACCAGTTCCACGATCGCGGTGCTCACGCCCGACGACCATCGCCTCGCGCTGTCCGCCACCGACGAGTCCGTCGCCCGCCGACTCGGGTCGGTGGGCCAACCGGTACCCAGCATCGAGGTGCAGATCCGCGCCGAGGACGGCACCGTGCTTGGTCCCGGCGAAATCGGCGAGTTGTTCGTCCGCGGCGAGCAGGTGTCCGGCAAGTACACCGGCATCGGTTCGGTGCTGGACGCCGAGGGCTGGTTCCCCACCAAGGACGTCGCGTACCTCGACGACGAGGGGTACCTGTACATCGGTGGCCGCTCCGACGACACCATCATTCGCGGCGGCGAGAACATCGCGCCCGCCGAGATCGAGGACGTGCTCGTCGAGCACCCGCACGTCCGCGACTGCGCGGTCGTCGGCGCCGACGACCCCGAGTGGGGTCAGCTCATCGTCGCCGTGGTCGTGCCCGCACCGGGTACCGTGCCGGACCCAGAGGACCTGCGCGGCTTCGTGCGTGGGCAACTGCGCGGGTCGCGTACCCCCGACCGGGTGGTGTTCCGCGACGAACTGCCTACCAACGCGACGGGCAAGGTGCTGCGCCGCGAGCTCGTCAGCGAGTTGAACTCGGCCAGTAAGGAGCCAGCATGATCAAGAACGGCACGCGCCTACAGAGCCAGGTCTGCGACACCCAGGTGATCGTGGTCCGTAGCGCCGACAGCCTCGACGACCTCCGCGCGGGCGGTGCACCGATGGTGCCGATCGGGGGCGACGCCGACGCGAGCCTCACGCTCGACGCCGATTTCTCCGGCGGCACGCTGATGGGCAAGCGGTACGTCGACGACGCCGGCGCCGAGGTGCTCGTCACCAAGGCGGGCAAGGGCTCGCTGTCCATCGGCTCTACCCCGCTGGAGATCAAGGAAGCCAAGCCGCTTCCCGCCAGCGACTGACACGCCCGAGGGCGCCTACGAGCGCTTGCGCGAGGAGCCGACCGGCCCGGCACCGGTGACGCACGTGTCACCGCGTCGTGTCGCGGTGGCGAGCTTCATCGGCACGACCGTCGAGTTCTACGACTTCTTGATCTATGGGACGTCCTCGGCGCTGGTCTTCCCGAAGTTGTTCTTCCCCAACGCCTCACCGGTGGCGGGAGTGTTGCTGTCGTTCGCGACGTTCGGGGTCGGGTTTCTCGCCGGCCTGCTCGGCGGCCTGGCCTTCGGGCATTTCGGCGACCGGGTGGGGCGGCGCCGCATGCTGGTGTACTCGCTCGTCGGCATGGGCGTTGCGACGGTGCTCATCGGAGCACTGCCCACCTATGCCCACATCGGACTGGCGGCACCCATCCTGCTGGCCGTGCTGCGGCTGTGCCAGGGATTCGCCGTCGGCGGCGAGTGGGGCGGCGCCACCCTGATGGCCGTCGAACACGCCACCCCGCAGCGGCGCGGTTTCTACGGCGCGTTCCCTCAGATGGACGCGCCGACGGGCACCGCCGCCGCCACGCTGGCGTTCTTCCTCGTGGCCCAGTTGCCGAACGACCAGTTCATGTCGTGGGTTGGCGCATCCCGTTCCTGCTCAGCGCCGTCCTCGTCGTCATCGGACTGCGGATTCGCATCACGCTGACCGAGAGCCCGGACTTCGCTGCGCTACAACGGCATTCGGCGCTGGTTCGAACGCCCATCGCGGTGGCCATCCGGTGGCACTGGAGGCAGATCCTCCTGGTGGCCGGTGCCTATCTCTCACAAGGGGTGTTCGCCTACATCTGCGTGGCGTATCTGGTGTCGTACGCGAAGGAAGTCGGAACACCGCGCACCTGGGCACTTTTCGGCGTGTTCATCGGAGCCGTCGTGGCTGTGGTGACGTATCCGTTGTTCGGCGCGCTGTCGGATCGCGTCGGGCGCAAACCATTGTTTCTGCTCGGCGTGGTAGCCAAGGGACTGTCCTTCGCACCGGCGGCCGCGTTGATCAATACCGGCCGTCCGGGGTTGTTCGTCGTCGCGTTGGTGATGGTGTTCGGGTTGGCGATGGCACCCGCTGCGGGCGTGACGGGCGTGCTGTTCTCGATGTCGTTCGACGCTGAGGTGCGCTACAGCGGCGTCTCCATCGGCTACACGCTGTCGCAGGTACTCGGATCGGCATTCGCACCGACGATCGCGGCGGCACTCTACGCGCATACGGGGTCGAGCGACGCGATCGTGGTCTACCTGGTCGTGGTGTCGGTGATCTCGGCGATTGCGGGCGCCCTGCTGCCGGGCACGTGGAGCCGAACCGGACGCGATTAGCTGCGGTCGTTGCTCGAGGTCCGGGCACTCGGCGACGGTCGCCGGGTCTGAGACAACGTCGCATTCCGGCTCCTCTGGTCGAAATGCACACCAGGGTCGTGGTTTCCGGGTTCACATCACGAAACCGCGACCCTGGCGTGCATCTGGGCGATAGGACCAAGAATGACGTGCTCTACCCAAACACCCCGGTCGAGTTCGCCATCGGAACTGCGGTGGCGGACGGGTTACGTCGCACATTTTCCGCAGTGAGTGCCGTCTCGACGGGCGTATAAAGCCGGCGCCGGCAGGTCAGATGGCGCCGCGGGACAGCCCGGTCCGCGCGGGCGCGGCGTTGACGACGTCGTCGTTGAAGCGCTCCAGCAGCACCGCCTGCGTCGCGGCGAGGTGGCGCCGGGCGATGCGCCGCGCCTCGTCGGCGTTGCCCGCCGCGATCTCGTCGACGAGTCGCCGGTGTGTGCGGACGGCCCCGCGGGCCTCGGCGGCCGACGGGTACTCCCCGCGCTTGCTGACGGCCGCAGCCCACTGCTGCTCCTGCGCCGACCACAGCGCGACGAGGCTACGCACGACGTGGCGGATGGTGTCGTTCGGCGTAGAGACGACGACGAGGTCGTGGAACTCGCGGGCGATGCGCGTGAACTCGACGCCGTCGGACACCGCGTCGGCCGAGGCGTCGACGTTGGCGGTCAGCGTGGGGACGACGGCCGTCATGCGGTCGGCGCGGCGGGCCACCTCCCCCGCGCACAGCGGTTCGAGCTGGAGCAACCCCTCGGCGAGGTCGCCGAGCGTCACGCCTGCGCCTTGCAGCACCAGCCCAAGGTGATACGCACCTGACGACTGGTCGGGGCGGTGCACCTCGGCGCCGCCGACACTGCCACGGCGTACGGTCACCAGCCCCTCGGTCTCGAGGATCCGCAACGCCTCACGGACCGACGGATGGCTGACGCCGAACTCGCGGACGAGCTGATCCTGCGTGGGCAATCGTTCTGCGGCACCGCCATCGAGGATGCGTGCGCGGAGAGTCGCGGCGACCGTCTCGGCGATGCGGCGCTGCGGCGTCCGTCCCAGCCCGGCGGTCATGACGACAATACTAGCAATCCTTATAAGGATTGTTCTAGGATCGGCTCGTGGACTTCGAAATGGGCAAAGCTGCCACGACGTTGCGCCAGGAACTTCGGGACCTGGTGAAGACGCACGTGCCCGAGGACTTCCTGGGCGCCTTCACCGACAACCCGGCCGACCTTGCGTTGGCGCAGTCGTTCTGCCGACTGCTCGCCGAACAGGGCCTGCTCTGCATGTCGTGGCCGGAGGAGTTCGGCGGGCGCGGGTCGTCGGTGTGGGAGCAGACCGTCGTGCGCGAGGAGATGTGGGCGCACCACGAGCCGCGCGGCGCGCAGTACATGGGCGTCAACTGGGTGGGGCCGACGATCATGCGGCACGGCACGCCCGAACAGCAGCGCACGCACCTGCCGCCGATCGCCCGCGGTGAGGTGATCTGGTGTCAGGGGTTCAGCGAGCCAGAGGCGGGGTCCGACCTCGCATCACTGCGCACCACGGCCACCCGCGACGACGACGGCTGGTTGATCAACGGCCAGAAGATCTGGACGTCGTACGCGACCATGGCGCAATGGTGCTTCCTGTTGGCCCGCACGACCAAGGGGGACAAGAAGCAGCGGGGCCTGACCATCTTTCTGGTGCCGATGTCCGACCCGGCGATCACGGTCCGCCCGATCCGCTGCATGATGGGCCCGCATCACCTCAACGAGGTGTTCTTCGACGACTTGCGCGTGACCGAGGCCGACGTACTCGGCACCGTCGACCAAGGATGGTCGATCGTCGCGGACGTGCTGTCGTTCGAACGCCTGGGCATCGCCCGGTACGCACGGTGTGAGCGACTGCTTCAGATGGCGCCCGCCGTGCTCGGCGAGCGGTGGGACGACATACCCACCGAACTCCGCGGACGCTGGACGCGGATGCTGACGCACTGCCGCCGCGCCCGACTGCTGGCCTACCGGCTGGTGTCGCTGCAGAGCGACGGTCGGGTGACGCCCACCGACGTCGCGGCCTACCGCATCGCCGTCACCAAGCTGGACCAGGACAGCGCCGAGGTGCTGATGGAACTGGCCGCCGAGATCTCCGACTCCGACACCGGGCCGGCCGCAGGACTGTTCCGCAGGGAGGTCGACGACCACTGGCGCTATTCGCAGGCGGCCACCGTGTCCTCCGGCAGCATCGAGATGCAACGCATCCTGCTGTCGCGTTCGATGTTGGCGACGCGATGATCACCGAACTATCCGCGGAGGCCAAGGAGTTTGGGCTGCAGGCGCTTCGGGCGTTCGAGGCGGCCGGCGGCGACGAGCTCGTGCAGCGCGCCGAGGCCGACCCCGCGACGCGTGCCGCCGTGGCGGGCAGAGTGCTGGCGGACCTCGGCGCCTGGGACCTCGAACCGCGCGACGACGCCGACTCGCTGGAGGCGGCGGCGGCACTGTGCCGCAGCGCGGGCTACTGGGCGCTGCCCTACCCCGTCGCCGAACGGCTGTCCCGGTCGACGGACCTCGACGCCGACGGCCTGCTCGTCGTCGCCGACAACCGGCCTGCGGCGGCCATCCGGGGCATCGACATCCGTTGGGCGGCAGTCACGTTGGACGGTCGACGCAGCGAGGTTGCCGGACTGGTCGGCGAGGACCCGGCGTTCGTCGCGCAGCTGGACCTGACGCCACTCGACGGTGACGGTCTCGGCGACGTGGCACTGGCGTTGGTGCTGCCGTGCTGGACGTTGCTCGGAATGCTCGACCGCGCACTGGAACTCACCGTCGCACACGTCCAGTCGCGCCACCAGTTCGGCCAGCCGCTGTCGGGCTTCCAGAGCGTGCAGTTCCAGCTGACCGACGGCGAGGTGGAACGCGCCGGGCTGGAGATGCTGGCCAAGTACGCACTGTGGAGCGTCGGCGCGGGCCGCGCCGACGCCGTCGACGACGCGCTCGCGCTACGGATGGCCGCGCTGGAGGCGGCCGAGGTGGTGTTCCGCGTCACGCACCAGCTGCACGGTGCGGTCGGCTTCTGCGACGAGACCACCTTGTCGTGGCTGTCCCGGTACAGCCAGCCGTTGCGCCGCTTGCCGTTTGGGCTCTCGGCTACCCGTGACGTGCTGACCCGGCGGATCGGCCGCACCGGCCTCACCGGGCTCTTCGGCTCCGACCGGGCGGTCACGTCGTGACCGAGCTCGCCGAGTTCCGGGCACACGTGCGCCAGTGGTGCGCTGACCACGTGCCCGCCGATTGGCGCGCCGCACAGACCGGCGTCAGCGACGCCGAGTTCGTCGCGTTCCAGAAGGCCTGGTTCGCCGAACTCCACACCGCGGGCTTCGCGGTCCCGCACTGGCCCGGCGAGTGGGGCGGCGGCATGTCGGTCGAACGAGCAGATCGTGCTCTACCAGGAACTCGCCGCGCACGACGCACCCCGGCTGGTGCTGGCGTTCGTCGGGATTCACCACGCGGCGTCGACACTGTTGGTCGCGGGCACCGACGAGCAACGCCGACGGCACCTGCCCGCCATTCTCGACGGCGAGATCTGGGTGCAGGGTTTCTCCGAACCCGAGGCAGGGTCGGACCTGGCGGCGCTGCGCACCGTGGCACGGCGGGACGGCGACACCTTCGTCGTCAACGGCCAGAAGCTATGGGCCAGTGGCGGTTTACACGCTGACTGGTGCCTGCTGCTGGCCCGCACCGATCCCGACGCGCCGAAGCGCAAGGGCATCTCGTACTTCCTCATGGACATGACGTCGCCGGGTATCGACGTGCGTCCGATCCGCAACGCCGTTGGCGACTCCCACTTTTGCGAGGTGTTCCTCACCGACGTCGCGATCCCCGCCGCGAACCTCATCGGCGCAGAGCACGCGGGCTGGCAGGTGGCCCAGGCGACGCTGGGCGCCGAACGTGGCATGACGATGCTCGAGTTGGCCGAGCGACTCGGCAACGCCGGATTCCAGCGGCTAGTCACAGAATGCGCCAAGCCCCGGCCTGACGGCGGCCGCGCGCTCGACGACGCGGTGGTGCGGGACCGACTGGCGCAACTGGAAATCGAGCTCACCGGGCTCCGGGGGTTGTGCCGCAAGGTGGTCGAGGGCCACGACGCAGGCGACATCGGCCCCGCGGACCCGTCGATCGTCAAGCTCTTCTACAGCGAGTTGCTCCAGCGGATGACCGACTTCGCCACCGAGGTCACCGGACTGTCCGCTCACACCGTGCTGGCCAAACCGATGTCGAGCGGCTGGGAGTCGGGGGCGTGGGCGTTGGACTTCATCGGGTCGTGGGAGTGGACGATTCCCGGTGGGGCGAGCGAGATTCAACGCACGATCATCGGCGAGCGGGGCCTCGGGCTCCCGCGGGAACCCGCGAGCGCGTGATGTCGGACCTTCAGGAGTTTCACGTCGAGTTGCGCACCGTCGCGCGGGACGTCCTGGCGAAGACGCTTACGTGGCAACGACTCGTCGACGCCGGCTGGACCGGGCTGGAGGTGCCCGAGCCCTTGGGCGGCGCGGGTGCGACGTTCGTCGAGACCGCGATCGTGCTCGAGGAGTTGGGCCGCGCTGCCGCGCAGACCCGCTATCTCGGGACGGTGCTGGCCGTCGGTGCCTTGACGGCAACGTCGCCCGATGACGGTCGCGATGCGCTGCTCGAGCGCATCGGCGCCGGAGCCGCGGCGTCGTTCGCGTCCGGCTTCACCGTGTCGCACGGCACCGTTTCGGGTCGCGCAGAGTTCGTGCCCGACGCTGCAGGCGCGGAGGCCGTGCTACTGCTGGCCGACGACGGCGGCACGCCCGTCGTCGTTACCTCCCCTGAGTTGACGGTCACCGCACAGCCGCTGCTCGACGAAACGCGCGAGCTCGCGATCGTCACGGCTGACGCCGCCGTCGTCTCCGCATCATGGCCACTGGCGTCAGACCCCGCCGCATTGCGGGACCTGGCGGCCATCGCGGTGGCCTGCGACAGTCTTGGGCTGGCCGAGGCGATGCTGTCCAAGACGGTCGAGTACGTGAAGGTGCGCCATCAGTTCGACCGCCCCATCGGTTCATTCCAGGCCGTCAAGCACGCGTGCGCCGACATGCTCGTCAAGTGCTCCGTCGCTCGACAACTCGTCACCGCGGCCGCCGCGCTGCTGGCCGACCGGACCGACGCCTCGACGGCCGCCTCCATGGCCAAGTCCTACGCGTGCGGCATGGCCGTCGACGTCGTGGGCAAGGCGATGCAGTTGCACGGCGGCATCGGATACACCTGGGAGAGCGGCGTCCACGTCTATCTCAAGCGGGCCACGTTGAATAGGGCGCTGTTCGACTCGCCCGCGGTGCACCGCCAGCGGTTGGCAGTCCGGTACGGGTAGATGCGCTCCGTGCGTTTGCAGATCGCCCACCTGGGTACCACGTGGGCGATGAGTTCGGGCTGAGCCTCCTTCGGCTACGTCACCGGACCGGCGGGAGCGCACGCGTGGACTTGACTCTCTCCGAGGCGTCGCTTTTCAGAGGCATCGACGTCCATGACGTGGGTGCGCTCGTCGGTCGGCTACGCCCAGTCGAATTCCCCTGTCGGAACGTGTTCACCCGGCTCATCGAGTGACGATGTCGCCGCGCGCTACGGACGCGGATCGGGTCTGTTGATCGCCCCGGGCCCGGGCACCGGGCCGGTCGCCAAGCCTCCGAACGAACCGCCCCCGGCCTGCGTCAGCGCGATGCAAACCCCCAGGTGGTTGCCACTACACGGAATGCCTTGGACCCTGGGCAGACTCGCCTGCTGGACCCGTGACACGAGGACTGGACGAACTGCTGCCCGCACACCGGGCGAGGTAGCCGTCCACGCAGTCATCGGCCGCAGCCGGGGCAGCCACCGCCACCGCTGCGAACGCCACGGCGGCGTGCGCGCAGAGTGCGATCCCTAGCGGCGCCTTCACGTGGACTACCGTACTCCGACGCTCCAGTGCTAGTGCATACTGTATGCCTTTCGATAGGGTGGGTGCGCGAGTTCCAAGGAGGACCACATGGCGGCTGTCGACGACGACACCCGGTTCGACGCAGTGATCATCGGTGCGGGTTTCTCCGGCCTCTACATGCTTCATGAACTCCGTGCCCGCGGTTTACGCACGTGCGTGCTGGAGAAGGCCGACGACATCGGCGGGACCTGGCTGTTCAACCGTTATCCAGGCGCCCGGTGTGACATCGAGAGCATCGAGTACTCGTACAGCTTCTCCGACGAGATCCAGCAGGACTGGGTGTGGACGGAGTCCATGCCTGCCCAGCCGGAGATCGAGGCATATCTCCACTTCGTCGCCGACCGGCTCGATCTTCGTCGCGACATCCGGCTGCACACGCACGTCGTCGCGATGACGTTCGACGAGGACGTCGCCGAATGGGTGCTCGAGACCGAATCCGGCGATACGTTCGTGGCCCCGTTCGTCGTCGCGGCGTCGGGCATCCTGTCGGTGCCGCTCGAACCAGACATTCCCGGCATGGACACCTTCGGCGGCCCTTCGCTGTACACCAGTCGTTGGCCCGACGAGGGCTTCGACTTCACCGGCAAGCGCGTCGGCGTCATCGGAACCGGTTCCACCGGTGTGCAATTGATCCCGGTCGTCGCGAAGGAGGCCGGCGAGCTCACGGTGTTCCAGCGCTCCCCCGCGTTCACATTGCCGTGGCAGGTGCGCCCGTTCGAGCCGGGCGAGCTCGACGAGCTCAAGGCGAACTACCCCGAAATCCGCGCCGCACAAAGGGAACACCCCGTCGGCGCCGCGCGCTTGTCCGCGTTCTCGGTGCTGCTCAATATGCTGACCCGTCCGCCGATCAAGACCGCGTCCCGCGAAGATCAGCTGCGCGCCATCGAGGAGCGCGGCGTGATGGGCGCTCTGGACTGGGGCGACATCTTCTTCGACATCGAGGCCAACCGGATGGCCACCGCGCTGTACGGCGAGGCCATCGCCCGCGTCGTGAAGGATCCCGCGACCGCTGCGGCTTTGGTTCCGACTCACCCGTTCGCGTGCAAGCGGCCGATCATCGACCAGGGCTACTACGAGACCTACAACCGGGACAACGTCACCCTCGTCGACTTGCGCAACGGACCGATCTCCGCGGTGACAGCCACGGGAATCCAGACCGAGCAGGGCTTTCACGAGCTCGACGTGATCGTGTACGCCACCGGGTTCGACGCGATGACCGGCGCGTTGACCCGCATCGACGTACGCGGCCGCGACGGCGTACTGCTGCGGGACTACTGGGCCTCCGAGGGTCCGATGTCGTACCTCGGGTTGGCGGTCGCCGGATTCCCGAACCTGCTGACGGTTCAGGGCCCGGGCAGCCCTTCGGCCGCGTCGAATTTCGTTGCCGCCCTTGAGCAACACGTGGAATGGATTGCCGACTGCATCACGTATCTACGAGCGAACGGCCACCGCAGCATCGAAGCGCTGCCGTCGGCGCAGCAGGAGTGGATCGAGCACGCCACGTCGATCGTCGCGGCCACCGTGCTGGTCCACCCGTCGTGCAACTCCTGGTACAACGGCGGCAACGTGCCGGGCAAGAAGCGGATGTACATGGGCTACTCCGGTGGCATCCCGGAATACCGACGGCGCTGCGACGAGATCGCCGCGGGCGGCTACACCGGCTTCAAACTCGGGTAGCGGTCACAGGTCGAGCACGACGGCGTCGGTCGGAGTCGAACAGCAGATCAGGACGTTCCCGTCCGCGGGCGGCTCCAGCGGCTCGGGGTCGTATCGGACGGAACCCGACAGTATCGCCGTTTCGCAGTTGTGGCACACGCCCGTTCGGCACGACCACCGGGTCGGCACGTCGCACGCCTCGGCGAACTCGAGCAGGCTGTCGTACGGCGGTCCCCACGGCACTACGAGGCCGCTGCGGGCGAAGCCGACGTCGGGCCCCGGCCCGGCGGGACCGGCCGGTTGATGCGGTGGCCCCGACGGCGTTGCGGCGATGCCGGGCGTGAGCGCGGCTGCGGCGCCGAAGGTCTCGCTGTGGATGCGCGCAGCGTCGAGCCCGTACTCCGACCAGGCCTGCACTAAGCGTGGACATGAAGTCGGCCGGACCGCACAGGTAGGCCTCGGCGTCCCGCGGCAGCCCGAGCGCATCGAACGCCTCCACCGACAGTCGTCCCGTCTCCGTGTAATGCACGCCGACCTCGTCCGACGCGGACGGACGGCTGTAGAAGACGTGGAAATGGCTGTTGGGCAACAGGTTCAGGAGCTCGCGGCTCTCGGCGGCGAACGGATGCTCCGAGCCGTTGCGGGCGCCGTGCAACCACCAGATCTCGCGCGGCGAACCCGACTCCGCGAGCGCGTGCAACATCGACAGCACCGGGGTGATGCCGACCCCGGCGGACAGCAGGACCACCGGGCGGTCGCCGTCGGCGAGGAAGAACGTGCCCCGCGGCGCCGCGACGTCGAGCACGTCGCCGAGCGCGACCCGGGCGTGGAGGTATCCGCTGCCGCGGCCGTTCGGCTCCCGCTTGACGCCGATGCGGTAGGCACCGGAGTCCGGCACGTTCGACAGCGAGTAGTTGCGGATGACGGCGGTCTGGCCGTCGTCGGGCCGCAGTCGCACCGTGATCGATTGACCCGGCAGCCATTCCGGGAGCCGCCGCCCGTCGGGGTCCGCCAGCGACAGCGACCGGACGTGATCGCTCTCGTCGTGGAGCCCGGTGACCACCAACGGCCGAAAGCCGGTCCACGCGGGCGGCGGACTGGTCGCCGCAGAGGTCAATCCGGTGTTGCCCGAAGCTCCCTCCGGAGCGTCGGCCTGCCTTGCCAGGCTCTCCAGCGAGGTCTTCCATCCCGGGCTGAGGGCGGGGATCCGCAGTGCGCGCTCGAGGGCATCGCGCGAATGCCCGGGAAGGTAGAGCAGCGCGTCGACTTCCGCGACGGTCACCGCTTCGGGGCCCGAGGCGACCTTCACGATTTCCTGGCCTGCCGCCACCTCGCCCTCGGCCAACACCCGGAGATAGAAGCCGGGCGCGATGGTGAGCGACCAAGAGCGAGGCCATGTTTGGCACCCCCATGCGCATGCCGACGCGGTAACACGTGACTCGCGGCTGGGTGACCTCGAACACGGCGTCGCCGATCCGGTACCGATCGCCCACGCAAACCTCGTCGTCCGGTAGTCCGTCGACGGTGAAGTTCTCGCCGAAGTGGCCGGGCGAGAGATCGTCGCGGCCGAACTCGGCGGCCCAGTACCGGTAGGAGTCCACCTGGTACACCAGGACCGCTCGGTTCTCGCCGCCGTGCCCACCGAGGTCGCCCTGGCCGTCACCGTCGACGTTGTACCGGCGCACCATTCGCGGGCCATCGACCGGCGCCTTCCAGGCGCCGGTGTGAACGGTCCTGCCCTTCCACGCGACGTCCTTGGGCAGCCCGACGTTCAGGGATACCAACGTCGCCATGCCCGCACCTCCCGATTGCGATGTCTGAAACGTAGCCGTCAAACCCGCGTGATGGGAGCTGTGGTGGCCTGTCAGAAAAGCTGGGAGGAATCTATCGCGAAGACTGCGTCCGCTCGCGAGCGACGCCATCATGCTCGGGCAGTACATCGAAATGGCGATGCTCGTGAACAAGTTGGCCATGCCGGCGAGATCCCGTTGGTGCCGCCCATTTGTGACGCGACGGCGACGAAGTTTCCGCCCGGCTGCGAAAGGAGCGGGCAGATGGACTGAGCCATGGTCACGGCCATGTTCGGGTCCGCGTAGGACACTCCGGAGTTGGTGAGCGTCGACAAGAATTGGTCGCTGACGGTGACGGCGCCGGCCGCGTCGTCCGGCGTACTGTCGCTCTGTGACGCTCCCCGGGTTGACGAGTGTGCGTGATGGCTTGGGCCAGCGACTGTTCGGCATGGTGGCGGGTCCCGACGGTCCGGCCAACCGTGCCCGCATCCACCAGACCCCTGGACCGCGCTGGTTCGCCGAGGACCGCCCGATCAGGCGGGTGCACGGCGACGCGTCGATGTTCGTCGGTGGACTGCGGGCCCTGCTGCTGCAGTCTCTGCATCCCCTGGCGATGGCGGGCGTCGCCGAACACTCGGACTATCGGGGAGATCCGTGGGGCCGACTGCAGCGCACCAGCACGTTCCTCGCGGTCACCACATTTGGGCCGGAAGAGGACGCCCAGCGGGCCGTCGACAAGGTGCGTGGCATACATCGGCGCGTGCACGGCACGGCTCCCGACGGGCGGGCCTACGAAGCGTCCGACCCGCACCTGTTGGAATGGGTGCACATCGCCGAGGTGGAGAGTTTCCTTCTCGCACATCAGCTTTACGGTGCCGCACCGCTGGACCGGCAGGGCCGCGACGGCTACGTCGCCGACACGGCGCGGGTAGCCGAGGCGCTGGGGGTGGTCGATCCGCCGCGCAGCGAAGCCGAGTTGGCCCAGCGGATGGCGGCCTTCCGCCCCGAGCTGCGAAGCACGCCCGCCGCCAGGGAGGCCGCGAGGTTCCTGCTACTGACCCCGCCGCTGCCACTGCTGGCGCGACCGCCGTACGGACTACTGGCCGCCACCTCGGTCGCCATGCTGCCCGCCTGGGCGAGGTTGCCGCTGCGGCTGCCCTACCTGCCGCCAGTGGAGACCACGGCGGTCCGGTTGGCCGGACGGACGCTGGTCGGCGGTATCCGATGGGCGCTCGCGCGCGGCTGAGCTACCTCCCGCCAGCCAACTCCGGACAAAACGTTGACATGACACATTCGGGCTGGTTGTCTACCGACAAATGACAGCAATTCCGGCCGTATCTACCGACATCCCTTTGCGCGCCATACCGCCCCGATGACCGACAGCGCCCGCCAGATCGAGAACCTAATCTACGACTACGCAGCACGCCTCGACGGGGGCGACCTCGACGGCGTCGCCGCCCTGTTCGAGCACGGTCGGATCTGCGGCATGGAGGACGGGCCGCCGGAAACCGTGTTCGCCGGTACCAAGGGGGTACGCCAGATGTACGACATGGCCACCCGGCTGTACGACGACGGCACGCCCAAGACCAAGCACCTGACCAGCAACGTTCGCATCGACGTCGACGAGGATGCGGGCACCGCGCACGGCAGTGCGTACTACTGCGTCACCCAGGCGACTCCGGACCTGCCGCTGCAGATCATCATTACGGGCCACTACCGCGACACGTTCCACCGCATCGACGGAACCTGGTGGTTCGACACCCGCATCATGTTCGTCGACCAGATCGGCGACACCAGCCACCACCTGAAGTTCTGACGAAGTGGCCAACCCCTTCGACGCGGAAGCACTCACCAACTCAGCAGAGCTCAAGGAGGGGCTGCAGGACTGGGGCCCGTTGCCCTTCGACGAACCGCTGAAGGTGCTCGCCGACGGTTACGCCGCCGCCGATCTGAACGACATCGGCGCGCACATCCTGCGGTCGGGACTCGTGCACAGCTTGCGGATGCGGCTGCGTTCACAGGAGTGGATCAGGCGAAATCCGGACATCATGCGGGAGCGCGTCGTTGCGCCCGTCGTGGTGGTCGGCATGATGCGCAGCGGCACCACACTGCTGCAACGATTGCTGGCCGCCGATACGCGCTTCCACTGCGCCTACGGGTGGGAGGTGGTGGAGGTCGCACCCAAACTGGACTACACGTGGTCGGCCGACGGCGCAGAGGATCCCCGCATCGTCATCAGCGAGAAGCGCGAGGCGACGTCGCGCGAGTTGGCCCCCGAACTGTTCGCGATTCACCCGATGTATGCCCGTGAGCCCGAAGAGGAGATCGTCTTCCTGTCGGACGCGTTCCTCTCGCACGTGCCCGAATCCGGCGCGCACTTACCCGAGTACCGCGCCTGGATCGATGATCAGGACTTCACGCCGGCCTATGAATATCTGCATCGGATGCTGCAGTTCCTCCAGTGGCAGAAGCGGCGTCGGGCGGCCCAAGCTGGGGAGCGACCCGGCGGTCAGACCGCCCAGCGGTGGGTGCTCAAGTCGCCTGCGCACTTGGGCTACCTCGACGTGCTGCGCGCCCAGTTCCCCGACCTGCATGTCGTCCACATGCACCGCGACCCCCGCGAGACGATCCCGTCGGGCGCGAGCCTCAACGCCACCCTTCATGCCATGCACTCCGACCGCGTGGATCGAGCCCGCGTCGGTGCCGAGTGGCTGGCGCGAATGGGCTGGACGAACGACCGGGCGATGGCCACCCGCGCGAGCTGGGCCGACGACACGGCGCGTTGCACCGACATCGAGTTCGCCGACGCAGTCGCCGATCCGATCGGCCAAGTGTCCCGGGTGTACGACGCGATCGGGGTTCCGCTGACCTCCGACGCGGAGTCGGCGATGCGGCGGTGGCTCGTCGAGCGCCCGCGCGAACTTCCCCGACCGCCTTACACCGCAACGGACTTCGGGCTCAGCGATGCCCAAATCGACGACCGGTTCGCGGCGTACAACGCGCGATACCGCTCCACCCGCCAACCGACGAGGAGGACGTAATGTCCGAAGATGCAGGCAACCCGGTAGCGACGTCGTCGCAACACGAACAGGAACTGGCGGCGCTCGAACTCACCACGCACCCGACGGTCAAGGCGGCCTACCGCAGTGTCGCCGAGACCTGGCTCGAACGGGCCAAGGCGTCAGACGCGATGCGGTCGTGTTTCGACGACGCGTTCGCCGAGGTGATGTTCTCCGCGGCGGTGTGGTCGTCCAACCAGGACAAGCTGCGTCCCAAGGTCAGCTGCATCACCCGGCTGGGTCACCCAGTCGGTGACCAGACGATCCCCGGATCACGTTGGGGGATCGACAATCCCGACAGCGTCTACCGGGTGATCCCGATCTCGGGTGACGAGCGCTACGAGATCCGCGGCCGCGTCGGCGCGCATCGTATGACCGAGAACTACTTCACGCTGTGGGACGCCAACATGGGCACCGTCGCCGTGCTCAACGGCCGCACGATGGAAGTGGAGTCGGACGGTTCGTTCACCATCACCGTCGACTCCGATCCGGCGGGCGGGCGACCCAACCACGTGCAGACCACACCCGCGGCACACGAGTTCTACATCCGGGACGTCCTGCTGAACTGGGACCGCGACGACCCGAATCACCTGACGGTGGAAAGACTTGGTGCAGCCCCATCGACTCCGGCCCGGACGCGGGACGAACAAGCCGACGCCACCGCCGACATGATGGCGTACTTCGCCAACTTCACCGGCAAGCTCAGCCACGGTGTCTACAAGATGCCGCCCAACGAGTTCAACCTCGCCTGGTCGGCTGACAAGGTGGGCGCGATGCGCAACCAGGTGTACGTGATGGGCCGTTTCGAACTCGAACCCAGCGAGGCATTCGTCGTGGACGTCAGCGACGGCGGGGCGGAGTACTTCACCGTGCCGCTGAGCAACATCTGGGGCACCACATTGGATCTCGTCGACCGCACCGGCAGCCTCAACAAGGCGCAGTCGGTGGCCAACGAGGACGGCACCTACACCTACGTCATCTCGCCCACCGATCCGGAAGTGGCCAATTGGATCGACTCGGACGGACTCAACGAGGCCATCCTGACGCTGCGAATGGCCGAATTCGGCCCAGCCGGACCGACGGAGGACCTCGGTGCGCGTGGGCGGGTCGTGAAGCTCGATGACCTCGATGCCGAGGTGCCGACGCTGCACCGGGTATCCGCGCAGGAACGGGCGACCCAGCTGGCCGACCGCCGCGCCGCATACCTACGCCGGCTACCCGAAGGGACGAATTGACATGGCCCGCTGGTTCATCACCGGATGCTCCACCGGCATCGGTCGCGAGATTGCCCGCGCCGCATTGGAAGCCGGCCACTACGTCGCAGCGACCGCTCGCAAGCAGGAAGCCGTCGCAGATTTCGTCGACGACTTCGGGGACCGCGCGCTCGCACTGTCCCTCGACGTGACCGACCGCGATCAGATCACCGCCGCGGTCACCGCGACGGAGACGGCGTTCGGTGGCATCGACGTCCTGGTGAACAACGCCGGCTACGGGTACATGTCGGCGGTCGAGGAGGGCGACGACGCGGAGGTACGAAAACTATTCGATACCAACTACTTCGGCGTCGTGGACACCTTGAAGGCGGTGCTACCGGCCATGCGCGCTCGAAAGTCCGGTCACGTCATCAACATCTCGTCGATGACCGGCTTGGTGGCGAATCCGCCGAACGCTTACTACTCGTCGACCAAATTCGCCCTCGAGGCGTTGACGGAAGCGTTGTCGAAGGAGGTGGGACCGCTCGGTATCAAGGTGACGGCCATCGAGCCGGGCGCATTCCGCACCGACTGGGCAGCCCGGTCGATGCAGGAGTCGTCCACTCCCATCGGCGACTACGACGAGAACGTGGGCACCCGCAAGACCATGATCAAGGAGTTCGCCAATCACTTGCCCGGCGATCCGCGCAAGGTGGCAGAAGCCGTACTGATGGTGACCACCCTCGACGAACCACCCCTGCGACTGCTCCTCGGACGCGACGTACTGAAGGCCGTGCGCGACAAGCTCACCGAGCTGAGCGCGTCCATCGACCAATGGGAGGCGGTCACCAAGGACGTCAACTTCCCGAAGGCGTGATGGTGGGCACGCTCGATGGCAAGGTGGCCTTCATCACCGGTGCCGCACGCGGGATGGGCCGGGCGCACGCAGTGAAGCTGGCAGGCGAGGGCGCGGACATCATCGCCGTCGACGTGTGCGCGGAGTTCGAATCCACCGACTATCCGGGCGCTACGGCCGAGGATCTGGCTGAGACGGCGAAATTGGTTGAGCGCCAGGGTCGTCGGATCCTGGCGCGCCAGGCCGACGTACGCGACGCCGAAGCGATGGACGCCGTGGTTGCCGACGGGCTTCGGGAATTCGGCAGGCTCGACATCGTCATCGCCAACGCAGGCATCATCCGAGTAACCGACAGTGACGATCCGCGCCGGACGTTCCGCGACATCGTCGAGGTGAATCTGATCGGCGTCTGGAACACCGTCGATGCAGCGATCCCAGCCCTCGTCGCCGGGGGACGCGGCGGGTCCATCGTGCTCACCAGTTCGACACAGGGGCTCAAGGCCTCGGGCACCGACCGTCCGGGACTGCAGGCGTACGCCGCGTCCAAACGGGCGCTGGTCGCGCTCATGCAGGGCTGGGCAAGCCAGCTCGCTCCGCAATCGATCCGGGTGAACACGATCCACCCCAGCGGCGTCGCCACCGACATGATCATCAACGACACCACCATTGCGCTGGCGGCCGCAGGAGATCCATGGCTCACCTCCCAGCGCAACGCCCTACCCATCGCGCTGTTGCAGCCAGAGGAGATCGCCGCCGCCTTGGCCTGGCTGGTGTCCGACGCAGGTAAGTTCATCACCGGTACCTCGTGGCCGCTCGATGCCGGGTTCACCCTGCGCTGACGCAATCCCGTTGAAACCGGGCCAGTGGCCGCGCCCACGAATTGATCGAGGGCCGAGACTCAGGGGGTGTTGCGCGGATCGTGTCGCGCTCGCCGGTTGACCAACGGCCGCTGATATGACGGGTCGGCGGTGGTGCGCGACGGAGCGCCGTTGCCGTGAATGTCGGGTACGCCGGCGAACGGCAACGCCATGGTGGGCACCATCCCCGACCACTCAATCGTGTTGGTCCGCATGGCGATTCGCCACTCCCCGGCCCGCCGTTCGAGTCGGTCGAGGTAGCGTCCTCCTGCGGTCCAGTTCGTCTCGTCGCGGTTGCGGGCGACGAACAGGTAGTACGTTTCGGTGTGTGCGGAGTCGCCGTCGATCTCGCACCGGAAGTTGAGCAAGTTGTGCATGGTTGCCACCTGGCCCTCGTCGTGCATCGCTCGTGCCCAGTCGTAGAGATCCGTTGGGCTGCCGACGAAATCGCCCGCGGCCACGACGGCATCAGCGTGGAAGGCGGACAGGAAGACCTTGCGGTCGAAGCGGTCGATGCCGCGGGTGAAGCACTGCAGACACTCGAGGATGTCCTGGCGATCGAGCATCCGATCGACCCGGGCTTGACGGTCAAGGTTCACGCGCGACCTCCGGAATCGGACGCCAGATCGGCGAGCCACGTTGCGCTCGCAGCGATGGGACGGTGCTGCCGTCGACGTCGGTGATTCCGTACGCCTCGGCGACCTCCGCGGCGATGAACGTACCGCCCGACATCTTGATGATGTCCGGATCGCCTGCCAGCGCCGCGATCACGCGGCCCGGGAACTCGGTCGAACACCCGACGGCGGGGTCGGTGACGGTGCGCCGCGTCAGCTCCGGGTGGCGGGCGAGCTCCCGTTCGGCGCGTTCGGTGAACGTCAGGCCCTGCCACAGCGACAGCGACGAGACGCCGTGCGGCGCAAGCTCGATGGCCATGTCGCGTGCCATCCTGTCGACGGCCGACTTGCACAGCCCGAACACCACGCCGTAGGTGTACGTCACGCCGACGTAGCCCGAGATGGCGACGATCAATCCGGAGCGCTCCGGGACCATGAGCTGAGCCGCATGCCAGGCGGCGACGAAGTTCGACCGGACCCCGACCTCGACCATCTCCCAGTTCGACAGCGGCTTCTCCCAGAACGGTCTGGGCTCGGTCAGGTCGTCGGGAAGTGCGAACGCGTTGTTCACCAGGATGTCCAACCGGCCCTGCTCGCGCCGAACCCTGTCGAACAGCGCCGCGACCTGCTGGTCGTCGGCGTGGTCGACCGGTACTGCGACACCGACCCCGCCGCGCTGATCGACACCCGCGGCGGTATCGCCGACCGTGCCGGGGAGGTCTGAGGATCCGGGGGCGACGGTGCGCCCGGTGACGTACACGGTGGCGCCCTCGGAGCCCAACGCCAACGCGATGCCCTTGCCGATGCCGCGGCTGGCGCCGGTGACTACCACGACCTTGCCAGTGAGGCTTCCCATTTCGTCACCCCCTACCGACCGAACGCCATGTCACGGAGAAACGCCTCGCTGAGGTCACCCGTTGCGCGACCGAGGTAGCGCTCGGGCAGCGGCGCGCCCATCAGACCCTGCGACCAGTCGAACGACGCGCCGAGTTCTTGGTACCAGTCGTAGACCATCGTGCGGTGCGCGATGCGCCATTCACCGTCACGCTTCTCCATCCGGTCCAGGTAGCGGCCCCCGATGACGCCGTCGTTCGCACCGCCGTCGCCCACCATCCGGTGGTACGCGGTGACGTGGGTTTCGACGACCGCCGCGTCGCCGTGCACGTCGATCAAGCTCTGCCCCAGGGCGTGCTGCGTCACCGGTATCGCAGCGGATCCTGGCACCACCCACGACTGATAGTCGTCGAGCGTGCCCGCCGAGATCCCGTGGTCGCACGTGAAGTCCGGCCAGCAGACGGCTCGCAGGAGCGCGGCGTCGCGGCGGTCCTCGGCGCGCGCCAGACGCGTGATGCACTCGCGGATGCCGTCGCGGTCGAGCAGCGTCTGCACCTGTTCATCGATCATGGTCACGCCCGTCTCGCGCCGCGGGCGACGTCGGCGGGTGGCTGCGTCGGATCACACGTCAATTGGCACTCCCTGTCCCCGATGGCGTCACGCTAGGCAGGCGGCGCGGAAGGCCACCCATGGCCCAGCCCGACGCTAGCACGAATCAAACAGTTGTTTGATTAATTTCAAGAAGGCTGCGGCTGGACGTGCGAAACTCAGGGAAACCCGGGAAGTCTGGAGAAACTCTTGTCGACCACGTCGCCGACGCTCGGCCGCCCGGCTGGGGCGAGTGGCGACAAGACACGGCAACGCATTCTCGAGGCCACCATGCGTTGCGTCGCCGAGGTCGGCTACTCCCGTGCGACGATCCGAGAGATCGCCCGGGTCGCGAACATGACCGGCGGCAGCCTCTACCACTACTTTCCGAACAAGTCCGCGTTGATCATGGCGACGTACACCGAGCTGGTGGACACCGCTGTCCCACGACTGGCGGAGGCCGCGCGGACAGACGGCAACGTGCTCGACCGCTTCATGGCCGTACTCGACGAATGCGATCAGATGATGCGCGACCACCCGTTCATCGCCGCGTTCGACCGCGCCATACGCGTCGAGGGGCCTCCGCACCTCCGCATCGCCCAGGACCGCGAAACCATGTTCACGGTGCTGCGCAACGTGTTGCTCGGAATCATCGAGGACGCCGCCGCGGCTGGCACACTCAGTCCGCAGACCGACCCCCACAGCGCCGCCAACGCGATCTACGTGCTGATGAGAGGACTCGTCGAATATGGCGCGACGGCGCCTGCCGAGCAGTATCACGCCACGGTGCGCGCGCTGAAACTCCTCATCCGCGGCGCGTTGTTCGACTACGACACCATTCGCTGACGCGGCGTCAGCCCTGTCGGGACCCGCGGTCACCCGGCTTCGAGCTCGGTTCCGTTGGGCGGCACCGGCAGCCCCGACGGCCGACGGGCGGCTTTAGTACCGTCGAAGCGTCATGACTCGACGTTGCGCGCTCTGGATCCTGTTGTGTGTCCTGCTCCTCGGATCGACTGGCTGTTCGCTGTTCTTCGGTAGCGCGCCGGAGGACGCGTTCCACGCGTTTGCCGACGCGCTGGGCCGCAAGGACGCCACCGCCGCGGCGACGAGCACCGACGATGCGTCGGCGGCAAATCCAATCATCACGTCGATGTTCGACGGCATGGGAAAGAACGCGTCGGTCGCCGTGGGCGTCACCGACATCAGCGACAAGGGCGACGACAAGGCCACGGCCAAGCTCAACTACACGTGGACGTTTGGACCCGACCGCACGCTGCGCTACGACGCCACAGCGGCGGCCACGAAGTCCGGCGACGACTGGCACGTCCAGTGGTCCCCGACCGACCTGCACCCCAAGCTCGGCCTCGGACAGACGTTCCAGTACAGCGACGACAAGAACTTCCTGACCCCGGTTGTCGACCGGGACGGTCAGCCGCTTCTGACCTGGCAGACCGTCGGCGTGGTCAACCTGGCGCGGGCACACCTCGACTCTGCGCCTGCCCTGGCGCCGCTGCTGCAACAGTTCGACTCCTCGATCACTGCCGACTCCATCAACGCTCAGTTCGGCGGCACCCAGGACGACCTCGTCACGATCATCAAGCTGCGCGAAGGCGACCTCGCGGTCGTCCGCGACCAACTCACGCAGATTCCCGGCGTCACCGTCTCCGAGCAGGGCGCGCTGCTGACTGCGAACCCCGACCTGTCGTCCCCCGCCATCGCCGGCCTGGCGGACATCTGGCAGAAGACGATCGACGCGGCCGCGGGCTGGTCGGTGAACCTCGTCGACGACAAGGGCCAGCCGACCGACGAACTCGCATCCACGCCGCCGGGTGACGTCAAGCCGATCCGCACCACCTTGGACACCCGCCTTCAACTCCTCGCGCAGCAGGCGGTCACCACCGAGCCGCGGGCCGCCGTCATCGTGGCCATCTCCCCCAGCACCGGCGGGATACTCGCCGCCGCCCAGAATGTCGCCGCCAACGGCCAAGGGCCGATTGCCTTCTCGGGGATCTACCCGCCGGGATCGACGTTCAAGACCATCACCACCGCCGCTGCCCTGCAAGCCGGATTGGCGACGCCGGACTCCCCGCAGGAGTGCCCGGGTCACGTCACCGTCGAGAACCGCACCATCCCCAACGACGACGAATTCGACTTGGGCACCGTGCCTTTGACGACGGCATTCGCACGCTCCTGCAACACGACGATGGCCGTGCTCGCGGACAAGCTGCCCGCCGATGCGCTCCCCAAGGCCGCGAAGATGTTCGGGATCGGCGTCGACTTCACCGTTCCCGGCCTGACCACCATCACCGGCAGCGTGCCCGACGCCGACAACCCGGCGCAGAAGGTCGAGAACGGCATCGGCCAGGGCACCGTGACCGTCAGCCCGTTCGGACTCGCCGTCGCCGAGGCGAGCCTGGGGCACGGGTCGACGATCACCCCGACGCTGGTCGTCGACGAGAAGACCACGGCCGACACCCCGTCGGAACAGATTCCGCCTGCCGTCGCCGACGAACTCCGCACAATGATGCTGCAAACCGTGGCCGACGGCACCGCGACCGCATTGCGCGACGTCCCGGGGCTCGGCGGCAAGACCGGCACCGCCGAGTTCGGCGACAACACCCACTCACACGGTTGGTTCGCCGGGATCGTCGGTGACATCGCATTCGCGACGCTGGTGGTCGGCGGCGACACCTCGGCACCCGCGCTCACCGTGTCCGGAGACTTCCTGCGGCCCGCGGTCGCCGGCTGAGCACGGCGGCTCCGCGACGGCGCTCCCGGCCTGACCACGGCGATTCAACGGGGCTTTTCCGCCTTTGCCTAGGATGCTTGGGACATGCGCGTGGACGGCCGGGACATCACCGTTTCGGGCCGCTTGCTGCAGCCATTGCATCGCCGCACGAACGACATCATCCGAGTGGCCTTCGCCGCAGCGTTCCTGGCCCTCATCGTCACCAGTTCGCTGGTCACCCGCAATGACTGGGTCGGGCTCGAGAAGTCGATCTCACGCATCGTCGGCGTGCTGACGCCCACCCAGTCGAATCTGGTCTACCTCGCCTACGGCATCGCGATTCTGGCGCTGCCGTTCGTCATCCTGATCGGACTGATCGTCGGCAGGCACTGGCGACTACTGGCCGCCTACGCGGCGGCCGGGGTGCTGGCCGTACTCGCACTGTCCATCACGAGCACCGGGATCGCAGCTCCGCGTTGGCATTTCGACCTTTCCGAGCGCCTCAACACGCTACTGTCCCAGTTCCTCGACGATCCGCGCTGGATCGCGTTGCTCGCCGCCGTGCTCACGGTGTCGGGCCCATGGCTGCCGTCGCGGTGGCGGCGCTGGTGGTGGGCGCTGCTGTTGGCGTTCGTCCCGATTCACCTCGTCGTCAGCGCGGTGGTACCCGCCCGGTCGCTGCTCGGACTGGCCGTCGGCTGGTTCGTCGGCGCGTTGACCGTGCTCGTCGTCGGAACCCCCGCGCTCGAGGTGCCGCTCGGGGGTGCGGTGCGCGCGTTGGCGCGGCGCAAGTGTCACGTGTCGGCCATGACGGTGGTTCGGCCGGCGGGGCCAGGACCGTTGGTGTTGTCGACGGAGTGTGCCGAAGGCGGGACTCCCGCCGTCGTCGAACTGTACGGACCGAATCAACGAAGCGGCGGAGCGGTGCGGCAGTTGTGGCGGTGGTTTCGGCTGCGTGCCGACGAGACGGCTCCCCTGCATGTGTCGATGCGTCGCGCCGTTGAGCACCAGGCGCTGATGACGATCGCCATCGGCGACGTCGGCGTCGCCAACACCTCGACCGTGGCGATGACCTCACTCGAGCGCGGTTGGACCATGCGCGCGCACACGCCGCCGTCCGGAATCGGGATCGACACGAGCTCGGACGACGTGCCAGTCGACCGGGTGTGGGAAGCGCTCGGAGTGCTGCACTCGCACGGCATCTCACACGGGGACCTACGCGCCAAGGAGATCACCGTCAAGGACGGCGAGGTGCTCTTCGGTGGCTTCGCCGAAGCCGAGTACGGGGCATCTGCGGCCCGGTTCCAATCGGACATCGCTCAGCTGCTGGTGACGACTACCGCACTGTACGGAGCCGAACCCGCGGTCACCGCTGCGATCGGCACGTTCGGCAGGGAGCAAGTCCTGACCGCATCGCGGCGATTGACGAAATCAGCACTCCCCCAACGCCTTCGACGGTCAGTAGATGACGCGAAGGGCATGATGTCGGCAGCGCGCGACGAAGTGAAGCGGCGCACCGGGGCCGACGAGATCCGGTCCGAGACGATCACCAGATTCAACCGCAACCAGCTCATTCAGCTGGTGCTGCTGGTCGCGCTGGTCTACGTCGCCTATCCGTTCATCAGCACGGTGCCTGCGTTCTTCTCAGAACTGCGCTCGGCCAACTGGTGGTGGGCGCTGCTTGCGCTGGCGGTGTCGGGCATCGGCTATGTCGGCTCGGCGACGTCGTTATGGGCGAGCGCCTCAGAGGATGTGAGCTACCAAAACCTCTTGATCATGCAGGTAGCCAACAAGTTCGCCGCCACGACCACTCCCGCAGGTGTCGGCGGCCTCGCGCTCAGCACCCGATTCCTGCAGAAGAGCGGACTCGGCGCGCTGCGCGCCACGACCGCGGTCGCGCTGCAGCAGTCGGTTCAGGTGATCACCCACGTGCTGCTATTGATCTTCTTCAGCACCGCGATGGGCGTGTCCGCCAACTTGGCGTCCTTCGTGCCGTCGGCCACCGTGCTGTATCTCATCGCGGGCGCGGCCCTCGGCGTCGTGGGTACGTTCCTCTTCCTACCGAAGGCCCGACGATGGCTCGGTACCGCAGTGCGGCCGCGGCTGAAGGAGGTCGGGACCGACCTGGTCGAGTTGGCGCACGAGCCCAAGCGGCTCGGGCTGATCGTGCTGGGCTGTGCGGCAACGACGCTCAGCGGGGCGCTGGCCCTATGGGCGAGCATCTCGGCATTCGGCGGCGACACCTCGTTCGTCACGGTCACCATCGTCACGATGATCGGCGGAACGCTCGCCTCGGCGGCTCCCACCCCAGGCGGCGTCGGCGCCGTGGAGGCGGCGTTGATCGGCGGGCTCGCGGCCTTCGGCGTGCCCGCCGCCGTCGCCGTCCCATCGGTGTTGCTTTATCGGGTGCTGACCTGTTGGCTGCCCGTGTTCGTCGGGTGGCCGATCATGCGGTGGATGACGGACAAGCAGCTCATCTAGCGCGGCCGCGGTCCCTGCTCACCACGTATTTCGTCGTCGACATCGGCGTAATTAAGTGGGATGGTGATGACATGGGGGCACCAAAGCATCTTCCGTACAAGCTCGGAAGCAACGACGCAAACACAAACGGCGAAATCACCACGTGGGGCAAGTGGTTCGCGAAGAAGTACGAGTCCTACGCAGCCAAGCCCGACGGCTATTACGGCTACGATGAGGTACGCGCCGTCAGCGAGTACCAGCGTCGCGCGGAACTACCCGTCACGGGCTGGTTCGACGAGGTAACCGCGCTCAAGTCGGGCTACCTCAAACCCAAGGCGAAAACCCGCGAGGCGCATCGCCCGATCTGGATGTACAGCGCGCCAGGTAGCGGCGCCGACTGGTGGATGGGCCCGCCGTTCGACACCGGCGAATTCTGTAAGGGCGCGTTCAATCTCAACCACCAGCCCGTCGGCTACCCAAAGGGCGGGTACCTCGGTCTGATGGGCGGTGACCCGGGCCTGTCGTACATCGACGTCATCACCGCCGAGGCCGCCGAGCTCGAGCGGCTCATCGACGCTTGCCCGGACTTGAACGACCCGAACGTCGAATTCTGGTTCTTCGGCTACTCGCAGTCCGCGGACGGCATGAAGCGCGCCGTCGTCAAGCTCTACGGCGACGACGGCAAGTACAAGCAGCTGCGTTCTCGGATCAACGGTCTCATCCTGTTCGGCGACCCATCGCGTTGCCCTGGGCCGACCAAGGTCGGCAACGACCCCAAGGGCTGGGGCATCGCCCGGTACGACTCACAACAGTGGGTGGACGACCTAACCTGGTCGATCACAACGCATTTCGACATGTACGCGTGCACCACCGACGACACGCTGTTGCCGTTGTTCTACGAGTGGTTCATCAAGGCCGAGACCGAACTTCCGTTCGTCGTCTACTGCGCGTCCATCGTCATCCCGGCCATCACCTCGTATCTCGGCATCGTGGGCCCGCTGCTCGGCGGACTCTTCGGAGCCGCAGGCGCCGCGATCCTGTCGGCCACCACGGGGGTGGGGCTGCCGTTCCTGACCCAGCTCATCGGCGGCTACGGCGGCGGCAGCCCGAACCCCGAACTGGTGAAGGCGCTCTCGGCTCAGGGGCTGCTGACACCGCAGGGAATCGGAAAGCTGATCGCCACCCTGGCGGCGTTGCCCGGCGTGCAGACGCACGGCGAATACCACCTACCGAAGCCGGAGTTCGGTGGCCGCACCGGCATTCAGGTGGCGTGCGACATCGTGAAGGACTTCCGGCGCTAACGGGGCCGCACGCGTTCGAACCTCGGCTGGTGAACGTCCGGTCGGGAATCGGAGGAGATCGTACGTCGCGGTTTTCCGGTGTTGTGGCCGCCGAGTCGCTAGTCGGGCCAGGCGGAGTTCTTGATCACGTCGACGAAGTCGATGCGACGAAACCCGGGCAGGAAGTGTTCCAGAACGTCGGCGTTGACAGTGCCGAACGTCGTGTCCGGGCGGTCCTTGAAACCATCGGTGAACGACTGCAGGATCTCGGCCTTGAAGTTCGGTCGCGGGTGCGCTTCGGTGACCGCCTCGACCGCGGCGGGCCCGATCGCCTCCAAACGCATTCCAAGCACATCGGTTTCGACGCCGGCCGTCGTCGCGGCGACTACCGGGTCCATGCCGTACGGCACTTCCGGGGTGGTGTGCAGAGCGATCGCCGTCCACACCAAGGCGGTTTCGGCGGCGGTGAAGCCGCGCGATGACAGGAACTCCCGCGCCGTGTCGGCACTGTCCAGCTCGAACCGTTGCACGGAGCCGCGGTAGGGCGAGACGAGTCCGGTGTCGTGAAACATCGCCGCGACGTAGAGCAGCTCGGCGTCCGGCCGGATCTTCAACGGCGCCGACTGCAGACTGCCGAACAGGAACACCCGTCGTGAATGGTGAAAGATCAACTCGTTGGTGGTGTCCCGGATCAGTTCCGTGGCCTCCCGAGCCAATGCGCTGTCCGGGATGCGCACTCCCGCAATGACCTCCGTCATGATTACCGTCCCTTCAAGACCCGAGCCGGCTCGGCGGAGTTGCCGACCGACTGCTTCGACTATCGCTCGACCGCAACCTGCTCCGCCGTGCACTTGACGCCATGAAACGCTCACATGTGGACACCGACTGACGGACGATCGGAGCACCATGAGATCCGACGACCTCGAACCCCACGACGTCGTGGCGTTGCTCTACGACGGCGTTCAGATGCTCGACGTCACGGGCCCCATCGACGCGTTCGCGTCGGCCAATGCGCTCGGCGCCAATTACCGCATCACCCACGCCTCCATCAGCGGCGCGGACGTGGTGGCGAGTTCCGGCGCCCGCCACGGCGCCGACATGGGCGTCGACGACCTGCCCGCACGGATCGGCACGTTGCTCGTTCCGGGGACTCCGAACTGGCAGGCCAGCATCACCGACACCGCGCTCGTCGATGCGATTCGCAACCTCGCCGAACGGAGTCGGCGGATCGTCTCCATCTGTGCAGGAGCGTTCCCCCTTGCCGCGACCGGGTTGCTCGACGGTCGTCGGGCGGCCACGCACTGGAAGCTCGCTCGTCGAGCTCGCCGCGCGGTTCCCCGCCGTCGCCGTCGACTCCGCTGCGCTGTTCGTCACGGACGGCAACTACGTCACCTCCGCCGGGGTCACGGCAGGCATCGATCTCAGCTTGTCGCTGATCGAAGAGGACCACGGACCTGCGCTCGCCCGGGACGTCGCCAGGGATCTCGTCGTGTTCATGGCCCGCCCTGGGGACCAGTCCCAGTTCAGCGTCCGACTCGAGGCGCCCCCCGCCAGAAACTCAGTGGTCCGCATCGTCATGGACGCCGTCACCAGTGATCCCGCGCACAACCACACGCTGTCCAGCCTCGCGGCCACGGCCGGGATCAGTGGCCGTCAGCCTCTCCCGGCTGTTTCTCGCCGAGACCGGCCACACGCCTCAACACTTCATCGACCACACCCGCCTTGAAGCTGCTTGCGCGATGTTGACCAGCGGACATGCCTCCATTGACGAGGTCGCCGAGCGGACGGGCATGGGATCCGGCGACTCCCTGCGTCGTCTGTTTCACCGCGAGCTCGGCATCACGCCCAGCGCGTACCGCAGCCGATTCAGGACCGCTCATCGTTAGGTCGCCGCGCCTGCCGGACGTTCCCTCGTCGTGGCGCCGGCCCGCTGCGATTACGGCATTCGTGCCCACCGCCAATATCATCGAAGGCAAATGACTGAAACCGCTTCCCCTGTTTCGACGGCCGCCGTCGGGCGCGCTGCCGAACGCATCTCCGCTGAAGCGCGACGCCGCCGGACCTTCGCCGTCATCAGCCACCCCGACGCGGGCAAGTCGACGTTGACGGAAGCCCTCGTCCTGCACGCGAACGCGATCACCGAGGCCGGCGCGATCCACGGCAAGGCGGGCAGGCGCGCCACCGTGTCGGACTGGATGGACATGGAGAAGGCCAGAGGCATCTCCATCACCTCGACGGCGTTGCAGTTCCCCTACGCATCGGGCGGCCGCGACTGCGTCATCAACCTGCTCGACACCCCCGGCCACGCGGATTTCTCCGAGGACACCTATCGCGTCCTGACCGCGGTCGACTGCGCGGTGATGCTCATCGACGCCGCGAAAGGCCTTGAGCCACAGACGCTCAAGCTGTTTCAGGTGTGCCGCCATCGGCAGATTCCGATCATCACGGTGATCAACAAGTGGGACCGGCCCGGCCGCGATCCCCTGGAACTCATGGACGAGATCGAGGCGCGGATCGGGCTGCGTCCCACGCCGTTGACGTGGCCGGTCGGCATCGCGGGCGACTTCAAGGGCGTGCTGGACCGGCGCACGGGGAACTACATCCGCTTCACCCGCACGGCGGGCGGCGCGAAGGCCGCACCCGAGGAGCACATCAGCCCCGAGGACGCGGGGGACGCCGCTGGCGTCGACTGGGACCGCGCGGTCGAGGAGTCCGAACTGCTCGAGGCCGACGGCGCCGACTACGACCGGGACACGTTCCTCGGCTGCGAGTCCACGCCGGTGCTGTTCACCTCGGCGGCGCTGAACTTCGGGGTCAACCAGCTGCTCGACGTGCTGGTGCAACTCGCGCCGCCGCCCAGCGGACAACTCGACGTGGACGGCAGCCGGCGTCCCGCGGATTCGCCGTTCAGCGCCTTCGTCTTCAAGGTCCAGGCCGGCATGGACTCCGCCCACCGCGACCGCATCGCGTATGCCCGGGTGTGCTCGGGCACGTTCGAGCGCGGCGAGGTGCTGACCCACGCCACGACCGGGAAGCCATTCGTCACCAAGTACGCACAGTCGGTGTTCGGACAGCAGCGGTCCACACTCGACACGGCGTGGCCGGGTGACGTCATCGGGCTGGCCAACGCGGGCGCGCTACGTCCGGGCGACACGCTCTACCGCGACGTCCCGGTGCAGTACCCGCCGATCCCGAGCTTCTCGCCGGAGTACTTCGCGGTGGCGCGTGGCACCGATCCGAGTAAGCACAAGCAGTTCCGGCGCGGGATCGAACAGCTCGAGCAGGAGGGCGTCGTGCAGGTGCTGCGGTCCGACAAGCGGGGCGACCAGGCACCGGTGTTCGCCGCCGTCGGACCGATGCAGTTCGAGGTGGCCACCCATCGGATGGCAGGAGAACTGAGCGCGCCGATCGAGCTGGAGTCGCTGCCCTACACAGTGGCGCGGATCGTCGCTCCCGAGGATGCCGACTTCGTCAACAGGCAGCATTCGACCGAAGTACTGACCCGCACCGACGGCGTGATGCTTGCGATCTTCTCGACCAAGTGGCGCCTGGAGGGGTTCCAGCGCGACAACCCCAACGTGCACTTGCGTTCACTGGTCGCCGCGACCGACTAGCGCCAGCCTTTCGCCCGTGAGTGTGAAGAAGGCGAGAGAAATCGCCCGCCGAAAAGTCGTGCGCTTCTTCACACCCGACGATGGTCCCTATTCGTACGGGAGGTGGGGCTCAAACGGTGTAGTGCGCGAGGGGGGACTCGAACCCCCACGCCCAGTGGGCAATGGAACCTAAATCCATCTCGTCTGCCAGTTCCGACACTCGCGCAGAGTGCCGATCGTACCTGGCTGTCGACACGTCAATACTGTCGGTAGTGCGTCCTACCTTGGGATTACATCCAACGGGGAGGGCGTCACGTGAGGTCGTTGGAAGAGTTCAACGAGGTGCGGCGACTTATCGCGGCCGGCATGAATGACTGCGCGATCGCGCGCACGCAAAGGTCATGAAGCGACCCATGAACTGCGTCGAAGTGTCGCTGTACTCGAAGCACTGGCCGTGCCTGTTCCCGCAGCACGGCCCCGGTAAGAAACACAGCCGGCGTATTGCACTCGAACCGTGGCAACAAGCCATCGTTGATGACGAAACCGAGGAGTTCATCTGCGGGCTGATCCACAGCGACGGCTGCCGCGTGGTCGCCAACGACCGGGGCGTACGCAGCATCCGCTACCACTTCTCGAATCGATCCGTGGACATCATCGGGTTGTTCACCAACGCGCTCGACAGCCTCGATATTCATTGGACGCGCTCATCCAGGCGAGACGTCTCCGTCTATCGCAAAGCCGACACAGCCAGGCTCGATGGTTTCGTCGGGCCCAAGGACCGCGCGGTACCGTGGACGAATGTCCACTACACGGCGTAGGAGACCAGCGCTCATCGCGCTGGTGTGCCTGGCCGCAGGGGGCTGCTTGGCCTTGGCCTGGTGGCAGTGGACCCGTTACGAGTCCTCGTCGGGCACCTTCCAGAACCTCGGCTACGCCCTGCAGTGGCCCATGTTCGCCGCCTTCTGCTTCTACGGCTACTACAAGTTCGTCCGCTATGAAGAGGCCCCGCCGCCGAGGGCCAATCGCGGCGAGCTCACCGAACTCCCCGAGGGCATGTTGCCCGAACGCCCTAGGCCCGCAACGCAATCCGATGACGATCCCGCGCTGCGCGAGTACAACGCCTACTTGGCCGAGCTCGCCAACGCCGACCCGGAAACCGACGACAGGACCACCACATGAGCAGTCCCGACCCCGAAGCGCCGAGCGACGCGCCGGAAGCCTCCGACCCGGCGCTCGCCACACCCAAGGACGCCGTCCGCAAGGCCTTGCTCGGATACCGGACGTTGGCGTGGACGACGGGCATCTGGCTCATCGCGCTGTGCTACGAGATGGTGATGAAGTACGGGTTCGGCGTCCACGGCCTGAGCTGGATCGGCGTCGTCCACGGGTGGGTGTACTTCGTCTACCTACTCTTCACCGCCAACCTCGCCGTCAAGGTGCGGTGGCCCATCGCCAAAACCGTCGGCGTCCTGCTGGCGGGGACCATCCCGTTGCTTGGCATCATCGTCGAGCACTTCCAGACCAAGCAGGTCAAGGCTGCGTACGGCCTGTAACCCGGAAACATTCGAGCCCAGTGTCTGCGCACGTGTCACACTGAATTCGACATGAAGAACGACGATCCGCGCGTCGAGAATTCGATCCGCGCCGACTCGGCCGACGAAGCCACGGAAATGGCCGCCGACCTGGTGGTCGCCGCCGCGACCACGGGCCAGCTGACGCCTGCCGAGCTCGGTCGAATGCTGGTGCGCATCGGCCGCAGCGTTTCCGACGAGGAAGACCTGCTGGAACTGCTGCAGCAGTTCGTCGAGATCGCGCACGAAGCCATCGACGGCGCCGACAGTTCCGGCGTCACGATCGACATGGGCGGCCGTACCTACACCGCCGTCCACACCGACGCGCGCACGCTGAAGGTCGACACCGAGCAGTACGACGCCGGCGAGGGTCCGTGCCTCCACGCCGCGAGAACCGGGACCGTCGTGCTGGTGGATGCCGAGGAAGCCCACGAGCGGTGGCCGCGGTTCTGCAAGGCGGCCCGCGCGGAAGGCGTTCGCAGCTTCCTCGCGGCACCGCTGTTCACCAATGAGCAGTCGGTCGGCTCGTTCAATCTCTACGGCCGCGCCCCCGCCGCGTTCGACAGCATCGACGCGGAAGTCCTCGACCTGCTCACCACGACGGTGTCCCGCACCATCGGCGACTTCGCGCGGTACAAGTCGGCCACCGCAGTCGCCGACACGATTCAGGGTGCGCTGGTCAACCGCGCGCCCATCGAGCAAGCCAAGGGCATGCTCATGGCACTGCACGGCATCGACGCGAGCGAGGCCTTCGACATGCTGCGCCGCGAATCCCAGGCCAAGAACGTTCGACTGCACGTCATCGCGAGCGACCTCGTGCAGCGACTCAGCCAACCCAACGGGGCGACGATCAACGGCACCAACGGACTCGACCCGAACGTCGGCTAGGACCGCACGCCTTCGGCGACTTCTGAACGGTACGCGTCGGGGTGTTGCCGGGCGTGCGAGCGCGGCCCGTAGGCGCGCTCCTGGTACAGCCGGTCCCGTCCCCGCGGGGTCAACCAGAACGACAGCGAGTCGCCGCGGCCCGCGCCTGTCGCCAACCCCTCGCGCAGCAGCGCGGCGACGTGACGACTGGCGGTGGGGACGTCGATCGCGAACTCGTCGGCGAGTTCCCCGAGCGTGACGTCTCCCGCCTCGTCGATGCGGTCGCACATCAGGTAGGTGCTGCGCTCCAACCACGGACCGGGAGCGCTCACGGACGGCGGTTCGTCGTAGTCCGTCTGCGGTTCGGCCTCGACAGCAGCCGGATCCGGCACGGGGATGAGCAACGCCAGCACCGCTGCGAAGATGGCTGCACCCGCGGCCACCAGCATCGCGACCCGCAACCCCGTCAGTGTCGGGATTTCGTGTCCGGCGAACGACATCGTCATGCCCGCCACGACCGCGCCGATCGCGGCGCTCGAGATCGAGGTACCCAATGACCGCGCGAGGGCGTTGATGCCGTTGGCCGCCGCCGTCTCCGACATCGGCACCGCGGCGTTGATCAGCGCGGGCATCGACGCATAGGCGAAGCCGACGCCGACGGACACCAGGATGTTGAGCAGCATGATCTGCCACGGGGCGGCGAGCAGCACCAACCCGGACAGGTACGCGCCCGCAATGATGAACGAGCCGATCACCAACGTGAACCTTGGTCCGCGCACACCGGCGACGCGGGCCGCGATCGGCGAGGTGACCATCATCGCCAGCCCACCCGGCGCCATCCAAAGCCCGGTCCACAGCAGCGACTGTCCGAGCCCGTACCCCGTCTCCGGCGGCAACTCAAGGACCTGAGGCGCCACCAGCGCCAGCGCGAACATGCCGAAGGCAACCGCGATCGACGCGACGTTGGTGGTCAGCACCGGCCGCCTGGCGGTGGTCCGGAGATCGACCGTCGGCGACGACACCCTCAGCTCCCACCACCCGAACACCGCGAGGATCACCGCCGAGGAGCCGAACATCGACAGCGTCAGTGCGCTCGCCCAGCCCCAGTTCTGGCCCTTCGAGATGCCGATCAACAACGTCACCAACCCACCGGCCAGAAGCACGGCACCCAACGGGTCGAGCCGGTCCGCCGAGCGGGGCGGGACATGAGGTACCAGAGTCGCGAACATCAGCAGTGCCAGGACACCGAGCCCAGTGGAGAACCAGAACAACACGTGCCAGTCGTAGTGCTGGGCGATCACCGCGGACAGCGGCAGCCCCAGTGCACCCCCGACGCCCAGCGACGCGCTCATCAAACCCATTGCACTGCCGACCTTCTCGGCCGGCACGCACGACCGGAGCACGCTGATGCCGAGCGGGATGATCGGTATGCCGAAGCCCTGTAGTCCTCGCCCCACGATCAGGGGAATCAGCGCACTCGTCGACGCCGCGATCAGCGATCCGGCGATCAACATCAGCGCACAGGCCACGAGCACCGGCTTCGGCCCGTACATGTCCCCGAGTCGGCCGAACACCGGCGTCGCCACCGCCGCCGTCAGCAGCGTCGCCGTGATCGCCCACGATGCGTTGGATGGGCTGGTGTTCAGCAAGTTTGGTAGTTCGGGGATCAGCGGAATGATGAGCGTCTGCATCAACGAGACGCTGATGCCGGCTGCCGAGAGGACGGCGATCAAGACGCCAGGATGCGCCGACGGCGCGGACGCCGACGGCGCACCGACACCGTTACGACTCACGCGCCGAATGTACATTGGTTAGGTCAACTATGCGAAATGCGGGCCGTGGCGCACGGGGGGCCGTCGACGGGATCAGACGAGCGCCCGCAGCGCGGGGACCAGCTTCGCCAGCGCCCTCCCCCGATGCGACGCCGCGTCCTTCTCCGCCGGCGTGAGCTCGGCCGCCGAACGTTGCGAATCCAATGGCACGAAGACGGGGTCGTAGCCGAACCCTCCGTCGCCCCGCGGCTCCTCCGCGATGACGCCCGACCACTCGCCGCGCACGACGGTGTGCTGATCCGCGCCCGGGCCGCTCACCAAGGCGCACGCCGACACGAACGCCGCACCCCGCCGCTCGGCGGGCACGTCCCGAAGCTGCGCCAACAGCAGCGCGGTGTTGCCCGCGTCGTCGCCGTGCACGCCGGACCACCGTGCCGACAGCACCCCTGGCATCCCGTTCAACGCGTCGACGGACAACCCCGAATCGTCGGCCACCGACGCCAACCCCGTCGCGTGGAACGCGTCGCGGGCCTTGGCGATCGCGTTCTCCTCGAACGTCGCACCCGTCTCCGGCGCTTCGTCGAACGCCGCCACGTCCTCTAGCGACAGCAGCCGCAGACCCGAGACGCCCGCAGCGTCGAGCACTCGGCGAAGTTCGGCCAGCTTCTTCGGGCTGCGGCTGGCCACCAAAAGATCGGTCAGCTTCCGAACGCCTTCTTGGACGGCGACGTCGGCTCGGGCAGCGCGCCGGGGTACGGCAACTCCAGCGCCGCCGTCTGAATCGCGAACAGCTGCTCACACGAGGCCATCGCCAAGTCGAGCATCTTGTCCAGCGTGGAGCGCGGGAACGTCGCCCCCTCGCCAGTGCCCTGAATCTCGACCAGCGTGCCGGTGTCGGTGGCGACGACGTTCATGTCGACCTCGGCACGTGAGTCCTCGGTGTACGGCAGGTCGACGCGCACCCGTCCGTCGACCACGCCAACGGACACCGCCGCGATGGCGCAGGACAGTGGGCGCGGATCGGAAAGCTTCTGGGCGGCGGCCAGATAGGTCACTGCGTCGGCCAGGGCAACGTACGCGCCGGTGATGGCGGCCGTCCGCGTGCCGCCGTCGGCCTGGAGCACGTCGCAGTCGATGGCGATGGTGTTCTCCCCCAGCGCCGCCAGGTCGATGCACGCGCGCAGCGACCGTCCGACGAGCCGGCTGATCTCCTGCGTGCGGCCGCCGACCCGGCCCTTGACCGACTCGCGGTCGGAGCGGTCGTGCGTGGCGGCGGGCAGCATCGCGTACTCGGCGGTCAGCCAGCCCAGGCCCGACCCCTTGCGCCATCGCGGTACGCCGTCGGTGACGCTGGCCGTGCACATCACACGGGTCTGACCGAACTCCACCAGCACCGAGCCCGCCGGATGGGACGTGAAACCGCGGGTGATCGTTACCGGACGCAACTCGTCATCGAGGCGGCCATCTTCTCGTCTGGACACCCGCCAACCCTATCGGCTCTAGGAACGGGTGACGTCGAACGACTCATCCGAGACCACGGCGTGGACCGGTCCGTCGAACTCGGCCTTCGCCTCGCTGATGACGTCCTCACGTGACGTCCAGGGTGGAATGTGCGTCAAGAGTAGTTCGCGCACACCGGCTTTCGCGGCAGCGCGTCCGGCCTCGGTACCAGACAGGTGCAGCTTCGGCGGCCGCTCCGGGGAATGGGTCCACGACGCCTCGCAGAGGAAGACGTCGGCCCCGCTGGCCAGCTCGATCAACTGGTCGCAGTAACCCGTGTCGCCGCTGTAGACGAACGTCGCGCCCGACGAGTCGGTGAAGCGCATACCGTACGACTCGGTGGGGTGGCACACCAGTCGCGGCACCACGGACAGCCGACCGATCTGGACGGCCTCATTGTCGGCCCACCTGCGGACGTCGAAGATGTCGGTGAAGTCGTCGATCTCGCGCCCCTCCGGCGATGACGCCGCACCAAGCCGCGCCCACGTGGCCTCGGGCCCGTACATGAGCGCCCGGCCCAAGGGTGCAGTCGGGTGATAGCGCCGCCACACGAACAGGCCCGGCAGGTCGAGACAGTGGTCGGCGTGAAGGTGCGATAGCAACACCCCGACGGTGCCCGGGTCCGCGTGCCGCTGAAGTGCGCCCAGCACCCCGCCACCGAAGTCGATCACCAGCGGTGGCGTATCGGGTGCGGTGACCAAATAACCCGAGGCTGGCGAATCTGGTCCGACAACGCTGCCGGAGCATCCCAGTACGGTGATTCGCACGTCCACTAGCTTGCCATGCCCCATATGCATGTGGCGAAAACATGCCGGCTTTAGAGGTCAAGTTTCATCTTTGGTCACGCTCGTGAGGTGTGACCAGGATGGACGCCAGTGAGGCCGCCGACCGCCTTCAAACGAAATGTGGCGAACGCCTCACCGATCGTCGCTCCCAGCAAAGGTTCAGGCAGCGAGTCGCGGCGGCGTGACCGCCCTGCGCAGCGCACGCGACTTCCGCTCCGGTCCGGACAGTACGTAGGCGGCCACAATGCCGGCGAGGGCACCCGAGAGATGGCCCTGCCAGGACACCCCGAGGGTGCCGGGGAACACGCCGAGCAGGACGCTGCCGTAAGCGAAGAACACGATGATCCCGACGACGATCTGCCACACCTGGCGGGTGAAGAATCCGAACACGATGAGGAACGTCAGCCAGCCCATGATCAGCCCGGAGGCGCCGATGTGAACGGTCTCCACGCCGGCGGGCGCACCCCAGTTGCCGATCACCCACGTGCCCAGCCCACCCAGCACCCAGATGATCGCCGTCGCGCCTAGGAACCGCCCCAGACCCGTCAAGCCAACGAGGAACCCGAGCACCAATGCGGGGACCGTGTTGGCGTACAGGTGGTCCCAGCCGCCGTGAAGGACTGGCGCCCAGAGCACGCCCCACAGGCCGTCGACCTCCAATGGGCGGATGCCGTCCTGGTCGAGCGCCTGGTTGTCCAAGAAGTAGTCGTACGCCTCGATGAGGTAGAGCAGGACGACGAAGCCGACGATCGTGACGCCGGCGACCTTCCAGGTCGCCGGCTTCTTCGGCTCGGCCAGCGGGGCGACGGTCACGAGCGGTCCGCTCGCGGTTCTCGCCGACCCGATCCGCTCATGCCCATAGCTGCCCTTCCAACGCATCCTCCGCGTCATCAAGGCTACCGGCGTATGCGCCGGTCGACAGATACTTCCACCCGGCGTCGCACACCGTGAACGCGATGTCGGCGCGCTCACCGGCCTTGACCGCCTTGGTGGCCATCCCGAGTGCGGCGTGCAGGATCGCGCCGGTGGAGATGCCCGCGAAGATGCCCTCGACCTCGACCAGTTCGCGGGTGCGCTTGACGGCCTCGAACGACCCGACCGAGTACCGGGTGGTCAGCATGTCCGGGTCGTACAGCTCGGGCACGAAGCCCTCATCGATGTTGCGCAGCGCATAGACGCCCTCGCCGTAGCGCGGTTCCGCGGCGACGATCTGCACGCCGGGCACGCGCTCGCGCAGGAAGCGGCCGACGCCCATCAGCGTGCCCGTGGTGCCGAGCCCGCCGACGAAGTGGGTGATCTCGGGCAGGTCGGCGAGCACCTCCGGGCCGGTGCCCTCGTAGTGCGCAGCCGCGTTGGCCGGATTGCCGTACTGGTACAGCATCACCCACTCGGGGTGTTCGGCGGCCAAGTCCTTCGCGGTCGCGACCGCGGTGTTCGAACCCCCCTCGGCGGGCGAGTAGATGATCTTCGCGCCATAGAGCTCGAGCAGCTGACGCCGCTCGATGGACGTGTTCTCCGGCATCACGCAGATCATGCGGTAGCCCTTGAGCAGCGCAGCCATCGCCAGGGAGATCCCGGTGTTGCCGCTCGTCGGCTCGAGCAGCGTGTCGCCGGGCTTCACGAGCCCGTCGCGCTCGGCCTGCTCGATCATCCGCAGCGCAGGGCGATCCTTGATGGAGCCCGTCGGATTGCGGTCCTCGAGCTTGGCCCACAAGCGAACGTGCGGACCATCCTCGCCGTCGTCCCAGCGCGGCGACAGGCGCTGCAGGCCGACGAGCGGCGTGTTGCCGAGTGCCTGCAGCAGCGAGTCGTAGCGGGCCAACTCAGCCTCCCGCGACGGCGGGCAGGATCGTCACCGAGTCACCGTCGGAGATCGCGGTCTCGAGCCCGCCGGAGAAGCGCACGTCCTCGTCGTTGACGTAGATGTTCACGAAGCGATGAAGCTTGTCGCCGTCGACGATGCGCTCGGTGATGCCCGAGTAGTTGGCCTCGAGGTCGGCGATGATCGCCTGCAGGGTGTCACCGGAGGCGCTCACGCGCTTCTCGCCACCGGTGTGGGTGCGCAGGATGGTCGGGATGGAGACGGTGACGGACATGGTGGGCTTCTTTCCTTCGGGCTAGGGGCTTAGTAGGTGGAGACGATGCTGACGGGTTCCTCGGTCACGACGCCGTCGACGATGCGGTAGCTCCGCAGGTCGTGCTCGTCGGGGTCGCGCGTGGAGACCAGCACGTAGTGGGCGTCGGGTTCGGAAGCGTACGAGATGTCGGTGCGGCTCGGATAGGCCTCGGTCGCGGTGTGCGAGTGGTAGATCACGACCGGGACCTCGTCGGCGTCGTCCATCCCCCGCCACACCTTCAGCTGCTCGCCCGAGTCGAACCGGTAGAACGTCGGCGAACGTTCGGCGTTCACCATCTGCACGAACCGCTCCGGGCGGTCGGACCCCTCCGGGCCCGCGATGATGCCGCACGCTTCGTCCGGGTGGTCGGCACGCGCATGACTGACCATGGCGTCGACCAGATCACTGCGGATCACCAGCACGTCAGGACTGTCCTTCCAGGTTCGCGAACGCCCCGGGCAACATGTCACGGTAGGTCGGTATTCCAGCGACCGACTCGGCGGCCAGCACTCCGACCATCACCGCGCGGGCCAGACAGTCCGCGGCGGCGGCGCCGACGGCGGCCATCAGCTTGGTCTCCGGCGACATCGCGGCGGGCGTGTCCGCGCCGCTCCAACTGGCTGGCGCGACCTCGATGGCACCCGTCGCCAGCGCGAACACGGTGTCGCCGTCGAGCGGGGTGTGCGACGGTCGCATCGTGCGGGCCAGCGCATCCTGAGCGGCGATCGCCACCCGCTTGCAGGCGGCCTTGCTGAGCGCGGCATCGGTGGCGACGACGGCGATCGTGGTGTTGAGCGGCGACAGCTCGGCGTCGCGCGCGGCGAACGCGGCGATCTGGTCGGCCGGTGGCGGCACCAGCCCGAACTCGGCGATCTGGTCGGCCAACCACGGCAGCCCGGTCACGGGGTCGGCGACGTTGCCCGCCGAGTTCACGGCAACGATCGCGCCGACGGTGACATCCGATGTCGTCGAGCCGGATCGACGCCGTGCCGAGGCCGCCCTTGAGGACGCCCGCGCGGGCTCCGACGCCCGCGCCGACGGTGCCGACGGCCACCTCGGGCCCGGCCGCGTCCGCCGCCGCGAACCCGAACTCGGCGGTCGGGCGGCACTGCCATCCGCCGACGGGCAGATCGAAGATCACCGCGGACGGGACGATGGGTACCAGCCCGCCGTCCATCACGACGCCTCGGTCGTGTTGCTCGAGCCACTGCATGACGCCGTCGGCGGCCGCCAGGCCGTACGCGCTTCCCCCCGTGAGCACCACCGCGTCGACGTAGCGCACGCTGTTGGCCGGGTCCAGCAGGTCGGTCTCCCGGCTGCCCGGGGCTCCGCCGCGGACGTCGACAGCGCCAGTGGTCCCCGGCGGGGTCAGCACGACGGTGGTGCCGCACGCCCATCCGGTGCCCAAAGTCGCGTCGGGGTCCAATCGTTGGTGGTGCCCGACGAGGATGCCCGACACGTCGGTGATCGACCCGCTCATGCCCTGCCCCTGCGATTTCGGCGCGTTTTTCCGAACTCAGCGCCGGTTTGCGCGCCGAAATCGCTCATCGGCATCCTCGCGCAAGCGCTCATCGGCCGTTCTTGCTGATCAGCCCGAGCACCAGGTACTCCTGCAACACCGTCAACCACTGATAGACGTCGAGGTGCCCGGCCATCGGGTGGCCTTCGGGCAGCTGGTCGGGCCCGCTCGGACCGATTTCGAGCATCGTGCCCAACGCGAGCCGAACGTCGTTGACGGCGGCCGCCCAGCAGTGCGCATCGGGCTCGGTGAGTTCGAACTTCCCGCCCGCCGTCGGCAGCGTGTCCAGCAAGCGTTGCGCCGCTTCGCGTTTCGCGTCGATGATGCTTGGCTCGTGCAAGCTGCGCAACGCCCTGTTGAGGCTCTCGGCGGTGCCCGAACCGGCCGGATGCTCGGACTGCGGCCGGTAGAAGTCAGGGAGCAGCCGCTTCATCGTGTCGTCCTCGGGCGGCTTCGAGTGCCCCGTCTTCATCCCGGTGAGCTCTTCGAGTTCGTCTGTGGGCGACGACGTTTCGCGGTCCTCGAGCATGTCCAACAGCGAGGTCACCAGACTCCGCAGCAACGCCGACTCGTGCGCGGCCAGGGCCGAACGGAAGCGCGCACCGTCAGCGGTGTCGACCCGCTTCCACTTGCGCACGACTGCTCAGCGGTCCTGTTGCATCGTGGCCCACAGGCCGGCGGCATGGAGCTTGGTCACGTCGACCTCCATCGACTCGCGACTGCCCGACGACACGACGGCCTTGCCCTCGTCGTGCACCTGCAGCATGAGCTTGGTGGCATGCGGCTCGCTGTAGCCGAACAGCTTCTGGAAGACGTACGTCACGTACGACATGAGGTTGACGGGGTCGTCCCACACGATGGTGACCCAGGGGCTGTCGGTGGCGTCAGCGGTGTCGACGCCGTGCTCCTCGCGAGTACCCGGACGGGTCCGCGCTGGGGTGACCATGTGGCCAGAATAGTCGGGGGTGGTCGGGGACCGCGAACGGCTACGGTTGCGTGTGTGACCACCGACGAGCGCTCGCGCGAGGAGCGTCCGACCGTGGCGCTGCTCACCGACAAGTACGAGCTGACGATGCTGGCGGCCGCGCTCCGCGACGGCACCGCACACCGCCAGACGACGTTCGAGGTGTTCGCGCGGCGGCTCCCGGAGGGTCGGCGCTACGGAATCGTCGCAGGCACCGCACGCTTCGTGGAAGCGTTGCCGGCGTTCACGTTCGACGAGGGCGCACTGGCCACCCTCGACGACTTCCTCGATCCCGCCACGCTGACCTACCTGGCCGACTACCGGTTCGGCGGGGACGTCGACGGCTACGCCGAGGGTGAGCTGTACTTCCCCGGCTCGCCGGTGCTGTCGGTGCACGGCACCTTCGCCGAATGCGTGATGCTCGAGACGCTGGCCCTTTCGATCTTCAACCACGACACGGCCATCGCCTCGGCCGCCGCCCGCATGGTCAGCGCCGCCGAGGGGCGTCCGCTCATCGAGATGGGTTCCCGACGCACCCACGAGCAGGCCGCCGTCGCGGCGGCGCGGGCGGCCTACGTCGCCGGATTCGCCGGCTCGTCCAACCTCGAGGCCCAGCGCACCTACGGCGTGCCCGCGCTGGGCACCAGCGCCCACGCCTTCACGCTGCTGCACACCACTGCCGACGGACCCGACGAGGTCGGCACCTTCCGGGCCCAGGTCGAGGCGCTGGGCGTCGGGACCACGCTGCTCGTCGACACCTACGACATCACGCGGGGCGTCGCCAACGCCGTCGCGGTGGCCGGACCCGAACTGGGCGCGGTGCGCATCGACTCCGGCGACCTTGGTGTGCTGGTCCGCCAGGTGCGCGACCAACTGGACGGCCTCGGCGCCACGCGCACCAAGATCGTGGTCTCGAGCGACCTCGACGAGTTCGCGATCGCCGCGCTGCGCGCCGAACCCGTCGACAGCTACGGCGTCGGCACGTCGGTGGTCACCGGTTCCGGCGCGCCGACCGCGAGCATGGTCTACAAGCTGGTCGAGGTCGACGGCATGCCCGTCGAGAAGCGCAGCACCCACAAGGAGTCGCATGGCGGACGCAAGCAGGCGCACCGCTTCGCCAAGGCCACCGGGACCATCGTCGAGGAGGTCGTGCACCCGCTCGGCGAGCCGCCCGCCGACCAGCCTGGGCTGGTCGCGCGCCCGCTGAGCGTTCCGCTCGTCCGGGACGGCAGTCCCGTCGCCGACTTCGACCTCTCCGCTGCCCGCAAACGCGTCGCCGACGGCCTGCTCAGCCTGCCGTGGGACGGCTTGAAGCTGTCGCGCGGCGAGCCGGTCATCCCCACCCGCATGGTTCCGTCCCCGCGTTGAGCCCGACTCCCGACGGAACCTCCGTCACCGCACTGCTGGCCGCCGCCGTCGCGGCGCTCGGCGGCACCGAACGCACCGGACAGGTCGAGATGGCGCAGGCCGTCGAGCACGCCTTCGAAAGCGGCGAGCACCTCGCGGTGCAGGCGGGCACGGGGACCGGCAAGTCGCTCGCCTACCTGGTGCCCGCGATCGCGCGGGCCATCACCACGCATCAACCGGTCGTCGTGTCGACGGCCACCATTGCGCTGCAACGCCAACTCGTCGATCGCGACCTCCCGCGGCTCGCCGACGCACTGGCCCCCGCACTGTCCCGCCGCCCCGATTTCGCCCTGCTGAAGGGACGCGGTAACTACCTGTGCCTCAACAAGATTCACAGCGGGGCCACGAACGAGCCGGAGGATGCGACGCAGGAGGAGATGTTCGACGCCATCGCCACCACGGCGCTGGGCCGTGACGTGCAGCGGCTCACCGAGTGGGCGTCGGATACCGAGACTGGCGACCGCGACGAGTTGACCCCCGGCGTGCCCGACCGGTCGTGGAGTCAGGTCAGCGTGTCAGCGCGCGAGTGCATCGGCGCGACGCGCTGCCCCTTCGGCACCGACTGCTTCGCCGAGAAGGCCCGCGACAAGGCCGGCCACGCCGACGTCGTGGTCACCAACCACGCCCTGCTCGCCATCGACGCCATCTCCGACGTGAACGTACTGCCCGAACACGAACTGCTCATCGTCGACGAGGCCCACGAACTCGTCGACCGCGTCACCAGCGTCGCCACCGGCGAACTGTCCGCCACCGCCCTCGGCGTCGCCCACCGCCGCGCCGCCCGGCTCGTCGAACCCGAACTAGCACAACGGCTCGAAGCCACCATCGCGACGTTCACCTCGGCGATCCACGACGCCGAACCCGGTCGCATCGACACCCTCGACGACGAGCTCACGACCTTCCTCACGGCCGTTCGCGACGCAGCCGACCGCGTCCGCTCCACCATCGACACCTCCCCCACCGATCCGAAGGCGGCCGCCGCCCGCAGCGAGGCGGTGACCGCACTGTCCGACGTCAGCGACACCGCGTCCCGCATCCTGACCTCGTTCGGCCCGGCCATTCCCGACCGCAGCGACGTGGTGTGGCTGGATCACGACGTGGCGCGAGGAACCGGTTCGGCGCTGGGGGTCCCCCCGCGTGCGGGGGAGAGCGAAGCGACCGGGGATCAACACGGCGCGCCGTGCTGCGGGTGGCGCCGCTGTCGGTGTCGAACCTGTTGCGGGGCAGACTATTCGAGAACTCGACGGTCATCCTCACCTCGGCCACCCTGACGGTGGGTGGCACGTTCGACTCGATGGCCCGGTCCTGGGGGCTGATGTTCGACAACGGCGACGACGTCAAGTGGCGCGGCATCGACGTCGGATCACCGTTCGCGCACGAGAAGTCGGGCATCCTCTACGTCGCCGCCCATCTCCCACCGCCGGGCCGCGACAGCGCCGGATCGGCCGAGCAACTCGACGAGATCGAAGGGCTCATCAAGGCCGCAGGCGGTCGCACGCTCGGACTCTTCTCGTCGATGCGGGCGGCCAAGGCCGCTGCCGAGGTGATGCGCGACCGGCTCGACACCCCCGTGCTGTGCCAGGGCGAGGACACCACGTCGGCGTTGGTCCGTCGGTTCTCCGACGACGACGCCACATCGCTTTTCGGCACGCTGTCGCTGTGGCAGGGCGTCGACGTGCCAGGCGCCTCGCTGTCGCTGGTCATCATCGACCGAATCCCGTTCCCGCGGCCCGACGATCCGCTCGTCACGGCCCGGCAGCGGGCCATCGCCGCGCGCGGCGGCAACGGCTTCATGGCCGTCGCCGCCAGCCACGCTGCGCTGCTGCTCGCCCAGGGCGCCGGGCGGCTCTTGCGCGGCGTCGACGACCGCGGCGTGGTCGCGGTGCTCGACTCCCGGATGGCGACCGCCCGCTACTCCGGGTATCTGCGGGCGTCGCTGCCGCCGTTCTGGGCGACGACGGACGCGGCGCGGGTGCGCAGCGCGCTGGAACGCCTACGCTCCCGCTAGCGGCATCGTTCACTATCCTGGGGCGGCATTACGAAAGGCGGCGCGGCATGGGTCGACTCCGAACGGGCGTCCTCGTCGCAGCCGCCACCCTGCTCGTTGCGGCATGCTCGACGACGGTGCAAGGCACGCCCGTGTCGATATTCGCCGACCCCTTCCGCGTCGCGGGAATGCCAGCGGTCAACGGCGACACCGGTTTACGACCCGACGCGGCCGCACCATCGCGGGTCGTCATCGGCACCGACGGCGGCGACGTCGACAAGTTGGGCCGCGACGCCGTCAGCGACATCGAGGAGTTCTGGGCGTCCGCCTATGGCGAGACGTTCGGGGGTGACTTCACGCCCGTCGACCAGATCTCCTCGTGGGACTCCAACGGTGAGAACACCGAGTTCTGCGGCGGCGACACCCTCGGCCTGGTCAACGCCGGGTACTGCTTCGACGACAACACGATCGGCTGGGACCGCGGCGAGATGATGCCGTCGCTGCGCGAGGCGAATGGCGACATGGCGATCACCATGGTGCTGGCCCACGAGTACGGCCATGCGGTCCAGCACCAGGCCGGCATCACCAACAACAAGACCCCCACGCTGGTCTCCGAGCAGCAGGCCGACTGCCTGGCCGGGGTCTACCTGCGCTGGGTGGCCGAGGGCAAGTCCCCGCGCTTCACCCTGAGCACCTCCGACGGGCTGAACAACCTGCTCGCCGCCATGATCGGGTTGAGTGACCCGCTGCTTCAACGTGGCGATCCGGAGGCCGACGAGAACCCCCACGGTTCGGCGTTCGAACGGGTGTCGGCGTTCCAGTTCGGCTTCACCGACGGCGCCTCGTCGTGCGCGGCGATCGACAAGGCAGAGATCGAGCAGCGCCGCGGCGACCTGCCGGTCCTGTTGCAGCGCAACGAAACCGGCGAGCTCGACATCACCGAGCAGTCGGTGCGCGACATCGTCGACGCCATGAACGTCGTGTTCGAGACGGACAATCCGCCCGAGCTGGTGTTCGACGCGGACGAAATGAAGAACTGCCCCGACTCCAGCAGTGACGACCCGGCGGTGTACTGCCCGGCGAACAACACGATCATCGTCGACCTGCCCGCACTGCAGGAGCTGGGCACCCAACCCGCCGGAGACGACCGTGGCCTGGCGACCGGGGACAACACCGGATACTCGGTGGTCGTGTCGCGCTACGTGATGGCGCTGCAACACGAGCGCGGCGTCTCACTCGACAACGCCGTCGCCGCGCTGCGTACCGCCTGCCTGACCGGGGTCGCCACCGCGAAGATGACGTCGGCGATCAGCACGTCGGCCGGCAACACCATCGCGTTGACCGCAGGCGACGTGGACGAGGCAGTCACGGGCATCCTCGTCAACGGCTACGTCGCCAGTGACGTCAACGGGGCCACCGTGCCGTCGGGATTCTCCCGCATCGACGCGTTCCGCATCGGCGTGCTCGGCGACGAGGACCGCTGCTTCAAACGCTTCCCGTGAGCGATTTTTGCACGCGCATCCGCGCTCAACGCGGGTGCCAACACGCAAATCGCAAGTACGCAACGAAGCGGCGTCAATCAGCCCGCGGTGGGTAAACGCAGCACGTACCCCGCCTCGAGCGCCGTCCACAGCGCGCCGTCGGGCGCGATGGCGAGTCCATGGGGCTCGCTACCGGCGGGCAGGTCGATCGTCGTGACCTCGCCGTCGGCGTTCACTCGGGCGAGCTGATCGGCACCCCACAGACTCACCCAGACCCCACCCGATGGGTCGGCGACGACGGCGTGCGGCTTGCCCGGCAGGTCGAGTTCCTGAATGGCGTCGTCCATCGGGATGCGTCCGATCTTGTCGGCGAGGATCGCGGTGAACCACACGGTGTCGTCGTGCGTCGCCGTGATGCCGACGGGACCGGCGTTGCGGGTGGGCAGCTCACGCTTCGTCAGCCGGCCGTTCAAGTCCAACCGGCCGATCGCGTTGGCCTGGTTCATCGTGAACCACAGGGCGCCGTCGGGACCGGTGGTGATCATCGAGGGCATCCCGCCGACGAACTGCTCGTCGGTGAGCTCACCGTCGACGCCGATCCGGCCGATCACCCCCGACGTCATCGACGTGAACCAGAGTGCGTCGTCGGGCCCCACCGTGATGCCGAACGGCGCACTGCCGCTGCGTAATTCGAATGCGGTGAGCTCACCATCGGTGGTGATGCGGCCGATCCGGTCGTCGCCTGCCCTGGTGAACCACAGTGCGCCGTCGGGCCCGGTGGTGATGAGCGACGGCTTGGAGTCCGCGGCGACGGGATGAACGTCGACGTCGCCGCCCGCGGTCACCCTGGCGATCGCCCCGACGTGCACCAGTGTCACCCACATGGCGCCGTCGGGTCCCGGGGTCAACGCGTACGGCCCGCCGTCGACGGCGACCTCGATGATGCGACTCACGCCAGTGTGACGAGCCCCAACTCGTTGTCGGCCGCCAGCAGCGGGTGGTGCGGCAGCACGCGCACCGTATAGCCGACGGATCCGGCCACCGGCAACGGCGTCGACGTCGAGAACATCTCGTTGCCCCCGCCTGCGTTGCCCGTGTGCGTCATCGGCACGGTCTCGGGCTCGAGCAGCGCGTCGCTGTCGTCGACCCGGCCCACTACGGCCTCGACCACGACCTCGTCGGTGCGCAGCCCGGCCAGATTCACCCTCGCGGTGAGCGTCAGTTCCGACCCCAGCAGCGGCGTGTCCGGCAGTCCGTAGCTGTCGACGTCGGTGATTCGGATCCTGGGCCACGCGGCGCGCGCTCGTTCGCAGTACGCGGCCAGCTGGCGGGCCGCGCCGAACGGCACTCCGTCGATCGGTTCGATGGTGCGGTGCAGCGACTGCCCGGCGGGCGCGTAGTACTTCTCCGTGTAGTCGCGCACCATCCGTGACGCCAACACCTTGGGACCGAGCACCTGCAGCGTGTGGCGGACCATCTCGACCCAGCGCCGGGGGATGCCGTCTTCGTCGCGTTCGTAGAACTTCGGCGTCACCGACTTCGCGAGCAGGTCGTACAGCGCAGATGCCTCGAGGTCGTCGCGGCGAGCCTCGTCGATCAGGCCGTCGGCGGTCGGGATCTCCCATCCGTTCTCGCCGTCGTACCACTCGTCCCACCACCCGTCGCGGATCGACAGGTTCAGCCCGCCGTTGAGCGCACTCTTCATGCCCGACGTGCCGCACGCCTCCAGCGGGCGCAGCGGGTTGTTGAGCCACACGTCACAACCCCAGTACAGAAGCCGCGCCATGGACATGTCGTAGTCGGGAAGGAACGCGATGCGGTGCCGCACCTCGGGGCGGTCAGCGAAGCGCACGACCTGCTGAATCAGCGCCTTTCCGCCGTCGTCTGCCGGATGCGACTTGCCCGCGACGATGAGCTGAAGCGGCCGCTCCTCGTCGAGCAGCAGCTGCTCCAGTCGATCCGGATCCCGCAGCATCAAGGTGAGCCGCTTGTACGTCGGCACCCGGCGGGCGAAGCCGATGGTCAGCGCATTGGGATCGAAAGCCGTTGCGATCCAGCCCAACTCCGCGTCCGAGGCGCCACGCTCCAGCCAGGACCGGCGCAACCGGGCGCGCACGTCGGCGATGAGGAGCTCCCGCAGCTGCGAGCGAATCCACCAGAGGTGGCCGGGGTCCACCTGCTGCAGCCGTTGCCACGTGTCCGCCTCGCTGAGCGAACCGAGGTCGTCACTGCCGATCAGTTCGCGCGCCAGCTCCACCCACTGCGGGGCCGCCCAGGTAGGCGCGTGCACGCCGTTGGTGATCGAGCCAATCGGCACCTCGCTCCTGTCGAAGCCCGGCCACAACTCGTTGAACATGCCGCGGCTGACCTCGCCGTGCAGCAGCGACACCCCGTTGGCCCGCTGCGCGAGGCGTAGGCCCATGTGGGCCATGTTGAACTTCGTCGGGTCGTCCTCGGCTCCGAACGCCACGATGCGGTCCAGCGGAACGCCGGGCAGCAGCCGTGACGTCGAGTCGGACGCCCCGCTAAATCGCTGCTCTTCGCGCGAGCGCTCGTCGGAAGAGCCACCGAAGTAGCGCTTCACCATGTCCACCGGAAAGCGGTCGATGCCTGCGGGGACCGGGGTGTGGGTGGTGAACACGGTGCTCGAGCGCACCACGGTCAGCGCGGTGTCGAAGTCCAGTCCGCCGTCGGTGACCAGCTCGCGGATTCGCTCCACCCCGAGGAACCCGGCGTGCCCCTCGTTCATGTGGAACACCTGCGGCTCCGGCAACCCCTCGACCGCGGTGAACGCGCGGATCGCCCGCACCCCGCCGATGCCAGCGAGAAGCTCCTGCTTGATGCGGTGTTCCTGGTCGCCGCCATAGAGCCGGTCGGTTACGCTGCGCAGATCGTGCGCGTTCTCAGGGCTATCGGAGTCCAAGAGCAGCAATGGAATTCGGCCTACTTGGGCGATCCACACGCGGGCGTTGAGTTCGGCGGAGTCCGGCATGGCCAGCGACACCACCACCGGCGCCCCCGCCTCGTCGGTGAGCAGCCGCAGCGGCAGCCCCTGTGGGTCGAGTGCCGGGTAGTTATCGAGCTGCCACCCGTCAGCGCTCAACGACTGCCGGAAGTAGCCGGATCGGTACCACAGACCCACCGCGATCAGCGGCAACCCGAGGTCCGACGCCGACTTGAGGTGATCGCCGGCCAGGATGCCCAGCCCACCCGAGTAGTTCGGCAATACCTCGGCGACTCCGAACTCCATCGAGAAGTAGGCAATGCCCGTCGGCAGCGCCACACCCGCTGCGACCTGCTCCTGGTACCACATGGGACGGCTCAGATAGTTGTCGAGGTCACCCGCCAGGTGGTCGAGTCGGGCGAGGAAGGCCGAGTCGACGGCGAGCTCGTCGAGACGCTTCGGACTGACGCCGCCCAGCAATGCCACCGGATCGGGTCCGACCTGCGCCCAGAGCTCCGGATCGATGGTGGCGAACAGATCCTGAGTCGGTTTGTCCCACGACCATCGCAGGTTGACCGACAGTCGTTCCAAGGCCGCGAGGCGGTCCGGGAGATGTGCACGAACGGTGAACCTGCGAAGGGCCTTCACGTGTCTTGACCTTACTGACGGTCGCAACCGTTGCGGCGATGAGCGCTTGCGCGAAGAGCAGAAAGCCCGATGAGCGCTTGCGCGAAGAGCAGAAGGCCCGATGAGCGCTGCGAGAGCAGAAGCCCGATGAGCACTCGGAGAACAGAAAACAATGTTGCCGTCGCATCGGCCACAGTGGGTTGAGCCGGACACTACGGTGGGTATAGGCGCGGCAAGGCTTTGAAGCGGAACGCACTACAGCATGCGGCGAGAGCCGCGGGCGTGAGGAGTTGGGTAGTGGCCGGTCGTATCGAGATCGATGACGTCGCGCCAGTGGTTTCGAACGGCCGGTATCCGGCCAAAGCCGTGGTCGGCGAGGTGGTACCCGTCAAAGCGGCGGTGTGGCGCGAGGGCCACGACGCCGTAGCGGCCACCCTGGTAGTGCGCTATCACGGCAACGCCTACCCGCGGTTGGCGAAGGCACCCGTCGGCGCCGCCGTGTCGCACGTCGAGGCGGTGCCGATCGAAGAGGTCGTCGGAGCGTCGACGAAGGTGCGCCGCCACCTGCTGCCGATGGCGCAGGGGCGCACGCCGGACGTGTTCCACGGCCAGTTCATCCCCGACACGGTCGGGCTGTGGACCTTTCGGGTGGACGGCTGGGGCGACCCCCTGGCGACGTGGCGAAAGAACGTCACCGCCAAGCTCGAGGCCGGGCAGAGCGAGTCCGAACTCGACAACGACCTCCTGATGGGCGCGGCGCTCTTGGAGCGCGCGGCCACCGGCGTCCCGCGTCAGGACCGCTTCCCGCTGATCGACGCCGCCGCCAGGCTGCGCGAGCCCGGTGACCCGTTCACTCGCGCCGGCGCCGCGCTGGCGACCGAGGTGGCCGACCTGCTCCACAGCTATCCGCTGCGCGAACTCGTCACGCGCGGTGAGCAATACGGCGTGTGGGTGGATCGGCCGTTGGCCCGGTTCAGCGCGTGGTACGAGATGTTCCCCCGGTCGACCGGCGGTACGGACGGCAAGGGAAACCCCGTGCACGGCACCTTCGCCACGGCCAGCAAGGCGTTGCCGCGGGTCGCCAAGATGGGCTTCGACATCATCTACCTCCCGCCCATCCATCCGATCGGCAAGGTGCATCGCAAGGGCAAGAACAACAGCGTGACCGCCGCCCCCAAGGACGTCGGTTCGCCGTGGGCGATCGGCAGCGACAAGGGCGGCCACGACGCCGTCCATCCGAAGTTGGGCACCATCGACGACTTCGACGACTTCGTGACCGCCGCGCGCGATCAGGGGCTCGAGGTGGCGTTGGACCTGGCACTGCAGTGCGCACCCGACCATCCGTGGGCCAAGACCCACCCCGAGTGGTTCACCGTGCTGCCGGACGGCACCATCGCCTACGCGGAGAATCCGCCCAAGAAGTACCAGGACATCTATCCGATCAACTTCGACAACGACCCGGCAGGCCTCTACCAGGAGGTGCTGCGAGTGGTGTTGTTCTGGATCTCGCACGGCGTCAAGGTGTTTCGGGTCGACAACCCGCACACCAAACCACCGAACTTCTGGGCCTGGCTCATCGGGGAGGCCAAGAACGCCGACCCCGACGTACTGTTCCTGGCCGAGGCGTTCACCCGACCCGCGAGGTTGTTCGGGCTGGCCAAGCTCGGCTTCACCCAGTCGTACACGTACTTCACCTGGCGTACCGCCAAGTGGGAGCTGCAGGAGTTCGGCGAGTCCATCGCCGAACACGCCGACTACTCCCGGCAGAGCCTGTGGACCAACACGCCGGACATCCTGCACGAGAGCCTGCAGCACGGTGGCCCCGGCATGTTCGCCATCCGGGCCGTGATGGCCGCGACGATGAGTCCGACCTGGGGCGTGTACTCCGGCTACGAATTGTTCGAGCACCAGGCGGTGCGTGAGGGCAGTGAGGAGTACCTCGACTCCGAGAAGTACCAGCTGCGTCCCCGGGACTTCGAGGCGGCACTGTCCAGCGGGCAGTCGCTCGAGCCGTTCCTGGCCCGGCTCAACGAGATCCGCAGGCTGCATCCGGCGCTGAGCCAGCTGCGCACCATCAAGTTCCACCACCTCGACAACGACGCGCTGCTGGCCTACAGCAAGTTCGATCCGATCACGGGTGACTGCGTGCTGGTGGTGGTGACGCTCAACGCGTTCGGCCCGGAGGAATCCACTCTCTGGCTCGACATGGGCGCACTCGGGCTGGAGCCCTACGACCGCTTCTGGGTGCGCGACGAGGTCACCGGCGACGAATACCAGTGGGGGCAGTCGAATTACGTCCGCATCGACCCGGTCCGGGCCGTCGCCCACGTCCTGAACATGCCGCAGATCTCACCCGAGAAGCGGCTCCAACTGCTGCGGAGGGAATCACCATGACCCGCACGAATCCCATCACGAGTACCCATCTGCGACCTGGTGACGCCGATCTCGGTCGGCTACTGGCCGGCGAGCACCACGATCCGCACTCGGTGCTCGGCGCCCACGAGTACGGGGACCACACCGTCATCCGGGTGTTGCGACCCAACGCGCTCGAGGTGGTCGCGCTGATCGGCGGCGAGCGCTACCCCTTCAGCCACGTGGAGGACGCCCTCTTCGCGGTCGCCGTGCCGTTCACCAACCTCGTCGACTATCGCCTCGAGATCTCGTATCCGGGCGGTGACTCCCCAGTCGTGACCACGGTGGCCGACCCGTACCGCTTCCTACCCACCCTGGGCGAGGTCGACCTGCACCTGTTCTCGGAGGGCCGTCACGAAAGGCTGTGGGAGGTACTTGGCGCGCACCCGCGCACCTACGACACGCCCGACGGCCCGGTCGACGGCGTCTCCTTCGCGGTGTGGGCGCCGAATGCCAAGGGCGTCAGCCTGATCGGTGAGTTCAACCACTGGAGCGGCATCGATGCTCCGCTGCGGACGCTGGGGGCCACCGGCGTGTGGGAGCTGTTCTGGCCCGGGTTCCCGACCGACGGGCTCTACAAGTTCCGCGTGCACGGCGCCGACGGCGTGACCACCGAGCGCGCCGATCCGATGGCGTTCGCCGCCGAGGTTCCGCCTCAGCGGGCGTCGCGGGTCACCAGGAGCGACTACACGTGGGGTGACGACGACTGGATGGCGCAGCGCGCGTTGCGCAATCCGGTGTTCGAGCCGATGAGCACCTACGAGGTGCACCTGATGTCATGGCGGCCGGGACTGAGCTATCGCCAACTCGCCACGGAACTCACCGATTACGTCGTCGAGCAGGGCTTCACGCACGTCGAACTGCTGCCCGTCGCCGAGCACCCGTTCGGCGGATCGTGGGGTTACCAGGTCACGTCGTACTACGCGCCGACGTCGCGGCTGGGCACGCCCGACGACTTCCGGTTCCTGGTCGACGCGCTACATCAGGCAGGCATCGGGGTCATCGTCGACTGGGTGCCCGCTCACTTCCCGAAGGACGCGTGGGCGCTCGGCCGGTTCGACGGCACGCCGCTCTACGAACACTCCGATCCGCGCCGCGGCGAGCAACTCGACTGGGGCACCTACGTATTCGACTTCGGTCGGCCCGAGGTACGCAACTTCCTCGTCGCCAATGCGCTGTACTGGCTTCAGGAGTTCCACATCGACGGGCTGCGGGTGGATGCCGTCGCGTCGATGCTCTATCTGGACTACTCGCGTCCAGTCGACGGCTGGACGCCCAACATCCATGGCGGTCGAGAGAACCTCGAGGCGGTGCAATTCCTTCAGGAGATGAACGCGACCGTCCACAAGATCGCCCCCGGTATCGTGACCATCGCCGAGGAGTCGACGTCGTGGCCCGGTGTCACTCGCCCGACGAACCTTGGCGGACTTGGTTTTTCGATGAAGTGGAACATGGGCTGGATGAACGACACGTTGGCGTTCATCAGTCGTGATCCGATCCACCGCAGCTACCACCACCACGAGATGACGTTCTCGTTGCTCTACGCGTTCAGCGAGAACTTCGTGTTGCCCATCAGTCACGACGAGGTCGTGCACGGCAAGGGCACGCTCTGGGGTCGCATGCCCGGAAACGACCACATGAAGGCCGCCGGACTGCGCGGGCTGCTCGCCTACCAGTGGGCCCACCCCGGCAAGCAGCTGCTGTTCATGGGCCAGGAGTTCGGCCAGCGCGCCGAATGGTCCGAGGAGCGCGGCCTCGACTGGTTCCAGCTGGATGAGCACGGCTTCTCCGGCGGTCTGCAGCGTTTCGTCGGCGACATCAATGACGTCTACCGCACACGGCGGGCCCTGTGGTCACGCGACAGCAGCCCCGAGGGCTACTCGTGGATCGACGCCAACGACTCGGCCAACAACGTGTTGAGCTTCCTGCGCTTCGGCGACGACGGCTCGATGATGGCCTGCGTGTTCAACTTCTCCGGTTCCGAGCACAGTCAGTACCGACTCGGCCTGCCCCACGCGGGCACCTGGCGCGAGGTGCTGAACACCGATTCGGACGTCTACAACGGTTCGGGCATCGGTAATTTCGGTGCGGTCGAAGCGCTCGACGAGCCGTGGCACGGCCGACCCGCATCCGCGACGATGGTGCTGCCGCCGCTGGCCGCGCTGTGGTTCGAACCCGCGTGACCTGACGCCTAGCGGCCTTCCCGCGAGCAGACGCAAACTCCCCTGAATCTCGCCGATTCAGGGGAGTTTGCGTCTGCTCGCGGGCTTCTGTGATCAGTAGAGCGCGTTGGCCAGGTTCCGTCGACCGGCGATGACGAGGGGGTCGGCGGGGTCGAACAGATCGAAGAGTTCGATCAGCCGGGTCCGCACCTTGGTCCGGTCGTCGTCCGCGGTGCGCTTCACCAACGCGATCAAGCGGTCGTAGGCCTCGGAGACGTTCTGCTGCAACAGCCTCGACGTCGGCGGCGGCGAACGCCGCATCGATGTCATTGGGCGCGGCATCGGCTAGCGCCACGGCATTGGGCGGTTGTGTGGTGGCCCGCTTGAGGAACACGATCTGCTGGATTGCACCCTTGGCCTCGGGGTGGCCGGGGCTGGCGTCGAGGATGGCCTGATACGCCGTGAGCGCGGCGTCGAAGTCGCCGTTGTCCAGGTGGGTGCGGGCCTGCTCCAGTTCGGGATCGACCTCTTCGGCCTCGCCTTCGGCCCCGCCGGCCAACTTGCCCGCCGTGGCACTCAGCAGCGAGTCGACCCACCGGCGCAGCTGCTCGGGCGGCTGACCGCCCTGGAAGCTCGCCAGCGGCTGGCCGGCCGCGAGCGCCACGACCGTCGGAATGGCCTGCACGCCGAACATCTGCGCGATCCGCGGCGTGGTGTCGACGTTGACCGTCGCCAGCGACCACTTGCCACCGTCGGCGTGGGCTAGGGCGGCAAGGACGTCGCCCAATTGGATGCTGGCCTCGCTGCGCGGTGACCACAGCAGCACGACGACCGGTATCTCGTTGGAGCGGGCCAGCACCTCGGCTTCGATGTTGGCGTCGGTGACCTCGACGCCGCCGCCGGGAGCACCTGCGGCGGCGCCGTCACTGCTCGGGGGTGGCTGCTTGAGGGCCGAAAGATCGACCGCGCCGGCCAGCGCGGGTCCGATGGAAGGTCGTGGACGCGTCACGCCATCAAGTCTGTCACGTCGGTTCGACGACAGGCGGAGCGGTTGGGACGCGGGCGGAAGCACCCACTCGGCTCGTTCGATCGGCCCAGATGAGGAAGATCACACTGCCCAGTGGCACGATGCTGCCCAGCAACGCCGACAGCCCCGTGACCGCATCCCATTTGAACGCGATTCCGACGAGTAGTGCGGCCACCACGAAGGCGATGAAGATTCCGCCGTGAATGGGCCCGAAGACCTTGACACCGACCTCTGTCTGCGGGCTGCCGAGGTACTTGAAGTACATCCCGGTCAGCAGGCCGACCCAGCTGACCGCCTCGGCGAAGGCGATCAACCGGAACCAACCCGCAACGGTGCTGCCTCTGCGCTGGACATCGGACGTCGTCGTCATGGCCGCCATTGTGCCCGACGTCGCCGCCAGCTACTACAGAGCGTCGTTGACGGTGCTACCGCCGGTCAGGGGCGGCGCAGCACCAGGGCGTCGCCCTGTCCGCCTGCTCCGCACAGCGCCGCGACCGCGTAGCCCGAACCCCGTCGGGCCAGTTCGAGAGCGGCGTGCAGGGTGATGCGGGCACCCGACATGCCGATCGGGTGGCCGATCGCGATGGCGCCGCCGTTGACGTTGACCTTGTCACCGTCGATGCCGAGCTCGTTGGTGGAGGCCAGCGAGACCGCCGAGAATGCCTCGTTGATCTCGATGACGTCGAGCTGGTCGACGGTGATGCCTTCCTTGGCGATGGCCTTCTTGATGGCGTTGGCGGGCTGGCTCTGCAGCGTTGAGTCGGGGCCGGCCACCACGCCATGCGCGCCGATCTCGACCAGCCACGTCAGCCCGAGCTCCTCGGCCTTGGCCTTGTTCATCACGACGACCGCGCATGCGCCGTCGGAGATCTGCGACGCCGAGCCGGCCGTGATGGTGCCGTCCTTGCGGAAGGCGGGCTTGAGGCCGGAGAGCGAATCCGCGGTGGTGTCCGCGCGGATCCCCTCGTCCTCGGCGAACTCGATCGGGTCACCCTTGCGCTGAGGGATCTGCACGGGCACGACCTCGTCGGCGAAGACGCCGTCCTTCCACGCCGCCGCGGCCAGCTGATGCGACCGCGCAGCGAACTCGTCCTGCTGGACGCGGGTGAACTTGTCGACGTCGTTGCGCTGCTCGGTGAGCGCGCCCATCGGCTGATCGGTGAACACGTCGTGCAGGCCGTCGTAGGCCAAGTGGTCGAGCGCGGTCACGTCGCCGTACTTGTAGCCCGAGCGGCTGTCCATCAGCAGGTGCGGCGCCTTGGTCATCGATTCCTGGCCGCCGGCGACGACCACGTCGAACTCACCCGCCCGGATCAGCTGATCGGCCAGCGCAATCGCGTCGATGCCCGACAGACACATCTTGTTGATGGTCAGCGACGGCACGTCCCACCCGATGCCCGCGGCGACGGCGGCCTGGCGGGCAGGCATCTGCCCGGCGCCTGCGGTCAGCACCTGACCCATGATCACGTACTCGACGGCCGAGGCCGGGACGCCTGCCTTCTCCAACGCACCCTTGATCGCGACGGCACCGAGATCGCTACCCGAGAAGTCCTTCAGCGAACCCATGAGCTTGCCTACCGGAGTACGGGCTCCAGCAACTATTACCGACGTGGTCATCTACTACCTCCTGAGCTTGGGGTTTTGCGGTGTGGCCCATCACACATTCCGCAAACATTCCAGTAAAGGTTACCGTTACGTTATGACGACCGAGCAGGTAGATGCACGTCCGGTGCTCGCCAGTGCCCTGGTAACCGCGATCGACCACGTCGGGATTGCGGTTCCCGACCTGGACGTCGCGATCAAGTGGTACCACGACCACCTCGGGATGATCGTCCTGCACGAAGAGGTCAACGAGGAACAGGGCATCCGCGAGGCGATGCTCTCCGTCCGTGGCGCTCCCAAGGGCAGCTCCCAGGTTCAGCTGATGGCCGCGCTCGACGAAACCTCGACCATCGCCAAGTTCATCGACAAGCGCGGCCCCGGGCTGCAGCAGTTCGCCTACCGCGTCAGCGACCTCGACGCGTTGTCGGAGAAACTGCGCGCCGACGGCATCCGATTGCTCTACGACGTGCCGCGCAGGGGCACCTCGAACTCCCGGATCAACTTCATCCACCCCAAGGATGCGGGTGGCGTGCTGGTCGAGCTCGTCGAGCCGGCCGACGACACCGACCACTAGCGTTCGGCAGACTAGCCGCAGCGACCCGAACCGTTGCAAACCCGCGCAAACACATTAACCCTGATAGGGCTGGCAATTGGGCCCATTAGGCAACCGTTCGGCAGGTCGGCGCTAGCCGCCCGAAAACCCCGTTAGCGCGCCGTAGGGTAATGCCGGGGTAATGCCGGGGTAGCACGCAGGGAGTACACCGGCACGCGCAGCAAACGCCAACCGCCGGCTAGTAGCTGCCACGCGGCGCCATGCGGACGGCGGGCCGGCAGCAGGGGCGGCGCGCTCGCCCCGGCACGGCGTGGCAGACCGGCGACTGGGCGTAGCAATCCAGGCCGTCCCGCCAACAACGCAAGCTGCCGTCTTGAATCGGAATTTGTAATCTTGGACCGTTGCTGGGTACTGTTTGCCCGAGTTTGCGGAGGTATCGCACCCGGGCTCAAAGCGAGGGTTAGGTAGATGTTTGTTCGCGCAGTGTTGGTTGCAGCAGCGATCTCAGCGGTTGGTGTCGGCGTAGCTCCGATTGCCGCTGCAGGTGGGCCGTACCGCAACTGCACCGAGGCCCACCAAGACGGACGGTGGGACATCCCGCAGAGCGACCCCGACTACTGGTCGGCTGGTGACCGCGACAACGACGGCATCGCTTGCGAGTCATGATTGCGCGAGCGTTCGGTGGCGTGGCATATCCTGACGGAAACCGACAGAACTCAGTTTCCACCACTTCTACTGTTAGGCGCGTGTGAGGCGGATCACTACCAGAAAGATTTCCGGATTATTGATATGAATTCCGGTTATGTCCTACCATTACCGGGGGAACAAGCCCCCAACCCCAACAGAAGGAAATCGGATGACAGTTCGCAAGGTAGTAGCAGGGTCGGTTCTCGCCGCAGGGCTGGGTGTGGCCGGATTGCTCGGCGCAGGGTCGGCCTTCGCCGACGCCGCTGCCGTCGGCTCCAACCCGTCGGCGTCGGACACCCAGGGCTTCGGCGTCACCAATCACATGCAGGGTGACGGCGTCCACAGCACCACTGGCTACAACGGCGACAACAACGGCATCGGGCACATCCGCTCGACCCAGACCGGTCAGGAGGTCAGCGGCAACGCGGGCACCACTCGCGTGGTGGACGCCGATCCGAACACCTTGCAGTACCAGCGCGATCTCACCGGCAACAAGTTCTCGCCGGGACAGACGGCCAAGCTGGAGAAATAGCAGTACCAGCAGTACCCAGCGGGGAGTCTCTTCGGAGGCTCCCCGTTTTGTTTTCTACGCTGCTTCGCCGCAGATGGGACGGTCAGTTGTTGCCCGAACGCTAACCGCGCTGGCCGCTCGCAGGCCCAAACCCCAACGGCGGCAAGCCGTACGGCGGTACCAAAGCCGCCCCTTTAGGCGCGTGGCGCGGGTGCCCGCCGCGCTAACCTGGCGGCTACTCAAAACCCATCTCTGCATGGGTTTTTGCCCTCCGACCTGCTGCAATGGGGTTGCGGGACAAAGGTTCCCGCCTCAGGGCGTTCGCCCAACAAATCACCTGTTTTGCCTTACTCCGTAGCCGGCTGTGCTGGTTGGGCCGTTGCCTGCGCGGGTGCGGGTAGTGAGCGCTGCCTGAAACAGCGCCGCCGTAAAGGGCGGCACGTTGAGAGGACACAACTATGGGAAAGCCGACACGTACGTACACCGAACGCTGGGCGGACGCGATCAACGAGACATACACAGAGGACGCACTGGATACCTGCGTGACGGACGCTGCGTTTGACGGCGAGAGCTACGAGGATGCCGCCAAGCGGGTACTCACCAAGGCCGCGCAATGCCTGCCGAACGGGATACCGGCGACATTTACGGCGGGCGAACTGGATTTGGTTAGGCACAGGATGCAACGGCTAAGCCCATTCACCGGAACAGGGAGTCTCTTCGGAGGCTCCCTGTTCTTGTTTTCTACACTGCTTCGCTGCAGATGGGCCCGGTAGCCGCTCAGGCTCCGTCCGCCGGCCCAAGCATCCCGACCACCGCGCGAGCGTGAACCTCGCGACGCGACCACCGCGTCGGGCTCGAACCGTCCCCGCTAAGACCACTTCCGCGTCGGGTTTCGGTTGCGCCGATTGGCCCAGCACGACGTATGCCAGTGCCGTCGGTCCTCGACAGCCGACTCTCCCGCGTCCGCCGGCCACACCAGGACGTGCGCGATGCCCGGCTTGAGCTCGTGATCGCACCCCGGACAGCGATACGCCTTGGTCGCGCGGGCTGCCGTGACCGGCCGTACCTGGTACTCGTAGCCGTCGGGGCCTTCCTCGATGCGCAGCGGCATGGGCAGGGCCAGCGGCGGACCCTGCCTGCGCGGTGGGGGGCGGCGCCTCGGCATGGCAGCCAGTCTATGGCTGGATGTCGCCGACGAGCGGTTCCGGCGAGCTCAGAACAGCCGGAACTCGTTGCTGTCCAGCCCACGCATATGGTCGTAATCCAGTGTCACGCAACGTATTCCGCGGTCCGTCGCCAGAGTTCGCGCCTGCGGCTTGATCTGCTGGGCCGCGAACACCCCGGCGACGGGCGCGAGCACGCTGTCCCGGTTGAGCAGCTCGAGGTAGCGCGTGAGCTGTTCGACGCCGTCGATCTCGCCGCGCCGCTTGATCTCGACGGCGACCGAGCAGCCCAACTCGTCACGGCACAGTAGGTCGACCGGCCCGATCGCCGTCATGTACTCACGGCGCACCAACGTGTAACCCATGCCCAGCAGTTCGACGTGTTCGGCGAGCAGTTCCTGCAGATGCGCCTCGACGCCATCCTTCACCAGCCCGGGGTCGACCCCGAGTTCGTGGCTGGAATCGTGCTCGACGTCCTCCACGGTGATGCGCAGCTGCTCGCCCGCCTTGTTGGCGACCACCCACACGGGCGCCGGGCCGTCGGCCTCCTCGGTGACCCAGCACGGTGGGCTCATCCAGTTCAACGGCTTGTAGGCGCGATCGTCGGCGTGCACGCTCACCGACCCATCGGCCTTGAACAGCAGCAAACGACGGGCAGAGGGCAGATGAGCAGTGAGGCGACCGACGTAATCGACGGTGCACTGGGCGATGACGAGCCGCACCGAACCACCATAGAGGGCGGGTGGCGTTACTAGGCTGGCGCCACGATGACGGAGAAGAAGAGCACGGCACAACGGCTGGGCCGGGTGCTCGAGACGGTCACCAAACAAAGCAGCCGGATGCCGACGACTCCCGAGTTCGGCTCGTGGATCCTGGGCCGGGTCTCCGAGAGCCAGCGTCGCCGCCGAATCCGAATCCAGCTGATTCTTACGACGTTCGTCCTTGGCGCCAACCTGATCGGGGTTGGCGTGGCGTTCCTCGTCATCACCGTGACCTTCCCGGTGCCGAACGTGTTCGACTCGCAGGTGCTGTGGATCACGTTCGCCGCAGCTCCCGCATACACCGCCCTAGCCTTCGTAGTCGGCGTCATCTGGGCAACCAATCGCGTCATCAACAACGTGCGCTGGGCAATCGAGGAGCATGAGCCGTCTCCGAAGGACCAGCGAAATACCTTCTTCGCTCCGTGGCGATTGACACGCGTCCTTCTGGTGCTCTGGGGCGTTGGAACCGTACTTCTGACCATCCTGTATGGACTTCAGGACACCAACTTCATCCCCAAGGTGCTGCTGGGCGTCAGCTTTCCCGGCATCGTCGTGTCGGCCAGTTGCTATCTGTTCACCGAGTTCGCGCTGCGCCCAGTCGCGGCGCAGGCGCTCGAAGTCGGGCCACCACCTCGGCGCTTCGCGCCCGGCATCATGGGCCGCACGTTGACGGTATGGGCGCTGGGTTCGGGAGTACCCGTGCTCGGAATACTGCTCGCCGCGATCATCACGCTGTCACTGCACATTGTCTCACCCACTCAATTCACCGTCGCCGTAATGATTCTCGCGCTCTTCGCGTTGGTGTTCGGCTTCATCCTGATGTGGATCCTGTCCTGGCTCACCGCCACCCCGGTGCGGAGCGTGCGGGCCGCGCTCAACCGGGTCGAGCAAGGTGACTTCGACACCGAGCTCGTCGTGTTCGACGGCACCGAACTCGGGCAGCTGCAACGGGGCTTCAACTCGATGGTCGTCGGGTTGCGCGAACGAGAGCGAGTGCGTGATCTCTTCGGTCAGCACGTCGGGAAGGAGGTCGCGGCACTCGCGGAGAAGGAACGCCCAAAACTAGGCGGCGAAGAGCGCCACGCGGCAGTCATCTTCGTCGACATCATCGGGTCGACGCAGTTGGTGACCAGCCGACCCGCAGTCGAGGTGGTCGAGCTGCTCAACCGGTTCTTCGCCGTCGTCGTCGACGAGGTGGACCGACACCACGGGCTGGTCAACAAGTTCGAGGGTGACGCGGTGTTGGCGGTCTTCGGCGCGCCGGTGTCGCTGGCCAACGCCGAGGACGAAGCGCTCGCCGCGGCCCGCGGCATGGCCGAACGGCTTCGCGATCGAGGTGCCCGAATGCCAGGCGGGCATCGGCGTGGCGGCCGGCCAGGTGGTGGCGGGCAACGTCGGCGCCAAGGAACGCTTCGAGTACACCGTCATCGGGGAGCCGGTGAACGAGGCCGCGCGGCTGTGTGAACTCGCCAAACAGGTGCCTGGTCACCTGGTCGCCTCGTCGGACACCGTCGCCAACGCCGGTGAAGACGAACGCGAGCGGTGGACGTTGGGTGACACGGTGACGCTGCGCGGCCACGACGAGCCGACACGACTCGCCACGCCGATCTAGAACCGCGGAACGGCCCCACCTGCGCGCTACGCTCAGTGGCGCTCACAGGCGCCGCTCAGCCCCTGCGTGACGCAGAGAGGGTGACCACATGTCGTACGTTCCGCGATTCCTTGCCACGTTGACGGTCGCACTCGCAGTGGCGACCACCCTTGCCCCCACTGCCGTTTCGGATCCGGACGTCGACGCGGAATCAGCGGCCGCCGTCATCCAGCAACTCAAGGAACAGGGCTACCACGTCGAGGTCAAGGGCGTCTCGAGCGACGATACGTCGCTGCTCACCGGCTGCACCGTGACCGCGATCCACAAGTCTGGGGATCCCACGCCGGACCCGAGCACGACGACGACGGCCTACGTCGAAGTTGCCTGCCCGATTCAGCACAGCTGACACGAGTCGATCCGTCACCTCACTGCGCGGGTGACGGATCGACGTCGTCGCCGCGTGGAGGCGGCCGCCCGCGGGGCTAGCCATCCGGGGTGGGTAGGCCGGGGCAGACGGCGCGGTACTCGAGCTTCGAGTCGACGAGTTCGTCCCATTGCCCGTGGCTCATGTTGGCGGCGAGCTTGTCGCACACCAACTCCGGCCACAACGCAGGGCCCGGCCACAGCCGAACTGTGTTGTCGGTGCCGCCGGACACCAGGTGGCGCCCGTCGGGACTGATCGCGACACTGGTTACCTCGCCTGCGTGTCCGAGGAGCGGTAGCCCGCTCGGCAGGTCGGTCGTGCCGTTCCAGAGCCGCAGCGTCTTGTCGGCGCCCCCGGAGAGGATCCATTTCCCGTCGGGGCTGAAGGCGACGCTGTAGGCCCAGTCGGTGTCGCTGAGCGGCCCACCGACCGGATCACCGGTTTCGCCGTTCCAGCGGCGCAGTTTCTTGTCGAATCCGACGGAGACGATCTGCCGCCCGTCGAGGCTGTACGCGACGCCGCGCACGATGTCCGTTTGGTCGTGCGGTGCACCGATCGGCTTCAGGGTGTCCCCGTCCACGCTCCACAGCCGCACGGAGTGGTCGTCGCTGCCGGTGACGAGGCGATGTCCGTCCGGACTGAACGCCAGGCTACGAACCACGCTGTCATGAACGACGAACGGAGGACCGACTTGCTTGCCGGTGCCGGCATCCCACAGCCGCACCGTGCGGTCCTCGCCGCCGGAGGCGATGCGGCGTCCGTCGGGACTGAACGCGACGGTGTAGATCTTCCCGGTATGCCCCTCGAGTGTCCTGATCAGTTGGCTGGTGTCGGCGTCCCAGAGCCGCAGCGTCTGATCGTCGCCGCCAGAGCCGATGCGGTGGCCGTCCGGGCTCCACGCCACGGCGTTGACGGCACCCGTGCCTCCGCCCAGTGGGGAGCCGACTTGGGCGCCGGTGTCGGTGTCCCAGATGCGAATCGTCTGGTCGTCGCCGGCGGAGGCGACGCGGGCTCCGTTTGGGCTGAACGTCACGCTCCGGATCACACCGGTATGGCCTGTCATGGGGTGCCCGATGGTTTGACTACCGTCCGCGTCCCATACATGGACCGTTCGGTCGTCGCTGGCGGACACGATGCGGTGCCCATCGGGACTGAACACCGCAGTGTGGACCGGTTGGGTGTGGCCGGTGTGAGGGTCACCGATCGGCACGCCGGTGTCGGCGTCCCAGATGCGGACCGTCTTGTCGCGCCCGGTGGAGACGATGCGGCGCCCGTCCGGACTGAACGCCGCGTACCGGACGAGCTCGGTGTGGCCGCGCAGCGGAGCTCCGATGGGTAGGCCGGACCCGGCGTCCCACAACCGCACCGTCTTGTCCGCGCCGGCGGAGACGATGCGGCGCCCGTCCGGACTGAACGCCGCGGATCGGACGGCCTCCTCGTGGCCGCGCAGGGGGGCACCGATGTGTTGGCCGGATTGGCCGTCCCACAACCGAATCGTCTTGTCTCCGCTGGCGGAGACAATGCGGCGGCCATCGGGACTGAACGACACCGTCCACACCGCGTCGTCGTGGAGCATTTCAGGAGTGCCGATTTCCACGCCAGTGTCGGCGTCCCACAACCGCACCGTTTTGTCCTGGCCGCCGGAGGCGATGCGACGCCCGTCAGGACTGAACGCCACGCTTCTGACGGCGTGTGTATTGCCCACCAGGGTCCTGATCGGTTGGCCGGTATCGGCGTCCCACAGCCGCACTGTCTGATCGTCGCTACCGGAGACGATGCGGTGCCCGTCGCGGCTGAACGCCACGCTGTTGACCGGTCCCGTATGTCCTTCCAGCGTCCTGATCGGTTGGCCGGTATCGGCGTCCCATAGCCGCACCGACTGGTCGGCACTACCGGAGACGATGCGGCGGCCATCGGGACTGAACACGGCGCTCAGAGCTTCCGCCTGCTGGTCGATGATCTTGAGCGAGTCGCGTCGGGACATCAACGCACTCAGCAGAACTCCTTCGTCGACGACGGACGAGATCTGCCGAGCCGCAAGGATTTCCTGAAGTGCGCGCGTATCTCCGCCGGGAATGATGCCACCGAGCATCGCCTGTCCTTCGGCCGCTGACTTCAACGCCAGCGCGTCGAGGGTGCGACTATCTGCTCGGCTCCTCTCGCGCATTGCAACGACGGCTCCTGTGACGGCAGCGATGGCGACGACGAGCGTCATCGCGAGCACGATCCGAAGTATGCGGGACCGCTTTCTCAGTACCGTGGCATGGGCCTGCGCCTGCTCGCGCGCGGTCGTCTCCGCGGCTGCAAGTCGTTGCGCGGCCCGCAGCTCGGCCTCACGCTGTTCCGTCTCGGCTTCGATGCGCGCGTTCTCCCGCTCGCGAGAAGCGCTGAGATAACTGCCAATCGACGCCAAGCGGCCCTTGAATGCGGGCTTGTCCGCGAGCACTTCAGCCTCGGCCAGCCGAGTACCGTGCAGCAGCCATGCCCCGTCGCGGCGGTTGTTGCGCCAGGCGCGCGCAGCATCGTCGAGCGCGTCGGCAGTCTTGAGGTCCTCCCGCTCCTCGGCCAACCACGCGGCCAGGTCGTCCCATTGGCGCAGCAGGCTTTCCAGCGCGACCTCGACGGTGACCACGCCGTCGCGGTCGTCGCTCACCAGCAGCCGCGCGGCGATGAACCGCTCGATCAGCGGTCGACTCTCGGGAGGCAGGTCGCTCCATCGGGCCAACCGCCGCACGGGGTGGTCGTTGTCGGGGTTGACGGTCGCGAGCCACGGGATGAAAGCAGCGCGCAGCGAGTGGAGTTCGGCGGTGCGCCGGGTGGGTTCGGCGGCGAGAAGTTTGTCGATCTCGGTGCGCACGACGCTTCGCATGCCGCCCATCGACTCGTAGTGGGCCAGCGTCAACGTCGGGGTGTCCGGCCCGGCTGTGCCGCTGGCATAGTCCGCGTACAGGCGCGACAACGTGAGCGCCAGCAACGGCAGCGTGTCGGCGCCTTCGATGCAGTCGTCGAGCAATCGGTTGACGAGGGAGTCTTCGAGGTCGAGTGGATGTCCGCCTTGCGTGGCACGCTCGGCCGGCCCCGTGATCACCTCTTTGAATTGAGTGCGCGGCATCGGCTTCAGTTCGTCGAACACCACGGCCTGCACACCGCTGAGTTGCGGTGCCGTCTGCAGCGACACGTAGCGGTCGGTGCGAATGGTGAACGCCACGATCAGTCCCGCTTGGTCCCGATTCGCATCGGCGCGTCTCCCAACGAGTGCGGCGACCAACTCCAGGAACTTCGTCCCCTCCTCCCCCGCGTCGGCGCCGAAGAGCTCCTCGCCCTGATCGACCGGCAGTACCAGCGTGGGCAATGGCGACTCGTCGGCCTCGACGAGCAACTGAGCGCTCGCCGTGCGCTGAATCTCGAGCAACCATCCGTGGAGCAGGTCGACGTCGGTGCTGCGGCAAGCGTTCTTGATGACCCCGAGACTTGGCCCCGTCAACCTCAATCGCTTGCGTGTCGCGTGGATCGCGCGGGCGAGCCCTGAATCGCCCGTCAACGAGTTGCGTTGCGGCCGGACGATGTCGAGCACGGTGAAGTCGCGGTCATCGCGGCTCACTCGTGGCAGAAGGCCGGCGCGCAGAAACGAGGACTTGCCCGTTCCGGATGGGCCGAGGACGACGAACAACGACTCCAGTCCCGATCGGCGCATTCCGCGCAGCGTGTCCAGTCCTCGCACGATCTCGGCGTCGCGGCCGAAGAAGATTGCGGCGTCGACCTCTTCGAGCGGTTCCCAGCCGCGATAAGGGGCGCGTTCCTGGTCTTCGGGCGGCGGCCACGCGAACGACTCAGCCGCGATGCCCGATCCGACGATTCCCTGCCGCAACCGGTAGAGCCCTTCGGACGAGAACGTCACCGGCACGGCACCGTCGCCGATGTCGATCGCCGTCGTGGGACCGTCGCCGTGCAGGTCGATCTGCTGCCACTCCCGCGTCGGGTCGGGTTGCGTCATCGGCGCTATCGCGACGCTGAAGATGCGCTTGTTCAGGTACTCGGCGAAGCGGTACTCGGTATTGCACTCCGGCGAGGCCGCCCAGTTCGGAGACAGCAAGCAGATGACCGCCTCGCAATGGCTGCTCGCCTGACGCAGCGCATCCTTCCACCGCACGCCGCCCCGAATTCCGGTGTCCGGGTCGATGTCGAGGTAGATCTCGTCGGCCAACGGTGGGTTCTGCTCGATCAACCACTGGCGCAGTGCAATCGCCTGCCGACTGTCGTGCCTGGAGTGACTCAAGAAGATGCGCGGCACCGTTCATCGGTCCCGCGTGGGCGAGCCGGGGCGCGCGGCAGAGAAACTCGGCATGACCGCTCCTTGGTGCATTGTGCGTATCATCGGGCTTCCACTTGTCGGAAGCGTAAGCCGTCGCGTGCTTCCACACGCGAATACCGGACTACTCGTGCCCGACCACGAGGACGACTGAGTCAGCGCGTAAACGGGTCGCGTCGACGTTCCTCGGCGGCTGCCACGGCATCCTCGATCGTGCTGAACCGCACCGCTTCGAGCTCGGGCTCGGTGCGGATGACGATGCCCTCGGGGTCGACGAGGTAGCCGACCTTGCCCTGCGCCCGCAACATGGCGCTCATCCCCAACAACAGACCCCGTGCCGCGTCGTCGATGTCGTCGACACGGGAGACGTCGAGGATCGCGACGTCGAAGATGTCCCGTTCTCGGTCCACGGTGCGCACCACCTGCTCGGCACCGCAGAACAACAGATCGCCGTGAGTCTCGTAGACGCGCACGTTGTCGCGCGGTTCGTACACCGCGCGCAAGGTGGCCCGCGAATCACGCGATACGGAAAGGAAGTGCAGCCCGAGTTGCTCGGACAGGCTGCGGCACACGCGGACTCCGCGCACGCTGTTGCCCTTGGCGTCGAGCAGCGGCGAGTACGTCCCGATCCCGAGCTGTCCCGGAAGCACCGCGACGATGCCACCGCCCACTCCGCTCTTGGCAGGCATGCCGACCGCACTCACCCAGTCCCCGGCGGCGTCGTACATGCCGCACGTCACCATCACCGACAACGTGCGCTTGACCACGGCCGGGTCGGTGACTCGCCTACCGGTCATCGGGTTGATGCCGCCGCGCGCCAGGGTCGCAGCCATCCGCGCCAGGTCGGTCGAGGTGACGTTGAGTGAGCACTGGCGGAAGTAGACGTCCAGAACGTCGTCGGGGTCGCCGTCGAGCGCGCCGAAGCTCTGCAACATGTACGCGATGGCCCGATTGCGGCTGCCGGTGCGCTTCTCCGAGTGGTAGACGTCGTCGTCGAGTTTCAGTTGCCTGCCTGCGAACGCCGAGTAGAACTCCCGGATCAGCCCGAAGCGTTCGTCCGGCGTCGCGCCCGGCACCAGGGCCACGGCGGCGATGGCCCCCGCGTTGATCATCGGGTTCTTCGGCTTCTTGGTGGTGCGGTCGACGCTGATCTCGTTGAACGCCTCGCCGGATGGCTCGACGCCGATCTTCGCGTCGACCGCGGCCTCGCCGATCGAATGCAGCGCCAGAGCGTAGGTGAAGGGCTTGGAGATCGATTGGATGGTGAATTCGGTTGCAAAGTCTCCGGATTCGTAGACGAAACCGTCGGCCGACGACAGCGACAGTGCGAATCCGGTGGGATCGACTCTGGTGAGCTCGGGAATGTAGCAGGCCAATTCGCCGTCGGTCACCCCGGTGTGCTCGGCACGGATTCGGTCCAGGTATTGCTGCACCAGTTCGGCCACGTGTCGGATTGTAGGACCCGAACACGAGCCGATGGGGCGGGTGCGGGCTACGGCTGGGGGTAGGGCGCGAAGCGGTTGTCGAATCCGGCCTTGCGCACCGCGAGTAACGCCTCCCGCTCGTCGGGGGTGACGTAGAGGGTGCCTGCGGGGAGTACCGACGCGAGTTCGTCGAGCTTGACCACCTGGGAGTCGACCGTCGGCAGGTGGGTCGGGTCCAACGGCAGATCCTGGAACCGGATCGAGATCGTGCCCTGGTTCAGCCCGCCGGTGGACACCCAGTTCTTCACCAATGGGTCCGTCGGCGAGATGACGATCGTGTACACGCCACCGACGGGCGTGGCCTGCACGTTGTTCAGGCTCGTCTGCTCGTTCCAGTAGTCGTCGGTGATCGTCCAGTCGTTGGTCACCGGCACCACGAAGTACTTGGCGTCGCCCGGGTCGATGGTGAGCACCAGCGCCTCGTCGTCGGCCAGCTGGAAGTAGCCCGCGCTCTGCAGTTGGGTGGCAAGGAATTCCGCGTTCCGAGTGGGATCCTTGAGCACGTTGGGCTCGATGCGCTGCCCGGTCGTGGGATCGGTGGTGGCCACCGCCATGTACTGCGCCTCTCGCTGAATGCCGAGCGCCATGATGACCGCGGCGACCGTGCCGCGAAGCAATGGCGGCGTGAAGGGCAGCGGGGGAACCAACGACACCAGCGTCGTCAGCAGCGGGTTGTTCACGACCAACGGGCCGAGCCCCGGGATCGCGAACCCGCCGAGTTGGCTGAACAGGCTTGGGGGCGGCCCGCCCACCCGGGTGATCTCCAGGCTCATGGGGTGCTGATTCGCCCAGTCGGACAGCGTGTTCCGCGTGGCGATCAGGGTGGTGTCGGCGGTGAGTTGCAGGTGGTTGTCGCGCCCGTCCGCCGGCGTGGAGTCCGCGGTGATGGTGAAGCTGTGGCCGTCGGAATTGAGCTTGAGTTGGTCCTTGGTCAGCACGAAGGCGGTGTTCCCGGTCAGCCCGGTCAGCACGCTGAAGGTGGTGTCGGCAGGCATGTCCCCGTCGAAGCGGCCGGTGATGACGTACGACGAGGCGCCGTTGACTCCCATGAAGCGATAGATCGTGTCCGGATTGTCGTACAGGATGCGCGAACCGGGCACGACCTGGTCGTACCAGGTGTGTGGCGGCGCGACCTGCGTGACGACGGTCGGATTCATGGAATCCAGGATCTGCTGCTGGAACGCCGCCCCCATGGCGTACTCGTTGACGGCCTCGTCCAACTGGTCGATGTTGGCCTGATCGGGTCCTTCCGGGCCGAACTGCTGCTGGGCCGCCGACATGAAGCCAAAGCGCAGAACGAGTTTCATCAGCTGCATCGGTAGCGTGTTGAGCGTCCGAGTGGCGATCTGCTCGGCCGTGAGCCTGCTGCTGGGTGCCCAGCACGCTGGTCGCGACCAGCGACGGCTGGACCAACGATTCGGTCGGTTGAACCAACGACGTCGTGGCGACCGCCGACGCCGTGCCCGCGGTGGCAGGCGCGAAGACGTGACCGAGCTCGCGGCGCACCCAGCCGAGCATCGTCCACAAGGTCGGCGATTGGGGCGGAGTCGTCGGTAGCCCGCCCGTGGCCAGCGGATTGAGTCCCACGGCCGACAGAAGACTGGAGACCACCTCGGTGACCACTCCGCCAGGAGGGTCCGGCTGGGCCGCCGGAACGTCCGGTTCATCACTCTGTGCCGAAAATGACTGCACTGCAGCCACTTTGGCAAAGGACGTGGTTGGCGCGGGCGCCTGAGCGTCGTCGGCGGCGGGTGCCGGGGCCTTCGGTTGCGCGGCCGTGAGGGTTCGCGACTCCGACTCCGACTTCGCGGGCGACTGCTGCTCGGCCACTGCAGTTCTGGCGGACGTATCGGCCTCGACGTGCTTGCGCGGCTTGCTCGGCTTCGCATCCTTTTCGTCATCGGTGGCCGTTGGCTTCGGCGTCGCGCCGGCGGTCGGCTCGGTCGGGGTCTCGTCGTCGGTCACGGTGGACTCGGCCGGATCATCGGCGTCCGCCGACTGCTGCTCGGCGGTCGAGTGTGTCGGCTTGGCCTCACCCGAAGCGGGCTCGCCCGACTTCGTGCCCGACGGAGTCGTCGTCGACGGACCCTTGGTCGAGGCGTCGTTCGACGGTGCCGACGTCGACGCTCCCGAGGAATCCGACTCGCCAGAATCGGCCCAGGCGATTCCCGGGCTGCTGGCCAGGGCTGCGCCGATGCCAAGGGCGACGGCCAGCGCGCCCACGCGGCCGACGAACCGGGCGCACCCGCGGGTGGTGGACTTCGTCATCGGCCGTCGACTGGACGGGTCATCGTGTGGCATCGACATTGAGGCGCACCTTCTCTGGCAGGATCAACCCTCGGATCTGTATAGCAGCGTGGCCGGCGCCGATGGGCGAATGTCGAAGCATTTGCTAGCCCTCCGCGGCAGCGAGCTCGTGCCGAGCGATCCAGCCCCGACCTTCCTTGGCCGCGCGCACCAGCGCGCCGTACTCGCCGAAGTAGTCGGCGACCGCGCCGACGGCGGGCAGCATCCCCAGGTAGCGGAAGAAGCTGCGTGGCCGTGGCCGCCTGCCGAGCTCTTGATCGACGGCGCGCAACAGGCCCGCGACCTGCCATAGCGACTGCGCGAACGACCGAGGCTCCGCGGCGCCGGACGAGTTGCCGACGTCCGACCCGGGGCCCACGCCGTCAAGGTCCCGATCGCACATGACCGACCCCAGGAGCCTGACCTGGGCGCCTCGGTCGGTCACGCCCGATTCACGGGCCAGCGCGCACAACACGATCGCCTGGTTGGCGAAGCCGAGGAAGTCCTGCACGGGCAGGCGGTCGGCCACCGCGCCGAATGCGCCGGGAAACGCGACGAGGAGCGTGTCCAGTGCGCCGACGCGCCCCACCCACCAGTCGATGCGGTCGTCGAGCTTCATGTCGTCCCACGTCTTGGTGCCGGGTACCTCAGCGACGTCGAGCACCCAGGCCAACCCGTCGAGCACCTTGGCGCCCGCGGCGTCGGACTCGCCCAAGGCGTGCGTGCGCTCCTTCAAGCCCAGGAGGTCGGTACCGGACAGCAGGTCGAGCGCGGGATTGATGACTTCGACGGCGTTGCGCAGCACGCACGCAACGCGGGCATCTGAGATCGTGGCGTTGGGCAACGGGATGAGCTTCACCCCCAGATCATTGCAGCGCCCGGGCAACGGCGGCGCCCCTCGAAAGTCAAGTAGTCGTTTACGCCCTCCGAATCCGCACTTGGGCGCGATGCTGATCGAGCCGGCCGCGGTCGCGTGGCACGCGTGTCCGCGTCGGCGGCGTCGGCGCGGGGAGCCGGGTCGCCGTGGTGGGCGACGGGGCCATCTGGCTTGCTCATGGTGGCCTCGGCGAAGTCGATGGGCGCACCCGAGGTGAGCCTGGAGGCGTGCTACCCGGCACCAGCTCGAGGTCGGAGAACGGCTGGATGCGACGACAGCCTCGGGCGCCTACGACGTCGTGCTCGACGCGGCCGGAACCGGCAGCGCGCTACAGCGAGCCGTCGACCTGGCCCGACCATCCGCCGCCTGTCACTCCTGAGCCCCTACCTTGATGTCGTTTTTCCGCCAGTGATGTCGGTGCCGTCGTGTAATTGTCGAAGCATGCACGAAGACTTCGACCGCTGCTACCGGGCCGTCCAGTCCAAGGACGCCCGCTTCGACGGGTGGTTCGTGACGGCTGTGCTGTCGACGCACATCTACTGCAGGCCCAGCTGCCCGGTGCGGCCGCCGTTCGCCCGCAACGTCCGGTTCTACCCCACCGCGGCCGCTGCCCAGCGAGCGGGATTCCGGGCCTGCAAGCGCTGCCGCCCAGACGCCTCGCCGGGCTCGCCCGAGTGGAACGTTCGCGGCGACGTCGTGGCCAGGACCATGCGACTGATCGCCGACGGCATCGTGGATCGCGAGGGCGTCACCGGATTGGCGGCCCGCGTCGGCTACACCACCCGCCAACTCGAGCGGCTGCTGCAGGCCGAGGTCGGCGCCAATCCGCTGGCCCTGGCTCGCGCCCAGCGCTCGCAGACCGCGCGGGTACTGATCGAGACGACGGATCTGCCGTTCGGCGACGTCGCCTTCGCCGCAGGATTCTCGAGCATCCGTCAGTTCAACGACACGCTGCGTGCAGTCAGCGCGCTGACGCCGACGGCGCTACGGGAGCGAGCTCGAAATAGGTTCGGGCCCGGGCGATCCACGGGATCGGGTGCGCTGACGCTGCGACTGCCGGTGCGGAGCCCGTTCGCATACGAGGGGCTGTTTGGACACCTGGCCGCCACGGCGGTGCCCGGCGTCGAAGAGGTCCGCGACGGCGCCTACCGTCGCACGCTACGGCTCGCATCAGGCAACGGCATCGTCAGCCTGACGCCGCACCCCGATCACGTGCTCTGCGAACTCGTCCTGGACGACTTCCGCGATCTGGCGACGGCCATCGCCCGCTGCAGGAGACTGCTCGACCTGGACGCCGACCCCGAGGCAGCAGTGGACGTGTTGAGTCTCGATCCGCGGCTCGCCGCCGTGGTGGCGAAGGCTCCGGGCCAACGGATTCCGCGCACCGTCGACGAGCCGGAGCTCGCATTGCGGGTGGTGATCGGTCAGCAGGTGTCGGTGAAGGCCGCACGCACGCATGCCAGGCGGCTCGTTGAAGCGTATGGATCGCCCGTGCATGACGCGAACGGCGCTCTGACGCATGTCTTTCCGAGCGTCGCCCAGCTGGCGGAGATCGATCCCGCCCTGATCGCCTTCCCAAGGGCACGGCAGCGGACGTTGACCACGCTGACCCAGGCACTGGCTGACGGTGACGTCGTGCTGGATCCGGGATGTGACTGGAACGAGGCGCGTGAGCAGCTGCTGGCCATTCCCGGCATCGGACCGTGGACGGCGGAGGTCATCGCCATGCGCGGGCTCGGCGATCCAGACGCATTCCCCGCGACCGACCTCGGCGTTCAACTCGCCGCCAAGCAGTTGGGTCTCCCCGCGGATCCGCGCCAACTCATCGAACACAGTGCGCGTTGGCGGCCCTGGCGCGCCTACGCGACCCAACACCTGTGGACCGCACTCGATCACGAGGTCAACAACTGGCCGCCACGAGCGACCCCGAAGGAGAAGTGACATGGAAACCCTGCAAGTTCGTACCGTCGACAGCCCGGTCGGCGCGCTCACCCTCGCCGGAAGGGATGGCCGGCTGAGGCATCTGCGGATGGTCGATCAGACCTACGAACCAAGCCGTGCGGGCTGGGAACGAGCTGACGATGCCTTCGGCGACGCGGTTGCCCAACTCGAGGACTACTTCTCCGGCGACTTGCTCGAGTTCGACCTGGAGCTCGACCTCGTAGGAACCGAGTTCCAGCGCCGCGTGTGGGCCGCCCTGCTGACGATTCCGTACGGCGAGACGCGGTCGTACGGGCAGATCGCCACGCAAATCGGTTCACCGGGCGCGTCACGTGCGGTCGGATTGGCGAATGGACACAACCCCATCGGAATCATCGTGCCGTGCCACCGAGTCATCGGAGCCAATGGCAGCCTGACCGGTTACGGCGGTGGCCTGGATCGGAAGAGGTCGCTGCTGGACATGGAGCGCGAACGCGTATCGCCTGTCGCAACATTGTTCGACTAACGCGGCCAGCCGTTCGTTGCGACATTGTTCGCTAACGCGGCCAGCCCGCCTGATGCAGACGATGACCTACGCCCTTGTCGCCGTTCCAATTCATTCATCGAATGGAATTCAAATAGAAATGCCTATGGCCCCCAATCGAAATTGGGGGCCATAGGGCTAAAGGGTGTTCGGCGGTGTCCTACTTTTCCACCCGTGTGGGTAGTATCATCGGCGCTGGTAGGCTTAGCTTCCGGGTTCGGGATGGGTCCGGGCGTTTCCCTGCCGCTGTTGCCGCCGTAACTCTATTTTCTTTTCAGCCCCCGTGGTTCACACACTTGTGGTGTGTGTTTTTTTGGTGGTGGGGTGTGGTCTGTTGGACCGGTGGTTCGTGGTTGCGAGGCGTTGTGGTGTCACACGGTGATTCCCGTTTACTTGGTTGTCTTTCCCTGAGTATTGGGGGTGTGTGTAAGTTTTCGGCCGGTTAGTGCCAGTTCCCTGCACCCATTGCTGGGCTTCTAGGTCTGGTCTATCGATCCCGTGGTCTGCGGGGGGCCTTATCCATCTAAAATGGTGAGAAGCCTGGTCTTGGAGGGGGTTTCCCGCTTAGATGCTTTCAGCGGTTATCCTGTCCGAACGTGGCTATCCAGCGGTGCCCCTGGTGGGACAACTGGTAGACCAGAGGTTCGTCCGTCCCGGTCCTCTCGTACTAGGGACAGGTTTCCTCAAGCTTCTGACGCGCGCGGCGGATAGAGACCGAACTGTCTCACGACGTTCTAAACCCAGCTCGCGTGCCGCTTTAATGGGCGAACAGCCCAACCCTTGGGACCTGCTCCAGCCCCAGGATGCGACGAGCCGACATCGAGGTGCCAAACCATCCCGTCGATATGGACTCTTGGGGAAGATCAGCCTGTTATCCCCGGGGTACCTTTTATCCGTTGAGCGACACCCCTTCCACTCGGGGGTGCCGGATCACTAGTCCCGACTTTCGTCCCTGCTCGACATGTATGTCTCGCAGTCAAGCTCCCTTGTGCACTTACACTCAACACCTGATTGCCGTCCAGGTTGAGGGAACCTTTGGGCGCCTCCGTTACATTTTAGGAGGCAACCGCCCCAGTTAAACTACCCACCAGGCACTGTCCCTGAACCGGATATACGGTTCGAGGTTAGAAGCCCAATACGATCAGAGTGGTATTTCAACAACGACTCCACCCACACTGGCGTGTGAGTTTCACAGTCTCCCACCTATCCTACACAAACCGAACCGAACTCCAATACCAAGTTGTAGTGAAGGTCCCGGGGTCTTTTCGTCCTGCCGCGCGTAACGAGCATCTTTACTCGTAGTGCAATTTCGCCGAGTCTATGGTTGAGACAGTTGAGAAGTCGTTACGCCATTCGTGCAGGTCGGAACTTACCCGACAAGGAATTTCGCTACCTTAGGATGGTTATAGTTACCACCGCCGTTTACTGGGGCTTAAATTCTCCGCTTCACCCCCGAGGGGGTTGACGGGTCCTCTTAACCTTCCAGCACCGGGCAGGCGTCAGTCCGTATACATCGTCTTGCGACTTCGCACGGACCTGTGTTTTTAGTAAACAGTCGCTTCTCACTGGTTTCTGCGACCGGATCCCGCCATCAGCCGCGAGGGCGTCGACGGTATTCCGGTCCCCCTTCTCCCGAAGTTACGGGGGTATTTTGCCGAGTTCCTTAACCATAGTTCACTCGTACGCCTTGGTATTCTCTACCTGACCACCTGTGTCGGTTTGGGGTACGGGCCGTGTGAGCACTCGCTAGAGGCTTTTCTTGGCAGCATAGGATCACCGAATTCGCCTCACTCGGCTATGCATCACCTCTCGGACTCATGTGAACGACGGATTTACCTATCGTTCGTCCTACCGGCTTGCCCCAGTATTACCACTGACTGGTACGGCTACCTTCCTGCGTCACCCCGTCGCTTGACTACTACCAGTGAAGGTCCCACGCAGCCCCGCGACCCCATCGCCCCGAAGGGTCCTGGTGATCACGGCTTTGGGTGGTTAGTACCACTGATTCGTCACGGGCGCGCACACACGGGTACGGGAATATCAACCCGTTGTCCATCGACTACGCCTGTCGGCCTCGCCTTAGGTCCCGACTCACCCTGGGCGGACTGGCCTGGCCCAGGAACCCTTGGTCTTTCGGCGGGCAAGGTTCTCACTTGCCTTATCGCTACTCATGCCTGCATTCTCACTCCCACACCCTCCACCACGAGATCACTCTGTGGCTTCACCGGTGTGCAGGACGCTCCCCTACCCAACGTCATCCCAAAGGGACGGTCGCTGCCGCGGCTTCGGCGGTGTGCTTGAGCCCCGCTACATTATCGGCGCACAATCACTTGACCAGTGAGCTATTACGCACTCTTTCAAGGGTGGCTGCTTCTAAGCCAACCTCCTGGTTGTCTTCGCGACTGCACATCCTTTTCCACTTAGCACACGCTTAGGGGCCTTAGCCGGCGATCTGGGCTGTTTCCCTCTCGACGCACGGAGCTTATCCCCCGCCGTCTCACTGCCGCACTATTGACTCACCGGCATTCGGAGTTTGGCTGACGTCAGTAACCTTGTGAGGCCCATCGGCCATCCAGTAGCTCTACCTCCGGTGAGCATCATGCGACGCTGCACCTAAATGCATTTCGGGGAGAACCAGCTATCACGGAGTTTGATTGGCCTTTCACCCCTACCCACAACTCATCCCCTCAGTCTTCAACCTAAGTGGGTTCGGGCCTCCACAACATCTTACTGCTGCTTCACCCTGGCCATGGGTAGATCACTCCGCTTCGGGTCCAGAACACACCACTACACCAATCCCCACGGACTGGATACGCCCTATTCAGACTCGCTTTCGCTGCGGCTACCCCACCCGGGTTAACCTCGCGACATGTCCCTGACTCGCAGGCTCATTCTTCAAAAGGCACGCCATCACCCCACTCTAAGAGGAGGGCTCTGACGGGTTGTAGGCACACGGTTTCAGGTACTCTTTCACTCCCCTCCCGGGGTACTTTTCACCATTCCCTCACGGTACTAATCCGCTATCGGTCATCAGAAGGTATTCAGGCTTACCGGGTGGTCCCGGCAGATTCACAGCAGATTCCACGGGCCCGCTGCTACTCGGGAACACCATGAAGGCAGGCGTCGGGTTTTCACGTACCGGGCTCTCACCGTCTACGGCAGGCCATCCCAGGACCACTTCCGCTAACCACAACGCTTTCTCACTGCCCTCCAGGGAGGTAGCCCTGGAAACACGGGTCCCACAACCCCGCACGCACAACCCCTACCCGGTATCACATGCATGCGGTTTAGCCATCCTCCGCTTTCGCTCGCCACTACTCACGGAATCACAATTGTTTTCTCTTCCTACGGGTACTGAGATGTTTCACTTCCCCGCGTTACCTCCCGCACCCTATGTATTCAGATACGGGTAACACGACATCACTCGTGCTGGGTTTCCCCATTCGGACATCCTCGGATCAACGCTCGGTTGACAGCTCCCCGAGGCATATCGCAGCCTCCCACGTCCTTCATCGGCCTCTGATGCCAAGGCATCCACCATGCGCCCTTAAACACTTACAACACAAAAAACCAAAAAATGAGATTCATTGAAATTACACCACAACAAAACACACCAACGCTCCCCCAACCCCAAAGGAAAGGAAGAGACACTCATGCGAGTCTTGATGCTCGCAACCACTATCCACGAATCAAACACCACACCCCACCACCAAGCGGGGCAACAACACGCCAACCACCGCCAACGCGGTGAACGGACACCTCCGATTCCCACACGGGGCGAGAGGCGACGGGCCTGTTGTCTCAGGACCCAACAGTGTGTTTGGCATCATTCTCGGCCGACGATTTCCCACGCCGACCAGTTGCTTGCCTTGTGCACCAGAACCGGACCCACTACAGGTCGCGGTCCATCCATCGAATCGCCCAGGTCCGGTAACCCCACACGATGTGGGCCGGCCCGAGTCTCGTGGTGCTCCTTAGAAAGGAGGTGATCCAGCCGCACCTTCCGGTACGGCTACCTTGTTACGACTTCGTCCCAATCGCCGATCCCACCTTCGACGGCTCCCTCCCACGAGGGGTTAGGCCACCGGCTTCGGGTGTTACCGACTTTCATGACGTGACGGGCGGTGTGTACAAGGCCCGGGAACGTATTCACCGCAGCGTTGCTGATCTGCGATTACTAGCGACTCCGACTTCACGGGGTCGAGTTGCAGACCCCGATCCGAACTGAGACCGGCTTTGAAAGGATTCGCTCCACCTCACGGCATCGCAGCCCTTTGTACCGGCCATTGTAGCATGTGTGAAGCCCTGGACATAAGGGGCATGATGACTTGACGTCATCCCCACCTTCCTCCGAGTTGACCCCGGCAGTCTCTCACGAGTCCCCGGCATTACCCGCTGGCAACATGAGACAAGGGTTGCGCTCGTTGCGGGACTTAACCCAACATCTCACGACACGAGCTGACGACAGCCATGCACCACCTGCACACCAACCACAAGGGGGGCCGTATCTCTACGGCTTTCTAGTGCATGTCAAGCCCAGGTAAGGTTCTTCGCGTTGCATCGAATTAATCCACATGCTCCGCCGCTTGTGCGGGCCCCCGTCAATTCCTTTGAGTTTTAGCCTTGCGGCCGTA
>CAWBRR010000015.1:0-409152 GCA_963791215.1 uncultured Actinomycetota bacterium | reverse complement strand
GGCCATCTTGGCGGCTAGTCCCTCGTCGCGCATTGTCGTTGCCGCCTAGGCTCGACCGCTATGACGGTGCGAGGCTCCAGCCGTACGCGGTGACCGTGTTCGCCGAGATGTCGGCGCTGGCCGCCGGATCGGCGCGGTCAACCTGGGCCAGGGCTCTCCCCGATGAGGAACGGCCCGCCGGCGATGCTCAAGACCGCGGAGAACGCGATCGCCGAAGGGGTCGATCAGTACCCGCCGGGCATGGGCATCGCCCCCTGCGCGAGGCGATCGCCGCGCAGCGCAGGCGCCACTTCGGCATCGAGTACAACCGGACACCAGGTACTGGTCACAGTCGGCGCCACCGAGGCGATCGAGGCGACGGTCATCGGACTGGTCGACCCGGCTCCGAAGCCATCCTCATCGAGCCGTTCTACGACTCCTACTCCCCGTCATCGCCATGGCAGGCGCGCAACGGGTGACGGTGCCGCTGGTGCCCGACGGCCGCGGTTTCGCGCTCGACGTCGATGCGCTGCGTCGCGACATCACCCCGAAGACCAAGGCGTCATCATCAACTGGCCGCACAACCCGACGGGCATGGTGCTCAGCGACGACGAACTGTCCGCGGTCGCCCGGATAGCCGGTTCGGCACCAGACCTGTTGGTGATCACCGACGAGGTCTACGACATCTGGTCTTCGACAATCGCCGCCACCTCCCGCCGGCCGGCTATCCGGGCATGGCGCAGCGCACGAATCACCATCTCAAGCGCGGCAAGATGTTCAACTGCACGGGCTGGAAGATCGGCTGGCCAGTGCGGAGCCCCCGACTTGATCGCCGGGGTGCGGGCGGCCAAGCAATAACCTCAGCTATGGGGCGGTGCGCCGTTCAGCCCGCGGTGGCCCAGGCGCTCAACACCGAGGACGAGTGGGTGGCCTCGTTGCGGGATGCGTCGCAGGCCAAGCGCGACAAGCTGCCGTGGCGCTGACGTCAAGTTCCAGCTTCGACGTGGACGACAGCGGCGGAACCTACTTCCTGTGCGCCGACCCTCGGCCGCTTGGCTACCACGACAGCACGGCGTTCTGCGCGGGGACTGCCGGAGCGGGCCGGGGTGGCGGCCATCCCGATGTCGGCGTTCTTCGGCGATCCCGGGGCTGCGCACGCCGACGAATGGAAGGTCACCTGGTGCGCTTCGCCTGCTGCAAGGCGCGACGACACGATGGACGAGGCCATCAGGCGTTTGCAGGTGCTGCGCGGTCAGCTCCCACCGGCGAGGCGACGCTGCGACCTCCGACAGCCGTTGCCGATCGGCTTCCACGCCGCGCAGCGGACTCAGCACCAGGTCCGTCGCGCGCGGCATCGCGGTAGCGCTGCACCTGCTCGCGCACCGCGTCGGCCGGCGCCGTCGCCGCCAGTTCCGCGACGGATTCCACACCCTCCCGCGCGATGACCTTCTGGTACGACGAACCGTCGTGTAGAAGGCGAGCACCTCCGCCGCGGCCGCGCGGCCGGCGTCGACGTCGTCGGTCACCAATACCGGCACCGCGGCGATGACGCGCGGGGCGGGCCGGCCTGCCCTCCGCGGCGGCCTTGGTGATGGTCGCGTGATGGTCTCCTCGATGGTGCGACGCGCTGCGGCGAGGTAGGAAACGTGCCGTCGGCGAGCTCGCCCGTCACGCGTTAAGGCCTGGGCCCCATGGCCCAACGTACACCGGCAGCGGCGTGCCGCCGGAAGCGCGACGGGCCAGCACGGGGGCGGTGGTGAGCTCGCGGGCCCGTGGAAGTCGACGGCGCCCGTGTCGATGATCGATCGGAACACCTGGAGGTGTTCCCGCAGTCGCTCGACGGTGTTGGGCCACGCCGTGCCGAAGGCCTGCTGCTCGGGGCGTGCGCGCCGAGTCCGAGGCCGAGGCTGAAGTCTTCCGTGCGACGCGGCCGGGCCGTTCTGCGCCAGCGACACACCACGACAGGGGTGGCGTGGATTGATCGGCACGACGAACGTGCCGACGCCAAGGCCGGGCACGGCGGCCCGGGCCAATCCGGCGAGGGGATGGCGTCGTGGTCGAACTGTCGGGCGAGCCAGATCTGGCGGACGCCAAGGGCGAAAGCCTGGCGCGCCTGATCGATGACGTCGTCGACCGCGATGGCTGCGGTCTCGGTCGTTGAAGAACTACTCCGGTGGTCATTTCCGGAACAACCGGAGGGCCGAGCGGAGGAATTTCCGCTTCGAATCGACCGACGAGTCACTCACCGCGTCACTCACCGCGTCGTCACCGCGAGACGCAAAGTCGCCTGAACCGCCCGGTTTCAGGGAACTTTGGTCTGCCCGCCGGGGTCGCTACCCGTGGTTGCGCGTCACCCGCGAGCGCAACCGGTCGAGCGCCACGTCGAGCACGATCCGCTTGGCGCGCTTGATCAGGAACTCCGGGATGGGCGCGCCAGGTCGACGATGATGTCGAACCGCACCGCGTCTTGCTCGCCGAATGGCGTGAGGTCGTACTCGCCGTGCTGGCCGCGCTGCTGGAACGTGTCAGCGGCGTCGAAGACCACCCAGTCGCCGACCCAGTGGTATTCGAGGAGTTCCTTGTCGGTGATTCCGATGATCTTCAGCGTCGCCTTGACGTGGTGGGGCCGACCGTCGGGATGACGTCGAGTACCTTCACGCGGCGATCGCACCGTCACCACCACGGCACCCTCGTCGATGTCTCGGCGATCGCGTCGAGGATCGCCTCCGGCGAGGCGTTCGAGAACCATTTCCTTCGACGTCTCTCACAGCCGATACGGGCAAAGGTAGTGAATCGCCCGGCGGTGCGCAGGCCATTCACAGCTGATCAAACCGTGGTCAGCCGGAGCTGCGGCGCGAAGCTCGAAGCAGCCTCACCAGCCGACGTCGTCCAACGAGGTGGTGGACTTTGGTGGGGTGCCGACGGGGCCCGCAGGGGTGCGGGAGAACCGCGGCGCCGGAGCGGCCTGTTGGACGCCGTCACCGTCATGACGGTCCCGCGCGCGTCCAAGTGTTTGTCACCTGCGGCTTCTGGTCCAGCGAGCACGGGAGTGACGCAGGCGTCGGTGCCCTCGAACACTGCGGTCCATTCGGCGCGGGTCCTGCTGGCGAATCGCTCGGTGAAGATCGCCTTCATCTCGTCGTAGCGGCCGAGGTCGAACTGGTTGGGCACCTCGTCGGGTGTCAGGCCGAGGCCGGCGAGCAGTTGGGCAAAGAACGGGCTCGATCGAGCCGACGGCCATGTACTGCCCGTCGGACGTCGTAGGTTCGGTAGAACGGCGCGCCGCCGTCGAGCATGAAGGACTCGCGCTGCATCCTTCAGCGCGCCGTCGCCTTCAACGTCGACATCATCTGCGACAGGATGCCGACCCCGTCGACCATGGCGGCGTCGATCACCTGACCCTTGCCGGAGCGCTCACGTTCGTAGAGTGCCGCGACGATGCCGAGCAACACGAACATGGATCGATCCGCCGAAGTCGGCCGACCAGGTTCAGCGGCGCCACCGGCGGCGGTCGCGGTAGCCGATCGTGCTCAGGGCACCGGTTCGACAGGTAGCCGATGTCGTGGCCTGCCGTCGTTGCGCCAGCGGCCCGTCCTGACCCCACCCGGTGATGCGCGCGAAGATGAGCCGGCGGTTCACCGGCGCGCACTCGTCGGGCCCGATGCCGAGACGCTCGCAAGTGCCCGGCCGGAAGCAGTCGAGCAGCACGTCGGCCTTGGCTGACGCCAGCGTCGAGCAGACACCTGCGGCCGTTCTTGACGTCAAGGTCGACGACGCGCTTGCCGCGGTGCGTCAGGTCGACATCCTCGGCGGGCATCGCAATCCGCCGGGCCGGCACACCCGCACGACATCGGCGCCGCAGGTCGGCGCAGCATCATCGCCGCATGCGGTCCCGGTCCGATGCCGCCGAGTTCGATGACCTTCACCCCGGCCAGGGGTCCCGTGTTGCCCACGCGAGGCGAGACTACTGACGGTTGCTTGACCGTCACGACGCGGACTGCACGGCACTGAGCACGATGTGTCCCTCCCAGCGCGGGTTAATGTCGCGCACGACAAATATCGTCGCTTCGGCGCGTCGACATGGCGAGCAGCCATACGCTTGGCGCATCAGTCAGTCAGTGGGGCCACCGGACCGGCGGAGGATGCAGTGACGCCGGCAGTGGAGCTGTGCCGGTCGTGTGGAGCCACAACACGCGAGGGCGCCCGATTCTGCGACGCGTGCGGGTCATCGCTGATGGCACGGCTCGATGCTGCGGAGTACAAGCAGGTGACGGTGCTGTTCGCCGACGTGGTGCGCTCGATGGACATCGCCGCCGCCCTGGATGCAGAGCGGTTGCGCGAGGTCATGACCGAGCTGGTGGAGCGCTCGGCGGCGGTGGTGCACCGCTACGGCGGGACCGTGGAGTTCACCGGCGACGGGGTGATGGCGATCTTCGGCGCCCCAATGGCATTGGAGGATCACGCTTTTCGGGCCTGCCTCGCTGCAGTGGCCATCCAGGAGGAGGCGAACCGGCTTGGCGGCCGAAGTGGCAGCGCCGCGACGGTGTGGCGCTGCAGGTGCGGGTGGGCCTGAATTCGGGTCGGGTGATCGCCGGTGAGATCGGTTCGGGGTCGCTGGGGTACGCCGCGATCGGCGAGGCGGTCGGGTTTGCCCAGCGGATGGAATCGGTGGCCCCGCCGGGCGGGGTGATGCTCTCGGAGTCGACCGCGCGGCTCGTCGAGCACACCGTGATGCTGGCGGAACCGGAGTGGGTGCACATCAAGGGGGCCGACGAACCGGTGCGCGCGCGCCGGCTGGTGGCGATCAGCCCGCGGGACGGCCTGGTCGGGCGCGACCGAGCGCGCGCCTGGTCGGTCGGCGCTGGGAGATGGCCGCCCTCGACGCCATGGTGGAGCACATGGTCGATGGCCGCGGTGGAGTCGTGAGCGTGGTGGGGCCGGCGGGCATCGGCAAGTCCCGGGTGGCCCGCGAAGCCGCGGCGCTGGCGACCGCGCGCGGCGTCGAGGTGTTTTGGACCTTCTGCGAGTCGCATGCGCGTGACGTCCCGTTCTATGCGGTGACGCGGCTGCTGCGGGCGGGCAGCGGCGTGGCCGACCTCGACGGCGAAGCCGCCCGCGCGCAGTTGCGGGCCCTTGTGCCCGCCGATGCCGACCCGCAGGATCTGCTGCTGCTCGATGATCTGCTCGGCATCGCCGACCCCGATGTGCCGCTGCCCCAGATCGACCCGGATGCGCGGCGGCGCCGGTTGACCGCGCTGGTGAACGCGACAACGCTGGCGCGCACCGACCCGGCGCTGTTCATCATCGAGGATGCGCACTGGATCGACGCGGTCAGCGAGTCGATGCTGGCCGACTTCCTCACCGTGATTCCGCGCACCCCGGTCGATGGTGCTGATCACCTCCCGCCCCGAGTACGCAGGGAGCGCTGACGCGGGTGCACGGTGCCCAGACGATAGCGCTTGCCCCACTGGGTGATTCGGACACCGCGGCGCTGCTGGGTGAGCTGCTGGGGCCGGATCCCTCGGTCGGCGAGCTGGCGGCGATCATCGCCGACCGGGCCGCCGGGAATCCGTTCTTCGCCGAGGAGATGGTGCGCGAGTTGGCGCAGCGCGGCGTGCTGACCGGCGAGCGCGGTGGCTACCTCTGTCGCGCGGATGTCGCCGAGGTGAGCGTGCCGGCCACGGTGCAGGCGGCCATCGAGGCGCGCATCGACCGGCTGAACACCGCGGCCAAGCGGACGTTGAACGCGGCGTCGGTGATCGGGGCCCGCTTCGATGCGGAGCTGCTCGCCGCGCTGGGCATCGATCCGGTGGTCGACGAGCTGCTCGGCGCGGAGCTGATCGATCAGGTGCGGTTCACCCCGAGCGCCGAGTACGCCTTCCACCACCCGCTGATCCGCGCGGTGGCCTACGAATCACAGCTCAAATCCGATCGCGCCCAGTGGCACCGGCGCCTGGCGGCCGCGATCGAAGAGTCTGAGCCGGGGTCGGTGGACGACAACGCGGCGCTGATCGCCGAACATCTGGAGGCCGCCGGTGATCTGCACGCCGCCTACGGCTGGCACATGCGCGCCGCAACGTGGGCGACCTACCGCGACATCGCCGCGGCGCGACTGAGTTGGGAGCGCGCCCGCAACGATCGCCGACGCACTGCCCGCCGATGACCCCGAACCGGGCAGCCATGCGCATCGCCCCGCGCACCATGTTGTGCGGGACCGCCTGGCGAGTCCATGTGAACGTGGCCGGTGCCCGCTTCGAGGAATTGCGGGAGTTGTGCACCGCCGCCGGGGACAAGGCGTCACTGGCCATCGGCATGGCGGGGCTGGTGATCGATCACGCGTATCACGACCGCATGCGCGAGGCGGTCGCGAGCTGGCATCCGAAGACATGGCCCTCACTCGAGTCGATCGGCGATCCGAACCTGACGGTGGGGCTGTCCGTTCCGGTGATCTACGCCAAGGCTGGAAAGCGCCGAGTCGTGTGACGCTGCTGCGGTGGTCACAGAGGGTCATCGACCTGGCCGACGGTGACCCGTCTAAAGGCGACCTCCTTATCGGGTCTCCGTTAGCGTTCGCCTTTGCATCGCGGGCCATTGCCCGGTATTGCCTGGGTCGTCCCGGATGGCGAGACGACCTGCGGCACGGCCTGGCCATGGCCCGCAGCGCCGACCCGTTGTCCTACGCCGCGGTCGTCGCCTCATCTACTTCGTGCGGAATACCGCATGGCGTGCTGAGGCCCGACGATTCCGTGGTGCGCGAGATCGAGGAGGCCCTGCGGATTGCCGAACGATCCGGTGATGACCTCGCGGTGGCCTGCGCCCGGGTGGCGCTGGGCATGGCGCTGGCGCACCGCCACACGGATGCGCAGCGTGACCGCGGACAGCGAGCTCCTGGCCGAGGTCGGCGACGTCTTCGTGCGCCAGGGACACCTCCTGGCCGATTTGCCGCTCGTCAACGTGTACTTGGCCGCGTGAGCAGGGCTCGGCGTGGAGATCGCGATGAGGCCATACCGCTCATGCGCGCCGCCGTCGACCATCTGTTCCGCGAGGGACGGCTGCTGTGGTGGGGCATTGCCGCGACCGGTGTTCTGGTGGAGACACTGCTCGATCGCGGCGCCGACGGTGACGTGGCCGAAGCCGAGGCCGCGATCGAGCGGTTGGCGAACGCGCCAGCCGACGACGGATCTGGCGATCCGCGACATCTGGCTGCTGCGGACTGCGCGCGCTGCTGGCGCGGGCCCACGGCGACGACGTGGCCTACCGGGACTTGGTCAGTCGCTACCGCGCGATGGCGGAATCGCTTGGCTTCGAAGGACACATCGCGTGGGCCAAGGCGATGATCGAGGGTGGGGAATAGTTGTCATGTGGCTGGCCGATTTCAACGCCAACCTACCCCTCACAGGCTGGCGTAAAATCCAGCTAAATCATTAGGAATCGCCGGCGTCACCGCCCGAGGAGTTGCTGCCTTTCGGGGACGAAGCGGCTGGCGATGCGACCGAGGATGGTCCGGCCGTCGCCGCCCCATCGCTGGCAGCGCGTCCCGGTGGTCCGCTGGTCGCCGTTGCCGCGGTGCGGCAGATCGTGCTGCTGCTCGCCACCTCGAGCGAACCGCGCACCACGGGCCGAGGCGTCGCCGGCCGACCGACAGGCTTCGCCGGCTTGGGCGTCGAGGCGTCAGCCGAAGCCTCGGGCGTTGGCGTCGAGGGTCCCGTCGACGCCTCGTCTGCCTGGGCGGTTTCGATCACCCTCGTCGCCGACGTCACCTGGCCGGTTCGGTCACCGTTCAGTCGGAGTCACCTGCCGCGAGACGTCCGCGTTGGCGGTTTCGGTCACCTTCGGCGTTGACGGCGCCATGTCCATCGACATCTGCTGGGTTCCCGTCGCCGCTCCCGTAGACGTCACCTGCTCGGTTTGGGTCGGCGTGTCCTTCGACGTCACCTGCGGGGAGATGTCCGCCTTGGCGGTTTCGGTGGCCGGTGCCGCAAGAGTGACCGGCGCGGGAATGCTCAGCGGCGGTGGCGAGCCGACGAGGGCCGCGGCGTTGTTGATGCCCTCGCCGATCGCGTTGACGAGATCGGTGGTCACCTTCGCCGGGTCGAGCGGCGGGATCAGCCGTGCCGGGGTGGGTTCCCACGGCGGGATGCTGCGGTCATAGCCCAGTTCCACGAGCACCCGGAAGAACGGCTCGACCACGTCGATCAACGACTCGGGCACCCCCAGGGTGCGCAGCGGAGCGAACAACGGCAGGTCCTGGGTTCTGGAAGAAGTAGTAGCTGGTGTCGCCGTGGGTGCCCTGGTACGCCGGCGACGTCGTCGGATCGGCAGGCAGGCTGACGTCGAGGTCGTACGGGTGCACGTACAAGACGCCCAGCACCGCGTTCAGGTCGGCGACGACGTTGAGCGGATACAACGGGAAATCGGCGAAGCCGTCGTACTGGCGGGTGATGACGTCCGTGTGGAACGGGGTGTCGGTCGGTTCGGGGCCGTTGAACGACAAATCGAGGATCGGAACGTAGAGGCCCGGGAACCGGGCAAGAAGGCCGCCGTTGGGCACATTGGGGTCACCGCTCAGCACGAAGTCGATGTCGGGGGCTTTGGTTCCCGCCGGGTACTGCTCGGCGAGCTTGCGCTTCTCCCGGTTCGCGACGACCGCGCCCTGCGAGTAGCCGTAGATCACCAGATGGTCGTTGCCGTGCGCGGCCATCGCCTGCTCCAGATCGGCGACCCCGGCCTGGACCGACTGATCGATGGTGAGGTCGAAGAGCCCCGAGAGTTTCCACCACGGCTCGTCCGGCCACGCTGGGCCGCCAGGCCCGCAGATGCTCGGAGCCCCGAGCGCGAGCCCGACGAGGCGCACAAGCCCCGTGAGGGGCCACACCTCCTCGGGCGTCGTCACCGCGACGTAGTTGATGTTCTGGCCCGGATGGGTCGGCGCGATGAAATGGTTCTTGACGGTCTCGATGTAGGAGTCGTCGGGTGTCGGGACGCTGCTCCCGCCCAGGATCAAAGCGGTCGAGTCGGCAGACAGCTTCACCGCCGGCGACACCGTCGAGACCGGCGTCGACACGACCGTGGCCGTCACCACCAGGACGGCGACGCCGATCGACACCGTCATCCGTGTGGCGGTGTGACGAACATTCCGTATTCCCAGCGCGACCGTCCATGCACCGACGCGACCGATGTAGTTTGCGGTACCCATCGTCGTTCCTCCGTCTATCCTGCCGGAACGATGGCCGCCCCCTCCGGTGTCGCGTTCCGTGAGGCAATCGTCGCTCACTGTTCGACGCGACGAGCGCAGTAGTGCACTACTGCAATCAGGCGCGGTTTCGGGGCGGCACGACCGGGTCGCAACCTGAGCTCCCGCAGGTCCCTCCCAGACGGCACGCGGTCCCGCGTCGTCCGCGGTTGAAACGCGGGGCGGCGCCGACATGGCGCATTGCGCGACCCGTCCGTGGTGCGCTCGGCGGCGTCAGTCCACGCTTGGTATCCGCCGTCGGTTGCCAATTGCGCGGCAAAACAGGCGATCATCGGCATCGCTTCACGCCGAGCTCGATAACGCCGTTATTCGCTGGTGAACGCCCTATTGTTGGGCAATCGGGGTTGGTCGGTCCCCTAGATCGGTGGTGCTTGGGGTGACTGCGGGCGTGGCGTGCGGATCGTGTGGAACCACAACACGCGAGGGCGCCCGATTCTGCGACTCGTGCGGGTCACCGCTGATGGCCGCGGTCGACACCGCGATGTACAAACAGGTGACCGTGCTGTTCGCCGATGTGGTGCGTTCGATGGAGCTCGCGGCCGCGGTGGATGTGGAGCGGTTGCGCGACATCATGACCGAACTCGTGGAGCGCTCGGCGACGGTGGTGGTAGCGCTACGGCGGGACCGTGGAATACACCGGCGACGGGGTGATGGCGCTGTTCGGTGCCCCAGTTGCATTGGAGGACCATGCCTTTCGGGCCTGTCTTGCCGCACTCGCCATCCAGGAGGAAGCCAGCCGGCTGGCAGCCGAAGTGCAGCGCCGCGATGGCGTGGCGCTGAGGTTGCGGGTGGGCCTGAACTCGGGCCGGGTGATCGCCGGTGAGCTCGGTTCGGGGTCGCTGGGCTACGCCGCCACCGGCCAGGCGGTCGGGTTTGCCCAACGGATGGAATCGGCGGCACCCCCCGGCGCGGTGATGCTCTCGGAGTCGACCTCCCGCCTCGTCGAGCACACCGTGATGCTGGCCGAACCCGAGTGGGTGCACATCAAGGGGGCCGACGAACCCGTGCGCGCACGAAGGCTTTTGGCGATCGGCCCGCGGGAGGGCCTGATCGGGCGCGCCGAGGCCGCCCTGGTCGGTCGGCGCTGGGAGATGGCGGCCCTCGACGCCCTGCTGGACCGCACGATCGGTGGCCGCGGTGGTGTGGTGAACGTGGTCGGACCGCCCGGCATCGGCAAGAGCCGGGTCGGCGCGCGAGACCGCCGCGCTGGCAACCGCGCGCGGCGTCGAGGTGTTTTGGACCTTCTGCGAGTCCCACGCCAGCGACATCCCCTTCCAGGCGGTGGCGCGGCTGCTGCAGGCGAGCACCGGCGTGGCCGGCCTTGCCGACCCCGACGCCCGGGTGCGGGTCACGAGAACGAATACCGGATGCCGACCCGCAGGATCTGCTGCTGCTCGATGATCTGCTCGGCATCGCCGACCCCGACGTGGCGCTGCCCCAGATCGACCGGGATGCGCGGCGGCGCCGGTTGACCGCACTGGTCAACAGCATGTCGTTGGCGCGCACCGACCCGGCGCTGTTCGTCATCGAGGATGCGCACTGGATCGATGCGGTCAGCGAGTCGATGCTGGCCGACTTCCTCACCGTCATTCCGCAAACCACCGTCGATGGTGCTGATCACCTCCCGCCCCGAATACGAGGGAGCGCTGACGCGGGTGCACGGCGCCCAGACGATAGCCCTTGGGCCACTGGGTGATTCGGATATCGCAGCGCTGCTGAACGAGTTGCTCGGTTCGGATCCCTCGGTCGGCCGAGCTGGCGGCGATCGTCGCCGAGCGGGCGGCCGGAAACCCGTTCTTCGCCGAGCAGATGGTGCGCGAGTTGACCCAACGCGGGGTGCTGACCGGTCAGCGCGGCGGCTACCTCTGCCGCGCCGACGTCGCCGAGCTGAGCGTGCCGGCCACGGTGCAGGCCGCCATCGCGGCGCGCATCGACCGGCTGGACACCCCGGCCAGGCGGACCTTGGACGCGGCGTCGGTGATCGGAGCCCGCTTCGATGCGGGGCTGCTCGCCGCGCTGGGCATCGACCCGGTGTTCGACGAACTGCTGGGCGCGGAGCTGATCGATCAGGTGCGGTTCACCCCACGCGCCGAGTACGCCTTTCACCATCCGCTGATCCGCGCGGTGGCCTACGAATCGCAGCTGAAATCCAATCGCGCCCAGTGGCACCGGCGCCTGGCCACCGCGATCGAAGAGTCCGAGCCAGGGTCGGTGGATGACAACGCGGCGCTGATCGCCGAACATCTGCAGGCCGCCGGCGACCTGCACGCCGCCTACGGCTGGCACATGCGCGCCGCAACGTGGGCGACCAACCGCGATGTCGTCGCGGCCCGGCTCAGTTGGGAGCGGGCACGCCGGATCGCCGACGCGCTGCCCGCCGACGACCCCGACCAATTGTCGATGCGCATCGCCCCCCGCACCATGCTGTGCGCGACCGACTGGCAAGGCCGAACAGTCCAGGAAAGCTGGGGCCGCTTCGATGAATTGCGGGAGTTGTGCAGCGCGGCCGGGGACAAGGTCTCGCTGGCCATCGGCATGAGCGGGCTGGCCACCGAGCTCCTCTACGCTGGGCGCCCGGGTGAGGGGTCGCGGCTGGCATCCGAACAGATGGCGCTGCTCGAATCGATCGGCGATCCCACCTTGACCATAGGGTTGGCGTTCGTAGCGTTCGCCAACTGGTTCAATAGCGGCGAATTCGGCGAGATCTTGCGGTGGTCGCAGACCGTCATCGACCTGGCCGCGGGCGATCCCGCCAAGGGCGCCGGCTTCGGTCTGGGATCACCGCTGGCGATCGCGGTGGCACTTCGCGGCGTCGCTCGGTGGTGGCTGGGCCGTCCCGGGTGGCGCCAAGACCTCCACGACGCCGTCGCAATGGCCCAACACAGCGACCCGACGACCCTCGCCCTCGTCGCCGCCTGGACCTACGGTTTGGCGATGACCTACGGGGTGCTTCGGGCCGATGACTCCGCGGTGCGCGCAATCGAGGAGACGGTGCAGACGGCCCAAAGGGCAAGCAACGATCTCGCAGTAGGGGGGGCGGAGCTCACGCTGGGTATCGCGCTGCTGCTATCGGGACGCCGCGGCCGACCGTCACCGCGGGCTGGAGCTCATGGAGCAGGTCCGCGATGACTTCCTGCCCGAGCAGACACCCTCCCTGGTCCCGGTCGCAGAGTTGTGGATCGCCCGTGAGAAAGCCAGGCGCGGAGATCGCGATGCTGCCATACCGGCGATGCGCACAGCCGTGGACGTTCTGTACCAGGCAGGACGGCTCGGATGGGCCGTTTCGGGCACCAGCGTTCTGGTGGAGACGCTGCTGGAGCGTGGCGCCGTGGGCGACCTGGCCGAAGCCCAAGAGGAGTTCGACCGGTTGGCGAACCTGCGGGCCGATCAAGATTCGGCGATGCTCGACATCACGCTGCTGCGGCTGCGCGCGCTGATGGCCCGGGCCCGCGGCGACGACGTTGCCTACCGGGACTTGCTTGGGCGCTATCGTGCGATGGCGGAATCGCTTGGCTTCGAAGGACACATCGACTGGGCCGAGGCGATGATCGAGGGTCACGAATAGTCGGCAATTCGACTGCTTCACCATCAGCATCTGCTTGAGCAGGGACCCGGCCCACGTGCCGCGGCGCACGTTGGTGTCGCGCACGTCATTATCCGTCACTTTTGCCCATTCGCGTGTGCGAGACGCCCTACGCTTGACGCATCAGTCAGTCAGTGGGGGCCGCCGGACCGGCCAAGGATGCAGCGACGGCGGCAGCGAAGCTGTGCCGGTCGTGTGGAGCCGTGCCACCCGAGGGCGCCCGATTCTGCGGCACCTGCGGGTCACCGCTGGTGGCCGCGGTCGACACCGCGATGTACAAGCAGGTGACGGTGCTGTTCGCCGATGTGGTGCGCTCGATGGAGCTCGCGGCCGTGGTGGACGTCGAGCGGTTGCGCGACATCATGACCGAACTCGTGGAGCGCTCGGCGACGGTGGTGCAGCGCTACGGCGGAACCGCGGAGTTCACCGGCGACGGGGTGATGGCAGTGTTCGGTGCCCCAGTGGCGTTGGAGGATCATGCCTTTCGGGCCTGTCTTGCCGCACTGGCCATCCAGGACGAGGCGAACCGGCTGGCGGCCGAAGTGCAGCGGCGCGACGGTGTGGCGTTACGGCTGCGGGTGGGCCTGAACTCGGGTCGGGTGATCGCCGGCGAGCTCGGTTCGGGGGCGCTGGGGTATGCCGCGATCGGTGAGCCGGTCGGGTTTGCCCAGCGGATGGAATCGGTGGCACCCCCCGGCGGGGTGATGCTGTCCGAATCCACCGCGAGACTCGTCGAGCACACCGTGATGCTGGCTGAACCCGAGTGGGTGCGCGTCAAGGGGGCCGACGAACCCGTGCGCGCACGAAGGCTTTTGGCGATCAACCCGCGGAACGGCGAGATCGGGCGCGCCGAGGCCGCCCTGGTCGGTCGGCGCTGGGAGATGGCGGCCCTCGACGCCATGCTGGACCGCGCGATCGGTGGCCGCGGGAGCGTCGTGAACATCGTCGGACCGCCGGGCATCGGCAAGAGTCGGTCAGCGCGAGAGACCGCCGGGCTGGCGGCCGGTCGCGGGGTCGAGGTGTTCTGGACCTTCTGCGAATCCCACGCCAGCGACATCCCCTTCCAGGCGGTGGCGCGGTTGCTGCGGGCGGGCGTCGGCGTGGCCGACCTCGACGGCGACGCCGCCCGCGCCCGGTTGCGGGCTTATGTGCCCGCCGATGCCGACCCGCAGGATCTGCTGCTGCTCGATGATCTGCTCGGCATCGGCGACCCCGACGTGGCGCTGCCCCAGATCGATCCGGATGCGCGGCGCCGTCGGTTGACCGCACTGATCAACACCACGTCGCTGGCCCGAACAACACCGGCCGTGTTCGTCATCGAGGATGCGCACTGGATCGACGGGGTCAGCGAGTCGATGCTGGCCGACTTCCTCACCATCATTCCGCGCACCCCGTCGATGGTGCTGATCACCTCCCGCCCCGAGTATCAGGGAGCGCTGACGCGGGTGCACGGCGCGCAGACGATCGCCCTTGGGCCACTGGATGATTCGGAAACCGCGGCGCTGCTGGGCGAGCTAATGGGTTTGGACCGCTCGGTCGTCGACGCATCGAGAATCATCGCCGACCGGTCCGCGGGGAACCCGTTCTTCGCCGAGCAGATGGTGCGCGAGTTGACCCAGCGCGGCGTGTTGGCCGGCGAGCGCGGTGCCTACACGTGTCGTGCAGACATTGCCGAAACCGCGGTCCCGGCCACGGTGCAGGCGGCCATCGCGGCAAGCATCGACCGGCTGAGCACCCCGGCCAAGCGGACGTTGAGCGCGGCGTCGGTGATCGGAGCCCGCTTCGGGGCAGAGCTGCTCACCGCTTTGGGCCTTGATCCGGTGTTCGACGAGCTGCTCAGTGTCGAGCTGATCGATCAGGTGCGGTTCACCCCGAGCGCCGAGTACGCCTTTCACCATCCGCTGATCCGCGCGGTGGCCTACGAATCCCAGCTGAAGTCCGATCGCGCCGAGTGGCACCGGCGCCTGGCCGCCGCGATCCAAGAGCGCGCACCGGGTTCGGTGGAGGACAACGCGGCGCTGATCGCCGAACATCTGCAGGCCGCCGGCGAGCTGCGCACCGCCTACGGCTGGCACATGCGCGCCGGCGCGTGGTCAGCCAACCGCGATGTCGGCGCTGCCCGGGTCAGCTGGGAGCGCGCCAGCAAGATCGCCGACGCACTGCCCGACGACAACCCCGACCAACTGTCGATGCGCATCGCCCCCCGCACCATGCTGTGTGCCACCGACTGGCAAGGCCGAGCAGTCCACGAAAGCCGGGGCCGCTTCGCAGAGCTGCGGGAGTTGTGCAGCGCGGCCGGGGACAAGGTGTCGCTAGCCATCGGCATGAGCGGGCTGGCCACCGAGCTCATGTTCGCTGGGCGTTCGGAAGGCTCGCGGCTGGCATCCGAACAGATGGCGCTGCTGGAGTCGATCGGCGATCCCACCTTGACCATAGGGTTGGCGTTCGTAGCGTTCGCCAACTGGTTCAGTGTCGGCGAATTCGGCGAGATCTTGCGGTGGTCGCAGACGGTCGTCGACCTGGCCGAGGGCGACCCCGCCAAAGGCGCCGGCTTCGGTCTGGGATCACCGCTGGCGATCGCAGTGGCATTTCGCGGCGTCGCTCGGTGGTGGCTGGGCCGTCCCGGGTGGCGCCAAGACCTACACGACGCCGTCGCGATGGCCCAAGACAGCGACCCGGCAACCCTCGGCGTCGTCCTCACCTGGACCTACGGTGCGATACTGTACGGCGTGCTTCGGGCGGATGACTCCGCGCTGCGCACGATCGAGGAGGCGGTGCAGACCGCCCAACGGGCCAGCAGCGACATCGCATTGATCTTCGCCGAGTACGCGTTGGGCGGCGCGCTGCTGTATCGGGACACCGCCGCCGACCGTCACCGCGGGCTTGAGATCATGGTGCAGGCCCGCGAGTGGCAGCGCAATCGGATGCCTTCCCTGGTCCCGGTCACCGGGTTGCTCGTCGCCCGAGAGATGGCCAGGCGCGGCGACCACGATGCTGCCATATCGGTGCTGCGCACAGCGGTGGACGAGCCTGCACCAGGCAGGACGGCTCGGGTATGGCGTTTTCGGCACCGGCGTTCTGGTGGAGACGCTGCTGGAGCGTGGCGCCGAGGGCGACCTGGCCGAAGCCGAAGAGCTAATCGATCGGCTGGCGAACCTGCCGGCAACAGAAGGTTGGGCGACGCGCGACATCACGGTGCTCCATCTGCGCGCACTGCTGGCCCGGGCCCGCGGCGACGGCGTTGGCTTCCAGGACTTGCTGAGCCGCTATCGCGAAATGGCGGAATCGCTTGGCTTCGAAGGACACATCGCCTGGGCCGAAGCGATGATCAAGAATGGCGACTAGGCGACGATCTGGGGGCGGCAGAGTATGTGGAGCTTGGCGGTAGTCCAATGACCGTGGTCCTGGAGTGCGGATCGTGCGGCACCGGGTTGCGGGAGACGGCCAAGTTCTGTGACGAGTGCGGTGCCCCGAGCGAGGTCTCGGTCGACGCGGCGAAGTACAAACAGGTGACGGTGCTGTTCGCCGATGTGGTGCGCTCGATGGACATCGCGGCCGCCTTGGACGTGGAGCGGTTGCGGGAAGTCATGACCGAGCTCGTGGAGCGCTCGGCCGCGGTGGTGCAGCGCTACGGCGGGACCGTGGAGTACAACGGCGATGGGGTGATGGCACTGTTCGGCGCCCCAGTTGCGTTGGAGGACCATGCCTTTCGCGGGTGCCTCGCCGCGCTGGCCATCCAGGAGGAAGCCAGCCGGGTGGCAGCCGAGATGGCGCGCCGCGATGGTGTCGATCTTCGCGTGCGGGTGGGCCTGAACTCGGGTCGGGTGATCGCCGGTGAGCTCGGCTCGGGGTCGCTGGGGTATGCCGCGACCGGCGAGACGGTCGGGTTTGCGCAGCGGATGGAGTCGGTGGCCTCGCCCGGTGGGGTGATGCTGTCGGAGTCGACCGCCCGGCTGGTCGAACACGTTGTCACGCTGGCGGAACCGGAGTGGGTGCGCATCAAGGGCGCCGACGAGCCGGTGCGCGGCCGCCGGCTGCTGACGATCGGCCCGCGGACTGGGTTCATCGGTCGCGCCGAGGCGAGCCTGGTCGGTCGGCGCTGGGAGATGGCCGCACTCGACGCCCTCGCCGACCGCGCGATCGGTGGCCGCGGTGGCGTGGTGAACGTGGTGGGACCGCCGGGCATCGGCAAGAGCCGGGCGGCGCGGGAGGCCGCGGCGCTGGCGGCCGGTCGCGGGGTCGTGGTGTTTTGGGTGTTCTGTGAGTCCCATGCGCGTGACGTCCCGTTTTACGCCGTGACGCGACTGTTGCGCGCGAGCACCGGTGTAGCCGACCTCGACGGTGACGCTGCCCACGCGCACTTGCGAGCCTATGTACCTGCCGATGCCGACCCGCAGGATCAGCTGCTGCTCGCCGATCTGCTCGGCGTCGCGGACCCTGACGTGGCGCTGCCCCAAATCGACCCGGATGCGCGCCGGCGCCGGTTGACCGCACTGGTCAACAGCATGTCGTTGGCGCGCACCCAACCGGCGCTGTTCATCATCGAGGACGCGCACTGGATCGATGCGGTCAGCGAGTCGATGCTGGCCGACTTCCTGTCCGTCGTCCCGCGCACCCCGTCGATGGTGCTGATCACCTCTCGCCCCGAATACGACGGAGCGCTCACCCGGGTGCACGGCACCCAGACGATAGCCCTTGCCCCACTGCGCGATTCGGATATCGCAGCGCTGCTGAACGAATTGCTCGGCTCGGATCCCTCGGTGACCGAGCTGGCAGCGATCGTCGCCGAGCGGGCGGCCGGAAACCCGTTCTTCGCCGAGGAGATGGTCCGCGACTTGGTGCAGCGCTTGGTGCTGACCGGCGAGCACGGTGGCTATGTCTGTGGCGCGGATGTCGCCGACGTCGCGGTGCCTGCCACGGTGCAGGCCGCCATCGAGGCGCGCATCGACCGCCTCAACAGTGCGGCCAGGCGGACGTTGGACGCGGCATCGGTGATCGGCGCCCGCTTCGATGCGGGGCTGCTCGCCGCGGTAGGAATCAATCCGGTGTTCTGCGACCTGCTCAACGGCGAGCTGATCGATCAGGTGCGGTTCACCCCCCACGCCGAGTACGCCTTCCACCATCCGCTGATCCGCGCGGTGGCCTACGAATCCCAGCTGAAGTCCGATCGCGCCCAATCGCACCGGCGCCTGGCCACCGCGATCCAAGAGCACGAGCCAGATGCGGTGGAAGACAACGCGGCACTGATCGCCGAACATCTCGAGTCTGCCGGCGAACTGCATGCCGCCTACGGCTGGCACATGCGCGCCGCCGCGTGGTCGACCAACCGCGATCTCGTCGCGGCCCGGCTCAGTTGGGAGCGGGCCCGCCAGATCGCCGACGCGCTACCCGACCCCGAATCCGAGCAAGACCCCGACCAGCTGTCGATGCGCATCGCCCCCCGCACCATGCTGTGTGCCACCGACTTACAAGCCCGCGAGGTCCAGGAAAGCCAGGGCCGCTTCGCGGAGCTGCGGGAGTTGTGCAGCGCGGCCGGGGACAAGGTCTCGCTGGCCATCGGCATGAGCGGTCCGGCCACCGAGTTCATGTACGCCGGGCGCGCGCGTGAGGCGGCGCGACTCTCGTCCGAACAGATGGCACTGCTCGAGTCGATCGGCGATCCCACCCCGACCATGGGGTTGGCGGCCATCGCCTTCTGCAACTGGCATGGTGTCCTTGACTTCGGCGAAGTCTTGCGGTGGTCGCAGACCATCGTCGACCTGGCGGCCGGCGACCCCGTCAAGGGCGCCGGCTACGGCGTGGGATCACCGCTGGCGATCGCGTTGGCATGGCGCGGCACCGCTCGGTCGTGTCTGGGACGTCCGGGATGGCGCCAAGACCTCCACGACGCCGTCGCGATGGCCCGACGCAGCAACCCGGAAACCCTCTCCGGTGCCGTCGCCTGGACCTACGGTTTCGCGATGCAGTACGGGGTGCTTCTGGCTGACGACTCCCTGGTGCGTGCCAGCGAGGATGCGGTGCAGACCGCCCTAGGGGCCAGCAATGATCGCGCACTGGGCTTGGCCGCGTACACGTTGGGTGTCGGGCTGCTGAATCAGGACGCCGCGGCCGACCGTGACCGTGGGCTTGAATCGATGCTGCAGGCCCGCGACGTATGGCTGCGCAGGCGCATCCACTTCCTCATCCCAGTCACCGACGTGTGGGCCGCCCGGGAAACGGCCAGGCGCGGCGACCGCGATGCTGCCATACCGGTGATGCGCCAAGCCCTCGACGAGCTGCGCCAGGGATACCCCTTCTATGGCCTGTGGGCCACCGGTGTTCTGGTGGAGACACTGCTGGAGCGCGCCGCCGGGGGCGATCTGGCCGAAGCCCAAGAGGCGACCGACTGGTTGGCGAACCTGTCGGCCGACGACCGCTCGGCGATCCTCGACATCACGCTGCTGCGGCTGCGCGCGCTGCTGGCGCGGGCCCGCGGCGACGCCGTTGACTTCCAGGACTTGCTGAGCCGATACCGCGAAACGGCGGAATCGCTTGGCTTCGAAGGACACATCGTGTGGGCCGAGGATCTGATCGCCGGCAGGATTTAGCGCCAACCCACCCCTCGCAGGTTGGCGCCAAATCGTGCCCTTCCTTAGGAATCGCCGGCGTCACCACCAGACGAGTCGCCGCCACGGGACTTGCTGCCCGCCGGGGACGAAGCGGTAGAAGATGATTCGGCCGCGGACGACCCAGCCTTCGTCGGACCGTCACCGGCAGTCGCGGCCCCGGTGGTCGAGCGCCCGTCACTACTGGGGTGTGGCTCGTCCGCCTTCAGCGAAGGGCGCACCACGGGCCGAGGCGTCTCAGGCCGCCCGGTCGGCTTCGCCGGTTCGGATATGGAGTCGCTCGCCGGCGGTTCGGGAGCACTGACTGTCGTCGACTCCGTCGCCGTTTCGTCGGCGCCCATCTTCTCGGCAGCTTCGGTCATCGATTTGGCTGTGTCCGTCGATGTTTCGTCGGCTCCGGACGTCACCGCCAGTGCCGTCGAGTTGACCCGGGCGGTTTCGGTCGGCGGGTCAGTCAGTGTCACCGGCGGTGAGACTTCCGCCTGCCCGGTCTTGCCAGCCGGAACCACATCTGCCAACCCCGCAGTCGCAGCTTTGAAAGGCGCGGGGTCGCCCGACGGTGGATCACTCGGCAACGCCAGGGTGGGAGCCGCGGTTGCTTCATCAGCTGCGACGGATAGGGCTTGGAACGCCGGCAGCGGCGTCAGGTCGGCGAGAAAACCGCTTATCAAGGTGGAGACGACATTGAAAACCGCGCACGGAAGACACGCGAGGATGACCAGCACAATGACGGGACCGAACAACAAGAGGCCGCCGACGATGGGCCCGATAATGGGATTGTTCAACAGCGGCCCAAATATCGCACCCAAATCGAAGGCATCAGTCGGCGCCGCCAGCGCAACGGCGTTGGTATTCACCAATTGACGGTTTGTTGCCGGGTCCGCTGGGTCCAGCACCTCGTCTACCGCCGAACCGAATGTGTTCGGCTTCGCCACCGTCGCGGTGATGATGTGTGCGGCGCCGCCGGGGACATCCGAGGCGACGGGTGCGGCGGTTTGGGGCTGACCGCCGACGAAGTTCACCACGATCCCATGCAGAGGTGCACTCAGCGGCAGCGCAAAGGTGGACAGCTGCAACGTGCGAACATCGGTTCTCACCGCATTGGTGCCCGGTGGCGCTGTCACGAGGCCCAACGCGAGGATGCCGGCGCCAGCGAAGGCGCCAGCCTGCGGCGACGTGCCGTCGAGCGGACCGGCACGCCGACACCCTTGCGGGATACCCCGAACTGACCGATTTTCTTGCGTATCCCATCGTCGTTCCCTTCGCGATGCTCTGACGAAACAATGGCCGCTGGAATCGTTACTCCCCCGCGATGTTGCAAATGCAGTAGTGCGCCACTGCACTACGGCTCGTCTTCGGCGGTACTACTTAGATGCGGTCCGATGCCCCAATTGCTCACCTGCGGAATCGATCCCGCGATTGCGTTGCATGCGGATTCGGAATATCGGGTGGCTCTCTCGAGCGCCGAACTCGCGTCAACCGGCGCGCAGCAACTCGACCGTCTCCAACCGCCGCGAATGAATCACCGGATACACGGCTGCAGCCAGGACGAGCACGGTCACGGCGGCCAGCCCGGTTCGCAATGGCAGCCCCATTACCTCCCAGTCGATCCTGATGCCGTAGTACACGGGCGCGCCCAGCGACCACAGATACGCGATTCCCAACCCCCCGAGCCCACCGATGGCGGCAACCATCAAGGCAAGCACCCCAGCGTGGGCGATGACGACGGCCTGCTCCTGCCAGGGCGTCACCCCTATGGCCCGCAACACGGCTCGCTCCCGCCTGCGTTGGACGAGCCCGAGCACGAACACGTTCAGCACGCTCAGACCGGCGGCCGCCATCACCACGTAGCCGGCGACCGTCAACGGCTCGAGGAAGCGCGCTGATTCCGGTCGTGGCCACCGAGCGCCACTCGTCGTTGTCGTACGACCGACAGTCCAGCTCCCAGGTTCAGAAAATCGTCACGGTGAGCGGTGGCATCTTCGGCAGAGGAATAGTCCACCGCGACCTGGTCGCGTACGGCCGCCCAATCGGAGCGCGCCAGGCTTTCCGACGCCAGGACGATGTCACCCACCGCGGTGTCGTTGATCATCTGCGGACGGAAGATCCCGGCGACCCGGTAACGCTTCGGTCCCGCGACGGTGGGCAGCTCGACCGTATCGCCCGTCGCGACTCCGAGCCGGCTGGCAGCCACCTCGCTCAGTCCGAGCTCCCCTTGCCGCAAGCCCTGCCACAACGTGTCGTGGACGCCGGTCGGCTGGTACATCGCTTCGCTGTACCAATCGCCCGGCGTGACGCCAATCACGAGGCGCGACAACGTCCCTGACGAGATCGTCGACCGCCAGCGCGAGGACACGTTGCGACCGCCGGCCGCATCGGTAACGAGCTTGAACGTGGAGTCGGCGAGCAGGCCGTCGCGCTGATCGAGTACCGACTGGCCGGAGATCAGCAGGGCGGCGGGCAGCCGGTCGACCTTCTGCGCCGAGACCTGCTCGGCGCCGAGCACCTGCATGCTCTGCGAGCCGATGGCCAAGCTCGTCTCCGCGGCGAGGATCGCGGCAGACAGCGCGAACAACAGCGCGTAGCGCTGCACGTCGGCACGCAGCAGACGCCCGACGTCGGGACGCGCGAGAGTCAGCAGCCCGACGAACAACATGGCACCGCGCGGCGCGATCCACACCGTCACGAACGCCACCCCGAACATCGCCACCGTCAGGCCGTCGATCCCCATGCTCAGCGGCAGCGCCCCGCGCGCGAAGATCTTCGAGAAGACGACGGCGCCCGCCAGCATCACCACGCCGGCGATCAGCGGCCACCGCGGGATCGTCCTAGCGCGTTGCACTCCCCCGGCACTCGCCATCGACGCCAACGGTCCCTCGCGGGCCAGCCTGACGGCAGGCCCGAGCATCGCGAGAATCCCCGACACGATCCCGGCGACCGCTCCGATCACGATCAAGCTCGGCGTGAAGTGGGCAGCGATGGTGCCGCCGGAACCGGACAACATCGCTTGCCCTAAGCGGTCCACCAGATACGTCCCAAGCAGGAAGCCGCTGGGCACCCCCAACAGTCCCCCAAGAAGACCCACCACAGCGCCCTCGCAGAGCATTCCACCGAACAACCCGACCGGCTTGGCGCCGATCGCACCGATGGTCCCCATGACCGCGCGCCGGTCTTCAACGGCCAGCAGGATGGTGTTCAGCGCGATGAGGAAACCGATGAGCACACCGGCCAGCACGGTCAGGTTCAGAGCCTGGACGCCGTTCTCCAACACGGCCGGCTGGTGGGGCCTGGGCGGCCCCGCCGTCGCGACGCCTGCGATGACCCGTTCGATGTCGGCCATGGGCTCGGTGCCCGGTCTGGGCACGACGAACGCGGCCGTGACGTAACCAGGCGAGGACAGCATGGTCGCCGCGACGTCCGCGGAGGGCGCCAGCAGCACGTAGCCGTCGTTGATGCCCTCGACGCGGTCGAACTCCGGGAACGTCCAACCCACGTGCGCGGAGCCGGGAGGCAGGCCGGGGATGCGCAACTCGTCGCCGAGCCGAAGACCGTGTCGCTGTGCGATGACCGCCGGAATCTCCAGTGGGACACCGGGGCCCACTGCGGGCTTCTCGTCACGGGCGCGCTGCTCGCAGTTGAAGGAGCCGACTAGCAGGCTCGATCTGGCACGAGCCGCCGAGCAGAAAGAATCCGACGGGTGGGCGAAGCTGGGCGGGTGATGATCCGGGTGGGCGAAGCTGGGCGGGTGATGATCCGGGTGGGCGAAGCTGGGTGGGTGATGATCGGCCTGCGACGTCCACGGGCGTCAAGCCGGCGACTATCGGGATGACCGCCTCCGCCCCTGCCACGTCGGTGCGCAGCCGGTCGACCATCTCGATCGGCAACCGGCCGTTGACGTTCGGCGTCACCTCGATCACGCCACTGGCGGCGGCGTGGGTGAGCGACGGGCCGAATGAGTCGAACGGGCGGGCGAGCTCGGACTTGAGGATGAACGTCCCGAGCACCACCGTCACGCCCAGCGCCACGCCGATGACGCTGAGCAGCGTCCGGCGCCAGTCGGCGATCAAGGCGGCGAGGTGAACCCGCCGGAAGGGCAGCCATCCGGCGCGCAGCCGACGCATCACCGCTCCGTGACCGGCGCGGTGTCGACTTCGGATGCGCGCCCGTCGGCGAGGTGCAGCTCGCGAGAGCCGTAGCTCGCTGCGTTCTGGTCATGCGTGACCATCACGACCGCCGTGCCGTCTTCGTCCGACAGTGAGCGCAGGAGATCCAGGACCTCGGTGGACGAATGTCCATCCAGGTTCCCGGTCGGCTCGTCGGCGAGCACGATCGACGGCCGGGCCACCAACGCGCGGGCTATCGCCACCCGTTGCATCTGTCCGCCCGACAGCTCCGCAGGCCGGTGTCGGGCCCGGTCACCGAGCCCGACCCGTTGCAGTAGCTCTTGGGCGCGGGCATCCGCCGATCGGGCCGACTGCCCGTCGAGCACCAGCGGCAACGATACGTTCTCGACTGCGGTCAGCATCGGCACCAGGTTGAAGAACTGAAACACGAAACCGAGGTGGCGCCGCCGGAATGCGGCGCGCGCGCCGGCGCTCATCGCCCACACGTCCGTGCCAGCCGCGGACACCGTGCCCTCGTCGGGCGCGTCCAGCCCCCCAGCGATGTGCAACAGTGTCGACTTACCTGCCCCCGACGGTCCGGTCACGACAACGAATTCACCTGCGTCCAAACTGAAGTCGAAGTCGATGAGCACGTTCACCTGCTCGTCGCCTCTGCGGTACTTCTTGACGACGCCCTCGAGCTGCAGTACTGGCGGCACCGCGGCCGGCGGCGCAGTCACAGCCCGCGCACTCTCGTGACATCGCCACCCGTTCCATGACCGACGACTGACTCAACAGTTCGATGCCACGCTGGGGGAAGCGACGACGACCTGCGGATCGGTGGGTGCCGAAATCAAATCGGTCACTCGATGCCCCTTACGTTTGGCGGTGTGTCCGATTGATCGTCGTTGGACTTCGGCACGTCGAACTAAGTAGCGCCGTACTGCAATCTCACGGGGTCTCAACGGAGTACTGCATGTCGCGTTGCGGAGTTCCGCTTGCCGTCGTCGAGGGGTGTCGGCGACTAAGTAGTACCGCGCAGGTCAGGCGAAGATTCAGTGGTCCGCTACTGAGTTCGCCACACCGCACAGCAGCGACGATGCCCCTCGCGGAGCGGAAGCACCCACTCCGGTGGGTGTCATTCGCCGGGACGAGCGCCTAAGGAGCGTTGATGAAGTACCCAAGGCACATCGGCCACATCGAGCTTTTGTGCATTGACTTCCGTCATGCGCCGGTCGTCGAGGACGTGGTTGGCGATGTGTGTATGGCCCGTAAGGTGTCCGGGTGAAGCGAATTACGCTGAACGTCAATCCGGTGGAGGCGCGCGATCTCCTGGAGCGCGTGCCGCGCGCATGCCTGGCGTTCGCCGGTGACGAGGGCCCACGAGTTGAGCCCGTCACCTTTTGGTTCAAGGACGATCGCTACTTGGTCGGCATACCCTCAACCGCCGCGAGCCACCTGACCGATCACGAGGAAGTGGTGCTGCTCGTGGACGACGGTGTCCAGTTCTTTGACCTTCGGGCGGTTTACGTACGTGGACATGTCCAGCCGCTGGATGGGGCGGCGGATCTGGCGGGCAACCTCGCCTGGTTGGAAGTCCAGCCGACGCGAGCCGTGGCCTGGGATTACGCGCGCATACGGGAAGTGGACGATGAATCCTGACGATCCCGCGGTGGTGGACATCCTCCGTCGCGCGATGGTGGCGCGCATTGCGACCGTCTCCCGCAATGGACGGCCCCACGTCAACCCGCTCTACTTCGTGTATGGGAACGGGAAGATCTATCTCGGCACGACGGACCGAACCTTGGCAGCGCTGAACGTCAAGGCCAACCCACGGGTCACGATCCTCTTCAACGTCGAGAGCGAGCCGAGCGATAGGAGAGTTCTGACGATTCACGGGGGTGCCATCGTGCGTACCGACTCCAGATTGAATCGGTGGTACCTACTCCGCGACGTCCGAAAGTACTTCATGAGCCGACGCGGGCTCGGGAACACGCTCGCACACGCTCGGCTTCTCCCCTTAGTGCGTCGCTTCGTCTCGTCGGGGGACAAGGGTGGGGAGTGCGTGCTCGAGGTCCAACCGGCGGAAGTGTCGCTCGCCACCGAAATATGACCTGATCGCGTCATTGGGGTGGAACCGACGCTGAGAACGGCGCCGCTTGGCGTGATGACGGTGCGCCGGTCGGCTTGATGTGGTTCTGGTCGAGTTGCCGCGAATCGGGTTCAGTCCGTGGAGGTTTCGCTGGTCGCGATGCGAGCGGCCGTTTCATCGACGGTGGGGCGGCAGTCGTGGTGGTCGGCCGTTGCCCATCGCCATGACGGAGCACATTGGCGACCTGTTCTTCCGCACCGCGCGAACCGTGAACGACGGGCCGGGGCATCACCGACTGTCCGGTAGGCTCCGCCGGCTTGAGCGAAAACTCGGAACCACCGGCTCCCGCCGCGTCGGCCAGGTTCGTTGGGGTGGGCGTTTGCTTCGACACCGCCTGGCCGGTCTTGAGCAGCGCTTCGGTCGTCCCCTGCGGGAAGACATCCGCCATGGCGGTTTCCGTCTCCGTCTTCGGCCGCCCCCGCTCGGTGAGAGTCACCTCCGGCACGAGATCCGCCCTGGCCGTTTCCGTCCTCGACTTCGCCTGACCCCTTTCCGCCGGAGTCAGCTCCGGCGAGACATCCGCTATCGCGGGTTCGGTGGCCGATAGCGCATCCGTTGATTTCGGGGTAGCGGTCGTGGCGGACTCGGAAATGCTCAGCAGCGGTGGTGCGCCGACGAGGGCCAGAGCGTTGTCGATACCCTCGCCGAACGCGTTGACGAGATCGGTGGCCACCTTCGCTGGGTCGGGCGTAGGAAAAAGTCGCGCCGGCGTGGGCACCCAGAGCGGGATGCTGCGGTCATAGCCCAGTTCCACGATCACCTTGAAGAACGGCTCGACTACATCGATCACCGCCTCGGGCACCCCCAGCGTGCGCAGCGGACCGAATAACGGCAGGTCGGCGGTCGGGAAATAGTGGTAGGTGGTGTCACCGTGCTGACTCTGAACAGCCGGCGACGTCGAGGAATCGGGCGCCAGGCTGACGTCGAAGCCGTAGAAGTGGACGTAGATCGCGCCGAGCAGCGCGTTCAGGTCGGCGACGACGTTGAGCGGGTACAGCGGGAAGTCCTCGATGTCGTACTGCCGGACGATGACGGTGGTGTCGAACTGAGTGTCCGTCGGCGCCGGACCGTTGAAAGTCCAATCGAGGATCGGCAGGTAGAGACCCGCGAATCGGCTGGCAACGCCCCCGTTTGGCAGATTGGGGTCCCCACCCAACACGAAGTCGATGTCGGGGGCCTTGGTTCCCACCGGGTACTGCTCGGCGAGCTTGCGCTTCTCTAGATTCGCGACTCCTGCGCCCTGCGAATAGCCGTAGATCACCAAATTGTCGTTGCCGGCCTTGGCCATCGCCTGCTCCAGATCGGTGACCCCGGCACGCAGTGACTGATTGATGGTGAGGTCGAACAACCCGGAGAGTTTCCACCACGGCTCATCAGGCCACCCCGGGCCGCCCGGTCCCCAGATTTCCCCGGGGCCGAGCGTGAGCCCGGGGAGCCGGAAGAGTAGCGCCGAGAGGGGCCAGAACTCCTGGGGTGTGGCCACCGGGATGTAGATGATGTCCTGGCCACGGTGAGTCGGGACGATGTACTGGTTCTTGACAATCTCGACGTAGGCGTCGTCTGGCGTCGGGACACTCGTTCTGCCCAATATCAAGGCGGTCGAGTCGGCGGACAGCCTTAGGGCTTGCGACACCGGCGTCAGCAGGACCGTCGACAGCACCACTATCACTGCGATCGACACCACCGTGCCCATCACGGCGCGACACGAATGCCCGACTGTCGGCGCGATCGCCGACACCCTGACGTGACCGAACTTCTTCCATGGCTGTAACCGCCTCGACACGGGTACCGCCTCAAACCTTCGCGAAGCAGTACATCCGGTACGGATACTTCCCGCTTTGCATGGCGCGGTAGAAGCCCGTTCCCTTCATGCCGCCGTACTCGCGGCCAATGCGGCCGCAGAATCGTCGGCATGCGCCCGACCAGTTCCGACATCCGCGGCGAATTCATCTCCAGCCCGCGCACGACCTCCGCATTGATGTCCTGCTGCGAAAGCATCCGAATCGGGGCCTCGGCCAGGGCCGCCTCCCAGTCGGCGACGTTGCTTCGCGGGCGAAGATCCGTGTACAGGAAATGGCCTTCGGGGCGCAGCACGCGTGCGACTTCGGCGAGGAAACGGGAGAAGTGTGGGTAGGCAGCCGAGGATTCGACATTGACCACCGCGTCGAAGGATTCGTCGGGGAAGGGCAGCTTCTCGGCGTCACCGTGCACGAAGTCCACGTTGGGCAAGTCGTGTCTCCTTCGGCAGAAGGCGATGGCGGCCCGGTTCAAATCCAGCCCCGTGTAGGAGGCGGGGCGCAAGGTACGCACGAGGTACGAGGCTCCGCCGCCGTGGCCGCAACCGACCTCCAGCACCCGTTTGTCCTCGAGGTCGGCCTGTGTCGCCGTGCGGTGGTAGAGCTGAATGTAGAACCGGTTGGGCTCATCAGATTCCTTCGAGCGGCAGCGCCATCGGAGGATCCTCCTCGTAGCCGATGTTGAGGAATACCACGTCGTCGGTATCGAACATCCGGGTTTGGATGCGGTAGAAGGACTTCGAGACCAACCGGTTGAATGACAAGAAGTAGGTGATGTCCATGGGAGAACCTCCAGTTCACGTCGCAACGGTCATGTTCTTCCGGTCCGAGTCGTCCACCCGGCGGACGAGCACCGGGAAGCCGTCCGTCGGAGTCGGCATCGCCGTCAGATCCCATTCCAGCGTGTAGCCGGAACGCAGCTCGATTCGATGGTCGCGAAGCATGATGATGGATCACGACCTTCACCACGTTGGTCGCGAAGTGCATCCCGATGCACTTGTGTGCTCCCGCGCCGAACGGCATGAAGGCAAGCCGGTGCGATCTGTCCTCGCGGCGCGCGTCGCTGAACCGCTCGGGATCGAATGACATGTGGGTCGGTCCACAGCCCCGGCAAGTAGTGGTTGAGCCAGGGAGCGACCACGACCATCGTGTCTGCGGGCACGAAGCAGCCCTGGATCGACGGTGTCCACCAGGGTCTTCCGGAAGAGTACGGGAACCGGGGCAAGCAGCCGCATCGACTCGTTGATCACCAGCCCCAGCGACCGCATGCGATCCAGCGCGTCCAGATCAAGTCGCTCGTCGCCATTCACGGCCGCCGACGACTCTGCGCGAATCCGATCCTGCCATTCCGGGTGGAGCGCCAACTGGTGCACGACTGCCGTCGCCGCGACCGCCGACGTGTCGGTCGCGGCTGACATGAGAAAGATCATGTGGTCGACGACGTCGTCGTCGGTGAACTGGTTGCCCTCCTCGTCGCGGACGCGGCAAAGCGATGCGAAGAGGTCCTCGCCGCCAGAGGTCCGCCGCACGTCGATGTTGGTGTGAAAGTACTTCTCGAGCGCGCGTCGCCCACGCACACCGGCGGACCAGCGCAAGCCAGGAACCGGGAACCGAACCACGGCCGAGGCGGCACGCAGACAGTCGGTGAAGGCCTTGTTCGTCAGATCGCTCTGCGGCCCTGGCTCGTCGCCCATGAACACGACGGTGGCGATGTCGAGCAGCGTGCGTTTGAGGTAGGGAAAGACCTGCAATTCGCCGTCGCGCAGCGTTGCCGCGGCTGCGCCGGCGACTGTGTCCATCGAGTGCAGGTAGCCGCTCAGACGTTCGCGAGTGAACGCCTCTTGCATGATCCGGCGATGGAAGTGGTGTTCCTCGAAGTCCAAGAACATCAATCCCCGGTTGAAGAAGCGGCCGGAGAAGAATTCCTGGCCCTTCTGCGAGAAGACGTGATCGTTGTTCGCGAACACCTCCTGAGACGCCTCCGGGCCGAGTGCGAGCACGAAGGGCATGGCAAAGCCGCGCATCCACGAGATCGCGCCGTAGGTTTCAAGCCGACTTTCCAGGAACTCGATTGGCATGGTCGCCGCTGCGAGCACGTGACCGAGAATTGGCAGACCCTTGTCGCCTGGAACTGGTTGAAGCCCAGATGTCTTCCGGTGCTCGGGAAAGATCGCGCCGGACGGGCTTTCGGTTCAACTGCCTGCGGGCGACTACCGCTCCGCCCCTTGAGGGCAAGCCCTTTCGCCCACCGCCGGACATCTTCCGCATATCGATGACGCCGTCACTGATGCGCCACCGCCGATCACCCGCAAGGCTGGCTGACAATCACGGCATCCATCATCCGATCCGGCACCACGCGGCGGGCGAGGGCGCCGGTCCACGAATCGACGCCGACACGATATCGAGCCCTTGGGCGCTTGGCCGCCAACGCCGCGGCGACGGCATCGGCGAAGTCCGCCGTCGTGGTCCTACTCGACTGGGCCAAACTCTCAGTGGTATCCCGGAATTGGGTGAATCTCTCGCGGTAGGTCTCGACGACCTCGGCGGGAGCTTCGGCAAGGAACTCGTCCGCCGATCGGCGCATCTTGCCCCAGATCGGGGTGAAGACCGCCCCGGGCTGGATGATCGAGACGTGCACCCCCAGCGGGCGCAGTTCGCGCCGCAGCGCATCGCTCAACCCCTCCTTGGCGAACTGGGCGGCCGCGTACGCCCCCGAATACGGTGGCGTGACGTTGGCGATGCCGGAAGTGACGTTGACGATCCTTCCCCCGGATGCGCGCAGCAGCGGCAGAAAGCGCTGCGCGATCGCCACTGACCCGACGACATTCGTCTCCAGCTGCATGCGCAGCACGTCCATCGGAACGCATTCGAGCGGCGCACCAATGGCGATACCTGCGTTGTTCACCACGGCCCAAAGTCCGGTGTCCTTGCACGACCGCTCGACCAGTTCGCCGGCTTGCGCGATCGACGCCACGTCCGTGACGTCGAGCATCACCGGTATGAGTTCGCCCCTCGATGACGGCATGCCCGGAAAGCTCCGCAGCGCCCGACTCGGTACGCACTCCCGCGAACACGCGATAGCCGAGTTCGCCGAGGCGGATGGCGGCGGCTCTTCCGAGCCCGCTGGAGGCGCCGGTGATGACGACCGACTTCGATCGTGCGGGCGTCACTGTCAAGGAACGCATTGTGCCCCTCGTTCGTCGATTCGGCTTGGTGGATGGGAATGGCCGCGCCGGTGTCTGCCGCGGTAGGGCGTCATGACGCGGGGCAGCCACCAGTTCCAGCGGCCCATCAGGCGCATGGCGGCCGGCACCATGACGAGCCTGACGATCGTTGCGTCGATGGCGATGGCGACGGCCGTCGCAAACCCCAGCTGCTGGACCGTCACCAGCGGCGTGACCAGGAACGCTGCGAATATCGTGGCCATCAGTACGGCTGCGCCCGAAATCAGCGGCGCGGTCTCCACGAGCCCGTAGACGACGCTCTCGGTGTTGTCGCCGGTCTGCTCGTAGCGTTCACGGACCCGGCTGAGCAGGAACACCTCGTAATCGGTGCTGAGGCTGAACAGCACGGCAACGAGCAAGATCGGTACGTAGTTCTGTATCGGCCCGACTGATGCAATCCCCAGCGCGTCCGCGAGGAAGCCGTGTTGGAAGACGAGCACGACCGCGCCGAGCGCCGCACCGACGGAAAGCAGATTCAGGGCGATCGCCTTGCACGGCAACAGCAGCGAGCGGAACGTCACCACCAGCAGCACGTAGATGACGACGAGCATGGACGCGAGGACGAGCGGGGTGGCGTCCGAAAGCTCTTGGGTAGCAGAGGTTAGAACGGCGGCCAAGCCTCCGACCGATACTTGCCAGCCCGGTGCGGCGTTGCTCTTCGCGACGGCGCGAACCTGGCCAAGAAGAGTCTTGATGTCGGAATCGCCGGCACGTCCGTTCGAAAAGACATCAATGGCAATCGTTTTGCGGTCAGCGGACACGAATCGATTGATGGCCGTCTGGGAATCCTCCGGTAGACGTTCAAGATTCGTCGGTTCGATCGCGGCCAAGGGGTCGGCAGGCATCACGGCCTGCAGGACGGGGACCGGCGAGGCCACTCGTGACGTGTGGTTCAGCTGGCCGAACCCGCTGGTCATCGCCGCCAAGTGAGCGAAATCCTCCGCGCCGGAGAATGATCGGTCGGATTCGATCACGACCAATATCGGCTCGACGGCGCCCTTCCCGTACTGCTCCTCGACCAGGTCGTAACCCTGACGAACCGACGAGCTCTTCGGCAGAACCGAGGCGTCGCCGCTGTCCGTCTGCAGTCCCAGCGCCGGCACCGCGAGGGCAAGCAGAGCGGCAGACGTGATCGCCAACGCGGCAACCGGTCTGGCCATGATGGCCCGGGCGAGTCTTTCCCAGCGACGGCGTGACCGCTCCCGGGTGGCCGGCAGCCACGGCAAGCGCCACGCCGCCACGCGAGGACCGAGCACGTACAACACAGCGGGAAGGACGACAAGACAAGCGAGGACGGCCACCGCAACACCGACTGATCCCGGCGATCGCGATCGAACGGATCAGCGGCATGTCGACGATCAGCAGCGTCGCCAAAGCGACGGCGACGGTGGTTCCCGAGGCAGCAACCGTCCGTCCGGCGGTTCGCATGGTGTTGGTGAGCGCCACACCTCGATCCGAACTGGCTACTTCATCGATGAACCGACGGATCATGATGAGGGAATAGTCCACGCTGACACCAAGTCCCAGCATTGTGGCGATGTTCTGCACGATGACGTTCAGTTCGACGACGCCGGCAAGCCAGGTGAGCGCGCCCGTCGCGACAACGATCGCGGTCACGCCGACGCCCAGGGAGATCAGCGCCGCGACGACGCTGCGGTACAGGATCAACAGGATCGCTACCACCAGCGGAAGCAAGATCAGTTCGACCTGCGCGAGCGAGGCACTGCGCCACGTCGTTGGTGGCGGCGAACGCGGCCGCCTGGCCCACCAGGTAGACACGCAACCCTTCCGCGTGGAAGGCATGCAACTCGCGGTCGACCTCGGGAAGAATCCGTTTCGCCGTGCCGTCGTCGATACCGAGCTCGAGAGTGGTGAGCGTGGTTCGCCGATCGCGGCCGAGAAACTCATCCCGTTGCGGCGAAGGCAGTGACGTCCAACCCACCTGGCCGCGGACCTGTAGCCGTGGATCGGCGGCGATCCGCTGAATCACATCCGCGACGCGCTGGTCGAATTCGGTCGACGGCGCGCTGAACCTGTCATCGTGGACCACGACCGTGACGCTCGACGAGCCACGCCCGACGAAGCCGGCATCCTGTGCCCGCTCGGCGCGCGCCTCCTCCGAACCGGGCGCGGTCCATCCACCACCACTGAGCCGATCGCTCAGATTCGTCGAGTAGAGCCCACAGAGCACGAGCAGAACCACGACCACCGCAAGGACCCAGCGGGCGTACCGCGAAAGCCACCGCGCGAGAATGTCCATTGGCTTGCCCTCCTGCTCAGGCGATCGCGTGGAGCAGATTCTGGAGGCAGCCATCCGCGAAACCCGTTGCGGTCCGTTGGGATACCGCGCCTTCGGGGTAGGTGAAGTTCCAGAACAGTTCGCCCTGGCTGGTGTTGACGGTCGCGACGAGGTACCCGAAGGGCAGTACGCCGGAAACGAGCTGAGCGCCGGAAAGCCGCCAGGCTCCGATTCGCGCGGGGATGTCGCAACCACTGATGGTCCAGATACCGACGTTGAGCGGGCCGTTGAGCTCCATCAGTCGAAATATCCTGGAGCTCTTTCGCGACCGAGGCGGGGCAGATGAGACGCAGCGCCCACGACACGGTGAGTGCGGCCGCTGCACGTTCCACGACACCCTCCGGAAGGTGCCCCACGAGACGCACGCGCGCGATCACATTGAGCGGAGAGACCTGATCGGCGATCCAGAACCACTGCTCCATCGGGCTGACGAGGCGCCGCACCTCGGGTCGCGTCACGTCGTCCACCCAAGGTCGAATCGCATGGGGCGGGTCGTCTGCCGGGTCAGCGATCGCATCGGCGCATAGCGCATCCCGAGATTCCGCACCGCACAAGTGATCGGATTCTGTGCCTGTTCCACTCTGCTGAGCCGGCGCGAACTCCGCACCAGCATTCGGGCGCGGACTCGGCGCCTGTCCTCGTATGTGCGCAGGGCTTCGACCGCATCGGGTATGCGCGCGACCGCCTCCGCCAGCACGTAACCGTCCTCCACCGCGGAGCTGGCGCCCTGTGACCTGCTGGTCAGCATCGGGTGCGCGGCGTCACCCAGCAGGCTGATCGGACCAGTGCCCCACTGCTTGAGAAATGGCCGATCCTCAGCGGGCACGCTGATGATGGCATCCGCCGGTGTCTGTTCGATCGCCTCGACCACCTCGGGGGCCCAACCGTCGAACGCGGCGAGGACGTCCGCCTTGTCTCCGTTCCAGTCACGTGCCCTGGCGGCGGGCATGTTCTTCGTTCCCCACCAGTAGGCCATCCCGCCGCCGATGTCGATGAGCCCGAACCGCTGTCCTCTGCCCCAGTAGTGGCCGGTCTATCCGGGCACCATGCGCGGGTGCGAAAAGCGGACGGTGGCAAGCCAGCAGCACATAGTCGTACTCGCTGGGGGCGTGCTCACCGGCGATCATCGACCGGACGACCGATCCGAAGCCGTCGGCGCCGATCAACACCCCGGCGCGCACGTCGGTGCCGTCGGCACACGCGGCGCGTGCCCCGCACCGTTCGATTCCGACGTCGACCACCTCGGCGCCGTAATGGATGGGTATGTCGGCGGCGGCATCGCGCAGTGTGCGGATCAGCTCGTTGCGGTGAATGCTCACGAACGGATGGCCCAGCTCTGCGGTGATGGCCGCGCCCGGCAGCGCCCGGATCAGCGCGCCGCGGGCCGTGCGCAACTCGAAGTGCTCAAGCGCGCGGCACGAGGCTTCCGTTGTCAGGTCGATGCCCAGCGAGCGCAGCACTTTGGTGGCGTTGCTGGCGAGCCCCAGTGCCGTGCCGGTGTCCCGCGGTCCTGGCGCGGCCTCGTAGATTTCGACGTCGATCCCCTTGGCCCGCAGGGCGAGGGCGGCGGTCAGACCACCGACTCCGGCACCGACCACCGCCACCGTCGGCGCGTTCATCGCCGACCCTCGCCGCAGGGGCGAGCGAGGCGAGCTCCGCGGACAGCTTGGCCGCGACGTCCGCGACATGTGGGTCCGACATCATCGACAAGTGGTCGCCCGCCACCTCGATCACCCGCAGGCTGCGCGGCGTCAGAATCTCCCAACCGTTCGTGGGACTGGCGAACATGGTCCCCGCCAGGCTGTGGGGGCCCGTCAACTCTGTCGGGAGTTCTCCGATCGACCTCAGCAGCGTGATATCACGATCCAACGGTTCGTGGCGATAGTTCAGCGTCGCCTCGTAGTTGGCGCGGAATATCTCGTAGAGCCGTCGGATCGACTGTGGCGAGCTCTCGGCGGGCACGATTCCGGCCTCGATCGCGTAGCGGAGGGTCGAATCGAACGTAGAATCGAAGCGGGCGGCACGATCGGTCCCCTCGGACGCAATCGTGAGCCGGGTCGCCTTCGTGCCGTGCGCCTCCAACAGCAGTTCACCGAAAAACCATGTGATCAAGTCTCTTTCAGCGACCATGGGACGAGGGCCGTCATCGAGCGCGGTCGTATCGAGCAGGATCAGTTGCGCCAGTTCGTCGTCAGCCAGTTGCCGCGCCATCTCGACAGCGACGTAGCCGCCGAAGGACCATCCGCCGACGTTGTACGGACCGTGCGTGCGCACCCTGCGAATCGCCGCGAGATAGGACGCGGCCAGGTCGCTCATCGTGCGCAGTGGCGTCGCGCCGGGCTCGGCGCCTGCCGCCTGCAACGCGTAGACCGGCTGATCGACCGGAAGGTGCTTGACCAGATTCGAGATAGCACAGGACATTCCCGCCCATCGGGTGGACCAGGAAGAGCGGTGGACGATCGCCCGACGTACGAAGCGCGACAATGGGATCGAATGTTCGCACCGGGCCGCCCGCCGCGATCAGGCTGGCGAGCTGCGCGGGCGTGGGCGCGGCGACGAACGCATCCAATGGAACCTCGACGTCCCACGTTCGTGCGATCGCCATCACCACGCGCATGGCGCCGATCGACGTGCCGCCTGCATCGAAGAAGTTGGTATCGGCCGCAAATCCAGCAGTAGTACCCGCGAACTCCGCCATGATGTCGGCGACGGCTCGCTCGTTTGCGTTGAGCGGCGTGGTGTCGGCTGACGGCGCCACGCCGGTAATCAACGGCAGCTCGCGAAGGGCTTTGTCGTCTCGCTTGCCGCTTGGTGTCAACGGAAATTCGTCGAGCCATCGAAAGTGGGTTGGAATCATGTACGCGGGTAGCGCCGCTCGCAGGCGAGCACGGATCGCGGCGACATCTGCGGCTTTCCGCTCCCCCACGAGGTAGGCCACCAAGACGGAATCCACCGAATCGAGGTTCCGCGCCACGACGGCTGCCGCTCGGATCGCCTTGTCGTTGAGTTTCAGCAAGGCGAGTTCGACCTCGGCGCACTCGATGCGGAAGCCGTGCACCTTCACCTGGGTATCGGCCCGCCCGAGATAGACCAGGTCGCCGCTGGGTAGTTGGACCGCCAGATCTCCCGTGCGATACATCCTCTCGCCGTTGCTCGCCGATCGTGACGAATCGCTCTGCGGTGAGGTCGGGCCGTCCCTCGTAACCGAGTGCGAGGCAGCGGCCCCCGATGTACATCTCACCCTTCGTCCCAGGCGGCACCGGTCGAAGATCCGGCCCGAGCACGCTGATCGTTGCGCCGTCGATCGCGGTGCCGATCGGTGGCAGCGCGGGGAAGTCCTCTGGCGCACCGCTCATCGTGTAGCTGGCCACTTCGTGCGTCTCGGTCGGGCCGTACTGGTTCTCGAGGACGAGACCGGGATTCGTCGCGCATAGCTGACGGACCTCCGGAGTGACCCTCAGCTGCTCGCCGACGTTGACCACGACACGCAGCGACTCCAGCCTCGTTCGGGTGAGCTGCGCCGCCTCGGCGAATGCCTGCAACGCGACGCAGGTCAGAAAGACACGTTCGATCCCCTCGTCGGCGACGAGGCGCACCAACGCGGTCAGATCCTTGCGGCGCGTCTCGGAGAGCAACCGCAACGCGCCGCCACCGCAGAGCGTCGAGAAGACTTCCTGAAACGACACGTCGAAGGACAGTGGGAAGAACTGCAGCGTGGACCCTCCGACCGCGCCGGACAAGCGGCTGTTCTGCCAAGCGATGAGGTTGTGCAGCGCCCGGTGCGGCATCGTGACGCCCTTGGGCTCGCCCGTCGAACCGGACGTGAACAGAACGTAGGCCACACTTTCCGGGTCGATGGCAGGCAATGTCCCGGTCGCGGGTACTTCCAAGAGGGTCCTGACTTCCGCAATGTCGGAGATGACGCGGAACGGTCGGGCGCGATCGATCATCAAGTCGAGCCGCGCGCGCGGGTAGCTCACATCCAATGGGACAACGGCTGCACCCGCCTTCAGAACACCGAGCACGGTCGCGATCAACTCGGGTGAGCGATCCAGCATTACGCCTACCCGCGCTCCAGGCGGCATGCCAGCGGCCAACAACCCGGCTGCGATTCGTCCTGCCCCGCATTCCAATTCGGCGTACGTCCAACTGCCGGACTCGGCGACCATCGCGATTGCCTCCGGAGCCGCTGCGGCCCGTTCGGAGACGAGTTGCACGACGTCGCGAACCGCCAGTTCATCGGCAGCGGAATCGATGGCCCCGTCGGGTGAGCGCACGAGCGCCGCCAGCACTCGAACGAACGAATTCGCGAATTCGCGTGCCTGCGTCGCCGTCAGCACGGCGGGGTCGCCAATCGCTCGAACCGTGAGGCTGCCGGTCCGCGGGTCCGTCGCGGTGGTCACCCACAGCGCGAAGTTCGTCCGTTCGTGTACTTCGAAGTCGAGCAGTTCGATCCCGGTGGCACCGGCCCGCCCGCCAAACAGGTGGTAATCGACGAAGTCGAACACCGTATTGAACAAGGGGCGTCCGGCATCGGATTGCATGGCCTGCAACGGGTAACGCCGATGGCGATGGCTAGTGCGCTCGAATCGGGCCACGTGTTCGACGGCCTCGAGCCAGGTCGCCGGTCCGTCGTCGAGCCGGATGGGAATCGTGTTGAGGAACATTCCCGCGGCCAGTTCGGCCCGGTCACGGCCGGGGCGCCCGTGGGTGACCAGCCCCGTCGTGACGTCCAAGTCACCCGAGAGTCTTCGAAGGGTCACGCAATGGGCGGCGAGCAGCAGCGACTTCATCGGCAGCCCACGGGACCTCGCAAGTGCTCCGGCGGCTTCCTGCAGCCAGTGCGGAATCACGACGGTCACCGTCGGATTGGCGGTGGTCGGCGCTTCATGGGCGACGCAGTTTTCCAGTGTCGTAGCGTGGGATCCGGCTACCGACCGTCGCCAGAACTCTTGCGCCGCAGGGTCTTCCAGCGTCGCCCGCTCCAGGCGGACGTGCTCGGCGAGCATGGTCGACGAGTGGACCTCGGCGTCGATCGGCGGCACCTCGATGCCCACGTGGAACAGGTAGTCCTGCACCAACTCGCGCACCAGATTGGCAGCACTCCACCCATCCAGAACCGCGTGATGAAACGCGAGGACCAGATCGACGCCCTCAGCCCCGACGAACGCGCGCAGGCTGTACAGCGGGGCGCAACCGAAGTCATACCGTTGCGCGTGTCGGGTGGCCACGTAGTCCTCGACATCCGCCTCACGGGCTCCGGTTATCACGTCGAACGCTCGTTGCACCTGCGGCCTGACAACCTGCACTGGCGCGGAGTGCTGGTTCAGTTCAAACGAGGACCGTAGCGCCGGATGACGTGCTACTAGGCGATCGAACGCATCGATGAACTCCGCTTCTCGCCACGGTATCGCCACGCGATAGTGGAACACGTCCTTGTACATCGTCGAATCCGCACGTTCGATGCTGTGGAAGAGCATTCCGAGTTGCAGTGCGTTCACGGGGAACGCATCCTCGGCGTCGTGCAGCGCTGCGCGGTCGATCAGCGGAAGCAACGCGAACGCGTCCGTGACGCCGGCTGGTTCCCTGGTCGGCCGCGAACTCGACTCGGCCAGTTCGGCGACCGTCGGGCGGGCGTACAGTTCCTCGACGTCGAACGCGATACCACGCTTCTCCGCCTTGGAACGCAGGACGAGGGCAAGGATTGAGTCCCCACCGACGGTGAAGAAATTGTCATGTACGCCAACGGATTCCACGCCGAGCACAGAGGCGAAGACGTCGGCCAGCGCCGCCTCGGCCGGGGTACGCGGGGCCACGGCCGATCGATCTGGCGCGCCGATCTTGCCGGGTGTCACCGCTGGCGGGTAGGTCCGCGTTGCGGTGGTTGTAGCCGGCGCAACCGTGTCGGGTTGGGGCGCGGCCTGTTCGGTCATCAGTTGCGTGACGTCGAGAGCGGTCGACTCGTCGGTGCCGAGGTCGGCAGCCTGCTCGGGCGAGTGTGCGATCGCCGCCAGCGTACGGAGGAAGGTGTCGGCGTATTCGCGCGCTGGCGTGGCGGTGACGGCCTGGGCATCGCCCGTGACACTGAGAAACAACCGCTGGGTGCGTGGGTCGGTGCCGACGGTCGCGAGCAAGGCGAAGTTCGTTTGTTCGTGTACTTCGAAGTCGACGAGTTCGATCCCGGTGAAACCGGCCAGTTCGGCAAAGGGGTGGTAGTTCACGTAGTTGAACACCGTATTGAACACGGGCCGCCCCGCGTCGGATTGCATGGCCTGCAACGGGTAGCGCCGATGGCGATGGGCTGTGCGCTCGAAGCGGGCCACGTCTTCGACGGCCTCGAGCCAGGTCTCGGCTCTGCTGTCGAGCCGGATCGGGATCGTGTTGAGGAAGAGGCCGGCGGCCACTTCGGCGCCCGCACGGCCGGGGCGACCGTTGGTGACCAGTCCGGTCGTGACATCCGACTCGCCCGACAGTCTTCGAAGGGTCACGCAATGGGCGGCGAGCAGAATCGACTTCATCGGCAGCCCACGAGACTTCGCAAGTGCTCCGGCGGCAGTCTGCAGCCGCTGCGGGATCAGGACGGTGATGTTCGCGTCGGTGGACGCGGCCGCTTCGTGGCCGGCGTGGGAGTCCAGTGTCGTGGCGCGAGATCCGTTCAGCGAACTCCGCCAGAACTGCTGTGCAGCAGCGTCGTCGAGCGCCTCGCGCTCCAGACGGACGTACTCCGCGAGCATGGTCGACGAGTGAACGTCGGTGTCGACCGGAGGCACCTCGATGCCCACGTGGAACAGGTAGTCTTGCACCAACTCGCGTATCAGGTTAGCAACACTCCAGCCATCCAAGAGTGCATGATGGAACGCAAAGACCAGCTCCACATCACCGTCGCGGACGAACGCGCGCAGGCTGTATAGCGGAGCACGGTCCAAGTCGTAGCGGTGAGCGTGTCGGGCAGCCATGTAATCCCGCACGAGCACATCGTCGGTTCCGATCACGACGTCAAGCGCTAGTGGGACCCGTGACCTGACAACCTGCACCGGCACCGAACATTGACTCAGGTCGAACGAGGACCGCAGTGCGGGATGACGTGCGACCAGGCGATCGAACGCATCGGTGAACTCCGCTTCATGCCACGGCATCGCCACGCGATAGCGAAACACGTCCTTGTACATCGTCGAATCGGCACGCTCGATGCTGTGGAACAACATGCCCAGTTGCAGCGCCGTCGCGGGAAAGGCATCCTCGGCGTCGTGCAGCGCCTCACGGTCGAGCAGCGGAAGCAATGCGAACGCGCCCGTGACGCCGGCTGGTTCCCTGACCGGCCGCGAACTCGACTCGGCCAGTTCGGCGACCGTCGGGCGGGCGTACAGTTCCTCGACGTCGAACGCGATACCACGCCTCTCCGCCTCACTACGAACCGCGAGGGCAAGCATCGAGTCCCCGCCAACGGTGAAGAAATTGTCATGTACACCAACGGATTCCACGCGGAGAACAGAGGCGAACACGTCGGCCAGCGCCGCCTCGACCGGGGTACGCGGAGCCACGGTCGATCGATCCGGCGCGCCGGGCCGGGGCAGCACCCGACGATCCACCTTGCCGCTCGCCGTGAGGGGGAGCGCGTTCAAGGCGACGAAGCTGGTAGGAACCATATAGGCAGGCAGCCGCTGTGCCAGGTGCTCGCTGAGTTCCTCGACGGAGCCGAGCTCCCCGACGAAATAGCCGATCAGATGAGTGCCATGGTTGTCTGACGGCTCGGCAACGACCACCGCCGATCGCACCCCCGGGCACGACTCCATCACGGCTTGGACCTCACCGAGGCTCACCCGATTGCCCCGGATCTTGACCTCATCATCGAGGCGGCCCAGGAACTCCAGGTTGCCGTCCGCCCGCCAGCGGGCGAGATCACCCGTCCGATAACGCCGACCACCCGGCAATCGGTCGTCGGCGACGAAGGCCGCCGCGGTCAAGTCATCGCGACCCCGGTAGCCGCGGGCCAACCCCACCCCGGCTATGTTGAGTTCCCCGGGAACCCCTATGGGACAACGGTGTCCGCGTTCGTCGAGGACCAGCAGCGTCGTGTTGTCGATCGGCTTTCCGATCGGGACGGCATCCACGGGCCCGGACGATGGGCAGTCGAAGTAGCTGACGTCCACCGTCGCCTCGGTCGGCCCGTAGAGATTCACCAGCCGGGGCACGCCGATGGCGCCGAACACCCGGTTGAACCGCTCGACCAACGCCGGTGTGAGCGCTTCCCCGCTGCAGAACACCGTGTGCAGTGACGTGAGCCGGTGCGTCGAGTCGGGTTGGTCCTCCAATTCGTCTAGAAATGGGCCAAGCATCGACGGCACGAAATGCATGACCGTCACCCGATGCCGCTCGACCGCCGCGATGATCTTGCGTGGATCGCGCTCGCCACCCGGCTCGAGCAGCGCTACGCTCGCGCCCGCCATCGCCCACCACATCAACTCCCACACGGAGACGTCGAACGTCACCGGCGTCTTCTGCAGGATCACGTCATCAGCACCGAGTGCATACCGCCGCTGCATCCACTGCAACCGGTTGGCCACCGACCGATGCTCGACCTCCACGCCCTTCGGCCGGCCGGTCGATCCCGACGTGTAGATGACGTAGGCGAGGTCCTCTGGCGAGGCGACCGGCTCGACCGGATCCGCCCTCGCCATGGTCGGCTCGATGCGATCCACGCCGAGCTCGGTTGCGATTTCTGCGAATTCGGCTCCGGCCACGATTATCCGCGCACCGCTGTCCTCGACGATCGTGCGACTCCGAATCATCGGCCCGCCCGGGTCGATCGGTACGTACGCGGCGCCCGCGCGCAGAATTCCGTGGATCGCCACGAGCAGCTCTGGCGAACGCGGCACAATCACTCCGACACACTCGTCGCGCTCGACACCCTTGGCGCGCAATACTTCCGCGACGTGATTCACGGCGGCCTCGAACTCTGCATAGCAGAGCGTTGCGCCCGCTGACACCACCGCGGGCCGTTCATCGGGCTCACTGGGGGTCAGCTGGTCCAGCCTCGTGTGCTGCGGAATGTCAAGCATCGATCGGCCTTCCGTAGGCGAACGCATCCAAGTGGGTGTGATCCGCGTCGGAGAGCATGTCGATTTCGCTGAGTGGCACACGCGGCGCTTCGAGCGCCCTGTCGATCAACGTCAAGACGTGACGCAGAGCCGCTGTGAACCGGTAGTTCGCGTCGAAGACGTCGTCAGCGTAGAAGAGGTCCACCTCAAGCGATCCGTCGCGCTCGTAGTCACGAACGACGATGTTGACTGCATCCAATGAATACCCCGACGCGAGCACGCTGACGTCCTTCCACATCCACTCTGCATGTTCGGTGTCAGGAATCGTCAGATACGAGTACGTGACGTCGAACAACGTCGTTTCAGCTCCGTTCTGCAACGCCGCAACGATGTCTCCGTACGCAAACCGCTGTCGAGCCTGCAGTTCCCATACCTCCGCGCTGATTCGATCGGCGAGCTCGGCCATCGAAGACTCGCTGTCGCCCGGAATTCGCAGCGGCAGCATGTTCGTCATGCAACCGACCGTGCGGACTTCGGCATCCGATGAGCGGTTCAGGAACGGGACCCCGATGATGATGTCCCCGTCGCGATGTACTCGGCGCAGGTATTCGCCGATGGCCGCAGCAGTGAACGCAAAGATCGAGCGTCCGGTGTCTCGAATGCGTCGGGCCGTTTCCGGTTTCACCCGCAAGGTGTCGTGGTGCCTGCGCCGACTGCGGATTGACCCGCGGCGGGCGAACAACGCCGGCTCGACGCCGCGGTACTTCTCGACGAAGTACGCCCGGTCGGTCGCCCAGTCCGGCGACGCGCGGTATTCGAGCTCGGCGCGAACGAAGTCCACATAGCTCGGCAGCCCGACGCCGTCACTGCCGATGTCGGTCCCCGAAACGTAATCGTCCAACATCTGTCGCAGCGCGAGATTGATGCCCCAGGCGTCCGCCACGGCGTGATGGAAGCACGCATGCACCAGGAACGAGTCAGTCCGATCGACGACGACGCTGGCGCGTGTCAGCGGGCCATCGAGCGGAAGCACTCGCTCAGTTGCCTCGGCGATCCACCGCCTGCACGCTGCCGCCGGATCCGCCTCACTGGTGAGATCGACGACTTCGAGCTCGGGCAGCTCGGTCCCGACGTGCTGCACGTACTCACCGTCGCGGAACTCGAAACGCAACCGCAGCGCGTCGTTCCGCAGGCATGCTCGCCGCACGCACTCGCGCATCCGCTCCAGATTCACGGTGCCATCCAGGCGGGCGTGAGCCACCACCTGTGCGATCGGGAGCTCCGGATAGCGTGCCCCGACCGCGACGATGTCGCGTTGATAGGCCGTCAACGGCCAGTAGTCCCGTTCGACCCGCTCGCCTTCGACTTCTGCGACGGTGGGGGACGCGTCGGTGTCGAGTGCACGTGCCAGATACCGGGCCAGCGCTGTCGACGTCGGATGATCGAAGACCGCGGTGGCGGGCAGCTTCAGGCCAGTCGCCGATTTCAGCCGATTCCGAAACTCGACCGCACCCAGCGAATCGAAGCCCAGCTCCTTGAACTCCTGGTCCGCGCCCAGGTCGTCGCCGGAGTCGTGCCCGAGCACCGCGGCCGCGTTCGACCGGACGATGCCGAGCAGTTCGTGTTCCCGTTCGGAGGCGCTCATCGCCGCGAGCCGGTGTCGAAGATCGGAAGAGGGCTCGGCTGCGGCCGCCGACTCGGCTTTGCGTCGTGCCGCACGGATCAGACCGCGGAACATCGGTGGCACGCCTCCAACCGCCGAATGGGATCGGATGGTGGCGAGGTCGAATTGTGCCGGCATGACGAACGAACGCGCCTGCCGGAGCGCAGCATCGAAGTGCGCGAGACCGTCTGCCGACGACATCGGGACATAGCCGCTACGGCTCATCCGCGCGCGATCGCGCTCGTCGAGATGGCCCGTCATCCCGGTCGCTTGCGCCCACCATCCCCACGCCATGGAGACGCCCGGCAGCCCCTGCTGCCTGCGATGCTGTGCAAGCCCGTCGAGGAACGCATTGGCGGCCGCGTAGTTGGCCTGGCCGGGGGAACCCGAAATGCCTGCGGCCGACGAAAACAGCACGAACGTCGACAGGTCCGCAGACGCGGTGAGTTCGTGCAGGTTCCACGCCGCATCGAGCTTTCGGACGCAACACCGCGTCCAGATGACGTGGCGTCTGCGCCGCGAACACGGCGTCGTCGAGCACCCCGGCGGCGTGGATGACGGCGGTCAACGGATGCTCGACCGGTATCCCGGCCAGGACTGCCTGCAACGCATCTCGGTCCGCCGCATCGCACGATTCGATCCGCACGGAAGCACCGAGCTCGGTCAGCTCCGATTCGATCGCGGCGGCACCCTCGGCCGCGCGCGCCCCTTCGGCTGACGAGCAACAGGTTGCGCGCCCCGTGACTAGTCACCAGATGCCGGGCAAGCAGCGTCCCGAGCACCCCTGTACCGCCCGTGATGAGCACCGTGCCCGCGGGATCGAGCGGCCTGGGCACCGTGAGTACCAGCTTGCCAACGTGGCGGGCACGGCTCAGGAATCGATACGCGTCCGATGCCTGTCTGATGTCCCACGAACGCCGCGGAAGCGGCCGCAGTTCGCCCGTCTGGAAGAGTTTCACCAGCTCGCCGAGCATCTGGCTCAAGAGTTCCGGAGCGACGTCCTCGAGGAGATCGAAGGCTCGATACTGAACGCCGGGATGCTGCGTCGCCACTGCGCCTGGGCGTCGGATGTCCGCTTTGCCCAGCTCGATGAACCGCCCCCCGCGGGGCAGGAGCCGCAGCGACGCATCGACGAATTCCTCCTTCAAGCAATCGAGCACCACGTCCATACCCGCATGGTCGGTTACCGCCGAGAACTTCTGCTCGAATTCCAGCGTGCGCGAGTTCGCAATGTGATCGTCGTCGAATCCCATGCCGCGCAGGACGTCCCATTTGCCGGGGCTGGCCGTCGCATACACATCGAGGCCCCAGTGCTTGGCCAGCTGCACCGCAGCCATGCCGACACCGCCGGTGGCGGCGTGCACCAATACCCGCTCGCCTGCGCGGACGCGCGCAGCATGCGCCAACGCGTAGTACGCGGTGAGAAACACGGCTGGCACGGTCGCCGCTTGCCCGTAGGACCACCCTGAGGGCATGCACACGATCCTCCGGTGGTCCACGACCACAACAGGTCCCGCACCGAAGAACTGGCCCATCACGCGGTCGCCTGGCGCGAACTCGAGCACGTCTTCGGCGACCTCGAGCACGATGCCGGAGCCCTCGACGCCGACGTCGTAGTCCGACGGGTGACCCAGCGCAGTCAGGACATCGTGGAAATTCACGCCGCTGGAGCGCAGGCCCAGACGCACCTGGCCGGGCCCGAGGGGACGCTTGGATTCGGGGCACGGGCGCAGGGCGACGTTGCGTGAATCCAGTGTGCCGTTGCCGAGGGTGCCAAGCTGCCAGGCGTCCGTTTCGACGAGTTCAGCACCGTCTGATTCGCTCAGCGCGCACCAGCCGAGGGACAAAGCACGCGCCATTGCGAAACGCGAATTGGGATTCGTCACGGCTGGCCATTTCGGCGACCGCAACATCGGCGCTGGCCCAGTCGTCGACGTCGGCCAACAAGATGCGCCCCGGGTTCTCGGTCTGTGCGCTTCGCAACAAGCCCCACACGGCCGCCTGGCCGAGATCGAGCGACGTCTTCGGACGAGTCGACCGCGATCGCCCCGCGCGTGAGCACCACGAGGCGCGCGTCGTCGTCGTGCGAATCGCGCGACAGCCAATGCTGCACATGATCCAGCACATGCGCCAGTGTGCGGCGGGTGCTCTCTGGTACCGATACGCCTTCCGTAAGCGTTGTCGGGCAACGGAATACGGTCACGTCATCGGCGACGACATCGCCCTTGCGACCGTCGGACGGCGAGAGGCTGACCCAATCCAGTCGGTATACGGCGTCGTCGACAACAGTGCTCATCAGCAATCGGCTAGGCGAAATTCCGCGTAGGGCAAGTGAGTCGATACGACCCACCAATGCCCCGCAGCCGTCCATCAGAGTGACAGCGACGGTGTCGTCACCGACGAGCGTGATTCGGGCACGAAGCCGGCTCGCGCCGACAGCCCGCAGTGATAAGCCTTCCCATTCGAACGGCAGCCTGGTCAGCTCCGACTCCGCGAGGACGCCACCGGCACCGATGCCGTGCAGGACCGCGTCAAGCAGCACCGGATGTAGCGCGAACCGGCCCGCGTCCGGCTTCACCTGCGCTGGCAACGTCGCCTCTACGAAGACCTCGTCACCACGACGCCACACCGAGCGGAGCCCGCGGAACGCCGGACCGTATTCGTACCCGCGCGCGGCCAGCTTCGGATACGCCTCGGAGACGTCGATCGGCTCCGCGCCCTCCGGTGGCCATTGGTTGAACTCCTCCACGAGGGTGGAATCTTGGGCCGGGGCGAGTACGCCTTCGGCATGCTGTGTCCACGGCTGGTCCGCACCGTCGTCGATACGCGAGTAGATCCGGACCCGGCGTTCGCCGGACTCGCGCCACGCACCGACGACCACTTGTACTGCGACTCCGCCGTGTTCCCCGACGATCAAGGGGGCCTGCAGTACGAGTTGGTCCACCCGCGAGCACCCTGCCCGGTCACCCGCGTGTAGCGCCAGCTCCACCATCGCTGCGCCCGGCACGAGCACGACGCCGTGCACCTTGTGGTCGGCCAGCCACGGATGCGATGCGAGCGACAATCGACCAGTGAGGATGAGCTCGTCTGAAGCTGCCTGGGCCACCACCGCACCGAGCAATGGATGCTCCGCGGCGCTGAGGCCGAGACTGCTCGCGTCGACGGACCCGGACCCGGGGTTCATCCAGTAGCGCTTGCGTTGGAAGGCATAGGTGGGCAAGTCGACGCGACGCGCGCCGGTGTCGTCGAACATGCTCTCCCAGTTGGGCGATTTCCCGTGCACGTGGGCCTCGGCAGCCGACAGCAGGAAGCGTCGCATGCCACCTTCGTTGCGTCGAAGCGTCCCAACCACGCTGTGGTCGTCGCCGTAGTCCTCCAGTGACTCCTGGATGCCGACCGTCAGCACCGGATGCGGACTGCATTCGACGAACGTGCGATGACCATGTTCGTACGACCATCGGACAGCCTGTTCGAACAACACCGGTTGCCGCAAATTGGCGAACCAGTACTCACCGTCGAGGATCGTCGTGTCCAGCCCGGCGCCGGTGACCGCGGAGATGAACGCGATCTCGCCGGTCCGCGGCTGCAGCCCGGACAGCGACTCGCGCAGTGTCTCCCGCAGCTCCTCGACGTCGGCAGAATGCGACGCATAGTCGACGGGAATCCGGGTGGCCGGCACCTCGTCGCGCTCGCACACGACCATCAACTCGTCCAACGCCGCTGCGGTCCCGGTCACCACGGTCGAACACGGACCATTCTGCGCAGCAATGGAAATCGATCGAGCCCACGGTTCGACGAGCGCGTGAACCCGTTCAACCGGCCACCCGATCGAGACCATGCCACCTGTTCCCGCTATTGCCCTGACCGCCTTGCTGCGCAAGGTGACGACCTTCGCAGCATCCCGCAACGACAGGGCACCTGCGACGTAGGCCGCGGCGATCTCGCCCTGCGAATGACCGAGCACGGCGTCTGGCTGGATTCCCAGCGCTCGCCACTGCGCGGCCAGCGACACCATCACCGCGAACAGCACGGGTTGCACCACATCGACCCGATCGAGGCTCGGAGCACCGGCGCTCCCACGCACGGCCTCGAGCAGCGACCAGTCCACGAACTCGGCCAAGGCCGCATCGCAGCGCCGCATCTGATCGGCGAACGCCGGCGCGGAGTCCAACAGTTCGACCGCCATGCCCGTCCACTGCGAACCCTGGCCGGGGAAGACGAAGACCGTTCCCCCTGTGGCAGCGACCTTTCCAGTCACCACATGCGGTGCAGGCGCGCCGGAGGCGATCGCCGCCAACCCGCGCAACAACTCGTCACGGCCGGCTCCGACCACCACCCCGCGGTGGTCGAACAACGCCCGGGTGGCGCTCAACGAGTACGCGACATCGTTTGGATCCGCGTCTGGCCGCTGCTCGACGAACCGCTGCAACCGGGCCGCTTGCTCAGCCAATGCAGCGGCCGACTTCGCGGACAACACCCACGGCGTCACCGTCGGACGGTTTCGCGTTGGCGTCGCGGCCGCAGACTCCGGCGGTGCCTGCTCGAGTATCACGTGGGCGTTCGTTCCGCTGAGGCCGAACGACGACACCCCGGCACGGCGCGGTCGGTCGGTCTGGTCGGGCCAGGGACATGCACTACCGACCACCTCGATCGTCCCTGACGACCAATCTACTTGGGGCGTCGGCGAATCGAGATGCAACGTCGCAGGCACGACCCCGTTCTGAAGCGACAGAATGGCCTTGATCATCCCGGCGGCGCCCGCCGCGTACTGCGTATGACCGATGTTCGACTTGACTGAGCCGACCAGTAGGGGGCGCGCCACCGAGTGGGCTTTGCCGTACGTTTCTTGCAACGCTTCCGCTTCGATCGGATCACCGATCCTCGTGCCCGTGCCATGCGCCTCGACCACGTCGACGTCATCCGCACTCAGGCCCGCATTCACCAGAGCCTGCCGAATCACCCGCTGCTGCGCTGGACCGCTCGGGGCGGACAGCACATCGGTGGCTCCGTCCTGTCCGAGGGCGCTGCCCCGGATCAGCGCAAGCACCGGGTAACCAGTACTGCGCGCGCGCGACAGTCTGGCCAGCACCAGCACACCGACGCCCTCGGCAGCGCCAAACCCGTCCGCCGTCGCAGCGAATGGCTTGGATCGGCCGTCGGCGGACAGCGCGCCCTGCCGGCCGAGGCCGATGAAGACGCTGGGTGAGCACATCACGTTTGCACCGCCCGCCACCGCCAAGTCACATTCACCTGAACGCAACGACTGCATGGCAAGGTGCACCGAAACCAGAGCTGACGAGCAGCCGGAGTCGACCGTCACCGCCGGCCCCTGCAGCCCAAGGGTGTAGGCGACTCGACCCGAAGCGATGCAGGTAGGGATACCGGTCGCCAGATAGCCGGCAAATCCCTCCGACTCGTCATAGCCGCGCGGGCCATACTCCTGAGCGGCCAAGCCCATGAATACGCCGGTATCACTGCCGTGGAGTGAAATCGGGTTGATCCCTGCTCGTTCCAGCGCCTCCCAGGTCGCCTCGAGCAGCAGTCGCTGCTGCGGGTCCATGGCTTGGGCTTCACGCGGACTGATCCCGAAGAACGGCGCGTCGAAATCACCGACGTTGTCGACGAACGACCCTGCGCGGACGTAGGTGGCCCCCGGTGCGTCGGGGTCGGGTCCGAACAGCGCATCAAGGTTCCAGCCGCGGTCGGCGGGAAACTCCGAGACCGCGTCGCGTTCGTCGGACAGCAGTTGCCACAAGTCATCCGGTGAGTCGACACCGCCCGGAAAGCGGCAACCCATCCCCAGAATGGCGATGGGCTCGTGTTCGGCTGCGGGCGGCCGGTCTTCAGTGGCCATTGCTCACCAGGCTTTCGTTCGCCGTGCACGGTCGTGTCGGCATGACACGAGCCGCTGCCATCGCGTCGTCGGCAATCGTCACGGACTTCTCGGATTGCTGATGTCGCCCACGTACTGAGCCACTACGACGATGACTTCGCGGGCCGCTCGGACGCACGGATTTCTGCGCAACGTGGACGAAGAAGTCCACCTCGCGCTCCTGGTACAGCTCCTGGAAGTCGCCGTACGTGCGCACATGCTCGAAGCCCGCATCTCGAATGAGTTGCCGGACATAGCCTTTCCGCAGCGGAAACATGTTCAGCGTGTAGTGACCCCCGTCGGGGAACGTGTACTTGAAGCGGGCCAGGCCGTCGTCGACGTATTCCGGCTCCGCAGTGACCTGATCGCCGCAGTAGTAGTACGCGTGCTTCGACGTGAAGCCGTGATCGAGCATCTCGTCGTAGTTTCTCTGGTCGAGAATCAGAATTCCGTCGTAGCGCAGAGCGGCGTAGAACTCGGCGAGGGTCTTGCGACGATCCTGCTCGTCATGCAAGTGCGTGAACGAGTTGCCGAGGCAGACTATGGCGTCGTACTTGCCGCGGATGCTCCGGTTCAGCTCGCGCCAATCAGCCTGGACGGTGTTGAGTACGAGCCCGTGTTTCGCGCCGTTCTCGAATGCCTTGCCGAGCATGGCCGCCGAGCCGTCGACACTGGTGACGTCAAAGCCGGCCTCCGTCAGACGGACGGAATGAAAGCCGGTGCCCGTAGCGACGTCGAGCACGCTCACCTTGCCGTGAGCGCGCAAGACGTCTACGAAGAAAGGTCCCTCGGACTTGGCCCGAGCATCCCAATCGATGAGTTCGTCCCACTTCTCGACGAAACCCGTCACGAACTCGCCGCGATAGAGCCCCGACTCTCGGTCGGCCAGCGGATCATCGCCGTACTTCTGTCCGATCGGGGGCAGTTCCGCGTCGTCCTGCGGGCTGAAATTCGACATTCGACTTCTCCAGCTCTGTCACGGGGGAGGATGGCCGCAGCATCACGTTCAGTTCCGTGATCGAAATCGTCGCTCGCGTTCGATGGGACGAGCTCAGTAGCGCCTTACTGCAATTCAGCCGTTGTGGCTCAGTACTACTTAGTGGTGCGTGACGTGGACCTTCGTCGGTCAGCCCGAGCTACCAACGCCCTGCGGGCCCTGGCCACCTCTGGCAGGGCGCTTTCGTCCGGCATTCGGCTGAGCGCCGCCGCGACCGCAGCGCGTGCGGGCTGGCCCCGCAGTTCGAAGTCGTCGAGCGCGGCCCGCAAGGCAAAAAGGGTTGCACCCTGCCGGCGGGCCAGTTCGAGGGCGGTGGAGATGTCGGCATGGCGAGCCTCGGTGCCGGTGCGGGTCTGGGCGCGTAACCGCAACAGCTCGGCGTCGTAGAAACGCATCCCGGTGTCTGCGGCCAGCTCGAGTGCCTGGTCCAGGCGGGCGCGGGCCTGCTCAGGTTGACCGGCGGCGATCAACATCCGCGCTAGGACGGCGTCGAAGTACGTGAGGTAGGCGTGCACCGCCGCCGAGCGCCACGTGTCAAGCAGTGCGGTCAGGGTTGCGATGTCAGCCGCGAGTCCGCTCGCGCCGTGGTCGGCACTGAATCCGGCCAGCGCACTGACGCTGGTGCGCTGGGTGGCCCCGACGAGCCGCCACATGCCGAAGCCGTGCCGTTCGGCCTCATCGACCATGTCGGCGGCGAGAATCGCGGCCCGGTCGAGCTGACCCGCCTCGACCCGGATCCAGCTCTCCATCAGGCGCGCGTAGCCGTGCATGTACGGACCGTGAGGGAAGCCGAGTGCGTCGGCACGGCTGGTCGCCTTCGCGAGGGAAGCCTCCGCACCGACGAGATCGCCTCGCACCATTTCGGCCCAGGCCAGATGCAGGTAAGCCGTCGCAACCGCGTCGCTCGGCACGAACCACACCGCGTCGATCTGTGCGAGCTGTGTTGCAGCCAGCTCCGACGTCGCCCGGTCGAAATGGGCTCGGGCGGCATCGAATTCACCACGAAGCCATGCCAGCACTCCGGACTCGACGTCGATGACCGGGCGGAACCACGGCCGCCGGGCCAAACTCGCACGAAGCAACTCGAGCACCTGCGTCAACCGGCGCAGGTCGGCAAGAGTGGCGTAGTAGCCCGTCAGCGCGATCAGCGTCGCGAACACCTCGTCGCCCCGGAGGTTGGTGCCGCCCAGCTGGAGGCACCGCTCGAGGTCTGCCGCGGCGTCGCGGTTCTGCTGCCCATCGGCGGCCATGGTGAGGAAACCCCGTTCCAACCGCGCGGCCATCTCGCGCCGGTCCCGATCGCGGCAGGGCGCCGCCCGGTCGAGCTGCGCGAGGGCCTGGGTCAGGTAGGCGCGGGCCTCGGCGAGCGCACCGCGGCGCCGTGCCTCGCTTGCGGCCTGTCGATACGCGGCGGCCGCGTCATTGAATCGTCCGGCCTGTTCGTAGTGGGTGGCAACCAGCCGCCAGTCCGGGTCGCCACCCGCACCGCCGACGAGGGTGTCGGCCACCTTGGCGTGCAGCGCCGTGCGCACGCTGGGGGGCGCCAGCTCGATGGCGACCTCGCGCAGCAGCTCGTGACGAAAGCGCCAATTGCCCGTGCCCGACGGCTCGAGGACCAGCGTGTGCTGAAGTTCGTCGACGACGTCGTCGACCTCGTCCTGGCTCAGGTCGACCACCGCACACAGGAGCTCGAGATCCACGTGGCGGCCGATGACGGCGGCGGCCTCCAGCACGGGCACCACGTTGGGGGTTGCACGCAGCCGGGCGAACAATGGCTCGTACAGCGCCTCCGGCACGCCGGTCTGACCGGTTCCGGCAACGAGTTGTTCGATGTAGAACGGCACCCCGTCGCAGCGGCTGGCGATCGCGCTCCTGTCGTCGGCGAGCAACGCCGGATTCAGGGCGGTGATCAGCGCGCCTGTCTGCTCGTCACTGAGTGCCTGCAGATCGAAGAGGGCAACCGGCACACCGTCCGGCAGCCACTCACCCGGCCGTGCGGTGAGGACCACCAACAGCCGAAGCACCTCTGCACCAATCAGTTTCGCGAGCACCTCGAGGGTGGACGGGTCGAACCAATGCACGTCCTCAGCGAGGATCAACCCGGCACCACCACCCAGACACGCCAGTAGATAGCTTTGGACGGCCTCGGCGATCAGGTCGTAGAGTTTGCGACCCTCGGCGGGTGCCGGCTTGTAACCGGCCTCGGCGCCGATCCCGAGCACCGGCGCCAACAGTGGCACGGTGGTTTCAGGATCGAGCGAGCGAGCCCGCACCTCGGCGTCGAGGCGTTGGAGCCGATCACCAGGACCCATCCCCCGGCCGATGCCGCACCGACGTTCGATCAGTGCGCGCACCGGGTACAAGCCGGCGTCGGTGTGAAACGGCGACCCCGCCAGCTCCAACACGGCAGCCCCACAGCCTTCGACCAAGTCTGCGGCCGCCACGGCCAACCGCGACTTGCCGATGCCCGGCTCACCGCGAAACATCACCCCGGTGCTGACGGAGGTGCCCGCCTGGGCGCGCGCCCAACTGTTCTGGAGGTGCGCCACCTCCCGGTCGCGACCGACGAGGGGCCCGTGCCCCACCCGCACCGGTTCGACGCACTCGTCGATCACCAGGTGGTGGGTGACCAGCCCTTCAACGCCTTTGATCGGCGCCGCTGGGCGAGTCCGGAGGTCGAATCGCCCACGTATGAGCGGTTCGACCGCGCCGGACAGCACCACCGACCCGGGCGGCGCCAGTCCCGCCACCCGTGCCGCCACGTTGACGGCCAACCCGTACACGTCGCCGGTCGCGGTGTCCAAGTAGACGAGCCCGCGATGTACGCCGACCCGCACGCTGATGCGAACTCCGAAGCGGCGCTGCGCCTGCTCGTTGAGGCACGCGACTCGGCGGGTGATCTCGAGACCCGCCAACACCGCTCGGCGCGCATCGTCCTCGTGGGCTCTCGGGTGACCGAATACCGCAAGAAGCCCGTCGCCCTGCTGCGAGCCGACGTGACCCTCGAAACGATTCACGGTTGAGTAGACCTGTTCGCGGTAGCGGCGCACGAGCATCCGGTACGTTTCGGGCTCGAGCCGGGCCGACAACCCCGTCGAATCGACGAGATCAGCGAAAACTATTGTCATCCGCCGGATCTCGCCATGATCAGCAGGCGCGGCCAACAGATCCTCGGCGTCTGCGTTGACCCCGGCAGCGGCTATCACCCGCTCCGCCAGCGCCGTGCCGGCGACCCGATCACCTCGGTTGATCGCCGCCACCGCCTGATCGAGCAGGCTTCGTCGATCGCCGCGGCGGTCTCGAGAACACCATCGCGGTACACCGTCGAGCGCCGATTGTCGCTCACGTCAATAGCGTGGCACTTCCCGCATCAACGTGAGCCGTAACGCGCAACCCTGGAGATCGCCCGGCGGACCGCTCAGGAACCGTTGGCGCCGCCGTCATCGGAGTCATCGTCCGACGACGGCCCGGCCGCCGCCTCGCTGGCGGCAGGGCCGTGAGTGGCCGGTTCGTCGGCATCGTCGCGGACCTGCTGGTCGGACGCCCCGATCGGACCCCGCAGGACCGGGCCCCGAGTCGTCAGCTTCTTGGCCGGCTGGGATGTCAAAACGGTCTTCGGCTTCGTCTGCTGGGTATCGGTCTCGCTTTCCTGCAACGTATTTCGGTCGCCAGCGGTCGCCTGATCCGGCGATGTCGCCGGATCACTCCCGGCTACCTGTTTCGACAACGGCGCCGGGTCGCTTCCGGCCACCTGCTCCCGCAACGGCGCGGGATCCCTTGTGATGACCTGTTTCGGCAGAGCCGCCGGGTCGGCTTCGGCCAGCTGTTTCGGCAGCGACGCCTGGGCGGTTTCAGCCACCTGCCCCGGCAGAGTCGCCGGTTCCGTTTCGCCCACCTGCTCGATTGACGGCGTCGTATCGGCGACGCCCGTGTTCGCCATTCGCACCGCCTGCGGCTCGGGAATGCTCAATGGCGCCGGCGGGCTAAAGATGGCCAGCGCGTTGGTGATCCCCTGGCCAACCGCACTCACCAGATCTGCGGCCACCGTCGCCGGGTTGAGCGGCGGGATCAGCCGTGCCGGCGTGGGCTCCCAGAGCGGGATGCTGCGGTCGTAAGCCGTGTCCACGATCACCCGGAAGAACGGCTCGACCACGTCGATCAACGACTCCGGGACCCCAAGGGTGCGCAACGGACCGAACAGCGGCAGGTCCGGGTTCTCGAAGAAGTAGTAGCTGGCGTCGCCGTGCGTGCCCCGATAGGCAGGCGACTCCGTCGGATCGGCAGGCAGGCTGAGGTCGTAGGCGAAACAGTGCACATAGCACCCGGGACCGCCGAGCAGCGCGTTCACCGTGGCGATGAGATTGAGCGGGTACAAAGGGAAGTCAGCCAACCCGTCGTACTCCTGGTAGATCATGACCGTGTCGAACTGCGTGTCGGTTGGCGCGGCGCCGCTGAACGGAACATCGAGGATGAGCGGTACGTAGATGCCCGGGAACCGGGCGAAGATGCCGCCGTTGGGGAAATTGCCCGCGACGAACACGAAGTCGATGTCGGGAGCCTTGGTCCCCTTCGGGTACTGCTCGGCAAGCTTGCGTTTCTCCATGTCCGCGACGATCGAGCCCTGCGAGAGCCCGAAGATCGTCAGATGGTTGTCGCCGTGCGCGGCCATCGCCGTCTCCAGATCGGCGACTCCGGTCGTCAGCGACTGACCGATTGTGAGGTCGAACAGCCCTGACTGCTTCCACAACGGCACGTCCGGCCACCCCGCACCACCGGGTCCCCAGATGCTCGGGGGTCCGGCCACCAGCCCGATGAGGCGGGCGAATCCGGTCGCGGGCCACCACTCCTGGGGCGTCGTCACCGGAACGTAGTCGAAGTCTTGGCCCGGATGGGTCGGCACGATGAAATGGTTCGTGGACAGCCCGACCAAGTAGTCGTCGGAGGTCGGGACGGTGGTGCCGCTCATGATCAAGGCGGTCCGATCCGGCGGCGGATCAAGCCAATTCGTAGCGTCCGCCTGCGCGACTCCGGGTGTAACCGTGGCCGCGAATCCCACACCGAGCGCCACTGCCAGGGCGCCGACGCGACCAATGTATTTTGCGTTATTCATCGACGTTCCTCCATGTAGGGCACCGCTTTGCGGTGCGGAATGCGGTGCTCAGAGCTCCGCAAGGGGAATCGTCGCTCCGTCGTGGTGGGGCCAGCGCAGTGGTGCGCCACGGCAATCTCGCCACGCCGAGCCGGTACTACTTACTTGGAGGCCTGCATTACTTAGCGGCCCGAGCTGCGCTTCCCTCACCAGTACCGAGCGCACCCGTCAGAGCGACTTGTTCACTCCGTTGGCGGGTGACGGCGCGGGAGCAGCGCGGCGAGTTCCTCGCGAGTGGTGGTTCCGGTCTTCAACATGGCCCGGTAGATGTGGCTTTCGACGGTGCGGACGGACAGTGTGAGTCGCTCGGCGACTTCGCGGTTGGACAATCCCTCGCCGATCAACATGACGATCTCACCTTCGCGATCGGTGAGCGGCAATGGCGCGCTGGCCTGACGAAGCGCTGGGGTGCTGGCTCCGCCGCACTGTTGGGCCAAGGCCTCGGCACGCGTCGAGGACCCCAACGCCGATCCCCGTCTACCTGCCCTGCGGTATGCCAGAGCAGCGTGGGCGGCACAATCCACGGCGGCAACGCGATCACCCAGGCGCTCGAATTCCTCTGACAACGAGGCCAATTCGGCCGCGTTATCGTCGCTGAGCGCCTCGGCGAACCGCGCCACGAGACCAACGCGCGGCCCCTCGACGATCGATTCGAGTTCACGCAACCTGGACCCGCGGGAGTGATCGCCGAACTGGATGGCCGCCTGGAGGCAAGCCACTTCCGCCGCGAATCGCCCGGTGTCCCTTGCCCTTTCCGCCGCCGACAGCGCGACGGTGATCGCCTCGCTGACCGCGCCCTGGGCGGCGACCACCCACGCCCGGGCCAGGCTCTTCTCATGATCCAGGGCCCGAAATCGACGCGGCTGCTTCTCCAGCACGTCAAGTGCGCCGACTGCCTCGCGAGTCAGTCCACGCATCGCGAGCGCCGTCACGTGCGGTACGCGATAGCGGTATCCCCAGCCGATGGCATGTGAAGCGGACAACCCTTCGGCAGCCTGTTCCAGCAACAGGCATGCGCTGTTCAGACTCGCCGGCGCCGAGGGCTGCCCGACCAGCGATGGCGGCGCCGAGCAATCGCGCCGCTCCCGGAAGATGGGCGGCCTGCTGACGGGTGCCTTCGGCCAGCTCGAGCGCGTCGGTGACTCGGCCGGCCAGCAGCAGCGCACTGAGCTCTGCGTCGACGATGTTGAACCTCATTTGTGGAGCGTCGAGAGTGCGGGTCGCGACGGCGTATCCCGCGTCAGCCGCCGCCACTGCTTCGGTCACGCGTCCCGCATCCGCGGCTATCTGGGCGAGCGCCCAGCCAATCTCGGCACCGACGACGGGAATGTCCTCCAGGGCAAGAGTCTTCGAGGCCTGCAGCGCCGCCTCCGGCTGATCCATCGCAAACCAGTACACCGTGAGGAAGGCGTCGATGTAGATGCGCGCGTGGGGAGGTGTGGTGCGCGCGGCCTCGTCGATGAGCTGCTTGGCGCGCGGCGGGTCGGCAAGCGCCCACAGCATGTTGCTGGACCGCAGGAACGCAAACCTGGCGTGGTCATGATCGGTCAACTGACTGATCGGAATGTCGGCGAATACGCGCTCCGCCTCCTGGCCGCGCCCAAGCCATGACAACGCGTGCGCCCGAACGAAGTTGAGCTCCGGTCCGGCTCCAGCCTGGATTGCGCCCTCCGCCAACCGATCCGCCAACGGCAGGTCCGCCAACCAGACGGCGCCGTGCGCAGCGCTGGCGAGCAGGTCGGCATCCGGGGGAAGGTCGGAGTCGAGAGTCAATGCCGCGCGGCGCACGACGACGCGTATGTCGTCGCGATCCTTGGATGCGGCCAGCTCGGTGGCGACCAGTCCGCGCAGCCGTCGCAACCGGCTGTGTGGAGCGCGCCTGCGGCGTACCTGTCCGTAGAGCGGATGCTCCACCCGCACTTCGATGCCGGCGCCGGCAGGCTCGAGTGTGATGAGGCCACGGATTTCCGCCTCCTCGATCGCTGCGGCGTCCGTGATGCGGGTCAGGGTGCCGAGTTCGATCGGCTCCCCAACCGCCAGCACGTCGATCACGTCGCGGACCGGCGTGGGCACCGCCCCGATACGCGATTCCACGAGTTCGACGAGGCCGGGCGGCATGACCGGATCTCCAATCCACCGCCAGTACCCGTCCACTTGCACGATTCGACCGTCGGCGAATTCCTGCTCGACGATGTTCCGCAGATACAGCACGTTCCCTCGGGTCAGCTTCCACAACCGCTGGGCAGCGTCTGCATCCACCGAACCCTCCAACGCCGCCGAAAGCAGCGTGGTGGTTTCACTCAGCGACAGTTGCTCGAGGTCGAGTCGGTCGAATTGGCCGGCCTTCCATATCTCCTGGATCGCGGCGGGAATCGGCTCGTCGTCCCGGGCTGTGAGGACCACCTTTGCCGCGCCCGACTGCACGATCTGATGCACCACGAACGTCGAGAGCTCGTCCAGCAGGTGTACGTCGTCGACACCCACGACCACCTCCACGGCGGGGCCGGACGCGTGGGTCAGCGACTCGATCACCCCCCGCAACAACTGAACCGTGTCGGTGACGCCCGACGGTGCCCATGCGGTGAACGCCCCGAGCGGAATTGCCCGCGCGGAAGACGAGCCCACCGTCCAGCGGGTTTCACAACCCCGTGACGCGGCAGCTGCCAACGTCTCACGGGCGATTCGACTCTTGCCGACGCCTTCCGCTCCGCACACCAGGATGCCGGAAACGGTCGAGGCCGAGATGGCCGTCTCGATGGACCGCAGCTCCCCCGAACGGCCAATCAACGGCCACGACAATCGCACCCCTGAGAGCGTAAGAGCCTTGCTACCGCCACGCGGAGGTATGGCGACTTCGCGCTCCCCGACCGGACTGGCCTACTTGGCCTTCTTGACCTTCAGCACCTGCTTGCGCAGCCCGTCGGTGGCGGTCTCCATGCCGCCCTTCAACGTGCGCTTGAGCAGGAAGCCGGGCATCGGGATCGACAGGTCGATCTTCATGTCGAACCTGACCTTGGTCTTGTCGCCGTCCGGTGTGAACGTGTAGCTCGCATCCTGCGCCTTCAGCTGGCCCGCCGACACCAGCGTCCAGCTCACCTTGTCGTCCGCCCACGTGTACTCGATCACCTGCACGTCGGTGAGCCCCGCAGCCTTGACCGTCATCTTGACCTGCTTGGGCCTGCCGTCTGGATAGCTCTCGAGGATCTCGGCCTTCTGGTACTGCGGCGACCACGTCGGCGTCGCCTCGACGTCGGCGATGACGTCCAGGATCTCCCCAGGGGTTGCCTCGATGACCACTTCGCGCGAATCACTGGTTGCCATGCCGCGAGAGTAGCGATTGGGCCGTTCGATGCGGCGATTACTCGCGATATGCCGCGACAAACGACACAATCGCTACCAGCCGGGCGGCACCAACATCGACTGCCAGGTCTTGTTTCCGGGGTTGGCCAGGTCGGCCTGCGTGTAGCGCCGCCCGTCCGGGCCGACGTAGTCGCCGGTCGCCGGGTCGTAGGGCACGACGGCAACCGGTGGGGCGACGGGCGGCCCGGCGGCTGGCATGCCTTCAGGAATGGACGGTGGCACCGCCGCTGGACCTGGCCACGGCACGCCCGGCGCGAACTGCGGCACGCCCTGACCAGACAGCGTCGCGTTGGGGTCGCCCTTCCAGTTGTTGCCGTCGTTCAACGGGACGTACCGCTCGTCGCTTTCGCACAGCTCGACCGTCGGCGCCCGCTTGGCCGGATCGTTCTCGCACGGAATGTTCCGCACGCCGCGGACATTCATCGGCGAGTCCTGCGGAAGCCTGCAGTACAGTTCGCCGGTGGTCCGGTCGGGTGCATCCGTGTCCGACGGCGAACGCTGCTGTTGGACCGGCAGGAACCCCGTGTTGCACGGCGGCGGCAGGTTGAGGTTGAGGTTGAAGTCGAGGTAGATGCCCTTGTAGTCCTGCTTGGTGTCGGCGTCCGGGAGTGCGATCGCCGACATGACGGCGGTGCCTTGAGGGAACAGCACCAGCAGTTGTTCGATGTCGGATCGGTAGGTCACCGCGATCTCGCCAAGGCTGACCATGTTGGCCAGCAGCACCGGCAACGCGGGCGCGACCCTGTCGAACAGCGCCTTCCCTTCGTTCAGAGCCGGGCCGCCCTGCTCCAGCAGGTCCGCGAAGGCCGGGTCCTGCACCGCCAACTGCCCGGTGATCGACGCCATGTGCTGCGCCCAGCGGGCGATCGAATCCGACGTCTGCACTTGGGAATTCAGCACCGGTGGAGACTGGTCGATGAGCTGGGTGAGCGGATCCCTGGCCTTGCCCGCCTCGATCGCCAGTGAGGTCGATCCGTCGACGATGCGCGACAGCTCCGGCCCTAAGCCGGCGACGGCCTTGCTCGCTTCGTCGACGACGGTGCGCAGGTTGTCCTGCGGAATGGCCTGCAACGCGGTGTTGGTCTGATCGAGCAGGTGCCCGATGTCGGCCGGAATCGCAGCGGCCCCAACGGGAATGACGTCACCGTCCCCCAGGTGCCTGGTGGTGTCAACGTCCGGCCGCGGCGTCAGTTCCAGGAACTGTTCGCCGACGGCGGAGCGGCTGTGCACCGCCGCGGTGACGTCGGACGGGACGTCGAACTCCGAATCGAGGGTCAGCACGGCCGTCACGCCGTCGCGGGTGACGTCGACCGACTCGACCCTCCCGATCTCGGTGCCGCGATAGGTCACCACCGATGTCGGGTACAACCCGCCGGTAGCAGGAAGCGCGACGGTCACGGTGTATCGACCGATGCCCAGCAGCGCAGGCACGTGCACGAAGCCGAATGCCATGACGGCACCTGAGCTCAGCGTGACGGCGGCCAGGATCGCCAGCTGCGTCCACACCGCGCGGGGCAGCCGCACCATGTCAGTACGCCCCCCAGCGATACGGGGCGATCAGCGGGTTGCCCACGGTGTACGGGCTGGGCATCTGACCGATCGTGCGGCCCCATTGGAGTTCCAGGTTGGTGAGGTCGCCCTCCCACCGCGTTCCGGTGAACAAGCCGCTGTCGAGCCGGCTCAGGGTCAGGTCGACGACGAGGGTGATGTTGGCGAAGTCACCGCGAAACCAGTTCGCGACCGTGCTCTTCACCCAGGGGTACGTCGACAGGAAGTCCAATCCCCTCGTCAGCGCAGGCCCGGCGTTGGCGAGTTCGCGGAACACCGGCGCGATACTGCGCAGGTTGTTCACCAGCGATTCCTTGGTCTGGTTGACCGTCGACGTGGCGATGGCGCTGAACTTGCCGAGGGCGTCGATGGCGTCGGCCAGCTTGGTGCGGGAGTCCGCGAGCACGGCAAGCGCCTGCGGGATGGTGGTCAGTGCGCGGTCGACCTTCTGATCGCTCGCCGCCACCTGTCCGGCGAGCGAGTTGAGCCGCTCGGTGGCGGTGATGATGTCGTCGGTCTGATCGTTGAGTTGCGCAATGAAGGTGTCGAGTTGGGTCAGTAGGCTGCGCATGTCGTTCTCGCGACCGGCCAACGCCTTTGCGAACGACTGGTTGATTTCCTGGAGCTGGCCCAGGCCGCCGCCGTTGAGCAGGATCGACACCGACGCGAGGGTCTGCTCGGTGGTGGGATACGTGCTGGCCGACGACAGCGGGATCACCGCGCCGTCCTTGAGTTCACCGTGCGGCGGCTCGTCGGTGGGCGGCGCAAGCTCGATGTGCATGGAACCCAGCAGGCTGGTCTGACCGACCTTGGCGGTGCTGTTCGCGGGGAGGTGGACGTTGCCGTCGATGCGCATGGTGACCAACGCGTGCCAGTCCTGCACTTCGATCTTGGTGACGTTGCCGACGTTGACGTCGGCGACCCGCACCCGGGTGTTCTGTTGAATGACGACGACGTCGGGCAGCTGCGCCTGGATGGTGTACGAACCGTCACCGCCGCCTTCGGTTCCGGGCAGCGTCAGCGAGTTCAGCCCGCGCCACTCACATCCCGGGAGCACGGACAGGCACGCGACGGCCAACGCCGCGGCGATCGCGCGCCTCATGGCGTGCCCGCCGGTGGCATGGGCGCCTCGGCAAGGGCTGACGCTGAGGTCGGCGACACCATCATCCCGGCGAGTCCGGCACTGGGATCGGTAGGCGTCCCGATGGGCGCTTCCGCGGCCATCGGTGCATCCGGGTCGGCCAGGGGCGACGCAGGCGGCAGGTGCGGATTGAGTCGGTCCTCGCTGTACGTGATCTCGTTGGGCCGCGCCGACGCCCCGACGAACGGGTTGACGCCCAGCGGCGGATAGTTGAACTGGCGGTTCTTGATGATCGGCGCCAGGTACTGGACGCACAGCTTCGACGACTGCTCGTAGCCTTGGCGCGAGGCGGCTTGGATTGCGCTGCAGATGAACTGGACGGTGTTCGCGAAGTTGACGGGCGCCAGGATGCCCGTGACGGCACTCTGCGCGGGCTGGTAGATGTTCATGAAGTTCTGGAAGACCGTCGGGGTGATGTGCAAGACCTGCTTGACGTCGCCGCGGCTGTCGTTCAGCGCCGTGGTGATGGCGTTGAGCCGGTCGACGGTGACGCCGATGCCTTCGGTGTTGTCGGCCAGGAACCCGCGCAAGTCGTGCACGACGCCGTCCAGACCCTGTGTCGCGTCCGCCACTTCGTTGGGCGTGTTGGACAGCACGGTGCTGACGTCGGCCAGGTTCACGTTGAACGCGGCCAGCAGGTCACTGCTCGAGGACAAGGCGGATACCAACTGCTGAAGGTTCCGCACCGTGCTGAAGATGTCCGTGCTGTGGTCGCCGAGCGCCGAAACCGCCTGGGACAGCTTGACGACGGTGTCGTGCGCGGTGTCGCCCTGACCGTGGAGGTTGTCGGCGGCGCTGTTGATGAACTCGCCGACCGGACTCGGCCCGCCCGGCGTCGTGGGTTGCAGGGAGTCACTGAGCTTCTCCAGCTGCTGACGGAAGTCGTCCCACTCGACGGGGACCGCGGTGCGCTCCTCCGGAATGGTCGCGCCCGCCGCCAGTTTCGGGCCGCCGGAGTATGCGGGCACGAGTTGGATGGCGCGCGCGCTGACGAGCGACGGCGAAAGGATTGCGGCCTTGACGTCGGCGGGCACGGGGTATTGCGACTCGACCGAGAACGTGACCTTCGTGGCGTTCGGCTGTGGCTCGATCTTCTCGACGGTCCCGACCTCGACGCCAAGGATGCGCACCTCGTCGCCGGTGTAGAGGCCGTTGGTGTTCGGGAAGAAGGCGGTGAAGGTGTCCTTGCCGACACCCTTCCACCAGGGGGTCGCGACCATGGTGACTGCGACGGCGAGGATCACGACCAGAGTGGTTGCGGTCGCGATGCGCAGCACGCGGGAGTTCGTGGACACGATCACCGCCCCGCTTCCGTTGGCGGTTCCACCGGGAACGGCACCTCACCGGGCGCGGTCACGTCGATGGGCGGTTGCTTCTGCTCGGGCTGCACGTCGGCGGGCGGCCCGGGCGGCGGACCGCCTGGCGGCGGGGCGGGCAGTGGCTCTCGGTACGGGTAGCAGCCAGTTGGGCCGGGCAATGGCACCCCGGGCGGCCCGCAACCGTGATCACCCGGCTTGCCCGTAATCGCATCTGGCAGTGTCAGCTGAGGTTCACCGCCCTGCCCGGTGCGCGGGAACGGTGCCGGCAGTGCGGGGATGCCGGCCTGGCCCACCGGCGGGTCGACCAGTCGCGACGGCAGCAGCACGTTGGGGTCGAGCCCCAGATCGGAGAAGGCCGCGTCGATGAAGGGCTGGCTGAACTGGCCGGGAAGGAGATTCACCAACGACGCCTTGAAGAACGGGCCGGAGCCGAGCACCTCGCCGAACGACATGGCGTAGCGCCGCAGCAGGCTCAAGGTCTTCTGCAGTTCCTGCTTGCGGTTGTCGAGAATGCTCAGTACGCCGTTGAGCTTGTCCAGCGCCGGCTTCAGTTGCGTGCGGTTGTCGTCGACCAGACCGGATATCTGGTGCGATACCGCCGTCAGGTTGTTCATCAACGCATCGATGGAAGCCCGTTGTGCGAGCAGCTCGTTCAGCAGCGCGTCGGCGTTCACCACCAGCTTGGCGATCTGATCACTGCGCTTGGCGAGCACCCCGGTGACCTTGTTGGCGTTGGCCAGCAGGTTGCGCAGCTGCGCGTCGCGGGCGTTGAGCGTGTCGGAGAACCGGGCCACCCCCTCGAGCGCCAGCTTGAGCTCCGGCGGGGTGTCCTGGAACGTCTGCGCCAGCGTCGTGAGCGACGACGACAGCTGGGCGGTGTCCAGCCCACTGATGGTCGCGGTGAGGTCGCCGAGGGCATCGGGCAGGTCGTACGGGGACGTGGTGCGCTCGAGCGGGATTGGGCCGTCGAGCCTGCCGTCACCCCGCGGGGTCAACTCGAGCATCTTGGCGCCCAGCACGGTCTCCGTCTTGATCGCCGCCTCGGTGCGGTCCCCCAACTCCATGCCGTCGCGGACGGTGAAGTCGACCCGCACCTGCGTCCCCTCCAGGTGAATCGCGGAGACGCGACCGACGGACAACCCAGACACCCGCACGTCGCTGCCGGACTTGATGCCGCCGGCCTCGGCGAAATAGGCGGCGAAGTCGCCGGTGCCCTTGAGGAACGGAATCTTGTCGTAGGAGAACGAGCCGACGACCACGGCGATCAGCAGGCCGATGCCGACGAGCCCGACGACGAACCGGTTGCGCTCGGCCAACGGCTTGATCGTCGGCCGCTTGAACTTGGTTGACAGTCGGGTCATTTCGGTGTGCACCGCCCCGTGGACTGACCGGCGACCTTGACGAACACCGGCTGGCCACCCTTGCCGTTGAGCTTGAGGATCGCGTCGCAGAGATAGAAGCCGAAGTAGTCGCCGTAGAGGCCCTGACGGGCCAGCACCTGATAGGCGTCGGGCAGCGTCTTGACGAGGTCGTCGACGTAGTCGTGGTCGGCCTCGACCTGCCCCGCGAACCGGTCGAGTCTGAACCACGGTTTCCTTGATCGGCTGTCGTGCCTCGGTCATCAGGTCGGTGACGGACGCCGCGGCGGCATTGAGGTATGCGGCCCCGTTGGCGACGTCGGTGCTCCGGTCGTTGAGTCCCTGGACCAGCTCCGACAGCTTGTCGAGGCCCTGGGCGAACTGACCGTCGCGGGTCGCGAAGGTGTCCAGCACCGTGTTGAGGTTGGTGATCACCTGGCCGATGAGCTCGTCGCGACCGGCCAGCGTCGTCGTCAGTGCCGAAGTCTGCGACAGCACCGATGCGATGGTGCCCCCCTGGCCCTGGAACACCTTCAAGAGTTCGCCGCTCAACGCGTTGACCTGATCCGGGTCCAACGCGCGAAACAGTGGACGGAAGCCCCCGATGAGCGCGTCGACGTCGAGCGCCGGCGACGTCCGCTCCAGCGGAATCGTCTGCCCCGGTTGGAGTTTCCGCACCGAGCCGGGTCCGTCTTCGAGGGCCAGGTAACGGTCGCCGATGAGGTTCTCGTAACGCACTGCGGCCTTGGTGCCCTCGGTCAGCGGCAGCCCCTTGTCGATGTCGAACACGACGGTGACGGTGCCGTCCTTCTGGAGGGTCATGTCCTTGACCTTGCCCACCTCGACGCCGGCGATCCGGACGAAGTTCCCGCCCTTGAGGCCCGACACGTTGCTGAACACGGCGCTAAAGGTGACGCGCGAGTCATAACGGAACTGTCCGAACACGGTCATCAGTGCGAACACGAAGACCAGACACACTGCGGTGAACAACACCACCCTGACGAGCGTGCCCGCGGTTCTGCCCCTCATGGCTGCCCCCCGTTCGCGGGCGGCGGAGGCGGTCCTGGCTCGCCCGGTGGTGGCGCATACAGCGGAGTTCCGTCAGGCGCGAATTCCGCTGCGCCATAAGGAGGCGCTCCGGGATACGGCGGCAACGGACCCGGCGCCGGACCGCCCTGGTAGCGGATCTTCGGCGGCTCGGGGATGCCCTTGGTGGCCGGGAAGTAGTTGGCGAAGCCCGGGAAGCCGATGCCGGGGTTGGGCCGGACGTCCAGCCCGGTTCCGAACCCGGTGTCGGTGACGAGGTACTTCACCGGGAAGTTCTTGCTGACGTCGGGCAGCGAGCCGCAGCTCGGCTTGCCCCCAGGGCCGCCCTTGGCGTTGACCACCGGCAGGTTGTCGGGATACCGGTACGGATCGTCGCCGAACAGCAGCGCCGCATCCATGATGACCGACTTTCCGTTGCCGCCCAGTGCATCTCGGCCACCGTGATCGAGGAACCACTGCGCACCCTGGAACAGGCACTGATACGTGGGCGAGTACTTCGTCAGCAGCGCGGTCGTCGGGTCCAGGACGTTCATGGCGCGCACCAGATTCGGCTGGTTCCCGCCGAGCACGGTGATGCCCGACTGGGAGAATCCGACGGCCGACAGCAGCACCGCGTCGAGCGCACTGGCATGGCTGGCGATCGTGGCGCTGGTCGTGGAGAACGAGTCGAGGATCGACACGATGTCGTCAGCCGCATTCGAGTACGCCTCGGCCGTCTGGCCGAACAGCTGCCAGTCCTGCTTGATCGTCGGCATCCGCGGATTCACCGCGCGCAGTACGTCGTTCGAATCGGAGATCGCCTGACCGATGACGTCGCCCTTGCCGCGCACGGCTTCGGCCACGGCGGACAACACCGAGTTGAGCTTGGCCGGGTCGACCGACTGCACCACCGACTGCAGGTTCTGGAACACGGTGTTGACCTCGACGGTCACGTTGCGGGGCTGCAGCACCGCACCGGGTTTGAGCGGTTGGGAGCTTCCGCCTCCGTCGGGCACGATCAGGTCGACGTACTTGGCTCCGAATGCGGTGCTGGACTTGATCTCCGCCTCGACGTCACTCGGCAGGTACGTGAAGTCCGACGGGTAGATCTTCAAAGTCAGCTTCGAAAGGTCGGATCCCTCGGCGCTGGCCTCGGTGCCGATGGATTGGACTTCGCCGATCTGCACGCCGCGCAACTTCACCTTTGCGCCGTTCTCCATGACCAGACCGGACCTGTCCGAGACGACCGTCAGCGTCTCGAAGGATCGCGCTGCCCCCGAAAACAGCACGACGGTGAGCGCACTCACGGCGATCACCACCGCGAACAGCACGGGTGCCCACCAGATGGGATCGATGCCGCCGCGTCGCGGCGAGTTGATGCTCATGCGCGATCCCGCTTCGCTTCTCGCTCCGCCATCCCCGTCAGCCCGACAGGTGGAAGTTGCCGGACTGCCCGTAGACGGACAGCGTGATGGTCAACAGGATGAAGACGCCCGCGGTGATCGACGTGCGCACCGCACGCCCGACGGCCTCGCCGACGCCTGCCGGACCGCCCGTCGCGGTGAACCCGTAGTAGGTGTGTACGGCCATCACGGCGGCTGCCATCGCCAACGCCTCCGTGAAGGACCAGAGCAGGTCCGTCGGCTGCAGGAACGTCGAGAAGTAGTGGTCGTAGACGCCCCGCGACTGCCCGTAGATGATCGTCGTGCCGAACCGGGTCGCCAGGAACGACATCAGCACGGCCACGGTGTAGATCGGGATGACGGCGATGATCCCCGCCACGATGCGCGTGGACGCCAGATAGGTGACGGCCCGGATGCCCATCACCTCGAGCGCGTCGATCTCCTCGTTGATGCGCATGGCGCCGAGTTGCGCCGTCGCGCCGGCACCGATGGTCGCGGCCAGTGCCACGCCTGCCGTCGCCGGCGCGATGAACCGGACGTTGAGGAATGCCCCCAGAAACCCCGTGAGCGCTTCGATTCCGACGTTGGAGAGGGTGTTGTAGCCCTGCACGGCGATCAGCGCGCCGGTGGACAACGTCAGGAAGCCGACGATGACGACCGTGCCGCCGATGACGGCAAGCGCTCCGGTGCCCATTCCCATGACGGCGATCAGCCGCAGCACCTCGCCCGGGTAACGGCGGATCGCATCGGCGGTGGAAGCGAGCGCTTGACCGTAGAAGGCGGTCTGCTCGCCGAGCCTGCGGGTCGTGCCGACCGCCTTGTTCAGCGTCTCGCCGCGCGCGGACTCAGATATGTCCGTCGCCGTCATACGCGATCCCGCTTCACTTCTCGCGTGGCCGTCATCATCGATGGTTCGCTCGCAGGCTCACTCACGGCGCCACCTTCACGCCGAACGCCGTCGCGAGGATGTTGATGAGGAACAGGGCCATGAACGCGAACACGACCGTCTCGTTGACGGCGTTGCCGACGGCCGTTGGCCCGCCACCGACGTGCAGCCCCTTGTAGCAAGCGATCAGCCCTGCAGAGAGCCCGAACAGCAGCGCCTTGACGAGCGACACGATGACCTGAGGCAGTCCGGTCAGCAGCGTCAGGCCCGCCGCGAAGGCGCCCGGCGTGACGTTCTGGACGTACACCACGAAGAAGTAACTCCCCGACAACCCGACGACTGCCACCACCGAATAGAGCATCAGCGCAACGAATGTCGCCGCAATCACCCGGGGCACGACCAGTGCCTGGACGGGGTTCACCCCGATGACCTTCATCGCGTCGATCTCCTCGCGAATGGTCCTGGCGCCGAGGTCGGCACACATCGCGGTGGCGCCCGCGCCGGACACGACGATGGCGGTGACCACGGGCCCCACCTGGGTCACCGAGGCCAGCGCTGCACCTGCCCCGGACAGGTCGCCCGCGCCGACCTCGATCAGCACGATGTTGAGCGTGAAGACGATGAGCACGGTGTAGGGAATCGACAACACGAGCGTGGGGACGATCGACACCCTGGCCACGAACCAGATCTGATCGATGAGTTCACGCCACGCGAAGGGCCGCCGGAACAACGCGGCGAACGTCTCGCCCGCGAGCACCACGAAGTCGCCCATCGCGAAGGCCGGTTTGGTCAAGGCCGTCCCGTTCACGGTCGACCCTCGAGAGCATCCAGCATCGAGTCATCGACTTCGTCGGGAAGTGCACACGCATGACGTCGAGCGGCGCGGTGACAGCGACGGCGCTGCCGCGGTGCGCGGACACTCGATTGCGGATAACACGGGCATTCCCATCGTCGTCAGGTTGGGGCGGACGCTAAGAGAGCGCGGATTAGCCGTCAAAGCGAACATTCCGCCAAAGGCGCACGTCAACAACCGAACATGCAGGTACCGTGTCCGTCGCTACTTTCGCTCAGATTGATTTGATTTCGTCGATTCAAAGGGTTGCGAACGCGTTTCCGTGGACGCCACTAGGCTCGGCCCCATGAGCGATGCGGTCGACCCTGCGGCTCCACCGAGCGGGACTGGGTGCGTGGAATGCGATGCCGTCGGAGGCTGGTGGGTGCATCTGCGCCGTTGCGCGGCGTGCGGCCACATCGGCTGCTGTGACGACTCGCTGGCCCGGCACGCGACGGCGCACTGGCGCGAGGCCGGCCATTCGATCATCCGCTCGTTCGAACCCGGTGAGGACTGGTTCTGGAACTACGACACGAACGCGTACTACGACGGGCCGGAACTCGCTGCGCCGGAATGCCATCCGGAGGACCAGACCGTGCCCGGACCGCGGGGTCGGGTGCCGAAGGACTGGATGCGCCAGCTCGAGCAACGCGGCGACTGACTTCATGGTGAAGCCCGGGGGTGAAAGCACCCTCACCGTACTGGTGGCCTTCGGCGCGAATCTTGCCATCGCCGTGGCCAAGACGTTCGCCGCCGCGGTGTCCGGATCTGCGTCGATGAGCGCCGAGGCTGCGCATTCCTGGGCGGACACCGGCAACCAGATCTTCCTCCTCATCGCCACCCGGCGAAGCAGCCGCGACGCCGACGAGCGCAGGCCGCTCGGCTACGGGCGCGAGGCGTACGTCTGGTCACTGTTGGCCGCGGTCGGCTTGTTCGTCGTCGGAGCCGCGGTATCGATCTGGCGGGGAATCACCGAGCTCCTGCACGGCACCGAAGGAGCCGAGGACTACCGGCTCGCCTACCTCGTCCTTGCGATCGCCTTCGTACTGGAGGGCACGTCGCTGCTTCAGGCCCTGCGGCAGTTGCGCAGGGAGGCAGCCAATCTCGAACGTGACGTGCTCGAGTATGCGCTCCGGACGTCGGATCCGACGGTGCGCGCCGTGTTCGCGGAGGACAGTGCCGCGCTGATCGGCATCGCCATCGCGTTTCTCGGGATCCTGATGCACCAACTCACTGGGCAGACGGTGTGGGACGCCGTGGGTTCGATTCTGGTCGGGGTCCTGCTCGGCGGGGTGGCCGTGCTCCTCATCGACCGCAACCGCATATTCCTCACCGGCGAGGCCGGCCCACCGTCCATCCGCGACGCGCTCGTCGACCGACTCGCGAGCTTTCCCGAAGTAGCGTCCGTGCGATTTCTGCGCCCCGAATTCATCGGACCCAAAAGGCTTTTCGTGATCGCCAGCGTGGACCTCGTCGGCGACGCCGTCGAGTCCTCGATCGCGCGCACCCTCCGCGACTTGGAGCACCGACTGGAACAGGTCCCCAACGTGGCCGAGGCGCTATTGACGGTTTCCGAACCGGACGACACGGGTAATCCCCCTGCGTGAGTACCCCAGATCCCGAGACCACTCAGTCAGACTCCGGCCCCGAGGGCCGAGAGGACGTGCAGAGCGACCCGGCCAAGGGCGCCGACGACAGGTCCGACTGGTCGGACGAGGGCGGTGCCGCCAAGGACGACGACGCCTAACGCGCGTCGGCCAGCGCCTGTTGCGCGGCGTTGTACCCGGGGATGAAGGTGATGCCGGGACCGCCGTGGCAGCCCGCGCTCCCCAGATAGAGGCCCTCGATCGGAATCGGTTGGTCGACATAGCCCTTCGGGCCCGGCCGGTTGATGCCGATCTGGTCCGGATGGATCAACCCGTGGCAGTAGTCGCCACCCGGCGCTCCGAACATGGTGCCCATGTGCTTGGGCGTGAACGTGGTGTGCCGGATGATGAGGCTCTCGAAGTTGGGGGCCAGCCGATTGATCTTCTCGATGACGCGCCGTCCCATCTCGACCTTCCTGTCGCCGTAGCTCGACGGGCTGTCCTCGACGGGAAACCACAGCGAGAACGCCGACGCCGCATGCTTGCCCGGGGGCGCCAAACTGGGATCGTTGACCGATGGGATCTGCAACGCGATGGCCGGATCGGCTGGCACGACGCCGCGCCGGCAGTCCTCCCACTGCTGCTGCAATTCCTCTGGCGTGCTGAAGATCCCGATGTTCGACTGCATGGCGGGGTCGTTGAGCAGTTCGTACGGTGCCGCGAATCGTGGGACGCCGTCCAGCGCGAAGTGCATCTGCAGGTAACTCCCGCGATGGTCGATGCGGGAGAACCGCCCTCGGACGTCGTCGGGGACAGCCGCCGGCGCGACGAGTTGGTTGAGCGTGAAGTCCGGAGCCACCGCCGAGACGACGATGGGTGCGGTGATGGTGGAACCGTCCTCTAGCCGGACACCGCTGACGCGCCCGTCGGCGACCTGGATCTCCTCCACCTTCGAACGGAGCCGCAACTCACCGCCGTTCGACGTGAAGACGTCGACGAGGTGAGCCGTCAGCGCGCCGATGCCGCCCTTGAGCTTCTTCACCAGGAGCGCGTTCTCGTCGGGCACGGCGAACCCGTACGCCAGCGCGGCAGCGGTGCCGGGCGTGGCGGGGCCGCGGTAGGTCGTGTTGACGGCCAGCAACGAGAGCATGCCCCGCAGCGCGCCGTGCTTCTCCCGGTCGGGCAGGTAGCGGTCGAGCACGTCGGTGACCGAACCGAACAGCAGGTCGGTGATCGTCGATCGTTCGAATTCGTTTGTTGCGCAGGCATACATCTCGTCGATCGACTTCGGAGGCTGGCCCGCATCGAACCGCCCGAGCGCCCGGGTCGGCGCCTGGCACCATGCCATCAACCCGGCCATCCCGTTGACCGCCTCGGCACCGTGCACCTCGTTGATGTGCGTCATCAGCTTCATTGGGTCGGTGTAGTAGACCAGCGGTTCGTCGCCGACGCCGCGAAGCGACACCGACATCACGTCGAGCTCGACGGTGGGCAGTTCGTCCAAGCCGAGTTCGCGGCTCACCACCGCCGACGTCGGAATCTGGACCGAGCCGGCGATCTCGAACCTGAAGCCGTCGAAGAGCTCGACGGTCGAGGCCATCCCGCCCGCATACAGCTTGGAGTCCAGGCACAGCGTGCGCAGCCCGGCTCGTTGAAGGAGGGTGGCAGCGGTCAGTCCGTTGTGGCCCGCCCCAATGATGATCGCGTCGAAGTCCGCCATCAGCTGAGGCTGGCACGGCGGTAAAGTTTTGTCAATAATGACGAAACTTTACCGCCGATTGGTCTCCAGCCCCTTGGCCACCGAGTCCAGCGCCGTGCGACACAGCCGGGCGAGTTCGGGCAGTGAGCGATCAGGGTCGAGCATCCACACCTCCATGGCGCCGAACACCGCCGCGGCGATGCAGCGGGCCGTCACGGTGATGCGCAGCCGCTCGTCGGTACCGGTGAGTGGAGGGTCGTCCCGGGTCAGGTACTCCTCCACCGCCTCGGCGAATTCTGCTTCCACCTGGCGGATGTGGCGCACGATGCGTCCCGCGTCCAATTCCCTGGCGCGTAGTTCGGCGATCTTCGACACGGCTTCGACGTCGTACGGGGCCGACATCACCGCCGCGTGTACGGCGTCGACCAGGGACTGGTCGCCGGACTGGTCGGCCAGCGCCGCACGGAACCACTCCACGCCCGCGTCGTAGTCGGCGAACAGGAGGTCGTGCTTCGACGTGAAGTGCCGGTAGAAGGTCCGAAGGGATACGCCTGCGTCCGAGGCGATCTGCTCGGCGGAGGTCTCCTCGACGCCCTGACCCAGGAACCGGACCAACGCAGCCTGGCGCATCGCGTCGCGAGTTCGCTCGCTGCGCGCCGTCTGCGCGGGCCGCACCATGATCGGTAAGTTACCTCAGCGCCTTCCCAGTCAGCGCTCAGCCGAGGCCGATCCCGACGCCGAGGTCGAAATGCGAACCGTCGTCGTGATTGGGACACGACACGTCGACGTACACCGTCGTGAACGTGTCGACGGGGCCACCGGCGCGGTTCGGATTGTGAATCCCCGTAACCGCACATTCGGAGAGCGCCCTACTGCTGACACCGCTGACCCAATTGATCTCGACGTCGTAGCCTTCGTCTGTCAACTGCTGGATGACGGCGGCGGCGGACTGATTGATGCTCGGGTCGGCGACCGCGGTCGGCGCAGCGGTCAAGGACGACGCTGTGAAACCGCAAGCCAACGTCGCCGCGGCGACCCGACGCGATACGCGCGACACATCATCAATGATGCCCCTCGCAGACGTCAGCCGGGCATCTTCGATTCGATCTTGTCGGCGACGTCCGACGCGGACGTGATGGGCGTCGGCTGCCGGGGCTTGCACGCCTGCACGTCGACGATCACGTTGGCCGTCACTCCGAGAACACGCTGGCACGACCGGGTCTGGTCGCCTTCGCCACGGGTGTAGGGCATCGCCAGCCGGTTGTCGGTCGTGGTGAGGTCTCCACTGAACCACTTGGGCAGCGCCCCACCGTTGAGCGTGATGTTGACGTGGTGGTTGGCGCACTTCGACCAACGGTTCGCCGAGTCGTCGAAGAAGGCGCGGGCCCCGTCCGCGGTGCGGTAGGACACCACGGACTGCACCACCAGATAGTTCCACTGGTCGACGTCGGGAACACGAAGCAACTGCTGCCGCAACGTCTTCCAACGGGAGGGGTCGTAGATCGGGGCCTGGGTGACCTGCCATACCCCTAGGCAGTTGAGATTGGGCAACAGGTTCCGATTGTCGGCCATCGTGGTGACCACGTGACTGCGCGGCGTCATCCCCGACGTGCCCATGATGGAGTTCACCTCGTCGGCCGAAAGCAGCAGTCCGTCGAGCGCCGAATCCGGCACCGGCTTCGGCCCCTCCGAGCGACCTTCCGTCGTCTTTCCCGCACAACCGGCGAGCATCAGCCCAACGACGAGCGCCACGATGGCGCACCTCTTCACGCAGGCTCCTTAAAATGGCTGGCGCGCAACATAATTGACGCCGCGCGATGACCCCGACGGGGTGGGCCAGGTCAGGCGTGCGTGCCTGCCGCGGCACAGGCCTCCTGAACTGCGGCCGCGTGGTTGTTCATGCCGTCCGCAGTGGTGTTCAGACTTTCACCGGGGATGCGCAGCCCCATCTTGACGAGCAGTGCCGTCGCGCCCATCGACCACGACCGCATCGGATTCGCGATCTCGGGTTGCAGACCTGGTGTGTTCGCCGCGTCCATCGCGACGCCCGCACCCTGCCGCAGTGCCGTCCGCCCGACCTGGTTGCTGCTCGCCACGGCCGGGTCCGAGTAGTTGGATCCTTCGATGGCATCGGCAAAGTCGCCGAAATAGGTCGAAGTTCCGTCGAGAACGTCGGCGAACGTGCTGCATGCCGTAACCGCGGCAGGCGTGACGTCGTCTCCCATGGGCGCCGTCTCCGTCAGTATCGGTGTCGGCCCCGGCGCTGGCACTGGGTCAACCTCATCGTCGGCGAGAGCCGCGGGTGTGAACACCAGTGCCGTGCCCAGAACGACGACGGACGTGGCCACGATGCGACCGCAGACCTGGGGTGATCTCAAGGGGCTTCCTCCAATTCGTCGGTCCCGCCGTCCCGTCAGACCGCCTGACGCTCGCCCGCTCCGAACCGTCGAGCGTGGTTGGACGTCAGCTGAAGCTACCGTGTTCGGATCAAATGTCGGAATTATGAACGAAGATCGAACGATGGGCATCCGATCGCCGTCCATTGCGTAGCCCAAACCTGTGAGTTTGCCCGGGAATCAAGATGATTCAAACCCGTTGCCGCCAATGCCCGTTGGATGACCATAGGCCCGAGATTGTTTGCCGTCCGTTCACTGATTCGAAACGCGACCATTAGATGCTCCGTCGCGACACATCTGTTACATCTGTTACCTCGACCACGAGAGGCGCCACTACCCCATGTTGAACCGTTTTGCCGTTATGGCAGCAGTCTGCATCGCGATCCCGGTAGGGACCTCACCCCTCGCCTCGGCCGAGCCTCCGCCGCCGGCGGATCCCGCCGTCGTACCGGTGAACAGCACCAACCCGCTGCCGCCCGAAGGAGCCGTTCCGTCCGGCCCTCCTGGGATCCTCGACACCCCGGACGGTTGGCACCTCGAGGTCGGCGGCGCCAACGAGACCCAGCTGCCCGTCGCGCCCCTGACCACTGCGATCTCGTCGCGTGAGTACCTGATTGCCGGCACCTTCACCGGAAAGATCACCGGCGGCGGCAAGACGAAGCTGACGGGCGGCTCGATCGAGGCCGGTGAGCAGATCGGCTGCGGCATCATCTCCGACGAGACGGAGATCAACCCCGGTGCCAGCTTCCAACCGGGCATCAACCTGCCGTTCACCGGGCCGTTCAACTTCGGTGTCAGCCTTCAGGGCAAGATTTACCTGAAGCCGGGCACCGTGACGACCGTCGCGATCGACAAGAAGTCGTTCAAGGGCACGTCGACCCGCATCACGATCACCGGCGTCCGCATCAAGACCGACCAGTGCGCCGGTCAGTCGTTCATCCGTTCGTACGCGACGTTGACGTCATCGACGGACAACACCGACGACGTCATCACATACCTCGGCGTCACCAAGTCCGTCTGATCCCCGTCGACCTCGAACGAGAGAACACAATGTTGAATCGCTTCGCCTTGATGGCAGCCGCCTGCATGGCCATTCCCTTCGCCGCCTCCGCCCCCGTCGCTTTGGCGGACCCGCCGATCGATCCCGTCGGCGACGTCGGTCCGCCGCCGGACAACGGCGTCGTCGCCTCGGCGGAGCCGGGCATCGTGACGAGCCCCGACGGTTGGGTGCTGACCGTCGCGGCGACCAATGAGACGCAGCTCCCCGTCGCCCCGCTGACCACGGCGACCTCCTCGCGTGAGTATCTGGTGGGCGGCACGTTCACCGGAACGGTCACGGGCAAGGGCAAGACGTCTCTGAGTGGCGGGGTCCTCGAGGCCGGGTACCAGATCGGGTGCGGCATCGAGCTCGGCCAGGTCAGGCTCATCGGCTCGATAGGCGCCACCACTGCGGGTTCCACATTTACCGGTGGCCTCATTCCGACGGGCCTCAACTTCCCGATCTCAGGCACCATCGAGATTCACGCCAAGCCCGGCACGGTGACCCAGGTCCCCGTCGACAAGAAGACGTTCAAGGCGGCGCCCGCCCGCGTCACGCTGAAGGACACCCACATCAAGGTCGACGGTTGCGTCGGTCAGTCGTTCCTGCGCTCGTACGCGACGCTGACGAGCTCGACGACGGACACCGACGACGTCGTCGCCTACTACGGCGTCACCAAGGCCGTCTGACGGTTGACATGCAACCGACGCCAGACAGCGAGCACGTTTCACCGAATCGAGGCCCGATGACGATCAGCAAGGTGACAGTGCTGGCGGTGGGCGTGCTCGCTGTCGGAGTGGCTGTCGCCCTACCGGCGACCGCCGGCGCGGAGCCGCCGCCCCCACCGCTTCCCGTGGTGCCAGGAGAACCCGCGCCACCGCCGCCCCCTGGTCCAACGGTGCCGCTCATCGGCAGCCCGCTGGCCAACGGACTCGGAGTGCTGGCCCAGAACGGGCAGGAGAGCGTGCCGGGTGCGCTCGGAGCGCCCAACGTCGTCGGCCTATCCCCAACGACCGTCCTCGGCCAGAATCCGGTTCCCTCGGCGCCGGGAGGTGACCCGGGGATCGTGCCGAACCTGAACCCGTTCAACAACGCCTACGGGTTGGCGCAGAACGAAGTGCCAGCGGCACCTGGGCAGGGCCAGCAGTTCGACGTAGCGCCCGGCCAGGAGAACGCGGACGTCTCACGTCGGGAATGGTTCGGTCGGTACATCGACCTGTACCGCGACGGCCGACTGAAGGGTGGGCTGCTCGGCCAGATGCCACAGGAGCAGCTCGGGGAACCCTTGCCCGGCACCGCACCACCACCCGGGACGAACATTCCACCCGGGCTCGCCCAGTTCCTTCCGGATCCGGTCGACCCCAACGCACCGCCGCCACCTCCGCCGGTGCCGTAGTTCGGTCTTGATTCGATTGTATTGTGCCCCAACGTCACACGACGTTGGGGCTCAATCGTTTTCAGCTCACTACGGGACGGGCCGAGTGCGTCCTCGCGCCAGGCCAACACGAAACCTCGCGGTCGCGGCCGCCGCCGTCTCCCGCGCGGCTAAGGAACTGCATGAGGACCTCTCCACCCCGATCGACCAGGTAATCGAGGAGGCGCGCTCCCAGCAGGCCGCCAGGGTCGCCGCCCTCGAAGCGGAACTGCAAGCCGCCCGCAGGGCCCTCGCCGACCTGGACTGAGAGCTCTGAATCAGATCGCCCGCCCGCGTCTGATCCGCTTGCTGGGTAGGTGACGGCCGTCCGGACTTGAGGTCATTCTCAGCAAGTTCACAGTCGGTGTGCAGATGATCTTGAATGCGCCTTTGTACATCAAGGTCAGTTATGATGCCAGTCTTCATAGTCGGCGGTGCTCGGCTACATCAGGACTAATCGGTGATCTTCCCGTACCGATGCGTTATGGGACGGTTGAAAGGCGGATCCATGGCAGCGGAGTACGTCGCGGGGGCGGCGGACCAGGAGGCAATCGGGCTCGGTGGCATCTCGCCATCGTGGCTCGCAAACCAACTGGACGAGCAAGGCGTGGTGCGGCTTCGAGACGTGTTCTCCGATGAATGGTTGGAAGCGATGCGGGAATCGGTGATCAGTCGTATCGCCAGCCATGGCGACGGTGACCTGTTCATCACGCATCCCGATCACGAGATCGGCTCTCCCGCGCACCAACTAATGTCCGACCCCGCACTGAACCGACTATTAGTCGACACCGCAAGGCTGCGTCGCCCCAAAGCCGGGCCGACTCAGAAATTTACGTGCAACATTCCCGTTCACAACGGTTTTGCCCCGAAATTCCGTTCGAACCGGTTCCATTATGACCCGACCGTGCTGACCATGGTGGTACCCATCTTCATGCCTGACGGCACTGTCGGCAATCGTGGCGAGTTGGCAGCATTTGGAAACAAGCGCCCGTTCCGCCGCTTCGTCGCCACACATCTGGTTGATACGGTCCTGGCCCAGAACTCGCTGTATCGCCGTTATCTCACGAAGAAGATCAACAACGCCCCGGAAAAATACCTCGTTGAGCTTCACCCGGGTGATGCCTACGTATTTTGGGGCTATCGCCAGTTTCACGGCAACCTTGTATGTCAGCCCGGTCTGCTTCGTGCGACCTTGGTTCTTGGGTTCGGCGAGGTGCATTCGGACAGTTGGGCGTTGAAGGTGGCTTGGAGATTCAGCCGAAGCCGACGGAATGTTGGGCGCCTCCAATGGTCCGCGACGGCACCGGCCGATTCGACAAGCGGTATTACGCGGAACGGTCAATAACCAGTACGCACCATCGATCGCGGATCCATCCTGCGAACCCAACCGCGACCAGAGCCCGGTACCGGCTTAGCAACGAGTGGCCGAGGGCAGAGCCGTTGTGCATCGCCTTGTGCAGGGCGCGCAGCACGGTGGTCTTGCCCGCACCCGCCGGCTGCGCAAGTTACGCCTGAACTGCGGTGACGCTTGGTGGCCAGGGCCGGGATCGAACCGGCGACCTTCCGCTTTTCAGGCGGACGCTCGTACCGACTGAGCTACCTGGCCAGGGCGGCGAGGCTTGCTGCCTCGCCGTTTGGCGACCCTGACGGGACTCGAACCCGCGACCTCCGCCGTGACAGGGCGGCGCGCTAACCAACTGCGCCACAGGGCCTTACTTTCCTGCTGCTCCGACGTTACCGCCGTTGCGCGTACCCCCAACGGGATTCGAACCCGTGCTACCGCCGTGAAAGGGCGGCGTCCTAGGCCGCTAAACGATGGGGGCCAAAGCCGAATCTCTTCGGGGTACTCGCAACGCCGTGGCGTTGGGAGCGTTGCATAGCTTAGGGTACTGACGGCTCATCGACCAAACCGGTATCTGTCGTGATTCGTCCCGCCACCAGTGCACTATGCCGTGCCTTTAGGGGCGCATCCCCGCCCGCATCGGCGGCCGCCAGCCAAGTACTCTGATCACCCGCGCCCCTATAGCTCAGTTGGTAGAGCTACGGACTTTTAATCCGCAGGTCCCAGGTTCGAGCCCTGGTGGGGGCACCAGAAAGGTCGGGTCAGAGCGCTTTGCATCGATGTGATCTGAATGCGGTCGAACAGTAGGTCCTGAGCCTCGGCCGTCAAATACGGTAAGCGCCCTTCGGCAGACCACGAGGTCGGAGCCGTCGGATCAAAACCTACATCTACCAACGCCTTTGGCCAGTCTTGACGCAGATCGATGGCGACACTGACACGGTCGGCGATGGACGCGACACCGTGGGACTCGAGTGTCTCGGTCTCGGTGTCGATCAGCTCAGGCTTTGCACGTAGATGCTCTTGCAATTCTGGGTCGTCGGCGAGCAGGCGGACGGCGTTGCCGACCTCCGGCGCCACGGTATTGAGCTGCGACCGCGCCCAGGATGGGGTTAGTCCCACAAGTCCCATTCGTAACGGTCACAGAAGTACGGGTCGCCTCATGATCGCAGCTCTCCTGATATCATCGATATCAGGAGGTTGGCGCCATGGGAGATGTGCTCGTCCGAGGGTTGTCCGAGGCGGCTGTTGCTCGCATCGATGCCGATGCGACCGCTCGCGGGCTGTCTCGCCAAGAGTACTTGCGACAGCGATTCGAAGCTGAGGGTGCCGTTGCAAGCACCGATCGGCCTCGTCTTACCGTCGATGATCTGCGTCGCGCGGCCTCAGCAGCCGTCGACCTCGACGACTCCGGTGTCATGGAGAATGCATGGCGGTAACCGTGTGGCTGATCGACAAGTCGGCCTACACGCGGCTGCCAGCGGCAGTGGACGCCGAAGCATGGGTGGACCGCATTGAACGCGGCCTCGTTCGGATCAGCACCGTCACTCGCCTGGAGATCGGCTACTCATTTCGCACCGGCGAGCAAGCGCGCATCGAGTCAGCGGCACCACCGCTGACGATGATGCCGGTGGAGTATCTCAGCCCGGCCGTTGAGGACCGCGCCGTCGAAGTGCAGATGCTGCTCGCCGATCGCGGTCAACATCGTGCACCCGCGATTCCGGACCTGTTGGTAGCCGCGACCGCCGAGGTCGCCAATCTAACGGTCCTAGCGCTGGACAAGGACTTCGACCTCATCGCTTCGATTACCGGCCAGCCCGTAGAACGGCTGCGCCTGTAGGGAACAGGCCGCCGACTACGAGAACAGTTCGCGGATGTCGTCGGCGCTGAGGGCGGAACTGAACGCGTTGCCGTCGTCAATCACGCTGGCGAACAGCTTCGCCTTGCGTGCGTTGAGCGCCAACACCTTGTCCTCGATGGTGTCGCGCGCAATCAGCCGGTACGCCATGACGGTGCGGGTCTGTCCGATCCTGTGCGTACGGTCGACGGCTTGCGCCTCAACCGCGGGGTTCCACCAGGGATCAAGAAGGAAGCAATAGTCAGCCTCGGTGAGGTTCAGCCCGAACCCGCCCGCCTTGAGACTGATCAGGAAGACCGGCGCGTCACCATCCTTGAACCGCTGGATTCTCTTGGCGCGGTCGCGAGTTCGGCCATCGAGGTAGCAGTAGTCGATGCCCTCGGCGTCGAGGCGGTCGCGGATCTGACCGAGGAATCGCGTGAACTGACTGAACACCAACGCGCGGTGACCGCCGGAGGCGACCTCGCGCAGATGTTCGGTGAGCCCGTCGATCTTGGCGCTGGGCACTTCGGCATGCGCGGGGTCCACGAGGCCCGGATGCAGCGCCAGCTGCCGCAGGACGGTCAGCGACTTGAGGATTGTGAATCGGTTGCGTTGCATGTCGTCGAGCAGGCCGAGCACCTTCTGACGCTCCCGCTGCAACCGGGTGTCGTAGAGCTTGCGGTGCCGCGGAGTGAGCTCGATGTCGAGGATCTGGTCCTGCTTGGCGGGCAGCTCCGAAGCGACGAGGTCCTTGGTGCGGCGCTTGACCAGTGGCTTGATGCGGCGCCGGAACAGCCCCAGCAGTTCGGCGTCACCTGACTTCTCGATCGGCTTGGCGTAGTAGTCGGCGAACTTGGCGGGGTCGGGGAATAATCCGGGCGCGGTGATCGCCAGCAGCGACCACAGCTCCATGACGTTGTTCTCCATCGGCGTGCCGGTGATGGCGAGTTTGAACGGTGCCCTTAGCTTGCGCGCACACTGATGGGTCTTGGCATGGCGGTTCTTGACGTTCTGCGCCTCGTCGAGGATCAGCCCGGACCACGACTGCGCCGCATGGGCGTCGAAGTCGAGCCGGAACAGCGTGTAGGAGGTGACGACGACGTCGGCATCGCAGACCAGCTGGTCCAGCTTCGCACCGGCGCGGCCCAGGGTATCCGTGAGCGTGACGACCTTCAGACTCGGGCGCAAACCGCGCGGCCTCGGCCACCCAGTTCGACACCACACTGGCCGGCGCCACCACCAGGAAGGGCGGGCCCGAATGCCGTTGGCGCGCATGGCAGATCAGCGCCAGCGTCTGCACCGTCTTTCCCAGGCCCATGTCGTCGGCGAGGATCCCGCCCAGGCCGTGGTCGTACAGCGTTGCCAGCCAGGCGAACCCGTCGTGCTGGTACGGGCGAAGCTCGGCGTGCAGCGTGCGTGGCACGGCAATCGGGTCGAGGGTCTGCAGCGCCCGCAGGCCCACCACCTGACGCTGCCATTCCTTGGCCTGACGCACCACTCCGGCCAGTGATGCCAAGTCCTCGAACAGTCCCGCCTGGAAGCGGCTGATCCGCGGCGGGCCGTCGGCGTCGTTCAGAGCGCGAGCTTCCTCGACCAACGCGCGTAGCTTCACCAGCTCGGGCTTGTCGAGCGCGATGTAGGCACCGTCGTCGAGCAGCAGGTAGTCGTGGCCGGCGGTTAGCGCGGCGAGCAGCTGGGGCAGCGGAATCTTCTTGCCCTCGACGCGGATGGTGATCCGTAGATCGAACCAGTCGGTGTCCCCGGTGACCGAGGCAGTGCTGACCCCGATCTGCAGCGAGCCGCCGGCCTCCCGGTAGTCGGCGGGCTGGCCGGCGATTTCGACGATGACGCCGTCCGCGTCTGCCAGCAGCGGCTGCAATTCTGTCGCGAACCGCATAGTGTCGACGCCGCCGAGGATCGCCGCGGTCAGAGCACCCGTATCGTCGCGCAAACCGCAGCACTCCAGCGGCGCATCGATATCGGCGGCCAACTCGCGTTCGGCGTCCAGATCACGCACGCCGATGTTGTCGAAGGTGTCGACGGGGATGCGGAAGTCCTTGTGGCCTACCCGGTACGACCAGAACCAGGTCAGTGCCAGTTGGTGTGCGGCGCGGTAATCGGCGCGCAGCACCAGTTGCGGGCCGGTGATCTCGGGCGCGATGAACGAACCATCCGACGACGTCACCGCGGCCACCGCGCGCAGCCGAGGGAAGTACTCGAAGGCGAACTGGTCGGCCGAATCCGCGGGAATCACCAACGTGTCGTGGTGCAGGGCGAGTCGTTGCAGCGCGGTTGGTGCCGCTGCGTCGAGCGGCGCGAGCCGTAGCCCGTCATCGACGTAGGCCACGCCGTGCGCGGGCGATCCGATGAACGCCGCCGCGGTTACGGGTGCGTCGTCGACGTCGAGCACCGCACGCACCGTGAGGGCACCGGAATCGTCGGTGGTGACGTCCAGGCTGACGCTGGCCGCGGCGCCGATGTGCACTTCCTGCCCGGTACCGGCTTGCACTAACCGCACGCCGACTTGTTGGGCTTCGGTCAACAGCGGCCAGAGTTGCGAAGTGTTCAATCCGGACAGGTCGATCGTCTTCACGACGCCATACGCATAGGGCAGATAGCCACTCGTCGTCGAAGACTGCAAGAGCGCGAACAGGATTCGCAGCTTCTCGATGTGCTCGGGGTGGTAGCCGTAGTGCACCAATGTCGGACAGGGCGGACCAGTTCACGTCACTGGCGACCCAGCCACCACGCTTGCCTGGGCGCACGACGCGGGCCTCGAGCTTCGGCAAGTTCGTGCCCGCGATCAGGTTCAGCTCGACACCCAGCGGAATGGGGACTCTGGAGGCGCCGCCTGCTCGGGCGTGACGGGCGGTCTCAGGCAGCAGCGCCTCCAGCGACTGCTGCCAGGTGGCGCGCGCCGTGAGTGCCTGGTCAGTGCCGGCCGCCTTGACCATCAGGGCCGCGACGTGTTTGCAGTCCACCTGCATCGGGCAGCTGCATCGCCCGCCCTTGAGAGCCCACGTATCGGCCGGGCCGCGGACGAGGTGCACGGTGGTGGCATAGGCGCGCCCGCGATTACCTCGAACCGATCCGACCAGGCTGCCTGCGTCCGGACTCCACAGGCAGCGCAGGACCCAGCCGTTGCGGGCGTAGTCGGTGCCGCGATGAAACGTGTCGCGGCCAAGCCGCGCCGCGGCGTGGTCGAGCGAGATCCTCGGATAGGTCAACCCCTGCATGGGGTGCACGATAGGGCGGGACCCCGACACAATTGTTCAGTCGCGCGGCGTGCCCGTCCGAAGTGGTGCGGATGAGGCTGGTGGGGTGTATCGCCGCGGCCAAACCCGCGCCGGTTCAGCGCCCACGGCAGTCACCACCCTCAGGTCTCAAAACCCCGGGCCCACCGGAAAATCCGTGGCTGAGCACGCCCGCGATGTGCGTCAATTGACGAGGGTGCGGACAGCCGGGCCGCAGATCATCTGGGGGATGCCATGGAAAAGGTCGACGGCCACAAGCTGGTCAACTTCGCCTCGCACGTCGACGACAACACGATCGAGCAGGCGAAGGACACCGCCGCCATGCCGTTCGTGCACCCGCACGTCGCGCTGATGCCGGATGCGCACCGTGGAAAGGGCTCCGCGGTCGGCACGGTCATCCCGACGCTCGACGCCGTCATCCCCGCAGCCGTCGGGGTGGACATCGGCTGCGGCATGATCGCCGCCCGCACCGTCTACACCGAGTCCGACCTGGCCGGGCGCGACCTGGCCGCACTGCGCCTCGCCCTCGAGGCCGCGATCCCACTGTCGCCGGGCAACTACAACGACGGCACCGACCGGTGCCCGTTCACTCGGGCACGCGTCGAGCTGCTCGAGGAGCTCGCCGAGAAGAACTCGGTCGAGTTGAACCACTCGAGCACCTGGCGTGTGCAGCTCGGTTCGCTCGGTGGCGGCAACCACTTCATCGAGCTGTGCCTCGACGAGCAGCAGCGGGTGTGGATGTTCTTGCACTCGGGTTCGCGCGGCGTCGGCAACAAGATCGCCAACAAGCACATCAAGATCGCCCAGGCCCTGATGAAGCAGTGGTGGTGGGCCGACCGGCTCCCGAATGCGGATCAGGCGTTCCTGCCTCAGGGCTCCAAGGAGTTCACCACGTACCTCAAGGAACTCGCGTGGGCACAGCGCTTCGCCCTCGAGAACCGCGCCGAGATGATGGACCGCTTCCGGTGGGTGCTGGCCGAGTGGATGGGCGTCGATCCGAGCACCTCTGCCGAGTTGGAGGTGGAACGGGTCAACACGCATCACAACTACACGGTCAAGGAGCGGCACGGCGGGCGCGACGTATGGCTGACCCGCAAGGGCGCCGTCGACGCGCACGAAGGCGTCCGCGCGGTCATCCCCGGCTCGATGGGCACCCGCTCGTACATCGTGGGCGGGAAGGGCAACGCCGCCGGGCTCTGCTCGGCCCCGCACGGTGCGGGTCGGCGGTTCTCCCGCACCGAGGCGCGCAAGCGCTTCACGGCCGACGACCTCGCCGCGCGGATGCGCGGCATCGAGTACCGGCACGGCGAGGAGTGGATCGACGAGATTCCCGACGCCTACAAGGACATCGACCAGGTCATGGCCGACGCCGCAGACCTCGTCGAGGTGGAGCACGTGTTGCGCCAGGTGCTCAACGTCAAGGGCCAGTGATCGGCGACCGGCGGCCGCCTGCGCGAGTGACGAATTCCGTTGCTGCGCAGGCACCGTCGGGGACGACGGCCGAACCCGGCCAGCACCCGAGCGGGCTGAGCCCACCCTGGGTGATCCTACGCTCCGTAGGCGCCCGCAACGGATTCCCGGCTCGAGGTTCCTCCGAATCGTATGATCACCAGTGATGCTTGAACACGCCCGCTCACCGTTCTGGCGGCGTCACCCGATCGTCACGGGCGCCGCCGCGGTCCTCGCGTGCTGGCTGTGGGCGGAGGGCTGGTACCTGACGGTGGCCATCGCGGCGTCCGCGCTGCTGGTACTCACCATTCGTCGCACCCGCCGCGCGCGTCGGATCCGGCACATGGAACTGCGCGCCAGGGCCGAGTTCGAGCACCGACTGGCCCAGCGGGGCGACCAGCGCGGCGTGTTCGGACGCTATCCCCCGGTTCAGCCCGGGTGGTTCCCCGATCCCGTGAACCGTTGGCAGTGGCGGTATTTCGACGGCGCGGTATGGACGGGGTACGCGGCGCGCCGCTAGCGGTACTGGGCCGGGCAGTAGTGCATCGGCTCGCCGCGCTTCTCGACCGGCGGCAGGTTCCAGGGCGGGGTCTCCGGAAGCGGTGCGTCGGCGGCGATCCGTCCCGAGGCCCGGTCCAGCCCTGCGCGGGCGCGCGGATGCTTCTTGGCCCGCTCCGGCAGAACGGCAAAGGTCATCCGCACGACGTCGCACAACCGTCGATGCATCCACTCGTCCCGCGCCGACCAACTGAAGCCGAGCAGGTCGCGCACGGCCGGGTCGTATAGGCCGATGCACAGCCACCGCATCAGCGGCGCGACCAGCCGCCGCTGCACGGGCCGGAACAGTGCATCCGGTACGCGCGCCATGAACCACGGTTTCCCGTAATTCTCCAGCGCGAGCACGTCGCGGGTGGCCTTGTTGTCCTCCAAGACGTTGCGGCACATGTGATCCCAGTACGCCTGGAAGTCGTCCCAAGTCTTGGGTACCGGGCGCATGCTCATGCCGTACATCGAGTACCACTGGACGTGCTCGTCGAATAGTTGGCGCTTCTCGGCCTCGGTGATACCCCCGCAGAACCGCTCGGCCACGATCAACGTGCCGACGAAGAACGTCGAGTGCGCCCAGTAGAAGACGTCGGGGTTCAGCGCGTGGAACCGCCTGCCCTTCGCGTCCACCCCCTTGATGGAGGTGTGGTAGTCGCGCACTTCGGCACCCGTCCGAGGGGCGCGGTCACCGTCGAAGACGACGCCTCCGATCGGGTACAGCGACCTGAGTACTCGAGCCCACGGCTCGATGGGGAACGTCGAGAACTGTTCGACGGCAGCACCGAGTTGGGGGTGCATGTTCTGCATCGACCCGGCCCACGGCCCCTGCAGCATGCCGCGCCAGTCGCCAAAGTACTTCCAGGTCAGCGAGTCGGGTCCGAGCGGGACGGGCGGGGCTTCGTACCCGCCCGGCGCCACGGGACAGCCGGCGGCGACCACCGGGTGACCGTTTGCGACCACCGGGTCGCCATTGGCGACCCCGGGCTCGTCAGCGGCTCCGCTAGTCACCGGCCACGCCTCAGAAGTATCTTGAGTCACTGGCGAACTTCCCTTGAACGTCAGAACGCTAATCTGACTACGATCGTTGTCATTATTGAGCTTAGGAGCGATGTGTCTTCCGGTCAACGACGGGGCCGCTGGTCTGGCGTACCGCTGCAGGACCGGCAGACGCTGCGTCGGGATGAACTCGTCGCAGCGGGCGTCGGACTACTGGGCGGAGCCGCCGGGCCCGCACTGACGGTGCGGGCGGTGTGCAGGGCCACCGGCCTCACCGAACGCTACTTCTACGAAAGCTTCACCGACCGCGACGAATTCGTCCGCGCCGTCTACGACCAGGTGTGCAACACGGCCATGTCCGCACTCGCGACGTCGACGAGCCCACGCGACGCGGTCGAACGGTTCGTGACGCTCATGGTGGACGACCCCGCGCGGGGTCGGGTGCTGCTGATCGCGCCGCAACGAGAGCCCGTGCTGGCGAAGTCGGGCGCCGAGTGGATACCGACCTTCGTCGAACTGCTGGAGCACCGGCTTACCCGCCACACCGACCCCACCGCACAGGCGATGGCGGCCACCGGCCTGGTTGGAGCGCTGACGGCGCTGTTCACCGCCTACTTGAACGGTCGACTGGACGCCACCCGCGAGCAGTTCATCGACTATTGCGTCGACATGCTGCTCAGCAGGGTCGCGACCCGCTAGGGCGGTTATCCGCCGGCGACCTGACCAGCCTCGCCTGGGGCCTGACCGGCGTCGGCGAGCTCGGCTTCGGCACTCTGGTCGGCAGCCGCCTTCTCCTCGGCGGCCTTCTCGTCAGCCGCCGCCTTGGCCGCGGCGCCCTCCGGGCTACCCAACGACGGGCCGGGCTTGGTCGCGGTGGCGTATTCGGCATTGCAGTTGAGGTAGAACTGCACGGTATCGGTGACGTGAATGCCGTCGTTCGCGCTGGCAAATGGAGCGTTCTGGGACCGCGTGACGATGCAGTCGCCCTCGTCGACCTTGTCGCCGACCCTGGCCGCCACGACCACCGTCGCGCCCGCGTCGCTGGCCGCGGACGAAGCATCTGAATAGGTCTGACCGGCATAGTCATCCGCCGCGGCAACGCCACCACCCAGCAGCGTGGACAATGCCAGCGCACCGATGGCGCCGGAACCAATGACGATGAGCTTCTTCACGTTTAGCCCTATCTTTCCGCGGATCAAGAATGCCCTGCTCGCCGGGATAGTACCGCTACGCAGACAGCTACGCAGCACTCCTGTGCGTCATTCACAGGAGTGAGAAAAACCCAGTTAACCTGCCGGTTACCCGCCAGCTTGTTGAGCATCGGTTCCAGCAAGCGCATCCTGTTCGGCCTGCGCCTTGGCGGCCGCCGCCTCCGCTTCGCGTTGCTTCTTCGCGGCGAGGTCCTTCTGGTAGATCTCCTGGCCCTCGGGACTGGAGATCGAGAAGCCCGGCCAGACCCCCGTCGCGTACTTCGCGTAGCAGTTCAGGTTCACCAGCATGTTGTTGCCAGTGGAGTTGCCGGACGAGTCGTTGAACGAGGCCTTCGAGGCGCTGGTGACGATGCAGTTGTCCCAGTCCTTGCGATCGCCGACGGTGGTGGCGACGGTGACGCCCATGCCCTGCTGAGCCAGCGCAGCCTTCGCATCCTTGAAGGTTTGGCCGACCACCTGGTCATCTGCGGAAGCGATACCCGCACCGAACAGGGACAGCGCGACTGCACCAGCGCTCACCGCGCCGACGCCGAGCACCAAGAGTTTCTTCACGACTGCGCGTCCTTCCTGGGCGCGTGGCGCCGGTGGTTTGCTGGGCGGGAGTTTGCCTACGCGGATACTACCGGTAACTGGGCGTGAACTTTCACCGCTCGGCCCCGACACGTTCCTCCTAGACTTGAATGTCACCGGGGTACACAGATATATTGCGTGCAACCAACAGGCACAGATAACTCGGAGGGGCCATGTCGACCGACCTGACCGACCTACAGCTTCTGCGCGAGCTGGAGCCCGTCGTCGAGCAGAACATCAACCGGCACCTGTCCATGCGCAAGGACTGGAACCCGCACGACTACATCCCGTGGTCCGACGGCAAGAACTTCTACGCCCTCGGCGGCCAGGACTGGGATCCCGAGCAGTCCAAGCTGTCCGAGGTCGCACAGGTCTCGATGCTGCAGAACCTGCTGACCGAGGACAACCTGCCCTCGTACCACCGCGAGATCGCGATGAACTTCAGCATGGACGGCCCTTGGGGTTGGTGGGTCAACCGCTGGACCGCGGAGGAGAACCGGCACGGCATCGCGCTGCGCGACTATCTGGTCGTCACCCGCGCGATCGACCCGATCGAACTCGAGGAACTGCGCGTCGAGCAGGTCACCCGTGGCTTCTCGCCGGGCCAGAACCAGCAGGGCGACATGTTCGCCGAGAGCCTGTTCGACTCCGTCATCTACGTGACGTTCCAGGAACTCGCCACCCGCGTCTCGCACCGCAACACCGGCAAGGCGTGCAACGAGACCGTCGCCGACCAATTGCTCGGCCGCGTCTCGGCCGACGAGAACCTGCACATGATCTTCTATCGCGACGTCTCGGCCGCCGGCCTAGACATGGCCCCCAACCAGGCGATGATGTCGCTGCACCGGGTGCTGCGCAACTTCAAGATGCCCGGGTACACGGTGCCCGAGTTCCGGCGCAAGGCCGTCATCATCGCCGTCGGCGGCGTGTACGACCCACGCATCCACCTCGACGACGTCGTGATGCCGGTGCTCAAGAAGTGGCGCATCTTCGAACGCGAGGACTTCACCGGTGAGGCCGCCGAGATGCGCGACGACCTCGGGAAGCTCGTCGAGGAACTCGAGGACACGTGCCAGAAGTTCGAGATCGCCAAGGAGCGTCGTCTCGAACGCGAGAAGAAGGTGGCCGAGAAGAAGGCCATGAAGAACCTGTTGGTGTCGTCATCGGCAGCGTCCTAGCCCCAGCCGAAGCTGGGCGGTCTGCGCTTCGCGCAAGCGGCTCGTCGCCACGCCCGGATGGCTCTGCTCTGCAGATCGGGTCGATCGCGTTGCGGGCTCCCGTCGTGCTGGCCCCGATGGCCGGCGTCACCAACGTCGCCTTCCGGACGTTGTGCCGGGAGCTCGAGGTGGCCCGCGCAGGCACCATCAGCGGGCTCTACGTGTGCGAAATGGTCACCGCCCGTGCGCTTGTCGAGCGGCATCCGGTCACCATGCACATGACCACGTTCGCCCCCGACGAGTCCCCCCGGTCGCTTCAGCTGTACACCGTCGACCCCGACACGACGTTCGCCGCGGCCCGGATGATCGCCGAGGAGGGCATGGCCGATCACATCGACATGAACTTCGGCTGCCCGGTTCCCAAGGTCACCCGCCGCGGAGGTGGCGCGGCGATCCCTTTCAAGCGGCGCCTCTTCGCCCAGATCGTGGCTGCCGCGGTCCGCGGGGTCCAGGGCACGGCCATCCCCGTCACCGTGAAGTTCCGCATCGGCATCGACGATGCCCATCACACCCACCTCGACGCAGGCCGGATCGCGGAGCAGGAGGGCGCCGCGGCTGTCGCGCTGCACGCCCGCACTGCCGCGCAGCGCTACTCGGGCAGCGCCGACTGGGAGCAGATCGCCGCGCTGAAGCAACACGTCACCGACTGTCCCGGTGCTGGGCAACGGCGACATCTTCGACGCCGACGACGCGCTCGCCATGATGGCGCAGACCGGGTGTGACGGAGTCGTGATCGGCCGCGGCTGCCTCGGCAGGCCGTGGCTGTTCGCCGAGTTGTCGGCCGCGTTCTCGGGCAGCGAGCCCGTTACCGCCCCGACGCTGGGCGAGGTCGCGGACATCATGCGACGGCACGGGGCACTGCTGGCCGACCACTTCGGCGAGGACAAGGGCATGCGCGACATGCGCAAGCACATCGCCTGGTACCTGCACGGCTTCCCCGCCGGCGCCGAGCTTCGCCGGGCGTTGGCGCTGGTCAAGACGCTCGCGGAGCTGGACGAGTTGCTGGGACAGCTGGAGTCCGACGTGCCCTTCCCACGCGCCGCGGAAGGCCCACGGGGACGTCAGGGATCGCCTGCTTCGGTGGCGTTGCCCGAGGGCTGGCTGACCGATCCGGACGACTGCACGGTGCCCGCCGGGGCCGACGTCATGAACTCCGGAGGCTGATTCGTCTTTATATCGATATGCCTCTGACGCCTCCGTGGACTAGAAGCCTCTCAGGAAGGCTCAGTACGATGAGGCTTCGATCAACGGGCTTCGAGTAGCGGAGTCCTACATCGTGCTGCTACAAGAACATGAGCACGAATCAAATCCCGTGCCGGGGATACCGAAGCCCACGGCGCACGACACCCCCTCGAGTCGGAGGCCGGTAGGACATGAGTGACGGCGACAACGCCACTCCCGGCCACCGACCCCCTAGTCCGCCGGGTGAGGACAATCACTGGCTTACCCGAACTCCACAGCCGATGCCAGGCGCCGCGCCGTGGGAGCGGCGAGTAGACGCCGAGCGGCCCGCTCCCGCCGACGACGAGCCCTCGGGCAACCACGCCGACGGAATCACCGTCGCCGATCTGATCGCCAAGGTCTCGGGCACCCCACCGCCGGACAAACGGTCCCAGGAGCCAGCGCAGGAGCCGACGCGTCATCGGCTTCTCACCGCGATGCCGGACACTGCGTCCGTCGACCGGATCGACGACGACGATTCGGCCACCGACGTCATGCTCTCGCTGCCCGCGCATGCCTCCGAGGTGCCGGTCCTGTCGGCGGCCGGGCACCCGCCTGTGCAACCCATCAGGATCGACGGCGCACCACCGCCGACGAAGCCGAAGCCGCACCAGAACCGGCGCAGGGCGATGGTCGTCGGCCGGGTGGTCGCCGCCCTCCTTGCGGTGCTGGCGGTGGCGATGACCGGTTCAGCCTGGCAGTGGCAGTCGACGAAGAACCGCAGCCTGAACAAGGTGTCGGCACTGGACCTCAACTCGCGCGACATCGTCGATCCCAACGCTCAGTTCGGGGACGAGAACTTCCTCATCGTCGGCGTCGACAGCCGCATCGGCCAGAACGCCGACATGGGCGCCGGCACCATCGATGACGCGGCGGGCGCACGGTCGGACACGATCATGCTCGTCAACATCCCGGCCAACCGTAAACGCGTTGTGGCCGTGTCGTTTCCACGCGACCTCGCGATCTCACCCACCCAGTGCGAACACTGGGATCCGACGACTGGTCAGTATGGACCCGCCACCGACCCGGAGTCCCCGGTCTACGGACTCGACAAGGTCTACACCGAAACCAAGCTGAATTCCTCCTACGCGGTCGGCGGGCCCAAGTGTCTGGTGAAGGTGATCCAGAAGATGTCCGGCCTGTCCCTCAACCGGTTCATGGCCGTCGACTTCGCGGGGTTCGCCACCATGGTCGACGCGCTCGGCGGCGTCGAGGTCTGCAGCACCACTCCGCTCAAGGACTACGAGCTCGGCACGGTGCTGCCAAACGCGGGCAGGCAGATGATCGACGGCCACACCGCCTTGCAGTACGTGCGCGCCAGGCAGGTCACCACCGAGACCAACGGCGACTACGGCCGCATCAAGCGCCAGCAGCTCTTCCTCTCGTCGCTGCTGCGCTCGCTCATCAGCAAGGACACGTTCTTCTCGCTGAGCAAGCTCAACAACGTCGTCAACATGTTCATCGCGGACAGCTATGTCGACAACATCCAGACCAAGGACCTCGTCGATCTCGGGCAGTCCGTCCAAGGCGTCAGTGCCGGCCGCATCACGTTCGTGACCGTCCCCACCGTCGGATACGCCGACGAGTACGGCAACGAGACGCCCCGCACCAAGGACATGCGCACGCTTTTCGACGCGATCATCAACGACGATCCGCTGCCCGAGGAGAAGAACGCCGACAACACCCCGGTGCCTGGGACGCCCGAGGCCACGACGTCGGCGCGCGCTCCTGTCTCGACCAACGGCGAGGTGGTGGACGCGGTCACCACCGATCCAAGCGGCGTCACCGTGCGCGTATCCAACTCGACGGGCGAGGACGGCCTGGCGTCGACGGCGGCCAGCGAACTGCAGCAGCGCGGCTTCAAGGTCGTCGAGCCCGACGACTACCCCGGACCGCTGGACTCCACGACGGTGTTCTTCTCCGCGGGCAACGAGGAGGCCGCCGCCACGGTGGCTTCGGCGTTCTCCGACGCCACGACCATGCCCACCATCGAGCGGGTGACTGGCTTGAGCGACGAGGTCCGGGTGGTGCTCGGTTCCGACTTCAGCGCGGTCGGGACACCGTCGCCGAGCGGCTCGCCCATCCAGGTTCACGTGATGAAGGGCACCAGTGGCGAGCCCACTCATTTGCCAGAGGATCTGACGGTCACCAACGCGGCCGACACCACCTGCGAGTAGCCGCCGCGATGGTCATCGCGGCAGGTGGCATTCACCTTTCGTTCACCGGTGACGTCGTGACGATCTTGATAGCCACACCGTAGGCTTGGCGGCATGCGTACCGCTTACCACGAGCAGCTGGCTGCTCTCAACGACCAGCTCGGCGAGATGTGCGGCCTCGCCGGTGTTGCCATGGAGCGCGCGACCCAGTCACTGCTACAGGCCGATCTGGTACTCGCCGAGCAGGTCATCACCGACCACGAGCAAATCGCCTCGGCGAGCACGCGCGCCGAGGAGGCCGCCTTCGTGCTGCTGGCGCTGCAGGCTCCGGTGGCCGGGGACCTGAGGGCCATCGTCAGCTCGATCCAGATCGTCGCCGACGTCGACCGGATGGGCGCGCTCGCCTTGCACGTCGCCAAGATCGCGCGGCGCCGCCATCCTCAGCACACGCTGCCCGAGGAAGTCAACGGTTACTTCGCCGAAATGGGGCGCGTCGCAGTCGAATTGGGTAACAGCGCGCAGGAAGTGCTGCTCACCCGCGACCCGGAGAAGGCGGCCCGCATCCGCGAAGAGGACGACGCGATGGACGACCTCCACCGGCACCTCTTCAGCGTGCTGATGGACCGCGAGTGGAAGCATGGCGTCACCGCAGCCGTCGACGTGACGCTGCTGAGTCGCTTCTACGAGCGCTTCGCCGACCACGCCGTTGAGGTGGCGCGGCGCGTCATCTTCCAGGTCACCGGCAAGCTCCCGGAAGAGGAAGAGATCCCGACGCCCCGCTAGGCGTCGGGCAGCAAGCCGCACGCCGACCTTTCGTGCCTTGACAGGTCGTAGCGTGGATCGGGCGAGCAGACGCAAAATCCCCTCATTTCGGCCATATGAGGGGATTTTGCGTCTGCTCGCGAGGGAAGAACTAGCCGAAGCGACCGGAGATGTAGTCCTCCGTCGCCTTCTGACTCGGGTTGGAGAAGATCGTTTCGGTGTCGTCGATCTCGATGAGCTTGCCCGGCTTGCCGGTGGCCTCGAGGTTGAAGAACGCCGTCTGGTCGCTGACACGCGCGGCCTGCTGCATGTTGTGCGTGACGATGACGATGGTGAAGTCCTGCTTGAGCTCCGAGATGAGGTCCTCGATGGCCAGCGTCGAGATCGGATCCAGCGACGAGCAGGGCTCGTCCATCAACAGCACGTCGGGCTGCACCGCGATGGCCCTGGCGATGCACAACCGCTGCTGCTGACCACCCGAGAGTCCGCCACCCGGCTTGTCGAGCCGGTCCTTGACCTCGGTCCAGAGGTTGGCGCCCTTGAGCGAACGCTCCGCGACCTCGTCGAGCGTCTTCTTGTTCCGCACCCCCTGCAGCTTCAGCCCGGCCACCACGTTGTCGCGAATCGACATGGTGGGGAAGGGATTCGGCCGCTGAAACACCATGCCGATGGTCTTGCGGACGCTCACCGGATCGACGCCTGCACCGTAGATGTCGTCACCGTCGAGCAGCACCGAACCCTCGACGCGCGCGCCGGGGATGACCTCGTGCATGCGGTTGAGCGTGCGGAGCACGGTCGACTTGCCGCAGCCCGAAGGGCCGATGAACGCGGTGACACTGCGCGGTTGGACCGACAGCGCGACGTCGGCGACGGCGTGGAAGGCGCCGTAGTAGATGTTGACGTCCTTGAGATCGAGGCGCTTCGCCACGTCAGACTCCTAAACCTTCTTGGGGGAAAAGATCTTTGCGACCAGTCGGGCCGCGATGTTGAGCATGGCGATCAGCAGGATCAGCGTCAGTGCCGCACCCCACAGCCGGTCCGTCGGCACCGGGTTCGCGCCTGCGCCTGCCGAGATCTGGTCGTACATCATGCCGGGCAGCGAACCCATGAAGCCGCCGAACATGTCGAAGTTCATCGCTGCGGCGTACCCGACCAGGATCAGCAGCGGTGCCGTCTCACCCATGACGCGGGCGAGCGCCAGCATGATGCCGGTGACGATGCCCGACAACGCCGTCGGGATGACGATGCGTACGATCGTCTTCCACTTCGGCACGCCCAGTGCGTAACTCGCTTCGCGCAGGTCTATCGGGACGATCCGGAGCATCTCCTCGGTGGCCCGCACGATGACGGGAATCATCAAGAGCACCAACGCCAATGACACCGCGAAGCCCGAACGTTCGAATCCGAGCGTGGCCACCCACAGTGCGTAGATGAACAGCGCCGCGACGATCGATGGGACACCGGTGAGGATGTCGACCATGAACGTGGTGATCTTGCCGAGCCGGGTGCCCCCGCCGTACTCGACGAGGTAGACCGCGACGAGCACGCCGACCGGGATCGAGATGAGGGCGCAGACCAAGCCTTGCAGCACCGTGCCGACGATGGCGTGGTAGACACCACCGCCCGGCGCGAACGCCGTCATGCCGGACTGCGAGTTCGTGAACCACTGCGGCGCCGTGATGGCGGCGATGCCCTTGCTGATCACCGAGTACAGCACCCAAACCAGCGGTACCAGCGCGACCAGCACGGACAGCGACACCATCACCGTCGCGAGGTTGTTGGTGATCTTGCGGCGCACGCTGACGCCCTGGAAGGTGGGCGCCTTGACGGGGCGGTCCAGTGTCGACGTCATTTGGCGCCCCTTCCGGCGACCGCGGCACGGGCCAGCGAGTTCACCACGAACGTGAGGATGAACAACACCAGGCCGGCCGCGATGTAGGCGCCCGCCTTGTACTGGTCGTTGAATTCGCTCGCCGTAGCGGCGATCTTGCTGGCGAAGGTGTAGCCACCGTCGAACAGCGACCAGCCGAACGCGGTCTGGGTGCCGCGCAGGATGATCAGCAGCGCGATGGTCTCACCCAATGCGCGGCCGAGCCCGAGCATCGAGCCGCTGATGTAGCCGGACAGGCCGAACGGCAGCACCGTGGTGCGCACGACCTCCCACCGGGTCGCCCCGAGGGCGAGCGCGGCCTCGATCTGGCCCCGAGGCGTCTGCACGAACACCTCACGCGTGACCGCGGTGATGATCGGCAGGATCATCACGGCGAGCACGATCCCGGCGGTGAAGATGGTGCCGCCGCCCGCGACCGACGCGTTGCCCGTCTGGAACAGGAACAGCCAGTCGAGGTTGGTGTTGAGCCACACCGCGAACGGCTTCAGCACGGGAGCCAGTACGTAGAGCCCCCACACGCCGTAGACGATCGACGGCACCGCCGCGAGCAGGTCGACCATGTAGCCCAACGGGCCCGACAGCCGACGCGGCGCGTACTGCGTCAGGAAGATCGCGATGCCCAGCGCCACCGGCATCGCAAGCACCAACGCGAACACCGCGACGAAGACCGTCACCTGCAACAGATCGAGGATGCCGAAGTGCATCGCCGACGTGTCGGTGGTGATCCAGTTTCCGCCGTAGGTGAAGAAGTTCTCCTCGTTGCGGGCAAGCGCCGGGATGGCGCGCATGAGGAGGAACACCCCGATCGCCGCAATGAGGACGACGATCAGGAAGCCGGAGCCCTCCGCCAGCCTCCGGAAGATCTTGTCTCCGAGCCTGACCTTCGCCCCCTTGGAGGGGTCGGTGGAGATGGGATCCGGTGCGGGGAAGGGTGAAGCGATCACTTCACCCGACCCCGCGCCGGTTGGATTTGGTGTCGTCACTGCTATCCCGTCGGAGACCCTATCGGTCATTCGGTCCGGACCCCATCCTCACCGTTATCGAGCTGTCGCGCTAGATGACTAGGCGATTGCATCGACGGACTTGAGCAGACGCTCCTTGAAGGCGTCGGGCAGCGGGACGTAGCCCGCCGCGGACAGGTTGGCCTGACCCTCGTTCGCCGCCACCGTCAGGAACGACTTCACGCCTGCGGCGGTGTCGGCGTCGTAACCCTTCGAGCAGACGATCTCGTAGGTCGCCAGCATCAACGGGTAGACGCCCGCTTCCTTGCTGGCGTACAGCGCGTTCAGGTCCAGCGACAGGTCGTTGCCCTCGGCCTTGAACTTGGCGGTGTCGACGGCCTTCTGGGTCGACTCGTCGGTGAGCTCGACCGCACCACCACCGCTGTCGATCTGAGCCACCTTCAAGCCGGCCTGTTGCGCGAAGCCCTTCTCGACGTAGCCGATGCCGCCTGGAGTGGCCTGGATGGCCTGCACGACGCCCGACGACTTCTGAGCACCCTCGCCGGCGCCGCCCTGGAATTCCTTGCCTGCGCCCTTGGTCCACGCCTGCGGAGCGGCCGCAGCGAGGTACTTCTGGAAGTTGTCGGTGGTGCCCGACGAGTCCGAACGGTAGATCGGCGTGATGTCGGCGTCCGGCAGGCTGGCTCCGCTGTTGAGCGCCGCGATGGCCGGGTCGTTCCACTTGGTGATCTGGCCCTGGAAGATCTTGGCAAGCACCTCACCGTTGACGATGAGCTTGTCGGCGCCCTCGACGTTGTAGGCCAGCGCGACGGGGCCGAACACCAGCGGAAGGTTCCACGCCGGGTTGCCGCCGCAGCGTTCGGCGGCCTTGGGACCCTGCTCGTCGCTCAGCGCCGAGTCGGAGCCTGCGAAGTCGACCTGCTTGGCGATGAACTGGTCAACGCCCGCGCCCGAACCCGTCGGGTTGTACGCCAGCGTCTTGCCGGAGCAGACCTGGCCCCACACCTTGTTGAACTCGGCGATGGCGTTCTGCTGGGCCGTCGAGCCCTCGGCGGTCAGCGAGGTCTTGCCGCCGCAGTCGGCGGCCGACGCCGACGAGCTGCCCGACGCGGCGCTCGAGGAGGACGTTCCGGCGTTGTTGTCGCTGCCACAGGCGGTCAGCGTCAAGGCAGCGACCGCAGTCATGGAGACGGCCACTGCGAGCGGCGTTCCGACCTTGCTGCCAAAGCGATTGAGCTTCACTTATCCCACTTTCGGTTGACGGGCTTCAGACTCCCCGGCAACGTATTCGCCCCTGGTGGACGGCTTGGGGAGGGAAAGTGAACGAAAGGTGAACAGCCTCAGTGACTTCACAGCTGAGGGGCTAACGCGAGGTGTACGCGACGTCCCTGCTGAAGATGTCGAAACCCAACGCTTCGTACGTCTTGACGGCGGCAGAGTTATCAGCCTCGACGTAAAGCATCACGGTCGCCTCGGTGCCGAGCCGCTGCGCGAGGTAGTGCAACCCCGCAAGCGTCAGCATGCGGCCGAGCCCGCGCCCCTGCGCGGCCGGATCGACGCCGACGACGTACACCTCGCCGAGTCCATCCCCCGGGTCGCTGCGCTCCTGCCGCCGAGTCCATTCCCGTGGATCTTCGTCCAGTGAAAACCGAGCAGTGCACCCGAGTCGACGTCCGTGGCGAGGAACAACCCGGCGGGGTCGAACCACGACTCGCCGCGCCGCTCTGCGACGTCCCGTTCCGTCCAGCCAGCCTGTTCCGGGTGCCACGCGAACGCGGCGTTGTTGACGCGCAGTAGCTCGTCGTCGTCGCCGGGGCCGGAGTACGTGCGCAGCTCCGCCCCCCGTACCTGCGTCACCGCGGGCAGGTCGGTCAGGTTGCGCCGCATCTGCCACAGTTCGCGCGCGGCGACGAGGTCGAGTTCGTTGGCCGTCGCCCGTGCGGCCTCGAGGTCGCCGTGCGCCCAAATGCGGGTGCCGGTGCCACCCTCCGCGAGGCCTGCGCGAATCAGGCCCGCGCCGATGCCGCGCCGCCGTGCGGTCGGGTGCACCACGGCTTCCGCCATCGCGGACGACTCCGGCGTCGCAGGTACCAGATTGAGATAGCCGACCACCGCGCCCACGTCCTCGGCGACCAGATGCCGGGTTCGGTCATACGGTAGCTCGCGGAGCACCTGGTCCCCGACTGGTGCGACGCCGTCCTGGCCGGTCGCCACGGCGACGAGTTCGCGGATCGCCTGCTGCTCGGCCTCGGTGAGCGTGCTCCGCCAGCCGAACGCGGTCACTGACTGTGAAGGGGGTCGGTCAGACTCGGAGAGCCCATCGGGCGCGTCGGCGTACGGGTCGTCGTCGAGTTCGTCGGGCACGTCGGCTCCCGCTGCGGGCGTCCTGCCGCGCGCGGGCCGCACGGCCTTGTAGCCGACGTTGCGCACCGTGCCGATCAACGACTCGTATTCGGGTCCCAGCTTGGCCCGCAACCGGCGCACGTGAACGTCGACGGTGCGCGTGCCGCCGAAGAAGTCGTAACCCCAAACCTCTTGCAGCAGTTGCGCTCTGGTGAACACACGGCCGGCGTGCTGCGCGAGGTACTTGAGGAGCTCGAACTCCTTGTAGGTCAGGTCGAGCGGGCGGCCACGCAGCCGCGCGGTGTACGTGCCCTCGTCGATCACCAATTCGCCGAGGCTGACCTTGCCGAGGTTCTCCTGATCGGCGGCTCCCCCACGCCGTCCCACCAAGAGGCGCAGCCGCGCATCGATCTCGGCAGGCCCGGTACTGGGCAGCAGAATCTCGTCGAGTCCCCAGTCGACGTTGACGGCGACGAGCCCGCCCTCGTTGACCACGGCCACCACCGGGACCGACGTCCCCGTGGTGCCGAGTAGCCGACACAATCCGCGCGCGGCGGCGAGATCCGTACGAGCGTCGACGATCGCCACGTCAGCGGTGCCCGCCTCCAAGAGCGAAGACACCTCGGTCGGCGCAGACCGCACGTGGTGAGCGAGCAGCGCCAGCGCAGGCAGTACTGATTCGGGGTGCGGGTCGACGGTCAGTAGTAATAAGTCCAACGGGTCCTCCAGGACGTCCCGGGAAGAGGATCAGACGTCGGCGTCGATGTCAGGTCATCTCCCAGATTCATGGCTGACACGTGGCCGTTACCGACCAACGATGGACTAACGATAGCGTGCCACCTGCTAATTAGCCGCGCTGAGCTGGCACCCTCCCCCGGTCGCTTCGCTCCCTGCCCGCCGACGCCCTCCCCGAGTCGCTCCGCTCCTGCCCGCCGACGCCCTCCCCGAGTCGCTCCGCTCCTGCCCGCCGACGCCATCCCCGGTCGCTCCGCTCCTACCCGCCGGCACCTCCCCGGTCGCTCCGCTCCTACCCGCCGACGCCCTCCGCCCCGAGCCCCCCCGGTCGCTCCGCTCCTGCCCGCCGACGCCCCCGACCACGTGCGCCAGAATGTGCGGGTGCGCAAGCTGTTGATCGGACTCGTCGCGACGGTGGCGACGCTGGTGGTGGCAGCCGTCGGCGCCGACTTCGGCGGCGCCATCTACGCCGAGTACCACTGGGCGCGCAGCGTTCGTCAGGCGAACGACCTAGGTTTCGACCCCTGGGTCGGCATCCTCGGATTCCCGTTCACGACTCAAGCTCTGCGTCACCACTACGACGAGGTGGAGCTCCGCGCCGGCGGCGTCGCACACCCGGTCGTGGGCAAGGTCTCGCTGGAGTCGACCATGCATTCGGTCGAGCTACGTCACACGTCGTGGCTGGCCAACGAGGACGCCACACTCCCGGTCGCGGAGCTGGAGAGCCGCATCATCGTCGACTCCACGCACGTCGGCCGTTTCATGGGCATCAAGGACCTGCTGGTCGACGCGCCGCCGAAGGAGACCAACGACCCGACGGGCGGGACGACGGAATCGGGCATCTCCGGCAACAAGGGACTGGTCTTCACCGGAACTCCGGTGTCGGCGGACTTCGACGAGAAGGTCAGCGTCTCGGTGGACCTCGACGTCACCGGCCCCGACCGGACCACCCTCGCCGTCACCGCGACCGGGGTGCTCATGGGTGCCGGGACCGCCGACCAGGAAGTACCCGAGGCCAAGCTGGCGGCGGTGCTGGCCGCCTTCACCACCACGATCCCCGGCCTGAAGCTGCCGTTCGGGGTCGCGCCGACCAGCGAGGGCGCCCGGGGCTCCGACGTCATCATCGAAGGCATCACCAAGGGAGTAACCGTGCCTCTCAGTGGGTTCAAACAATCATGAGTTCCTCTGTCGTCGTCGTACTCGCGGTGACCGTCGCCGCGTTGGGCGTCGCGTACGTCATCGGGCGGCTGATCACGCTGCGGTCCGGGATGCTTCGCGACGCGGCGAAGGCCGCCGACGTGGACACCTCCGACCTGGGCCTGTCCACCACCGGACCCACCGTCTTGCACTTCAGCGCCGAATGGTGCGGTCCGTGTGCGGCGGTCCGGCGCGTGGTCGACCAGGTGTGCGAGGAGCTACCTGCGGTGGCCCACGTCGAGGTCGACATGGATGCCAATCCGGAGCAGGCGAAGCGCCTTTCGGTGATGTCGCTGCCCACCACGATCGTGTTCGGCGCCGACGGCCGCCCGCGGTATCGCATCAGCGGAGTGCCAAGGGCCGCTGACCTGCGGTCCGCCCTCGAACCGCTATTGGCTTGAACGCCATGTCTTTGGGTAAGCTGTCCGACGTGTCTGCCCGCCTCGAGCTTCGGCTCACCAAGCGCCGCACAGTCGATCTGTGCCGCGTCGCGGGTTGTTGCTGTTGTTGTCGTAGCTGCTGAGTAGCCGCGCCCCTTCTTCGCGCCGCCCTCGGAGCAGCCCTCTGTGGCATGCCCACGACCGTCTTTGACAACAATCAGGAGCATTCTCATGTCGAACAAGACCGCCGGACCGGACCAGGTCGACGTCCGCGGACCGCGCTTCACCGCGTGGGTGACCACGGCCGTCATCGTCGCCACCCTCATCGTGTCGGCTTTCAGCCCCATCGCGGCCGCGGTGATCCTCGGCCTGCAGACCGTCGTGTTCGCCATCGGCGCCGTCGGCGGACCTCGCAAGCATCCGTACGGCCGGATCTTCGCCGCATTCGTGGCACCCCGGCTCGGCCCGGTGACCGAGCGCGAGCCCGTTCCGCCACTCAAGTTCGCGCAGCTGGTCGGATTCCTGTTCGCGGTCGTCGGCACCGTCGGATTCGCCACCGGGTTGACCACGCTCGGACTCGTGCTCACCGCCTTCGCGTTGATCGCGGCCTTCCTCAATGCGGCCTTCGGCATCTGCCTGGGCTGCCAGCTGTACCCGCTCGTCGCACGCCTGCGCCGGGCACCCGCAACCGCTTGACCCCCGAAACCGAAGTACCCGAAAGGATTCCTACATGGCTCGCTCCGACGTCCTGGTCTCAGCCGAATGGGCGGAGAACAACCTCGAGGCTCCCAATACCGTCTTCGTCGAGGTCGACGAGGACGTCAGCGCCTACGACACCGCGCACATCGCCGGTGCGGTCAAGCTGGACTGGAAGACCGACCTGCAGGACCCGGTCAAGCGCGACTTCGTCGACGCCCAGCAGTTCTCGAAGCTGTTGTCCGACAAGGGCATCTCGAATGACGACACCGTCATCCTCTACGGCGGAAACAACAACTGGTTCGCCGCCTACGCCTACTGGTACTTCAAGCTGTACGGCCACCAGGACGTCAAGCTGCTCGACGGCGGCCGCAAGAAGTGGGAACTCGACGGACGCCCGCTGTCCGCCGACAAGGTCGAGCGCCCCTCGACGTCGTACTCGGCGCAACCGCTCGACAACAGCATCCGGGCCTACCGCGACGAGGTCATCGCGGCCATCGGCACCAAGAACCTCGTCGACGTCCGCTCCCCCGACGAGTTCTCCGGCAAGATCCTGGCCCCCGCCCACCTGCCGCAGGAGCAGAGCCAGCGCCCCGGGCACATCACGGGCGCGATCAACGTTCCGTGGAGCAAGGCGGCCAACGACGACGGAACCTTCAAGTCCGACGAGGACCTCGCCAAGCTGTACGCCGAAGCGGGACTGGACGGCCAGAAGGAGACCATCGCGTACTGCCGCATCGGTGAGCGCTCGTCGCACACCTGGTTCGTGCTGCAGGAACTGTTGGGCCATCAGAACGTCAAGAACTACGACGGCAGTTGGACGGAATATGGCTCCCTCGTGGGTGCCCCGATCGAGTTGGGAAGTTAATTATGTGCTCTGCACCGAAACAAGGAATTGCGTTGCCCGCCAACGTTGACCTCGAGAAGGAGACGGTCATCACGGGCCGCGTCCTGGACGGCTCCGGCCAGTCCGTCGGCGGGGCGTTCGTGCGTCTGCTCGACGCGAGCGACGAGTTCACCGCCGAGGTCGTCGCATCGGCCACCGGCGACTTCCGCTTCTTCGCCGCCCCCGGCACGTGGACGCTGCGCGCCCTGTCGCCTGCGGGCAACGGCGATGCCAGCGTCGCGCCGTCGGGCGCGGGCATCCACGAAGTCGACGTCAAGGTCGCCTGACCCAACGCCTGCCGTGCGCGGGCGTGTGTGAGTGACATTTCACGCACGCTCGTGGGCGTCGTCGATGCGGCTGCGCCTACTCCGAGGATTTAGACTCGCACTGTGGTGCTCTTCTTCGAGATCATGCTCGTGGCGGCCGTCGTCGTCATCACCTGGTTCGCGCTGTACGCGGTGTACCGGCTGATCACCGACGAACTGTGACCACAGGCGACGGCGCGTCCGAACCGGCCTTCCCGACCTCCGGCGACGAGGCCGTCGCCGCGGCCGCTGAACGCGCCAAGGTAACGGCAGCCCGCAACGTCCCGTCGTTCGACGACCTGCCGCTGCCCACCGACACCGCCAACCTGCGCGAGGGTGTCAACCTCAGTGACGCCTTGCTCGCCCTGTTGCCGCTCGTCGGGGTGTGGCGCGGCGAGGGCGAGGGCCGCGGCTCCCACGGCGACTACCGGTTCGGCCAGCAGATCGTGGTGTCCCACGACGGCGGCGACTACCTCAACTGGGAAGCCCGGTCGTGGCGGTTGACCGGGTCGGGCGACTACGAGGCGCCCGGGCTGCGCGAAACCGGGTTCTGGCGGTTCGTCAACGACCCGAGCGACCCCGGCGAGTCCCAGGCAATCGAATTGCTGCTCGCTCATTCCAGCGGCTACGTCGAACTGTTCTACGGCTACCCGCTGAACCTGTCGTCGTGGGAATTGGCCACCGACGCACTGGCCCGCAGCAAGTCCGGTGCACTGGTCGGTGGGGCCAAGCGGCTGTACGGAATCGTCGACGGCGGTGACCTGGCCTACGTCGAGGAACGCGTCGACGCCGACGGCGGTCTGGTGCCACACCTCTCCGCACGGCTCACCCGGTTCGTCGGCTAGTGCGACGTCGTCTTCTGGCGGCGGGATGCGCCGCCGCGGCGCTGCTGGCCGCCTGCGGATCGTCCGAAACCGCACCGGCGCCGACCGCCGGTCAATCCACCACTTCGTCCGCCACCGGGCACGGCGCGTACGCCGCCTGCCTGGCAGAGCACGGGGTGCCGAATCCACCGCTCGGCCCGGGCGCGCCGCCCGGGGTCGATGCGCAGGCCTGGGCGCAGGCTCAGCAGGCGTGTGCCGACAAGGCACCGGGACCCGCCGGCTAAGCCAGCACGGTCGCGCGGTCGTCGACCGCTGTCGTTGACGTCCGCGAGCGTGCCGAACCCGGTAGTCCTCCAGACATGGAGCGGCCCCCGAGCCTTGGTACCTGGTTGGACGGACCGAGCGGCTCGGGGGCCGGGTGACTGCAGGGAATTCGCCAGCGCGCGCGGTTATCCGGCGTAGGGCAACGAATACCCGGTGCTGCTAGCGGGCAGCCACCTCACATGTCCATGAGTCAATCAAAATCTCGGACCACCTCCCTTCTCGTGTACGAGCGACCGTACTCCCGAACGGGAGGACCGACAACCGATTTTGGCGTCGCGAATCAGGGTCGGCCCGCGACCGCAGCGTCGACGAGTGCAGTCAGCTCGGCACCCATCGGTGACTCCGGCAGCGGCATGCCGTCGAGCGTGTGCACGCGGGCCGCCAACGTGATGCTGGACAGCAGCCAAACACCTTGGGCAGCAAAGAGATCCGCAACCGATAGCATCGACTCCCGACACGCCCACCCGCGCTCGTGCGCGGCCGCGAACAGCGCCTGTGCGGTGGTGCCCGGCAGGATCGGCAGCGACGTTGGCGGCGTCACCAGCACGCCGTCGGATGCGATCACCACGGTCGAGCGGGGCCCCTCCAGCACGAAGCCTTCGGTGCTCAGGAAGACGACGTCGCCGACCCCGGCCCGCGCGGCGTGACGCAACGCGGCAGCGTTGGCCGCGTACGACGTTGACTTGGCGGCCGCCAACGACCACGGCGCGGCGGCGGCAGATCCTCCGCGGTCCAGCGTCACCGCGGACACCCCGTCGCGCCGGGCCACGGCGACCCGGTCGGGCACGGGCGCGACCGCGACGAACGCGACGGCAACGCCGTCGCGACCACAGCCGTGCACCAGCCGCACCACCGCCTCACTGCCCGTGCCCCACTCCGCGACCGCGACCGCGACCGCGGCACGCATCGCCTCGAGGTCGGGCGGAGGCAACGCGGTGAGCGCTGCGGAGGTGCCCAGCCGGGCCAGATGGAGTTCGAGCAGCGCCGGTCGGCCGTCGCGCAGCAGCAGCGTCTCGAACACCCCGTCGCCGCGGCTGAACAACGGATCGTCGGCACGCAGGTGCGGAGCGTCGGGCTCGAGCACCCGCCCGTCGAGCGCGACGACGAACTCGCGTCTGGTCGCCATGGGGCAGGATCGTAACCGGCCGCAACAGCCGTAGAGTTGACTCATGTCTGCAGTTCCCGCACCTGAGCACGGTCCCGACGCAGGCGCCGTCTGGCACTATGGCGATCCCTTCGGCGAGCAACGGGCGGCCACCGACGCCGTCGTCCTGGTCGTCCGCTCACACCGTGCCGTGCTGCAACTTTCCGGCCCCGATCGGCGCAGCTGGCTGCACACCATCTCCACGCAGCACGTCAGCGAACTCCCCGACGGCGCCGTCACCGAGAATCTCAACCTCGATGGACAGGGCCGTGTCGAGGATCACTGGGTGCAGACGCAGCTCGACGGCGTCACGATCCTCGACACCGAAGCCTCGCGCGCCGAGCCTTTGCTGGCGTACCTGCGCAAGATGATCTTCCGCGCCGACGTCACCGTCGAGCCCGCGGACATGGCCGTGCTGTCGCTGCTCGGTCCCGGCAGCGACGCCGCTGTGCGCGCGGCGCTCGGACTGGACACGGTACCCGAGGCGTGGAGAGCGCTTCCGCTGGTGGGTGGCGGTTTCGTGCGCAGGCTCGCCGGTTCGGGGCTCGACGTCGTGGTGCCGCGCGAGCACGCCGCGGAGGTGCGCGAGAAGCTGCTCGCCGCGGGCGCCCGGCCGGCAGGCGTGTGGGCGTACGAGGCGCAGCGCGTGGAGGCGCTGCGGCCGCGGCTCGGCGTCGACACCGACGACCGGACCATCCCTCACGAAGTTGGCTGGATCGGCGGACCAGGCGAAGGCGCCGTGCACCTGAACAAGGGGTGCTACCGCGGGCAGGAGACGGTCGCGCGGGTCCACAACGTGGGCAAACCGCCCCGCATGCTGGTCCTGCTGCACCTGGACGGGTCGTCGGACCGGCCCGCCACTGGCGATCCCGTGCTCAGCGACGGGAAGTCGGTCGGACGCCTCGGCACCGTCGTCGACCACGTCGACCTTGGACCCATCGCCCTCGCACTGCTCAAACGGGGCTTGCCTGCGGACACCCCACTGACCACCGGTGGTGAGTCGGAGGTGGCCGCCGTCATCGATGCCGATTCGCTGCCACCCGAGGACACGGTCGGCGCAGGACGGTTGGCCATCCAGCGCCTGCGCAGCGAAAGACGCTGAGCCGCCGTCGTCCGGCTGCGCTGGGCCGGGCCTGCCAGCACGAGCCAGCGGGGCACGGTAAGGTGTTCACAGGACGATAAACACACTCAGATCGGAGCCGCCTGAACATCGGGCCGCTCCGTTATTGCGCGAGGGGGTCCCCCATGGGCCGCGGCCGGGCAAAGGCGAAGCAGACCAAGGTCGCTCGTGAGCTCAAGTACAGCTCACCGCAGACCGATTTCACGCAGCTACAGCGTGAACTGTCGCACGCAGACGACCCCAACGGCAGTCGGGTGATACCCGATGACATTCCGGATGAGTGGGTCGAAGAAGACGACTGGCGCCGCTGAACGGCATTTCGCCGTCGGCGTGGTCGCCCATCAGAATCGCGGGTGCTGGCCGACGAGCTGCGTGCGCGGCTCGCCTTTCTTGCCCTTCTTGACGGTGCCGAGCGTCCAGCAGTCCAGATGCCGGGCGGTGAGGATGGCCAGCGCGCGGTCGGTGTCCTCCGGCGCCACCAGTGCGACCATGCCGACGCCCATGTTGAACGTCTTGTCCATCTCGGCTCGTTCGATGCGCCCGCGCTGGGCGATCATCGCGAACACCGGTGCGGGCGTCCATGTTCCACGGTCCATCTCCGCGACCAGACCGTTCGGGATCACCCGCTCGAGATTGCCTGCCAGCCCGCCGCCAGTGACGTGACAGAACGTGCGCACCTGCGTCTCGGCGGCCAGCGCAAGGCAGTCCTTGGCGTAGATCCGGGTGGGCTCCAGTAGCTCCTCGCCGAGCGTGCGGCCGAATTCCTCGACGTGCCCGGCCAGGTTGCCGCGGTCGATCTCCAGCAGCACCTTGCGGGCCAGCGAGTAGCCGTTGCTGTGCAGCCCGGTGGACGCCATCGCGATGATCACGTCACCGGGCTTCACGCGGTCGGGTCCGAGCACGTCGTCGGCCTCGACGACGCCCACGCCAGTCGCGGAGATGTCGTAGTGATCGGGTGCCATCAGCCCTGGGTGCTCGGCGGTTTCGCCGCCCAGCAGCGCGCAGCCGGCCAGCACGCAGCCGTTGGCGATGCCGGAGACGATCTCGGCGACGCGCTCGGGCACCGTGCGGCCGACGGCTATGTAGTCCTGAAGGAACAGCGGTTCGGCTCCGCACACCACCAGGTCGTCGACGACCATCGCGACCAGGTCCAGCCCGACGGTGTCGTGCTTGTCCATGGCCTGTGCGATCACCAGCTTCGTTCCGACGCCGTCGGTCGAGGAGGCGAGCAGGGGTTCGCGGTATCCACCGCGCAGCGCGAACAGCCCGGCGAAGCCGCCCAGCCCGCCGCGCACCTCGGGTCGCGTCGCCTTCTTGGCCAACGGCTTGAACAACTCGACGGCCCTGTCACCCGCCTCGATGTCCACCCCGGCCGATGCATAGGAGGTGCCGTGCCCCTCGGCCCGCTTGCCCTCGCTCATCGCGCCCAAGGGTACCGGTCTGCACCGTGGCGGTGCACGCGGCAGGCGTCCGGCACGATTCGGAGCGTCTGCAGTGACGAAACGTTCGAATCCCCGATAGCGGGTAATCCATCGGCGCCGTCGCTACGAATTCCTTGTGGACACGGTCATGACTGATGGAGGTCTGGTGCCGGAGAATGAGACAAGCCGCTGCCTGGTGACTGGGGCGACCGGGTACATCGGCGGTCATTTGGTGCCCATGCTGCTAGAGCACGGTCACCCCGTCCGCGCTCTGGCGCGCGATCCCGCAAAGCTCGACGACGCACCGTGGCGCAGCCAGGTAGAGGTGGCGCGGGGCGATCTTGGTGACCCCGCTTCGTTGGTCGCGGCGTTCCGGGACGTCGACGTCGTCTACTACCTCGTTCATTCGATGGGCACGTCCCCGGACTTCGTCTCCGAAGAGGCGGAGGCGGCGCGCAATGTCGTCGCCGCCGCGATCCAGGCCGGGGTGCGGCGAATCGTCTACCTGTCGGGGTTGCATCCCGACGGCGACGTCGCCGACCTGTCTCCTCATCTGAGGTCGCGGACCGCGGTCGGCGACATCCTGATCGACTCGGGCATCGAGGCCGTCGTGCTGCAGGCGGGCATCGTCGTCGGGTCCGGCTCGGCGTCGTTCGAGATGATCCGCCACCTCACCGACCGGCTGCCGGTGATGACGGCGCCGAGGTGGGTGCACAACCAGATTCAGCCCATCGCGATCGACGACGTGTTGCACTACCTCGTCGAGGCCGCCGTCGCGCCGGTGCCCGAATCCCGCACCTGGGACGTCGGCGGGCCCGACGTGATGGAGTACGGCGACGCCATGCAGGGGTACGCCGAGGTGGCGGGCCTGCGTAGGCGCGTGATCATCGTGCTGCCCTTCCTGACTCCGACGATCGCGAGCTGGTGGGTGGGTCTGGTGACGCCGATCCCGTCGGGGCTGGCGCGGCCGTTGGTGGAGTCTCTGCACTGCGACGCAGTGGGCTCCGAACACGACATCGATGGCGTCATTCCGCCGCCGCCCGGCGGACGCACCGGCTACCGCGACGCGGTGACCAAGGCGCTTCACGGCGACGGCACCGCGTCACGGGGTGGGCGCAAGCACTTGGTCAGGCTGAGTTCGCCTCAGCCGCAGTAAGACTCAGGGGCGGCGCAGCGCCGAGACGTTGTCGTTGTCCGCCACCGGTGCCCCGCTGCGGGCCGCGTTGGCGAGCATGTGCTCGATGACGTTCTTGCCGAGTGCGCTCTCGCTGGGCAGTTCAATCGGGTAGTTGCCGTCGAAGCAGGCCGAGCAGAGCCGTGAAGCGGGCTGTTCGGTGGCGGCGATCATGCCCTGATGGCTGATGTAGCCGAGGGTGTCAGCGCCGATGGCCCGCCGCACGCCCTCGACCATGTCCGCCTCATCGGCGCCGATGCTGGCCGCGTTGGCGATGAGCTCGGCCGGGGTGGCGAAGTCGATGCCGTAGAAGCAGGGCCACTTGACCGGCGGCGACGCGATCCGGACGTGCACCTCGAGCGCGCCCGCTTCGCGCAGCATCCGGATGAGCGCGCGCTGGGTGTTGCCGCGCACGATCGAGTCGTCGACGACGATCAGCCGCTTGCCGCGGATGACTTCCTTGAGCGGGTTGAGCTTCAGCCGGATGCCCAGCTGCCGGATGGTCTGCGACGGCTGGATGAACGTGCGGCCGACGTAGGCGTTCTTCATCAGGCCCTGGCCGTAGGGGATGCCGGAGCCCTGGGCGTATCCGACGGCGGCCGGGGTGCCCGACTCCGGGACGCCGATGACCAGGTCGGCTTCGACGGGCTTCTCGGCGGACAGCCGTCGGCCGATCTCCACGCGGGTGGCGTGCACGGACCGGCCGCCGATGATGCTGTCCGGCCGGGCCAGGTACACGTACTCGAACACGCAGCCCTTGGGCGTGGGGTTGGCGAACCGGGTGGAGCGCACGCCGTCGGCGTCGATGGCCAGGAGCTCACCCGGCTCGATGTCGCGCACGAACGATGCGCCGACGATGTCGAGCGCGGCCGTCTCGGAGGCGACCACCCAGCCGCGGTCCAGCCGGCCGAGCGACAGCGGCCGGACGCCGTGTGGGTCGCGGGCGGCGTAGAGCGTGTTCTCGTCCATCCAGGTCAGGCAGAACGCGCCGCGCACGGTCGGCAGCAGGTCAAGTGCGGCCTGTTCGAGGGTGGAGTCGGCGGCCCCGTGGGCGAGCAGTGCACCCAGGATGTCGGAGTCGGTGGTGGCCGCCGCCGCGCCGCGCATGCCGATGAGTCCGGCGTCGCGCGCCCTGGCCGCAAGTTCGGTGGTGTTGACGAGGTTTCCGTTGTGGCCGAGGGCTACGCCGGTACCCGCGGCGGTGTTGCGGAACACCGGCTGCGCGTTCTCCCACGTGGTGGAGCCCGTGGTGGAGTAGCGGCAGTGCCCGATGGCGACGTGGCCCTCCATGGCGGCCAGCGTCGGCTCGTCGAATACCTGGCTGACGAGGCCGAGATCCTTGAACACCAGCACCTGGGACCCGTCGGCTACGGCGATGCCCGCCGCTTCCTGGCCACGGTGTTGTAGCGCATAAAGCCCGAAATAAGTGAGCTTCGCCACTTGCTCGCCTGGTGCCCAGACGCCGAAGACGCCACATTCCTCTTTCGGGTCGTCTTCAGGCGGCTCGATGGTCACGATGGCTGCTCCCTGGGGGCGGTGGGTGACGTTGCTCAGTCTAAGGGTTCGCGCGCCCGATAGTGGAATCGAACGACGATGTCGACTGTTCTTCCAACGCCGGGCCGGGGGCTTTCATTTCGCCAACCCGACGACAGGTAGCCAGTCGGCTAGCTCGGCGGCGCGGGACCCGGAGAGCCGCAGCGACCCGTCGGCGACGGCGTCGCGCAACGCCAGCAGCCCGGTCGCGAGCAACAGCCAGGTGCGCGCGTCGGTCTCGACCACGTTGGGTGGATTGCCCCTGGTGTGGGACAACCCCGAAATGCACTGCACGGCAACGAATGGCGGGACCCTGAGCTCGACCGTCGCGCCGGGCGCCTGCGCGGCCAGCGTGCGGGCGGTCAACCGGACGGCGTCGCCGAGCCCGGACCGGTCGGGTGGGGACAGTTCTCCGTCGCGCAGCCAATCAGCCAGTGCCCACACGGCTTCGCGAGTTCTCGTCGGATCCGGACTGCGACGCGACGCCATACCTTATTGTGCCTGGAAAATGTCGCAAAAACCGCCGTCGATCGACCGCCACGCGCCGCCGTACAAGGTGGCCGGAGCGGTGTTCCTGGTCGTCATCGCGGGGGTGGCAGCGTTGATCGCCATGCAGTTCCGGGGCACCTTCACATCACGCGAGCGGCTCAACGTCGAGTCGCCGCGGGCGGGCCTGGTGGTCGACCCCGGATCGAAGGTCACGTTCAACGGCGTCGAGATCGGACGGGTCACCGGAATCACGGCGGCGCCACATGACGACGGCCAGCAGGCCATGGTGGCCCTCGACGTCGATCCGAAGTACTTGCACCTGATCCCGTCGAACGTCGTGGCCGACATCCGCGCCAGCACCGTGTTCGGCAACAAGTACGTCGCCTTCAGTTCCCCGAAAAGCGCATCGCCCCAACCTATTTCGGCTGGCGCCGTCATCCCGGCGCAGTCGGTCACCACGGAGTTCAACACGCTGTTCGAGACGGTCACGGCCATCGCGGAGAAGGTCGACCCGATCAAGCTCAACGCCATCCTGACCGCCACCGCTGAGGCGCTGACCGGGCAGGGTGATCGGTTCGGGCAGTCACTCGAGCACGCGAACGTCGTCCTCGACGACCTGAACCCGCGAATGCCGCAGTTGCGCAACGACATCGCGCAGACGGCGGCGCTGGCCGACGTGTACGCCGACGCCTCGCCGGACCTGTGGAGCGGGCTGGACAACGCGGTCTCCACCGCACGCACCTTGAACGACGAGCGCGCGAACGTGGACGCCGCGCTGATGGCCGCCGTCGGATTCGGCAACACGGCCGCCGACAGCTTCGAACGCGCCGGGCCGTACCTGGTGCGCGGTGCCGCCGACATGCTGCCCACGTCGAAGCTGCTCGACGACTACCGCGGCATGATCCTCTGCACTATCCGCAACTTCCACGACGTGCAACCGCTCGTCGCCCGGACGCTCGGCGGCAACGGGTACTCCCTCGCTCAGTACGGCACCATCCTCGGCTTCGGAGCGCCGAACGCATACGTCTACCCGGACAACCTGCCTCGCATCAACGCGCACGGCGGACCCGAGGGGCAGCCCGGGTGCTGGCAGAAGGTGACCAAGGACCTGTATCCCTTTCCGTACCTGGTGATGGACACCGGAGTCAGCATCGCTCCGTACAACCACATCGAGCTCGGGTCACCGATGTTCGTCGACTACGTGTGGGGCCGTCAGGTCGGCGAGCACACCATCAACCCGTGACGGTTGACCTCAAGCGGCGTTGAGGTCTTACCGTGGCGGCATGACGTTCAAGCAACACGAGCTCGACTACATGGCGGACGCCGACCTCGGTCGGCTGGCCACCGTCCAGCCCGACGGCACCGTCCAGGTGAGCCCGGTGGGGTTCACGTTCAACGCCGACCTCGGCACCATCGACGTCTCGGGCTACCGGATGTCGAAGAGTCAGAAGTACCGCAACCTCGCGACCAACCCCAACGTCGCCTTCGTGGTCGACGACATCGCGTCCCGCGACCCATGGCGGGTGCGGTGCCTGGAGATCCGCGGCACCGCCGAGCAAGCCCAGGTGCCATCCGCGGACGAGCGCTCGCGCGAGGAGTCGACGAACGTGGGCGCGGCAGGCGACGAACTCGACACCGCGATCATCCGGATCACGCCGCGCCGCGTCATCGCCTTCGGCATCGACGACCAGGACACCGAACCGCATCAGCTGCGGGCGGACGCGCGCGACGTCTGACGCAGGCCCGCGCGCTGCACGAGCACCGCGGCCACGGCCCCCGCCTCATTGCTCGCCAGGTGCGTCAGGATCGGCGCGAGCAGGCTGCCCGACCGTTCGTAGCACCAGGCGAACGCCAAGCCCGCGACACCCGTCACCAGCACGGTGCCCACGACGGGCTCCCCCATCGCCTTGGCGTCGGGGACGTGGGACAACCCGAAGGCGGTCGCCTGCAGAACCGGGCCCCACCTGGGCCCGAAGGCCTCCGCAGCGACGGTGCCAAGCGCGGCGCGGAACGCCGCCTCCTCTGACCACACGGTGCCCAACGGGATGCGCACCGCGAGCCAACCGACGGTGGACTCGGGAAGCTCGCGGGCGGCCATGTCCGCCCGCACCCGCGGGATGCGTGTCGAGGCCGCGACGCCGAGGAACACCACCGTCGCCGTAGCCGTGCCGAGCCGCAGCCCCCGCCACACCGCGGGTGGGCCCAGCCCGAGCGGGGCGCGCGTGGATGCGACGAGCGCCGCACTCAACGTGGCGTGCATCGGCACCTGCCAGCGGGGCGGGATCCGCGGTGCGACGAAACCACTCCAGCCCACCAACGCCGCCGCACCGGCAAGGGCACGAATCTTCTTGGCGTGCACTAGTATTCTGGCCCGTCGGCACCGTCGGACTCTTGCAAGGCCGTCCGCACGCGTTCGGTGTCGGCGGGCGTCCACCCGTCGGGTGGCGCCACGGCGGCCCAGCCGTCCAGCACCGAGTAGCCGTAGTTGTGGCCGTGCCCACCTGGCACCCCGCTGGCGTTGGTCATGTCAGCGCCCACCTGCCAGAAGGTGATGATCGGGTACCACCGCATCGACGCGGTGCGGTCCCTTCCTGGTGGCTCGTCGAGCCAATCCGGCTGCGAGAACACCAGATTGGGCGACCACCAGACGATGGGGTCTGACGCGTGCTGGAGGAACAACACCCGCGTGCCCTCCCACGGCGGGGCGGCGATGCTTGTGATGTCCGCGGCGTCTGTGGCCTGGGAGAACCGCACGGTCCGCCCGTCGTCGTAGCGCGGTTGGACTTCGGGCGTGCCGGGGTCGCGCCGTTCCACCAGGCCGCTCCACAGTGAGCTCTCGTGTGGCGGTCCCACCCACAGCACGGCGGAGAAGTCCATCGCGGCGATGTCGGGCAGCCACGGGAACGCGCCCTGGCCTGCCAGCGAGCCGAGACTCTCGCCGTACAGCACCAACTTTGGCCGTTCGCCCGCCGGTTGCCTGCTCCAGCGGTCGTGGACGGTGTCGATCAGCAGCCGCCCGGACTTGACTGACTTCTCGCGGTCCGCCAGGAACGAGATCCAGCTGGGCAGGTACGAGTACTGCACGGCGACCGACGCGGTGTCGCCGTTGTACATCGTCTCGATCGCCCGTGCCGCTTCGGGATTCACCCATCCCGTGCCGGTGGTTGGGATGATCACCAGCACCTTGCGGGCGAACGCGCCGGTGCGTTCGAGCTCGCGCACGACGACGTCCATCCGGTCCTCGTCGCTGTCGGCGGTCTGCAGTCCCGCGTACACGCGGATGGGCTCCTTGGCGGGTCGTCCGTTGAGCTTGGTCAGGTCGGCGGCGCGGGGTCCGGAGGCCACGAAGTTGCGGCCCTGGAAACCGAGGGTGTTCCACGGCGCCAACGACATTGGACTGCCCGATCGTTCGGGGTACTGGGGTTGGCTGATACCGGAGCCGGTCTCGGAGTTCTGCGGCTGGAACACGCGGCTGGCACCCGCCAGGAAACCGCGGTACAGCACGCCGTTGATCAGCGTGACGAGCACGACGACGACGATCGCCGTGCCGATGGCCAGCGCCACCTCGTGGTGCAGGTGCCACCGTCGGATGAGGGTGCGGGCCAGCAGCTTGATCACGTCGAGCACGATGCGCGACACCGCAAGGCAGGCCGCACCGACGACGATCGCGACCACCATCGTGCGCAGGTAACCCACGGTGCTGGGACCCTGAATGCCCATGAGCGCCGACACCTGGCGCTGCCACCCGGCCGCGGGGACGAGCACCAGCAGGCCCGAGGTGATGGCCGTCGCGATGACGGCCGCCTTCATCCAGTACAACACCCGCTTCGGCGGCGGCCACCAGTGTCGGTGGTGAAGTACGAAGCGGTGGAAGCCCTTTCCAATGACGACGCCGATCCCGTAGCCGATCATGGCGTTCAGTCCACCGATCAGCCCGGCGAACAACCAGTCCCGCGGGAGCAGCGACGGCGTCAAGGACAGGCAGAAGAACAGCGCACCCACCGCGAAGCCGGTGAAGTCGAGTCGGACCTGACCCCAGGCCCACAGCAAGAGGGGATGTCGAGTGTTGGCCGGGGCCCTCACCCGAACAGTCCGGGAAGCACGCCCTCCGACGTGCTCCGCAGTTCGGCCAGCGAGACGGTGAACTGCCCCTGCACCTCGATGGAGTCACTGCCTTCGTCGACCACGCCGATCCGGGCGGCGGGCAGCCCGCGGGCCTCGCACATCGAGACGAACCGGCTCTCCTCGGTGCGCGGCACCGCGACAAGCACCCGGCCCGCGGACTCGGAGAACAACGCGACGAACGGGTCGGCACCCTCGGGAAGTACCAGGCGGCAACCGGTTTCGCCCGCGAGGGCCGCCTCGACGACCGCCTGCGCCAGCCCGCCCTCGGACAGGTCGTGGGCGGCCGAGACCAGCCCGTCCCGCGACCCCGCCGCCAGCACCTCGGCCAGCAGCTTCTCGCGGGCAAGGTCGACCTTGGGCGGCACGCCGCCGAGGTGGTCGGCGGTGACCTGAGCCCAGATCGAGCCGTCGAACTCGTCGCGGGTGTCGCCGAGCAGGATCAGCGTCTCACCGGGTTCGGAGCCGAAAGCCGTCGGAACCCGTCGGCTCACGTCCTCCAAGACGCCCGAGCACGCCGACCACCGGAGTCGGCATGGATGGCGGTGGTGCCGGTCTGGTTGTAGAAGCTGACGTTGCCGCCGGTCACCGGAATGCCAAGCGCCACACAGCCATCGGCGAGCCCGCGGACGGCCTGGGAGAACTGCCACATCACGCCGGGGTCCTCGGGCGAGCCGAAGTTCAGGCAGTTGGTGACGGCGGCGGGGATGGCCCCGGTGACCGCGACGTTGCGGTACGCCTCGGCGAGCGCCAGCTGCGCCCCGGTGTAGGGGTCGAGCGCGGTGTACCGGCCCGATGCGTCGGTGGACAACGCGATGCCGCGCCCGGTCTGCCTCGTCGATGCGCAGCACGCCGCCGTCGGCGTGCTCGGCGAGCACGGTGTTGCCGCGCACGTAGCGGTCGTACTGCTCGGTGATGAAGGCGCGGCTGCACAGATGCGGGCTGCCCACCAGCGCCAGCAGCGTCGCGCGCAACTCGTCGCCGGTGCTCGGGTCGCGGCAGCCGGCCGAGGTGTCGGCGTTGAGCGCGTCCTGGGTGTCGGGCCGGACGACCGGCCGCTCGTAGACGGGCCCCTCGTGAGCGACGGTGCGGGGCGGCACGTCGACCACGGTCTCGCCGTTCCAGGTGATCTGCAGGTGGTCGCCGTCGGTGACCTCACCGATGACGGTGGCCAGCACCTCCCACTTGCGGCACACCGCCATGAAGGCGTCGACGTTCTCGGGCGAGACGACCGCGCACATGCGTTCCTGCGACTCGCTGGACAGCACCTCGGCGGGCGTCATGTACTTCGCGCGCAGCGGCACCTTGTCGAGTTCGATGGACATGCCACCGTCACCGGCCGATGCGAGTTCCGAGGTGGCGCAGGACAATCCGGCACCGCCGAGGTCCTGGATGCCGATCACCAGCCCGGCGGCGTAGAGCTCGAGACAGCACTCGATGAGCACCTTCTCCATGAACGGGTCGCCGACCTGAACCGAGGGCAGCTTCTTGCGGCCCGGACCGTCGCCCTCGTCGCCGCCGAACGTCTCCGACGCGAGCACCGACACGCCGCCGATGCCGTCGAGGCCGGTGCGCGCGCCGAACAGGATGATCTTGTTGCCCGTGCCCGACGCGAACGCCAGGTGCAGGTCCTCCTTGCGCAGCACGCCGACGCACAACGCGTTCACCAGCGGGTTGCCCGCATAGCAGGCGTCGAAGATCGTCTCACCGCCAATGTTCGGCAGGCCCAAGGAGTTTCCGTATCCGCCGATCCCGCGCACCACACCGTCGAGCACGCGACGGGTGTCTGGCGCGTCAGCCGCACCGAACCGCAGCTGGTCCATCACGGCCACCGGGCGGGCGCCCATCGCCATGATGTCGCGGACGATGCCGCCGACGCCGGTGGCAGCGCCCTGGTACGGCTCGACGTACGACGGGTGGTTGTGGGACTCGACCTTGAACGTCACCGCCCAGCCGTCGCCGATGTCGACGACGCCCGCGTTCTCGCCGATGCCCGCAAGCATGGTCGACCGCATGGCCTCGGTGGTGGTCTCGCCGAAGTAGCGCAGGTGCACCTTGGACGACTTGTAGGAGCAGTGCTCGCTCCACATCACCGAGTACATCGCCAGTTCGGCATCGGTGGGACGACGGCCGAGGATCTCGCGGATGCGCTGATACTCGTCGTCCTTGAGTCCGAGCTCACGGAAGGGCTGCGGTTGATCGGGGGTGGCTGCGGCGGTCTGGACGGTGTCTACTTCGTGGGTGAACCCGGACGTCACCCGAGTGAGTTTATTCGCTCGGCGATGCTTACACCGCATTCGCTCGCGAGCGGGCGAATGCGCGCGCCGCGGCAGGGGCGCCGACACCGTGCAAGACGACACTGCCGAGGATCAGCGGTGCGCCGACGCCCCTGCGCTCCAGGCGGCGACCGAACAGCGACCACCCAGCGAGCACTATGCCACCGAGTCGCATGGCCGCGATCCTTCCAGGACCGCGTCGTCAGGGCGGGTCAGGCGTGCGGCGCCACGCAAAACGCGTTGCCCTCGGGGTCGGCGAGCACGACCCAGCCAAAGTCACCGAAGCTGTTCCGCGCCGTCTCGGTGGCCCCGAGTTCGACGAGTCGCGCGACCTCGGCCTCCACGTCGTCGGTGGAGAAGTCGAGGTGCACCTTGTTCTTGCCGGGCGTCGGATCGGGTACCTGCTGGAAGGCCAGGCCTGGTCCGTCCGCTCGGCTCACGACGACGAAGAACGGCGGAGCGATGGGATTTACCTGTCCGTCGAGTGCACGGGCCCACCAGGCGGCCAGCCCTTCGGGATCGGGGGTGTCGAAGGTGATGTTTTCGGTCTTGAGTGCCATGACCGCGACGCTAGCTCAGCCGGGCGACAAGAATGCTGCAAGATCTTTTCCGCAAATTCCGGACGCGATGTGCCCAGCCTTCAAGTCACGACCTCGCGGACGGCGACGCACGAGCTCGCAACCAGGTTGAGGTCCTTCGTGTCCTGCACCACCAGCTCGGCCTGCGCGAGCTGGCTCGTGCGATCGCTGTTTGCGGGCGGCCGCGCCTCCGCAGGTAGCCTGACTCTGGTCGGCCCCGCTCGAGCTCATGCACCGCTTCCCGAGGTTCTCGGGATATTCGGGCGCGCCGAGGCGGAGTGGAGATCGCGAGGTGATGCCGTGTCCGCTTGCCGCCTCGGGACGTGCTGCACGTCGACGACTTCGTAACCACCGTTGCCCTTGCCGATGGATGCGGACGACCAAGACTTGTCGTACCCCTCTGCTTTGATGGCGTTATGTCCCCGACTGCAACATCTTTCGCGACTGAGCTCAGTCCGAAGGAGCGCCTCGACGTGTTGTTCGAGGAGTTGTCGGAGTTGACCGGCCAACGCAACGCCATCGACGGACGCATCGTGGACATCGTCGCCGAGATCGACCGCGGCAACCTGGCAGGCATCACGGGCGCCCGCTCCATCCCCGCGCTGATCGCGTGGAAGACCGGCACCGCACCACGCAACGCCGAAACCATCGCCACCGTCGCCCACCGACTCGCCGAGTTCCCCCGCTGCGCCGAAGGCCTGCGCGCAGGCCGCTACTCACTCGATCAGATCGGCGTGATCGCCGAACGCGCCGCCGACGGCTCCGACGAGCACTACGCGCAGCTCGCCGAATCCGCGACGGTCAGCCAACTGCGCACCGCGATCAAACTCGAACCACGCCCCGATCCCGATCCTCGACCGAACCGCAGCGATCGATCACCAAGACCGACGGCGAACAGTCCACCACCTGGCGGATCACCCTCCCGCACGACGAAGCGGCGACCTTCGACGCCGCGCTCGACTCACACCGCGACGCACTGATCACCGACTGGAAAAACGACCACACCGGCCACGCCGACGGTGGTTCCGAGCAGGCGCCACCCTTCCCGAACACCGTGGACGGGTTCATGCGGCTCATCGAGGCCGGCTGGGACGCCGAAGCTACCCGCCGTCCTCACGGGCAGCGCACCACCGTCGTCGTGCATCTCGACCTCGAGTCACGCATCGCGGCCCTGCACCTGGGACCGCTGCTCACCGACGACGAGCGCCGCTACCTGACCTGCGACGCCACCTGCGAGGTCTGGTTCGAACGCCACGGCCAGGTCGTCGGCTGCGGTCGGGCCACCCGCACCGTGGGTCGCCGGCTGCGTCGCGCCCTCGAACACCGCGACCGCTGCTGTGTGGTCCCCGGCTGCGGCGCCACCCGCGGGCTGCACGCCCACCACCTCCGCCACTGGGAAGACGGCGGCCCCACCGAACTGTTCAACCTCGTCCTGGTCTGCCCGTATCACCACCGGGCCCACCATCGCGGCGACATCACCATCACCGGACCCGCCCAGCACCTCGTCGTCACCGACGCTGCGGGCCGACCACTCAGCTCACGATCACTCGCGCGGCCCTCCGACGAACCCCCACCCGCCGTCGCCCCCTACCGAGGACCGACCGGCGAACGCGCCCAATGGTGGTGGTACCAACCCTTCCAACCACACCCACCACCAACGAGAAACTAGGTCGTCAGTCCAATGGTCCGCCGCGAACTCAGCCCGGTGACAGGAACGCCTGCAACGCAAGCGAATAGGCGGTGACGTCGTCGGCGCCCATCAACTCGCGCGCCGAGTGCATCGCCAGCTGCGCGGCGCCCACGTCGACCGTCGGAATGCCGGTGCGGGCCGACGTCATCGGGCCGATCGTCGACCCACACGGCAGATCGGCCCGGTGTTCGTAGCGCTGCAACGGCACGCCGGCCTGGTCGCACGCCAGCTGGAACGCCGCCGCGGTGCGCCCGTCGGTGGCGTAGCGAAGGTTGGGCTGCACCTTCAGCACCGGTCCCGCGTTGACCTCGATCAGGTGGCCCGGCTCGTGCCGCTCGGGGTAGTTGGGATGGGTGGCGTGCGCCATGTCACCGGAGGCCACCATCGACCCGGGCAACCTGCGGAGGAAGTCCTCGCGGGTGCCGCCCGCGGCGAGGGTGATGCGCTCGAGCACCGTCAGCAGCAACTCGGACTGCGCGCCGTGATCGGACGTCGAGCCGACCTCCTCGTGGTCGAACAGCGCCAGCACCGGCACCTGCTCCCCCGGTTCGGCGGCCAGGAAAGCCTCCAACCCGGCGTAACAGGTGCCCTGGTTGTCCAGCCGCGGCGCGCTGACCAGGTCGCGGTGCGCACCGACGAGCGTCGACGGGGTGAGGTCGTGGGTCATCAGGTCGGCGGCCAGCACGGCCTCCGGGTCGACGTCCGCCCGCTCTGCCACGTAGTCGACGAAGGACCGCGCGCCAGCCCCGACCCCCCACACGGCGTTGACGTGGCGCTGCGGGTTCAGTTCGACGGCCTTGCGGTCCTCGGCGAGGTGAATCGCCAGCTGCGGCACCCGCAGGAGCGGGTCGTCGATGCGGACGAGCCCGTGCTCGACCGTGTTGCCTCTGCCGACTCCCGAGTCGCTTCGCTCCGCCGCCGGTCCGGAACGACAGTCTCCCGCTGATGCCGAGGTCGCGGTCCAGCCACGAGTTCAGCCACGCCCCGCCATAGGGCTCCAGCGCCACCACCTGCCAGCCGCCGACGTACCGGTCGGGGTGCTGCTTGACGCGCAGGTTCGGGCTGTCGGTGTGCCCGCCGACGATGCGGAACGGGCGCTTCGGCGTCGGCCGAGCGCCACGCCACGAGCGAGCCCGCCCGCACGGTGAAGTAGTCCCCCGCGTCACCCGGCCAGGCGCTCCGCTTCGGACAGTTCGGTGAAGCCCGCATCCCGCAGCCGCTCGGCGACGGTGACGCACACGTGGAACGGTGACGGCGACGCGTCGATGAACTCGCAAAGGCTCTGGGGGCTGGCTGGCATCTTTTCATCTTGACCGGAGTTTTGAACGCCCGTCACGCTAGGGTCCAGATGTGCCCGATCCACTGCCGCAACAGGTGCTGGCGCCGCTGACCCCAGCGGCCATCTTCCTGGTCGCCACCATCGACGACGGTGGCGAGGAAGCCGTGCACGATGCGCTCGCCGACATCTCGGGACTGGTGCGCGCCATCGGTTTTCGGGATCCCACCAAACACCTGTCGGTGGTGACCTCCATCGGCTCCGACGCGTTGGACCGGTTGTTCGCCGGACCGCGGCCCGCCGAACTACATCCGTTCATCGCGCTGGACGGTCCGCGCCACCACGCCCCGTCGACTCCGGGCGACCTGCTCTTCCACATCCGCGCGGAGTCCCTGGACGTCTGCTTCGAGCTGGCCGGACGGCTCGTCGACGCGATGGGTGCGGTCACCGTCATCGACGAGGTGCACGGCTTCAAGTTCTTCGACAACCGCGACCTGATGGGCTTCGTCGACGGCACCGAGAACCCGGACGGCCCCGTGGCGGCCAGCGCCACCCAGATCGGCGACGAGGACCCCGACTTCGCGGGCGGATGCTACGTCCACGTCCAGCGCTACCTGCACGACATGTCGTCGTGGAACTCGATTTCGGTCGAGGAGCAGGAGCGCGTGATCGGGCGCACCAAGCTCGACGACATCGAGCTGGACGACGCCGTGAAGCCGCCGAACTCACATCTCGCGCTCAACGTCATCGAGGACGACGAGGGCAACGAGCTGAAGATCCTGCGGCACAACATGCCGTTCGGCGAGGTCGGCAAGGCGGAGTTCGGCACGTACTACATCGGCTACTCGCGCTCCGCCGCGGTGACCGAGCGGATGCTGCGCAACATGTTCATCGGCGACCCGCCGGGCAACACCGACCGCATCCTCGACTTCTCCACCGCGGTCACCGGCGCCATGTTCTTCACCCCGACCGCCGACTTCCTCGACGACCCGCCGCCACTGCCCGGCGCCGCCGCGAGGCCGACGAGCCCACCGCAGCGCCACCCGCACCCTCATACGCCGGCTCACTGTCGATCGGCAGCCTGAAAGGACAACCTCAATGAACAACCTGTACCGCGACCTGGCGCCGATCACCGACGAGGCTTGGGCCGAGATCGAAGAGGAGGCCACCCGAACCTTCAAGCGCCACATCGCCGGACGCCGCGTGGTCGACGTCAGCGAACCGGGCGGTCCGGTGACGGCGGCGATCAGCACCGGTCACCTGCTCGACGTGACGGCACCCGGCGACGGCGTCGTCGCGCACCTGCGCGAGAGCACGTCCGCTGGTGCGGTTGCGGGTGCCGTTCACCGTCGCGCGGATCGACGTCGACGACGTCGAGCGTGGTTCGCAGGACTCCGACTGGGACCCGGTGAAGGAGGCCGCCAAGCAGCTGGCGTTCGCCGAGGACCGCGCCATCTTCGAGGGCTACGAGGCGGCGTCGATCAGCGGCATCCGCAAGTCGCAGTTCCAACCCCGCGCTCGCGCTGCCCGCCGACCCGCGGGAGATCCCCGACGTGATCAGCCAGGCGCTGTCCGAGCTCCGACTGGCCGGCGTCGACGGGCCGTACTGCGTGCTGCTGTCGGCCGACGTCTACACCAAGGTCAGCGAGACCACCGAACACGGCTATCCGATCCGCGAGCACCTCAACCGGCTGATCGACGGCGAGATCATCTGGGCGCCCGCGATCGACGGCGCGTTCGTGCTGTCGACCCGCGGCGGCGACTTCGACCTGCAGCTGGGCACCGACGTGTCGATCGGCTACCTGTCGCACGACGCCGACACCGTCCAGCTGTACCTGCAGGAGACGCTGACGTTCCTCAACTACACGGCCGAGGCGTCCGTCGCGCTGACCCCGTAGCCGCCAAGCCCGCGAGCGTGCGTGTCTGCGGCCGACACGCCGAGCCGCAATCGGACTTCACGCACGCTCGCGCCGAACGCGAGCGGGGTTATGGAATATTCAGTCCGGAATTGGACTTGTGCGAAAGAGCTTCGCCTGAAGCCCGAAACTTCTCGCAGGAGGACAATCACATGACCAACAACCTCACCGGCAAGACCGCACTCGTCACCGGAGCGACGGCTGGCATCGGCTACGCGATCGCCCAGCAGCTCGCAGCCGAAGGCGCGGACGTCATCGTCCACGGCCGCAACGCCGAACGCGGCGCCAAGGCCGTCCAGGCGATCGAAAACGCTGGGGGCAAGGCACGTTTCATCGCCGCCGACGTATCCGACGCCGCCGACGTACGACGCCTGGCCGACGAGGCCGGCGCCGTCGACATCCTGGTCAACAACGCGGGCATCTACCGGTTCGCGCCGACGTTCGAGACCACCGACGCCGACTTCGACGACCAGCTGAACACCAACCTGCGGGCGCCGTACGTGCTCGTGCAGAAGCTGGTGCCCGGCATGATCGAACGTGGCCAGGGCTCCGTGATCAACGTGACCACCGTGGCGGCCTCGACCCCGGCCGCCGGCGCGGGCATCTACGGCGCAAGCAAGGCCGCCCTCGAACTGCTGACCAGGTTGTGGGCCGACGAGTTCGGAGGCCAGGGCGTGAAGGTCAACGCCGTCGCCCCCGGTCCGACCCAGACGCAGGGCACCGCCGACATGTCGACGGAACTCATCGAGGGACTCGGCCGCACCACGACCCTGGGTCGCACGGCCGAGGCCGACGAGATCGCGAACGTCGTGACGTTCGTCGCCTCCCCGGCCGCGAGCTACGTCAACGGCGCGATCCTGACCGTCGGCGGCGGCTCGCAAGCCATCCGCCCGGCAGCCTGACGCCCGTTCCCATGCGATTTCGGCGCGCTCAGCCGCGGTAGCGCACGGCTCAGCGCGCCGAAGTCGCTGTTGACTAGGCGGCCAGGACCGCGTCCAGCGCAGAGTAGAACAAGCCGAGCCCGTCGTCGGACGGGCCGGTCAGGGCCTCGGTGGCGTGCTCGGGATGGGGCATCAACCCGACCACGCGGCCGTTGGCCGAGGCCACCCCGGCGATGTCGCGCAGCGAACCGTTGGGGTTGTCGCGGTAGCGGAACACCACCCGCCCTTCGCCCTCGAGCTCGTCGAGCACCGCCTCCGACGCGACGTAGCGCCCCTCACCCGACTTCAGCGGAACCAGGATGTCCGCGCCCTGTTCGAAACGGCTGCTCCACGCCGACGAAGTGGACGCCACCTCGAGCCAGATGTCCTTGCAGACGAAGTGCAGTCCGGCGTTGCGGGCCAGCGCGCCGGGCAGCAGTCCCGTCTCGCACAGCACCTGAAAACCGTTGCAGATCCCCAGCACTGGCATGCCCTTGGCGGCAGCCGACACCACCTCGCCCATGACGGGCGCGAACTTGGCGATGGCGCCGCAGCGTAGGTAGTCGCCGTAGGAGAAGCCGCCTGGGACGATCACGGCGTCGACGCCCTTCAGGTCGGCGTCGGCGTGCCAGAGGTTCACCGATTCGGCACCGACGGCGCGGGCGGCGCGGGCGGCGTCGACGTCGTCGAGCGTGCCGGGGAAGGTGATGACGCCGACGCGCGCGCTCACTCCGACTCCCGGTGCACGGTCCAGTCCTCGATCACGGTGTTGGCGAGCAGCGATTCGGCGATCTCGTCGAGCGCCTCGTCGGAGACGCTGTCATCGACTTCGAGCTCAAACCGCTTGCCTTGGCGGACGTCTGAGATCCCGGCATGACCGAGCCTGCCGAGCGCTCCGACGATGGCCTGACCTTGCGGGTCGAGAATCTCGGCCTTGGGCATGACGTGCACTACGACCCGGGCCACGGGCGCTCCTTTGCCTGTTGACGGCGTTTCGGTCGGGCCCGACTCTACCGGCGCAGACACGCGCAAGAATGGAGCCATGCAGTTGACACATTTCGGCCATTCCTGCCTGCTCGCCACCTTCCCCGACGCCGACGGCGCCGAGACGACCGTGTTGTTCGATCCGGGCAACTTCTCACACGGTTTCGAGGGCATCACCGGACTCTCGGCGATCCTCATCACCCATCAGCATCCCGACCACGCGGACACCGCCCGGCTGCCTGCGCTGCTGGACGCCAACCCGCAGGCGGCGCTGTACGCCGACCCGATGACGGCCGCGCAGCTAGGTGGGTCCTGGCAGGCCGTCCACGCGGGCGACGCGTTCGCCGTCGGGCACCTCGCCGTGCGCGGCGTCGGGGGCACGCACGCCGTCATCCACCCCGACCTACCGACGATCGACAACATCTCCTACCTCGTCGGCGACGGCGATCACCCTGTCCGGCTCATGCATCCGGGAGACGCTCTGTTCCATCCCGGCGAGCCCGTCGACGTGCTGGCCACCCCCGCCGCGGCCCCGTGGATGAAGATCTCCGAGGCCATCGACTACCTACGCGCCGTGGCGCCCTCGCGGGCCGTGCCGATTCATCAGGGGATCATCGATCCCGCGGCCCGCGGCATCTACTACGGCAGGCTCTCCGAGATGACCGACACCGACTTCAAGGTGCTGAGCGAGGAGAACGGCACGCAGTTCTAGTGGGGCGAGCGGAGCGACGGGGTGTCGACTAGTGCGGTGTCACGCGCCCCGGCCCGGCCCGCCGCGCGCCGAACATACGGATGTTTGCGCCCCTTCTCGAGCGATGCGTACAACAACCGTACGTTCGACGTGCCCTAGCCGATGCCGCGCGCTGCGGCCCGGCCCGCCGCGCGGCCCGAGAACACACACCCGCCGAGGAACGTGCCCTCGAGCGAGCGGTACCCGTGGACGCCACCGCCACCGAAGCCGGCCGCCTCTCCGGCCGCAAACAGCCCGTCGAACACGCTTCCGTCGGCCCGCAGCACCCGGGAATCAAGATCGGTCTCCAAGCCGCCCAACGACTTTCGGGTCAGGATGTGTAGCTTGACCGCGATCAACGGGCCCGCCTTCGGGTCGGTGATCCGGTGCGGTGCGACGACGCGAGCTGATTCGGTCGGCGAGGTAGTTGCGCGCCCCGCGGATCGCGGTAATCTGCCTGTCCTTGGTGTACTTGTTGGCCACCTCGCGGTCGCGGGCGGTGACCTCGGCCTCGACGACGTCGTAGTCCAGCGGTTCGACGTCCGGCACCGCGTTCATCTTGGCGACCAAGTCCCGCAACGAGTCTGCGCTGACGAAGTCGACGCCGCGGTCGACGAAGCGCTGCACCGGTCCCGGGGCGCCCCGGCTTGACGCGGGACAGCACCTGGCGGACGCTGCGCCCGGTCAGATCGGGGTTCTGCTCCTGCCCGGACAGCCCGAACTCCTTGGCGATGATGCGCGCGTTGAGCACGAACCACGTGTAGTCGTATCCGGTCTTGGCGATGTACTCGAGCGTGCCGAGCGTGTCGAACCCGGGGTAGAGCGGCGCGGGCAACCGCCGGCCGGTCGCGTCGAGCCACAGCGATGACGGGCCGGGCAGGATGCGGATGCCGTGCATGGGCCAGATGGGGTCGTAGTTGGTGATGCCCTCGGTGTAGTGCCACATGCGGTCGGCGTTGATCAGGTGGGCGCCCGCGGTCTCGCTGATCCCGAGCATGCGGCCGTCGACGTGCTCGGGCACCCCGGACAGCAGCTGGCCGGGCACCCGGCCCATCCGGGTCGGCCAGTTCTTGCGCACCAGGTCGTGGTTGCCGCCGATGCCGCCGCTGGCCACGATGACGGCCTGGGCGCGAAACTCGAAGTCGCCGACGGTGGTTCGCGACGACGCCACCCCACGTGCGACCGACGTCGGCTCCAGCACTGCGCCGCGCACTCCGGTGACGGCGCCGTCCTCGACGATGAGTTCGTCGACGCGGTGACGGTGGGCGAAGCGCACCTTCGGATGGTTCACCAGCCTGCGTGCGAACACGTCGACGATCGCGGGGCCCGTCCCCCAGGTGATGTGGAAGCGCGGCACCGAGTTGCCATGGCCGTTCGCGTCGTAACCCGCCGCGCTCCGCCCAGCCGACGAGCGCGAACGTCTGCAGCCCGCGCTCGCGCAACCAGCTGCGCTTCTCGCCCGCCGCGAAGTCGACGTAGGCGTGCGCCCACTGCCGCGGCCAGTGATCCTCGGGCCGGTCGAACCCGGCGGAGCCCATCCAGTCCTGCAGCGCCAGCTCGTGGCTGTCGTGGATGCCGAGCCTGCGCTGTTCGGGACTGTCGACGAAGAACAGCCCGCCGAACGACCAGAAGGCCTGCCCGCCGAGATTGGCGGCGTTCTCCTGGTCGACGATCAGCACCGACCGGCCCCCGTCGATCACCTCGCACGCGGCGACCAGCCCGGCCAGCCCCGCTCCGACCACGATCACGTCCGTGCCCAATGTCGCCGGCTGCCCGGCTCCAGCGTCACCCATAAGACGCCACGTTAGCCGTCGCCGGTCAGGCGGCGTCTGTCAATGCGCGCTGAGGATCCCACCGGTAGACGTCGGGCGAACACCCGTGCATCAACGCCAGGTCGATCGCGTCGAGCAGGGCCTGGTGCGGACCCGGCCGGCGCAACTGCGCCGCCGACACCGCGACGCGCACGATGCCCGCCCGTCGCGCGGTGCGCTCGGCCGACAGCACCAGGGTGCGGCACCACCACGGCTCGGTCAGGAAACCCTCGCCGATGCCGAGCACCCGGGCCCGTACCGTCGCTGTCACGGACCAGGTCGGTGATTCCGCTGAGCCCGACGAGCAGCCGGAAACCGTTGCGCGGCAGCACGGTCACGGTTCCCTGCGAGACCGTCCAGCCCGGTGCCGCGAACAGCCGGGTGCGCAGTCCGAGGTGTTCGAGCACCCGGTCGGCGCCCATCAGCCGCAGGTTGGCCTCGTGCGCCTGCAACGTCGCGAACTCGCTGCGGAGCTTCTTGGTGGCGGCCTCGTCGTATCCGTGCAGCACCACGGCGTCACCGGTGCTGCGTTGGCGGATCAGCCATTCGACCGTTCTCGGATCCTGGTCGAGCCGGTAGCCGCCCTTGAGTCGCGGCGCGACCAGCAGCGAAGCCGGCACGTTGCGGAACGCGAGCTCGGCGCGAAACGCGTCGACCTCGTCGATCGTGCGGTCCCTGATCCCGGAGATCGAGACGATCAGTGCTCCCACACCCGCAGTATGGCAACGTCAGGTGTGCAAGAGGTTTCAGACACGTGGGCGGAAGTTGACCATCCGGTGTTCGGGCCTAACGAGGCAGCACGGCCTCGATGGCATCGATGACCTCCGGGGCGTCGGGCTCTGTGCGGGGGCGGAACCTGTTGACCACCTCGCCGCCCGGCGCGAGCAGGAACTTCTCGAAGTTCCACTGGACGTCGCCCGCCTCGCCGTCGGCGTCGGCGGCCTTGGTCAGCGCCGCGTACAGCGGATGCCGGTCGGCGCCATTCACGTCGGTCTTCTCCAGCAGCGGGAATGTCACCCCGTACGTCGAGAAGCAGAACTCCCTGATCTCCTGCGCGGTGCCTGGTTCCTGTCCCATGAACTGGTTGCACGGGACGCCCGACGACGGTGAGACCGCGGCCCGCATAGGCCTTGGCCAGCTTCTCGAGCGCCGTGTACTGCGGGGTCAGCCCGCATTTGGAGGCGACGTTGACGACCAGTGTTGCGCCGTCGGACAATTCGGCCAGCGTGGTCGGCTTGCCGTCGAGTGTGGTCAGGGCGATGTCGGTCACGGACTGCGTCATGGGACCGACGCTACGCTAACCGTCGAACAGGATCAGGGCCAGGCGCTCGACGGCGGCGATCGGATCGGCCGCGGTGTCCACCGCCCCGTTGAGCCACAGCAGCGAAAAGCCGTGCACGAGTGACCATGCCGCGAGTGCCGCGCCGTCGGGGTCCGCCTTGGCCTTGGGGTCGGCGAGCGTTGCGACGCCGCGGCTGAGCTCCTCGCCCGCCGCCGCCTCTGCGGCGATCAGCGCGGCGTCGGTGGCGTCGTAGAGCGACTTGTCCCACATCACTTCGTAGTGGCCGGGGTGGTCCAGGGCGAACCGCACGTAGGCGCGTGCCGCGTCGACGAACCGGGGTCGTGCGTCGGCGAGCGCCGCGGCCAGCAGTCCGAACCCCTCGGTGGCCAGCGCCGTGAAGAGTCCGCGCCGATCAGTGAAGTGGTGGGCGGGGGCGGCGTGCGAGACGCCGGCCGCGCGGGCGAGCTCGCGCAGCGAGATCCCGTCGGCTCCGCGTTCGGCGACCAGGACCGCGGCCTGGCCCAGAATCGCCGCCTTGAGGTCGCCGTGGTGATAGGAGTCCCTGCTCATGGACTCATCATAGCCAGGAATCTTGACACTGACCAGATTGTTGATAGCGTCATCTTGTCACTGGCTAGATTTAGGAGGCCATCATGGCCGTGTTCGTCGCACTGATTCTCGGAAGCCTCGCCGCGCGACTCGTCGGGTGGTTGGGCGTCGACTACACCGACGGGTGGCCGCAGGCGATCGCCGTGGGCCTGGCGGTGATGTTCACGATGACGGGGTTCGCGCACTTCGTCGGCCTGCGGCGCGACATGATCGCGATCGTCCCGCCCCGGTTGCCCGCCCCCGGGCTGCTGGTGACCGTCACCGGCATCCTCGAGCTGCTCGGCGCCGTCGGCCTGCTCTACCCGCCCACCCGCGTGGCAGCAGCGGTCTGCCTGTTCCTGTTGATGTTGGCGATGTTCCCTGCCAACGTCTACGCGGCGCGGATGCCCAACCCGCCCAGGTCGATGAGCTCGCGGCTATCCGTTCGGACCGCGGAAGAGGTGGTCTACCTGGCCGCTGCCGTGGTGGTCGCGGTCTGCAGTGGCTAGCACCCAGGCGTACTGGAAGGCCGCTTCCTTCCACCGCTCGTAGCGTCCGCTGATCCCTCCGTGGCCGGCGACCATCTCGGTCTTCAACAGGACCTCGGTGTCGCCGGTTGCGGTGTGGCGCAGGGCGGCAACCCATTTCGCCGGCTCGACGTAGTACACCCTGGTGTCGTTGAGCGACGTCATCGCCAGGATCTCGGGGTACTGCTTGGCCTCGATGTTCTCGTACGGGGTGTACGACTTCATGTACGCATACACCTGATCGTCCGCGAGCGGGTTGCCCCACTCGTCCCACTCCGTGACGGTGAGCGGCAGCGACGGATCCAGAATCGTAGTCAGGGCATCGACGAACGGCACCTGCGCCAGAATCCCCGCGAACAGCTCCGGCGCCATGTTGGCCACCGCGCCCATCAGCAACCCGCCCGCGCTGCCACCGTAGGCCACCATGTGCTCGGCCCGCGTAACATCGGTTGCGATGAGATGTCTTGCCACGGCGATGAAGTCGGTGAAGGTGTTCTTCTTCTCCAACATCCTCCCGTGCTCGTACCACGGCCTGCCCAGCTCACCGCCACCGCGCACGTGGGCGATGACGAACGACCATGCCGCGGTCCAGCAACGACAGTCTGGCGATCGAGAAGTGCGGATCCTCGCAGGATTCGTATGCGCCGTAGCCGTACAGGAGTGCCGGAGCCGGAAACTGCAGTCCCGCACGGTGAACGATCGAGATCGGAATGCGGGCACCGTCGGGCGCCTCCGCCCAGTCGCGGCGTTCCACGTACTCCTCGGGGCGGTAGTCGCCAAGCACCGGCTGTTCGCGCAGCAGCGTGCGCTCGCCCGTCGCCAAGTCGATGTCGTAGATGCGCACCGGGACCACGAACGAGGTGGTGCCCACCCGCAGCCGCGGCGCCGACCAGTTGGGGTTGGCCGACAGGCCGCACGAGGTCAACTCCGTCTCGAACGTGATGTCCTCGGGGTGCCCGTAGTTGCCGTCGGGGTAGATCGGCCACAGCTGGATTCGGGGCAACGCTTCGCTTCGGTAGCTGACCACGACGTGGTGGGCGAACGTGTCGACGGCGTCGAGCCGGACGTCTTCGCGGTGCGGGATGAGCGTCCGAAACGCGGTGGGGTCGCTCACCGGAGCCTCGACCAGGGTGAAGTTCTCGGCGCCGTCGTTGTGCAGGATCAGGAATCGGTCCTCACCGCCGACCACCACGTGATGGGCCGAGTACTCGACGAGTTCGCGGCGCGGCAGGATCGACGTGAACGCCGTCTCGGGTTCCGCGGCGTCGCCGTAGAACATCTCGGTGGTGACCGCACTTCCCGTCGCGATGAACATGTACTTGTTGCTTCGCGTGCGGCCGACCGAGACCCAGAATCGTTCGTCCGCTTCGTGATACACCTGCTCGTCGGCCAACCCGGCCCCGATCCGGTGGCGCCACACGGTGTCGGGCCGCCACGCGTCGTCGACCGTGACGTAGTAGACAGTGCGGTTGTCGGCCGCCCACGTGACGCCGGAGCCGATGCCCGCGATCGTGTCGTCGTACAGCTGGCCCGTGCGTAGGTCCTTGAACCGCAGCGTGTATCGCTCGTCACCGGTGACGTCGACGGAGTACGCCAACGTGTGGCCGTCGAGGCTGACCGCCGCCGCGCCCAGCGAGAAGAAGTCATGCCCCTTGGCCTCGACGTTCTCGTCGAGCAGTGTCTGCTCACCGGGAATCTCCGTGGCCTCGTCGAGCTCGGGAGGGGTCCAGTCCTCGGGATCGACTACCGGGCAACGGCATTGCACTCCGTACTGCTTGCCCTCGAAGCTGCGGCTGTAGTACCACCAGTCGCCGCGGCGGGTCGGGATCGAGAGGTCGGTCTCCTTAGTGCGCGCCTTGATCTCGTCGAAGATCTTCTGCCGCAGCGGTGCCAGCACCTCGGTCCGCTGTTCGGTGTAGGCGTTCTCCGCCTCCAGGTACGCAATGACCTCGGGATTGGTCTTGTCGCGCAGCCACTCGTACGGGTCGATGAAGACGTCGCCGTGGTGTTCACGACGATGGTCGATGCGCTTGGCAATCGGCGGTTGAGAGGTCATGCACCGATCCAATCGTCGAAGTAAAGGCCCGAAATACGTTCGTAGGCCTCGATGTAACGAGTCCTGGTGGCGGTCACGACGTCGGGTGGCAGTGCGGGCGGCGGGACTTCACCCCCGCGGTCCCAGCCGGAGTCCGGCCCCGTCAGCCAGTTGCGGACGTACTGCTTGTCGAAGCTGGGTTGTACGACGCCTTCGGTGTAGGTGTCGGCGGGCCAGTACCGCGACGAGTCGGGGGTGAACACCTCGTCGGCTAGGACGACGCCGTTCTTTCCGTCGACGCCGAACTCGAACTTGGTGTCGGCGAGGATGATTCCCTTGGTGAGCGCGTGCGCGGCGGCCGCCTTGTAGAGCTCCAGGGTGCGGTCACGCAGCTGTGCCGCCAGGTCCGCGCCGACCACGTCGACGATGTGGTCGAACGAGACGTTCTCGTCGTGTTGTCCCAGTTCGGCTTTCGTCGCAGGGGTAAACAGCGGCTCGGCGAACTTGCTGGCCTCGGTCAGCCCTTCTGGCAGCGGGATGCCGCACACCTGCCCGGTCTCGCGGTAGTCGATGATGCCCGACCCGGTGAGGTAGCCGCGGGCGACGCACTCCACCGGAAGCATCTCGAGTTCGCGCACGACCAGCGCACGGCCGAGCACGTGCTCGGGGATGCGTTCGTCATCCGCAGGCCCGGCGAGGTGGTTGGGCGCCTGCAGCGTCCGCTCCAGGAAGTCGAAGAAGAACACACTCATCGCAGTGAGGATTCGGCCCTTGTCCGGTATCTCACTCGACAGGATGAAGTCGAAGGCGGAGATCCTGTCGCTGGCGACGAACAGCAGATGATCGTCGTCGATCCGGTAGAGCTCACGAACCTTGCCGCTGGCCAGATGTTGGTAGTCGGTCAAAGCGGGACGCATGGCGCAACACTATCTGCTGGGATCGATGGCATGAGTTCTCGCTACGTCCCATATGCCACCACCCCCGGGCGACTGCTGGCGCAACTGGTCAGCGACGTCGTCGTCGTGGTGTGGACGGCGGTGTGGGTGCTGGTCGGCGTGGCCGTACATGCCGCGATCGCCACCATCGCGGAGGTGGGCAGGCAGGTGCAGGGCGGGGCCACCGGCGTCGCGGGCAATCTGAACTCGGCGGGCGACAGCGTCGACGACGTTCCGCTGGTCGGCGAGGCGTTGAGCAAGCCGCTACGCGCCGCCAGCGGTGCTGCGCTCGACATCGCAGGCGCAGGCCACAGCCTCGACACGACGGCGAGTTGGCTGGCGTGGGTGCTGGCGTTGGCGGTGGCGGCGCCGCCGATCCTGGCCGTCGCGATGCCGTGGGTGTTTCTGCGGGTGCGGTTCTTCCGGCGGAAGTGGACGGCGATCACCCTGGCCGCGACTCCTGCCGGTGAGCAGTTGCTCGCGCTGCGCGCGCTGGCCAATCGGCCACTTGCCAAGCTCGCGGCGGTCAGCATCGACCCGGTCGGCGCGTGGCGCCGCGACGACGCCGTCGCGATCCGCGGACTCGCGAACCTGGAGCTGCGCTCAGCAGGAATCGCCCGCAAATAGCGATTTCGGCGCGCTGGTCGGCGTTCAGCCCCGAATTCCACGCCGAAACCCCGCAAATGGAACCGGCGCACCCGCCGTTGCGTCGGTTCATACGTGCTGGATGACCTGCTCCGTTGTCATGACGGCGTGATCACCATGGCCCAGGCTCAAGCGATTGGGCTGAGCTACGACGCTGTCGAGTGGCGCGTCCACTCAAGACACTGGCGGCGATGCGCCCGTGGCGTGTACTTCGTCGACGACCGACCGTTCACAGAGGCCGCCCGAATACGAGCCAGCGTCTGGGGTCATGGCACACGAGCCACGGCGAGCGGCCTTGCTGCCGCATGGTGGCTGGACCTCACGAAGTTCGCTCCCGATGTTGTCGAGGTGACAGTGCCGCGGAACAGCCACGGGCGTCGCCACGCCGGCTGCCGGGTGCGCCGGCGGGACCTCGATCCGACCGACGTCATGGAGCGACGGGGATTGCGGGTTACCGACCTGCCGCTCACGGTCGTGGAAGCGGCGGTCCGTCCTGGCGGCGGGCCTAGCTTGATGGACTCGGCGCTCCAACGTCACACCGAACTGCGCGCGCTCTGGGAAGCGCACCTCCGCAACAAAGGCAGGTACGGGTCGCCCGCGGCACGCCGGCTACTGCAAGCCGCGCGCGACGGCGCGCGATCCGAGGCCGAACGAATCTTCGCCCGACTGCTCACCAGAGCCGGCATCACGGGTTGGAAGGCGAACCACCCCGTCGCCGGATACAAGGTCGACTTCGTGTTTACCGGTCCGAAGATCGCGATCGAAATCGACGGCCTCGCCTTTCACAGCGACGCTGACGACTTCCAACGCGACCGCGTGCGCCAGAACACCATCGCGTTGGCGGGCTGGCAGGTGCTTCGGTTCACCTGGATCGACCTCACGGAGTATCCCGAGCGTGTGCTCGCGGAGGTGAAGCGTGCGATTTCGGCGCGCTAGTCGGGAGTGAACCCGGAAATCCGCGCCGAAATCGCAATTAGGAAAGGGTGACGACCAGGTGTCGGATGCCGGTGTGCCGGTTGCTGCGGGTCCACTCGACCGGAGCGACCACTCGCGCCGACGAGAACCTCGTCAGCAGTTCCTCGAAGAGCACCTTCAACTCCAGTCGCGCGAGGTTGGCGCCCAGGCAGTAGTGCACACCCTGACCGAAACCCAAGTGCGGGTTGGGCTTACGCGTGATGTCGAAGGCGTTGGCGTCGGCGAACACCAACGAGTCGCGGTTCGCCGAGCCCTCCCAGATCTGCACCTTCTGCCCGGCTTCGATGGCACAGCCGCCCAACTCGACGTCGCGCGTTGCGGTGCGCCGCTTCGATGGCGACGGCGACGTCCACCGCACCATCTCCTCGATCGCCGTCGGCAACAGGTCGAGATCCGCCCGCAGCAAGGCCATCTGGTCGGGGTGTTCGGTCAAGGCCAGCAGGCCGCCCGCCACGGAGTTGCGGGTGGTCTCGGCGCCCGCGCTGAACAACAGGCTGAAGAACAGGTACAGCTCGAGGTCGGACAGCGTGGGTCCCTCGGAGGCAGCGGCATTCGCGACGACGGACAGCATGTCGTCGGTGGGCCGCGCCCGCTTGGCCGCGATGAGCTCCTGGCCGTAGGTGTACATCCGCGACCCGGCGTCCTCGCTCGACATCTGCCCCAACGCCGCCTTGCGCGAGCCGCCGAAGTCGAATTGCGGCTCGATCGCCTCGAACAGCCAATGACGTTCGGACTCCGGCACTCCCAGCAGGATGCAGATCATCTGCATCGGCAACTCCGCCGCTACGTCCACCAGGAAGTCGAACGGCTCACCTGGTTCCACGGCATCCAGCAGCCGACGCGCCCGGGCGCGCAGGTCGTCCTCGACCAGCCCGATCATCCGCGGCGTCAGCCCCGAACTGACCAGTCGCCGAAGCTGCGAGTGTCGTGGATCGTCCATCATGTTCAGGACCTGGCCCGCAATGGACAGGTCCTGCAGCAGCGTGCCGCCGAACGGCCGCGAACCGCCCGTCACCGACGAGAACGCCACCGGATCCCGAAACACCGCAAGCGTTTCCGCGTACGTGGCCACCGACCAGAACCCCTCGCCGTCGGGCGTGTGCTCGGTGGGTTCGTGCCAGTAGACGGGCGCGTCGTGACGATGCCGCGCGAACAGGTCGTGTGGGAATCCCGACGCGAAGTTGTCCAGGTCGGTGAAGTCGACCCCCGCCAGTACGCCCGCCGGGCTCACAGAATGGCACCCGAGGTGTACTTGGCCGCCTCCGGAAACTGGTCGACGAGCGCGCCGACGGCGACGACGACCGAATCAACCTGCGCCCCTGCGGCGCCCGTGAACGCCGACCGATCCGCCAGCGCCGCGTCCAGGGCGGCCCGGTCGAGCGGCAACCGCGGATCGGCGGCCAACCGGTCCAACAGGTCCGGCTCCTGACCCTTCTCGCGCATCGCCAAGGCGACGGCGACCGCATGTTCCTTGATGACCTCGTGCGCTGTCTCCCGCCCGACGCCTGCCCGCACCGCCGCGATCAGGATCCGCGTGGTGGCCAAGAACGGCAGGTAACGGTCCAACTCCCGCTGGATCACCGCCGGGTAGGCACCGAACTCGTCGAGCACCGTGAGGAACGTCTCGATCTGCCCGTCGACGGCGAAGAACGCGTCCGGCAGCGCCACGCGGCGCACCACCGAGCAGAACACATCGCCCTCATTCCATTGCGCGCCAGCGAGTTCGGCTGCCATCGACGCGTATCCGCGCAGCACCACCTGCAGGCCGTTCACGCGTTCGCAGGAGCGAGTGTTCATCTTGTGCGGCATCGCCGACGAGCCCACCTGCCCCGGCGCGAAGCCTTCGGTGACGAGTTCGTGTCCCGCCATCAGCCGGATGGTGTGCGCCAGCGACGACGGACCCGCACCGATCTGCACCAGCGTGGAGACGACGTCGTGGTCCAGCGAGCGCGGGTACACCTGCCCGACGCTGGTGAAAACGACGTTGAAGCCCAGGAATTCGGCGACGCGCCGTTCCAGTTCGTCGAGCCGCGAGGCGTCCCCGTCGAACAGGTCGAGCATGTCCTGCGCGGTGCCCATCGGCCCCTTGATCCCGCGCAGCGGGTACCGGTTGACGAGTTCGGCCAGCCGGGTGAGCGCGAGCATGGTTTCCTCGGCCGCCGACGCGAACCGCTTGCCGAGCGTGGTGGCCTGTGCGGCGACGTTGTGGCTGCGCCCGGCCATCACCAGGTCGCGGTAGAGCACCGCCCGCTCGGCCAGCCGGGCCACTACCGCCACGCTGCGGGCGTGCACCAGTTCCAACGACTGTCGGATCTGCAGCTGCTCGACGTTCTCGGTGAGGTCGCGGCTCGTCATGCCCTTGTGCACGTGTTCGTGCCCGACGAGCGCGTTGAACTCCTCGATGCGGGCCTTCACGTCGTGCCGTGTCACCCGTTCGCGCGCGGCGATCGACGCCAGGTCGACGTTCGAGATCACCGCCTCGTAGTCGGCGATGACGCCATCGGGCACCGGGACGCCGAGCTCGGCCTGCGCACGCAGCACTGCCAACCAGAGCCTTCGTTCGGCGACGATCTTGGCCTCGGGTGACCAGATCGCCACCATCTCGTCGCTGGCGTAACGGTTGGCCAGGACATTCGGGATCGTCACGAACACACAGCTTACGGGCCGCCCGGACGCGCAGATACGGCACAGTGGACCCATGCACTTCGTCGGGCTGGACCTCGCATGGGGCGAGAAGCGGCCGACTGGCGTCGCGGTGTTGGACGACGGCGGCAAGCTGGTGCACGTATCCGCACAGACCGATGATGCGAGCATCCGCAAGGCCGTCGAGAAGTTCGTCGAGGGCCCCTGCGTGGTCGGCATCGACGCGCCGCTCATCGTCGAGAACGAAACCGGAAACCGACCTGCCGAAGCGGCGCTGAACAAGGACTTTCGTGCCTTCCAGTCCGGCACCCACCCCGCCAACAAGGGCAAGCCGGAGTTCGCGAACGGCACCCGCGGTGGACGCCTGGCCGACGCGCTGGACCTCGACCTGAATCCCTTCTCGGAGCGGTCCCGTCGCGCGCTCGAGGTGTTCCCGCACGCGGCGTCGATCGCGCTGTTTCGGCTGGGCCGCACGCTGAAGTACAAGGACAAGAAGGGCCGCGACATCGAGCTGTTGCGCTCCGAACTGCTGCGGCTGATGGATTTGATCGAGGGCTTGAAGCACGCCGAGCCGTCGCTTCGAGTCGCGCGGAGCGAAGACTGGCAACGACTCCGCAACTCGGTGGAGAACGCGACCCGCAAGAGTGAGCTACGGCGAGCGGAGGATCCGGTGGATGCCGTGCTGTGCGCGTACGTCGCGTGGTACGCACATCACCGCCCCGACGACGTCACCGTTTACGGCGACGCCGACACCGGTTACATCGTCACCCCGACGCTGCCGGAGGGGCTGACTCCCGAGGCCGCCGAGCCGCCCGCCCCCGCCGCCGGGACGGCGATCGCCGAGTACGCGTCCCGGCGCCCGGCACTCGTCACGTCGACGGATCACTACCTGCAGGTGGTGACGGCACTGCTCGACGACGCCGGCATCAACTACCTGAGCATCACGGCGCGCACCAAGAGCGTCGAGTCGTTCGCGGCAAAGGCCATGCGCACCGCGGACGGCCTGCCACTCTTCACCGATCCGCTGTCCGAGCTCACCGACCAGATCGGACTGCGGGTCATCACCTATCTGCGCGACGACGTCGCCACGGTCGCCACCCTGCTGTCCGACGAGATGCGGCTGCTCGAGGATCGGGACTGGGGGCTCGAGACGGCGCGTGAAGGCCGTTGGGGCTACGCCAGCCGGCACCTGCTCGTCGGCGTGGAGGGCGAGCGGCAGCCCGCGTCGATCCAGGTTCGCACCGTGCTGCAGCACGCGTGGGCGGAGTTCGAGCACGACATCCGCTACAAGGGTTCGATACCCGCCGAGCACGCCCCCGATCTGGACCGCCGCTTCACGCTTGCCGCCGGACTCCTCGAACTCGCCGACGGGGAGTTCACCGCCATCCGGGAGCGCTTGCGCACCACCATGGTCGACGACGAGCCCGACGATGAGTCCGACCCCCGCATCACGACGCCGGTGCTGGCGACGTATCTGGGCAACCGGTACCCCGACGCCGGGTGGTCGCGCACCGACCACTACGGCTGGATCTCGGGGCTGCTCCTCGAACTCGGCATCACCTCGCTGGACGAGCTGAGCGCGGTACTCGACGGCGTCGACGGCGACGCGATCAACCTGGCGATGGGCTACCGCTACCCCGCCGGTGCCGTGCGCAGGCTGGACGACGTACTGCTCGCGGTCTTCGGTCAGCGCTATCTGGGCCTGCACGGCAACGCGCATCGACGAGATCTGCTGCAGCACAGGCTGGAACGGCTTCCCCAGCACTAGTCCCTGAACACGACGGTGGTGCGGCCGTTGAGCAGCACCCGCCCGGTGAGATGTTGGCGCACCGCTTCGGCCAGCACGCGGCGTTCGATGTCGCGGCCCTTGCGGACGAGCGACTCCGGGGTATCGCGATGCGACACGGGCTCGACGTCCTGAGCGATGATCGGCCCCTCGTCGAGGTCTGCGGTGACGTAGTGGGCGGTAGCGCCGATGAGCTTGACTCCGCGCGCGTGCGCCTGGTGATAGGGCTTGGCGCCCTTGAACCCGGGCAGGAAGGAGTGGTGGATGTTGATGGCCTTGCCTGCGAGTTCGGTGCACAGCTCCTCGGAGAGGATCTGCATGTACCGCGCCAGGATGACGAGGTCGACGTCGTAGTCCCGGATCAACGTGGCGAGCCTGGCTTCCTGGGCCGCCTTCGAGTCCGCGGTGACGGGAAGGTGATGGAACGGCAGCCTGCCAACGTTCACGTGCTCGAAGGTGGCGCGCGGATGGTTCGACACCACGGCGACGACGTCCATGTCGAGATCCGCTGTGCGCCAACGGTAGAGCAGGTCAGCCAGGCAGTGGTCGAACTGGGAGACCAGGATGATCACCCGCATCCGATCGTCACTCGGCCGTAGCGTCCACTCGGCGCCGAGGCCGTCGAGTATCCCTGTCATCGCCGCCGAGTCATACTCCGCGCCTTCGGATCTGAATTCGATGCGCGCGAAGAACCGTCCCGACAGTTCGTCGCTGAACTGTTGCGCATCGGTCACGTTGCAGTGCGATTGGTACAGCGACGTGGTGACCGCCGCGATGATGCCCGGCCGGTCGGCACAATGCAGCGTCAGGATGTGGGTACGGCTGTCCGCGACGTGCATGACGCCAGTGTCGCGCAGCGACGTCGCTTAGTCTGGCGCGTCGCCAAGATGGGTGCCGTCAGTCGTGTAGGGCGACCCAGTTCCGCGATGTGTCGGTCAGCGCCGAGACCTCGTCCAGAAACCGCGCGACCTCACCGGGGTCCTGGGCGCGTTGCCAACCGAACGTCGTCGGCCGCTGCGCCCGGTCGTGCCAGAAATGCGGTGGCCGCGAGTCGGGCCGCGTGGCGACCAGCCACACCGCGGTGTCCGCACCGTCGGCGGTGTCGCGCAGCAGCGGGCGGGTGACCTTCTGGAACGTCGGCAGGTCGGCGGCCACGCCGGGGGTGTCCGCCCAGCCGGGATGCATGCTCGCGACGTGCACGTCGGTGGCGGCGAGCCGCTCCGCCCATGCGTTGGCCAACACCACCTGCATGCGCTTGGTGCGCGCGTACGTCCGGATGCCGTCGTACTTTCCCGCCGACTCGAGGTCGTCGGCGTCGAGCGGCGCGGTGTACATCCCGCCCGACGACACGAACACGACCTGCGCGCCGTCCGCGTTGCGCAGTAGCGGCATCAGCAGGTCCGTCATCAGGTGGGGCCCGAGCACGTGACACGCCAATTGCATCTCGTGACCCTGTCGCGACTCGGTGCGCTCCTTGGGGATGAGGCCTGCGTTGTGGACGAGCCCGTGCAACGCGGGAATGCGGCCGTTCAGGTGGGCCGCCCACACCCGGACGGCCTCGAGATCCGAGACGTCGCATGTCTCCTCGACGACGACGGCGCCCGGCACCTCGGCGCGGACCACACCGGTGGAGTGCTTCACCTTGTCCGGGTTGCGGCCTAGCAGGTGCACGATGGCGCCCAACTCGGCGAAGGACTTCGCCATGGCTTCGCCGATGCCCGACGTCGCACCGGTGACCAGCACCCGCTTGCCGTCAAGCGCCCCGGCAGGCGGATCGCTCGGCCACCAGAGCCTGCGCAGCCGGGATCCGACATTGGTGTAACCCAGCACGATTGACCGGTCGAGGGCAGTGTCGAGCACATCGGTGACGTTCACCTGAAGGCGGTAGCCCCTAGGGCGCAGGCTCAAACTCCGTCGTGGGAGCCAACACGTCGATGACGTCGATCAGCGTGGCACGCGCGGTGGCCCGTGGACCCTCGCCGACGCCGACCATCGCCGACACCACGGCGCCATCGACGGCACAGACCAAGGCCGTCAACAGTTCCGTACGTACCGCCCGGCCCGATCGCTCGACCACCTCGACGACCGCGTCCGTGCGCTGTTTCATGATTCGGCGCTGCGCATCCCGCAGCCCGGGCTGTCTGGCGCACGCGATGTATCGCTCGTAGCGGGAGATCAGTTGCTCCGAAACCGGCGTTCCCGGACCGTCGCCCACCAGAAGGTCGACGAGGACGTCGGCGGTCGACTCGGCCCCGCGGCGTCGCCGCGACAACGTGTCGACGCGTTCTCGGAGCTGTTGGGCCTCACGGATGCCGACGTGTTCGACCGCCTTGGCGATGAGGTCGTCCAGGGACGAGAAGTAGTACGTCGTGGAAGCGAGCGGAAGCCCCGCGCGGCGCGCCACGGCGCGGTGTCGGACGGCGTCGAACCCGCCTTCGCACAGCAAGTCGGCCGCCGCACTGACCAGCGCGAACCGTCGCCGTTCTCCTTTGGGAGTGGCCGCTGCCGTCACGTCTTGCATGCTGCCAGCAACCGTCCTGCGGTATCGGGCTTTCGGCGAAGGTTAAGGCTCTACACAGGAAAGTCGCCCGGTGCCCAAGAGCGGGCCGCGCGGCCGCCGATGGCATGATGGCCCGCATGCCAGACGTCAGCCGTCGCGCGGTGCTCCGCCTCGGGATGGGTGCCGCGGCGGGTGCGGCAGGCGCTTACGTGCTCGGCTCGACGATGAGCCACCCGACCGTCACGGCGCCGCCCGTGTCGATGACGGGCGTCGGCGTCCCACTAGCCCCACCGGTTGCACCGCCGCTCGAGCCGGCCAGTGCCCCGGCCCCGACGTACGTCACCGGATCGTTCGTGTCGGCCGCGCGGGGCGGGGTGAGTACGAACTGGGCGATCGCGCGCCCGCCCGGTCAGACCGGACCACTGCGGCCGGTGATCGCGCTGCACGGCAAGGGTCAGGACGCGGCCGGGGTGATGGCAGGCGGCGTCGAGCAAGGCCTCGCGCAGGCCGTCGCCGCGGGCATTCCGCCGTTCGCGGTGGTGGCCGTCGACGGCGGTGGAAGTTACTGGCACAAGCGGGCATCGGGCGAGGACTCCGGCGCCATGGTGCTCGACGAGCTGATTCCGATGCTGAGTGGCCAGGGCCTCGACACGTCGCGCGTCGGGTTCCTCGGTTGGTCGATGGGCGGTTACGGCGCACTCTTACTCGGCGCACGACTCGGGGCGGCCCGGACCGCGGCGATCTGCGCGGTCAGCCCCGCCCTGTGGACCTCGTCGGGTGCGACGGCGCCAGGCGCGTTCGACGGTGCGGACGACTACGCAGCCAACAGCGTGTGGGGGCTTCCTGCGCTCGGCTCGATCCCCATCCGAATCGACTGCGGCAACAGCGATCCGTTCTATTCGGCGACCAAGCAGTACATCGCCCAGCTGCCGAGCGCGCCGTCGGGCGGTTTCTCCCCCGGTGGCCACGACGGCGGCTTCTGGAGTTCGCAGCTGCCCGCCGAGATCAGCTGGCTGGCGCCGCTGCTCGTGGCCTAGCGGTTAGACGCTGATTCGACCTTCGGCTGCGGCGAGCCCTATGTCGGTGCGAAAGTGGCTGCCCGGCAAGCGGACCGAGCTCATCACCGCGTATGCGGCGTCGCGCGCCGCCGGGAGATCGGCGCCGGTCCCGACCGCGGACAGCACGCGACCGCCGGACGAGACGATCGTGCCGTCGTCGCGGCGGCTGGTTCCGGCGTGCAGTACGCCTTCGGTATCCGAGCCGACGATGACGTCACCGACTCGCGGCCGACCCGGGTAGTTCTCGGCGGCGAGCACCACCGTCACCGCCGAACCGTCGCGCCAGCGCAGCGGTGGCTGGGCGGCCAGTTCACCGGCGGCCGCCGCCCGCAGTAGTTGGCCGAGCGGGCTGTCGAGCAGGGCAAGCACCGCTTGCGTCTCCGGATCGCCGAAGCGGCAGTTGAATTCGACGACGGCGGGTCCGCGAGACGTGATCGCGAGGCCGGCGTAGAGCAGTCCCTGAAAGCTGCTCCCCCGCCGGACGAGTTCGGCGGCAACACGTTTCACGACGTCCTCGACGATGGAGGTGAGCACGTCGTCGGGCAGCCAGGGCAGTGGCGTGTAGGCGCCCATGCCACCCGTGTTGGGGCCGGTGTCGCCGTCGCCTACGCGCTTGAAGTCCTGCGCGGGCAGCAGCGGGACCACCGTCTCACCGTCGACGACGCAGAACAGCGACACCTCGGGCCCGTCGAGGAACGACTCCAGCAGCACCGGGTGGCCCGAGTCCAGCAGGCTGGCGGCGTGGGCGCGGGCGACGTCACGGTCGGTGGTGACGACGACGCCCTTGCCTGCGGCGAGTCCGTCGTCCTTGACTACCCACGCGGGATCCCCCGCCGCGGGCCCGAAGCGATCGAGTGCCGCGTCGAGGTGAGCGGGGTTGTCGACGATCTCGCTGGTGGCCGTTCGTACTCCCGCCGTCGCCATGACGTCCTTCGCGAACGACTTCGCCCCTTCGATGCGGGCGGCCTCCTTCGACGGCCCGAAACATGCGATGCCCGCGGCCCTGACCGCGTCGGCGACGCCAAGCACGAGGGGCACCTCGGGCCCGATGATCACCAGGTTCGCGGCGATCCGCTGCGCCAGGGCGACGACGGCCTCACCGGACGTGACGTCGACGTCGTATTGGTCGGCGATTGCGGCGGTGCCTGCGTTGCCGGGGGCGACGGACAAGCCCTCGACCTCCGGGTCACGGCGCAGCGCGAGCAGCAGCGCGTGTTCACGGGCACCGGATCCGATCACGAGGACGTGCACGGGTGCCAACCCTAATCGGTCGGCGCGTCCTAGCCCAGGCCATACACTTGAAGCAACAGTGTATGGTCTTTGGAAAGTGCCATACGTCACACGAGGAGGTGTCGCCGTGACGACATTCCAGAGCGCCTGTCCCTTCGGTCCCGGCTCGGATTCCCCCCGAGTCGCTTCGCTCCTACCCCCGGGCTCGGATTCCCCCCGAGTCGCTTCGCTCCTACCCCCGGGGTATGACTTCACCGACCCCGACGTCCTGCTCAAGGGCATCCCGGTCACCGAGTTCGCCGAACTGCGCAAGACCGCGCCGGTCTGGTGGAACGAGCAGGGCGAGTCGATCTTCGACGACGGCGGCTACTGGGTGATCAGCCGCCACGAGGACATCAAGTCGATCTCGCGCAATGGCGAGTTGTGGTCGACCAACGCCAAGGGTGCCGTCATGCGGCTACCCGACGGGGTCACCAGCGAGCAGCTGGACCTCACCAAGGCGCTGCTGATCAACCACGATGCGCCCGAACACACCCGGCTGCGCAAGATCGTCTCGCGGCTCTTCACCCCGCGGGCGGTGGCGGCCTTGGAGGAGACGCTGGCCAAGTCGGCGCGCGACATCGTCGCAGCCGCCGCCGAGAAGGACAGCGGGAACTTCGTCGAGGACATCGCGATGAACCTGCCACTTCAGGCGATCGCCGACCTCATCGGCGTGCCCGAGGCCGATCGGGAGAAGTTGTTCGGTTGGACCAACAGCATCATGAACACCGACGACCCCGACTTCGACTCCGACCCGACCACGGCCAACGCCGAGTTGATGGGCTACGCCTACAACATGGCCGAGGAGCGGCGGCGGTGTCCGGCGGACGACATCGTCACCCGGCTGGTGCAGGCCGACATGGACGGGGAAGCCGGTGAGGCGATGGGCGACGTCGAGTTCGCCTTCTTCGTCATCCTGCTCGCCGTCGCGGGCAACGAGACCACGCGCAACGCGATGACCCATGGCATGAACGCGTTCTTCGACCACCCCGACCAGTGGGAGTTGTTCAAGCGGGAGCGCCCGGCAACCGCCGTCGACGAGATCGTCCGCTGGGCCACTCCGGTGCACTGCTTCCAGCGCACCGCGACGGCCGACGTCGAACTCGGCGGCGCACGCATCAAGGCGGGCCAACGCGTCGGCCTGTTCTACAGCTCGGCGAACTACGACGACGAAGTGTTCGAGCGACCGTTCGAGTTCGACATCACCCGAAACCCCAACCCCCACTTGAGCTTCGGCGGAAATGGCGCGCACTTCTGCATAGGCGCCAACCTGGCCCGCATGGAGATCAAGCTGATCTTCCACGAGCTCGCCGATCAGATTCCCGACATCGCGAAACTCGGCGAGCCGCAACGACTTCGGTCCGGCTGGATCAACGGCGTCAAGGATCTCCCGGTCTCCTACCGGGGCTGAACCGCACTTCGGGCTACTATTCGCCCGTGCGTACCCACGGCTGGTCGGGCGCGGCCCCCGCCACCGACGACGAGGCCGTTGCGCGGATTCTGACCGCCGCGGGCAAGGCGATCGACGAGCGCGGAGCCGACTTCAGCATCGCCGACGTCGCCCGCACGCTGGGCGTGACGCGGCAGACCGTGTACCGCTACTTCCCCAGCACCGAAGCACTCCTGGTGGCCGCGGCGGTGCACGCGGCAGGCGACTTCCTCGAGCGGTTGGCCGACCACCTGCAGGGCATCACGGACCCGGCCGTCGCGGCGGCCGAGGCCATCGCGACGGCGTTGGAGTGGCTACCGAAGGACAAGCACATCGGCCTGCTCGTGATGCCGGGCCGGGCGAATGCCCACGTCGAGTCGGTGACGTCGGAGGTCGCGCTGCAGTTCGCCAACGAGATGCTGCGGCGTTTCGACGTCGACTGGGCCGCAGCGGGTTACGGCGACGCCGACCTCCAAGAACTCGCCGAGCACCTGCTGCGGATCATTCAATCGTTCGTCATCGACCCGGGCCGGCCACCGCGACATGGCGAGGACCTCCGCCGCTACCTGCATCGGTGGGTTGGATCAGCGTTGGGCGCCCCCCGCTAAACACTTCGCACGTCCGTGATGGCGTTGCAGAACGGTTCCGACTCGGTTCCGGAGACACCATTTGGGTGCGCCTGACGCAAGCAGGGAAGTCATAGACTGAGCCTCAGTACGGAGGGGAGGTCCAGTGAGCGCGCTCGATGCCTTCATGGCGACGTGGGCTCAAGCCCGCGCGACGTTCGGAGCGGGTGCGCCCGCCGAGGGGGCGCAGTTCGACCAGAGCAGCCGGCTTCATCAACTGCAGAGTGACGTCGCCTCCGCGGCACCGGGCGCGAACTGGACGGGTTCTGCGTCCGACGTCTACGCCGAGGCCAACAGCAAGCAGGCCCGCACCCTCGGCAGCGTCGGCGACTTGGACAAGCGGCTCGGCGCCGAGGTGGACCGCTCCGCTGCGGTGGTGACTGCGGGCCGTCGCGAGCTGGAGGCCGTCAAGCAGTGGGTGTCCGACGCCGCGGCGACGGTGCCGAACACGCCTGCGGGGCAGCGCATGCTGTGGCCGGTGATCAGCAAGGGGTCGAGCGAGATCCAGGACATCCTCACGCGGTCGAACGGCGAGCTTTCCTCGATCGCCGACCGGATCCGTGGAATCGGCAACGAGTACCAGGCGCTGGGCCACGAAGAGGGCAAGGGCGGCACGAAGCTCGACAAGGACGGGAACGTGCCGCAGACCGCGCTCGACCTCAACGACATCGTCTACAAGAAGCCCTTCGACCCGAACGATCCAAGCACCTTGGGACCTCGCGGATACAAGGAGTTGGTGCCAGATTCGGGCGTCTGGGTCCCGGACCCCAGCAGCCCGTCCTATAGCCCCACGCCGGTCGAGAAGCCGCTGGATCTCGACGACATCGTGCAAGTCGCCCCCTACGGCCCGACGGCAAACCAACGTTGGGACCGTCCGGTTACATCGAACTGGTACCGCACTCCGGAACGTGGGTGCCGGACCCCAATGGCCCGATGTGGCCGCAGGATCCACCAACTGCGCCCGTCGACCTGACAAAGATCGTCGTCATGGACCCGAAGGCACTGGGCGAGCCATGGCAGACTCGAACTGATTCCCGACTCCGGTGTCTGGGTGCCCGATCCCCACTACGGCGGGCCACGCTGAGTGTCAGTCGCCGCGGATTGCGTAGACCGCCTTGCTCAAGAGGTCGGGGAGGACGGGTTCAGCGGCGAAGTCCGGCGGCACGCGGGCCCATAGCGTGACGTAGGTGCGGCCGTCCAGGATCGCGTTGTAGAAGTACTCGACCAACGGCGTCTGGGTCGAGTTCGGGTTGGTGACGGTGAAGTCGACCTTTAGCGCGTAAGTCACCGCATCGTCAAAGCTGGGTGCAGGGAGTCTTTCGACCGTCCCGTCGGGGACCGCGCTCTGCACGGCGAACGCGAACCGATCGCAGCCCGACGTAGGAATGGCCGCTGGCACGGAAACGGGATCATCCGCGCTCACTGCGATGAACGGATCCTGTGGCCCGGTAGCGCTGGTGATCGAGGCGGAGTCGGCGCCCGCCTTTGCCTCGACCGGCTTCAAGAGCGCTCGGCAGGAGTCTGGGTCGACGGTCAACGCCTTGCCATAGGAGACGAGGTCGCCAACGGTGGAGCCGGTGGGCTCGTCTACTTTGCCGGGTCCGAAGAGTGGATTCGCCGGATGTCCCGGTGGAAACGCATCCGCGATCGAACCGAGGCGTGCCAGGTCAACCCTTCGGGCAGCTGCGGCCGGTGGTGGCGACGACGATGCCGAGCGACGGAGGCTGCTCGCTCGTCGACGGCGAACATCCCGTCGAAGCGACGACGACCGAGGCCAGCAACGCCAGGACCGCCTCAGCCCGAATCGCCCGCATGAACTCAGCCTAGGCGACGGGCACGACCGCCGAACGCACCTTCTAGACCACCGTGAGCGGCAGCGACTTGCGGTCCTCGAACACCCACGTCGCACCGCGACTGAACTTGGTCACGGCGACCTCACCCAATTCCTTTGCAGCGGTGTCGGTTTCGATGACGCGAACGGTCCAGTCGGACTCGGTGCCGGAGACCTCGGCGCGCAGGTGGGGGTCGACGGCCTGCACGATGGCCTGCAGCGGCAGGTCAGCCACGGGCGAGACAAGCGTGATCCAGGACCCGTCCTCGTACGCCGGTGAGCGGCGCACGTGCACGAAGTCCGGGTCCACGTCGGCGGACACGTAGGCGGCCGGGTTCAGCAGCGGATGCAATTCGAGCACCCGCAGCGCGCCCTTGACTCCGCCAGGTAGTTTGAGCGCCTTGTGGATTCGCTCGGCGGCTACGCCTGCGATGCCGATCAGTTGCTTGGTGCGGATCGACTCCTCGAGCGCCGTGTCGCTGCCGGCTCGTGCTCGCACGGCGAGCGTGAAGGAGAGCACCAGCAGGTGCATCTGCAGACACACCTCGTCGGCGATGCGGACCAGCGCCGAATGCGAGAACGCGCCGAAGTCGATGTCGGACAGCAGCGCTCCCGAGTAGTCGGCCTGGCCTTCGTCGTTCGGATCGATGGGATCGAGTTCGCACGAGTGCGCGTGGCTGGCTGCGACGACGTCCATGGCCGGGATGAACGGCACCTCCGGGTACGACTCGTCGATGATCACCGTCCACCGGCAGTGCGGGTGTTGGTCGGATGGTGTCCGCGGCGGCCGGTGGATGGGCCGGACCTGGGTCTTGCGGTTGGTGGCCAGTGCGGTGGCGTCGAACGTGGGGTCCTCGATGTCGTGGCACATGCCCTGGACGTAGTCCTCGCCCATCGGCTCGACGTCCATCAGCGCGCCACAGTGATCCAGGTAGAACTCGCCGTGCCAGCGGTCGTGCACGACGTAACGGAAGTCCATGAACTGCGGCGGCGCGCCGATGTCCAGCTGCAGCCCCTTGAAGATCGTGATGATGTCGACGCCCTCGTACTTGAGCGCCTTCTGCATCCGCTTGGTGTACAGCGGGCTGGACGCCGCCCACTCCTCGATGGCGATCTGCAGCATCTCTTCGCGGCCCCATGCGCTGATGCACATGTGCCATTCCGGACCGGTCGATCAGTTGGCCGATCAAAAGCAACTCGGGCACCAGCGTGGCGAGTTCCTCGCGCGAAAGCGCGGCGTACCTACTTGTCATCGAGGCTGCTTCCCGAGTGCATGTTCAACGCCGCGTTGACGTTGCCCTTCTTGTCCTCGCTGCGACCCTTCTCTGCATCCTTCTTACGCTTGCCCGCCACCTTGGTGACGACGCCGTCGAGCTTGGAGCCCAGCGGGAAGCCGAGATAGTGGGTGAGGAAGATCGCCATCTCCTTGAGCTCCTCGACGGTGAACTCTTCGTTGCTCAGCGCGGCGTTCACCTGGATCTCCGCCAGCTCCGAGATGCCGAGCGCGGTGACGCAGGTCAGCGTCATCATTCGCTTGTCGCGCATCGACAGGCCCGGCCTGGTCCAGATGGTGCCGAAGAGGTGGTCGACGGTCAGCGCGAAGTACGTCCCCTGGCATGTCCGGCATCTCCCAGCCGTAGACCTCGTTCATCTTCTCGAGGCCCTTCTTGCGTAGCTCGTCCACTGATCTACTCCTTCGTCGTCGAAGTCGTATGCGGCACACCGAGTCCTGCCGCCAGGTCCCGCAGCGCGATCTCCGCCAGCGGCAGGTCCACGCCGGTGGCCTCGCCCAACGCGAGCGCCAACCCCAGGTCCTTCTCGGCGAGCCCGCGGGTGTGTACGAACATGTCGTGCACGAAGTGGTCGGGCTGCAGCGGTTTGGTGTCGTCGCGGACCATGATCGCGCCGGGGCCGCCGCTCTGCGCATCGCTGTGCCGCACCACCCGCCCCAGCTTCTGCAGGTCGATTCCCGCCGCCTCCGCCAGCTTCTGCGCCTCGCACGCGGCGGCGAAGCCGATGATAGGTCAGCATGTTGCGGGCCAGCTTCATCCGGGTGCCCGCACCCGGCTCGCCAGCGCGGACAACCAACGAGGCCCACTGCTTGAACACCGGCTTGACCCTGTCGTACGCGTCGTCGTCCGCGCCCACCATGACGGCCAGTTCACCCTTGGTCGCCGCCCCGGCGCCACCGCTCACCGGAGCGTCGACGACGTGAATTCCCTTGGGCCGCAGCTGCTCCGCCAGTTCCCCTGCGGTGCCGGGGTCGATGGTGGAGTGGATCGCGATGACCGTGCCCGGCTTGGCGTGCGCGGCGAGTTCGCCCACCACGTCGCGCACTTGCGCGTCGGTGAGCACGGTGACGCTGATGACGTCTGCGTTTGCGACGTCGGCCACGCTGTCCGCCAGCGTCGCCCCGAGCTCGGCGAGCGGGGTCATGGCATCGGTGCGGACATCGAAGACGACCAAGCCACCGGGCCAGTCCGCGAGCCGCTTGGCCATCGGCGCGCCCTGATTGCCCAATCCGATGTAGCCGACCTTGAGATCGTCACTCATGAGCGGAAGATCTGTCCGCCGTCGACGTTGAAGATCTGCCCGGTGATCCACTTGGCCTGATCCGACAGCAGGAACAGACACATACCGACCAGGTCCTCTGGTTCACCCATGCGCGACAACGGAATTCCCTTGACGATGTCGGCCACCATCTCCTGCGGCGTCGTCGTGCGGTTGGCCTCGGTGTCGATGGGGCCCGGAGCGATCGCGTTGATGCGGATGTTCTGGCCGCCCAACTCGGTGGCCAACTGCTGGGTCAGGCCGTTGATGCCGACCTTGGCCAGGCCGTAGAAGTTCGAGTACAGCCACGCCGCAGTGGAGGACTGGTTGACGATAGCGCCGCCGCCGCGCTTGGCCATCTTGCGGTACACGGCGCGGGTGCACAGCAGCGCGCCGTCCATGTTCACGCTCATGAACTTCTTGTAGTAGTCCCAGTCGACGGAGACGAGGAAGTCGAGCTTCATGCCGCCGAAGATCGCCGCGTTGTTGACCAGGTAGTCGATGCCGCCGAACTCCGAAAGCGTCTGCGCGGCCATCTCCTTGGCGGAGTCCGGGTCGGACACGTCGACGCGTACCGCGAGCGCGTTGCCGCCCTCGCCCTTGATGCCGTCGGCGACCTTCTGCGCGCCTTCGACGTTGATGTCGGCGACGACCACCGCCGCGCCCTCACGCGCCAGCGACTCGGCGTAGACCTGGCCGATGCCGCCGCCCGCGCCGGTGACGATGGCCACCTTCTCCTTGAACTGATCTCCGTACAGGCCCATTTCGCGTCTCCCTAATTCGCTGCCGTGGCAATCGCCTTGGTCTCGAGGTACTCCTCGAAACCGGCGAGCCCCATCTCCCGGCCGATGCCGGATTGCTTGTAGCCGCCGAACGGCATGTCCGCGGAGTACCAGACCCCGCCGTTGACGTTCACGGTGCCGACGCGCAACCGGGCGGCGACGCGCGCGGCACGCTCCTCGTCGGCGGAGAACACCGTCCCCGACAGGCCGTAGGGCGAATCGTTGGCGATGCGCACCGCGTCGTCGTCGCCGTCGTGCGCGATGACGGTCAGCACGGGTCCGAAGATCTCCTCCCGCGCCACCTTCGCGTTGTTGTCGAGCCCGGCGATGACCGTCGGCTCGATGAAGAAGCCGGTGTCGCGATCGGCGGGACGTCCACCGCCGCAAGCGAATCGGCCGCCCTCGGCGATCGCGGAGTCCAGGTATCCCTGGATGCGGTCGCGCTGACGCGCCGAGATCACGGGTCCGCAGATGGTGCCTGCGTCCGTCGGATCACCCGGCTTGAGCCCCGCCATCGTGCCCGCGGCCGCCTCGACGGCCTCGTCGTAGCGGGCCCGCGGCACCACCAGCCGGGTGGTGATCGCGCAGCCCTGGCCGGCGTGCATCGACGCCGTGAACGCCGACATCGAGCACGCGCCTGCGAGATCCGCGTCGTCGAGGACCAGGAACGCCGACTTTCCGCCGAGCTCGAGGAACACCTTCTTGAGCGTGGCCGCGCCGTCCGCCATCACGGCGCGCCCGGTGTTCGTCGACCCGGTGAACGACACCATGTCGACGCGCGGGTCCTTCGACAGCAGCGCACCGACGCCGTGGTCACTGGAGGTGACGATGTTGACGACGCCCGCCGGGATGTCGGTGTGCTCGAGGATCAGCTGGCCGAGCACCGCTGCGCTCCACGGGGTGTCGGGCGCCGGCTTGAGCACCACCGTGTTGCCGGCCGCCAGCGCCGGGCCGAGCTTGGCGAGGTTGATCTGGTTCGGGAAGTTCCACGGCGTGATCGCGCCGACGACGCCGATGGCCTCCCGGGCGATGGTGCGATGGGTCTTGATGCCCATCGGTGCCGCGATGCCGAGGTCGGTCGTCCACTGGTAGTGCTCGGCGGTGTCGGCACAGAAGCTCAGGTCCTCGACCGGGCCGTCGAACTGCGCCATCGATGTCAGCATCCGGGGCGCGCCCACCTCGGCGATGGCGAGTTCGCGCAGTTCGTCTACGTGATCGCGCAAGGCCTGCTGCAGCTGGCGGATGCACGCGCACGCGCAACTCGACGTTGGTCGCCCAGTCGGTGTCGTCGAAGGCGCGCCGGGCCGCGCCGATCGCCGCGTCCATGTCATCGACGGTGGCGTCGGCCGCGACGCCGAGCGTCTCCTCGGTGGCCGGATTGACCGTCGGGAACGTGCCCCCGCTGCCAGCCACCAGCTTTCCGTCGATGAGCAGACGACTCTCGCGATCGCCCAGTAGCGCCATTGCTAACTCCCGTGTGATTTCTGGACAACTGTCCGGCAATGTTCATTCGAACCATAGCCTCCGACATGTCGCGGTTGCAAGGGTGCATGATCACCGCACGCATTGCGCCACTCGAAATTAGCACTGTGTACTGGCATTTTCACGTATCGAGCTTGCCTTGGGACGTGACCGTCGGATAACTTGGACATGTGTCCAGCGATGCAGTGGCCGCCATCACAGAGCCGACGGGGACGGACCCCGACGAGCCGACGCGCAACCGGCGCCAGGAGGAGACCTTCCGCAAGGTACTCGCAGCGGGTGTCGAGATGCTGCGCGAATCCTCGTATGCCGACCTCACCGTGCGCGCGGTCGCGGCGCGCGCCAAGGTCGCCCCGGCCACCGCGTACACCTACTTCTCGTCCAAGAACCACCTGATCGCCGAGGTCTACCTCGACCTGATGAAGCAGGTGCCCTACTTCACCGACGTCAACGACCCCATGCCGCGTCCGCGTCGAGCAGGCCCTGCGCGCCATGGCGCTGACGGTCGCCGACGAACCCGAGGTCGCCGCGGCCTGCACCACGGCACTGCTGACGGGTACCGACCCCACCGTCCGTCGGGTCCGCGACCGCATCGGCGGCGAGATCCACCGTCGTATCCGGTCGGCCGTCGGACCCGAAGCGGACTCGCGCATGGTCGCCGCACTCGAGATGACGTTCTTCGGCGCGCTGGTCAACGCGGGCAGCGGCGTCTTCACGTACCACCAGATCGCCGACCGGCTGAGCTACGTCGTCGGCCTCATCCTTGGAGAAGATCGATGACCGCAGCCGACGTGCTGCTCGACCCGTACGACTACGACTTCCACGAAGATCCGTATCCGTACTACAAGCGCCTGCGCGACGAGGCGCCGCTGTACCACAACGACGAACTGGGCTTCTGGGCGTTGTCGCGGCACGCCGACGTGCTGGCCGGGCTTCCGCAACAGCACCACGCTGTCCAACCGGAGGGCGTCTCGCTCGACCCGATCTCGCGCGGCCCGCACGCGTCGAAGACCATGTCGTTCCTGGCCATGGACGATCCCGACCACCTGCGACTGCGGACGCTGGTGTCCAAGGGCTTCACCCCGCGCCGGATCCGCGAGTTGGAGCCCCGCGTCACCGAGATCGCGGTCAAGCACCTCGACGTCATGATGGAGCAGGCCGAGTCCGGCATCGTCGACTACGTCGACCGAGTTCGCGGGCAAGCTGCCGATGGACGTCATCTCCGAGCTCATGGGCGTGCCCGAGGCGGACCGCGATCGCATTCGCGCGCTGGCCGACGGGGTCATGCACCGCGAGGACGGCGTCAACGACGTGCCCGCCGAGGCCATCGAGGCGTCGCTCAACCTGATCGTCTACTACCAGGACATGGTCGCCGAGCGCCGCAAGAAGCCTCAGCGACGATCTGACCTCGGCGCTGCTGGAGGCCGAGATCGACGGCGACCGACTCACCGACGAAGAAATGCATCGGCTTCATGTTCCTCATGGTGATCGCAGGCAACGAGACCACCACCAAACTGCTTGCCAACGCCGCCTTCTGGGGCCACAAGAACCCCGACCAGCTGGCGCCGGTCTACGACGACGAGTCCTGGATTCCGCTGTGGGTCGAGGAGACCCTGCGCTACGACACGTCCAGCCAGATCCTGGCCCGCCTGGTGTCCGGCGAGCTCACCTTCTACGACACCACCATCCCCGACGGCGACGTGCTGCTCCTGCTGCCCGGCTCGGCACACCGCGACGAGCGCGCGTTCGAGAACCCGGACGACTTCATCATCGGCCGCGAGATCGGCTCCAAACTCCAGAGCTTCGGCAGCGGCGCGCACTTCTGCCTCGGCGCGCACCTGGCGCGCATGGAAGCCCGGGTGGCGCTGGCCGAACTGTTCAAGCGCATCCGCGGATACGAAGTGGACGAGGCCAACTCCGTCCGCGTCCACTCCAGCAACGTCCGCGGATTCGCCCATCTGCCCATCACCGTGAAGGCCCGATAGATGCCCCGTTTCGCCCCACTCCCCGACCGCCGACCCGCCATCGTCGCAGGCGCCTCCGCCGGCATCGGTGAGGCCACCGCGATCGAACTCGCCGCTCGCGGCTTTCCGGTCGCGCTGGGCGCCCGGCGCGTCGAGAAGCTCGACGACATCGTCGGGAAGATCCGCGCCGACGGCGGCGAAGCCGTCGGGTTCCACCTCGACGTCACCGACCCCAACTCGGTGAAGTCGTTCGTGGCCAACGCCGTTGACGCACTCGGCGAGATCGAGGTGCTGGTGGCCGGCGCCGGCGACACCTACTTCGGCAAGCTCGCCGAGATCAGCACCGACGACTTCAACTCGCAGCTGCAGATCCACCTGGTCGGCGCCAACCGGCTTGCCACTGCGGTGCTTCCGGGCATGCTCGAACGCCAACGCGGCGACCTCATCTTCGTCGGCTCCGACGTCGCGCTGCGCCAACGCCCGCACATGGGCGCCTACGGCGCCGCCAAGGCCGCCCTCGTCGCGATGGTCACCAACTTCCAGATGGAACTCGAGGGCACCGGCGTGCGCGCGTCGATCGTGCACCCCGGCCCGACCAAGACGTCGATGGGCTGGAGCCTGCCCGCCGAACTCATCGGACCCGCGCTCGAGGACTGGGCCAAGTGGGGCCAGGCGCGCCACGACTACTTCCTGCGCGCCTCGGATCTGGCGCGCGCCATCACCTTCGTCGCCGAAACCCCGCGCGGCGGCTTCATCGCGAACATGGAGCTTCAGCCCGAAGCACCGTTGGCCACCACCAAGGAACGTCAGCAGCTCAAAGTCGACGAAGAGGCGCTCAACCTGCCGGAGGGCAGGAGCGAAGCGACCCGGGAAGAGATCAAATGACCACTGCCATCGTGCCCCGGGTATCCGGCGGCGAAGAAGAGTACGGCCATCTCGAGGAGTTCCGCACCGACCCAATCGGTTTGATGAACCGCATCCGCCAGGAATGCGGCGACGTCGGCTGGTTCCAGCTGGTCGACAAGCACGTCGTCTTCCTGTCCGGCGCGGAGGCCAACGAGTTCTTCTTCCGGGCCGCCGACGAGGATCTCGACCAGGCCGAGGCCTACCCGTTCATGACGCCGATCTTCGGCGAGGGCGTGGTGTTCGACGCCAGCCCCGAGCGGCGCAAGGAGATGCTGCACAACTCGGCGTTGCGCGGTGAGCAGATGAAGGGTCACGCGGCCACCATCGAGAACGAAGTCAAGAAGATCATCGCCGACTGGGGCGACGAGGGCGAGATCGAGCTCCTCGACTTCTTCTCCGAGTTGACCATCTACACCTCGACGGCGTGCCTGATCGGGCTGAAGTTCCGCGAGCAGCTCGACAGTCGATTCGCGCAGTACTACCACCAGCTGGAGCGCGGCACCGATCCGCTGTGCTACGTCGACCCCTACATGGACATCGAGAGTTTCCGGATCCGCGACGAGTCTCGGGTGAAACTCGTTGCGCTGGTTCAGGAAATCATGGAGGGCCGGATCGCCAACCCGCCAAGGGGCAAGGAAGACCGCGACCTGCTCGACATCCTGGTGTCGGTAAAGGACGAGGAGGGCAACCCGCGCTTCTCCGCCGACGAGGTCACCGGCATGTTCATCTCGCTGATGTTCGCGGGTCACCACACCAGCTCGGGCACGTCGTCGTGGACGCTGATCGAGCTGCTGCGCCACCCCGACGTCTACGCCAACGTGCTCACCGAGCTCGAGGAGCTCTACGCCGACGGCCAAGAGGTGAGCTTCCATGCGCTGCGCCAGATTCCGTTGCTGGACAACGTGGTCAAGGAAACCCTGCGCCTGCACCCGCCGCTGATCATCCTGATGCGGGTGGCCCAGGGCGAGTTCGAGGTCGAGGGCTTTCCGATCCACAAGGGTGACTTCGTCGCCGCCTCCCCCGCGATCAGCAATCGGATCCCCGAGGACTTCCCGGACCCCGACGCATTCATCCCGAGCCGCTACGACAAGCCGGAGCAGGCCGACGTCACCAACCGCTGGACGTGGATTCCGTTCGGCGCCGGTCGGCACCGCTGTGTCGGCGCCGCGTTCGCCACCATGCAGATCAAGGCGATCTTCTCGGTTCTGCTTCGCGAGTACGAGTTCGAGATGGCCCAGCCCGCCGACACCTACCGCAACGACCACTCGAAGATGGTGGTTCAGCTGGATCGGCCCGCCAAGGTCCGCTACCGCAAACGCCAGGCCTAGAGCGAGAAATCGAATGGGATCCAACTCTTTTCGCGTGGAAGTGGACCTGGACCTGTGCCAGGGCCACGCGATGTGTGAACTCGAGGCACCTGACTACTTCACGGTGCCCAAACGCGGCAAGGTCGAGATCCTCGACTCCGAGCCACCCGAAGACGCCCGCGACGAGATCGAGCGAGCGGTCGACATGTGTCCTACCCACGCGCTGTTCATCAAAGAGAAAGAGGACTGACAATGGCGTCACGCGAACAACTCGACGACTGGGTCGCCCGCTGGCTGAAGGCAAACAAGGACTCGGAGGCGGCAGGCGACTGGACGAACTTGGCCGACTTCTACACCGAGGACGCCACCTACGGCTGGAACATCGGCCCGAAAGAGGACGTGATGTGCCGGGGCCGCGACGAGATCCGCGACGTCGCACTCGGTTTGGAGATGGAGGGCCTGGAGAACTGGGTCTACGAGTACCAGAAGGTGCTGGTGGACGAGAAGCTCGGTGAGATCGTCGGGTTTTGGAAGCAGATCGCCAACAAGAGCGACGGCACGAAGGATGAGATCTACGGCATCGGCGGCAGCTGGTTCCGGCTCAACGATGACCTGTTGATCGAGTGGCAGCGTGACTTCTTCGACTTCGGGCACGTCCAGAAGGCGTTCATGAAGCTCATCGAGTCGGGCGATCTCACCCCGACGATGCAGAAGCGCATCGAGCGCAGCATCGCAGGTGAGAAGCTCCCGGGCTATTACCCCCTCGGCGAGAGCCCGGTTCCGATCTGGTGATTCCCGGCCAAGCAGTTGATTGGGGGTGGCTGTGACCCACCTAACTAATGGCTCTAGTCTGGCTTCACTAGCTCTAGCGGAAGGCACGTACGGATGAAGACAAAAGGTGCGCTCATCTGGGAGTTCAACCAGCCGTGGTCGATCGAGGAGATCGAAATCGGCGACCCCGTCAAGGACGAGGTCAAGATCCAGATGGAAGCGTCGGGCATGTGCCACTCCGACCACCACCTGGTGACCGGTGACATCCCAATGGCGGGTTTCCCGGTGCTCGGCGGCCACGAAGGTGCCGGAATCGTCACCGAGGTCGGCCCAGGCGTCGAGGACATCGCGGTTGGCGATCACGTCGTGCTGTCGTTCATCCCGTCGTGTGGCGCCTGTCCGTCGTGTCAGGCCGGACTGCGCAACCTCTGCGATCTGGGCGCAGGCCTGCTCGGCGGCCAGGCGGTCTCCGACAACACGCACCGCATCCACGCCAAGGGTCAGCCCGTCTTCCCGATGACGCTGCTCGGCACGTTCAGCCCGTACATGGTCGTGCACAAGAGCTCGGTCGTGAAGATCGATCCGTCGATCCCGTTCGAGGTCGCCTGCCTGGTGGGCTGCGGTGTCACGACGGGCTACGGCTCGGCCGTCAAGGCCGGTGACATCCGCCCGGGCGACGACGTCCTCGTGATCGGCGTCGGCGGCGTCGGCATGTCGGCCGTGCAGGGTGCCTCCAACGCGGGCGCGCGCAACATCTTCGTCATCGAGCCGGTCGACTGGAAGCGCGACGCCGCGCTGAAGTTCGGTGCCACGCACGCCTACCCGGACACCGACTCCGCGTTCGCGGGTATCGCCGAGGCAACGCACGGCCTGATGGCCAAGCAGGTCATCGTGACGGTCGGCGAGCTGAAGGGCGCGGACGTCGACACGTACGTCAACCTCACCTCCAAGGGCGGCACCACCGTCCTCACCGCCATCGGCAGCCTGCTCGACACCAACGTCAACCTGAACCTCGCGATGCTGACGCTGATGCAGAAGCGGATCCAGGGCACCATCTTCGGCGGCGGCAACCCGCACTTCGACATTCCTCAGCTGCTGTCGATGTACAAGGCGGGCAGGCTCAACCTCGACGACATGATCACCCGCCAGTACAAGCTGGAGCAGATCAACGAGGGCTACGCGGACATGCTGGAGGGCCGCAACATCCGCGGCGTCATCCGCTACACCGACGCCGACCGGTAGGGAGCCGACCGTGTCTCAGGAGACCGTCGAGAAGTCGCCCGTGCTCATCGCATCCGAGGCCTCGTGGCGATGCGTTCAGTCGGGTGACCGCGAGGGCTGGTTGGCCCTGATGACGGACGACGTGGTGGTCGAGGATCCGATCGGCGAGTCCGTCACCAACCCCGACGGAAACGGCGTGCGCGGCAAGGAGGCGGTTGCGGCGTTCTACGACGCCAACATCGGGCCGAATCAACTGACCGTGACGCGCGAGGAGACCTTCCCGTCGAGCTCGCCGACGGAGATCGCGTACATCCTGGTGTTGCACACCAAGTTTCCGAACGGTTTCACGGCCACCGTGCGCGGCGTCTTCACCTACCGCGTGAACGACGAGGGCCTGATCACCAACCTGCGCGGCTACTGGAACATGGAGGCCATGAAGTTCGGCCAGGAGGACCCGACCTGACCGAGGAGCTCGCTGGCCGCGGTGCCGTCGTCGTCGGTGGCTCCCGCGGCATCGGGCTTGCCGTCGCCGAACTCCTTGCCGCCCTTGGCGCGAACGTCGTCGTCAACGGGCGCGACGAAGCGGCCGTGTCCGAAGCCGTGGAACGCATTGGTGGCGGCGCGGTGGGGTTCCCGGGTTCGCCCGCCGACCCCGCTGTCGCCGACGCGCTGATCGATTCGTGCGTCGGCGAGTTCGGCCGCGTCGACATCCTCGTCAATTGTGCGGGCACGCCCGAGCCTGCAGGCTCGTCGATCCTGACGATCACCTCGGCACAGTTTCACCAGCTGCTCGACGCGCACCTCAGCACGACGTTCGAGACGTGCCGGGCGGCGGCTGCGAAGATGGTTGCTCAGGGCGGCGGCGCCATCGTCAACACCAGCTCCTTTGCGTTTCTCGGCGACTACGGCGGCACCGGATATCCCGCGGGCAAGGGCGGGGTCAACGGGTTGACGCTCGCGATCGCCGCCGAACTTCGCGAGCACGACGTCCGGGCGAACGTGGTGTGCCCAGGGGCGAAGACTCGGATATCGACCGGCCCCGACTACGAGGCGCAGATCGCAGACCTCAACCGCCGCGGCCTGCTCGACGACGTCAATGCACAGGGGGCGCTCGACGCCCCGCCACCGGAGTACGTGGCGCCGACCTACGCCTATCTCGTGAGTGACCGGGCCAAGGACGTGACGGGGCAGATCCTCATCGCCGCAGGCGGTTTCGTCGGACGGTTCGACCGGCAGACGCCGAGTTTCCTCGGATACCGCGACCACCAGGACTCGCCGCCGTGGTCGCTCGACGAACTGGACGGGTTCATTCAGATGAGTTGACGCGGCCCGCCGTCACCCTGCGCGGTCAACCGTTGGTGAAGCTCCCACGACGCGCGCTCGACCCAGTTCGTCAGCAGCTTTCCGTCCTCGCGCACCGCCCAGACGGCGGTGCCCGTCATCGCGACGTCCTGCTTGTCGGGTGCCGTGCCGAGGATCCCGTTGTTCCTTCCGGTCAACAGCCAGCGCGACGTCACCCGGCTGCCGTCCTCGTTCTGGAACGACTCGACCACCTCGAGGTGTAGGTCGTCGACCTTGGCCAGGAAGCCCTCGATCCAGCGCTTGAAGTTTTCCCGGCCAGAGATGGTCTCGCCGCCGGAGACGATGAAGAAGTGTTCTACGACGAAGCGGTCGACCGCCGACGGATCGTGGGCGTTCCACACGTCGTCCCAGAATGAATGAACGATGCTTACGGAATCGCGTCTGGTCATGTGGGATTTAACGCATTGCGCTCGAAGAACAGTCCGGGTGTGGCTGCATTGTGGCCCACCGATCACTATTCGCTAGCCGGTTGGCCCGGTTGTTCGTCAAGGCCAACGCCGCAGACGACGAGCAGACCGGGCGTTGGTCGCCGAGATCGGGGCCCTCCCCTTGCCTTCCCTGGCCTCGCCTGCAGTAGCTCGTTCGAGTGCCTCGCCAAAGTGCAGGAATCGGCGACAACTCGGCCACCGGTGCGCAGGCCAATGCGTCCAATGACAACCAAGCGTTGGCGATCAGCCTGTTCCGACCTGCCACGGCTACGGCAGTTGGTCAAAACAGGACTGGGAACAAGGTGTTCGCACTCGACGGCACGGCAGGGTTCCAAAAAGACTACATAGACCCGTATACCGGCGACCATGACAATGTGGTGGTGGCAATTAACGGGACCGCTACGGTGCACGGTGAGTGGACCAACGTGCTCGCCGTCGGCAGCAAGGTTTCGAACAAACCCATTGCGACCTACCCGGATGGCTCCCAGGCGTTCGAATCTAGTCAGGCGTTGTCCACCTTTCCCGTTATCGTGCCCAACACCGTGGTGGCGGCCTGCGGACAGCGGCTCGCGGGAAGCGGAGTCATCTTTGAGGTGTCCGGAAACTCCTGTCTGTCGTAGGAACCCGACTGCCCAGCAGCGCGTGCCCCAGAACCCTCACCCCGAAGTGCCCACTCGTGGATGAAAGCGTTCTTCGAAAGCGCTGCCAGGCCCGAGGTTGGACGCTTCCGCGCCAACCTAAAAGCCCACTGCCACTACCCCATCCGAGAGCAGCAGATCAACGCCGCGGATCCAGACCCGCCGCCCTTCTAGCGGCGGTGCACTCCGAACACCCGTCGCAGCGCGACGAATCGCACCGAGGTCGCCACCAGGTTGGCCACCACCAGCACCGACAGTTCGAACTCCTTGCTGACCGTCGGGTCGAAACGATGCAGGGCCAACAACGATCCACTGGTGATGGCGAGTCCGAACGCGAAGACCAGCAGTCCGTGTACCTGCTGTCGCGCGACTCCACTGCGTCCACGCACTCCGAACGTGAACGCGCGGTTGGCCGTCGTATTGGCTATGGCGGTCAACAGCAACGCCACCAGGTTTGCGGCCTGCGCTCCCATCGCAGCGTGGAGCACCAGGTACAGCAGCGCGTAGGCCAGGGTGCTGACGATCCCGACGATCGCGAACCGCACCAGCTGACCCACCATTCCGTGGGGAACGCCCGGCACCAACGGTTCCCGACCGAGGCTCGCCTGCAGTTCACGCAACGGCAGCGCGCCGGTGGCGAGTGCGCGGCCAACCCGCCAGCATCCCCGCAGATCGTCGATCGCCGTTCCGATGATGTCGACGCGGGAATCGGGGTCGTCGATCCAGTCGACCGGGACCTCGTGGATCCGCAGCCCTGCACGCTCGGCGATCACCAGGAGCTCGGTATCGAAGAACCATCCGGTGTCCACTACCAACGGCAGGATCTGGCGCGCCACGTCCGCCCGCATCGCCTTGAACCCGCACTGTGCATCCGAGAACCGTGCGCCGAGCATGCTTTGCAGGATCAAGTTGTAACTGCGCGAAACGAATTCACGCTTGGGTCCCCGCACCACCCGCGAAGACGCCGACAACCTGGACCCGATCGCAACGTCGGAATGACCGGAGATGAGCGGCGCCACCAGAGGCATGAGCGCCGTCAGATCCGTCGACAGGTCGACGTCCATGTAGACGACCACGGTCGCCGTCGACGACGTCCATGCCGCGTGCAGCGCACCACCGCGCCCCTTGGCCTCCAGATGGATCACCTCGACGTCGGGCAGTTCCGCCACCAGTCGACGCGCGACCTCCAACGTCGCGTCGCTACTGGCGTTGTCGGCCACCGTGATTCGGGCGGGATAGGGCACCTCCTCGACGAGGAACTCGTGCAGCCGTCGGACACTTCCGGGTAGGTCGCGCTCCTCGTTGTACACGGGAATGACGATGTCGAGAACGTACTGGCGCGCATCAGCACGCGTGTCGACGCAGGCCGGGCGGGAGGACGCCAGCTCGGTCATGCGTCTACCGTCGCCGAGCAAGCTGCCATGCGTCTGCCCCCGGACTGGGAACCTACTGAAAGCCGCGTCTGGCATGCTCGATCACATGGCTTCCGTGTTCACCATGATCATCAATCGCGAACTGCCAGGACGCTTCGTCTACGAGGACGACGACGTGGTCGCGTTCCTCACCATCGAACCCATGACGCAGGGTCACACGCTGGTGGTCCCACGTGAGGAGCTCGACAACTGGCAGGACGTCGACCCCGCCGCGTTCAACCACGTGATGGCGGTCGCGCAGCGCATCGGCAAGGCCGTCTGCAAGGCGTTCGACACCGAGCGCTCGGGTGTCATCATCGCCGGTCTCGAGGTGCCACATCTGCACGTGCACGTGTTCCCGGCCCGCAATCTGGCCGACTTCGGCTTCGCGAACGTCGACCGCAGCCCGTCGCCGGAATCACTCGACGAAGCTCAGACCAAGATCAAAGCCGCTCTCTCAGAACCGGATTGACGCTCAGCCGACCGAAGCCGGAACGTCCGCCGTTGGTACGTCGGCGATTCGCGGCAGGCGCACCGAGAACCGGCAGCCCTGGCCCGGCGCCGTGGTGACGCTGACCGTGCCGCCGTGCGCATACACCAGCGAGTCGACGATCGACAGCCCCAGACCGGTTCCTCCGCTCGCCCGGGCCCGCGACGAGTCAGCGCGGTAGAAGCGTTCGAACACCCGGTGCGCGTCGTCCTGGCTCATCCCGGGCCCCTCGTCGCACACCTCGATGATGGCGTCGCCGTCGTCGGTGCCCACGCGCAGTGCGATGCCAGCGGTCTCCGGGGTGTGCTGCAACGCGTTGGCTACCAGGTTGCCGAGCACCTGCCGTAGCCGCGCGTCGTCGCCCATCACCTCCGGGGTGCCCGGACCGTCGAAGACCTCCATGGTGATCGACCGCTTGGGTGCGATCGACCGCGCGTCGTGGACGGCGTCGCTGGCGAGTGCAAGCAAGTCGACGCGATGCCGTTCGAGCGGGCGTTGCGCATCGAGCCTCGCCAACAGGAGCAGGTCCTCGACGAGCAGGCCCATGCGCCTCGACTCACTCTCGATGCGGCTCATCAGCAATTCGACGTCGCGGGCAGCGCCCTGACGGTACAGCTCGGCGAAGCCACGGATGGTGGTGAGCGGCGTACGGAGCTCGTGGCTGGCATCGGTGATGAACCGTCGCATGCGGTCCTCGGAAGTGCGTGCGTGCGCGGCAGAGGCCTCGGACGATGCCACCGCCCGCTGGATCTGCGCGAGCATTCCATTGAGCGCCAACGAAAGTCGCCCGACCTCGGTGCGCGTGTCGCGCTCGGGTATCCGTCGGTCGAGCTCGCCGTCGGCGATGGCCGCCGCGGTCTGCTCGACTTCGACGAGTGGTCGCAGGCTGCGATGTACCACCGCGTAGCCCGCGATGCCGATGACCAAGAGCACGACAACCCCGATGCCCACCTGTGACCACATCAACGCGCGCACCGTCGACGTCACGTCGGACAGGTCGATGGCGACGGTAGTGAGCTCGCCGCGCAGCCCACGCACCGTCATGGCGCGCCACTGGACTTCGGAGTGATCGATCGACCCCACCGTCACCGGTACGGGACCGACGTCGTTGCTGTCGGGCAGCGCGGGCTCGGCCTCGCGGTCGTTGACCGCCATCCAGGTGCGCCCGTCGGGATCGATCCCACGGACGTAGAAGTTCGAGGGGGGCCGAGCCGGGTTCGGCCCTTCGATCGGGGTGTCCGGCATGCGCCGCGGCGCTTGGGCCCAGCCGCGCGACGCGTCGAGCAGGGTCTGGTCCACTCGGTTGATCAGACTGTGCTGCAGGATCGAGGTGACCGCGATGCCCGAGGCGAGCAGGCCGCAGGCCACCAGGACCAGGGTCGCGGCCACCAGCCCGACCCGGAGCGGGACGCCCCGTCCGTCAAGTCTTGCCATGGCCCCTATTGTCTGCGACAAGCTAGGTGCGGCTGATGCTCTTCGCGCAAGCGCTCATCGCAACCTTCTGCTCTTCGCGCAAGCGCTCATCGCGGCTCACGCAGGACGTACCCAACACCGCGCAGCGTGTGCAGCAGCCGCTTCTCGCCGGTGTCAACCTTCCGCCGCAAATAGGAAACGTAGGACTCCACGACGTTGACGTCTCCACCGAAGTCGTAGCGCCACACGTGGTCGAGGATCTTGGGCTTGGACAGCACCGTGCCCGCGTTGATGATGAAGTACCGCAGCAACGTGAACTCGGTGGGTGACAACGAAACGGGCTCGCCGGCCTTCCACACCTCGTGGGTGTCCTCGTCGAGTTCGATGTCGGCGAACGTCAGCCGGGCGTTGCGGGGCTCCTCGACGCCGCGTCCGGTGCGCCGCAGAATGACGCGCAGCCGTGCGACGACCTCTTCGAGGCTGAACGGCTTGGTGACGTAGTCGTCGCCGCCGAGCGTGAGCCCGGTGATCTTGTCCTGCAACGTGTCCCGCGCCGTGAGGAACAGTGCGGGCGCGTCGATGCCGTCGGCCCGCAGCCGGCGCAGCACGCCGAACCCGTCCATCCCGGGCATCATCACGTCGAGGATGATGGCGTCGGGACGAACCTCGCGCGCCTTGTCGAGCGCGGCGGGGCCGTTGGAGGCGGTGTGAACCTCGAAGCCTTGGAACTTCAAACTCACCGACAGCAGTTCGACGATGTTGGTCTCGTCGTCGACGACGAGCACCCTCGCCTCGGGGACATTCTCGGGCAGTGCAGCCATGGCCATGCAGTCAATGTCCTCCCATTCGCTTGGAATCGCCCTGCGCGAGCGCTGTGAGCTTCCTGTGAGTTACTCACAGCCTGGTCTCAGCAACGCTCCAAGTAAATGTGACGGCGGCCATACACTGGCGGCATGAATCTCGGCAAAGCCCTGGTCGATCTGGCCACCGGCCCGGCGCGCATCGGCCTGGCGGTGGCGGACGCGGGGCTGAACGTCGCGACCGGCGCACTGGGAGTGGCCAAACGTTCCCTGGGCGGCACCGAATCGACGCCCGGCGCCGGCTCCGTCGCACAGATGCTCGGCATCGACGACGCCATCGTGCGCGCCAACCGACTGGCGCATCTGATCGACGAGGACCAGCCGTTGGGCCGTGCCCTCGCTCCGGACGGCCCGCTCGACAGGCTGCTTCGACCCGGAGGTGTGGTCGACAAGCTGACCGCCCCTGGCGGCGCGCTCGATCGACTGACCGAGGAGCAGAGCGGGCTGATGCGGGCCATCGAGCCGGGCGGACTGGTGGATCAACTACTCGACGAGGACGGCCTGGTGGAGCGACTGCTCGCCGAGGACGGCCTGGCCGACCGCCTGCTGGCCGAGGGCGGGTTGGTGGACAAGCTCACCGCGCGCAACGGACCACTCGAACAGCTGGCCGACGTCGCCGACACGTTGAACCGGCTGGCCCCGGGGTTGGAGGCGCTGGAGCCGACGATCGAGGCGTTGCGCGAGGCGGTCATCCTGCTGAGCCAGGTGGTCAACCCGTTGAGCAGTATCGCCGACCGCATCCCGTTTCCTGGCCGCAGGCCGCGCCGCCCAACGACGCGGCCCGTGACGTCACAACGGATCATCGACCACGACGAATAGGCGTTGCGGCACCCGATAAGCTTGGGCCTCTTCAGGCCTCCTTAGCTCAGTGGTAGAGCACTCGCCTTGTAAGCGAGCGGTCATCGGTTCAATCCCGATAGGGGGCTCCACAAAAGAGCAGATCAAACCTCCTATCTCGGGATCCGACAGCGATCAAGATGACACTCTTCCCGTCATTTGCCGTCAACTCAATTTCTTGCCGTCACGTCGGGAGGCGGAAATCGGGACTTCGACCCCCACGCGGGACGAAGAAACCGCTACGAGAACCGCTTTCGATGCCCGGATCGGCCAGGAAGGACGAAATCGCAGGTCAGACGCCCTACTGTGCGGACTTCTTACCCCTCGTCCACGACGAGATGCTCTCGGCCGCGAGGGCGAGCTTCTCCGGTTGGTTGTGCACGTAGGTGCGCATCGTGAACGCGGTGTCGGCGTGCCCGAGCCAGGCCGAGATGATCGCCACCGGCACATTGTGCTCCAGGTGCATGAGCGTGCCGCACGTGTGCCGGGCGTCGTGCAATCGGATGCGCTTCACGGCCGCCTTCGCACACGCGGCCGCCCAGTAATCCGACACCGTGTCGGGGTGGTAGCGCCGCCCCATAGGGTCGACGACGACGTGGCCGCTGCGCTCATAGGCGGGCCCGGCGGCGAGCTGCTCAACGGCCTGCATACGCGTGGCAGCCCTGAGTGCCGCCAGCAGTTCCGGGGTGAGCGGCAGCACACGGGTTGAGGTCTCGGATTTCGTGCCACCCTCGACGACCTCACCGTCGACGACGACGCGGGTGATCTCGATGCTGATCGTATGTGCCTCGAAGTCGATGTCGGTCCAGCGCAGCCCGCACAGCTCACCGCGCCGCAAACCAGCCAGCGCAAGGTGCCACACGTGTGCGAGCCGGTCCTCGGCGAAAGTGTCGAGGAGCCTCTCGACCTCGACGATGGTGAAGGTCTGCATCGACACCTTGCTGACCGGCAATCGGTCGACGAGCGCGGCCACGTTGTAGTTGACCTTGCCCTGCTTGAGCAGCTCGTTCAGCATCGACTCGAGGTAGTTGAGCATCGGATTGATCGTGGTAGGTTTCCACGGCCGCCGGTAATGTCCCCGCACACCGCGGCCCTCCTTGACGTGGACCGGCACGACGCCGCCCGCCATCAGGTCGGTGACGAGTTCATCGAGATGTCGCTTTTCCAGCGCCTGTACCGGCATTCCGCCGTGCCGGTCGCGCAGTGGTTGCAGACCATTGCGGTAGGCGGCCTTGCCGACTTGCGCAGACCGTGTCGGCCGGCCAGCCAGTTCGCGCAAGCCTGTTCGACGGTGAGAGTCGAGCGCATCACGTAGGTGCCCCGAGCGGTCTGGTACTGGAAGTCGCGCAAGGCGTCGCGCGCTTCCTTCTCGGTGTCGAATCGCTTGTCGAGCTTGGGGCGCTGTTTGGTGATCGAGTCGACGCGGCCGTTCTCCTTGACGTGGTAGCGGACCTTGCCGTTCTTGAGGGTGATCTTCTTGATCTGCGGGGGGAGCTGCTGGCGCGGCATCCTGCGCGGGTCCTTCCTGGTATCTCTATCCGGTAAGACGCTGCGCGCTTTCGTCGAGACGTGTGATGAAGTCGTCGAGCGCTGCGTCGGTAACAAATCGGCGCGAACCGATTTTCACACTGCGCAGCTCGCCCGAGTCGATCAGCTCGTACAACTTTGTGCGGCCGATGCCGAGGCGTGCCATCACCGCCGGGACCGCAATCAGCTCGGCCATTGCATTCCTCCTGTTGGTCTACCTTTTCGAGGTAGGTCCTTGTCACCCGTCCTGTCCCACTCGGGTGTCGCGTCAAGGTAGCGCCACTCGATGCGCTCGGTATCGCGGTTGCAGCTGGCGTACGTGCGGCAGAAGAACTCGACGAACTCGGCAGGCAGCCAATCCGGGAAAACCTCGGCCGCAACGTCTTTCGCATCGATGACAGACAGTGGCTCATGCCGTACCGAGGCGACCTCAACCGGAGTTATCCGGACGATCCGCTCGCCTGCGCGCAGACCCATCACCTTGCGGCAGAGCATCAGCTGCCCGCCGACGCGTAGGTCCTTCCAGCCCAGCCGTCGGATAACTCTCTTTCGTCGCTCGCACATCTGTTGCTCGGTCAGCGACACCGACATCAATCGCACGACGACCTCTCCTCTCGCGAGAGGTTTGACGATGAGAGCATTTGTGGACTGCAGCACGGGCAGAAAGCCGCGGCCTCGGATCCTTCTGACCGTGTGATCGTCAAAGTCTGGAAGAACCGGACAGCACGCCCATGAAGATCGAGCTCGGCGACCATCAGACTCCGACCGCGCCGTCGTCGATGTGGCGATCGTTCATACCGCGATCCTTGATGCTTGGCACGTCATAGCGAGATCATCCGCCGCCACAGCGATTTTCCGCCACCACCCAGTCCATATTTGATTAAAACTAACTGGGATGACCAACACCGGCCTGGAGCTATGGACGTCAAACACATGGATAGGCTCCGGCAGCCGCGCTCGCCCCTTCTGCAGCCCAGCGTGGCCGCGCAGGTCCGGAATCAGCCGGCGACCTTCCGCTTTTCAGGCGGAGTTGTGGCTTACGTCAATGTGTTTCAACTGGTCAGAGCGGGCTAAGACCGGCCAGCCGGACGCGCTGGAGTACCTAGTCCACAGGCTTGGCCCCATTTTGGCCCCATGCCTCGGACCAGAACTGAAGGCACCGGTCATGAACGAGGGATGTAATCGGTTGCGAGGTACGAGCTGCAATCATCCGTCGGGCTCAGCCTTGCCACCGGGAACCCGAGCCGAGTCAGCGTCGTCAGTGCCGATTCCGCAAATACATGGGCTACTTGCTCAACAGATGCGTCACTGTCCGCGGCCATACCCTCGCGCCAAGCGGCGTCATCCCCACCAGAACGCCGTGGCGATCGCCACGTAGAGCGCGCACAGCACCGCCCCCTCGAACCAGTTCGATTCGCCGTCAAAGGTCACCAGCACCGCGACCAGTGCCGACATGATCATCACCGCCAACAGCAGCGGAGAGAACACCAGGTCGAAACCGGGCTGGCCGAGCCATACCGCCGCCAGACAGATGATCGGGGCAATCGTGAGCGCGATCTGCACGGGTGACTGCAGTATCACCTGTACCGCATAGTCCATCTGGTTCTTGGCAGCCAATTGGATGCCGACGAAGTTCTCCACCGCGTTGCCGGCGATGGCCACGATCACCAAACCGGCGAACACTTCGTTGATACCTGCCGCGTCCATCGCCGGTTCCAGGGCGGCCACGAACCACTCCGATACGAACGCAGCGCCGACGCCCGCAACCGCGAGCATGCCGATGGCCATCACCAGCGGCCACTCCCCGTGTGCCGTGGCAACACTGGCCGCCTTGGCCGAATCCGGGCTGGCCACAATTGGAGACGACGCTCTGGGGTGTTCCACCGGATCCTTGTCCCGCTTTCCCAACGTGGCCGGCAGGGAGAGTGCGAAAAGCACCAACATGACGACGGAGACGACCACCGACACCGCCCGTTCGTGCGACTCGGCCGGCGTGTGCAGCGCATCGGTGAGCGACGGGATCGCGAGGATGAACACCGCGAGGGTGAACATCAGCCCGAGGGTGCGTACGTCGTCGGCCGCAAAACGCTGCCGCCCGTGTTTAAGGCCGCCGACGACGAACGCCAGCCCGAGCACTAGCAGCGCATTCGAGAGAATCGAGCCGACGATGGTAGCTTTCACCACCCCGAACAGGCCCGCCTTGAGTGCGAACATGATGACGAAGAGTTCGGGCAGGTTTCCCAGCGCCGTCTGCAATATCCCAGTGGCATTGGGCCCGAGCCGGTCTCCAAGCGCCTCGACCGAACGGCCGACCAGGGATGCCAGCGCGGCCAACGCCAGCGCGGCGACGACGAACGCCACCACCGCGTTCATGTCGGCGAAGTGCAGAACTCCCGCAGCCGCCGTCGCAACCACCGTGATAGTGAGCATCGTGCGGTCACGTCGGGTGAGCAGCGCTGGCTGTTCGGCACGGGTATTCATCAGGCCCCTCCCGGTCAGGATACGGCGAAGTGTTCCAGAAACCGGTGGGCTCGCGTTGTGACACGGTGGGCGCGGACGGTATCGAACCGCCGACCGCTGGTGTGTAAAACCGAACAAGGAGGTCCAAAGCATTCTGCTGGGTGCCGCCGAAACTCGGAATGCCCAGTTCAGCAGGACCTTTCGTTTCATCGAACTCGCCCGGTGTCGTGCTGTTTCAGAACGTCTTGGCACACTCTTGGCACAACGGGGGTTCGCTGTCAGCGCTCACGTGGCGGGCGTATTTAAGGCGGCCTCGGCCAAGCAACCGACGCGGGGCCCCAGCGCCTCCTCCAGTGACGACAATGGCCGCTCTACCGTTAGCCTCAAGGTTTCGTGAAATTGTGTGGCGACGCGGGCTTGTAATGCACGGAAGTGCCTGTCCTGCTTGAGAAAATTGGCTTGTCGAAGGTCAATGTTTCTGCGAGCGGGAAGGCACTCCGTAGGTGAAGCGTAGCGCGGTGTGTTCTGTGGTGGTGGATTCGGATCGCGAGTCGCTGGTCTCCTCGGCCGGCGGCGCTGCTGTTGAGGCAGACGCTGCGCCTGCTCGGGACTCGATAAGGCGATGTCAGCGGCGTTGGCGCCGTGGCGAGCGCCGCGTGCGGTTCACGACCCGGCCAAGGTGCTCACCGATCTGGCGATCGCGGTGGCGCTCGGTGGTGATTGTGCTGCTGATGTCGCCGTGGTGCGGGCCCAACCGGAGTTGTTCGGGCAGGTGGCCTCCGATGCCACCGTGTCCCGGCTGATCGCCACGCTTGGGCGGCGAGGTCGATGCCGCCATCGCCGCGATCCGCTCTGCGCGGGCAGCGGCCCGCCAGCAGGTCTGGCGTCGCCAGCGGCCGCTGGCCGGTGCGCGTGCCCAGGTGATCATCGACCTGGATGCCACGTTGGTCACCGCGCACAGCGACAAGGAACAGGCGACTCCGACGTTCAAGTACGGGTACGGGTTTCACCCCATGTTGGCCTTCGCTCGACCACGGCAGTACAGGGATCCGGTGAAGCGCTGGCGGGGCTGCTGCGCCCCGGCTCGGCCGGCTCCAACAGCGCCGCCGACCACATCACGGTCCTCGATGCCGCGCTGGCGCAGTTGCCTGCCCCCGAGCGTGCTCGGGTGCTGGTGCGCACCGACACCGGCGGCGGAGTCAAAGACTTCCTGCACCACGTCACCGATCTGGGATTGCACTACAGCGTCGGGTTCTACGGTATGCCCCCGATCGTCGAGGCACTGTCGAAGGTGCCCCGACAGGCCTGGCGGGCCGCCCTCGACGGTGACGGCGCACCACGCGAGGGTGCCCAGGTCGCCGAACTGACCCGCTATCTGCCCGACACGCTGCGCGGTTGGCCGGCCGGCATGCGAGTCATCGCCCGCCGCGAACGCCCCCATCCCGGCGCGCACGCGTTTGACCGATGACAATGGCTGGCGGATCACCTGCTTTGCGACCAACACCGTCGGGTGGTCCCTCTGCGATCTGGAAGTCCGGCATCGTCAACGTGCCCGCGCCGAGGACCGCATCCGCAACCTCAAGGACACCGGCCTGACCAACCTGCCGTTTCATGGGTTCGACCAGAATCAGATCTGGCTCGAGATCACCATGCTGGCCGCTGACCTGCTGGTCTGGACACAGGTCCTGGCATTCACCGGGCAGCCGGCGCGACGCTGGGAACCCAAACGGCTGCGCCTGCGACTACTGGCAGTGGCCGGTCGCATCGTCTGTTCCGGACGGCGCCGGTTCCTCCGTCTGCCCCGCGCTGGCCATGGAGTGACCTCATCGAAACCGGCTGGACCGCACTGCAAACCGCTTGACCCTCAACCAACGTCCCGACGACCAAGGACCAGGAGCACCGGCGAAACACAGCGCCGGAGCCCCACGCCGCCCATCACCACATCAACTCACCAGCAACCAAACACGTCACCACCTACCGGGTGACATGAAAGATCGAGGTTAGTCCCTGCAGCCGAGGAGCTCATGGTGTCCAGCAATGACATCATCGTGGTGGTGCTCGCGGTCCTGATGATCGCTGGGCTGGCGTGGTACTTCTTTGCCCCGCGCCGCGCCCGAGCCGCTGCGGTGAGCGGTGGGATTCAGCGTGTCCAAGTAACGATCCGAGGTGGCTACAGCCCCAGCGTCATACAAAGTGCGCCAGGGCATTCCGGTGGAGATCGAGTTCGACCGGCAAGAAACCGGCGACTGCAGCTCGCGGGTGGTCTTTCCCGACCTTCACCTATCGGCGGCGCTGCCCGCGCATCAGCGCACGACTGTGCGGTTCACCCCACAGCAGGCGGGTTCGTTCTTATTTGCCTGCGGCATGAACATGATCCACGGCACACTCGTCGTCACCCCCAACGGGCAGGCCGCCCCACCTCACGCACCTGAACAGCCCGACACTGCGGCTCCTGGGTCTGGGCGAGCGGATCGTGCCGGTGAGCCGGCCGCCGCCGAGGTTGAAGCCGCCCAGGCCAAGGAGCGGCGCGCAGAGATCGCCGACCTGACCCGCCGGGTCGTGATCGGTGCGGTGCTGACCACCCCAGTGTTCTTCGCGGTGATGGCTCAGTCACTAGGCGCGCACTGGGTGCCTTCCGTGCTGCTCAACCACTGGGTGCAGCTGGCACTGATCACCCCGGTCATGTTCTACGTCGGTTGGCCAATCCATCGCACCGGCTGGCTCGCGCTAGCGCATCGCAGCGCCGACATGAACAGCCTCATCACCCTCGGCACCGTTGCCGCATACGGCTATAGCCTGCTGGTCACCGTTGCCCCCGACCTCTTCCCCGCCGAGGTGCGGGAGGTCTACTTCGAAGCCGTCGGGGTGATACTCACCCTGATCATGCTGGGCCGGCTGCTGGAAGCGCGAGCCAAGGCCGGCACCGGCGAAGCCATCCGCGCCCTACTCGGCCTGCAGGCCCGCACCGCCCGCGTCGCGCGCGACGGCGCCGAAACCGAAATCCCCATCGACGAAGTGGTCGTCGGCGACGAGATCCTGATCCGCCCGGGCGAGAAGATCCCGGTCGACGCCACCGTCCTGGCGGGTCAGTCCGCCGTGGATGAGTCCATGGTGACCGGGGAATCGATGCCGGTGACCAAACACACCGGCGACACCGTCATCGGCGCGACCGTCAACACCACCGGCTCGCTGCGGGTGCGAGCGGCCAAGGTGGGCGCGGACACCATGTTGGCCCAAATCATCCGCATGGTGCAGCAAGCGCAGGCCTCCCGAGCCCCGATCCAGCGGCTGGCCGACGCGATCTCGGCGTACTTCGTGCCGGTCGTCATCGCGATCGCGATCGCCACCCTCGCCGTCTGGTTCGTCGCCGGTCCGGCCCCGGCGCTGACCAACGCACTGGTGTCTGCGGTGTCGGTGCTGATCATCGCCTGCCCATGCGCGCTGGGCCTGGCCACCCCGCTGTCGATCATGGTCGGCACCGGCAAGGGTGCCCGGGCGGGCATCCTGATCCGCTCGGCCGAGGCTTTGGAGACCGCGCACAAACTCGACACCATCGTGCTGGATAAGACCGGCACGATCACCGCCGGCAAACCCGCCCTCACCGACGTCGAGGTGGTGGGCGCGCTGCGCGAGGATCAGCTGCTGGTCCTGGTGGCTGCGGCCGAGGCCGACAGTGAACACCCCATTGCCACCGCGATCGTCGGGGGCGCCCGGGACCGCGGCATCAGCATTCCCGCCGCCGAGGACTTCGCCTCGATCACCGGCAAGGGAGTACGGGCCACCGTCACCGGACACACCGTGCTCGTCGGCACCGCAACACTGTTGATCGAAAGTGGCATCGACGCGGTCGAACTGCAGCAGATCGGCGAGCGGCTTGCCGCCGCGGGCAAAAGCCCGATCCTGGCCGCCGTCGACGGCCAACCGGCCGGGGTGCTCGCCGTCGCCGACACGGTCAAAGACGACTCTGTCGCAGCGATCGCAGCGCTGCGCAAACTGGGCCTGCAGGTGGTGATGATCACCGGCGACAACGCCCGCACCGCCGCGGCGATCGCCCGCCAGGTCGGGGTCTCCCGAGTCCTCGCCGAGGTCCTTCCCGAACATAAAGCCGGCGAGATCCGCCGCCTGCAAGCCGAAGGACGACGGGTCGGCATGGTCGGCGACGGCATCAACGACGCACCGGCCTTGGCCCAGGCCGACGTCGGGCTTGCCATCGGGACCGGCACCGACGTCGCGATCGAAGCCGCCGACATCACCCTGATCTCCGGGTCGCTGGCCGGTGTGGTGACCGCTATCCGGCTCTCCCGCGCCACCATGCGCAACATCCGGCAGAACCTGTTCTTCGCCCTGATCTACAACGCCGTCGGCATCCCGCTGGCCGCCGGAGTGCTCTACCCGCTGCTCGGGCTGCGGCTTTCGCCGATGATCGCCGCCGGCGCTATGGCGTTGTCGTCGCTCTCTGTGGTGGGCAACGCCAACCGCCTGCGCTACCGCATCGAACCGTTGCCCCCGGCCGAAGCGCCCACGATCGAACCCCAGGTGGAAACCGGTGCCGCCCAACACGAACCCGTCCCGTCGTAACCACCAGCGAGGACGACGGCGAATCATGCGTCTCATCGACAAGAGATAGGAACAGCAATGAACATTGGTCTCGCCACCAGGATGCACACCTCATTCGCCGACGCTGTCGCTCGCACCCGTGATGCCCTCGCAGAGCAAGGATTTGGCGTGCTCACCGAGATCGACGTCAAGGCGACGCTGAAGGCAAAGCTCGGAGAGGACATCGAGGACTACCTCATCCTCGGGGCCTGCAACCCGCCACTGGCCCACCGTGCGATCAACGTGGATCGTCAGATCGGCCTGCTCCTGCCGTGCAACGTCGTCGTACGCGCCGACCTGACTGACGACAAATCGGTCATCATCGAAGCAATGAATCCGCAGATGTTGGTCGACGTGACCGGCGAACCGCAACTCGAGCAATTAGCCGAAGAGATCACAGACAAGCTGCAGGCCGCGATCGATTCGCTAAACACCCTGTCCTCCCCGACTCCGGCGTCGTAACGACCGGATGCGGGCGACGGCGTTGGGTCGGGTTCAGGATTTCGCTCGGCGTATGAAGTGGCTATGGATCGCGGGCGCCGTTGTCATCACGGCGGCACTGGCGGTCGGGATCGTCGCGGTGATGAAACCGACCGGGAAGCACGAGCCGCAAACCTCCCGAGCCGGCGGGAATAGCGCGCCGGCGACAGTGGCGGTCGGAGCTGACACGCCGCCGCCATGGCCCGCCCCGGTGGACGTCGCCGCCGCGGTGCGCGCAGCCGGTTTACCGATGTTGGGCAGCGAGGGCCAGGTGGAACACATTCACGCCCATCTCGATGTCGTGGTCGATGGGCACCCTGTGCAAGTGCCTGCAGGCATCGGAATCGACCCGGTCCACCGCGCCATCAGCCCTCTGCACACCCACGACACCTCCGGTGTGATCCACATCGAGTCTCCAGTGCAGCGGCAGTTCAGCCTCGGCGAGTTCTTCTCCGAATGGGGGGTTAGCCTGTCGGCCGACAACATCGGCGCGCTGCACGCAGCCGACGGCACGACCGTGCGGGCATATGTCAACGGCACACTGCGTACTGGTAACCCGGCCGCCATCATGTTCGCGCCACATGACCAAATCGCCGTGATCTATGGCGTGCCGCAGGCCGGCGAAACCATCCCGGCCCACTTCGATTTCCCGCGCGGCGACTGATACGCATGGCATTGGCGGGTGGCACTGGCGAGTCCCCGTTAGTGAGTCCACCCCGAAGTAGAGTCGGGTTGTTGTGTTTCATTCAGTCGATCTCGCAGGCCAGAGGGTAGTGAAAGTGTCTGCGTGGGCAGCAGACTCGGCCGGCACCGAAAAGCCATTGCGATCACTTCGTCGACTGAATATCCACCTGCTGTGGCTACCGATGAAACGGCCGAAACGCCCTTGTCGAGATGGTTCCACCATCGGAAGGGGCGCGATCAATCCGGACCGATCGCGCTGCCGCCCTAGGCTTGACGACGGTCGACGCGGCTCCTCCGAGCAGAACTACATGCAGCAGTAGATCAGCCCCAGCCCGGAACCGTCGATCCCTGGGATGGGCGCGTTGGTCGATGGAGTCGCTAGGTGGACAGGTGTGTTTCCGTGATGTTGGGGGCGCTGGCCCAGGATGCGAGCAAGTCGAGCGCGTGTGCGGTGGGTGAGGCGGGTTCGGCGACGTAGATGGTCATGGTGAGCCCGGGGTCGGAGATCATGTCGACGCTTTCGTAGGCGAGTTCGAGGTTGCCGACGGTGGTGTGGTGGAAATTCTTGGTTCCAGCACCGTGGAGCCGGACGTCATGTGATCCCCAGCGGCGGCGGAAATCCGTGCTGCGCGTGGACAACTCGCCCACCAGGTCGTGCAGCGCCTTATCGTGGGGGTCGCGTCCAGCTTCGGTGCGCAGGATGGCTACGCAGGTGTCGGCGGCCGTATCCCAGTCAGGATAGAAGCGCCGGGAGTCGTCGTCGAGGAACGTGTAGCGGGCGAAGTTGGGCGTGCCACCGGGTTGGCTGTCGTAGACCGACGCGTGCATGGCCCTGCCCAGGTGATTGGTGGCCAGTAAATCCATGCGGCCGTTGCGAATGATGGCCGGCGGGTTGATGCCGTCGAGTACCCATTGCAGGGCGGGTCGCGGTGTCCATCGGCTGCTGGGACGGCGACGCGGGCGCATGCCGGCGCTAGTGCCGTCCGCGGCATGGGCGAGGTGAAACAGGTGCGCGCGTTCGGCGTCGTCGAGTTGCAGCGCCCGAGCCAATGCGTCGAGCACCGATGGCGATACCCCGCCCAAGGAGCCACGTTCCAGCTTGGAGTAATACTCGACGCTGACCCCGGCCAGCATGGCGACCTCGCCGCGGCGCAGCCCAGGGACGCGGCGCTGCCCGATGTCAGGTAGGCCCGCCTGCTGCGGAGTGATCTTGGCCCGGCGCGAGAGCAGGAACTCGCGGACCTCGGTGCGGTTGTCCACCTCTACGACGCTACGTCTCGCGGTCACGGCGTGGGATGCACTACCGGTACACGTTTCGACAGGCAGTGCCAGGGAACGCCGGGAAGGCGTTACCTGGATGGTGAGCCCGCGGCCAACGGCCCGGCACCCTTGCGGAGGAGACGAATAATGCGCGCAACCATGATGTACGCCCCTGGCGACGTGCGGGTCGAGGAGCGGCCCGAACCCACCATCCAGAGTCCGACCGACGCGATCATCAGCTTGTCGGCGTCGTGCATCTGCGGATCGGATCTGTGGCCCTATCGCGGTGCGGACCCGGTTGACGGGCCGATCCCGATGGGTCACGAATACGTCGGCATCGTCGAAGAGGTCGGCGCGGACGTCACCACGATCCGCCCCGGCCAGTTCGTGGTGGGCTCGTTCTTCGCATCCGACAACACCTGCGAGATCTGCCGCGCCGGCTATCAGACGTCGTGCGTCAACCGCGAGATCCTCGGCGCCGCAGGCGGCGCGCAAGCCCAACGGATGCGGGTTCCGCTGGCCGACGGCACCCTGGTCGCCACCCCAGAGGTTCCTTCCGCCGATCTCGTGCCGGATTTCCTGGCGGCCTCCGACGTGCTGGGTACGGGATGGTTTGGAGCCGTCGCCGCCGAAGCCGGGCCCGGCAAGACCGTGGTAGTGGTCGGTGACGGAGCGGTCGGATTGTGCGCGGTACTGGCCGCCAGTCAGCTCGGCGCCGAGCGGATAGTCGCGATGAGCCGCCACGAAACCCGCCAACGCCTCGCCCTCGAATTCGGAGCGACCGACATCATCGCCGAGCGCGGCGACGCGGGGGTGCAGCGCATCAAAGAGCTCACCCACGGCCTGGGGGCACACTCGGTCATCGAAGCGGTCGGCACCCAGGAATCGATGCTGCAAGCCATCCAATCCACCAGGCCCGGCGGCCATGTCGGCTACGTCGGCGTCACCCACGACGTCACCCTCCACGGCGAGGAGCTGTTCATGTCCCATGTCCACCTGCACGGTGGACCCGCCCCGGTACGCCGGTTCCTACCGGATCTGATGGACCGCATCTGGAACCGAACCATCAACCCCGGCAAAGTGTTCGACCTCGAACTTCCCCTCGGCGACGCCGCCGACGGATACCGCGCCATGGACACCCGCCAAGCCACCAAAGTGCTGCTGCGACCGTGACGCAACAACCACTACTACCAAGAAGGACCGCATGAACCCGTCATACGACTTCACCAACCAGGTTGCCCTGGTCACCGGCGCCGGATCCGGTATGGGACTGGCCACCGCGCGAGCGTTCGCCGAAAACGGCGCCGCGGTGATTCTGGCCGACATCAACCCGGCGACGGTCAAAGACGCCAGCGCCGAACTCACCAGCGCCGGCCACCAAGCCCTCGGCGTCGAATGCGACGTCTCCAACGAGCACAGTGTGGCCGAGGCGATACAGGCCGCCGTTGACACCTACGGCCGATTGGACATGGCGTTCAACAACGCCGGCATCCAAATCCCGCCGTGTGATGCCGCTGATGAACCCGCCGAGGTGTTCGACCGGGTGAACGCGATCAACCTGCGCGGGGTGTGGGCCTGCATGAAACACGAACTCGCCGTCATGCGCGGCCAGGGCAGCGGCGCAATCGTCAACTGCTCGTCTCTGGGCGGTCTGGTCGGCATCCCCGGCCGCGCGGCCTACCACGCGTCCAAGCACGGAGTGCTCGGACTGACCAGCAGCGCCGCACTGGAATACGCGCCCCGCGGCATCCGCATCAACGCGGTATGTCCGGGCACGATAGCCACCCCAATGGTCACCGACATGATCGACAAAGGTGAACTCGACCGCGACGCAGCCATCGCCGATCAACCCATCAACCGCCTCGGCGAGCCCGAGGAAATCGCCGCGGCGGTGCTGTGGCTGTGCAGTCCCGGCGCCAGCTTCGTCGTCGGCGTCGCCCTGCCCGTCGACGGCGGCTACACCGCGCGCTGACCCACGTCGAGCAATGAGAGTAAGGAACAGCAATGGAGATTTCCCCGAACGCGTCCCGCCCGGCCGGGCGGGGGCCCGCCGAAACGTTCACCGGAGAGGTCAGCGTCAAGCCACTATTCGACGTCAACGACGACCGCGCGTTCAGTTCGGCCGAGGTGTCCTTCACCCCGTGCGCTCGCACGGCTTGGCACAGCCACCCCGGCGGACAAACCCTCATCGTCACCGCCGGCAACGGGTGGGTCCAGGAATGGGGCGGGGACAAGCAGCCCATCGCCGAAGGCGATGTCATCTGGACTCCACCGGGGGTCAAGCACTGGCACGGCGCCACCGACAACACCGCGATGACCCACATCGCCATCCAGGCCTTCGTCGACGGCCGCCCCGTCGACTGGCTCGAACACGTTGCCGATGACCAGTACCTCGGATAGTAGAAGCCGAAGTCGGGCACCGGCGGTGAACAGGCTGGTCGCACTCGTGGCCGTGGCACCGATGGCCGCCATGCTCGTCGCCTGCCACACCACGACATCACCGTCGAGTGCATCGAAAAGCGATGAAACGCAGTCGATCCGGTCAACCAACAGTCAGGAAACGTCGATGCCGCAACCGCCCACCTCAGCGGGAACCTCGATTCATATCGTGATCGGGGGAACCGTCATTACCGCCGAACTGTGGGACAACGCTCCCGCCCGAGCGCTCATCGACAGGCTCCCGCTGACCTTGGACTTCAGTGACCTCAACGCCGTGGAGAAGATCGCGCGACTCGATCCCGGGCTGCCCATGACCGGGATGCCCGACCGCGATGATCCCGCGCCACGCGACATCGGCTGGTACGCCCCCAGCAGCGACGTCGTCCTGTACTACGGTGACGTCGGCTACTGGCCCGGCATCGCCCGCATCGGCCACATCAGCGGCGACATCGGCACCATCGCCGACCAGCAGGGCAACTTCACCGCCACCATCGAACTCGCGACCTGACCTCGACCGATCCCCCGGTTGCACGGGTGTACTGCCGGTACACCTACCCAGAGAAACTTCCTGGCTCGGCTCCTGCGGTGTTGACTTCAACGTAGCGGGTGCGGCAACGACGTCACACCGAAGTCCAGCTGAAACATCACCGCCACAACGGGATTGGCAGCACATCTACGGAAAAGGAGCATGTCGATGATCTCCCAGCACACTCGCCGCACGGTGTTGACCCGGATCGGGGCGGGCGTGGCCCTGGTCGGCGTGATGGCCGCCGCCGGTTGCGCACCGTCGAGTTCCGACACCGCCGCGACGACGAGTTCAGCCGTACCGGGCCCCACGCCGAACCTGCCCGCAGGAGACATGTCCAACGGGGCGGCCAACTTCTACACCAGCGATCGAGTGAACGCGCAACCCGTGTCGTTCAAGAACCAGTACGGCATGAACGTCGCAGGAAACCTGTTCGTGCCCAAAGACATCGACCGTAATACGACCCTTCCCGCGATCGTGGTCGGCCACCCGATGGGGGCGGTCAAGGAGCAAAGCGCCAATCTTTATGCGACCAAGATGGCCGAGCAAGGCTTTGTCACCATGTCACTGGACCTGTCCTTCTGGGGTGCCAGCGCCGGGGAACCGCGCAACGCGGTCTCACCCGACATCTACGCTGAAGACTTCAGTGCCGCGGTGGACTACCTGCGTACCCAGTCCTTCGTGGACAGGGAACGCATCGGCGCGCTCGGGATATGCGGCAGCGGCAGCTTCGTGATCAGCGCAGCCAAGATCGACCCGCGCATCAAGTCGGTAGCCACCGTCAGCATGTACGACATGGGCGCAGCCAACCGCGATGGTCTGCGCAATGGCGTCAGCCTTGAACAGCGACGCCAAGTCCTGCGGCAGGCCGCCGACCAGCGCGACGCCGAATTCAATGGCGGCGCAACCGCGTACACCGGTGGCACCCCCGAACAACTCACCGACCAATCCAGCGCCGTCGACCGGGAGTTCTACGACTTCTACCGCACCTCGCGTGGTAACAGCCCCAACACCACCACGCACCCGACGATGACCAGCAACGTCAAATTCATGAACTTCTACCCCTTCAACGACATCGAAACGATCTCGCCGCGACCCATGCTGTTCATCGCCGGCCAGAATGCCCACTCCCGCGAGTTCAGCGAGGACGCCTACGCCCTCGCTGCCGAGCCCAAGGAACTGGTCATCATCCCGGGCGCCGGTCACGTCGACCTCTACGACCGGGTCAACCTCATCCCCTTCGACAAGCTGACCAGCTTCTTCCAGAACAGTCTGCGAAACGGGTGACGGGTTTCTTCACCACAACCGCGGACCACAGTGACGATTCACCAACCCCACATCAGGAGTTCGAGCCATGCCGATAAGCACCACAAGTAACAGTGCGAACGATGAGTTCGCGGGCAAGGTCGCGTTCGTCACCGGCGCCGGGAGCGGCATCGGACGCGCCACCGCGCTGGCGTTCGCCGACCGTGGCGCCGCGGTTTCCATCGCCGACGTCTCAGCCGGGGCCAGCCGCGCCGTCGCCGACGAGATCGGCCGCACCGGTGGGCAAGCCTTGGGGCTCACGTGCGACGTCACCAGCAGCAGTGATGTGCAGACCGCCCTTCGGCAGACCGTCGAGGCGTTCGGTCGCCTGGACTTCGCCTTCAATAACGCCGGCATCGAACAGGCGCCCACTCCACTCGCCGACATCACCGAGGATCAATGGCAGCGGGTTCTCGACATCGACCTGCGCGGGGTGTTCCTCTGCATGAAGTACGAGATCCCGCTGGTCCTGGCCGCAGGCGGCGGCGCGATCATCAACACGTCCTCGGGGGCGGGGGTCAAGGGCTTTGCAGGCGGTGGAGCCTACGGCGCCGCGAAGCACGGGGTGATCGGGTTGACCCGCTGTGCCGCGCTGGACTACGCGGCGGCCAATGTGCGCATCAACGCCATCTGCCCCGGCATCATCGAAACCCCGATGATGGATCGCTTCTCAGGAGGTACACCAGAAGGACGCGAGCGGGTCATCGGCCAGGAACCCGTCGGCCGGATGGGCCGTCCCGAAGAGATCGCCTCGGCAGTGATGTGGCTCTGCTCCGATAACGCCGCCTTCACCGTCGGCCACGCACTCGTCGTCGACGGCGGACAGACTGTCGGCTGAACCGCGTCGAGACTCGGCGCGTTGACCAAGCGCGTAAGTAATGCCCGGCTAGTGCATGAATCACCTGCGTGACCACCGCTCTCGGCTCGGCCAAACGGCGACATTCATGCCGAGGAGTTTGATCTGTCCACTCGAGTCTCGAGTCGGCCTGATCTGCTAATGAGCGCCTGTGGTCTCTCCCTAAAAATGAACAATGCGGGTCGTAGGTGTCGAAGATCCCCGCCGCAGCGGAGGACTTGTCCCTACATGTGGATCGGAGCGTTTGACGCTTAGTTGATCTCGCAAGCCATGGGGTAATGGGTGTGGCTGCATCGGGCGGCGTAGTCGGCCGGTGTCCGGTAGCCCAGTGCCGAGTGCCGGTGGCGGTGGTTGTGGTTGTGGTCGTCCTTGAAATCCCCGATCACGACGCGGGCCTCGAACAGGGTGGTCCAATGGTTGCGGTTGAGGCATTCCTTCCGTAGGCGATTGTTGAATGATTCGATGTAGCCGTTGTTCCACGGTTATCCGGCTAATCTTGGCTAAGTTTCCGGCGGCGGAGCCGCTGTGGTTTGTTACTTTTGCGACTTTCGTAGGCGGCGGAGACGCTGCGGCGTGCAGCTGTACCCACACGCCGGCGGCCTGCGAGATCAACTAAATCTGGAACCAAACAACCTGAATCTAAATCCGGGTGGACTCCTTAACGGGGACTCGCCAGTGGACACACGGGCGGTTCGCGCCCCGTCGCCCGATCGCAGTTCGATTTCATATGTCGGTTGTCTCGGCCCTGACACCCTGGTTTGGCAGCCGTCGTGGGTATCCTGAAGTCCTGCAGCCGCCGGGATCCGGCAGCAAACTACTGCAGAGAATTACAAAAGCAAGGGGATAGGGATGCCCACGGGTGCAGCCGTACGTGCCCAACCCTTGGGCGATCTCGTCTATGGCCGAATTCTCGAATGGATCATGGACGGGACGCTGGAGCCGGGTACGCCGCTTCGATTGCAGAAGCTGATCGCAGAGTTGGAGGTCAGTCAGACGCCCGTCCGCGAGGCGCTCTCCCGCCTCGAGGGGCAAGGCCTCGCTGTGCGCGAGCCGATGAAGGGCTACACGGTAGCGCCTCCCCTGGACGCCACCGACGTCGACAAGTTGATGGGTGCCCGTCTGTTACTGGAACCTCGCATCGCCGCCTCCGCAGCGCGCCTGGGGTCGAAGGAACAGCGAAATGCTCTCCTGGAGAACGTTGTTCGAAGCCGCGGCATCGCGGTGGGCCAAACATTCCCCGAATACCAGCAGTACATGAACCTCTCCGCAGAGTTTCACGAACTGCTTGGCAAGGCGGCGAACGACCGGTTTCTCGTCGCCGCGCTCGAGGCCCTGCCGGTGCATCTTCAGCGGTTCCGTCTCTTCGGCTCGACGGGGGTCGATGATGTCGACGTTTCACTTTCCGAGCATGAGAGCGTGGCACACGCCGTTGGCGAGCAGGACGAGGATGCCGCTTTCCGGGCGATGGAAGCGCACATCACGGGCGTGGCCCAACGGTCGAAGACTCGCTGAGCCACGCCGCTCAGCGGTGTGTCGTAGAACCCAGGAACAACTCTTGTACGACAGCGTGATCCTCCTCGCCGAGACCGCTGCTGACCACTTCAGCGAAGAGGGTTTCGACCGTGGACAGAACGTCGGTGCGCAGGCCCACGGTGTCTGCGGCACTATGGGCGTACTCGAGGTCCTTGAGCTGATTCTTCGCGCTTCCGCCGAGGGCGTAAGTGCGCTTGAGCAACTTGTCCCTCTTGTGGTCAAGAACCGCGCTGTCGGCGAGCCCTCCCTGGAAAATGCGCACGAGACGTTCAAGGTCGAGCCCGTATGCACGGGCCAGCGCCAGTGATTCGGCGACCGCCGTGAGCGTGGACGCCACGATAACTTGGTTGCAGAGCTTTGCAACAGAACCGGAGCCCACGTCGCCCATTCGCTCAATAGTTCCAGCGATGGCGTCGAGAATCGGCTTGATCGAGGCGAACTGTTCGGGGGAACTCCCGACCATGACGCTCATCGTCGCGTCTCGGGCGCCCTTGTCTCCACCGCTCATCGGCGCGTCGATCACTGCGATGCCGTAGGCGGCGGCGGTCGCGGCGAAGCGTTTGACCTTGGCCGGCGACGTCGTGCTCATGATGATGATCCGATCCGTGCCCGCCGTTTGCCAGGCGGCGAGCACGTCAGACGAGGCCAGGGCTTCGAGCTGATCGACATCGGGCAGAACAGAGAGGATCACTGTCGAGTCGAGGTCCTCGAGCCGTTCCGGAGCGCGAGCAGTGGGTTCGAAAGACGTTGCCACGGAACGTGTTCGGTTCCACACCGACACATTGAATCCTGCGACGATCAGATTGGCGGCTATCGGCATCCCCATAGGCCCCAGTCCGAGGACCGCGACTGAGCGGGTGTCCGCGAGTGACGAGACGGGTTCTGCCGCTGGCTTGCTGCTACCGCTCATTTCGTTTGAACGCTGACGCGAGGATGGGACGTGGGCCTCTTGCGCATCACGAGCAGCAACCCAATCGCGGCGAGGAACATCGCGCCGGCGATCACCAAGAACGCCGGGGTGTACGACCCGGTTGCCTGTTTGATGCCACCTGTGACATAGGGACCTACGAAGCCGCTGAGGTTTCCGATCGAGTTGATCAGACCGATGCCGGCTGCTGCGCCCAACCCCGTGAGGAACTGCGACGGGATGGCCCAGAACACGTTGATTGCGCTGTAGACACCGGCTGCCATGACGGTGAATCCGAGGATGACGACGATCGGGTTGTCGACCAGCAAAGCAATCGTGATGGTGACGGCGCCGATCAACGCGGGCAGCGCGGCATGCCAACGACGCTCCAATTTGCGGTCGGATCGTCTCGTCCACAGCACCATCGCGACTGCGGCGACGGCATAAGGGATAGCAGTGACGAACCCCCTCTGGATGATTCCGAGGTGGAGTCCAAAGGTGTCAGACAACCCCTTGATCACGCTTGGCAGGAAGAAGTTCAGCGCGTTTGAGCCTGCCGTGATTCCGAAGTATACGAGAGCCAGTGCCCAGACATACCGGTTCGTCAGAGCAATCTTCACCTGTTGTCTGCGGGTGAGTTCTGCGGCGGCGGGAAGCACCGTCGACTGCCGTTCGGCGGCCAGAGTCTGCGTCAACCATTCTTGTTGTGGACGCGAAAGCCACTTCGCTTTCAGGGGATGGTCAGTGAGGTAGAACCACGTGACCACACCGAGGATGACGGCGGGGACCGCCTCAACGAAGTACATCAAACGCCAGCCCTGGAATCCCATCTGGTCGCCCACTTGAATCAGGATCGCGCTCAGGGGCGCACCAATCACCTGGGCGATTGGGACACCGAGGTAGAAGGTCGCCATGATTCCTGCGCGGTAGCGCGATGGAAACCAGAGCGTCAGATAGAAGACGACTCCAGGGAAGAACCCGGCCTCGGCGATGCCCAACAGAACGCGAAGAATCACGAAGTGCTCGGGGGTTTGGATGAACGCCATCAAGCCGGCAACGATCCCCCAGGTCACCATGATTCGGGCGATCCACCTTCGGGCGCCGAACTTTTCGAGCAAGACGTTGCTCGGCACTTCGAAAAGGAAATAAGCAAGGAAGAAGACGCCGGCGCCGAGACCGTATACGGCGCTGGTCAGGCCGATGTCCTCCTTCATGTGGTCCGCAGCGAAACCGACGTTCGTGCGATCGAGGAAGTTGACGAGGTAGAGAACAATCAGGAACGGAATAAGGCGGATGGATACTTTCCGGATCGTGGACTTCTCCAGGTCCCCGGGTGCCTCGACGATGGGTGATGTCATTGATTTCTCCTAAAGTATGGCGTCGCGAGGGGCGCGGGTCAGGCGATGTGGGATCCGCCGTTGACGTCGTACGTCACGCCGGTTAGGTAGCCGCCCTCGCGGCCAAGAAGGAAGTTGATGACACCGGCCACGTCCTCGACGGTTCCAATTCGTCCGACCGGTAATTCCTGCAGCATCAAGGTGATCCGCTCGTCCGATAGGCGTCCGCCCATAATGTCGGTATCGATGGATCCAGGAGAGACCGAATTGGCTGTGATTCCGTAGGGGCCGAGTTCACGCGCGAGAGTTCGAGCGATGCCGAGAAGCGCTGCCTTGGAACCGGAGTACGCGGCTCGGCCATAAACGCCACCGCCGCGCTGGGCAGACGCCGAGGCCACGTTCACGATCCGACCCAGCCGGTTTTCCACCATCACGCGCACAGCCGCCCGCGTGACGTAGAACGTGCCGTTGACGTTGATGTCGATGACGCGTTTCCACTCGTCGGTGGTGACGTCCAGAAACGGAACGGGTGAGCTGACTCCCGCATTGTTGACCAGTCCGACGAGCTGCGGGAGCGTGTCGACAACGGTTGCGACTGCGGCGTCGACAGCTTCTTCATCGGCGATGTTCACTCCGAGCCCGACCGTCGGGACACCATGCTTGTCGGCTATCTCTTTGGCAACGGCGGCTGACGCTTCGGCGTCGAGGTCGAAGATCGCGACAGCCCAGTTGTCCTCGGCCAGGCGGTGCGCGGTAGCGCGGCCAATGCCTCGGGGGGACGCCGCGCCGGTGATGATCGCGGTGGGTTGATCCGGAAACGCAGTCGCCGGGTATGGGGGAACGGACATGGACTTTCTCCTTGCGTAGTAACAATCTCCGAGGATTCTACAATTTATAGAATCCTTGCGCAAGGGATTCTGCATTCTATAGAACTTCCGTACGCTCGGACGGTTCGAGCGCCGATATGTGAAGAACACGCGGCACGTTGGCGTGGGTGACGTCGATCACTAGTTCTCGCGAAGTGAGGGTCGACTACGACAGCCTCAAGCGTGTCCACCAGCCTTGCCGGGCCGGAGTCATCGCAGGTAAGCCGGTCGCCAAGGAAGCGATCCGACGAACGCGGCCCCCGCGACGATGGTCCCGATAATTTCCTCGGCGCCGGCGGAATCGGCAGAAGTTTCGCGAACATCGCGCCGAGGGCGATCAAGACTCCCACGCCGGCGGCGACGGGTTCGGCCAGGTCGGAGCCGGCCGCGAGGATGGTCAGTGCCGGGTCATCGGTTCTGCTGTTCGGTTGAGCGCGTAGCAGATGACGCGATGTAGCTGTCGATGACGGAATCGATGTCTAGGTCGACATCGATGACGATGCCGCGTTCATCGGGTTCGAGCGGTTCGAGGGTGTCGAACTGGGAGGCCAAGAGCGACGCCGGCATGAAATGTCCGGGCCGGCTGGACTGCCGCTTCGCGATGACCTCCGGTGAGCCGCTCAGATGGAGAAACGCGACATCGGGGCAGTGCCGGCGTAGTTGATCGCGATACGTGCGCTTGAGCGCCGAGCAAGCTCATCACACCGCCGTCACTGCAGTGCCCGACCAGCCACTCCCCGATCGCTTCGAGCCAGGGATACCTGTCGTCGTCGTTGATGGCTTCTCCGGATGTCATCTTGGCGACGTTGGCGGCGGGATGAAAATCGTCGGCGTCGGCGAACGGGATACGCAGGCGCTGGGCCAGCGCCGCACCCACGGTTGACTTACCCGACCCAGAGACGCCCATGACGACGATCGGTGATCCCACAACCTCCACCTAACCAGTTGTGCCCGCCGTCGTATAGGACGCCTTCATCATCATATGAGGCTCTTGTGACTGATCTGTGGGTCATCGGCGGCCAAGCAGAGTTGAGCGGTGCCCTCCGAGGGTGAGCATTGCCAGGGCGATTGGGGGGCGGGGTGTGCGAACCCGAAGGCGATTCGGGTGATGGAGTCGATGGGCATGGTGGCCTCGCGGCGCCGGGTCGGCATCACCATCCAGCCATCGGACAATTGGAATGCCTTCGACCCTGGGCTGATTCGCTGGCGTGCCTCGAGATAGCCGGCCCGCGCCATCCCCGAGCAGGCGGCCCGCAAGGGAATCGAGAAGCGCACCACCCGGCCCGTCCGGCGACGACGTTGAGGCGACCCGATGAGCTGGTCACGCGATGACATGGCCGCCCGCGCAGCAAACGAACTCCAGGACGGCGATTACGTCAATCTGGGATCGGGCTGCCCACGTTGATCCCGGACCACCTGCCGGCCGACTCCGACGTCACCCTGCACGCCGAGAACGGGATCCTGGGCGTCGGCCCGTTCCCCTACGACAACGAGGTGGACCCGGATCTAATCAACGCGGGCAAGCAGACGGTGTCGGTGCTCGCCGGTGCGTCGTACTTCGACTCGGCGACCAGTTTCGCGATGATCCGCGGCCGCCATGTCGACCTTGCAGTGCTGGGCGGCATGCAGGTCGCGGGCAACGGCGACCTGGCCAACTGGATGGTGCCCGGTTCGATGGTGAAGGGCATCGGCGGTGCGATGGACCTGGTGAGCGGGGCCGGGCGGGTCATCGTGCTGATCGACCACGTCGCCAAATCAGGTTCGAATCCGGCAGCGCGCAACTCCGTGACGACGGAGGTGCCTTCGTCGCGCTGCGTCTAAATGGATCACTGTCCATTGGTGCCCTATGCTCTGCGCGCAAGCGGCTCACCGCCGCTCCTGCGAAGAAATCAAGCATAGCCCGCGGGCGAACGTCCTGACGGATGATTCAAAGGTGACCTGATCCCTCGTTCGCTGCGCAGATCCCTGCGGCGGCAACCGATGTACGCGGCACCGCGATGTCGTCACCGGATCAGACGAATCAACCTAACGCGTCCAAAAGTTGATCCACGCTGGGAGACCCCGCCGGCCAGCCGGGGTCTGATAGAGCCTGCAGCACAGCTGCGAGCCGCCGTCTTGCCAAGCGCGTCGACGCCATAAACAAGCCGTAGGAGCCCGCGAAGGACACACTGCGGCTTCCCGGTCGGTCGCCACATCGCGGTCAACGACCGTGACGTGCTGAAACCCCCGCTACACCGCAGCCGCCACACGACGGCCGGTTCCCGCCAGGTTCGGGCAGCGACGTAGAGGATATCGACACTCACCGCACCGATTGTCCGCGAGAAAGCCCGGAGCTCGGATCGAGGTTGGCGTTCTCTGAAGCCAGGACACGATCCACGTGGGCTGCCGTTTCACCGGTGGTGTGAGGTGGCGGCCGGCTCTTGCGATATCGACGACCGGGCGAATCTGCGGCTGGCTCGCACCGGAAGATGGGTTCGCACACCGTCCAGCCGCGAGTGTTTCAGCTCCGCGACTGCGATGCCCGTACCGTCTTCGTCGCCGACCACCGCGAGCATCGTTCCCCACGGATCGATGATGCAGCTGCGGCCGTAGGTTGATCCGCCGTCGTACGGTCCGATCTGTGCCGGTGCGATTACGTAGGCCTGGTTCTCGATCGCCCGTGCCCGCAACAGCACTTCCCAGTGGTCGGGTCCGGTGAATGAGACGAACGCCGCCGGGATGGTGAGCACTTCCCGCTCCCCGCGCGCCCAACTCCCGTAGAGCTTCGGGGAACCGGACGTCGAAGCAGACCGACAGCCCGAGTTCCAGCTCAGCCAATGGTGACGACTTCCTGATCGCCTGGCGTGATCCATTTCGACTCTGTTCCCTCAGCGCCGGGGATGATCGAGGTGAACAGGTGAATCTTGCGGTACGTCGCGACGACCTCGCCGGTTCGTTCGATGAGGACCGACGTCGAGTTGTTCATCGACGGCGGTCGGCCTCTGCCACGTCCCGGATGCCGGATTCCGTCGTGCAGCGGTCTGACTACGTCGATGCCCTCCAAATCCGCAGCGCTTCCGCCGGGCCCCGTCGGTACGCGCCGCCGGCGGAGAGGGCCGCGTGTTCTCCGGTACTTCGGCTTCGACCCCGAGCAGAAGGTCGTCGTGATGATCATCGCTGACGTCGGCCCCGTCTTGCCAGCGCTCACCCTGGCGCGCGAAACACTTGACGCCTTCGAGGTCGCGTACCTGATCTGCCTGCAGGACAACGACATCGCCATCGTCCTTCCCGCAGCGGCGAGCAGACAAGCGGCCACCGTTCATCGCGCTATCAGCACGCAGCTACCAACGGCGCATCCGCGCGGGGCTCAGCGCCCCCGCTGATATACCCGATATCCGGTTGAGTGTGAGCCAGGCGCGTGTGTTGCCACGGACAGCACGGGACCACTTGATCGCTTGTTCACGTTCGCCGAAATAGGCGTTTTCGAGCTACTTCTCGGCGCACGCGACACCGCCAAGCTCGAAGTCATCGCTGATCGGTTGGCTGCCGAGTTGCAGCTGCGGAGGTACCTGGGGGCTGGTCAATCCCACCCCTACCGGCTCGATACCTGTTCTTCGCGACACCGGGTCAGATGGTGTTGGCGATAGCGACGGCGAGAACCAGGTAGTCGTCGACGAAGAATCCTCTGGCCACAGCTCGGCCGACGGATCGCCGATCGCCAAAGGCGAACAAGAGCATCTGCTCGACGAACCGACAGCTGCGACGCACGGCGTGATGTCTACACGGCGGCACGCGTCCTGCACAGTTCATGCATCCCCATCAACTCGCGCGCCTTGATCGCGAGCCAAAGCTCTGCGCGCGTATCGGTGCTGTCGAGATCGCACTGCGTCAGCTCACGAACTTTGAGGAGCCGATTCCTGATGGTGTGCCGATGCACCCCCAGCGCCGACGATGCGCTCTCCATCTGACCGTTGTGCCGGAGGTATGCGGTGAGGCTTTCGACGAGGCCGCGCCGCTGGACACTTGCGCAGGCGGTCGCAAGCTGGCCTTGGAATGCGAGCGGTACGAGCCAAAGCTCATCGTTCTCGACACCATCTCGCGGTTCGTTGAGGGCAAGGAGGACAGCGCCGACACGTGGCGGAACCTGTACACGCACACGATGGTTCCTCTGCGTCGGCAGAATCGTGCGGTGCTACGCCTCGATCATCAGGGGCACGATTCGAGCAAGGGTGCGCGGGGTTCGTCGGCCAAGCGCGACGACGTGGACGTGGCCTGGATCCTCAAGCGGTCGGGCAACAACGTCACGCTGATCCGGGACAAGGGGCGCAGCCTGGCCCACCCGGAGAAGGTCACGCTGCGTCGTCACACCAACCCGACATGTCACCTCCCGGTGGTCGCCGAGGGCAAGCAAGCGGAGTGCGTCGAGGCGCTCGACAGGCTCAAGGTCCCGCTGCATACGAGCCGCGACGACGCCGCGAAGATATTGCGTGACAACGGTTACAAGGTTCGTACGGGGGATGTCAGTCCTGCGCTCAAGGCGCGCCTCTCGTCCCCGTCCCTGGGGACGGACAGCGGCCGGGACGGCTGAAACCGGTGGTCAACACACCCGTTCCCCGTCCGGCCTCAACCACCCCTTAAGGGGGTGAGGGTGTCTGGCGGACGAGACTCAACACAAGATCGCTGCCCCGCTGGGACGGGGCGGGTGTGTGTGCCACATATTTTCGGAATCTGTCCCTGCACGCAAAGGACTGATATGCGGTCGCTGAGGCGTTCGCGCTAGTGATTTCACCCACCCCCTCCCATCCAACGAGTTATCCGCACGCCGCCGTCTTGTATCGGGTGATCGGATGACCTGTCCACGATATTGACGAGCCCGTAGGTGAACACAGGGTAACTGCCTAACGTTCGCTACAGTACGACCTCCCTCAACCCGGACAACCTGCACTGCCGCTTTTTGACGATCTGCCGGCTCGAACGTGCCAGCCCGATCACGGGGCACCTCGGCCTCCACCGCGGCGGTGGTATCGATCGGTCAGCACCGTCTTGGCTCGGGGTGCCAGACATTGCCCTCCCGGCCCCTTCGCGGTCGTGCTTCTTATAGCCGCGGTGCTGGGTCATCATCTTCAGCGCGGCCTCCGGGACCGTCTTGGCCAGCTACTTGAGCAGGCCACCGGGCCCCGTCAGCGACAGGACCTTGCTCCTGGGCCAGCCGAAGAAGATCGACCCCACGCCTGTTGCTCCGCGGACTTGCTCAGCTTGCTTCTTTCGCCACATCATCCGGGTGTCGTCATCGCGGCACCTTCTGCGCCGAGCATTGCTCAGTTCGTGTCCGTCCGCAAACACCGTTAAATCCCACAGTTCTTGGACATGTGGTTCGCGTCTTTGCTATAACTGCCCTGGCAAGTTCTGGGGTGTTCGACAACTTTGTTTGGGGGCGGGAGTGTCGTCGTGCTGGGTAGCCATCGCTCAGGGAAACTTGTTAAAGGGTCAGCGCGGCGTAATGAGGTTGATGCTCACCGTGCTGAGCCTCGTCACCTCGAGCCTTACGCCTGGCTCGGTGCCGGGTGATCACGGTGGGCGCTTTTGGTACCGCTGCCCTAGCGAGCGGTCGGTCGGGAATCGCTACGGCGCGGCGGAGTGGCGCGTCGCCGTGCGCTTTTCGTTTCCATCTGGCGCGCAAAAGAGCGGGGATCGTTTCCTGGGAACTCCGGCCAAGTTGGCGCGAACCTGCGCAATCGAGTCCGCAATGGAGTTTCACCGTGCCAGCGCCCCCGTTGGGGCGGTCCGGCAAACCGGTGCGGCCGTCAGGGCGAGTAATTTCCGGAATCCAACTGCGATAATCGCTGCTGATAGCATCCTGTGAGAGATATCACCCGGGTAATTCCTTCCGGATTATTAACATAATTGCCGTTAGTTGCCTATAGTTGCAGCTTCAGGATCGGCGAGCTCCCTGCCTCGCCTGACCAGCCATAAACCAGGAATTCACATGCGCTTTGAGAAGTGCGCCTACAACGTCGACGTTGAGGTGCCGAAACCCAGCCTGCCGGCCGAGCCGAGGCGGGCCTACGTTGTCGCCCTGATCCCGGCGCACCGCGAGGAAGCCGAGATCGGCAACACCATCAGAAGCCTGCTTGCGCAAAACAGACCGCCGAACAAGATCGTGGTGATCACCAATCGCACCGAGGACAGAGTCGCCGATCGCACCCACGAAATCGCTCAAAGCTTCCCCGGGGTCACCGCGATCAATCTGGTGTTCCCGATAGGCACCACGCACGGCAAGTCCCGTGCCCTGAACCACGGATGGCGCCACCACGGCCAGCTGGCGGACATCGTGGTGTGCATCGATGCCGATACCCGGCTGCCGCAGAACGCGGTCGAGGACTGGGTGGACGAGTTCTATGACAACCCCCGATTGGGCGGGTCGTCCAGCAAATTCACCATGCGTGACGAGCGCAACGCTGATCAGACGATCGTGCAGGTGCAGCGGGCGGAGTTCGCTCGGTGGACCGACACCAGCTTGCGCCGGGGCTGGACCTCGGTGCTGGCCGGGACCGGTTGTGCCATCAGGGGAGCCGCACTCGTGGAAGCAGCGACGACCAGTGGAAACGACGACGGCCCGTGGTGCTATGCCAGCCTGGTGGAGGACTTCGAGCTGACCTACCGCGTCCGCGCGGCGGGTTATCTATGCCAGGTCTCGCCCACTGTGCGGGCCTACACCGACGCCATGAAGACGGTGTCGGCGCTGTGGAGCCAGCGGATGAAGTGGCAGTCCGGCACGGTCAGCGACCTGATGAAGCTGGGCTTCAACCGGCTGACCGCGTTGGACTGGATTCAGCAGTTCGCCGGGTTCCTGCAGGCGTTCGTGCGCATCGGGTGGTTGCTGGCGCTGATCGTCTCGCTGGCGCTGGGATCCTTTGTGTTCCACCCGATCTGGCTGGTGTGCCCGGTGTACTTCGCGGTGACTGACTGGATCATGGCCGCCCGCATACCGCACTGCACCTGGCGCGACCGCGTCAACGCCGTCGCCTTGGTGCCCCAGGACTTGTTCGCCTACATGCGGGCAGGGTGGTTCATCTACGCGTGGACCGAAGTGTTGTCCGGCAGTGAAAAGGACCGCTGGACCGTCCAGTACCAGTCAGAAGGGGTTTAAGAAATGAGCAGTCATGCAGGAGGAGCCGGCTTCGGTGGGGGACATGCCCACGTGGTGGCGGCGAGCGCGTCGGGCGCGGTGTACTTCTACCACGTCTGGTATCTGTTCGCTGCGTGCGTGATCATCATGATGATGATCACGGTCGCGACGATTGCGCAGCAGATATTCCAGAAGACACGGCCATGAGTGTTCTGGAGTTCGAGGACCACCGGCAGATGTCGGACTACATCAAGACGCACGGCCCGCTCCCCACCAATCAGGAGGTCAGGATGGGAGGCAGGGTCATCCTGCCTGGGCGGGTAACGAATGTTTCGACGAAGAGGTAAGGCCACGACCAGGCCCCCTCAACACGCACAGCAAGCGAGTAGGCGCTTGTCAAGAGTGTCGCTGGTGTTGGGTATGGCACTCTTGGCCGTTGGCTCATTGACGGATCTGTCCGGTGCGCGGCCAGCGCCGTCCTACTCGCCGAACCTCGTCCCGAACGCGGCGTTGAGCGCGCTCGATGCGCACGGGGTGCCCGTTGGATGGCACACCGGGCAGTGGGGGTCGCTCAGCGCGGCGTTCAGTCACGACCAGCCTTCGCGAGCGGGCCAGTACGAACTACACGTGAAGGTCGGCTGGTATGTCAACGGTGACGCGAAGTGGTATTTCGAACCGGTTGACGCCGCGCCGTCTACCTCGTACCTATACGTCGACGACTACCGGGCGACTTCGAGCACCGAGACGATGGTCCAGTTCATTGACGCTTGCGGCCAGGTAACGTATCAACACCTGGGTACCAACCCTGCATCGCCGAAATGGCGATCTACCACGTACACCTTCACCACCCCAGCTCAAGCGAAGCGGTTGACGGTATTCCACCTGCTCGCCGGCCCGGGTGAGTTGTGGACGACCAACACCTCACTGAAGTCCATCAACGCCGCAAAGGCCCCGGCGTCATCATCGGGCACCGATGCCGTCGCGGTGCTGCGTTCGGACATCCCAGCCGAGCGACAGCCTCCGCCGCCAGATCGCCTCATTCCCAATGGTTCCGCCGAGACCGCCGACTCCAGCGACCCGTCGCGACCGACGGGCTGGGAACCAAACTCGTGGGGGGACAACAAGGCGACGCTCAGCTATTCCGCCGACGGCCACAGCGGAGGCCGCAGCTTGCTCACCCGTATCGACGACTACGTCGACGGAGACGCCAAGTGGGCGTTCGACCCCATCCCCGTGCTCGGCGGAGCACAGTATCTATTCAGCGACTTCTACAAGTCGACAACCGTCAGCCATGTCGTCGCCGCGATCACCACGGAATCGGGCGACACCGACTACATCGGCTTGCCAGAGGCGAGGCCCGAGCCGGATTGGGCAGAGTACAAAGGCGTGGTTCTTCTTCCACCGGATGCGATTTCGTTGACCGTGTACCACTTGTTGAGTGACCGCGGAACACTCGAAACCGATGATTACGCATTGGCGCCGCATACGCCTCAGAGCTTCAATGAAGCTCTGGTGAGCCTCACCTTCGACGATGGCTGGCGCAGCATCTATACGAATGGTCTTCCGCTTCTTCATAAGTACGGGCTCCCGTCCACCCAGTACCTGCTGCCAGGAAAGGTGGACGACCCGGAATACATGACGGTTCCGATGATGCGTGCCTTCGCCGACCAAGGCAGCGAGCTCGCCTCACACACGGTGACGCATCCGCATTTGACGGCGGCATCATCTGAATGCCTCAGCGAGCAGCTTCATAAATCGCAAGTCTTACTGCAGCAGTGGTTCGGTCCCTCGGCGGCAACAAATTTCGCGCCACCGTATGGGGAATTCGATCGCCGGGTACTCGGCGAAGTGCAGCGGTATTACCGTTCAAACCGGTCGACCGATGTCGGCTATAACCAGAAGGATGACTTTGACGTCTACGATCTAAAGGTGCAGAACGTGGTGAGAACGACGACGCCTGCTGACATTGACGGCTGGGTGCGACAAGCGCTAGCGGATCGGTCCTGGTTGATACTGGTCTATCACGAGGTCACTGATCCTGCGGTTTATCACGCGCTCAGCGATGCTCCGGCCGAGGCCCAATACGGCGTCACTCCGGACAGTCTCGACGCGGAGCGTGCAGATCATCCAATCGAGCGGGATCGCCGTCAAAACAGTCAGCCAGGCACTCGACGAGATGTTGCCGCAGTTGCAATGACACCGGCCCGCGATCGCTATGGTCAGGACGGCACCGAATGAACCGTCGTGGATTCTTGTCTACTGCGATGCTGATCGGCGTTGGCGCAGTCCTAAATCGCAGCACGCCCACATCACGTGGAACACCCAACGCGTCGTCGGTCCCCATATCGAGGTTCCCGTCGTCGCCCACCTGGCAACAAAACTTCGCTTCCCAATCCGGACCCGCGGTGGACACCGCCGTCTGGCGTTACGAACTCGATCCCGTGGTACCTACGTACAACCGCGAAGAGCAGGCCTACACGGCCGACCCGGCGAACATCCGTGTCGAACCTGGCTGTGGCGTCGTGATCGAAGCACGGCGGCAAGGGTACCGGTACCCCGGCGACCCAGACCCCTACTACGAATACACGTCGGCACGGATCGACACGAAAGGCCGATTCGATTTTGAGTACGGCAAAATCGAGGCAACCATGCAGCTTCCAGCCGGAAGCGGCACCTGGGCGGCTTTCTGGCTGCTGTCGGCGAATACCCCCAACACCGCGAGGTACAAAAACTCCCCGACCTTCGACCCCAACGTGTACGAGAGTCGGCGGTTCTACATGAAGGACGGCGAGCTGGACATCATGGAGCAATACGGCGTCGCTCCGGGTGAAATTGAAGGAACTGCGCATTCGTTCCAGCGTGACACGGAGGTCCGCGTCGCTGTGGCGGACTACGCGGATCGTTTTCATGTGTATGGGATCGAAGTGACGCCGTCCGCGATTGTGTGGACGCTAGACGGAAAACCGTACGGCCGCTTCGTAAAGCCGTCTGATGACACGGATGCCTGGCCCATCGGGAACGGAAATCGGTTCTATCCGATCATCAATCTCGCCATGGGTGGTGGGACCAAGGGCAACTTCATCGATCGCTCGACGGAGCCGCGATGGCGGCTAACTGTCCGCGATGTCAGTTTCTTCGACTACCTCGGCGGTTGATCAGGCATCCGCGCCCACTGAAGCAATCAGGTGATCTAACAGCGTCGGGGGCACGATCCGACGCCGACATAGTTTCTGCGTTTGGGTTGAAGGAGCCGCCCCCTGTTGGCTCAAAACTAAGATTTGCAACGATCTCACCGAGATAGGCTGCGGCTCGACAACTGCCAGGTCGCGGTGTCTCAAAATATGCGTCAAAAGACTAGTCTCAGATTGACGGGTTGTGAGACTTATGAGACGATAGGTTCATGGTCATCGACACCGCGCACGCCGTCACCGGAACTAAGATCGGCTATGCCCGCGTCAGCACGGCGCATCAATCACTCGACCAGCAGATGGATGCGCTGACCGCAGCAGGCGTTGACGCCAACCGCGTCTACACCGACAAGCTTGTCGGGCACCTCCACGCGGCAGCAGCGTCCCGGCCTCGCCGCGCTTCTGGACTACGCCCGAGGCAAGGCGACGCCATCGTCGTGGTCGGCATCGACCGTCTAGGCCGCAACGCCGCAGAGGTCATGATGACCATCCGCGACCTTGGCGAGCGCGGGATCGTGCTGCGGTCACTGCGTGAAGGCATCGACACCTCGAACGCCTCGGGCCGCATGGTGGCCGGTGTCCTCGCCAGTCTCGCCGAACTTGAGTTGGAATTGGGCAAGGAACGTCGCACGGCAGCGCGGGATGCACGGCGGGCACGCGGACAGTCCATCGGTCGCCCGAAGGCGCTGGACCAGTCGAAGGTGGCGCTGGCGCAGCGGATGCACGCCAGTGGTGAGTCGGCCAGCACGATTGCCTCCACCCTTGGCGTATCGCGTGCGACCGTCTACCGCGTCCTGGCCGACGACGCCGACGACTAGTTAGGCGAGGGGGCCGGGGCGACCGATGGGTGTCGACTGCGTAGGACGGTCCGAGGAACCGCCGCACCATCTGGTCCTCGGCGTCGGCGTCTTTGAGGGGCCAGTACCACAGTGCCAGGAACGCACGGATCAACCATTGTGCGGCAAGGGGATCGGGCGTGCTCAGCCCGACCATTTCGGTGGCGAAGCGGGTGACGATGGGTGAGTCGGTGAGCCACTCGTCTTCGGGGAGTGTGGCCATCGAGCGCATGATCTGCGCGAGCGGATCGGCTCGCAGGCGCTGCAAGGCGACCGTGGTGGCGGTGACGATGCGCTCTGGACCGGTCAGCCCGGTGATGGCTTCGCGAACCGAGTCGAGGATGCGTTCTGCTTGCCGACCCAGCACGGCGTCGCGGATTGCGGCCTTGCCTCCGGTGTGGCGGTAGATGGTCGCCGGTGAACAGTGAACGGTGGCAGCCAAGGCGTCGATGCTGAAAGCGTCGTAGCCCCGCCGCGACATCAGATCGGCGGCTGCGGCATAGATCCGTTCAGCGGCCTCGCTATGGCGATCCCGCCCAACCAGCCAGTCGTCAGTCGCCATCGGTCAGTTGCTCCATTGCCGCGAACCCATGAACTCGTTTTATCACCGTGAGAAAAATGGTGGCCGATCTCTCGGTGAATGCGCTGGTCGTATCGGTCTCCTGAGAAGGCGGCAATCGTGCCCGTGTCGAGTCGGTTTTCATGTTCGCCGTACACCGTTGACGCAGGTGTACGCCGCGTTCACCCTGAGCGCATGACCCTGTTGGCGGACGCGACCGACTTCTTCGGCACCGACGCCTTGCAGGACCCCTACCCGCTCTATGACCGGATGCGCGACCAAGCAGCGGTGCACCGCATCGGTGACTCGGTCTTCTACGCGGTGTGCGGCTGGGACGCCGTCATGGACGCCGTCAGTCGCGTCGAGGACTTCTCGTCGAACCTCACCGCGACGATGGTGTACCACGACGACGGAACCGTCACCCCGTTCGACATGGGGACTCTGGGCGGGCCGCAGCACGCGCTGGCCACCGCCGATGACCCGGTGCACGACGCACACCGCAAGATGCTGGTGCCCCACCTGTCCGCCAGGCGGATACGTGTCATCGAAGAGTTCGCCGAAGCTACTGCGATCCAACTGTGGTCCGAAGGGTTGGTCGACGGTCAGATCGAGTGGATGAGTGCGGTGGCCAACCGGCTCCCGATGATGGTCGTCGCCCGCCTGCTCGGGCTACCCGAACGAAGACGTCGACAAGCTGATCCGACTGGGCTACGCCACCACCACACTGCTCGACGGCGTCGTCAGCCCGGCCCAACTCGAAGCCGCAGGCGACGGCTGCGATGGAGCTAGCCGGGTACGTCATGGAGCACTTCGCGAAGGCCCGTGAAAGCCCCGCACCGGGACTGATCGGCGACCTCGCCACCCGCTACGCCTGCCGGTGAGTTGGAGCAGCTACCGGCGCTGTCGATCATGCTCACGTTGTTCAGCGCAGCTGGCGAATCCACCGCCTCCTTGCTGGGCAGCGCCGCGTGGATCCTGGTGAGCCATAGCGACATTCAAGAACAGGTCCGCGCCCATCCCGAACTGCTGGGTGCGTTCATCGAAGAGACGCTGCGCTACGAGTCGCCATTTCGCGGTCACTACCGCCACGTAGTGAGAGACACCACGCTGGCCGGGGTCGACGTGCCCGCCGATTCGCGCCTGCTGTTGATGTGGGGGGCCGCCAACCGCGATCCCCAGCAGTTCGACACACCCAACGAGTTCCGGCTCGACCGCAGCGGCGCTAAAGGGCACGTCACCTTCGGCAAGGGCGCACACTTCTGCGTCGGGGCCGCGCTGGCACGCTTGGAGGCCCAGATCGTCTTGCGGATGCTGCTGGAACAGACAACCTGGATCGAGGCCGCCGAAGTAGGTCAATGGCTACCGAGCATCCTCGTCCGCCGACTCGAACGACTCGAACTGAATATCCGCTGACCTTCGGGTAACGGACACCCGGAGCCGGTTAGGCCCAGACGCCGAAGGGGGTGGGGACGGCCCTTCCATCGCGACAGCGGACGCCTCGGACGGCCAGCGCCCGCTCTCTCTCCGACGAAGCTGGCGACGCCAGCGTCCGCAATCCGTCCGCAGTAGCTTCGGCGATGGACGCAACTAACCAACGCCGCCAACGTCTTGACCTGCGAATTGTTAACGTGGCCAACGTCGTCAACGTCTGCAAACGTCCAGTTCGACTCGTTCGCATCGAGTAGGTCGGACCTGCGCCGATCAAGCACCGTACTAGTTCCAAGGTGTCTGGGGGTCTGACACACCAGGGTCTATTCCGACTGGGGCGGTTTCGCCCAGGACTCCGCGGCGACAAATTTCAGTGGCTTCTTGTACACGCCATACGAATCCCAGATCTGAGCTGTGTTGCGCTTGCCGTGACAATCTCTTCAGGTGGCGCGCTTGGTCTTTGAGTCGGCGTGTCACTTCCGTTTCAACACCGGCTATATCCGCTTCGTCATCGATCATCGGTTCTGGAGGCCCGGGGGCGGAAGCTTAGCGCCGAAGGCGGACCCATCTTTCGCGCCATAGTCTTCAGGCACCCGTCCGGTGTACACCCCAACGAGCCTGCCACCGTGGTCCAACCGCTACTTCCCATTGCCTTTCGTTCGTAAGGCTGCGGGGCTGGCGGACCGTAACAACAGGCGATCCTGAGGTCGGGTCCAGCAGAGTGGTGTACGAGTCGGACCTGATCAGCGGTACCGGCGTGTCGTAGCCGAATGATTGAAGGTCATCGCGTGATTCTTCGAGAGACCCGCCAAAGTCACTCGAGCAAAGGAATCGACGCGATGACCACTGCCCACGATATCGACCTGCCCGCCGTGCTGGCCGATCGACTCACCACCTGCCACCCCGACGTGTTGCGCGAGCTGTTGGCCACGTTCATCCACACGTTGATGGGAGCCGAGGCCGATGCGCTGTGCGGGGCCGGTTACGGCGAGCGCAGCGCCGAACGTATGAACTCCCGCAATGGGTATCGGCACCGCCAATTCGACACCCGTGCAGGATCATTGGATCTCGCGATCCCCAAGCTGCGGCAAGGCTCCTATTTCCCGGACTGGCTGCTGGAACGCCGCAAGCGTGCTGAGCGGGCCTTGACCACGGTGGTGGCGACCTGTTATCTGCTGGGGGTGTCCACGCCGCGGATGGACCGCCTCGTGGAGACCCTGGGCATCACCAGCCTGTCGAAGTCGCAGGTGTCGGTGATGGCCAAGGAGCTCGACACCGCCGTCGAGGCGTTTCGGACCCGGCCCTTGGACGCCGGCCCGTACACGTTCGTCGCTGCCGACGCGCTGGTGCTCAAGGTCCGCGAAGCCGGGCGGGTGGTCAACGTGCACGCGCTGATCGCCGTCGGGGTCAACGCGGAGGGCTACCGCGAGATCCTGGGCATCGACGTCAGCACCGCCGAGGACGGCGCCGGGTGGTTGGCGTTCTGGCGCGTCGTTGACCGCCCGCGGCCTCTCGGGGGTCAAACTGGTCACCAGCGACGCCCATGCCGGGTTGGTGGCCGCGATCGGCGCGACGCTGCCCGGGGCGGCCTGGCAGCGGTGCAGAACGCACTACACGACCAACCTGATGGCGGTGACCCCGAAGTCATCCTGGCCGTGGGTACGCACCTTGTTGCATTCGGTGTTCGATCAACCCGATGCCGAATCGGTTGCCAGTCAATATGATCGGATCATCGACGCACTCGCCGACAAGCTCCCCACGGTCGCCGACCACCTGGAGGCTGCCCGCCCGGATCTGCTGGCGTTCACCACGTTTCCCAAGCAGATCTGGCGCCAGATCTGGTCGAACAATCCCCAGGAGCGACTCAACAAGGAGATCCGGCGGCGCACCGACGTCGTCGGCATCTTCCCCGACCGCACCGCGCTGATCCGCCTCGTCGGAGCGGTGCTGGCCGAACAACACGACGAATGGGCCGAGTCCCGCCGCTACCTCGGCTTGGACGTCCTGAGCAAATCCCGCACCGACCACAACCCCGCAACGGAACAGGAGGACACCCAGCGGCACTGACCGCCTGAACCATCAACTCGAAGAATCACACGACGACGTCGTACACCACGTCCCTGGACTTGACCGATCCTGACTGCCCGCTCCGACTCCGAGAGTCGATAAGGAACAGCGGATATTCTTTGCCGCGGTAGTGATGGAGCAGCGCCGGTTCGGAAGCGATGGTCCCGCCGGTCCACAACGGAAGATCGAAACTTCCCCTGAGCCCGTATGGATAGCCCACAACCGAAACATCTTGGCTTACCCAAAGTCTGGACACCGGATCTTGGGCGAGCGGAACCTCATCCCAGGCATCCACGATCACCTCGCCTTGATCGGTGGGCACGTGGAACGCAAGTGCCGCGATGTCCACGCTCCCTCCGAATCGAGGATGCTCCCGCCAGATCGGATTCCATCCATCATCGACTAGTTTGAGTAGGTACTGCTGGACCGGCACCTGAAAACCAGTCTGGTACACCGCTGTCGGTCTGGAGGCGCGGAACCCCACAGCAACGTGAGTTGGGGCCGCGGCGTACTTCGTGTGCAAGAACTCGTTGGTCTCCCAGTGCTTTCCCGAGAAGTTATGACGGGCTGTCACAAGGTGGTACTGCCCGTCAACGTTATAGAAGAAGCCGGTTCCCTTGGCCAGCAGGAAAATGTCGCTTACTTCTGTGGCGTTGGGACCGTCAGGCGAGTACATCATCTCGATGTAGACGGGCCGCAGCGACTCCCTCGGCAGCATTGACAGGTGCAGTTGCGAGTTGTCCGTGGCCATGTCACTCATGATCGCCGAACTTCGCGTCATGAGGACGCAACCGCTCTACCTAGTTGTCAATGGCCAAGTAGAAGTATCCGCTGGTGGCCAGATGGAAGTATCCGCCCCGTGCGGTAGTTCCTAGGTTGGCTTGGGGTTCTCCTTTCGGTGTTGGGCGTCTTTCATGCGGTAGGAGTCGCCGTCGGTGATGACGACGGTGGCGTGGTGCAGGAGGCGGTCGAGGATGCTGACCGCGGTGGTCTGCTCGGGGAGGAAGCGGCCCCATTGCTCGAAGGGCCAGTGCGAGCCGACGGCCAGGGAGCGGCGTTCGTAGGCGCCGGCGACGAGCCGGAACAATAACTGGGTTCCGGTGTCGTCGAGTGGGGCGAAGCCGAGTTCGTCGAGGATGATCAGATCGACCCGCAGTAGGGATTCGATGATCTTGCCGACGGTGTTGTCGGCCAGGCCGCGGTAGAGCGTTTCGACGAGGTCGGCGGCGGTGAAGTAGCGGACCTTGTGCCCGGCGTGAATCGCCGCGGTCCCCAATCCGATGAGGGTGTGCGACTTGCCGGTGCCAGCCGGTCCGATGATGGCCAGATTCTGTTGTCCGCGTACCCATTCCAGACTCGACAGGTAGTCGAACACCTTCGGCTGGATCGAGGACGCGGCCACCTCGAAGGACTCCAACGTCTTGGGCACGGGGAACGCCGCGGCCTTGAGTCGGTTGACGACGTTGGAGGCATCCCGGGCGGCCAGCTCGGTCTCGATCAGCGTGCGTAGCACTTCCTCGGGGGTCCAGCGTTGGGTCTTGGCGGTGATCAGGACTTCCGGTGCGGTGCGCCGAACAGCGGCCAGCTTCAACCGGCGCAACCCGGCGTCCAGATCGGCCGCCAGCGGCGGGATCGACGGTGGGGCAACGGGTTCAGTCGCCGTGACGGGCGGTGTCTTGGTCATGACGTCGCCTCACCGTCGGCGAGCGGGGCGATCTTGTAGGCGTCCAGGGAGCGGGTCGGGGCGACCGGCAGGTCCAGGATCAGCGCGTCGCCGGCCGAGCGGGGGTGTGGGGTCCCGACCCCGGCGGCCAGGATGGAGCGCACGTCAGCAGCCCGGAACCGTCGAAACGCCACCGCCCGGTGCAGCGCGGCGATCAGCGCGTCGCTGCCGTGGGCGGCCCCCAGGGCCAGCAGGATCTCCAACTCCGAGCCCAGTCGGGTGTTGTCGATCGCGGCCGCGCCGACCAGGAACGCCTGCGCGTCCTCGCCGAGGTCGCAGAACTGCTTCTCCACGCTGGTCTTCGGGCGCGGCCCGCGGCTAGGCGCCGGGCGTGGCCCGTCGTAGTGGGCGTCGAGGACTGACGCGCTGCCCGGCGCGACGAGTGCGTGTTCGGCCACGATCACCCCGGTGGACGGTTCGACCAGGCAGACCGCGCCGTGATCGAGCACCACGGCCACGGTGTCCCCGATCAACCGGGTCGGCACCGAGTAGCGAGCCGACCCGTACCGCACACAGGACGGCCGGTCGACCTTGCGCAACACCGACGGCGCCCCGATCTGCAACCGCAATGACGGAAGCGGCTGCAGCAGTTCCCGTTCGACGATCAGCCGCTCGTCGGGGATGGCCTGAATCTCGGTATGGATCGCGGCGTTGACTTCGGCGCACCACGCCGCCGCAGCCGAGTTGGCCGACCGCAGGTCGATCGCCACGCCTTCGACGGCGGCCTGAGTCAGCAACGGGACGGCCAGATCGCGCTGGGCGTACCCGCACAGGTGCTCCACGATGCCCTTGGACTGCGGATCGTGGGCGTGGCAGAAGTCCGGAGCGAACCCGTAATGGCTGGCCAACCGCACGTAGTCCGGCGTCGGCACCACCACGTTGGCGACCACCCCGCCCTTGAGACAGGCCATCCGGTCGGCCAGCACCCGAGCCGGAACCCCGCCGATCGCGGCCAGCGCCTCCGCGATCAATGCCAGCGTGGTCGAGGCGCGTTGATCGGCGGCGAAGCGCACGAACCGCCACCGGGAGAACGCCAGCACCGCGCAGAACAGGAACAACCCCGGTGCGGCCTGGGCCCAGTCGATGACCAGATACTCACCCGGTGACCACACCGCCGGGCGGCGACCCGAATGATTGGTGCTGCCCCACAACGCTTTCGCGTCCGATACCAGCCGCCGAAAGTTGCGTCCGGAGCCCTCGTACCCGGCGGCGCGAGCAATCGGCAACAACCGCTTGGCCGAAATCCGAGCGTTCGAATTCTCAACGCGTTCGGCGACCATCTCGGCCACCGGATCGTAGTTATGAGCCCGTTCGGCCCGCGGCTGCGGCGGAATACCGGCCTGGTCGGCTTCGAACTTGTCCACGACCTTCTTGACGGTCCGGTGGGTGGTGCCGCACGCATCGGCGGCGGCCCGGTAGGACCCGAGCTGTTGATAGGCGGAAATGATGTCCATGCGGTCCTTCGCAGATTTCAATGGAACTCCCCGGTGGTGGCGGCGTTTGGTTGGCGCCTTCACCGTCACCATCGGGGCCCGCAGTTCCTGATCGACACGACGAACACGGGGCGGATACTTTTATCCGGCCAAAAGTGGATACCTCTACTTGGCCGCCAGTGGGTACTTTTTCATGGCCACGGACACTAGTCAGCTTGCAGGAGATTCCGAGAGCAATTCGCAGTTGACCAACTCGGAGGGCCGAACGGCGGGATGGAGCCAGCCCCGGACCGTCTGACGTTGCACTTCAAACGTTTCCAGTGCCATCCGCATCGCCAAAGCCGCTGGTGGTGTCGTTCGGGACGAAGAGGTCCCGCAGCCGACCCCGACCACCTGCGAACTCCGTGTCGTCAGCTGTTTGAGTTTGATATGTGGCGTGTCACGACGTTGTCACATCTCACCGCAACTTCGGTGGACACTGCCGCACATGCATGGACACAAACCCGCAGGTCATCGCCGATTCGAAGATCACGGTGGACCCAAGTGGACGCTATTTAGCCGCCTTGTAAGCGAGCGGTCATCGGTTCAATCCCGATAGGGGGCTCCACGCGAAACCTGGGGCTTCGGGCACCGGTCGTGCGAGCTCAGCCCGCCGGCGGTGGAGTTGGCCTGTCGCGGGAGTAGCCTCCGGCGCCTTGCTTCACTCACCGGGTTGGCGGTGGCCGTTTAGCCCTTGTCTGATTTCGGGTGTGGCCCTGCTGCTGCGTTGGGTTTGCTTGCCTTCTTCTCGCTTGCGGTGCTCGATGCGGCCGCGTTGGCAGTCGATGTGCTTGTCTTCTTCTCGCTTGCGGTGCTCGACGCGGCTGCGTTGGCAGTCGGTGTGCTTGTCTTCTTCTTGCTTGCGGTGCTCGATGCGGCTGCGTTGACAGTCGGTGTGCTTGTCTTCTTCTCGCTTGCGGTGCTCGCGCCGGCCGCGTTGACAGTCGGATTGCTCGTCGTGTTCAAGCGCGCCGCGTTCGCCGTGGGAACGGTGCTGGTTCGGCTGCTCGTCGCGGCCGCCCCACCGATGGGGTTGTCGTTGATCGCGATACCTGGGGTCGACTTCGTGACGGATAAACCGTTCCTAAAGATGGAACCGGCAAATGCGAACGGACCGGGGCCTGCTGTGACTCCATTGGTTCCGCCGAACAAGTTGAACCCGCCGTTCAAGGTGCCATTCCCGGCGCTGATTTCGTTGCCGCTTCCGCCGCCGTTGATGGCGAAGTTCAGGTTGCTAAGGGGGCCACCTGCGAACAGTGTGTTGTCGCCGCCGACAATGTTCCTCGCCCCATTGAAATACCCGCCTGTCGACGTGATGTTGTTGCCACTGCCCAAGAAATTGGTAGCCAAGTCTGAATAACCGGCTGATGTCGTGAGAAAGTTGTCGCTGCCGAACAGGTTTCGAGCATAGTTCCCGTAGCCGCCTGTTAGCGTGAAGGTGTTGTTGTCGCCGAAGATGTTTCGGGTCGTGTTTACATTGCCGCCTGTTAGCGTGAAGGTGTTGAAGTCGCCGAACGCGGTTCGAGCCCAGTTTGCCACGCCGCCTGTGACCGAAATGGTGTTGTCGCTGCCGAACGCGTTTCGAGCCCAGTTCACATAGCCGCCGTCTGTCGTGAGGGTGTTGCGGCTGCCCAGAATATTGGTGGCGGTGTTGAACAGGCCGCCGTTTGTCGTGACGGTGGTGAAGCTGCCGCCGAGGTTGGTGGCAAAGTTCCCTATCGAGCCTCCTGCCGTGGCGGTGTTGTTGTCGCCAAAGAGGCTGGTGGCCAAGTTGAGGATAGAGCCCGGGCTTGTGGTGGCGGTGGAGTTCGCACCGATGACCCAGGCCAAGTTGAGGACAGACCCCTCGCTTGTGGTGGCTTTGGAGGTCGCATCACCGGAGACTAAAGCCAGGCTGAGGGACCCGTCGGCCTGGGCCTGCGCTCCGCCGATAGAGGCAGCCAGGCTTAACGGCCCGGTGGCGTGGGCTTGCGCTCCGTCGCCGATGGCGAAGGAGGCACTCAACAACGTGCTGGTGCAGCCGGTGCCGATAGAGAGACCGAAGATTGACCCACACGTCGCGTTCGCCGTTGGGGCTGCCCCCAATCCGGCGCTTGCGAACAATCCGCTTGCCATGGCGCCAGCGACTACGGCGCCAGCGATCTTACGGGGTGTGTTCACGATGCTGAGTGCGGACATTTGCTGCTCTCCAACCACGATAAGAACGCTTTCGGTACCATCAGTTACTGCGCGACAGTACTACGCCAGGTTGCGGATCGCGCCGACAACGCCTCAAGGCAGTGTGAGCGACTTCGTTGCGCGGCTTGTGGTCAGGCCCGCAGACGCCGTGCGGCGCAACCGCTCCCAGTCACGGCTCATGAGTCAGCTGCTCGGGGAGGTTCGCAGGCCGGTACGGACGATCGGTGTTGCGGAGTCCTTCGATTCGGCTGATCACGCTCGGGTGCACGGCGTCGTCCGGCCGGATCGGGCGCGGACGCCAACCCGCCGCGAGCCGCCACCACCCCGGGTTCGGGACGATCACCCCGAGGGCTCGATCGGGCGGCAGCTCCTCGCCCAGACCCGCCCCGACCATCCGTCGGTACTTCGCTTCGTCGACGTCCATTCCCGCGGCGTGGGCCTCGTTCACCAACCAGCTGAACGTGATGTCCGGCAGCCGGCAGTCATCCCGGCACTGGCCACCGACGTCGCTGTGGACGCCTGCGAACCACAACTCCTGAAAGTCGGGGGTCGCATCGGACGCTGCGTAGATCCGGTACTCCGCGAAGGGGCGACGCCGCTCGTCGATGGCGAGCGCATGGCGTGCCGTCTGCACGTTCGCGATATTGGCCGTGAAGGGCCAGCGCGCCATCTCGATTCGGGCCTTGAGGTTCAGCCAGCCGACCGATTTGACCGTGTCCCAGAGTCCTAGGTACCGAATTTGTTTGGTGTGCTGAAACGGATTGGGGAAGGCGGGGTTGCCGAATGTCTTGCGGAAGTCTTCGCGGAGCTTCCAGAACTCGCGTTCGGCCTTTTTGAGCTCGGGGCCCGGCGTCGAATTCGGGTCGTCGTTCGACCCGCTCTTGACGTAGAGCTTGAGCGCGTACGGAACCAGGTTGTCGGCGTCCGCATGCAGCAGCCCCACCGTGCGCAACATGCCCGTGAGGGCGCGGGCGGTGTAGGCCCCGCGCGAGAACCCGAACACGAAGATTCGGTCCCCGTGCTGGTACTGGTGCGCAATCCAGGTGTACGCCTCTTCGACGTTCTCCGTGATCCCGTAACCGGCGATCATTCCCGCCGCCCGGGTCATCGCGCGGCCCAGCTGCGTCACCGCCGCGCGGGCACCCATCGTGCCGACGCCTGGGTCGTAGTACACCAACTGGTCGTCGTTCTTGGTCGCGACGTCGAAGAGTCGCGCGACATTCGTGACGCCGGATTCCGGCTCATTGGTTGTTCCGTCGAGGCAGACTACGAGATTTCGTCCTCGCGTTTCCGAACTGCCGTCAGCCATTGGCCCCCCTCGCCACGCGAACAACCACTCGACGTCGAACTCGAGACTGTCACAACTCGCACCGAATCGCGTGATTCCAATGATCATGCGGCTAGGTCTCGTCGGCGACCTGCGTTCGGTCCTGATTCCTTGCGGGCGCGTTCGGATCGTCGTACTGGTGATCCAACTCGTCTTGCAGTTCGCGTTGCTCTGCGGTCACCTTGGTGGCGTCCTTCGGCGTGGGCGACGGGTCGTTGACGTTGAGTCTGTTCCATCGGCTGAGGATCTCCCCTATCCGACGCGAGTAAACGCCTCAGAACAGTTCGTCGTACCTGCCGATCAGTTCGCCGATGTCGTCGTCGATGTCCACCTCGAGCGAATTGAAGATTCGGGCCAGGGTGTCGTAGGCGCTGACGGTGCAGATCAAGTCGAGCACCTGTTGGGTGTCGAGTCCGGCGACCAGCGCATCCCAGGTCGGCTGGGCTATGTGCGCGTCGACGATCAGCTCGTCGACGGCGCGCAGCATCGCCGCGTCCAGTTCACTCCAGAAGGGCGCGTCGGGACCGTAGCCGATGCGGCCGATCTCCTCGTCGGTCAGGCCGACGTCACGCGCCACGAACAGATGTTGCGCCCACTCGTAACCGGACTTCCGCACCGCGGCGACCCGCATGACGATCAACTCGCGCTGACGCTCGGACAACGTGGTCGCCAAGAGGACGTGGCCGTTGAAGGTGAAGAAGGCCTGTGCCAGTGCCGGGTGATGGGCCAACGTGCCCAGCACGTTCAGGCCCCTCGGCCGGTTCTCGGTCGGCATGTTCGCGTGTCGCTGATTCGGTGGGCGCAACGCGCCCATCGCGGCGCGGTACTCCTGGGGCCATTCCTTGGGCGGCAGCGGTGAGATGCGTGGCATGGCTACAGTCTGCTTTTCGTCGACACGGCCCGGCGCCGTGGGCCTTCTGCTACACCTTCGGACATGGCCGACCTCGAGCTCTCCTGCGGGCTGCCTCCTGGTCCCGACTTCGCCGACCTCGCCGTATTGGCCGAGCAGCTGGGGTACGCCCGGGTGTGGATCTTCGACTCCGCGCCGCTGTGGGAGGACCCCTTCGTTCATCTCGCGCTCGCTGCCACCCGGACGGCGCGGATCGGCTTGGCCACGGCGGTCTTGATTCCGTCGCAGCGTTCGGTCATGACGATGGCGTCGAGCCTCGCGACCATTGCCCGCCTGTCCGACAACCGATTTCGCGCATGTTTCGGCACCGGCGGAACTGCGCGTTGGACGATCGGCCAGGCTCCGATGTCGCACAACGCCCTGTTCGACTACGTCAGCACGCTTCGCAGGCTGCTCGCCGGGGAGACCGTCGAGGTCGACGGAAAGGCGACTCGGATGCTCCATTGGCCGGGCCTGACGGCGGATCGTCCGGTAAACGTTCCGTTGTGGCTCAGCGTCATGGGTCCGCGTGGCGTCGCACGTGCGCAAGAGGTGGCCGACGGGATCATCGGGCCGCCGCATCCGTCCCTGCCCACTGCCACGATGCTGGTCGGCACCGTGTTGGAGCCCGGCGAGGACGCGCGCTCACGCCGCGTACTCGAGGCCGTCGGGCCGTGGGGTGTCGTCGCCTGGCACACCGGCTACCACTACGGCGGCGCCGAGTTGGTCGACACGATGCCTGGCGGGACCGGTTGGCGCGCGGCCCTGGAGGCGCTCGCGCCAGAAGGCGAACGTCATCTGTCGACGTTCGAAGGACACGTCACTCACCTGACCGAGCGCGACAGCACGTTGCTCGCCCACCTCGACGTCGGCGGCCGCACCGCGGGCCTGGCACCCAAGGTCGCCGACCCCGAAGGCATCCGCGACGAGCTGACTCGGCTTGGCGACGCGGGCTTCCGCGAAGTCATGTACAACCCGTCGGGTCCCGACGTGGCCCGCGAGCTCCGCACGTTCGCGGCAGCCGCGAGCTCGGGCCGCTAACCCGCGATCTGCTCTTCGTCGATGGACCTGAATTCACGGCACTGGCACTGTCGATAGGGGTGGTCGCCTTCATCGGCGACGGCACCATCCGCTACGTCGGCGCAGTCGCTGCACCCATGGCACACGTCGAACATCGAATGCTCCGGATATGGGTGCCCGCATGGGCACGGTTCGTCGATACCATGGCTCATAGGGCCCCCGCCTCGTCACCAGTAGTCAATCGCCATATGTGGCAAATTCGCAGAGTACACATGTGGGGGACACTTCGTTGATCTCTTCAAGTGGTTTGCCAGTCAATTGACAAATACCGTGGATAACGAGGGCGGTCTCGGCGTGTCTGCCGGGATCGGACCCGCGAATGCCGCTCGGGCACGGCGGATCCCGATAGGTTCATGCGACGACCGTCCAAACGAGGAGGAAGCCGTGGCCGAAGCTGGGCTCTGGGTGGCATGGGGCATTCCGACCCGCGGACGCGAACGGCAGGCGCTCGACCTGCTCAAGCACACGATCACCGACTATCTCGACGAGCTGGTCCGAGGCGGCCGGATCGAACGCTTCGACACCGCCATCCTCAAGCCGCAGACCACCGAGTTGGGCGGCTTCATCCTGATCCAAGGCAGCCGCGACCAGCTCGCCTCGCTGCGCAGTGACCATGACTTCGCGCGGTGGACGACCCAGGTTCAGTTGGTCGCCGACAAGGTCGGGGCGGTCGACGCCTGGGTCGGCGACGGGCTTGCCGAGGCCTTCGAGCTGTACGAGGAAGCCCTCCGAAAGCTCGACTGAGGCGCGGTGCTGGCGAAACGCATGTGAAAGTTGTGAACTTGGCGTGTTCTCCCGCAACGTTCACGGAGATGCGTTTCAATTGCACACGGGCCGGGGGGCGAACGCACGCAATCCCAAACGAGGGGAAGTCATGGGAGCCTCCGCATACATCGGCCGGGTGGGCCGATTGGCCGTTGCCCTTGGGGTCGGAACGGCGATCGTCACGGGTCACGGCATCGCTTCCGCCGACGGCACCGATACGACGTCCAGCACATCGGCCGCCTCGGACACCTCCGACACCTCGGACACCTCCGCTAACGCAGGCACGCCGGCCAAGAAGGACGCCCCGTCGAATCCCACTGAGCCGACGGCGTCCGCCACCGAGCCGACGAGTACGGCGAAAACCTCCGAACCGGACGCCATCAAGACGCCGCCGAAGTCGGCCACCGAGCCCGTCGGGTCCGGGGTGGTGAGCGCCCAGACCAACACGGGGACGTCGCACGCCGCGGCGCCGACCGAATCGACCGGAGCGGCGGAACCGACGAAGTCGACCGAGCCGACGGCGCAGACCGAACCCACGACGAAGAACAAGAACACCTCGCGCTCCGCGACCGACGACAAGACCACCCAGCCGAAGACCCCCACGCTCGCGTCCGCCTCCGAATCCGAGCCCGCGGCAGCAGTTGCAACGGAGAAGCAGGTCCCCGCGCCTGCCGCCGCCACGGCGGCGGTCGCCAAGGAGTCGGCGACGGTGTCCGAACTGTCGTCGACCGTCCTGCCAGCGACGGTCGAGCCCGTCATGGCCGCCGCGCGGTCGATCGCCGTCGATCCCACGCCCACGCCCGCGGCAGCACCCGCGAACCCGCTGACGATGGTGACCAACCTGGTGACGAGCGTCGTCGGCATGGTGCTCGGCCCCATCGTGGGCAGCGGTCCGACGGGACCCGCCGAGCCCCCGATGGCATGGTCGATGCTCGCGTTCGCCCGTCGCGAGTTCGAGAATTTCGTGTCCGCCGTCACCGGCGGAGCGACCGAGACCTCCACCCCGACCGCACAGATTGCCCAGGTCGCCGAAACCACCAGCATGCCGTTCGCCGCAGCGGCCCTCGCGGCGATCCCCGGGTTCCCCAACGCCGGTGCGCAGGTAAGCCCGTCGACGAGCGTCGTCCAGTGGCTGACCGGCGACCACACGGTCGCCGGCCACCCGCTCATCGCCGACACCCTGACCCGCTTCGGCGTCTCCGGCACCGACGTCGGCACCATGTGGGACAACGGGATGGTTGACGATCCATCCACTCCGTACGACGAACACCAGGTGCTGATCGCCTTCGGCGACACCTTCGGGCTGCGCAGCGTGCCGGGCGAGGACTATCGGTTCAACGTGCTGATGCGCAGCGCGGACCACGTGCTCGCCGACGGGATCGACGTCCCCGACGGCGAGTTCGGCAACGGCAACTGGTACGGCGGCATGCCGCTGTGGGACGTGCCTCCGGGCCGACCGTACGAGGACTACGCCAGGCGCATCATCAATCCGGAGTCCCTGCCAATCGGCGCACAGCCCGGGATCACCCTCATCCCCACCGCAGGCATCTCACTGCCGACGCCGAACAATCCGTTGGCGAAGTACAAGGTGACGCAGTACCTCAGCTTCATGTCGGTGACGAACTGGGGTTCGCCCGGGCAGTGGACGACCAACTTCTCCGGCATCGCCTACTCGTATGACAACGGCGAGAACTGGCAGATCGCACCGACGTCCATTCGGTACAACCAGTTGACCGGCAACCAGAACTTCCAGCAGGCCGCTTTCGTCCGCCCGGGCGACGGATACGTCTACTCGTACGGCACGCCGAACGGCCGCCAAGGCTTCGCGTATCTGTCCCGCGTCAAGGAGGCGGACATCCTCGACGTCACCAAGTACGACTACTACAGCAAGGGTTCTGCAGGCGGCTGGTTCGGAATCGGCGCCACCCCCGCCGGCTGGTACAAGAACAACCCCAGCGCTGCTACCCCGGTCTTCGGCCAGGATCAAGGCGCCTGCGGCGTCGGCAACCCCGGCAACCAAGTGAGCGAGTTGTCCGTCCAGTACAACAAGCAGCTCAAGAAGTACGTCACCCTCTACGGCGACCAGTTCAACAACATCGTGATGCGAACGTCGGACACGCCACAGGGTGCGTGGTCGGCCGCGAAGGTCCTGATGCCGCAGCAATCAGGCGGCATCTACGCGCCGATGATGCATCCGTGGTCGCCGTCGACGCTGGGTACTGGAAACGATCTGTACTGGAACCTGTCGGATTGGTCGGACTACAACGTGCTGCTCATGAAGACCGACCTCACGAAGGTGTAGGTGACGCTCATGGTGCGCTGGGTGGCCGCGGCACTGTGGTCGATCACCGCCGCACTGACGTGGACGGCGACAGCCTCGGCGGAACCCCCTGTGCCACAACCAGGTACGCCGTGCGAGCCGAATCTCGCCGCCGCGATGACCTGGCCGACCGAGGCCAAGGTCCCGCTCGAGTGCACGGGCGGCAGTTGGCAGCCGGTCGAGACGCCGTATCCCCTGAGCGACCGGTGGGTGAGCTTCGGACCGGCGATGAGGCTGCACGGCGAGGGGCTGCGCAACAAGGTCATCGATTCGGGGGATTGGACCGCCACTCCCCTGACCCTCGATGCCCGCTGCCGCGCCGAGCAACTGCCGAACGTGCCCGGGGTCGGCGTTGGCCCGCCGAAGGTCGACGAGGGCGCGCCCGGCCAGGTGCTGTCGCTCGAAGTCGTGCCGAAGCTGTTCTCGATCGACATGACCGGTAACTGCCTGTGGCAGAAGGCGGATGGCTGAACACCCGGCCATGCGCCCGGGCAATTGACACATTACGTTATGGCATGTAACGATTCTTCGCGTCCACAGCGCTGAGGAGCATTCATGACCGACGATCGTGCCCAATCCGAGCTCTCCGAAGCGTTCGACGGTCTACTCGCCGAAGTGCGCGCCGTCGAGCGCAAGATGCTCGACGCCGACCCCCCGCTGGCCGAAGCCGACCTGTTGGACGGATACCGGCTCGCCTTCAGCCTCCTACGGGTGGCCGTCGACGCCTTCGTCTGGAACGACAGGGCCCGGCCGCGCATGGTGGACGTCATCGGCCCGTTCCTCAAGTGGGGCGGCGACAACTCCGATGCGTTCTACCAACTTTCACCCATCGACCCCAACCGCACGTACCGCGTGACGGGCAACCGTGGTGACGCGGCCTACGTCTCGCTGACGGTATACGGCGGCCCCGATGACGGCAGGTACAGCGAGCGCATCGTCGGCACGGTCAACGATCACTCGCTGGAGTTCGACCGGCAGGGCAACTTCGAACTGTGGCTCAGTCCGACGCCCCAACCGGGAGCCTGGCTGAAGCTGGAACCCGACGCGGTCTTCGCGCTGACTCGGGACTACGTGACGGACCGCAACACGGCGACCCGCCCGCACTGGACGATCGAAGTCGTCGACGGACCGCAGCGCCGCCAAGAGGACCGTGCCGACATGACCCGACGGCTGCGGGCGGCCCGGACGTGGCTGCACGACCAATTGTCGTTCCTGCCCACGAACGTGCAGCCACCGAACGAGATCGCCGAGCCGTACCCGGTCCCCACGAAGACCTTCGGCTGGGCGGCGGGGGACGCGGCCTACGCGATGGGCGCCTACGAACTCGAGTCCGACCAGGCCCTCGTCATCGACGGCACGTCACCGGAATGCGTGTTCTGGAATCTCTGCCTGTGGAACCCCTTCCTGCACACGTACGACTTCACCCACGAACGCGTCACCATCAACGGCACCGAAGTGACCTACGAACCCGATGGCTCGTGGCGGATCGTCATCAGCGCGCAGGACCCCGGCCATCCGAACTGGGTGTCCACCGCGGGCCGAGGCAAGGGTTTGATCTGGCTGCGTTGGTTCCTGCCTGAACAGACCCCCGCTCGGCCGACCTGTCGCGTGGTTAGCCTCGCCGAGGTACGGGCGTGACGAGATCCATCGGGCGTGAGCGCCCGCCTGCCATCCGGCTGACCGACCTGGCCGATCCCGTCTACCCGGAAGCGTCGCTGCCGATGCGCGACGGCTTGGCGGCGTACGGCGCGACACTCGAACTGACACCAGAAGCCTTGCTGCAGGCGGCAATCGACCGCTCGGGATTGGACGACTTCGGCGACCCGGCATTTCGAGAGCGGCTCGACGTGTTGTGCGACTCCCTGCGCGCGCACGCCGGCCTGTCCAACGTCGGCAACGCGATGGTCTTCGAACAACTGGCGGGCCACCTGGTCAACCGACTGCGGCTCGAGGCCCTCGTCACGGCGCACCCAGAACTCGACGACGTCGTGATCGACCGGCCGATCATCATCTGCGGACTGCCCAGAACCGGAACCACGCACCTGCACAACCTCATTGCCGCCGACCCGGCTATCCGCTACCTGCCCTACTGGGAGAGCCTGGAACCGTTTCCGGCACCCGGCGAGGACGAGCAGTCCCGTCGGGACCGTTGCGCGGCAGGCCTGCAGATCGTCCACACCTCGATGCCCGAGTTCAAGCGGATGCACGAGATGACGGTCGACCACGCCCACGAAGAGATCCAGTTGTTGGCCAACGACATCTCCGGAATGCTCTTCGAGACCATGCACCTGCTGCCGGACTACGCCGCGCACTACAAGGCCCACGACCAGACGCCGTCGTACGCGTATCTCAAACGCTCCCTGCAGGCCATGCAATGGCTTCGTGGCGGCCAGCGCTGGGTGTTGAAGTCACCACAACACCTCGAGCAGTTCCCCGCGCTGTACGAGACCTTCCCCGACGCCACCTTCGTTGTGACACACCGTGATCCGGTCGAGGTGATCCAGTCCATGGCGACGATGATCAGCTACTCGTCGCGGATGATGAGTGACCGACCCGATCCGACGAAGGTCAGCCGGTACTGGCTCGACCGCGCCGACGATCTGCTCAACGGATGCCTACGCGACCGCGACGCGCTGCCCGCCAACCAGTCCATCGACGTGCGGTTCGAGGACTTCATGGCCGACGAAACCGGCACCGTCGCAGCGATCTACGAACTGGCGGGCCAACCGCACGACGAGCGGGCGCGTGCGGCGATGGCCCAGTTCTGCGTCGAGCATCCGCGCGGTCGGCATGGCGGAGTGATCTACGCTCCGGAGGATCTCGGCCTCGACACCGACGAGATCGCGAGCAGGTTCCGCGGCTATCGCGACCGCTTCGTCAACTGACGCTCAGTCGAACGTGACGACGACCTTGTCGGCTGCGCCTGGCGTCGACGCCAGCCGTAGCGCCTCGTCGACGTCGGCGAAGGGAATCGTGTGGCTCACGATGAGTGCGTACTTCTCCCAGTTGGCTACGAGATCCTTCGTCACCTCGAAGATCTCGTCGGGATAGCCCATCGATCCGACGATCGTGAGCTCGTTGCTCATGACGTTGACCAGTTCGATCGGGACCGGCTCCTTGTGCACGCCGACGATGCCGAGAGTGGCCCCGTTCTTGCCCGCGGCCAGTGCGGTGTCGACGACGGCCTTGGCGCCGGCCGCGTCGAGATAGACGTCGGTATCGGACTTGCCGCCGAACCTCGATTCTCCTTCACCGTGCAGTTCGATGAGCCGAGCGACGACGTCCTCGTCTGCGGAGTTGACGACCGCGTCCGCGCCGATCTCGAGGGCCTTGTCGAGCCGGGCCGCGAGGAGGTCGACCACGACGACGTGGCCCGCGCCGAGTGACTTGAAGGCCAACACCGCACCCAATCCGACAGGCCCGGCGCCGAACACCACGACCTTGTCGCCCGGCTTCGGGTTGCAGCGGTTGGCGCCGTGGCGAGCGACCGCCATGGGCTCGTTGAGCGCGGCCACCTCGAACGGAACGTGTTCGGGAATGACCTCGAGACTTACGCCCCGGACGGCGTCCTCGATGAGCAGGAAGTCGGCGAGCGCCCCTGCGGCGCCACCGTTTCCGATGATTCCACTGGGTGCGGCCATCGGGTTGACGACGACGTGGTCGCCGACCGCGATATCAGTGACGTCGGCGCCGACCTCCACGACCTCGCCTGCGGGCTCGTGTCCCAGCGGAGTGCAGCCCTGCCGGGGCGGGATGCCACCGATGGTGATGTAGAACGCGTCCGAGCCGCAGATTCCACACGCCCGCATCCGGATGAGTACGTCCTTGGGTCCGGCGGTGGGTTTGGGTGCTTCGAGGACCTCGGCCGTGCCCGGCCCGGTCACCGTGGATACCTTCACGCCTTCATCATCTCCAGAAAGCCGAGCCAATCAGGAAACAGCGCACGGTCGACGAGTTCGATGCGGACTCCGGTGGAGTCGACGTAGTAGGCGAAGTGCGGCACCTCGGCGCCACTCGGCTGGGCCTCCAGTTGGTAACCGGCGCCCTCGAGTCGCTCGGCCACGGCCGCGAGGTCATCCACCCAGTAGCCGAGGTGGTGCGCCGCCGTCCCGGGTGGCGCCGTCCAGATCGTTCCCGGCACTTCCTGGATCACCTCGAGGTGGGGCGCCTGTAGCGAGTAGACGAAGCGGAACGGCACGTCGTACTCGACTGTTCCTGCGGTGATCTGCAGGGTCGCCTCGATCGGCTTGGTCCATCCGTACCCGCTCGCGGCGGTGAGACGCGTTGTCGCGGCGTCGATGTCGGGCACGACGAGTCCAACGTGGTAGCAGTCGTCCATCGACAGGGGCGACGGGTTCACGCGTCGCCTTCGAGCTCGATGTCGAACGTATCGAGATATTCGGCGAAGACCGGTCGGAGCGCGTCGACGGTCAGCCCGTACTGGTCGAGGCTGTAGGTGTTCATGCCGAACCGGTCCTGGGGGTGCGCGGAAAGCCAGGCCTGCATGCGGGATTCGACTTCCTCCCTGAGCGGATCGCCCGCCCAGTCATAGAGCCGCCGCATGACGTCCATTGGATCGCGCATCATGTCGGAGTAGTGCATGTGGAAGAAGCGATCGTCGCCGATGCGCTCGCGTGTCCGTAGTGGCCGCTCGACGTGAACCTTCATCTGATCCATGGCATTTCGCCCCATGGCTTCGAGATCGACCGCGTCCGGATGCATGACCATGCCCTTCGGAAGCTTCCACAGGTTGGCCAGGGATCCCGTCGCCTTGTAGGGGTCACGGTGCGCCCAGACCACCCGCGCGTCGGGGAAGACCTCCAGCAGCACGTCCAAGTACACGGAGTGCGACGGCATCTTCAGGCTCCAGGTACCCGGCGCAGTCGATTGCAGCACCTGCAGATAGCGCCGCTGATACTCGTAGGCGCTCGTCATGTCGGTCTCGTGGAACAGCCAATCCGCATACCGCGACGTCGCGAGGAACGAGTCCCACGACAAGCCCTTGAAGTCCTGGTTGTGAATGAACATGTCCTCGGTGGGACCGTCGGCGTCCTCCCAGTGCGGCAGCGGGATCTTGGCCTGCTTGACGAGTTCGACCATCTTGCGTTGTTCGTCGAGCAACGCCAGACATCGCGGATCCGTGCGCAGCGCGTCGGTCGGGGCAGGAGGCACCGGGTGGACGCACTGCCAGTGGATCAACGATCGCCTACTCGGATCCTGATCGAGCAGGTAGCTGATCACGGTGGTGCCCGTGCGGGGCATGCCCATCACGAACAGCGGACGCTCGACGGGGGTGTCCAGCACCTCCGGATGCGTCCGGACGTAGTCGTCGACCTGTAGTCGCCGGCCCAGCGCCTTTGCGGCATCGTCGAGAATGCGCTCGCGGCCCGACGGCGTGAACGCGGGCGAGGTGTTGACCTCGTCGATGATGAGCGCGAGGCCGTCGCGCCACGAATCGGAGTACACGTCGCTGAGCCCGGTGCGAAGGGCCGCAATCTTCAGCACGTCGTCCGGGGTAGTGACACTGTCGAAGTCGCTCATGATGTCCTAGACCGTCAGGTATCCGCCGTCGACAGCGAACGTGCTGCCGGTGATGTACGTCGCGGAATCACTGCACAGGAACAGCACCGTGCCGGACACCTCATCGGGCATGCCCATGCGGGCCATCGGGGTGTGGCGCATCTCGGGTTCGAGCATCTCCGGAATGTCGAGCACGGGATGGGTCATCCGGGTGTCGATCAGGCCGGGAGCCACTGCGTTGACCCGGATTCCGTCGTCCACCCACCGCCGCGAGAGATTCTTGGTGAAGGCGACCAGCCCGGCCTTCGACGAGCTGTAGGCGGGCACGTTGACCGCGGAGACGAACGCCGACATCGAGACGATGCTGACCACGCTGCCGCCACCCGAGGCACCACTGGCCTTCAGACGGTCGTGACACGCCATGGTCAATCGCATGTGGGCGAACATGTTCACCGCAACCGACCCCGCGTACCCGTCCGGATCCCACTCGTCCTTCTGCCCCGCGTATGGGCCGCCCGCGTTGTTGATCAGGACGTCGAGGTCTCCGACTGAGTCAGCCAGGGCGTCGATCGACGACGTATCCGACATCTGGCATTGGCGGTAGTCGAAGGTGCTCAAGTCGGTCTCGGGGTAGTCCGCGGCCGAGCCACGGGTACCGGTGACCGTGACGGTCGCACCGGCGTTCGCGAAGTCGGTCGCGATGGCATGACCGATGCCGCTGGTGCCACCGGTCACCAGGACCTTGGTGCCGGTGAAGTCGAATGTGACGGTGTTCATTCCCCTGCCTTCAGTTCGTCGATGTTCTTGTTCAACCACGCTGTCTCCCAGAAGTTCTCGGTGTCGCCGAGCAGCGCCTCGTGCGCACCGAGGGCGACGGCGCGCGCTGCGGCATTGGCCGGTTCGACGGCCAGCACCAGGTCAGTCAGTTGCAGCGCCTCGACGGGGTGCGCGCCGTCGAGGCGGCTGCGTGCGGCCTCGACCAACGCATCGGCGCCGGCCGCCTTCACGATGTCGCCGGTGATCGAACCAGGGGCCACCCCATACAGTTCCGTCGTGGAGCGGTGCTGGAACCAACCGGCGTACATCTCCCAGATCGCCCGTACGTTCCACGACGTCTTGCCGTATCCCTCGCCCACGTCGAGGTGCTCGGGCACCCGGACTTCGCGCATCGCGGTGTAGACGTCGGTGCCGGAACCCATGAGCTCGATCGTGCGGTCGTGAACGGCCGCCATTGCGTCGCGCATCGCCGTCACTTCCTCGGCGATCCGGTCCGCACCCTCGATGGGATCGAAGTGACCGGTGATCAACCGTCGCGGTCCAAGCTCCAGCACGGTGTCAAGCGACTCGATGTACTGGACCGGATCGCGGTACCGGTCACCGCGGATGGTCATGAGGTTCGGAACATGGCCGAACAACGGGCCGAACAGGTTGCCGGTGAACAAGATTCGATCCTCGGGCAGCCACACCACCAGGGCGTCGGTGGTCTCCCCGCCTGGCGTCCAGACCAGTTCGAGGGGGCGACCACCGATCGTCATCTCGTGACGCCGGTCGAACGTGGTGTTGGGTTCGGGGAACGAGAAGTCGATGGTGGCGGGATCGACGTCCTTGAGGTGCTCGACGATCGCATCGCTGAACTTCTTGAAGGCGAAGGACGTCTTGGGCGCCCGGTAGCCGCCGAGTCGCTGGTTGTCGTCGCGCCAGTACCGGTAGTTGGCCTGCATCACCACATCGGTGTCGGCTTCGCGCAGCGCGTAGACGCCACCAAAGTGATCGGCATGGCCCTGAGTGACGACGATCGCCCGTGTCGGGCCGGGCACGTCGGCGAAGGCCTTCAGTCGCAACGCACCTTCGAAGAACAGCCCGCCGTTGATGATGACGCGGCCGTCGTCGGTGGCCACCGCATACGCGTTCGACACGCCTGGCGACATCCAGACGTCGTCTCCGAGTGCGACCGCCGGGTCGCCGGTACACGCCTGCAAGTCGGCGGCACCCGGTCGTTCGCGATGAATCCCGGTCATCAAGTCTCCTCTATGTCTCTAGAGTTCATACTCTAGAACCATAGAGGTAAAGTGACGCCGTGGGAAGTGCCGGCAGAAGGAGCAGCGTGTGAGCTTGCGTGGATTGACGGACAAGGTGGCCGTCGTGGCAGGTGGTGCCACTGGCATCGGCGCGGCGACCGCCGCACGACTCGGCGCCGAAGGCGCTCTGGTGGTCGTCGGTGACGTCGCCGCGGAGGCTGCCCAACGGACTGCCGAGGCGATTGCCGGCGATGGGGGTACGGCAGTGGCCGTGCCCTTCGATCTCGCCGACCCCGACTCGGTGGCTCACCTCATCGCAACCGCGGTCGATACCTACGGCGGTGTCGACGCCCTGTTCAGCGTCGGCGCCGACATGAGCGCAATTCGGGGCGACTCCGACGTGGTCGACATCGACCTCGACCTGTGGGATCGCGTGATGACGGTGAATCTGCGCGGGTACGTCGCCGCGATGAAGTACGCCATCCCGCAGATGCTCGCCCGTGGTGGGGGCGCCATCGTCAACATGTCATCCGCGGCCGCCTTCCAGGGGGAACCGGCCCGCCCGGCCTACGCCACCGCGAAGGCCGGAATCGGCGCGCTGACAAGACATGTCGCCGCCCGGTGGGGCAAGGAAGGCATCCGCTGCAACGCCGTCGCCCCGGGTTTCACCGCAACGGAGGCCATCCGGTCCGCGCCGCAGTGGCCAGAATTGGAGGCCTCCGCGCTCAAGCGCATCCGCGGTCCGCGGGTGGGCGAACCCGATGACGTCGCGGCCCTCGTCGCGTTCCTGCTCTCGGATGAAGGCGAGTGGATCAACGGCCAGATCGTGAACATCGACGGCGGGACGGTGTTCCGTTGACGGATGCAGTCGACCCCATCGCAACACCACGGAAGCGCGACGGCGACGAACGCCGAAGAGAACTGTGCGACGCGGCGATTCGCGTCTTGGCGGAGCAGGGTTCCCGCGGGCTGACGCACCAGCAGGTGGACCGCGCCGCTGGCGTGCCCGACGGCACCACGTCGTACTACTACCGCACCAGGGCGGCGCTACTGCAGGGCGTGGGAACGCGCGTCGCGGACGTCGACACCGAGAACCTGCGTTCGGTCACCGACGAAGCCACGCGATCCGACTCTCCGTTCGGGCGGCTCGCGCAACTCGTCGTCATGCAGTCCGACGGCGAGGGACTGTTCCTCAACCGCGCTCGACATGAACTCTTGCTCGCCGCCACCCGCGACCCCGCGCTCGCGGAGACGTCGGCGAAATTCGTAGCGCGCGTACACGCGTTGACACACGATGCGATCGCCGCGGTTCAACCCGGCTCCGCGGATCCGAAACTGCGCCAACTGCAGAGCGATGCCGTGATGACGTTCATCAGCGGGGCCTTCACCCGCTTCGCCGCCGGTGACCGCACCATTGCCGATCCCGAACGACTCGAACGACTCCTTCGCGCGATCGTGACGGCAGTGGCCATGGAGCACGCCGAATAGCCGATCAACCGTGTCGCGCCGACTCCTGGGCAAGCTGCACGCGCGACGTCACTTCCAGCTTGTTGTAGACGTGCCGTAGGTGGGATTGCACCGTGCGCGGCGAGACGAACAAGCGCGTGGCGATGTCCTTGTTGGGCAAGCCTTCTCCCACCAGCCGGACCACGTCGAGTTCGGTCGGGGTTAGCGCTGCCCACCCGGATGACGGGCGCTTGCGTTCGCCCCGACCGCGCAGGGCATATGCGACCGCCTCTTCTGCCGAGAGCGCAGCGCCCTCAGCCCAGGCGGCGTTGAATTCACCGTCGCTCAAGGCGTTTCGGAGGGTTGCCACCAAGGCTTGGTGTTCGTCGTCATGCACCTTGAACCGCACCAGGCCGAAGTGCTGCCTCATCGCGTCGGCAGCGCCGAGCAGTCGCACCGCATGCGACGTGGCGCCATCGGCGGCCGTTTCCGACAGACACTCCAGCAGGTCGGGGGCACACAGGTATCCAGACATCGGTGCGGCGATCGCGAGGCTCTCGTACGCGTCCGCCGCCGCCCGCTCCTGGTCCCCTTCGGCTCGGTGGGCTCGGACCCGCGCCACCAACGCCAGGCAGCGGAACATACCCGTGGTCGCCGCCACGGCCTCATCCGCCCACCCCCGGGCCCGGGCTGAGTCACCAGACGCCGCGGCGGCTTGCGCCGCCGATATGCAGATGGCCGTTTGGACGGCTGCGTTCGTCCCGCTCCGCATCGCGGACTCGGCTGCCGACAAGGCCGCTGCGGCGTCGCCGGCGGCCAGTTCGGCCATGACGACGTCGGTGTAGGCGTTCGCGAGGAGGAAGCCCAAGTCTGCGCAGGCTTCGAGCGCCGCCGCGGCCGCCGTCCGCGCGCCGTCGATGTCGCCGTGATACGCATATGCGAAGGTCCCGGGTACCAGACCGGACACGAGGGACATCACGTCGTGTGCGGCTCGGGCCTCGGCGATGAGCTCCGAGTAGAGCCTTACCGAGGCGGCCATTTCACCACGGCACATGTACGCCCAGGCGATGTCCAATCGGCATTGTCGTGAGTTGAAGTGGTCACCGATGGACTCCGCAAGGTCGCGCGCTTCCTCGGCCAGCGATGCGGTTGCCGTGACGTCCCCCACCAGCAGCCCGCCGGTGGCCTGCCTGGCCAGAATCCGGCTCAACAACCACGAGTCACCCACCGCCCGTGCGAGGTCCGCGGCTTCAGTGAAGTACGGCCGCGAAAGGGCGGCGTCGTGAGCAGTGATGGACGCGCACCCGGTCAGCACGCGAGCCAAGAGCGCGGGGTCGTCGAGGTCTCGCGCGATCGCCAAGGCCTGCAGGGCCGGATCCAACATGCCCGAGTTATCCACCCAAGAGCTCATCACGGCCCTGTCAGCGGTGGCCCTGGCCCAGAGCGCCGGCGCCACGTCCCGGCTGTCGGCGGCGTCCAGCCACGCCAGCCCTTCGGAGATGCGGCCCCGCCCAAGCCAGAACGGTTGCAGTGTGGAGGCGAGCTCCAGAGCCGCTGTGGCGTCGTTGTTTTCGAGCGACCATGCAAACGCCGCACGAATGTTGTCGAACTCGAGTTCGGACTGCGCCATGCGCCTTTCGTGATGATCTCGGGCTGGCGCGTCCAGCCGTGCCGCCAACGCCGTGTAGTGGTCGCGGTGCCGGGTTCGTACCTCGTCGGCTTCGCCCGACTCGCCGAGCTTCTCGAGGGCGTATTGCCGCACGGTTTCGAGCATTCGGTAACGGGTTCCGCCGCCTGCACTTTCGGCGACGGCGAGCGATTTGTCGACGAGCAGGCTGAGTTGGTCGAGCACCTGGAAGCGTTCGACGTCCGTACCGCCGGCGACGGCCTGGGCAGCGTCGAGATCGAATCCACCCATGAACGCCGCCAGCCTGCGGAAGAGCACCTGCTCGGATTCGGTTAACAGGGCATGCGACCAGTCGACCGACGCCCGCAAGGTCTGCTGCCTCCGTACCGCGGTGCGCGCGCCACCCGTGAGCAGGCGGAAACGGTCGTGCAAGCTGTCGACGATTTCTTCCAGCGAAAGTGATCGCACTCGCGCCGCCGCAAGTTCGATCGCCAACGGCATGCCGTCCAGACGCCGGCAGATCTCCGTCACCACGGCCGCGTCCTCACCGGTGGCGGTGAAAGCCGGGCGCGCCCGACGCGCCCGATCGACGAACAACTCGATCGCCTCATCCTCCAACGACAGAGACGGCACCTGCCACGTCACCTCACCGGGCACCGTCAGGGGCTCACGACTGGTCGTCAGGATCGTCGTGTGCGTCCAGCTGGCCAGCATGTCGTTGACCAGTGCGGCGCTGGCGTCGAGCAGGTGTTCGCAGTTGTCCAGCAGCAGAAGCAGATTCCGGTCGCGGCCGAATCGCAACAGCGTTTCGGTGATCGAGCGGCCCGGTTGGTCGGGCAATCCGAATGCACGGGCGACCGCGACCGGCACCACTTCGGGATGGGTGACGGGCGCCAGGTCGGCATACCAAACTCCATCCGGGAACCGGTCACTCAATGGGCCCGCGACCTCGATCGCCAGTCTGGTCTTGCCCGCGCCGCCGGCACCCGTCAGCGTCACCAGTCGGTTGTGGGCGAGCAGGGCACGAAGCTCGGCGGCCTGCGCACATCGTCCTACGAAGCTCGTGAGTCTGCACCGGAAGTCGATCATTGGCAACCACTTCGGCCGTGCGCAGTGGTGGGAACTCATTGTGGAGGTCGGGATGGCACAGCTGAGCCACGCGCACTGGGCGAGGTAGATCACGCAGCGAATGACTGCCGAGATCGATGAGCCATGCATCGTCGGGCAGTTGGTCCTCGACAAGTTCTTCGGTGACGCCGGACAACACCGTCTGGCCACCATGAGCCAGATCGCGCAACCGCGCGGTCTTGTTGATGGTCGGACCGGCGTAGTTGCCCTCGTCGCGCAGCTGAATGTCGCCGGTGTGCACACCGATGCGCAGTTTGATCAGCCCAAGCTCGGCCCGCTGCAGCGCCAACGCGCATGCCACTGCGTCGCTCGCGCGCGCGAACGCCACCACGAAGCTGTCGCCCTCGCCCTGCTCGACCGGGCGTACTCCATCGTGATCGGCGACCACGCCGGACACCGTCCGATTGAGTAAGGCGATGGCGGCCGTCATCGCGTCCGGCCGCTGCTCCCACAGCCGGGTCGAGCCCTCGACGTCGGCGAGGAGCAGCGTCACCGTGCCGGTCGGCAGCACTTCAGCCACGTCGTTGTCACCTTCGTCACTTGCACCCACGGGAGCCAGCATCTGGCCTGACATCGGCGATAACATCAGCCCAAAGGCGTAAATGCGCCCCTTTCACCAAATATGTGCGCCTTGTGGCTGATGGTCCTGCGCCGGGCCCACCGGATAGTCGAACGCATGTCACCAACGAGGAGGCCATCGTGACGAGCAATGCCGACACCGAGGCACAACGCCCTTCGGTCGCAACCGTCTGTGAGTCTGCTCGGCGTGCCCGAGGTGGACCGAAAGCTGTTCACCCGCTGGGCCACCGAACTTAGCGACGAGCACAACATGGACGCCCTGAACTCCTACGTCGACGTGATGGTCGCCGACCGATGCGCGCATCCCGCCGCAGATCTGCTCACGGAGCTGATCAACTCCGGCGTAGCCGGTGAAGACCTCACGGCCGACGAGTTGCGCACCGCAGTCGTCGCCATGCTGGCGCTCGCGTCCGATTCCGAAATCGCTACTCCGCGAAGGTGATCGACGTCGCCGAGCACCCGGTGACGACCTGCCCGGCGGGAACGACTTCGGTTCTGCATCGGCGAGCTGAGTGTCCTCGTAGTACGCGCCCGTCGCGTCGGCCGTGAACTCGAAGTTGGGTTTCAACGCCGCGAAGGTGGCGGCGTCGGCACCGGAGATCGCCTTGTCCATCCAGTGAGGTGACGGGAACAATCGAGCGCTCGCTGAGCGATCGCCCAATCCTTTCGCGCCGTCGCCGCCCGCCGGACTTACACTCGAACCATGCGTGACGTGCTCGACGAGCTCGTATCGGTCTGGCGTACCGGCGGCACTGCCGGCGTCGCAACCGTCGTGCGCACGCTGCGGTCCGCTCCCCGCCAGGCGGGCGCTGCGATGGTGGTGGCCCCGGACGGCGCCGTCGCGGGCTCGGTCTCTGGCGGTTGCGTCGAAGCCGCCGTCTACGAACTCGCCACCGAGGTGGTCGGCACCGGTCAGCCCCAGTTGCAGCGTTACGGCATCAGCGACGACGACGCGTTCGCGATCGGGCTGACCTGCGGCGGGATCATCGACATCTTCGCCGAGCCCGTGTCACAGTCCACGTTTCCCCAGCTGGGGGCGGTCGCCGACGACATCTCCGCGCACCGGCCGGTGGCAGTCGCGACGGTCATCGCCCATCCCGATCCTCAGCGCGTGGGGCGGCGCCTCGTCATCGGCGAGCATGCCGTCGAAGGTTCGCTCGGGTCGTCCCGCGCCGATGACGCGGTCGGCGACGACGCCCGCGGCCTGCTCGCGGCCGGCAGCACCGCGGTGCTCGCGTACGGCCCCGACGGCGAGCGCCAAGGCACGGGCATGGAAGTCTTCGTGTCCAGCCACGCACCCCGGCCCCGGATGATCGTGTTCGGCGCCATCGACTTCGCGAGCGCGTTGTCCCGGCAGGCGGCGTTCCTCGGCTACCGCGTGACCGTGTGCGACGCCAGACCAGTCTTCGCCACCGCAGCGCGGTTCCCGGCTGCGGACGAAGTAGTCGTCGACTGGCCCGACCGCTATCTGCGGGCTCAGCTCGCCGCAGGTGCGCTCGACTCGCGGACGGCGCTCTGCGTACTCACCCACGACGCCAAGTTCGACGTTCCGCTCCTCGAAGTGGCGCTCCGGTTGCCCAGCATCGGCTACATCGGGGTGATGGGTTCACGCAAGACACACCTGGAACGGCTCGAACGACTACGGGTGGCCGGGCTCACCGAGCCGGAGCTGGCCCGGATGGCGAGCCCCATCGGCCTGGATCTCGGCGCCCGTACCCCGGAGGAGACTGCGGTGTCGATCGCCGCGGAGATCATCGCGCGCCGTTGGGGCGGCGGCGGCCGTCCACTGGGCGCCGTGGACGGCCCCATCCATCACCAGCGGGCCCGTTCGGTCGACGAGCCCACCGCTCACCAGCGGTAATGGGACTCTCTCTTTTTGGCATGGAGCTTCTCTGTGTACGATAACCAGGCTTCGTCAGCACGTGACGACCATCACTTACACGCGAAAGTGATCGAGGGGAGCGGACGCCGGTGACTTCAACCACGGCACACAGCACGGAGACCGTCGCAACGCGCTACGCAGGCACCCGGGTTCCCCGCGTCGAGGACACCCGACTGCTCACCGGCAAGGGCACGTTCGTCGACGACGTGCAGCGCCCCGGCATGCTGCACGCCTGCTTCGTGCGGAGCCCCTTCGCGCGCGCAACGATCAACGGAATCGACACGACGGCCGCGCTGGCACTGCCCGGCGTGTACGCGGTGTTCATTGCCGAGGACATCAACGCGTGCGTCAAGGAGGCGTGGCACGCCGTCGCGGGCAAGGACATCCCCGACACTCCACGCCCACCCCTGGCCGAGGGCGAGGTGAAGTTCGTCGGCGACCCGGTGGCCCTCGTCATCGCCGAGAGCCGGTACGTCGCCGAGGACGCCGTCGACCTCGTCGAGGTCGACTACGAGCCGCTGCCCGCGATCGCGGACTTCCGCAAGGCTCAGGGTGGCTCAGCCGCCGGAGTCCCCGTCGTGCACGACGCGTACCCCGACAACGTCGCGGGCGGCATGGGCGGCGCCCCGCCCGACGAGGAACTCTTCGCCACGTCGGCCTACGTAGTTCAAGAGCACATCTACCAACAGATGTACGTCCCGGTCCCGATGGAGACTCGCGGCATGGTCGCCGAATGGGCTTCCACCACAGCGGAACTCACCGTCTGGGCGTCCACCCAGACGCCGCACGAGTTGCGGGCGTTCGCGGCCCGGCTGCTGGGCATTCCCGCGCAGGGTGTGCGAGTCATCATGCGCGACACCGGCGGCGCGTTCGGCCAGAAGGTCGTGCCGATGCGCGAGGACATGTGCATTCTGCTGGCCGCGCGCAAGGTTCCGGCGGCTTTGAAGTGGATCGAGGACCGGCGCGAGAACTTGATGTCGGCCGGGCAGTCCCGTCACGTCGACGGCACCGTCCGGATGGCGTTCGACGAGGACGGCAAGATCCTGGCGGCGGACATCGACTTCGTTCAGGACGTCGGGTCCTATCCGACGCCCTACCCGGTGCTCACCACCGCCGCCATCGGCATGTTCTTCCCCGGGCCCTACCGCGTGCCGAAGGCCAGCTTCAACTACAAGACGGTGTTCTCGAACACCCCGGGGCTGCACGCCTACCGCGGCCCATGGCAGTACGAAACCCTCACGCGGGAAATGCTTCTCGACTGCGCAGCCCGCAAAATGGGCATGGATCCCGTCGAGCTGCGGCGCATCAACATCCTGCGCGGCGACGAGATGCCGTTCTTCAACCCCAACGGCATGCCATATGACAACTGCGCGCCCGCCGACACGTTCGAGCAGGCCGTGAAGATCCTCGACCACGAGGGCTTCCGCAAGGAGCAGGCCGACGCCCTCGCGGAGGGTCGCTACCTCGGGCTGGGCTTCTCCGCCTACATCGAACCTACCGGCGCCGCGACGGGCCACCTCGCGACCGAGGGCGCCACCATGCGAATGGAGCCGACGGGCAAGATCAACGTCTACGTCAACGGCGGCTCGTGCGGCAACAGCATCGAGACCACCGTCGTGCAGCTCACCGCGGATGCGTTGGGCGCCAAGATCGAAGACATTTCCACCATCCAGGGCGACACCGCCGTGACACCGTACGGCGCGGGCACGCAGGGCAGCCGTAGCGGACCCATGACGGCGGGCGCGGTCAACGAGGCGGGCATGATCCTGCGCAAGCAGATCGTGGCGATGGCGGCCCAACGACTGGGCGTCGAGGAGTCCGACATCGAACTCGCGGACTCGCGCGCGAGCGTGCGCGACGATCCCGAGAAGGGCGTGAGCTTCGCCGACATCGCCTACCGGTCCCACTACGAGCCGGCACAGCTGGGCGGCGGCTCCCCCACCTTGGAGGCGACGGCCCGGTTCAACTCGCAGACGATGATCCACTGGGCCAACGCAACTCACGCGTGTACCTGCGAGGTGGACGTCGAAACCGGACACGTCAAGCTGACCCGCTACATCGTCAGCGAGGACGTCGGGCCGATGATCAACCCCAACGTCGTGGAAGGACAGGTCGCTGGCGGCACCGTGCAGGGCATCGGCGGCGCACTGCTGGAACACCTCGCCTACGACGACGCGGGGAACCCGGTGGCATCGACGTTCGTCGACTACCTACTGCCCACCGCCACCGAGGTCCCGCCCATCGAGTTCGGGCACGTCGAGATTCCGGGTCCGGGCGTCGGCGGCTACAAGGGCGCGGGCGAGGGCGGGGCCATCGGATCGCCACCCGCGGTCATCAACGCCATCAACGACGCGCTGGCACCGCTCGGCGTGACGATCACCCAATTGCCCGCCAGCCCAGCCAAGATCGTCGAACTCATCGAGAACGCCAAGGCGCAGGACGCCTCGGGAAAGGACCACTAACCGTGGAACTCAACAACGAATTCCGGGTCGCGGTGCCCGCCGCCAAGACCTGGGAGGTGCTCACCGACGTCGAGCGCGTCGCCCCGTGCCTGCCCGGCGCCACCCTGCTGTCCGTCGACGGTGACGAGTTCACCGGTGCGGTGAAGGTCAAGGTCGGCCCGATCACCGTGTCCTACAAGGGCGTCGCGTCGTTCCAGGAGAAGGACGCGGCAGCGCAGCGGGTCGTGCTCAAAGCCGAGGGCAAGGAGACGCGGGGCAATGGCACCGCCGCAGCGCTGGTGACCGCCCAACTCAAGGACGAGGGCGACTCGACCAACGTCGTGATCACCACGGACCTGGCCATATCCGGCAAGGCCGCCCAGTTCGGCCGGGGGGTGCTGGCCGACGTCTCCGGCAACCTGATCGCGCAGTTCGCCAAGCGCCTCGAGGCCGAACTGCTCGGCGGCGCGGCACCCGCAAGCAGCCCGAACGCCGCGACACGGCTCGCCGCCGCACCTGCGGCCGATGCGGGCGACTCCGTCGACCTGCTCAAGGTGGTCGCCCTGCCGGTGGCCAAGCGGTTCGGGCCGGTGGTGGCCGCGGCCGCGGCGGCTGGCGTCGTCGGCTTCCTCGTCGGCCGGCGCCGGAGCCGCCGTACCGCCAGCCCCGGCGCGCTGTTGGCCGAGGATCTTCAGGCCGCCCTGACCAGGCTGCTGTCGTGAAGGCGCAGGCATGAAGGCGGCGAGCTTCGCCTACCACCGACCCGACACCGTCGCGGACGCGGTGGGACTGCTTGCCGAGTACGGCGACGAAGCGAAGATCCTCGCTGGCGGACAGAGCCTGGTGCCCATGCTGGCGATGCGACTCACCTACTTCGAGAACCTCGTCGACATCTCCCGCGTCGACGAGTTGAAGAACATCGAGCTTCGCACGACGACCACGGCCCTCAGGTGTGGATCGGCGCGGCCACGCCTCACGCGCTGGTGGGCATGGACGACGAAGTGGCCGAATCGGTTCCGCTGCTCACGCTGTCGACACCGCACATCGGGCACTTCCAGATCCGCACCCGCGGCACGCTGGGCGGAGCCATCGCGCACGCCGATCCCGCCGCGGAGTACGCCGCCGTGGCGCTCGCGCTCGACGCGCGGATCGAGGCGGCGTCCCCACGCGGACGAAGGCAGATACCGGCCGCAGAGTTCTTCACCGGGCTCTGGGAGACGTCGTTGCAAGCCGACGAGCTGCTCACCGCCGTCGCGTTCCCGGTGTGGTCGGGACGATGTGGCTTCGCGGTGCGCGAATTCGCAAGGCGCCATGGTGATTTCGCTATCGCTGGCGCCACGGTGGCCGTTGAACTCGACGCCGACGACCGCGTCGCCCGCTGCGGCATCGGCCTGCTCGGACTGGGCTCCACGCCGAAGCGCGGCACCCAGGCCGAGGAGGCGATCACCGGTCGAACGGTCACCGACATCAGCGCCGAGGAGCTTGGCAGGCTAGCGATGTCGGGACTCGAAGACGTTCCCGCCGACAACCAGGGTTCGGCGTCCTACCGCACCCGGGTCGGCGCCACCATGGTCGCGCGGGCCTGGACCGAGGCGATCACGGAGGCCCTCAATGCATGAACTACCGGTCGGAGTTTCGGTCAACGGCCGTCGCTACCAGGCCACCGTCGAACCACGCGTGACGCTCGCGGACTTCCTACGGGAGAAGTGCGGGCTCACGGGCACGCATCTGGGCTGCGAACACGGTGCATGTGGCGCCTGCACGGTGTTGCTCGACGGCCAGGCCGTCCGGGCCTGCCTGATCTTCGCGGTTCAGGTCGATGGGCAGGAAGTGACCACCGTCGAGGGTCTCGCGTCGAGCGACGGCACGCTGTCACCGGTGCAGGCCGCGATGCGGGAGTGCCACGGGTTGCAGTGCGGCTTCTGCACGCCGGGGTTCGTCACCTCCATCACGGCGTTGCTACGTGACAATCCGCAGCCCACCGATGAGGAGATCCGCGAAGGGCTCTCGGGCAACTTCTGCCGGTGCACTGGCTATCAGGGCATCGTCAACGCAGTACACCAAGCCGCTCAGTCACAGGCGTAACACCGGGCAGTCCCCAGCCGATAGTCAGCAGGACGTTTGCCGACGTACTGTGGACACCGGTTGGCTCGGGACAGGGGTAAGGAATGAGAACGAAGCAGATCGTGGTTGCGATGATCGTCGCCGCCGCAACCGCTGGGGCGCTCGCAGCACCCGCGTCCGCCGACCCGGCCGACCCCGACGCCGCGCAACGCGACGAGGTGTTCACCAAGGCAGTGCGCGATGGGGGCTTCCGCATCTCCGCCGACGCGGCGGTCGACCTCGGACATTCGACGTGTGATCTGCTCAAGCGCACCGGGTCCGTCCAAGACGCGCTGTACCACATCAAGAACGCCACCGACTGGACCAAGATGGACGACATCACCAAGTTCGGCGGCCTCGCGGTGCAGGCGTATTGCCCCACCGCGATGCCCAAGCAGTAGCGCTCAGCCTTCGAGCTTGGCGACGACGGCCGCGATGCGGCGGGCGCGGGTCTCGGCCGCCTTCGCTCCGAGCACCGATGTGACGTGTGCCTTCTGATGGCTGTAGGACAACTCCGCCCACGCGCCGAGCGCGGTCGCTGACGCGGCCAGCGCCGCCTGAAGGTCCGCTGGCACCTCGATGCCCGTGTTGTTGCCGTCGACGAACATCGTCGTAGAGAACTTCACCGGTTCATCGTGCGGAAGCGTAGAAGTGGACGCATGGACATCGGATTCATCGGGCTGGGAAACATGGGGGCGCCGATGGCGGCCAACCTCGTACGCGCGGGCCACACCGTCACCGCGTACAACCGCTCACGCGAGCGGGTCGATGCGTTGGTGGCGCTCGGAGCGCGCCCCGCCGACAGCGTGGCCGATGCGTGTCGTGGCGAGGCCGTCGTCTCCATGCTCGCCAACGACGATGCCGTCGAGGCGGTGTCGTTCGGGCCAGGTGGAATTCTGTCGACCCTCGCCGGGTCGGCCACACATGTGTCGTGCTCGACGGTCAGCGTCGAGTTGGCGCAGCGACTGACGGATGCGCACGGCAAGGCGGGCCAGCGGTTCGTCGCAGCCCCCGTGTTCGGCCGACCCGAGGCGGCAGCGGCGGCCAAGCTGTTCGTGGTGGCCGCAGCGGAACCAGATGCGCTCGAAGGGGTTTCACCGATATTCGGGGCCATCAGCCAGCGCACGTTCGTCGTGGCCGACGACCCGGCCGCGGCCAGCCTGGTCAAACTCAGTGGCAACTTCCTGATCGCGTCGGTCATCGAGTCACTGGGCGAGGCCATGGCGTTGGTCGGCAAGGCCGGCGTCGACAAGCAGCAATACCTCGACATCCTGACGTCGACGCTTTTCGGCGCGCCGGTCTATCAGACGTACGGCGGACTCATCGCGCGCGGTGAGTTCGAGCCTGCCGGGTTCGCGGCCACGCTGGGACTCAAGGACGTTCGGCTGGTCCTGGCCGCAGGCGAGGACCTGCGCGTTCCGCTGCCGATCGCAAGCCTGCTGCGCGACCGTTTCCTCGCGCTGCTGGCGGGCGGCGGCGAGGCTTTGGATTGGGCTGCGGTCGGGGCGTTGGCCGAGTGGGAGGCAGGCGGACCGCGTCCGGGCAGCTAGGGCACCACGCCCCGCAGGCCGTCCGCGCCGAAGAACTGTTCAAACATGGCCGAATAATCAGGACCGCGACGCAGCATCTGACCGCCGTCGACATTGATCAACTGACCGGTCACGTATGCCGACGCGTCGCTGAGCAGGAACACGGCGACGTTGGCCACATCCTCCACTTCGCCCGGCCGCGGCAGCGGGGTGCTGGCGGCGTAGTCGCCGCTCACCTCCGGTGACGCAAAGACGGCGGCCGTCAAATCGGTTCGAATGAGACCAGGACGCAGGCAATTCACCCGTACCCACGACGGCCCCGAGCTCGTCGGCGGCCAGCTGCATGAGGTGATCAACGGCGGACTTGGACACGCCATAGGCTCCAAACCACCTGTGGGTGTTGCTGGCGGCGATCGACGAGATGCCGACGAACGAGCCTCCGCCACCACGGACCAGTTGCTGCGCCGAGTGCTTGAGCACGTACATGGTCCCGTTGACGTTCAGGTCGACCAATCGCCGCCACGCCTCGGAGTCGAGTTGGGTGACCGGGCCAATGGTGTCGCTGCCGCCCGCACAGTGCACGACACCGTGCAGTCGTCCCGTCCAGGCCGTCGCCGCGTCCACCGCACGCGCAACCTCGTCCTCGTTGGTGACGTCGGCGGGCTCGTAGCGCGCCGACCCGCTGCCCGCCGCGACCTGACCGTTGAGCTCGTCCACGGCCGCCGCCAGCCGGTCGGCGTTGCGGCCAACGAGCATCGCGTTCGCGCCCGCGGCGACCGCCGCGGCAGCGACGCCCTTGCCGATCCCGCTGCCACCGCCGGTCACCATGATCGTTCTGTCCGCCAACGAAAGCTGCACCGCTGTCCCTCCGAAATCGACTAGTAGAGAAGCCCGAACTGAAACACGTTCTCGTCATCGAACCATGCGCCTCGGCGCGGTCGACAACGTCCCGCCCCGGCGGCCCGCCAGCAACGGCACAGCTCGCGCACAGACATCTTTCAGAAATGGCATGAGCGCACCAATTTTGGGTCCGATCGACCAGTCAAATTGACCTGCTGAGCGTAGGCTGAGCTAAGCAGCTCGCCTGCGAAAACGACTATCCCGCTAACGAAAGCATCGACATGGCGACCCCAGAGTTCTCGGTACGACGCCTCATCCTCGCCGGCGGCTTCGCGCTCGCGATCACCGCCGCCCCCGCGGTCGCCGCCTCCTTCGCCGTCCCGTCCGCTCCTGCCCCGTCCGTCGCGGCGTGCCCCAACGGCGAGATCGAGGACACCTTCACGAACATCTGCACGCCGGAACTGGTCCCGAATTCGCCAGAGAGCGGGTCCGCGGCGCAGGGCGGACTGCCCTCCGTCGACGGCATTCCGTGCACGGGAGCTAACTCGGGTCAGTGCATCGGCCTGTCCGAGGACGCCCCCTCCTACGCCCCACCGTCCTCGAGCGTCGGCAGCAGTCCAACCGTGCACGGGGTCGAATAGCCTCCACGCAGGCACCCACCGCACGCGCAACACGCTGCGACACCCTCCCAGGGAACTCATGGAACGTGTGCAGATTCCCTGCAGCTTCCCTACACTTTCCCGGACGGCACGGTCATATAACGAACGACAGGAAGCGTGACGATGGCGACCCTCGAGATCTCAGCACGACGAGTAGTACTTGCCGGCGGCTTCGCGCTCGCGGTCGCAGCGGCTCCTGCAGTCGCCGCGTTCGCTACGCCGTCGCTCGGGCCCGCGTCTCATGTCGCCGCTTGCCCGTCCGGCGAAGAGGAAGACACCTTCACCGGCGTCTGCCTTCCGCACACGGTGCCGAACTCGCCGACCTTCAACACCCCGGCGGGCAACCCCGACATCCCCGAGATCGCCGGCATCCCCTGTACCGGACGCAACTCAGGTCAGTGCATTGGTCTGCAGGAGGACGCTCCGGACTTCGTGCCGCCCACGTCGAGCGTCGACAGCGACCCGACCATTCACGGAACGGCCTAGTCAGGGCCATATGCGGTGGGCGCCTCGACCAGTCGCCTAGAGTTGTGTCATGGCAGCCAAGACTGATCACGCCGAGATCGGCGACGTCGAACCCGTCGCCGACGACACCGCGAGCCAGGCCCGACGCGTAGTGGCCGCATACGCCACGGACGCCGACGAATGCCGGGTATTCCTGTCCATGCTCGGCATCGGACCCGCAAAGCTCGACGCGTAGTGGCACCTGGAGGCGGCACCGAGGCCGACTCCGGGACCTCCGACTTCGTCGTCGTGGCCAACCGGCTGCCGATCGACGTGGAGCGGCTGCCGGACGGCACCACGACGTACAAGCGCAGCCCAGGCGGCTTGGTCACGGCGCTTGAGCCGCTGCTGCGCAAGCGCCGCGGCGCCTGGATCGGCTGGCCCGGCATCACCGACGGCGACGAGGATCCCATCGTCGAGGACGACCTCGAGATGCGCCCGGTGCGGCTGTCCGCCGAGGACGTCGCCGACTACTACGAGGGCTTCTCCAACGCCACACTGTGGCCGCTGTACCACGACGTCATCGTCAAGCCGATCTACCACCGCAAGTGGTGGGACTCCTACGTCAACGTCAACCGCCGCTTCGCCGAGGCCACGGCCGACGCGGCGGCACCCGGTGCGACGGTGTGGATTCAGGACTACCAGCTGCAACTGGTGCCCAAGATGCTGCGCATGCTGCGGCCCGACCTGACCATCGGGTTCTTTCTGCACATCCCGTTCCCCCCGATCGAGCTGTTCATGCAGATGCCGTGGCGCACCGAGATCATCGAGGGGCTGCTCGGCGCCGACCTCGTCGGGTTTCACCTGCCCGGTGGCGCGCAGAACTTCCTCATCCTGGCGCGTCGACTGATCGGCGCGAACACGTCGCGCGCGACAGTCGGGGTTCGGTCGCGGTTCGGCGAGATACAGCAGGGTTTCCGCACGGTGAAGGTCGGCGCGTTCCCCATCTCGATCGACTCCGCCGACCTCGACGGCAAGGCCCGCAACCGCAGCGTCCGGCAACGGGCCCGCGAGATTCGCGCCCAGCCTCGGAAACCCCCGCAAAGTGCTGCTCGGCGTCGACAGGCTCGACTACACCAAGGGCATAAACGTTCGGCTGGAGGCGTTTTCAGAGCTTCTCGAAGAGAACCGCGCAAACCGCGACGACACCGTGATGGTGCAACTGGCCACCCCCAGCCGCGAACGCGTCGAGAGCTACAAGGTGATGCGCGAGGACATCGAGCGCCAGGTCGGCCACATCAACGGCGAGTACGGCCGGGTGGGCCACCCCGTCGTGCACTACGTGCACAAGCCGATGCCGCGCGACGAACTGATCGCCTTCTTCGTCGCCGCGGACGTCATGCTGGTGACCCCGCTGCGCGATGGCATGAACCTGGTGGCCAAGGAGTACGTGGCCTGCCGAAGCGATCTCGGCGGGGCGCTGGTGCTCAGCGAGTTCACCGGCGCCGCAGCCGAACTGAGGCAGTCCTACTTGACCAATCCGCACCACCTCAACGGGGTCAAGGACGCCATCGAGGCCGCCCTGACCCAAACTCCGGAGGAGGGTCGACGCCGGATGCGCGCGATGCGCCGTCAGGTACTCGCCCACGACGTCGATCGCTGGGCCCGCGTCGTTCCTGGACGCGCTGGCCGCGACGCGTGGCGACGCGTCGGCTATATCGGAGTGATGTACTTGATCTTCCATTCGCCGCGTTCCTTCTGGTAGTCCACGCGGAGTCGACTGCCGTCATAGACCGGCTGCTTGGACTTGTCGGTGACGGTTCTGTTCATGAACACCATGACCGACCCCGAATCACGCTGGGCATCAAGCATTCCCGCCCCGACGACGTTCGCCTGGCTGACGAGTTGGCGTTCGCGCGCCTGCGGGATGATGTCCTTCGCGGCGCGGTCCTTGAACTCACGTTCGTAGTCCTGGGTGAGCAGTCGGGCGGCGGCGTCGAGGCTGCGCTCGACGGTCTGGTAGTCGTAGCCGAAGATCAGCGGAATCTGCTCGGTGGCCAAGGCGGGCAACGTATCCGACGTCCGCTTCGCCGCCGCGCTCTCGACGTGCTGCCAGTACAGCGAGCCGCTGCCTGCGGCCAGCGCGATCGCACCCAACGCCGCGAGTACGCCGACCAGCGCCAGCAGCCTGGTGGTCCACCGGCTCATCAGTTGCCCCCGTCGGGGTACTTGAGGTCGTAGCCCGTCATGGTCCCGTTGTCGTCCTGGTGCACGATCACCCGCAGCCGGTAAGGCTTCGACGGCGAGTTGACCCCGTCGACGTCGGTGACGGTGACGCGAACCGCCACCAGGACAGAGGCGTTGCCGGCGATGGGGTCGTACTTCTCCAGCGCTGCGCCGTTGATCACGGCCTCCGAGTTCGCCTGGGTGTCGTGGAAGATCGCCTTCAGATTGTCGACGTTGTTGCCCTGACTCATCATGTCGCGCAGGGGTCCGCTGATTCCGCCGACGAACCGGTTCACGCTCTCGTCGATCGTGTTCTGGGTGTAGCTGAACATGTTGACCACCGTCTGCGACGCCGTGTCGACGAACCGTCGATCGCGGGCCGCGTCGGCGTCGGCCGCCCGATGCGAACGCGCCGCGAAGACCATCGTGATGGCCAACGCGATGACCAGGACCGCCGTCACCCCGAGCCCGACGACCGCGACGAGCTGCCGGTTGGGCTGCCGACGCGGCGGCGGGCCGACGGGCTTGGCGAGCTTCGGCTTCGCGGCCGCCGGCTTCTCGACCGTGATGGTGGTCGGCGCCGGGCCGACCTGGTCACTCGCAGGTCCCGCCGCGCGTGAGGCTCGGCGCCGCGTGACCGCCCGCGAGGTGGGCGTCTCGTTGGTCGTCTCGGACGTCGCCTCGTTCGTGTCCTTCGGGCCCATCACACCTTCCGTGGATCCAGCATCAAGTCCACCCACGTCTCCGCGGTGGCGAGTTTGTCCATGCCTGCGGCGTAGACGCCGGTTCCCCCCGCCGGGTCGACGAACACACCCGTCCTCGAATCGTACGTCGCGGTGGCGGGACCACTGGCCTGCGGTGGGGCCCCCTCGGCAGGCAGTGGTGGTGCCTCGGGCGGTGGCGGAGCGTCCGCGGGCGGCGCCTCTGCGGGCAGTGGGCCCGGCGGCGGAGCGGGGGCCTGGCGGGCGTAGGGCGGTAGCACCTGGTCTGGCGGAGCGAAGAACGGCCACGGCAGCGGTGGTGCGCCAGGGTCGCTCGGCGGCACCGGCAGCGGGAACGGCGCCTGCGGCGCGGGGCCAGGACCCGGTTGCACGCCCGGCGGCAGTTGGACCGCGGGAGCACCGGGGTCGTAATCCGCGGCAGGCGGGATGTTGGGAAACTTGTTGGGCGGCGTGATGTTCCGCGGGTTCGTCACCGGGTAGTCGTACGGCACCGGCGGTCCGCGCCATGGGTTGGTGCCGATGGGCACGTACCCGACGGGGTCGCGGCACAGCTGGATGGTCGGGGCACGCTTGCCGGGGAACTCCTGGCACGGGTAGTTGCGCGCGCCACGCACCACGGCGGGGTCGTTCTGGGCCGTCTTGCAGTACAGGTCCGTCGGCAGGTCGCGCAGCGTCGTGTCCGCCGGGGTGCGGATCAGCGGCGGTGGAATGAAGCCGGTCGAGCACGGCGGCGGGTCGCCGAGGTCGACCTTGAAGTCGAGCTTTCCGCCTTCGTCGGCGGGCAGTCCGCCACCGACGGTGATCAGCGCCGCCATCAGAGCCGGGAAGATGACGAGCGCCTGCTCGATCGACTTGTGGTAGATCACCCCGATGCGGCCGAAGTTGGCCAGGTTGGCGGCCAGCATCGGGAACGTCGGCCGGATGCCGTCGAAGGTGGTGTTGGCGGCCTGCGTTGCGCCGGGCACGGTCTGCAGCACCGACCGCAGTTGCGGGTCCGCGTTGGCCAGTTCGGTGGTGAAGCGGGCCAGCCCATCGGCGGCCGACTTGATGTCGTCGCCCGCGGCGATCTGCGAGTCGAGGAACGGCCCGGCTTGATCGATGAGCTGGGTGGTCTGCCCGTAGTTCGAGTTGGCCTCGTCGATCAGTAGCCGCGAGGACTGGATCAGCCGGGCCAGCTCGGGCCCGGATCCGTTGAACGCCTTGAACGTTTCGCGAAGGAGATCCTGGATCCGGCTGTCGCCGACGCTGTTGACCAGGTTCTCGGCCTGGGTGAGCAGTCCGGCGATGTCCTGGCCGATGGCGGTGTGGTCGACGGCGATGTTCGAGTTGTCGCGCAGCATCGTCGTCGACGCATGGTCCGGCGGCACCAGGTCGATGTATTGCTCGCCGATGGCCGACACGCTCTTGACCGTGGCGGTGACGTTCTCCGGGACGGGCGTGTTCGTGTTCAGCCGCATGCTGGCGACGATGCCGTCGTTGGTGAGCCCGACGGACTCGACCCGGCCGACGGTCACGCCGCGGTAGGTGACGTTGGCGTTCTGGTAGAGCCCGCCACCGGCGACGAAGTTCGCGGTGACGTTGTACGAGCCGATGCCGAGCGCCGACGGGACGTGGAGGTAGAACGCCGAGATGGCGCCGACGCAGACGACCGTGACGATCGCGAAGATCGTCAGCTGGAAGCGAATGAGCCGTTTCATCAGCTACGGCCCCCCGTGTTGGGTTGCGGTGCCAGGCGGGATCTTGAAGGGATCCGCGGCTTGACCCGACAGGTTCGACATGGCTCCGGTGAGGAAGTCCGGCGGGTTGATCACCTCGTCGAGGTGCTTCATGTTCGGGTCAAAGCCCTTCGACGTGGTGAACACGGACTCACCGGTTCGGCGCACCGTCAGGTCGAACGTGACGAACACGTTCAGGTAGTCGCCACGGACCGCGTTGCGCAGGTACTTGTACTGGAACGGGAACGTCGGCAGCAGTTCGAGGTCCGAGATGAAGTCGTCGACATTCTCGTTGAACGCCTTGATCACGGGGTAGAGGTCCTTGAAGTCGGCAGCGAAGTCGGTCTTGGTCTCCGAGAGCACGTGCGACGCGACCCCCGCGAACTCGCGCAATGCGGTGAAGGCGTCGACGAGGTTGGACCGGTTGTCGTTCAGCACCTTCAAGGCGCCGGGCAGGGAGTCCAGGGCCCGGCCGAGGCTGTCCTTGCTCCGCGCCAGGATTCCGGCGAAGCGGTTCAGCCCCTCTGCGGCGGTGATGATGTCGGCCGTCTGCGCATCGAGCGAGCTGGTCAGTTCGGCCAGCCGCGGGATGAGGTCGACGAAGCTGCCTACCCGGCCGGCGACCGCGGCATATGTCTCATCGGTGATGTCCTGCAGCGCACCGAGATTGCCCTTGTTCACCACGACACCGAGCGAGGACAGCACCTCTTCGGTGGTCGGGTAGCGGCCCGTGCGTTCCAACGGGATGTTGGAGCCCTCCTTCAGCCTGCCCTCGGCCTTGCCCGTGGGACGGGAGAGCTCGACGTGCTGAGAACCCAGCAGCGAGGTCTGCGCAACCGTCGCGGTTGAGTTCTCCGGAAGGTTGACGTCGGATTCCACGGACAGCTTGACCGCGGCGTAGAACGTGCCGTCGGGTCGCTGCACCGCGTCGATGCCGGACACGCTGCCGACGGTGACGTCGTCGACCATTACCGGTGAGTTCTGCGGCAGCGTCGCCACGTCGGGCAACTCGACCGTGATGGTGTACGAACCGGAACCGTGGCCCGCGGTGCCAGGCATGTCCATCGAGTTCAGGCCGCCGAACGAGCAGCCGGCCAGCAGCACCGCGCCCGAACCGAGCGCCACGGCGCTGCGACCCGACCGAAACACCTTGCCACGCAACGTGTTTTCCACTACCCACCCCCCTGCTCGGCAGGTAGCGGGGCACCTGGAGGCGGACCGGGCAGAGGTCCCGCGCCCATCGGCGGTTGGGCCGGAACGCCGGCCTGCGAGACCTGACCGACGACGGGAGGTGGCGGCAGGATGAGGTCGGTCAGGGTGCCATCCGGGTTCATGACCGGCGGTGTCACGCCAGGTGCCGGATTCCACTGCAGGTAGGGCACCGGGGTCTGGGCCTTGGCCTCGGTCTCCGGGGTGTCGTAGATGATCTGGCCCTTGTACGCCGTGATGCTGTTGATGGGGTGGAAGAGGATCGGCGGGTAGTTCACCGCAAGCCGCTTGAATACCGGTCCCATGCGCTGGCGGCAGATCTCCGCGCGCTTGTAGTTGTCGGGCGAGGCGCCCACGTCGAACGTGCCACCGCAGATGAACTGGACGGGGTTGGCGAAGTTCGGCAGCGACAGCAGGCCGCCGACCGTGCCCTGGGCCGGGTTGTAGATGTTGTAGAAGTTCGCCAACCCGTTGGGCGTGATGTGCAGCACCTGTTCGATGTCGTCGCTGTGCTGGGTGAGCAGCGTCGTGAAGTCGGTGAGCTTGTTGACTTGGCCGATCAGAGCCGAGTTGTTCTCGTTCAGGAAGCCCTTCACGTCACTGAGCGCCTGGTTCAGGGTGCCCAGGGTGGCGTCGAGGTCGGCCGAACTGTCGGCCAACACCTGCGACACCGATGCCACGTGGTTGGCGAATTGCACGATCTGCTCGTTGCTGTTGGACAGCGCGTTGACGAGCGCCTGGAGGTTGCGCACGGTGCCGAACAGATCGGTGCGCGAATCCCCGAGTCGGCCAGCGGTTTGCGACAGTTCGCGCAATGCGTTGCGGAACGAGTCGCCATTGCCGTCGAAGGTGTCGGCGGCCTGGTTGACGAACTCGCTGACCGGGCCCTGCAACGAACCCTGTTGCGGTCCGAGTTGGGTGCTCAACTGGGTGAGCTGCTCCTTGACCTCGTCCCACTCGACGGGCACGCCGGTGCGGTCGAGGCCCACCTCGGCGCCGTCGGCCAGCACCGGGCCGCTGGTGTAGGCCGGCGTGAACTGAACGAACCTGGCGGACACCAGGTTCGGGGCGATCACGATCGCCTTCGCGTCGGCGGGCAGCTTGACGCCGTCCCGCAGCTTCATGGTGACCTTGACGTCGGTGGCGCGCGGCTGGATCGTGTCGATGGTGCCTACCGGCACTCCGACCACCCGCACGTCGTCGCCCGGGTAGAGTCCGACTGTGGTGGTGAAGTAGGCCACCACGGTGTTGCCCTGGCGGGACGGCCACACCAGGTACACGCCACCGATGAGCGCGGCCAGCAACATGCCCACTACCGCCAGCCGTAGCCAGCGTGGGCGCGAGGTCGTCGAGTGCTCTGGTGTCATGGCGACTTCGGCCTGATGATCAAGCGCTCGGAGATGTAGCCGCGCAGGTAGTCGGCGAGGCTGTCGGGCAGCTTGCCTGGCTGGAAGTAGGTGTCCAGCAGGACTTCGGAGAGGCTGGCCGGCGGCAGGCCGTACAGGTTGATCTGGAAGCCCGGGCCTGAGCCGACCACCTCGCCGAGGGCCGTCGCGTACGGGGGCAGCCTGCGCAGCGCCTCGCCGATGTGTTCCTTGCGCTCGAGCAGGTTGTCCGTCACGGCGTTGAGCTTGTCCAGCGCCGGCTTGAACTCACGCCGGTTGTCGGCAACGAAGCCCGAAAGCTGTTGGGAGACGCCGTCGATGCCAGAGATGAGGTTGCTCAGCGCCTGCCTGCGCTCGTCGAGGGCGGCGAACAGCAGGTTGCCCTCGGTGACGAGGTCGTTCACTTGGCCGGCCCGCTGTGCGAGCGTGTCGGACACCCGCTTGGCGTGCATCAGCAGCTGCTGCAGGGCCTCGTCGCGCCGATTCAGGCTGCGCGACAGGTTCGCCACGCCATCGAGCGCCCCGCGGAGTTGCGGCGTCGCGTCCTTCAGCGTCGAGGTCAACGTCTGCAGCGCCTGCTCGAGCTTGGGCTTGTCGAGTTGACTCGCGTTCCCCCCGAGATCCTGCAGCGCGGTGTTCAGCGTGTACGGAGTCGTGGTGCGGCCCAACGGAATCACGGTCGTGCTACCCGCGCCCTTCGGCGTCACCGAAAGCGACTTCTGGCCGAGCACGGTGTCCGTCCTGATCGCGACGAGCGACTGGTCGCCCACTCTGACGTCGCGGTCGACGGTGAAGGTGACCTTGGCGGTGTCACCCGCCAACTCCACGTTCGACACCTTGCCGACCTTGATGCCGGACACGTTCACGTCGTCGCCGGGCGTGATGCCACCCGCGTCGGTGAAGTAGGCCTGATAGTCCTCGCCCTGCGGCCAGAACGGCAGGCCGGTGTACCCGAACGACACTAGTACCAGGCACGCCACCACCGCGATGCCGAAGATGCCTGTGCGGATGGGGTTTCCGCCGTCTGGCCTAGCCATTCTCCGAGCACCTCCCCTTCGAAGGATCGGGCGGACCGCCGAACGGGATGAGGATGTCGCTGCCCGCGGGGCCGTTGATCTTGATCCGGATCGAGCAGTAGTAGATGTTGAAGAACGACCCGTAGGCGCCGAGCGCGTTGAGTCGCAGGTAGTTCTCGGCGAGCGGTTCGATGACCTTGTTGATGTCGGCCTTGCGGTCGTCCATCCGCTGCGCGAACGGCCGGAGGTTCTCGATGACCCCCTGGATCGGCCTGCGGCTGGCCTGCAGCAGTTCGGTCAGGTCGTTGGTGGCCGAGGCGAGCGGCGGAATGGCTCCGGCGATCGGGTCGCGGTTCTGCGACAGCCCCTTGATCAACTGTTGGAGTTGATCGACGCTGGCGTCGAACTGCGCACCCTTGTCGTCGACGGTGGCCAGCACCGTGTTCAGGTTGTTGATCACGTCCCCGATGAACTGGTCGCGCGCGGCGAGGTTCTGGGCGAAGGAACTGGTGCTCGCGAGCATGTTGGACAGTGCGCCGCCCTGGCCCTGCAGCAGTTCGATGACGGCGTTGCTGATCTCGTTGACCTTCTGGCCGTCCAGTCCCTTCAGCACGGGTCGTAGCCCGCCGAGCAGTGCGTCGAGGTCGAGCGCCGGTTGGGTGTTCTCCCGAGGAATGGTGGCGCCGGCCGGCAACTTGCGCAGTTCGCCTGGGCCGGAGGTGATCTCGAGGTAGCGGTCGCCGACGAGGTTCTGGTACCTAACCGCCGCCCTGGTTGAGGTGTACAGCTGGTAGCGGTCGTTCACGTCGAACGCGACGTCGACGCTGTTGTCCGGGTTCAGCTTGATCTTCTTGACGGAACCGACCGGCACACCCGCGATGCGTACGTCCTGCCCCGTCTTCAGCCGGGACGCCTCGGTGAAGGTGGCGTGGTAGGTGTTGCCACCCGCGAAGCGGAACTGCCCGAACACAACCACCAGCCCCGCCGCGACCATCAGCATGACGACGGTGAAGATGACGACCTTGAGCAGGTTGTTGTTCTTGGCCATCAGTAGTCGTCCCGTTCCGCGTAGGCGCCGTGGAACAGGAACTGCAGCGTCGACGGTGCGTCGAACTGCAACTCGGTGTTCGGCTGGAACGGAATGTAGGCGTTGTCGGTGACCAGGAACGGCGTGTGGTACCAGGATCCGCCGTACTGCTTGCTCGGCACGTCGGGCAGGCCCCGGCAGTTCGGGCCGCCTGAGGCGTTCACCATCGGCAGGCTCTCCGGATAGGTGTAGGCCGGCGCGCCAGGGAGGAAGTTCGACGCCACGAACAGGCCGGGCCGGACGCCACCGATGACCGGTGCGAACGTGTCCAGTGCCTTCTTGGTGCCCTTGAAGATGCAGCCGAGCTCCGGCGAGTAATCCCCCAGTACCTTCAACGGGGCGCGGAAACGCTGAATGGCGGCGATGAAGTTCTCGGCCGCGGGCTGCAGGGTCGCGGTGCCGTTGTTGGCCAACCCGGTGGCGGCCAACAGAGTGGCGTTCAGGTTGTCCTGTTGGTCGATCAGCGTGTTGCTGATAGTGGGCACGTTGTCGAACACCTTGGCCAGGTCGGGCGCGGCGTCGCCGTAGACGTTCGCGACCACGCCCGTCTTCTGAAGGTCGGACTGCAGCGTGGGCAGTTTCGGATTGAGTTGCTGCAGATAGTAATTGAGGCCTGCGAGCGTCTCACCGAGGTCGTCGCCGTTGCCACGCAGCCCTTCGCCCAACGCCGTGATGGTGGCGTTGAGGTTGATCGGGTCGACCTTCTTCAGCACATCGGTCAACGTCTGGAAGAGCGTGTTCACCTCGAGCTGCACCGACGAGGCCAGCACCTGTGCACCCGGCCGCAACGCGTTGCTCGACGGCTTGTCCGGCGGCAGGAACTCCACGGACTTGGCCCCGAAGACCGTCGTGCCGCCGATGCGCACGTCGGCGTTCGACGGGATGTAGGGCAGCTGGCTGCTGTCGATGGCGAGCGTCAGCTTGGCCTGGTCACCCGCGTACTCGATGTCCTTGACCTTGCCGATCTGGATGCCGCGGTACTTGACCTTGGCGTCCTGCTCCATCACCAGGCCGGCGCGCGGCGAGAACACCGTCACGGTGTCGACCGACGTGAAGAACGCGGTATAGGACAGGTAGGTGAAGACGGTTGCCGCCAGCACCGCCGCGGCGAGGATCGCCGCGGCTATCCGCACGTGGCTGCGCTTCGCATCTCCGTTCGCCATCTGCGCGCTACCCGGAGAGGTTGAAGTTGCCGGACGCGCCGTAGACGGCGAGTGAGATGAACAGGACGATGGTGACGACCACGATCAGAGACGTGCGCACGGCCTGACCGACGGCGATCCCGACGCCGACCGGACCGCCCGACGCGTTGTACCCGTAGTAGGTGTGCACCAGCATGACCGCGACGGACATGACGATGGCCTGAAGGAACGACCACAGCAGGTCACTGGGGACCAGGAACGTGTTGAAGTAGTGGTCGTAGAGGCCCGCAGACTGGCCGTTGATGAACACCGTGGTGAAGCGGGCAGCAAAGAACGCCGCCAGCACCGACAACGCGTACAGCGGCACGATCGCGATCAGCCCGGAGATGATGCGGGTGGACACCAGGTAGGACACGGAGTGCACCGCCATCGCCTCGACGGCGTCGATCTCCTCGGCGACGCGCATGGCGCCCAGCTGTGCCGTGGTGCCCGCGCCGATGGTGGCCGCAAGTGCGATGCCTGCGATCACCGGGGCCACGATGCGGACGTTGAGGAACGCCGAGAGGAAGCCGGTCAGTGCCTCGATCCCGATGTTGCCCAGCGACGAGTAGCCCTGGACGGCGATGACGCCGCCGGACGCCAGCGTCATGAACGCGGCGACGCCGACCGTGCCGCCGATCATCACCAGGGCGCCAGTGCCCATGGTCATTTCGGCGATGAGCCGGATGGTTTCCTGGCGGTAGCGGGTCAGCGCGTTGGGGATGTAGCGGATCGACTCGCCGTAGAACAGCGCCTGCTCACCGATCGTGTCGACGGCTTTCGGGAAGCCGCGCAGCAGCCGGCGGATGCGCAGGGTGGCGTCGTAACTCACGGCTGTCTCTTCTTCGCGCAAGCGCTCACTGGTGCACCATCCTTGTGTCGGTGATCTTGGATGGATTACCGATGCACCCGAGGTGCCGTCGGGTCATCGCCACAAGCGCTTGACGCATCGATGTCCATGATGAGTTCCGCGAGACTCGACGGTCACCCGGGGTGTGCCGACCGTCGACAGGGCTGAGCGCCACCGAGCGCCGAACAGTGAGCGAACCGGCAGTCACACCCCGGCACCGAAGTTTGGGTGCCTTCCCACTGGGTCTAGCAGCGAGGAGGCTGTGATGAAGTATGCCCGAACCGTCTTGCCGACGGAACCCGCCAACGGATTGACCTGCGGAATCGATTGGGCCCGTGATGATCACGCGGTCTCGGTGGTCGACTCGAGAGGTAAGGAGGTCCTGCGCAGCACCATCGACCACAGCGCGATGGGGTTGCAGACGCTGTTGAGCATCCTGACCCGTACTGGTGTCGAGGAAGTGGCCATCGAACGCCCCGACGGCCCGGTCGTGGACGTGCTGCTGGACGCGGGGATCACCGTGGTGGTGATCAGCCCCAACCAACTGAAGAACCTGCGGAGCCGCTACGGCTCGGCCGGCAACAAAGACGACCGGTTCGACGCCTACGTGCTGGCCGACACGCTGCGCACCGACCGCATCCGCTTGCGACCGCTGGTCCCCGATGGCCCTGCCACCGTGGCGCTGCGGACGAGCTGCCGAGCCCGCAAAGAGCTCATCGGACACCGCGTCAGCATGGCCAACCAGCTGCGCGAACACCTCAACCGCGCCTTCCCCGGTGCCGTGGGTATGTTCGCCGAACTCGATTCGCCGATCAGCCTGGCATTCTTGACCCGGTTCGACTGCCAAGACCGCGCCGACTGGTTGACCCCCAAACGTCTCGGCACCTGGCTGGCCAAGGTCGGCTACACCGGCGGCAAGAGTCCCGCCATCTTGCACGCCCGGTTGACCGCCGCGCCCCGCGGTGTCACCGGCGAACACGGCACCGCCCACGCCCACATCACCCACGCACTGGTCGCTACCCTGAGCGTCCTCGTCGAACAGATCAAGGCCCTCTCCGAACAGATCGCCGACCAACTCGCCACGCACGCCGATGCGCACATCTTCACCAGCCTGCCCCGATCCGGAAAGATCAGAGCCGCAAAGCTTCTCGCCGAAGTCGGCGACTGCCGCGGCCGATTCCCCACCCCCGAGGCACTGGCATGCCTGGCCGGCGTCGCCCCTCCACCCGCCAATCGGGCACCATGCGTTCGGTCGGATTCCGATGGTCGTGCGACAAACACCTGCGCGACGCCGTCACCGACTTCGCCGCCGACTCCCGCCGCGCCAACCCCTGGGCCCAAGACCTCTACCGCCGCGCTCGCGCCCGCGGCCACGACCACCCCCACGCCGTGCGCATCCTGGCCCGCGCCTGGCTCTACGTCATCTGGCACTGCTGGCAGCACGGCGTCGGCTACGACCCGGCTCAACACCGCGCCCTCCAAGCACTCCTGCACGACGAACAACCCGCCGCTTGACACAGGGCTACTCATCAGCGGACCAGCACTCGGACACCGATCGCCGTCATGATCACATTGATCACGAACAGGCAGATGAACGCGTAGACGACGGTTTCGTTGACCGCGATGCCGACGCCCTTGGGGCCGCCCTGCACGGTCAGCCCGCGGTAGCAGCCGACGAGCCCGGCGACGACGCCGAACAGCAAGGCCTTGACCTCGGCGAGCAACAGCTCTGGCAGCCCGGTCAGAATGGTCAGGCCGTTAATGAAGGCACCGGGGTTCACCCCTTGCAGAAACACGGAGAAGACGTAGCCGCCCGACAGCCCGATGGCGCAGACCAAGCCGTTGAGCAGCAGTGCCACGAACGTCGACGCCAGCACGCGGGGCACGACGAGGCGTTGGATGGGGTCGATGCCCAGCACCCGCATCGCGTCGATCTCCTCGCGGATGGTTCGGGCGCCGAGGTCGGCGCAGATGGCCGTCGCGCCCGCACCCGCGACCACCAGCACCGTCACCACCGGGCCCAGCTGCGTGATGGTGCCGAACGCGGTACCCGCGCCGGAGAGGTCCGCGGCGCCGATCTCGCGCAGCAGGATGTTGAGCGTGAACGACACCAGCACGGTGAAGGGGATGGCGACCAGCAGTGTCGGCACCAGCGACACACGCGCGATCATCCACGTCTGATCGAGGAACTCACGGAACTGGAACGGCCGCCGGAAGATCTTGACGAAGGTGTCGATCGACATCTCCATGAAACCGCCCACGGCCCGAGCCGGAACCGCAAGCTGTTCGATCAAGCTCGGCTCCGTTCTTCGCGGCGGGGGTGATCGGCGTCGTGGCGAAGGGTGTTTATTGACCCCCGCGACAGCCTCTTCACCCCGTGTCAAGCAGTGCTCTTAGTGAGCCGGCTCATATTAACTAGAACACGTTCGCAGTGTCAAAGAACCGCAACATCGTCAGGATAAGTGTATTTATGCTGCTCAGGGCCAATGTGACCCAGATCATTCTAGAACGTGTTCTACCGCAATCACAGCTTTGACAGCGGAGACTTTCAGTCTCGGTCACCCAGTCCCATGGACGCCGAGAAGCTCCGTTCCGGATCGCGATCAGCAAAGTAGTTCTGCAGCGTGTCGGAGAGCCCCGCAGGATCCCATTCATCGCCGTCGGCACTGAACTGCTGCTCGGCAGTCGGTGCCGCGATCAACGTCACCGTCGGACCATAGACGATGAACAGCTGTCCGTTGACCCCTTCCGAGGCCGGCGACGACAGGAACCGGACCAGATTGACGACGTGCTCGGGCGACAGCGGGTCGACCCCGCCTTCGCCCAACTCGGGGGTATCACCGAAGACCCCCGCCGTCATCGCGGTGCGGGCCCTTGGCGCGATGGCGTTGGCCCGGACCCCAAAGCGGCCGAGCGAGCGGGCAGCCGAAAGCGTCAACGCGGTGATGCCCGCCTTGGCCGCGCCGTAGTTGGGCTGGCCGATCGGACCGGACAGCCCGGCTTCCGAAGACGTATTGATGATGCGGCCGTAGACCGAGCCGTCTCCGGCCTTCGCCTTGGCCCGCCAGTACGTCGCAGCGTTTCGGGTCAGAAGGAAGTGGCCGCGTAGATGAACGGCGATGACGGCGTCCCAATCCTCGTCGGTCATGTTGAACAGAATCCGGTCGCGCGTGATGCCCGCGTTGTTGACGACGATGGACAGCCCGCCGAGGCCATCAGCGGTGGCGACGAGTTCGTCGGCGGTGCTGCGCTGGCTGATGTCGCCGGGCACCGCGACGCCCTTGCTGCCCACCGCAGCAATCTCGGCGAGCACGTCGGAGGAGTCCAGGGCCGCAGCCATGTCGTTCACCACGACGGTCGCGCCTGCACGCGCCAGTCCGATGGCCTCGGCCCGTCCCAGCCCCGCTGCCGCACCAGTCACCACCGCGACCAGGCCAGACAGGTCCGTCGCGTCAGAATGTGTCGTCAATTTACGAATACCTCTAGTCTCTGCGGTTCAATGCGGCTCGCGGGCATTCCGCAATGGCTTGCTCCGCGAGTTGCTCCTGGTCGCCGGGCACGGGATCGAGCTTGACGACGGCGTAGTCCTCGTCGTCGAGATCGAACAGGTCCGGGGCGATTCCCAGGCATACCGCGTTGCCTTCGCAACGGTCGCGATCGACTTCTACTCGCACGACAAACCTCCCTGCAGTACTCCCACCAACCATGTGCGGGTCAGAATACGACCCGACCCGACGGGTGCCAGTGTGACACCGGCCTGGACCCCAAGACTAGAACGTGTTACAACCGGGGAAGGTCGACGGGTCCGCAGACGGCGCGTCGAGGTGCCCGAAAACAGTGAGGATGACCCGATGCGGATCGGCTACAGCCCCGAGCAGGAGGAGTTGCGCCGCGAGCTGCGCGCGTACTTCACCAAACTCATGACCCCCGAGCGCGCCGAAGCGCTGAGCTCCAGCGACGGCGAGATGGGCCGCGGCTCCGTGTACCGCGACACGGTGGCGCAGATGGGCAAGGACGGCTGGCTGACACTGTCATGGCCCAAGGAGTTCGGCGGCCAGGCGCGCACGCACATGGACGGGCTGATCTTCAACGACGAGGCGTCCATCGCCAACGTCCCCGTGCCGTTCCTCACGATCAATAGCGTCGCGCCCACCATCATGGCGTTCGGCACCGAGGAGCAGAAGAAGTTCTTCCTGCCCAAGATCGCCGCAGGCGAGCTGCACTTCTCCATCGGGTATTCGGAGCCGGGCGCAGGCACCGACCTCGCCGCACTGCGCACTGCGGCCGTCCGGGACGGCGACGACTACGTCATCAACGGCCAGAAGATGTGGACCAGCCTGATCGCCTACGCGGACTACGTGTGGCTGGCCGTCCGCACCAACCCGGAGGCAAAGAAGCATCGCGGGATCTCGATGCTCATCGTGCCCACCACCGCCGAGGGCTTCTCCTGGACACCGGTGCACACCATGGCGGGCGTGGACACCAGCGCCACCTACTATCAGGACGTCCGCGTGCCGACCAGCAGCCTGGTCGGCGAGGAGAACGGCGGCTGGAAGCTGGTCACGAATCAGCTGAACCACGAGCGCGTCGCCCTGGTGTCCGCGCAGCCGATCTTCGCGGCGCTCAACGGAGTTCGCGAATGGGCGCAGAACACCAAGGACATCCACGGCAAGCGGTTGATCGACTCGGAGTGGGTGCAGCTCAACCTCGCTCGGGTGCACGCCAAGGCCGAGGTGCTCAAGCTCATCAACTGGGAGCTGGCGTCGGTCGAGGACGCCGCCCCTTCGCCTGCCGACGCGTCGGCGGCCAAGGTGTACGGCACCGAACTGGCCACCGAGGCCTACCGCCTGCTGATGGAGGTGCTCGGCACCGCGGCCACGCTCCGCACCGACACGCCGGGCGCGCTACTGCGCGGCCGCGTCGAGCGCATGCACCGGTCCTGCCTGATCCTCACCTTCGGTGGCGGCACGAACGAGATCCAGCGCGACATCATCGGCATGGTGGCGCTCGGGCTGCCCCGAGTGAACCGGTAAGGACTGACTGACAATGGACTTCACGACAGCCGAAGAGACGAATGACCTCGGCAGCCTGGTGCGCGACATCACCGAATCGGTGGTGACGCCCGAGCGCCACAAGGAGCTCGACAAGCTCGACGAGCGCTTCGACAAGACCTTGTGGTCGAAGCTGATCGACGCCGACGTGCTGTCCGCTGCGGCGCCGGAGGCGTTGGGCGGCGGCGGCTTCGGCGTGCTGGAGCAGGCGGCCATCCTCACCGCGCTGGGCCGCCAGTTGGCCCCGGTGCCGTACCTGGAGTCGGTGGTCCAGGCCGCAGGCGCGCTCGCCAAGTTCGGATCCATTGCGCTGCAGAGCGATTGGGCTACCCCAGCGGTCAATGGCGAGAAGGTCCTCACCGTCGCCCTCGACGGCGAGATGGGTCAAGGCCCGGTCCAGGCGCAGGTCAACGGTTTGGACTACCGGCTGACGGGCACTCGGGCACTGGTGCCCTGGGGCCCCGTCGCGGACGCATTCCTGGTGCCCGCCGAGACCGAGTCCGGAGTCAAGGTGTTCCTCATCGGCGCCGGCGACCCCGGGGTGTCGATCACCTCGCTGAACACGACGGGACACGGCAGCGTCGGACATCTCGATCTGCAGGGCGCCGAGGTCAGCGGTGACCGCGTGGTGGGCGGCGACGACGTCGTCGCGTGGCTGCGCACTCGGGGCACGTTGGGCCACACCGCATTCCAGCTGGGCGTGCTCGAGCGGGCGCTGGAGCTCACCGCGACTTACGCCCGTGAGCGGGAGCAGTTCGAGCGGCCCATCGGCAGCTTCCAGGCGGTTTCGTCGCGGCTGGCCGACGGCTACATCGACGTCAAGGCGCTGCGGTTGACGCTGACCCAGGCGGCCTGGCGACTCTCCGAGGACCTGCCCGCGGACCTCGAGGTCGGCAGCGCGGCGTTCTGGGCGGCCGATGCGGGCCACCGCGTGGCACACACGGCCGTGCACGTGCACGGCGGCGTCGGCATCGACACCGACCATCCCGTGCACCGGTACTTCCTGGCGGCCAAGCAGACCGAGTTCGCGGTCGGCGGCGCCACCGGGCAGCTGCTGCGCATCGGTCGCGAGCTCGCCGAGACACCCGTCTGACGCGCGCGAGCATGTGACAGACCGGAACCCGACCGTCGCGGACCTCTTGGCGCCGCTCGTCGACGTCGCGGATCGCGGCATCCACGACGAGACGGGGTTCGTCAGCTGGCGTGACCACATCGCGGCGGGTGCCCAACTCGCGGCCGCGCTGAAGGCTCGGCTCGACCCGGCCAAGCCGCCGCACGTCGGTGTGCTGCTTGGCAATACGCCGTTCTTCTCGTCGGTGCTGATCGCCGCCAGCCTGGCGGGTTTGGTGACCGTCGGGTTGAACCCGACGCGCCGCGGCGATGCGCTGGTTCGTGACATCGTCCGCGCCGACTGCCAGCTGGTGCTGACCGACGACGCGTCCGTCGTCCCGGACGGGGTGCCCCACGTGCACGTCGGATCATCGCACTGGGCAACGGAACTCGACGCCCACCGCGGCGCGCCGGTGGCCTTCGCCGACGTCGGTCCCGACGCGCTGTACATGCTGATCTTCACGTCGGGCACCAGCGGTGAGCCCAAGGCCGTGCGCGTCACCAACGACAAGGTGGCCTTCCCCGGCCGCATGCTCAGCGAGCGGTTCGGGCTCGGCCCATCGGACACCGCATACCTGTCGATGCCGCTGTTCCACTCCAATGCGGTGATGGCGGGCTGGGCGGTGGCCGTCGCGGCGGGTGCGTCGATCGCCTTGCGCCGCAAGTTCTCCGCGTCGCAGTTCATCCCGGACGTGCGGCGTTACGGGGCCACCTACGCGAACTACGTGGGGAAGCCCCTGTCGTACGTGCTGGCGACTCCCCCGCGCGACGACGACGCCGACAACCCGTTGCGGTTTCTCTACGGCAACGAGGGGGCGCCGCGCGACCTGGAGCGCTTCGCCAAGCGGTTCGACGTGACCGTCGTCGACGGCTTCGGCTCCACCGAGGGCGGCGTTGCGGTCGCACGCACCCCGGACACCCCCGACGGGTCGCTGGGCCCGCTGACCGACGAGGTCGCGATCGTCGACGTCGACACCGGGGCGCCCTGTCCGCCCGGCAAGGTGGGCGAACTGGTGAACCCCAAGGGCCCCGGGTGGTTTCGCGGTTACTACCGCGACGAGAAGGCCGAATCGGAGCGGATGGCCGGCGGCGTCTACCACTCGGGTGACCTCGCGTATCGCGACGAGGCGGGGTACGTCTACTTCGCCGGGCGCCTCGGCGACTGGATGCGCGTCGACGGCGAGAACCTGGGCACGGCGCCCATCGAACGCATCCTGCTGCGTCATCCCGACGTCGCCGAGGCCGCCGTGTACGCGATTCCCGACCCCGCCGTCGGCGACCAGGTGATGGCGGCACTGGTGCTCGGCGCATGCGCCGAATTCGATGTGGCCCGGTTCGAGGCGTTCCTCGCCGAACAGCCCGACCTCGGACCCAAGCAGTGGCCGAGGTACGTCCGCGTCAGCACGGGCCTACCCCGCACGGCGACGTTCAAGGTGCTCAAACGCCAGCTGTCGACAGAGGGCACCGAGTGCTCCGACCCGGTCTTCGCGCTCACGCCGCATTGAGTTTCGGCCATCTGCGCATCTTCCGGACACTGCCGGTGAGACCATGGCGGATACCGGCTGTATCGGATCTCCTTTACACGCCGGCCCGAGCGCAATCAGCAGAACGAAGTAGAACGCCTTCAGTGAGCCTATGGTTTAGAACCGTTTCATCGTGAGGAAACACCACGCGGGGGCAGACCAATGAACGTCGCAATTCTCGACATCGGCGGCGATCTGTCGTCTGCTCTGTCGGTGGTATTCAAGGCACCAGGAAGTCCGCAGCTGCCGTTGCGTGCTGACGTTCCGACGAAACTGCACGGCTTGCTCGCGGAGGGGAAAGCCTCCGGGGATGACGTCGTGCGGCTGCTGCCGGACACCCTTGTGCGTGCAGTTCGCCGGTGGTACCACGGAAGCAGCGGGACAGACGCCGTAGCGATTGTTTCGCAGTCGCCCGAGCTGGCTGAATCCGGCCCTGCTCAAGAACCAGTTTCCCGCTCTTCTTCGGCTCGCGCTGACAGCCGACAAGCCAATGCACAACGTCGGAGTGACGATCACCTGTGACGCAGGCGTTGGCCGGTCGACCGTTTCCCTCACTCAGGATCTCGTCCGAGGACTGCAACCGATCGACGTCACGGATCTGCACTTCCCGGTGCTCTACCAGCTCATCGACCAAAGGACGGGACGCCGCTGGGTGAATTTCACGGTGCGTTGTTGGCACGGCGAAGCCGTGCTCAGCGAAACCACCCGCTCGGTGCTGTGGATGGGGATCACGGAATGGCTTGACCGCCAGGACATGTGGCACTTCATTCCCGCCTTCGTCGATCCCAACACAGAAGGAGTATTGGAAGTGCTCGACGACGCCGACGGCGTGCTCAAGACGGTCAACCCCACGTCTTCCTTCGATGGCTACCAAAGGGCCGACCAAAAGGCCGTCTACAACCAGGCCCAGGCCATCTTCAACTGCCTACGAGAGAAGCACCAATTGAGTTACATCAACGTGCCACCACTCGAGGTGTTCCTGCCAGGAGATGCGATGCCATCCGGGCAGTCTGTCCGCTCGCCAACCGAGGTCATCGAGCACCGCCGCGGCACGTGCCACGATCTTGCGATCCTATTCGCGAGCTGCTTCGAGCACATCGGCATCGATCCCGTCATCATGCTCATGCCCGGCCACACCTACGTGGGCTACTGGACATCGTCGAGCGCGTGGAGTGCCTTCTGGCAACAGGCGCAACAAGACTCGATCCGGCTCCCCCAACTCAAAGGCCGCAATTGGATCATTGCGTCCGCCGATGAAATGACCGGGTTGGTGGAGGACGGCCGCATTGTGCTGCTCGAGGCGACACACGTGACCGACAGGAACGGGACGTTCGACGATGCGCTCGCGCGGGGACGCGCGAACTTCGGTCCAGGTAAGGGGTTCGACGTGGCGGTCGACGTGGTGGCTTCCCGCGGGTACGTCCAGCCGGTATAGCGGCAGCAGTTTCCGCGGCGGTCGACCCATTCGAGTAGTTCGGTACTCACATTCGCCAAACCGTTGTCCGCTTGACTGACAAGATGCGACCGGGCGACTGTCCGCCTGCGCCAACCACAGCTGTCGACGTCGACTAGGGGACGCACATGACCACAATCCGCCGGGGCGCCGTGGAACTCGAGCTACCCGACAACGTGTCCGTCATCGAGGAACAGCCGCGCAGGCGGGGTCGTGGTGCCCCCGTCGACGTCGGGCCAACCGACCCGGTGTCACCAGAGGCGGTCGCTGCCGCCTTCGCCGACCAGCTCACCACCGTCGACACCGTCACGCTGAACGTCGGTCCTGCCGGCCCACGGCGACGCGGCGAGCCGACCGCGCCGCCGTTGCTTCGCGTGGACGTCGGCGCCGACGAACAAGCGGTCCTCCTGGTCGAACAGGACGGGTACTACACCTGGGTGACGGGCACCAAGGAGGTGCCGCGAACGTCGCGTCGGGGTCCCTCCTCGGCCGTCGTGACATTCGAGATCCCTTACGCCGGTGCCGCCGTCGGTGGCTCCGGCAGGCGTGGGCCGATCGGCGACTTTCTGGTCAAGCCCGTCACGACGTTCGTCTTCCGGTTCCTCGCCCGACTCGCGATCGGGGAAGCCGTCAAACGAATGGAGCGCTCGATCGAGCCGCGTCTGGTCAGGATCGATCAACCCGACCCGACCTCGTGGACCGCGCCGCCCGCAGCCGGTCTGCCCACCGGCCGGCGCGCTCGGCTGCTGCTCCTCATCCACGGCACGTTCAGACTCTACCCGCGGCGGATTCGGCTCATTTGTCGGAATCGAGGAAGGCAAGCGGTTTCTCAACGAGGCCATCGCGCACTACGACGAGGTGATCGGCTTCGACCACCGCACGCTCAGCGAGGACCCACTCGAGAACGCGAAACAACTCGCCGGTCTGCTGCGCGGGCTCAAGGCCGAATCCGGCATCGACGTCGACGTCGTGACCCACAGCCGCGGGGCCTTGGTGGTGCGCAGTCTGGTCGAGCAGGTCCTCGAGCCAGGCGATGACGTGACCGTCTCCAAGGCCATCATGGTCGCCGGCCCCAATGGGGGCACCCTGTTGGCTCACCCGCAGAACTGGGATGCGCTGATCGATCTGTACACCAACCTCGCCGTCGCCGCGTGCCGGGTCGTCGCCTTCGCGGCGCCGCCCGCGGCGACGGTCACCACGATCCTCAAGGAATCGCTTCAGGCGCTGGCCATCCTGGTCAAGGCGATCGTGGCCGAGGCGGCCGACGAGGTGCGGGTGCCCGGACTGGGAGCGATGGTGCCCGGCGGTGCGTTCATCACCGCATTGAACGTCAGCACACCCGCGAGGCCCACCTCGGCGGCGTACTACGCGGTGTCCTCCAACTTCGAAGTCGGGCCGGTTGCCACACCAACGTCGTTGCCCGCCAAGCTGGTCAGTCGACTCGCCGATGGTCTGGTGGACCGGCTGATGGGTGAGGACAACGACTTGGTGGTCAACGTGGCATCGATGACGGCAGTCGACTCACCAGACCTGATCCGCGGAGCATTCAAGCTGGACGACGACCCGCGCACGCACCACTGCGCCTATTTCGTCAACGAGCCGGTAGTGCGATCGCTGCGCCACTGGCTGCTCGGTCCCGGGGGCTCTGTCTTACCGCCAGACGACTCCCCACCCATTGGTGAGACCGTATATTCCTTGCCGGCCGCCGTGGACTCCAACTTCGTGGTCATCGACGCCGACACTCCCCTCGCAGTGGCCAAACGGCAGGTGCGCTCGAGTGGTCGCAAGTTCGCGGTGGTGCGCAGCCGTAGCGCTTCCGGCGAGCTCGAACACTACGCTTTCACGCCGGACGAGTTCATTTCGCTCAGCGACGGTGCCACGGTGGAAGCCATGGTCGGCCCCACCGGAATGCTCGCGGGCGCCCAGTCATCACCGGTCACCCGCTCGACCCACGCCATTCCACCCCGGCCGCTGAACGTCGAAAACCCTTGGGCGTCACGAACTGTCGTGTTGCTCGACGGATCCCCCATCGGCATCGCCGGCGCGCGGACCGACACGCTGGCCGAAGGCCCCCCGGCGCGGCCGCCGCGGCGAACCAGGGGCGGAAATGCCCCGGCTGTGGTGGTCCCGCCGCCCACACCCACCGCGACGCCATCCGTCGCACAGGCATACTTCCGCGCGGAGACCGACGCCGTCATCAGCACGGCAACGGAATCGCTTGTCTTGGTCGATATTTCACTCGAAGCGTTGACCGGTGGGTCCGACCCGAGTGTCGGCACCGACCTCGCCGACATCCACACCGACAAGTCCATCACCGTCCACGTGGTGCCGCGGATCAACTTGACCGTCATCGGCGACAAGCACGTCACCGTCGATCCTCCAACCGTCGGCGACCCGCGCAGCTTGCGGTTCTCGATTATCGGCGCCAGTCCCGGGCCAGGCCAGCTGCTGGTGATCGCAGGCCAAGGACCGGTCGACCTGGTAAAGATCGTGCTCGACGTCACGGTCGCCGACGATGCCTCCGTGGCCCCCGTCCCGGTTTCGGTGACCGCGGCGCTGCCGCCGATGCCGGACGTCACCGCAACCGATCGTTTGATCATCGACGAGAACACCATCGTCGCTCTTTCACCCGGCGAGCCTCACACGGAGACCGTGGTGCAAACCAGGTTCGACGTGCGTTACGAGTCGGAAGCCCTCGATGTCGTAGAGCGGGGCCAGACCGCGCCCATCAGCGGTGACCGGCTGGCTTACGTCACCGACCTCTACCGGCAGATCGAAGCGGACTGGGGCGGCAGCAATGCCGACGCCAAGCGGTTCAACCGCGCGCTCCGGGCCTTCGGGGGCCAGCTGTTCGACGAGCTCTTGCCTGAGTCGATTCAGCGTCAGTTGTGGGACAACCGCGACAAGATCAAACACATTCAAGTCAACAGCATCGATCCGCTGATCCCTTGGGAGATCGTGCATCTGAAGGGGCCCGGTCAAGCGCTGCCCTCCGAGGAACTGTTCCTGGCGAACCTTGGCCTCGTCCGGTGGATCGACGGTGCCCGGTACGCCCCGCGCGAGGTGACCGTCGCTAGGGGCCGTGTCAGCGCCATTGCCCCCGCGTATCCTCCGGAGTCCGGATGGACTCTGCCCGAGACCGTCGCCGAACTGAACTATCTCAAGACCACGTTCAACGCCACCGAAGTCGCCACGGACGTGGAAGCCGTCATGTCCCTGCTCGAACGACCCGGCCAGTTCGACCTCCTGCATTTCGCGGGCCACGGTGAGGCGGCCAACAACGACATCGCCAACGCCGGGCTGATCCTCCAAGTCCGGCAGGAGGGCAACAGCTGGGCTCCGGTTCAACTGACGTCGACGATGGTCGAACAGTTCGCGAACCTTCGGGACGGAAACGGCAATCGACCGCTGGTGTTCCTCAACGCCTGCCAGGCAGGTCGCGCTGGGCACCAGTTGACTCAGGTCGGCGGCTTTGCACAGGCGTTCCTGAAGGGCGGCGCCGGCATCTTCGTCAGCACGCTCTGGTCGGTGATGGATACGCCTGCGCGTGAGTTCGGCGAAGAGTTCTATGCCCAACTCATCGCGGGCAAGACGGTCGCACAGGCGGCGGTGGCCGCTCGGCAAGCGACCCGGGCGCTGGACGACCCCACCTGGCTGGCCTATGTCGTCTACGGGCGGCCCGACGGGCGTCTGGTGCTCTCCTAGCCGACACCCGTCGGTCTTGGTCGCTAGCCTGGCATACGTGGGCTACCGCGAACTGCCACCACCCGCGCCACTGCGCGAGTTGGTCGAGACCGCGTGGGTGGTCGACGGGCCTGGCGATGCGGTCCGGGTGCTGCCCGACGGCTGCATGGACCTCATCCGGATGCACGGCCGCGTCGTGGTGGCCGGTCCGGACACCGAGGTGTCCGTCAGCGCCCGCGGTCCAGAACCGTTCGCGGGACTGCGCTTTCGGCCCGGCGCACTGCCCCGGCTACTCGGAGTACCGGCGTCCGAATTGCGCAACCAACGAGTCGCGCTCGACGACCTCGGCACGGTGGCCGGCGGTCGGCCGCTCGCCGAGCTAGCCCAAGAGCTCGCCTCTCGCGCCCCGCGGACCGAGACGGCGCCATGGTCGCTGTCCACGCTGCGCGGGGTGACCGCGCGGCTGGCCGCGGGAGCGCCCGTCGCACGGGTGGCGCACGACGCCGGATGGTCGAACCGAACGCTGCAGCGGCACAGCCACGCGGTCTACGGCTACGGACCTGCGACGCTGCGCCGGGTGCTGCGATTCCGCCGCGCCGTCGCAATGTTGCGCACCGGACGGGCGCCGGCCGACGTCGCCGCGGCGGCCGGGTACGCCGACCAGCCGCACCTTCATCGCGAGGTGCGCGCGCTCGCGAGCACCACGGTCGCCGACCTCGCCTGCGGCTAGCCCAGCGGCGCGAACAGGTCCACCGTCGTGCCATCGGGGTCCTCGACCGTCGCGTAACGCTGCCCCCACGGTGCGTCGAACGGCGCGAGCGTGCCGGGATGGCCTGCTGCGGTGAGCCGTTCGAACAGCGCATCCACCTCGCCCGGGCTGTCGACTCCGAAGGCGATGGCCACCCGTCCTGGACCGTCCGGAGGCGTCCACCCCGGATGCATGCCGCCGACGACCTCCTCGGTGTCGAACGCCAACTTGTTGCCCCCCGGGAGTTCGACCTCGACGTGTGGACCCTCCTGATCCGGTACCTGCAGGCCGAGCAACCGGTAGAAGTCCAGCGCCCGTGCGACGTCACGCGCGACGATCTCCACTACGACTGATTTCACAGAGACATTCACGGGTTCGACGCTAGCCGTTGCACCTGACCCAGTCGTGAACGAATCGGACAGCCCCGAACGCCGCGGCTCAGTTGTCGCGGATGCCGTCGAGTCGCGTGGTGGCGTCCTCGAAGCCGCTGACCAACTCGGCGATGATGTCGGCTACGGGCCGAATCTCGTTCATCCGGCCGACGATCTGGCCGACGGGCATCGCGACCGTGGTCGGATCCGATGACTCGCTCATCCGTTGATGCGCCTCGCTGACGAGGATGTTCTGCAGCGGCATGGGCAGCGGCTCGGGTGCGCCCTCGGCGTCCCAGGCATCCGTCCAGCGGCTCTTGAGCAACCGTGCCGGCTTGCCGGTGTAGATGCGCCTGCGCACGGTGTCGCCGGAACGTCGCTGCGAGCAGCGCCTGCTGGATCACCGACGCGCCCGCCCTCGGTCCGCACACCGAGGTCGTACTCGGCGGCGGTCAGGAACGCCGAACCCATCCACACGCCCTGTGCGCCGAGCGCGAGCGCCGCCGCGACCTGACGTCCGGTGCCGATGCCGCCCGCCGCCAGCACCGGCGGCGTTGCCCCCAAGGCGTCGACGATCTCCGGCCACAGCACCATCGACGCCGATCTCACCGGTGTGTCCACCGGCCTCATGACCCTGCGCGACGACGATGTCGACGCCATTGTCGACGTGGCGCTGCGCGTGCTTGGCGCTACCGGCCAGCGCCGCCACCGGAACTCCGGCGGCGTGCACCTGGTCGATGACGTCCTTGGGCGGTGAGCCGAGTGCGTTGGCGATCAGCTTGATCGGATGCTTGCAGCGCCACCTCGACGTGGCTGCGGGCCACCGAGTGCAGCCAGCCCAGCACGCCTTCGGATCGTCTCCTCGTCCTCGGGCAGCGGCGGCACGCCGAGGTCGGCGAGCGTCTTGTCGCACGAAGTCGCGGTGCGCTCTGCGGGATCAGCTTGTTGATGTCGACGCTGGTGCCCTCGGTGGGCACCTTGGCGGGCATCACGATGTCGACGCCGTACGGCTTGCCGTCGGTGTTCGCGTCCATCCACTGCAGCACGTTCTCGAGGTCGTCGGCGTCGTTGAACCGCACGCAGCCCAGCACGCCGAGCCCGCCGGCCTTGCTGACCGCCGCGGCCACCTTCTCCGACGGCGTGAAGACGAAGATCGGGTATTCGATGCCGAAGCGGTCGCACAGTTCGGTGCGCATCAGTTCTCGTCGCTCGCCAGCTAGCTCCAGCGTGTTTGGCGTGGACGTCGTCGGCGGGCCGTTCCTCGGTGGTGTCCTTGGCCCAGCGGTAGTCGGGCTTGCCCGCGGGCGAGCGCTTCACCTCGTCGACCAGCCACAGGCTGCGCGGCACCTTGTATCCCGCGATCTCGCTTGCGCACGAAGGCGTCCAGCTCGGCCAGTGTCGGACGGGTGCCCTCACGCGGCTGCACGACGGCGGCGACGTGCTGACCGAAGCGTTCGTCGGGCACGCCGACGACGAGCGCGTCGAACACGTCGGGATGGCCCTTGAGCGCGGCCTCGACCTCTTCGGGGTAGATCTTCTCGCCGCCGCTGTTGATGGACACCGAGCCGCGGCCCAGCATCGTGACGCTGCCGTCCGCCTCGACCTCGGCGTAATCGCCCGGAATCGCGTACCGCACACCGTTGAACGTCCGGAACGTCTCGGCGGTCTTCTTCTCGTCCTTGAAGTAGCCGACCGGGATGTGGCCCGCGCTTGGCGATGATGCCGCGCACGCCCGAACCGGGCACGACCTCGTTGCCGTCCTCGTCGAGCACGACGGTGTTCTTGTCGATGGTCACGCGCGGACCGCCGGTGTGCGACTGCCCCTTGGCCACGATGCTGGTGCCGCCGAAGCCCGTCTCCGAGGAGCCGATCGAGTCGGTGATGATCCGGTTGGGCAGCAGTTCGAGGAACTTCTCCTTGATGCTGGTGGAGAACAGCGCCGCGGTGCTGGCGAGCAGGAACAGGCTGGACAGGTCGTAGGTGTTGCCCTCCTCCTGGTGGGCCAGCAGCGCGTCGAGCAGCGGGCGCGCCATCGCGTCACCGGTGAAGAACAGCAGGTTCACCTTGTGCTCGTGGATCATCCGCCAGACCTCGTCGGCGTCGAACTCCGGTGCCAGCACCACGGTCTGACCGGAGAACAGCGACATCCAGGTGGCCGACTGGGTGGCGCCGTGGATCATCGGCGGGATCGGCAGGCGGATCATCGGCGCGTTCGCCGCGGCCTGCCTTGGACAGGTCGTACTCGTCGGCGACCGGCTCACCGGTCGCGAAGTCGGTGCCGCCGAACAGGACTCGGTAGATGTCCTCGTGGCGCCACATCACGCCCTTCGGGAAACCGGTGGTGCCGCCGGTGTAGAGCAGGTAGATGTCGTCGGCGCTGCGCGGGCCGAAGTCGCGCTCGGGCGAGCCCTGCTCCAGCGCGGCGTAGAACTCGACGCCGCCGTACCGCTGGTAGTCGTCATCGGACCCGTCCTCGACCACCAGGACGGTCTTCACGTTCGGCGTCTCGGGCAGCACGTTGACGACCCGGTCGGCGTAGCGGCGCTCGTGCACCAGCGCCACCATGTCGGAGTTGTCGAACAGGTAGCTGCAGTTCGCCCTCGACGTAGCGGAAGTTGACGTTGACGAGGATCGCGCCCGCCTTGACGATGCCGAGCATCGCGATGACGATCTCGATGCGGTTGCGGCAGTAGAGGCCGACCTTGTCGTCCTTCTTGACGCCCTGGTCGATGAGGTAGTGGGCCAGTCGGTTGGCCTTCTCCTCCAACTGGGCGTAGGTCAGCTCTTCGCCACCCGAGATCAGGGCGACGCGGTCAGGCACGGCGTCGATGGTGTGCTCGGCAAGATCGGCGATATTCAAGGCCACGAGACCTAAACTAGAACGTGTTACATTTCGAGACAAGTCTGTGGCGACGAAGCTGGAAGGCGGACACCTGTGAGCGAGTCAGAGAAAGGGCCCGACGCCCTCATTGAGCAGCGCGGACACACCCTGATCCTGACGCTCAACCGGCCGGAGGCGCGCAACGCGCTTTCCACCGAGATGCTCTCGATAATGGTCGACGCGTGGAACCGCGTCGACGACGATCCGGAGATCCGGACCTGCATCCTGACCGGCGCGGGCGGCTACTTCTGCGCGGGCATGGACCTCAAGGCCGCCACCAAGGCGCCTCCCGGCGATTCGTTCAAGAGCGGCGCCTTCGACCCGACGAAGATCGAGGGTCTGCTGAAGGGCCGGCGCCTGACCAAGCCGCTGATCGCCGCCGTCGAGGGCCCGGCCATCGCGGGCGGCACCGAGATCCTGCAGGGCACCGACATCCGCGTCGCCGGCGAGAGCGCCAAGTTCGGCATCTCCGAGGCCAAGTGGAGCCTGTATCCGATGGGTGGCTCCGCGGTGCGGCTGCCCCGCCAGATCCCGTACACGATCGCCTGCGACATGCTGCTGACCGGTCGCCACATCACCGCGGCCGAGGCCCAGGACTACGGGCTGATCGGCTACGTGGTGCCCGACGGCACGGCGCTGGAGAAGGCCCTCGAGATCGCCGACGTCATCAACAACAACGGCCCGCTGGCCGTGCAGGCGATCCTCAAGACCATCCGCGAAGCGGAGGGCATGCACGAACTCGACGCGTTCAAGCCCGACACCGCCAACGGCATCCCGGTCTTCCTCTCCGACGACGCCAAGGAGGGCCCTCGGGCCTTCAAGGAGAAGCGGGCGCCCAACTTCCAGATGAAGTAGCTCTTTTTCCTGCGCGAGCAGACGCAAACTCCCCTCAATTGCCCCGAATGAGGGGAGTTTGCGTCTGCTCGCGGGAGGTCCGACGCGGGAGGCCCGCCCGCCGCCATCCCGCTGCACCACTGAGCCGCTAGCCGAGGACCTTCTCCGTCGGGGTGAACACCACGGGCATGGCCTCGGGCCCGCTGACGAAGTTCGCTGGGCGCAGCGGCACCGGGGCGTCATCGGCGAGCCGCAGGTCGGGCAGTCGCTCCAACACCCGGCTGGTCATCATCGACAGCTCGAGGCGGGCCAGCTGGTTGCCGAGACAGAAGTGCGAGCCGAAGCCGAAGGCCATGTGGCCATTGGGGTTCCGGTCGATGCGGAAGTTCTCGGGGTCACCGAACTGCGACTCGTCGAAGTTCGCCGACTCGAACATCAACATGATCTTCTCGTCCTTGCGCATGTCGGTGCCGTGGAACGTGGTGTCCGCGGTCAGCGTGCGGCACATGTTCTTCACCGGCGACGTCCAGCGCAGCATCTCCTCGATGGCCATCGGCAGGCGCGAGGGGTCGGCCACCAGGGCTTCCCACTGGTCGCGGTGCCGCAGCAGTTGTTCGGTGCCGCCCGACAACGTGTGGCGGGTGGTCTCGTCGCCGCCGATGAGGATCAGCAGGGTCTCCATGACGATCTCGTCGTCGGACATCCGCTGGCCCTCGACCTCGGCGTTGACCAGGATCGAGAACAGGTCGTCGGTGGGCTCGGTGCGCCGCTTGGCGATGATGTCCATGGTGAACGCGGTGTAGCCGGCGAACGCCTCCATCACCGCCTGCGCGGTGACTTCGTCGATGCTCGAACTGAGCCCGGTGACCAGATCGTCGGACCACTTCAGCAGCAGTGCGCGATCCTCTGGCAGCACTCCCAGCATGTCACCGATGACCGCCATCGGCAGCGGGGCGGCGATGTCGCGGACGAAGTCGCACTCACCGCGCTCGCAGACCGAGTCGATCAACGTGTCGCACAGGGTGCCGATCGACGGCACCTTGTCCATCACGCGCTTGCGGGTGAAGCCCGCGTTGACGAGCTTGCGCCGCAACAGATGTGACGGATCGTCCATGTCGATCATGTACGGCATGCCCGGCGTCTCGGGCCGGATGCCACCGGTGTTGGAGAACAGTTCCGGGTTGCGCTCGGCGTCGATCACTGCCTGATACGTCGTGGCGGCGGCCAGTCCGTTGCGGTCGCGGAACACCGGTTCGTTGGCCCGCATCCAGCGGTACGCCTCGCGGGCACCGCCGTCGGCGTAGAACGTGCCGTCGGTGAAGTCGACGTCGGGCTTGGTCGAAAGTACCGCTGTCATGCAATCTCCTTGGCGTCACCGAACGTCATCTCGACGTTGTCGGCAGAACTCGAAATCATGGCGCGCTTCGGGAAGCCTAGTGACGCCAGTTCGCTTTGCGTATGGGTGTGCACCGAGTCGCACGGTTACGCCGCCGGGCCGGTAGCGGACACCGGAAAGCTTCATCTCCCCGGCGGTTTCGCGGATGACGCCGTCGAGATACGAGTACGTCGGGTGCACCTGGGTCTTCGAGGTGAACACCGACGGCACGGGCAGCCCGGGCCGGAAGTCCATGCCCACGGCAAACTGGCCGTCGATCGTCACGTCGAACCCGAACTGGCGGCCGTCGCGAACAGTGAAGTCCGCCATCACCTTTGGGTAACCCCAGATCGACCGGCCCGCCTCCAGCGTGAACGCCTGGTCGACGGGCAGGTGGTGAGTAAACGCGCCAGCGGACTGCAATGCCTTGAGCCCCGAGGCATTCGAGCCTGGCGGGTTGACCATGATGTTGGTGCCGTACTCGAGGTACTGACCAAGGTCACCGTCGACGTAGTGCATGAGCATGAGCACCGCGACGGCGCGGCCGGGCCGGTAACGGCAGACCTGCAGGCCGCTGTAGTCGATCATGGCTTGCGCGGCATCGGCGTCCACCGAGAACATCGCCATGTGCTGAGTCGCCTTGCGGATCTTCACCGGCATGGTCAGGACGGTGCCTGCGATGGTGTGCTGCGATATGGCGTCGGTCACAGGCCAAATCTAGAACGCGTTCTAGACAACTTGCAAGAAAGTGTCTACAACAGCGCGGCGACGTACGCCGCCGAGCAGACGCAAACTCCCCTCAAGTAGCGCTTTTGAGGGGAGTTTGCGTCTGCTCGCTGAAGAAGGGTGCGGTCAAACCAGCCCTGCGAGGTCGCGGATCTGCTCGGCCGAACGGGCTCCGACGACCATCATCGTGACGCCTGCGGCCTCCCACGCCTTCATCTGCTCCTGCACGTAGTCGAGGTCGCCGACGATGGCCGAGTCGTCGACCAGTTCGTCCGGGATGACCTTCGCGGCCTCGTCCTTGCGGTCGGTGCGGAACAGCTTCGTGACGTCGTCGACGACCTCCGCGTATCCCATGCGGCGGTAGACGTCGGCGTGGAAGTTGGTGTCCTCCGCGCCCATGCCACCCATGTAGAGCGCCAGGTGCGGCTTCATCAGCTCCATGACGGCCGGACGGTCGTCGGTGACCACCACCTGGGCCGTCGCGCAGATCTCGAAGGTCTCCCGGGTGCGCCGGGCGCCGGGACGCGCGAACCCCTCGTCGAGCCACTCGTTGTACATGTCGGCGATCCGAGGGGAGTAGAAGATGGGCAGCCAGCCGTCGCAGATCTCGGCGGCCATCGCGACGTTCTTCGGCCCCTCGGCACCGAGCATGACGGGAATGTCGGCGCGCAGCGGATGGGTGATCGGCTTGAGGTTCTTGCCAAGCCCGGTGGTGCCCTCACCGGTCAGCGGCAATGGGTAGTGCGGGCCGTCGCTGTGCACGGGCGCCTCGCGGGCCCAGACCTGCCGCAGGATGTCGACGTACTCCCGGGTGCGGGCCAGCGGCTTGGGGAACTTCTGCCCGTACCAACCCTCGACGACCTGCGGGCCGGAGACCCCGAGTCCGAGGATGTGCCGTCCTCCGGACAGATGATCCAACGTCAGCGCGGCCATCGCGCATGCGGTCGGCGTGCGCGCGGACAGCTGAATGACCGACGTGCCGAGCCGCATCCGCGTCGTCTCGCGACCCCACCAGGCCAGCGGTGTGTAGGCGTCCGAACCCCACGCCTCGGCCGTGAAGACGGTGTCGAAACCGGCCTCCTCGGCGGCTGCGACGAGTTCCGCGTGGTCGGTCGGCGCGTTGGCGCCCCAATATCCGAGTTGGAGACCTAGCTTCATTGGAGCCAACCTTTCTGGAACGTTGGCGCGCTGCGCGCCCCCATTCTTGCCACGATTGTTAGAACCTGTTCTACTCGATGCCGTGAGTGCCAGCCAAAGCAGCCCGGCCCAGTTGGATGACCACGAGCCGCCCCTTTCCGCTCCGCTGAAACTGTCTTTCGACTACACCCGTTCAGTCGGTTCCGTGCTCGAGTCGCGTTCTTCACCGCGCTGCGCAGTCGACACGTCGTCGGCGTGCGTGGTTCGGACGGGCGCGTGCACGTGCCGCCAGCTGAGTATGACCCGGTCACGTACGCACCCCTGACGGAGATCGTCCCCGTGGCCAGCGTCGGAACGGTGGTGTCGTGGACGTGGCAACCCGAACCGCTGGAGGGCCAGCCGCTGGACCGCCCGTTCGCGTGGGCGCTGGTCAAACTCGACGGCGCCGACACCGCCACTGCTGCACGCGGTCGACGCAGGTTCGGCCGACGCCATCAGCACCGGCGCCCGGGTGCACGTGCACTGGGCCGACGAAACCGTGGGCGCGATCACCGACATCGCGTACTTCGAGCTGGGCGACGTGGAAGAGTCGGTCGAGGACTCCGCAGAATCAACCGACGACCGCGACCCCGTCACGATGCTCGTCGTCCCCACCTCGATCGAAATCCAGCACACCGCTTCACTTCCCGAGAGCACGTTCCTGCGTGCGCTCGAGGAGGGCAAGCTCGTCGGCAACCGCACCGGCAAGGACGGCAAGGTGTACTTCCCGGCGCGTGAGGCCGACCCCGGCACCGGCCAGCAGCTCGACGAGTTCGTCGAACTGCCGGACAAGGGCACGGTCACGACGTTCGCGATCATCAACATCCCGTTCGCCGGGCAGCGCATCAAGCCGCCCTACGTCGCGGCCTACGTGCTGCTCGACGGCGCCGACATTCCGTTCCTGCACCTGGTCACCGAGATCGACGCGGCCGACGTGCGGATGGGCATGCGCGTCGAGGCGGTGTGGAAGCCCCGCGAGGAGTGGGGCCTCGGCATCGACAACATCGACTACTTCCGGCCGACGGGTGAGCCCGACGCCGACTACGAAACCTACAAGCACCACCAGTAAACGGACACGACCCCCGATGAGCGCTCGCGCGAAGAGGAAATGAACTAGATGACTGATCGCAATGTCGCGGTGGTCGGGTTTGCGCATGCTCCGCATGTGCGCCGCACCGAAGGCACCACCAACGGCGTCGAGATGCTGATGCCGTGCTTCGCCGAGTTGTACGCCGACCTCGGGCTCAAGCAGACCGACATCGGGTTCTGGTGCTCGGGCTCCTCGGATTACCTTGCCGGGCGCGCGTTCTCGTTCCTTTCGGCGATCGACTCGATCGGCGCGGTTCCGCCGATCAACGAGTCGCACGTGGAGATGGACGCCGCCTGGGCGCTCTACGAGGCCTACATCAAGATTCTGACCGGTGCCGTCGACACCGCCCTGGTCTACGGCTTCGGGAAGTCGTCGGCCGGAGTGTTGCGCCGCGTGCTGGCGCTGCAGACCGACCCGTACACGGTGGCCCCGCTGGTGCCCGACGCCGTGTCGACCGCGGGCCTGCAGGCCCGGTTCGGACTGGACTCCGGCAAGTGGACGGCCGAGCAGATGGCCCAGGTCGCCCTGGACTCGATGAACGCCGCCGGCCGCACCGACTCCGTCGAACCCGCGAGTTCGGTGGACGAACTGCTCTCCCGGCCGTACTTCGCCGATCCGCTGCGCCGCCACGACATCGCGCCGATCACCGACGGCGCGTCGGCGATCGTGCTGGCCTCGGGTGACCGGGCCAGGGAGCTTCGGGAGAATCCCGCGTGGATCACCGGCATCGAGCACCGCATCGAAACCCCGGTCCTGGGTGCCCGCGACCTCACCACGTCCCCGTCGACGGCGGCGTCGGCGGCGGCTGCGACCGGCGGTGACGCCGGGTCGATCGACGTGGCCGAGCTCTACGCCCCGTTCAGCCATCAGCAGCTGATCCTCACCGAGGCCATCGGGCTCAGCGACTCGACGAAGGTCAACCCGTCCGGTGGCGCGCTGGCCGCCAACCCGATGTTCTCCACCGGTCTGGAGCGCATCGGCTTCGCGGCCCGGCACATCTTCGACGGTTCGGCACAGCGGGTGCTCGCGCACGCGACGAGCGGGGCTGCGCTGCAACAGAATCTGGTCGCGGTGCTCGAAGGCAGGGACGGGCGATGAGCGCTCGCGCGAAGAGCAGAAGGGTCAGCAACTGATGGCAGGCAATGTAGCCGCGGTCCTCGGCACCGGGCAGACCAAGTACGTCGCCAAGCGCAAGGACGTGTCGATGAACGGCCTGGTGCGCGAGGCCATCGACAGGGCCCTCGAAGACTCCGGGTCGACGTTCGACGACATCGACGCCGTGGTGGTCGGCAAGGCGCCCGACTTCTTCGAGGGCGTCATGATGCCCGAGTTGTTCATGGCCGACGCGGTCGGCGCCACCGGCAAGCCGCTGATCCGGGTGCACACCGCCGGCTCCGTCGGCGGGTCGACCGCGATCGTCGCGGCCAGCCTGGTGCAGTCCGGCAAGTACAAGCGCGTGCTGACGATGGCGTGGGAGAAGCAGTCCGAGTCCAATGCCATGTGGGCGTTGAGCATTCCGGTGCCGTTCACCAAGCCGGTCGGTGCGGGCGCGGGCGGCTACTTCGCCCCGCACGTGCGGTCCTACATCCGGCGCTCCGGTGCACCGACGCACATCGGCGCCATGGTCGCCGTCAAGGACCGGCTCAACGGCGCGAAGAACCCGCTCGCTCACCTGCACCAGCCCGACATCACGCTGGAGAAGGTGATGGCATCCCAGATGCTGTGGGACCCAATCCGGTTCGACGAAACCTGCCCCTCCTCCGACGGCGCCTGCGCGCTGGTGATCGGCAACGAAGAAATTGCGGATCGCCGCGTTGCCGGACGGGCATCCCGTGGCGTGGATCCACGCCACGGCGCTGCGCACCGAGCCGCTGGCCTACTCCGGTCGCGATCAGGTCAACCCGCAGGCCGGCCGCGATGCCGCCGCGGCGCTCTGGCGTGACGCGGGCATCACCTCACCCATCGACGAGATCGACGTCGCCGAGGTCTACGTGCCGTTCTCCTGGTTCGAGCCGATGTGGCTGGAGAACCTGGGGTTCGCACCCGAGGGCGAGGGCTGGAAGCTCACCGAGGCCGGCGAGACCGCGATCGGCGGCCGCATCCCGTTCAACGCGTCCGGCGGCGTGCTGTCGTCCAATCCCATCGGCGCCTCGGGCATGATCCGCTTCGCGGAGTCGGCGATCCAGGTGATGGGCAAGGCCGGCGATCACCAGGTGGAAGGCGCCCGCAAGGCGCTCGGCCACGCCTACGGCGGCGGCTCGCAGTACTACTCGATGTGGGTCGTTTCGGCCGACAAGCCCGCGCCCAAGTGACGGTCACGAACCCCAACGCACCGGTTCACCTGGCGGGCAAGCGGTCTCGCGAGGCCGCGATGGCCCGCGACAAGGAGGCCTGGCTCGCTCTGTTCGCCGACGACGCCGTCGTCGAGGATCCGATCGGGCCGTCGCACTTCGACCCGGACGGGAAGGGCCACCGCGGCAAGGAGGCCATCGCGAAGTTCTTCGACATGGCCATCGCGCCGAGCCAGCTGGAGTTCAACTTCGCCGCGACCTACCAGTGCGGCAACGAGGAAGCCAACGTCGGCAACATCGTCATCGTCGCAAGCGGTTACCGGGTGGTGGCCGAAGGCGTGTTCACCTACCGCGTCGACGACGAGGGCAAGATCGTCGCGCTGCGTGCGTATTGGGAGTTGGACAGGGCGACGGCGAGCGCGACTCCGGTCTAGGCGGCCGCCGCTGCGTCGGCGAGCGTGCGCGTCCGCGGACGACGCGTCGCCGAAGATCCCGAGTTCGCGCACGCTCGTTGGCCAATGCGCGAACCTCCGATGGATCGCCCGCCTTTCCCCGTTCTAGGACGCGACGGATAGGTGAAACGCACAACCCCGACGTCGGCTGCACCAAACCCGACTGCACCCTCCCCGGCTACGCCAGCCAGGTCTCACACCAAGGGCTGGATCAGCAACAACGGGCAGACCAACATCAACGAACTCACCCTGGCCTGCGGACCCGACAACCGCCTCGCCGAAGACGGCTGGACCGTCGAGATCCGCAACGGCGTCGCCGAATGGATACCTCCCCCCGAGCTCGAACCGCTCCGGCTCAGCGCGAAGATCGAGACGTTGAGGAACTCTTGCAGGCACTTTGACGACGCCTGTAGCGTAGGCACGTGTTCGTCGACGTCGTCGGCGACCCCGAAAACCCAACTACTGCCTGAATTTTGATATCTGTTGCCCCGATCACACTTGCCTCGCATCCCCAACGCCCCCCGATCCCTTCGCTTCGCAGTACCAGCGGTCGTGCTGGCCGTCGGACTCAGCGGCTGTACCGGCGTCGACCCCAACAATCCCCCGCCGAGCACCCTGCCCGGCCTTGCGACGCCGTCGGCGACGTCGACGACCAAGCCGACCACTTCGGAGAAGGCGGAGGCCGCCGACTACCGTCCGCTGCTGCTCACCGCCGCCGACCTCACTGACGCCGAGGACACCTTCAACCAGCGATCGCAAGAGTCGCAGCCCAATGGCAGCCCCGGGGCCAGCGCGTTCTTCGTCAACGACGAGGACAACCGGGCGATCAGCGACACGTTCGTGGTCTATCCGGACGCTGCCACGGCGACGGCGACCCTGCGCCAGGCGACGGGCACGCTCACCACTCTGGTGGCCGGAGGCACTCCGACCCCCGTCCCGGTAGGCGCCGACGGTGTGACGATCAGCGGCACCCACCCGGACGAGGACAAGGCGGTCACCCTTCTGTTCTTCACCGAGGGTCGGGCGTTGGTCCGGCTGGAGTTCCAAAGCGCGCCGGGTGACGTGACCACGGACAAGTTCGTCACCGCCGTCGGAAAGATGCAGCAGGTCGCGCTGCGAGTCGGGCTGGCCGGCTCCCCGTAGTCCCTACAGCGCCTCGAGCCCGACCAGATAGCGTCGGGCCAGGTCCTGGTAGGTGCCGGGGTTGACGTTGACCCACAGCTCCGCGCCGGTGCCGGCGATCGGCCCGCGCACCTTGGCGGGTGAACCGGTGACGAGGACCTCGTCGGGGATCTTGGTGCCACCCACGACGAGGGAGTGGGCCGCGATGAGGCTGCGCCGACCGATGACGGCCCCGTCGAGCACCGTCGCATGGTTGGCGATGATCGCCTCCTGACCGATGTGCACGCCGTGGATGACGCAGCTGTGCGCGATCGTCGCCCCTGGTCCGACGTCGGTCGGGATGCCCGGCGGCGCGTGCAACACGCTGCCGTCCTGCACGTTGGCGCCCTCTCGAATGATGATCGGGGCGAAGTCGGCGCGCAGCACGGTGTTGAACCACACCGATGCACCCGCCTCGACGTGAACGTCGCCGATGAGCGTCGCCGTGGGCGCGACGAACGCGCCCTCGTCGACGATGGGGGTACGTCCTTCGAATGAGTACAACGGCATCGTCTAGATATACCGCAGGTAGATCCGCCGACGAGCGCTTGCGCGAGGAGCCGACAAGCTGCAGTACATTGCGCTGGAGGGGGCAAAAACTGTAACGTGTTCTAGTTAGACGCTCAGAATACGGGAGGCCCACCGTGAGTACTGATACAGCTGGCATCCGCGAGATCGACACCGGTGCCCTGCCGGACCGGTATGCGCGCGGCTGGCACTGCCTTGGACCGGTGAAGGACTACCTCGACGGCAAGCCGCACGGGGTAGAGATCTTCGGCACCATGCTGGTGGTCTTCGCCGACTCGCAAGGCGAGCTCAAGGTGCTCGACGGTTACTGCCGGCACATGGGTGGCAACCTGTCGCAAGGCACCATCAAGGGCGACGAGGTCGCCTGCCCGTTCCACGACTGGCGCTGGGGCGGCGACGGCAAGTGCAAGCTGGTGCCCTACGCCAAGCGCACGCCGCGCCTGGCCCGCACCCGCGCGTGGACCACCGACGTCCGCGGCGGACTGCTCTTCGTCTGGCACGACCACGAGGGCAACCCGCCGCCACCCGAGGTACGCATCCCCGAGATCCCCGAGTCCGCCGACGACGAGTGGACCGACTGGCGGTGGAACACGATGCTCATCGAGGGCAGCAACTGCCGCGAGATCATCGACAACGTCACCGACATGGCGCACTTCTTCTACATCCACTACGGGCTGCCGACGTACTTCAAGAACGTCTTCGAAGGCCACATCGCGTCGCAGTACCTGCACAACGTCGGCCGTCCGGACATCAACGACATGGGCACCACATATGGTGAGGCCCACCTCGATTCGGAGGCGTCGTACTTCGGACCGTCGTTCATGATCAACTGGCTGCACAACAACTACGGCGGCTTCAAGGCCGAATCGATCCTGATCAACTGCCACTACCCCGTCAGCCAGGATTCGTTCGTGCTGCAGTGGGGCGTCATCGTCGAGAAGCCGAAGGGTCTCGACGAGAAGACCACCGACAAGCTGGCCACGGTGTTCACCGAGGGCGTCAGCAAGGGCTTCCTGCAGGACGTCGAGATCTGGAAGCACAAGACCCGCATCGACAACCCGCTGCTCGTCGAGGAGGACGGCGCGGTGTACCAGATGCGTCGCTGGTACCAGCAGTTCTACGTCGACGTCGCCGATGTCTCACCCGACATGACCGACCGCTTCGAGATCGAGGTCGACACCACGGCCGCCAACGAGAAGTGGCAGGTCGAGGTCGAGGAGAACCTCGCGGTCCAAGCCGCGCAGGCCGAGCAGAAGGAAGCCACCGAGCAAGCCGCGCGATGAGCGTTTGCGCGAAGAGCGGAGGGTAGGAAATGACGGCCAGCGACGAGCGGACGCAGCCGCCAGACGTCGATCGGCTGGCCCGCTCGATGCTGGCACTGCACGGCGCGCACGACGACGAGCATTCGACCGGCGACGGCCCGACGCCTGGATCGTGGTCGAAGGCCCCGGATTTCGCTGACGACCCCGAACGTGCCGCTGCGGTGCGATCGGCGACGGCTCGCGACCGCGAACGCTATCTCACGTCCGGCCTGGTGCCCGTCGACTGCCGGTACTGCCACGTGACGGTCGCGGTCAAGAAGCTCGGTCCCGAACACACTGCCGTGCAATGGAATTCCGAGGCCTCACAGCGTTGCGCAACGTTTGCCGAGGTCCGCGCCGCGGGTGGCGACAGCAGTCGCAGTCGGTCGTGCCCGAAGTTGGCCGACAGCATCAAGCATGCGGTCGCGGAGGGGTGCCTCGAAGAGGCATCCACTGCGCTGCCGCCCGGTGACGGCTGACGCGTCGCCGCGTCGATGGCCCGTCCGATCGAGCGTCCCTACACTGACCGCCATGGGAAACCGAGGGCTGGTGGTGTCGTTCGCCTTCGTGCTCGCAGGGTGCACGCAGGTCGTCGACGCGCCTCCGCCGCGGCCCGGACCGCTGGTGGCACCCATCGCCGCGGGACAGGTCGGTGATCTGTTGAGCAAGGACGCTCAGCAGGGCGGCGACGGCAACCTCTTCGTCACCGTCGAACCGGATCACTGCAGCGGGGTGGCACGGGAAGTGGATGCGCCCTTCATCTTCGATCAGAAGCCCGCCGCGCACGACGGTGGACATTGGGACGCCGACGTCGGCCGCCAGGTGTACATCGAGGAGATCGTCGGCGTCTATCACGCCGACTTCAACCCGGCGGCCGCGCTCGCAGCAGCGAAGCACACCATCCAATCCTGCCAAGGTGATTCGCTCACCATCACCACCATCGACGGCGACGTCGACGTCTACCGGCTGCAACCCCAAGTCGGTTCGGGCTCGCCCGACATTCTGGCCTGGTCCTTCACCGCTCCCGGATGGGCCTGCGACAACGCGCTCGTGGCCGCACACAACGCCGCCATCGAGCTCACCACGTGCTCGCAGGTCAATGGCTATGACGTGCTGTCGTTGGCCAAGGACGCACTCAAACGGATTGAAGCACTGGCCAATACGACGGCGTGAGCGCGCCGACCCCGACGGCTCAGAGCCCCTTGAAGCGCTCCTTGACCTGTTCGTCGGTCAGGCCGTAGTCGGCAAGCGAGTAGGTGTGCTTGGGCGCTCGCGGCCCCTGCTTGCTCTCTTCGTGGCTCTGCTCCATCGCAGCACGCGCCGCGTCGGTGAGCTCGATGCCGAACTGCTGGTAGATGGCCTCGACGACCCGAATGGGGTCCTTGATGAGCTCGAAGTAGTCCAGGTCGTAGAACTGGGCCGAATCATGCTTGGCGCGTTCGGCATTGAACAGTTCCAGCCCGCGTGACCAGGTCTCCATCGAGTCCTCACCGATGACGTCGCCGACGAAGCTGTTCGACCACCCCTCGGTCGTGTGCTGGGCCAGCGAGCACATCGACGCCATGATCGTCTCGGCGGGCCGGTGGCACTGGACCACGAGCGCGTCGGGGTACGTCGCGAACAACGCGTCGAGCGCGAACAGGTGACTGGGGTTCTTCAGCACCCAGCGCTTCTCGGCATCGTTGAGCCCGATCAGCTGAAGGTTCTTGCGGTGGCGTCGATACGGCTTCGTCCAGTCCTGGTGGGCCAGCCACTGCGAGTACGTGGGGATGTGCGCCAGCGTCTCGTAGGACACCGAGTGCAGCGACTGCCGCAGCAACTGCCAGCACTCCTCGACCTCGTCGGCGGTCATGTAGTGCAGCCCGGTGTAGTCCGGGTTCTCCTCGTGCGCCTTGGTGAACTGCGCGTCGAGTCTGCTGGAACACCGGGTTCTGCGACCAGGTTTCGCGCGGCGGCCGGGGCTGCGGGAACTCCGCCAGCCACAGTTCCAGGCCCTGGTGCCGCGGGTCGGCGGCGAGCAGTCGGTGAATCGCGGTGGTGCCGGTGCGCGGCAGCCCGGTGACGAAGATCGGCCGCTCGATCGCCACGTCGGCGTGCTGCGGGTACTGCTTGAACGCCGCTTCGGACACCAGCCGGGCCACCAACGCGTTGCGTACGAAGAAGCGCTGCATCTTGCTGCCGAACTCGGTGAGGTCGGCGTCGCGCCGGTAGGACTCCAGCAGCACGCCGAGCGCCTCGCGGTAGTTGTCGTCGTCGGCGCCGAAGTCGTCGAGGCCGCACGCCTTGACGGCCGACGCGTGCAGGTCGTCGACGGTGCCGACGTCCGTGCGTGCTGCTGGGCTCATGGCTCGACTCCCGCTCGCTCCGGGCCTCGCTCGTCCCTCACTGCGATCCTCACTCGCCCTCGTCTTCGCACGCTCATGGCTCGACTCCCGCTCGCTCCGGGCCTCGTCTTCGCATCAGGCCTTGTACTCCCCGCAGTTCACGTCAAGCGCCTGGCCGGTGATGCCGCTCGACAGATCGCTGGCCATGAACAGGATGGCCGAGGCCACCTCGTCCTCGGTGGGCAGCCGCTTGAGGTCGCTGTTGACCGCGGCCGCCTTGTAGATCTCGTTCGACCGTGGTGCCGTACTTGCCGGCCTGGTGCTCGAAGTATCCCTTGCAGCGTGTCACCCCAGATGTAGCCCGGCAGAACCGAATTGACGCGGATGCCCTGTTCGCCCAGTTCGGTGGCCAGCGACTGCGACATGGCCAGCAGCGCCGACTTCGCCATCTTGTAGGCGCCGTACTTGGCCTGGGAGTGTCGCACCACCATCGAGTTCACGTTGACGACCGACCCCTTGGCCTCGGCCAGTGCGGGCGTGAAGCCCTGGATCAGTCGCAGCGCGCCGAACACCGTCAACTCGATCGCGTCCCGCATGTGCTCGAAGGTGGTGTTGGCCAACGGCCTCATCGACGGCACCCGGAACGCGTTGTTGATCAACACGTCGACCTTGCCGTACGCCTTGAGCGACTCCTCGACGAGGTTGTTCACCTGCGCCTCGTCGGTGATGTCGGTGCCCACCGACACCGCGCGCCGGCCCAGATCGGTGATCTGCTTGGCGACGTCCTCCAGCCGCTCGACGGTGCGGGCGGCCAGCACCAGATCGGCACCCTGCTCGGCACATCGCCGTGCCAGCGTCGTACCGAGCGCGGGGCCGACGCCACTGATGACGACGACCTTGTCCTCGAGTATTCCGGTCATCTGCTAACCCACCATCCTGTCGCCAATTTGCTTCTGACGCAGCGCGATCCGCGCCCGCCAGTCGTCATCGGAGATCTTGTTGGACTCGTAGTACGGCAGCGCGGCCGACACCTTGTCGATGTCGACCAGCTCCACGGTGGGACCGTCGGCCTCGGTCAGCGCGCGGGACACCCGCTGCCAGCGGAACTGCAGATAGCCCTTGCGGTGGCCGAGCGTCTCGACCCAGTTCGTCACGCCGGGGTTCGCGTCGGACGACCACGATACGGATCTTGCCGTCCGGATCCGCTTGGGCCTGAGTGCCGTTCAGCGACGTCTGGTGGTTGATGTAGTCCAGCGAGATGTACCAGAGGCTGCCGAGCTGGAAGCCGAGATACGGCGCGTCGGTGACGGGCAGCGTGATGACGAGCGCCTGGTCCGGAGTCAGGTCGAAGTGCCCGACCGACGAGTACTGCGTGGCCAGCCCACCGGGCGTCAGCCGCGGCGCGACCATGGTGTTGACCGGCAGCGTGTCGTAGAACCACTGCGGGAACTGCAGCCACGTCTTGACCCGCTGGACGAGTTGCTTGCCCGCGACGGCGTATCGCTTCTCGATCAGTTCCCGGGTCAGCGGTGGCGGCGCGGTGCCTGCGGTGTCGGTGCGGGCGATCGCGATGAAGCCGCGCTGGGCCGACCAGTCGTTGTACACCTCGCGAATGACCAACTGGGACGGGCTGTTCGGCGTGAACCCGCCACTCGAAGGTGCCGTCGGCGGCGATGTCGAGCTTGCGGTCGTCGAACGCCGTCTCACTGTCGGGCACGTTGTCGTCGGTGTACTCGCCACCGAGCATCTGGAAGGACAGATCGGTGGTGGTGCCGCGACGGCCGGTGACGACGTACTCGTGGCCGGGCTGCACGCGGGTGCCGAAGTACATGCGTGTCGGGGTTGTCCAGCCCCATCTTCGTGAACGGGCCGGTGCCGCTCTGCAGGAACGGATGGTCGCGGTCGTAGTCGAACGCCACGTGCGTGCAGCCGGCGATGCAGCCGGCGAGGTACTGCAGACCCTCGAGCAGGTCGGCCTCGGACTCGATGAAAGGTGCTGCGGCGACCAGCTTCTCGGCCTCGGCGATCGCGTCGGCCAACGGTGTGGTGAACATCGTGAGCGCCCTTCGCGGTTCAATATTGGACCGTGGTGGTAGATTTTCCGACTCTGAGACTAGAACGCGTTCTAATTCGAGTCAACGCCCGACAGGCCGCCTGGTCCATATCTGGAACGCAACGGTACGATTCTGCAATGCCGTACGGCGAGACCCGGTCGGACCTCACCCCCCACCGAGCGCGTGGTCGCCGTGCTCGACTTTCTGGCCCAGCATCCGCACGACCGGTTCGGACTCTCCGAACTGGCCCGCCGGCTCGACCTCAGCAAGCCGACCTGCCTGGGCATCGTCACCACCCTCACCGAAGCCGACTACCTGGTGCGCGACGGCCGGGACAAGACCTACCGGCTCGGCCCGGCCCTGATCTCGCTCGGCCACACCGCGCAGGAGTCGATGCGGGTCGACCCCGCCGCTCGCGAGGAGCTCCGGCTGTTGTCGTCCGGGTACGCCACCACGGTGGCGCTGTCCGCGGTCATCGACGACCGCATCACCCTGCTCGAACTGGTCGGCCCGCCGGGCGCGGACGTCGGCGTGCGGGTCGGCCAGAGCTACCCGTTCGCGCCACCCGTCGGGCTGATGTTCGTGCTGTGGGACGACGAGGCGCTGCGGGACTGGCTGGCGCGGGAGCCGACGATTCCGCTGCGCACCGACACCGAACGCCTGGACCGGGTGATCGCCGAATGCCGCGCCTCGGGCTATCTGGTCGAACGCCTGACCCCCGGCGGCCGGCGGCTCTACGCGCTGATGGCGGGCATGTCGAGCACGCTGCCCGACGAACTGCGGGCACTGCTCGGTGAGCTCGTCTCGGACGTCGGCGAGCGCGTCTATCTGCGCAGCGAGTCGGGTGCCCGGCAGCGGCACGACATCAGCGTGATCTCCGCGCCGGTGTTCGATCACCACCAGCGTCAGGTCATGGTGGTGTCGCTGCAGATCGGACGCTCGCTCACCGACACCGAGATCGTCAAGCAGGCCCGCGGCCTGGTCGGCACCGCCGACGTGCTCACCAGCAGGCTCGGCGGCACCAAACCCAACCGTTAGACCTCGGCGAGTACCGCGAGCGCGTCGGTGGGTGCCACCTGCAGCCCGCACCGGTCCTTGTAGGCGGTCAGCGGGGCCTGGATACCGCGCAGGTCGTCGGCCTGCTCGGGATGAGCCTCGAAGTAGTCGTCGAACTGCCCAACCGCGACGAAGGAGGGCTGCCGCGCCGCGTCGATGAGCGCCTGGTTGACGTCGGGATGCGCAGCGAAGTACGTGTTCAGATTGGCGGTGACCGAGCTGATGGTCGTGGCCAGTCCGGCGGCATTGCAGTCGTCGGTGGCTGGCGTCGCGGGCGCTGCGGCGGCGGGCGATGCAGGCGCTGCGGCGGCGGGCGATGCAGGCGTTGCGGCGGCAGGCGATGCAGGCGTTGCGGCGGCAGGCGATGCGGCGGCGGTCGGCGTCGCGGGGTCGGCGGGTTCCTGCGGGTCGGCGCCTGCCGCGGGCAGACTCAGCATTGCGCACGTCGCGCCCGCTGCGAGCAGGCCGAAGGTGGTTCGTCGAATGGTCACGGCACGATTCATGGGATTCACTCCTTGGTTCGGGCCGCACACTGTCGTTCCCCGGCCACTGGAGAGGAATTCGCCCGCAGGCTCACTCGTGTTACCAATGGGACGGAAGTGGCTGGTCAGCTAGTGCTGGCCAACGCGAAGGGAAGCACCTCGGGCGCGCCCGCCGCCCGCACCACGCGGGCGGCCATCGTCATCGTCCACCCGGTGTCGGTCATGTCGTCGACCAGCAGCACCGGGCCGTCGGCCGCGACGATCGGCTCGGGATCGGGCGTCAGCCACGCCCCGTGCAGGGCGGCGACGCGATAGGCCGAGTTCGCCGCGGTGACGGGGCGTCGCTCGGGCGCGTACCGCAGCATGCCGAGATCGGTCAGCTTGCCGAGTTTGGCGAGCGCGCGGGCCAGCGACGAGATCAGCGCTGGATGGCGGTCGGAGTCGAGCGCCATCACCGCGGTGGGTCGCCTCGCCCAGTCCCACGACGCGAGTACCTTCACCGCGGCCTGCACCACGTCGTCGGAGACCTCACCATCGGGCTCGTCGAGCAGTCGGCGCAGCCGGGCGCCCCAGCCCAGGTCCGTCAGTCGCCCGATCACCCGTCCGGGCGCGGGTCCGTCGCCGATGCGCCCGCTGAGCTCCACGCCCAGCTTGCCGAGTCCGGAGGGCCACTGCTTGCGCGGCGCCAATTCGACACCGGGTCGCATCAGCCGCTGGCGGGTGTCCTCGGCGGCCGTCGCGTCGACGTCGGCGTCGTAGCGCGCTCCCGTGCAGTTGTCGCAGCGGCCGCAGCGCTCGCCCTCGCGCAGCTCCGGATCGTCGAGTTGGCCACGCAGGAAGGCCATCCGGCACCCGTCGGTGGCCTGGTAGTCGAGCATCGCCTGCTGTTCCCGCTTGCGGGCTTCGTCGAGTTTGCGGTATCGCGGCTCGTCGTACTGCCACTGCTGCCCGGTGCCGACCCAGCCACCCTTCACCCGCCGCACCGCGCCGTCGACGTCGAGCACCTTGAGCACCATCTCCAGCCGGGTGCGGCCGAGATCGACGAGCGGCTCCAACGCAGGAGTCGACTGCGGACGTTCGGGTTCGAGGGCGCGAATCACGTTGCGCACCATCCCCTCCGACGGGAACGCGACCGAGGCGAAGTACCGCCAGACGTCCTGGTCCTCGTGGCCGGGCAGCAGCACCACCTCGGCGCTGGCCGTGGACCGGCCCGCGCGACCGACCTGCTGGTAGTACGCGATCGGCGAGGACGGAGCCCCGAGGTGGACGACGAAGCCGAGGTCGGGCTTGTCGAATCCCATGCCGAGGGCCGACGTGGCGATGAGCGCCTTGACCCGGTTGGCCAACAGGTCCGCCTCGAGTTGCTCCCGCTCGGCGGCCTCGGTGGACCCCGTGTAGGCGGCCACCTGATGGCCCTGCTCGCGCAAGCAGCGCAGCGACGTCGTGGGCCTGCGCGACGGTCAGCGTGTAGACGATGCCCGATCCGGGCAACGAATTCAGGTGTGCGGCAAGCCATGCCGCGCGTTGTGCCGGAGTGCCCGCCTTCACCACCGACAGCCGCAGCGACTCGCGATCGAGTCCGCCGCGCAACACCAGAGTGTCGCCGCCGCCCACGCCGAGTTGAGTGGCCACGTCGTCGACCACGCGGTCGTTGGCCGTTGCGGTGGTGGCCAACACCGGGACGTCGGAGCCGAGTTCGGCGATCAGCGTGCGAATGCGGCGGTAGTCGGGCCGAAAGTCGTGGCCCCAGTCCGACACGCAGTGCGCCTCGTCGACCACCACCAGGCCGGCGTCGTGAGCCAGCGCGGGCAGCACCTGGTCGCGAAAGTCGGGATTGTTCAACCGTTCCGGACTGACGAGCAGGACGTCGAGGTCGCCGCGGCGTACCCGTTCGTGGATCTCGTCCCAGTCGGCGACGTTGCTCGAGTTGATGGTGGCGGCATGCACCCCCGCCCGTTCGGCGGCGGCCACCTGGTTGCGCATCAACGCCAGCAGCGGCGACACGATCACCGTGGCCCCGTGCCCGGACGCGCGCAGCAGTTTGGCGGCGATGAAGTACACCGCCGACTTGCCCCAGCCGGTGCGTTGCACGACGAGCGCACGACGGCGGTGAACCACCAGCGCCTCGATGGCCGTCCACTGGTCGTCCCGCAGGATGGCCGCAGGGCCGGCCAGCTGTTCGAGGATTGCCTGCGCTTCGTCGCGGGTCGCCATACCCCCATCGTGCCTGCCCCCTGTGACGTTCCCGCACCCGCTAGTACGCGTAGGCGTTCTTCGGCTTGTCGATGCGGTTCACTTCGGTCACCACCATCGTCGGAACGAAGCCGTCGTCCGCGTGTGAGGACGCGCGGCCAGAAGAACACTCATCGCGCCAGCGGAAACCGCCGGCGCGATGAGGCTCACGAGCAGCACCTCAAAGGGCACCGAGCCGTCTCCTGCGCTCGGTCGGGGCGGCGATCACCGCCCCATGCTTGCCCGCGGTTGCTGTTAGACGGCCGTCTTCAGCGCGTCGGTCAGCTGACTCGACGAGGACGACTGAATTCCGCACTGGGTCGACAGGTCCGTTACGGGCTGCTGAATGCCCTTGAGGTCATCGACGACCTTCGGGTTGTCCGCGAAGTAGGTGCGGTACGACGCCTGCGCCTCCGTCGGAGACTGCTTGGCGATGTCGGTCAGCGCCTGATTCGTCTGCGGGTGTGTCTGCAGATACGTACTCATCGCCAACTGCACCGAGCTCTGGGTGGTCGCCACCCCGCTCGCGGTGCACTCGTCGGGCGCGGCATTCGCGCTCGGCATGACAATCGCAGCGGATGCGATGCCTCCCAGCAGGCCGCCGGCGAACATGCCGCACAGGCCGCGGCGAACGGTCATTTCGGACATCTTCATGTGAACCTCCTTTGGTCTGCGATGCGTTCATCGCAGCCAACCGCCTAGCCATCTCACCCAGACGTAAACACCGCACCCCACTAGCGCGGCGTTCGGCCGGCGGCGTCCGTGCAGGCCACATCCCAAGAACGAGAACTCAAAAATACTTGGTTAGCCCGGCTACCCGGCGGTGCTGGTGTGGCGCCTGTGATGTCTAGCCGGCGAACCGGGGTCAGCTCGGGCGGTGCTGGGGTGCGGTGTGACGGGTGTGACGGGTGTGACGATAGCTAGCCGGCTGTGGCGGCATCCTGTTCGCGCTTGAGCTCCAGCGCAATGTCGATCAACTGGTCCTCCTGACCGCCGATCAACTTGCGCTGGCCAGCGCGGTGCAGCAGCTTGTGCGCCGGCACGCCGTAGCGCTCCGACTGCCTGATCGCGTGCTTGAGGAAGCTCGAATACACCCCCGAGTAGCCCATGATCAGCGCGTTGCGGTCGAGCAGGCACTCGGCGGGCATGGCGGGAGCAACGACCTCTTCGGCAGCATCGGCGATGTCGAAGAAGTCGATGCCGGTCTTGACCCCGATCTTGTCGAACACGCCGATGAGCGCCTCGACGGGCGCGTTGCCCGCACCCGCACCGAACCGGCGGCAGCTGCCGTCGATCTGCTTGGCACCCGCACGCACGGCCTCGACGCTGTTCGCCACGCCGAGCCCGAGGTTCTCGTGACCGTGGAACCCCACCTGGGCGTCGTCACCGAGCTCGGCGACCAACGCCGCCACCCGGTCGGCCACTCCTTCGAGCACCAGTGCGCCCGCCGAGTCGACGACGTACACGCACTGGCAGCCGGCGTCGGCCATGATGCGGGCCTGCGCGGCCAGCTTCTCCGGGGAAATCGTGTGAGACATCATCAGGAACCCGACGGTCTCCAGCCCCAGCTCGCGCGCGAGCCCGAAGTGCTGGATCGACACGTCGGCCTCGGTGCAGTGCGTCGCGATGCGGCAGATCGAGCCGCCGTTGTTCTGGGCTTCCTTGATGTCCTCCTTCGTGCCCACGCCGGGCAGCATGAGGAAGGCGATCTTGGATTCCTTGGCCGTCTCGGCGGCCAGCTTGATGAGCTCCTGCTCCGGGGTCTTGGAGAAGCCGTAGTTGAAGCTCGATCCGCCAAGGCCGTCACCGTGGGTCACCTCGATGACCGGAACACCGGCGGCTGTCCAACGCCGCGACGATCGCGCCGACCTCGTCCTTGGTGAACTGGTGGCGCTTGTGGTGTGACCCGTCCCGCAGCGACGTGTCCGTCATGCGCACGTCCCAGATCGGGTTGAAGTAGATGTCCTCGCTGACGCTCATGCTTGCGCACCTCCTGAGACGGTCTGCTCTTCGCGCGAGCGCTCATCGCCGCCGGACGCTCGCTCCTTGGCGATCTCCTCGCCCACCTTGGTGGCCGCGGCGGTCATGATGTCCAGGTTTCCAGCGTAGGGCGGCAGATAGTCGCCCGCACCCTCCACTTCGACGAACGTCGTGACCAACGCCTGTCCACCCGAGTGCACCGAGGGCGGGTCGAACTGCGGCTCGTTGAGCAGCCGGTAGCCGGGCACGTAGGTCTGCACCTCAGCGACCACGTCCTTGATCGACTCGGTGATCGCGTCCTGGTCGGCGTCCTCGGGGATGGCGCAGAAGATGGTGTCGCGCATGATCATTGGCGGGTCGGCGGGGTTGAGGATGATGATCGCCTTGCCCCGCTTGGCGCCACCGATGACCTCGACGCCCCTACTGGTGGTCTTGGTGAACTCGTCGATGTTGGCGCGGGTGCCCGGCCCGGCCGACGCCGACGACACCGACGCCACGATCTCCGCGTAGGGCACCTCGACGACACGGGACACCGCGTACACCATCGGGATGGTGGCCTGGCCACCGCAGGTGACCATGTTGACGTTCGGCGCCTCCAGGTGTGCGCGCAGGTTCGCGGGCGGGATGACGCCCGGCCCGACCGCGGCCGGGGTCAGGTCGATGGCCCGGATGCCCGCCTCCGCGTAGCGCGGTGCCGCGTCACGGTGCACGTAGGCACTGGTCGCCTCGAACACCATGTCGGGCTTCTCGTCCAGCCCGAGCAGCCAGTCCACGCCTTCGTGGCTGGTCTCCAGGCCCAGCTTGCGGGCGCGCGCCAAACCCTCACTGGCCGGATCGATGCCGACCATCCAGCGCGGCTCGAGCCACTCCGAGCGCAGCAGCTTGTACAACAGGTCGGTGCTGATGTTGCCCGACCCCACGATCGCGACGGTTGCCTTTTGCGGCATCATGGGTGTCCCTCCTATTCGAACGACAGGTGGACTGAACCTAGCCCGTCGAATTGAGCTACGAAATCGTCGCCTGGACGTGCATCTATCGCACGCGTGCAGGACCCCGGCAAGACGATGTCCCCGGCCTTCAACCGCACGCCGAACTGGTCGACCTTGCGGGCCAGCCACGCCACCGCGGTGACCGGATTGCCCAGCACCGCATCGCTGCGGCCCTCGGCGACGACTTCACCGTTGCGCGTCAGCACCGCGTCGATGTTGCGGATGTCGATGTCCTTGGGCGACACCCGCCCCGTGCCGAGCACCCAACCCGCGGATGACGCGTTGTCGGCGATGGTGTCGCACAACTTGATCTTCCAGTCGGTGATCCTGGTGTCGATCAACTCGATGGACGGTGCGAATGCGGCCGTGGCGGCCAGCACGTCGTCCTCGGTGCAGCCCTCGCCGGGAAGGTCGTCGGCCAGCACGAAGCCCACCTCGACCTCGACACGGGGGTACAGGAAGCGGCCCGCTTTCACCGGGACGTCCTCGAAGACCTCCATGTCGTCGAGCAGGTGACCGTAGTCAGGCTCGTCGACGTTCATCATCTTCTGCATGGCCTCCGACGACAGGCCGACCTTGTGCCCGATGACGCGCGCGCCCTCGGCCACGCGCTGCCGGATGTTGATCAGCTGGATCTCGTAGGCGTCGACGACGTCGATGCCCGGAACACCGTCGGTCAACGGCTTCATGGCCACTTTGCTGCGCTCGGCCTGGGCCAGCTCCGCGGCGAGCTCGTCGCGCACCTCAAAGGACAGCATTCGTGAAGTCCCCTCGTTTCTTCCACCGGCGCAGTTGTGGGTCGGCTGGCCAATTCTATAACGTGTTCTACATGACTGAGCAGGAGTACGACGTCGTCGTGGTCGGCAGTGGCGCCGCCGGCATGGTCGCCGCCCTCACCGCTGCCCACCAGGGACTCTCGACAGTAGTCGTTGAGAAGGCCCCGCACTACGGCGGTTCCACTGCGCGGTCAGGTGGCGGCGTGTGGATCCCGAACAACGAGATCCTCAAGCGCGACGGGGTGAAGGACACGCCCGAAGCGGCCCGCGCCTACCTGCACGCGATCATCGGCGACGTCGTCCCGACGGAGAAGATCGACACCTATCTCGAGCGCGGCCCCGAGATGCTGTCGTTCGTGCTGAAGAACTCGCCGCTGAAGCTGTGCTGGGTGCCCGGCTACTCCGACTACTACCCGGAGACCACGGGCGGCAAGCCCACCGGGCGGTCGGTGGAACCCAAGCCGTTCAACGCCAACAAGCTCGGCGCCGACCTGCCCGGCCTGGAGCCGCCGTACGGCAAGGTTCCGATGAACATGGTCGTGATGCAGCAGGACTACGTGCGCCTCAACCAGCTCAAGCGACACCCGCGCGGCGTGCTGCGCAGCCTCAAGGTCGGCATCCGGGCGACGTGGGGCAAGGTCACCGGCAAGAACCTGGTCGGCATGGGCCGCGCGCTTGATCGCCCCGCTGCGCATCGGCCTTCAGAAGGCCGGAGTGCCGGTCAAGCTGAACACCGCGCTGACCGACCTCTACGTCGAGGACGGCGTCGTGCGCGGCGTCTACGTGCGCGACACCAACGCGCCGGAATCGGCCGAGCCGCAACTCATCCGGGCGCGGCGAGGGGTCATCCTCGGCAGCGGCGGCTTCGAGCGCAACGAACAGATGCGGGTGAAGTACCAGCGCGCGCCGATCACCACCGAGTGGACCGTCGGCGCGAAGGCCAACACCGGCGACGGCATCCTGGCCGCCGAGAAGTTGGGCGCCGCACTCGAGATCATGGAGGACGCCTGGTGGGGCCCGACGGTGCCGCTGGTCGACGCGCCGTGGTTCGCGCTCTCGGAGCGCAACTCCCCCGGCTCGATCATCGTCAACATGGCGGGCAAGCGGTTCATGAACGAGTCGATGCCCTATGTCGAGGCCTGTCACCACATGTACGGCGGCGAGTACGGCCAGGGCCCCGGCCCCGGCGAGAACATCCCGGCCTGGCTGGTCTTCGACCAGCAGTACCGCGACCGCTTCATCTTCGCGGGTCTGCAACCGGGACAACGGATTCCGAAGAAGTGGCTGGAATCCGGCGTGATCGTCAAGGCCGACACGCTCGACGAGTTGGCCGCGATGACCGGACTGCCCGCCGATGCGCTCAACGCAACGGTCGAGCGGTTCAACGGGTTTGCCCGGTCCGGCGTCGACGAGGACTTCAAGCGCGGCGAGAGCGCCTACGACCGGTACTACGGCGACCCGACCAACAAACCGAACCCCAACCTCGGCGAGCTCAGCCACGCGCCGTACTACGCCGCCAAGATGGTGCCCGGCGACCTCGGCACCAAGGGCGGCGTGCGCACGGACGTGTACGGCCGCGCCTTGCGCGACGACGACTCGATCATCGACGGCCTGTACGCGGCGGGCAACGTGAGCTCACCGGTCATGGGCCACACCTATCCCGGACCGGGCGGCACCATCGGACCCGCGATGACGTTCGGCTACCTGGCTGCCCTGCATATTGGTGGCAAGGCCTGATGCCGATCAATCTCGACGAGGCGCTTGCCGGCGACCTGCCGCCCATCGAATTCTCCTGGACCAGTAGCGACATTCAGCTGTATCACCTTGGGCTCGGGGCTGGCTCCGACCCGATGGACCCGCGCGAGCTGCGCTATCTGACCGACGACACCCCGCAGGTGCTGCCCACCTTCGGCAACGTGGCGCAGACCTTCCACGACACCGAGGCTCCAACGGTTCAATTCCCCGGCATCGACATCGAACTCAGCAAGGTGCTGCACGCCAGCGAAGCGGTGACGGTGCCCGGCCCGATCCCCGCCTCTGGCACCGGCGTGGCCGTGACCCGGTTCACCGACATCTGGGACAAGGGCAAGGCTGCGGTGATCTGGTCGGAAACCACGGTCAAGTCGCCCGAGGGCACGCTGTTGTGGACGCAGAAGCGCTCGATCTTCGCCCGCGGCGAAGGCGGCTTCGGCGGCGAGCGTGGCCCCTCCACGTCGGTCGAGCCGCCGGACCGCGCGCCGGACTTCGAGCTGGCACTGCCAACGCTGCCACAGCAGGCCCTGCTCTACCGCATGTGCGGCGACCGCAACCCGCTGCACTCCGATCCCGAGTTCGCTTCTGCCGCAGGCTTTCCCAAGCCGATCCTGCACGGGCTGTGCACCTACGGCATCGGCTGCAAGGCGCTCGTCGACGCCTTCCTGGACGGCGATGTCGCCCAGGTCGGGTCCTACGGCGCCCGGTTCGCCGGCGTGCTGTTCCCCGGCGAGACGCTGAAGGCCAGCATCTGGAAGGACGACGGCAGGCTCAGTGGCCGTGCTCACGGCGCCCGGCCCGCGACGACGCCGTCGTGCTTTCCGGCGTGGAGCTCACGCCGGCCTGAGCGGCCCGTCCCGGTCGGTCCGTGCAGTAGCCTGTCGCCATGGACGGAATTGCCAGTGTCCTAGGGCAACGACGTGAGAGCGACCAGTCAGCGTGGCACGTTGCCGCGGAATGACTCTCGTCGCTGGTGTTCCATTCGTCGTTTGACGGTCTCGGTCTGCGTACTCGTGATTGCCGCTGCGGTCGCCGGCCTGCCGGTCTACGTGCGACCGCAGACCGATCCGCTGCGGCATGCTGACGCGATACTCATCTTGGGCGGTGAGTATAACGAGAGATACCCGTTCGGGTTCGCACTCGCCTCGGAGGGCTGGGCGTCGACGGTGGTGGTGTCAAACCCGAAGGGCAAGGCTGATCGATGGCTGACGAACCGCTGCGCGAACCCGCCGACGGGCATCGCGATGCACTGTTTCGTTCCGGATCCATCCACGACCAAGGGCGAAGGACGGGAGTCTGCGCCGGATGGCTTCTCAGAACGGGTGGAGGACGATCATCGTCGTCACGTTCCGGCCCCACATCTCCCGTGCCCGGTTCATCCTCGACCAATGCTTCGACGGAGACCTCGTCATGGTAGCGAGTCCGGCTCAGCTATCCGTGCCCAAATGGGCGTTCCAGTACGCCTACCAGACCGCTGGCTACGTGCGGGCGGTATCGCAGCCGGGGTGTTGAGCGACTAACGCCGGGAGGAGCATTCAGTACCACTCCTCCCAGCCGGCGAAAACCCCCGAGAGCGCGCTGCGAAACACGCGGTCGTTGTCCCAGCGTGTGATGAAGGTGCGAGCGATCGTCCCGGGGAAGCGGGAGTCTTCGGCCTGCGAATAGACGTGGGTGTACCCGACGTCGGCGGCGGTCTTGGCGGCCTGCTCATTCCAATCGCGGGACTGACCAAACGGTATTGCGAACTCTTCGACATCCATGCCCAGCCGCGACTCGATGGCACGGCGTGACTCCTCCAGTTCGAACGCCGTCTGGCCGGCGTCGAGGGTGGAGAAGTTCGGGTGGGTGACCGAGTGGCTTCCAATCCGAACACCCTGGGAGGCAAGCCGTTCGATCTCGCTCCACTCCATCATTATGTCTCCGGCCCAGGCGCGCGCATCCCCGTCAGCCCAGCCACTGACGACGAACAACGTCCATGGAATCCCAAGCTCTGCCAGCACGGGGGCGGCAGTCGTTGCCGCGCTGCGTATGCCGTCGTCGAACGTGATGGCTAGCGAATTCGCAGGCGCACGTCCGTCGACGATCTCGCTCGCAGGCACGAACTCGTAGCCGGCCTCGAGGGCAGACTCGAGTTGGCGCCGAAAACGTCTAGGAGCAAGGTCGTTGTTGCCCATGTAGGGAGTTCCGACGGCGTGGTACGCGAGGATGCGCGACTGTGCGACGCGTGGCGAGCGGCGGGAGATCGCCATCAGGTTCCGTTCGCAGCACATACGGGCCGCGGCCACGTGACGCCGCTGCGACCGTACCTTGCGTACAACTCTCCGTGGGATGTCCGCGTAACTAGCGCTGAGCTGCATCGGCATGATCCATGCGCCCTCTGACCACGAGCGAGGTGAGCACCTCCGCGACGAATTCCTGTTGCTCCGAGGTGATGTGCGGATACAGCGGCAAGGAGAGGATGCGATCCGCGGCAGCTTCCGACACCGGGAAGTCACCCCGTGCGTACCCGAGGTGAGCATAGGCGCCAGTCAGATGAATGGGCGTGGGGTAATGCACGCCCGCTCCAATACCCGCCGCATTCAGCTCCGAGAGAACGCGGTCCCGCTCGTCGACCTGCACCACGAAGAGATGCCAGACGTCCGCGTTGATCGGATCCGGCATCGGCAGACGCAGTCCCGGCACCTCGGCGAGCAATTCGAAGTAGCGGCCGGCGGCCTGGCGACGCAGGTCATTCCATTCCGAGAGCCGACCGAGCTTTGCCTGGAGCACCACGGCCTGCACGGCGTCCAAACGCGAGTTGAAGCCAACTGCGTCATGAACATACTTGCGATCACTGCCGTGCGCCGCGATCAGGCGAACGCGCGCGGCGAACTCGGCGTCATTGGTCAAGACCGCGCCGGCGTCCCCGGCCGCACCGAGATTCTTCCCGGGATAGAAGCTCGTTGCTGCGGCGATTCCGAAACCGCCTGCGGGACGGCCCGATCGCTGTGCACCTTGAGCTTGGGCAGCGTCCTCGACGATCGGGACGCGATACTCCTCGGACAGTTTCGCCATCTGCTCCATTGGCGCGGTCTGACCGAAGAGATGGACGGGCACGATCGCCTTGGTGCGGGTTGTGATCGCCCGCTCGGCCTGCAACGGATCGATGAGGAGCTTGTCGGGATCGACGTCGACGAGAACCGGAACCGCTCCGATGCGGCTCACCGCCTCGGCCGTCGCGATGAACGTGTTCGCAGGCACGATCACCTCGTCAGCTGCCTTGACACCTGCAACCCGCAGCGCCAACTCAAGCGCGTCGGTTCCGTTGGCCACACCCACCACGTGCTCGACGCCGATGTGCCGCGCGTACGCGTGCTCGAACCCGTCGACCGCGGCGCCCCCTATGAATGCCGCGCTCTCGAAGACCTCTTGGAGTCGTGGCGCAAGCTCATCTGCGATCTCGCGCTGCTGTGCAACGAGATCGACCAGAGGTACTCTCATTGATTCTCTGCTTCCGTCAGTGAGATTGCACCAGTACGTCGATGACTCGCTGCTGCTCTGCAGCGGTCATCTCGTGGTACAGCGGCAGAATCAGCGTGTTGTCCGTGAGGTGCTCGGTGACTGACAACGCAGCGTTGCCGTAGTCGCGATTGGCGTACGCCGGATGTCGATGCGCCGCCATAATCCCGCGGCGGGCCGAAATATCTTCCGTGGCAAGCTTTTCCAACAACTGGTCGCGTTCAAGTGGATACTCCGGCCCCACTTCTACCCAGAACGATTGGTAATTGCTCTTGCCGTCGGCCGGATCCGAGACGCAACGCAGGCCGGGCACGTCGGCGAGCTGACGCTGATAGCCGGCGGCCAACTCACGCCTGCGAGAGATCACCTGGTCCAGTTTGCTCAATTGCACCAGGCCGATAGCGGCTTGGAGGTCGGTCATCCGATAGTTGTAGCCGACCTCGAGGTACTGTTCGGCCGGCGGCAATGTGCTGCGATGCCGCTCTTCGGCGCCGACGCTCATTCCATGCTCACGCAGTCGGCGCACCCGCTCCGACCACTCGGCACGATTGGTCGTGAGCATTCCGCCTTCACCAGTGGTGATGATCTTGCGTGGATGAAACGACCACACCGCGAGGTCGGCTCCGGCGCCGACTGGCTGACCGCGGTAGCGCGATCCGGCGCCGCAGGCGGCGTCTTCGATGACGATGATCTCCATCGGATCGCACAGTTGACGGATCGGCACGAGGTCGACCGGGACACCGCCCTGGTCGACGGCGATGACTGCGCGCGTAGCGGGTGTCAGTGCCGCCTTCAGCGTCTCTGCGGTGACGTTGCCGGTGGCAGGGTCGACATCGGCGAATACGGGGCGCGCACCCGCGTACACCGCGGCGTTGGCGGTGGCGATGAAGGAGAGCGAGGGTACGACGACGTCGTCGCCCGGGCCGATGCCAGCCAGAACGAGTGAAAGATGCAGGGCGGTTGTGCAATTGGACAGCGCGACCGCATGTTCGGCCGTCATGGCGTCAGCGAACGCGTTCTCGAATTCAGTAACCCGCGGTCCCTGGGCAATCCAGCCGGATTCGATTACGGATGTGACCGCGGCGACCTCGTCGGCGCCGAGCCACGGTTTCATGACGTTGATGCGACTCATCGAACACTCGCCGTGCGACCAGCGGCGATGGCATCGCGTTGCGGCGCCCACCATTCGACGAGCCGACGCAGCCCGGCGTCGAGAGAAACCTGCGCGGAGAAACCCAGATCGCGTTCCGCCGCCGAAGTGTCGGCAAGGCGCCGCGCGACACCGTTGACGGCGCGTGGGGGCAGGTATTCGATCGGTAGGTCCGAATCCATGGCGCGCAGCATTGCTTCAGCGAGATCGTTGAGGCTGGTCTCCACGTGGCTCGCGATGTTGTAGACGCCCTCGGTGAGGTTGCTCTCGGCCGCAAGGATGTTCGCGCGGGCGATGTCCTCGGTGTAGACGAAGTCCATGGTCTGGCTTCCGTCGCCGAAGATCAGTGGGGGCAGACCATCCGAGATGCGCTCCATCCAGCGCACGAGAACTTCGGTGTAGACGCCGTGCACGTCCATGCGTGGGCCGTAGACGTTGAAGTACCGCAGGGCAAGGTAGGGCAGGCCGTACATCGCCTGGAAGCTGCGAAGCATGCCCTCGTTGAAGCTCTTGGCAGCACCGTAGAAGGTGTCGTTGTTGTGATGGTGGTGGCGCTCGTCGGTCGGAAACCGCTCAGCCATACCGTATACGGAGGCTGAGGAAGCAGCGATGACCTTGTCGACCCGGTGTCTGGCCGCGGCCTCGAGCACCGTGAAGGTGCCGTCGACGAGGACCTCGAGCGCTAACCGCGGCTCCTCGGCGCACTGAGTGATGCGGATTGCGGCCTGGTGAAAGACGACGTTGCTGCCCTTGGTGAGGTCATTTACCAGATCGCCGTCTCGGAGATCTCCGACGATCAACTCCGTGCGCGGATCCTCGAGGGCAGCCGCGAGATTCTCCCGGCGGCCGCGCGTCAAGTTGTCCAGGATTCGCACGTGTCCGACGCCCGCGTCGAGTAGTTGGTCGACGATGGTCGATCCGATGGTCCCGGCACCACCCGTGACCAACACCGTCGCGCCAGCCAAAGACGTCACGTGCCGACTCCGCTCAGCAACACTTCGGGTGTCATGGGGCTCACCGGTTTTCCGTGCGCCGCCAGACTCGTCGAAATCGCTTCGAGCACGGTGAGCACTCTCAACCCGGCCGCGCCGTCGGTTCGCGGTGGACGTTGTTCCCGTATGGCCGCGGCGAACTCGGCCACCATCGAAGACAGCGCTTCCCTCTCAGGCAGTGCGGGAACCGTGATGTCGCCCAACCGGTAGGAAACGGCGGCATCTTGACGCTTGGCTCGATCACCAACGTCACGACTTGCAGCGAGGTCGATTCCGCGATCGTGAATCGCAACCCGCTGCTGCGGATTGAGGTCATCCCATACCAGGGTGCGATGGCTTCCGCCGATCACCATGCGCCGAATCTTCGTCGGTGACATCCAATTCACGTTTACGTGCGCAACGCCCCTGTTGGCCAGCGGCATCGTCGCATACCCGACGCAGGCCTTTCCCGCACCCAATGGATCCGCGCCAGTGGCGGACACCTGGTCCGGGACCAGGCCACCGGCGAGCGTGTAGTCGAGGATTGCGAGGTCATGCGGCGCCAGGTCCCAGAAGACGTCGACGTCTGGCTGGACGAGGCCGAGATTGATCCGCGTCGAGTCGACGTAGAGGACATGACCGAGAATGCCCTTGGCGAGAATGTCATGGATGTACTCGACCGCCGGGGTGTAGCAGTACGTGTGGTCCACCATCAGCGTCAGCCCCGCGGCCGCGCCGGCCTCGATCATCGTCATCGCCTCAGCGGTCGTCGGCGCCAATGGCTTCTCGACGAGAACGTGCTTGCCTGCGTCGAAAGCTGCAAGCGCCAGCGGGGCATGACTACTTGCGGGAGTTGAGATTGCAACGGCGTCGATGTCGTCGCGCGCGAGCAACCGCTCGGCGGACGTCACGATCTCTACCGTCGAACGCGCCCCCACGACGTTGCGGGCGCGACGCTCATCCAAGTCGCAAACCGCAACCAGGTCCCAAACCGGAGAGCTCTGAAAGTTGCGCGTTAGCTTCGATCCCCAGTAGCCAGTGCCGATCACGGCAACGCGATATGGACGCTTCATGCTGGTGGTTCCCCTCCCCATCAGGTCATGTTCGATGTGAATCTTCGCTGATTCTCGCACGAATGGGCAAATGTTTCATAGAACCCGTCAGAAGCTTACGCTACAGAAGGAACCGTCCGCAGGATAGCGACCTGTGGATATCGTGTTCAGGGAATATGGGAAGAAGGCATCAAGAGGCAATGGACGACGTTTACTTGCATCCGCACAGTCTTTGCGAGAGCAGCAAAGTCGGGTCGGGTACGCGGATCTGGGCGTTCGCACACGTGTTGGAAGGGGCGCAGGTCGGCAATGACTGCAACATTTGCGATCATGCCTACATCGAGAACGGCGTTGTCGTCGGTGACCGGGTGACCATCAAGAACCGGGTCCTGCTCTTCGAGGGCGTGACCGTGGAGGACGACGTCTTTCTCGGACCCGGTGTGATCTTCACGAATGACCTGCATCCGCGGGCTTCGATCAAGCGCAGCGGCACCGAGTTGGCGACCACGCTGGTACGGCGTGGCGCAACGCTCGGGGCAGGAGTCGTGGTGGTGTGCGGAATAACCATTGGTGAACACGCTTTCGTCGGCGCAGGCGCCGTCCTCACCCGCGATGTGCCCGCACACGGCTTCGTGGTCGGCAACCCGGGGCGGCTCACTGGATGGGCATGCGAATGCGGCCTTCGCCTCGGCGACCACCTCGCCTGCACTTGCGGAATCAGCTATTGCGAGACACCTGCGGGACTGGCCCGCAGTACTGAGACGAGGTGAGACCTATGACTTGGTCGTCCCAAGGCGTACACATCGACCCGGCGGAGGTCACAGCCGATTCGGGAGGGTGGCATCCGGATTGGAAGGCGGCCTTTCAAAGCCGCGAGATGGACACCTACCGCTCGGCCCTAAGGCTCGGCGACCTCGATGTGAGGGAATCCGTCCTGCAAGAACTCTCCGACTATCACGACCTTCCCCCCGACGAATGCCGCAAGCGATGCCTCCGCTGGGAAGAGTGGAGTGTCGAGGAGTGGAAGTCCGCCGACCGCAGCACACCCGGCGGCCTTCAGGAGTTCTACAAGTCGGTTAAGTCGTGGGTTTTCGACCTCACGTGGTACTCCTACCTGCAGGCAACGGGTCATGCCTTTCCGGCTTCCGTCGCCGCATGCTCGTTACGCGCAGGACGTGACGAAGGGGCGCGACTATCTCGACTTCGGGTCCGGCACGGGCACGACGGCTCAGCTCTTCGCGCGCCTCGGCTTCCGCACCACGATGGCCGACATCTCGACGTCGCTCCTGGACTACGCCTCGTGGCGGATGGAGCGGCACGGCGACCAGGTCACGCGGATTGACCTCGGCACCGAGCAACTGCCTACCAACGCTTACGACTTCATCACCGCTCTGGACACTCTCGTGCATGTCCCGGATTTTGATGCGACGGCACACGACCTCCGTCGCGTCATCAGGCCGGGTGGCTACTTGCTGGCAAACTTCGACGTTCGCGCGAAGGATGACTACGGTAGCTTGTGGCATCTCCACAACGACATCCACGTCGTCGACCATCGCCTGCGCGCCGCCGGCTTCGTACGCACCCACACGTTGGCCGACCTCACTCGCTGCTACGTTGCCGTGGACCCCACGCGCCTGTCCTTCAAACTTGCGATGGCGATCGACACCGTCGTCATCGCCCTTAAACGCGCAAAAAGCGCGGTCGAGCCCTCGTGCGGAGCCTCCGCAGTTCTGGGTGACGGCGCGAACGCGCGGGCTGGCTCTGCCACGGGCTATTACCCGACCTGGCTCAAATTAGCTTCTCTGGGGCGCTTGGCTCTCCACCGTGGTGATCGAAAAGTCCGCGGGGGTTGGCGTTGACCCAGCGGCGGGGCGGCCGAGGGTGCTGGAGGGTTTTCGGTCGACCCCGGTTGCACTATGTCGCCTGTGAGCCCGCAATTTAGCCTGAGGGCGGAGAGTCCCTATCCACGGGGACCCTGGAATGTTGCCGTCGAGCACGAGTTGTCAGACTTCTGATTCGTCCCGCGCTCCCCGCAACACGCCTGTTTCGGATCCTGTTGTAAGGCAGTGAGTTTCGACCGTGCATAGACCAGCCCGGGCAGTCAGCCAGTCGAAGCACTCGGCTACACCGTCACGCTGTCCGAGAAGGCATAACCAGCAACCTGCGGTCTACAGTGGTCACCCGCTCCGACTGAACCGTTCCGGGTCACCAAATTTTCGTATCAGTGCGCACCCCCGCCACGGACTTAGATGAGGGCTTCGCGGAGGTCGTTGGGTAGCGGTTTACTGCGGTCAGTGCTTGGCTGCCGGCCTTGATGCGGACGCTACGATAGCGGCGCGCAGTGCGGACGAATTTCTTGATGCTCCAACCGGTTTGGGTTTGGGCCGTCCGGTTACCGCGCTGGAAGCACAAAGCTTGGCGCCTGCCCCTCATGCCCACGCACGTTGTTGCGCAACTCAAAGCAGTGTCGTCAAACCTCACACCTCATAGCTTGAAAACGCTTGCCGATCCACTCAACTGGCCGAAAGGATGGTTGTGACGATCAGGAGTCAACTTGGCTCAACTCGAACCGGGGGCTTGCCCAATGCTCGCGACACATTGCCGGTGCGGCCAACCTTGGTAGCCTCTGGTCCATGTTTGGATCAGATGCCGCCGGAATGACTTGCTTAGATGGTTTCGGCAAACCCAGCAGCCGCATGCGGTGGGCGGCCTTCGGTCGCCGTGACGCTTGCACGACAAGTGGACGCTCCGCCTCAGGCATTCTCACACTTCCGCCGCCGACACTTCGGTAGCCCGTCTGCGATCGCACCGGACCGCACCCCTGCTGAGGTGCAGGCCCTACCGCGGTGGCCCGCATGAGCCTCGTGGTCAATGGGAATTTCCGTGCTTCTTATCGAGAATCGATACTAACTGCGCTCTTTGTGTGTACATGTTCGGCTCTCGTCGCGGCATCTGGAGTGTTGGTTACTGCGGGCGGAAACGACCAGCGCGACTATCATTGGGTCACAATCCAGCAAATGCGGGAGAACCTTCCGCATGTTGATGTTGTCAACGTGCAGACCGCGACAGCACCGCTTTATCATCTGATTGTCACGTTCATTTCTGGCCCGCTTCACCTTACTCAATCGCAGACTCAATTCGTCGGCTCGCTGTTTGCGGCCGCCCTGGCCGCAGTCACCGTGTGGTTTGTGGCGCCGGTCAATGATGCTTCACTGAGGGCCTTGGCAGTCGCACCCCTTCTGCTCTCGCCATACTTCTGGCAGTCGGCCCTTTGGATGCTCAATGACGATGCCGCGCTACTCTTCGGTCTTGCGGCACTAGCGCTGATCCTGCGACATCCCGGAAGTGGCCGTTCGCAGATCTGCAGCGGTCTGCTGATAGCCGCCGCCATTGCGACGCGACAAAGTTACGTTTGGCTGTTGGTACCGGCGGTCGTCACCACCCTCTTCGCAACGCGTGGGTACCCACGGAGCGCAAGATCTGCCGCGGCCGTTCGTATCGCCCTGCCGGGCTTGATGGTAGTTGCGTTCTTGGCATCGGTATGGCACGGATTCGCCCCACCCGTCTTTCAGGAAATGAACGCCGCTATTTGGAGCTGGGTGTCGCTCTCTTACTGCTTCGCAGTGGCCGCGGTGTTTTTTCTTCCCATCCTCGTTTCAATCGGCATTAGACGCCTCGATCGCCCGCTAATTCCGATCGGGCTCGGAATGGCCGCGGCGATTCCCGCATTTGTTTTTGAGAGTAGCGCGACCAAGCCTCCCGACAGTCTCCCGCCGTGGGAGCCTAATCTGGACTCTCGTCGCACACACACCAACGATAGCTGGGCGATCCATCCTGTTGGCGAGCTTGGCCTTCGCAGGTGCGTGGGCTGTCTATCTGGTGCTTGCGAACCTCGACCGAAAGACTGCCCTGCTCGTCGGATCCGGACTTGTGGCGCTGTCAGTTGCGATGGTCGCCGGGGGGCGCCTCTACCAGAAATATTTCGAACTACCCATTGCCGCACTTGCGTTGATAACCATCGCGGCGCTCGCAAGTAGCGGCGCTATCAAAAGGCGATGGCCACTTCTCGCACTGGCCGGGTTGCAAGCCGTCCTACTGGCAGGGATAGTCGTCAAGCCAATAGTGTCAGCAATCTGACCTCAGACAGTCGACGCTGCGAGCCCCATCGATGAACCGGTGCGATGACGCCAACGGCGCGCACCACTCGGTGCGACGAAGCCGCATTGACTGCGCCGGATCTTCTCCTCGTATGAGGTCAGCGGTGGCAGGATAGCCAGCGACCATCCTGGCCGGCCCCCTTCCGTCGAGCAGGATCCACCAGCTAGGCCGAAACTATTAGCTGGGACGTTGGCGATGGGCAGGCCGGTGCGGCCTTGAATGGCGTGGGCGACGGCGAGGGCGGTGAACACGATCGTCAGGTGCGCTTCGATGGCGTCGCGGGTGCGGTGAAAGATCGGCCGAGCTGGCCTCATCGAGAGTGCGGGTACCGGCGGTGACTTTGACGGACCGGGTGGACTTGGCCGCGCGTTCGCCATTGATGACGGCCTTGGCGCGGGCCTCCCGGGCGTGCAGGGTTCGTTGTTCGCGGCGTGCGCGTTTGGCGGACTACTGCCAGATCGCTCGCCGCGCCCCAGGATGATCGTCGGGGTTCCACGCCGGTTCAGCCCGGTCGGCAATGTTGTTGACGACGGTGTTGACGTGTCGGGGTGTGACGGCGTAGATGATCTGTCCGTCGGTGAAAAAGTCACCGCCCCAATGGAAATGCGAGGCGAGATCGGTCGGGGCCTTCACCGAGCGCGAGCCCACGATGAACCCCAGCCCGGCCGCATCGAGGTCCTTCAAGTTCGACGACGAAAACATGTCGGCATCAGCGGCGACGACCGTCGGGGTATCGGCGAGGTCGTGACGGTTCCGGAAGGCGGTGATGATGGGCACGATGGTCGTGGGCTCGGCGGTGTCGCGCTCAAAACAGCCGATCCCCAAGGGAATCCGGTGCGGTCGACTAACAGGCCAACGTCGATCTCGTCGCCGGCGCCTACCCCGAGGCCGATCAGGGTGTGGCACTTGCAGGTCCCGGCAGGTCCGATGATCGCCAGATTCTGTTGTGCACGAATCCATTCCAGACTGGGTAGGGAGTCGAACACCTTGAGCTTGATCGAGGAGGCGGCCACGTCGAAGGACTTCAATCTGCGTGACGGCGCGGACGCGCGGGCTGGCTCGGCGACCGGCTGTTACCCGGGCCCTGACGTGCTCAACCAACGCGAGCGTCAAACCACTTGGGTCGTATGACACGCAGGATCCCATGCCCTGCCCTTTCCAGCCTGACCCGATCAACTTCCCGCAGCGACTCCAGAACTCCTGGCGTTAGGCCAGAGTGCTTCAGCTGACGCCAGGTCCGGATCCGTGCCAGAAAAGGCATGGAGCCCATGGCCGATCGGTACACGAAGTCAATTCCTCGCGCTTGGCCCGTTCGCTGCATTCGGATGAGGGTGCAGTCCAGTGCACCCGACTGCGGTGCGATGTCATCGGTGACGAGAGCGCCTTGAGCGCCTCCGGGCCGTTGGGCGAACTCGTACAACGACTCCACCGCCTCTTGCCACGCCGCGCCGCTGTGCGTCGCCGCGATCTTCTCGCGCAGTGAGGCACCTCGCGTCTCCCGGACTTCAGCGTTCGCAGCCAGTGTCGAGATGACCTGAAGGAATTCGTGAGAGGTCTTGGGGTAAAGGATCTCGTGCTCGATCGCCGGGGGGTCGGCGCTCAGGATCTCGCAACCAGGACCGTGGCCTCGGTAACTGACAAGCGGAAGGCCGTACGCCCCAGCCTCCAGTAGCGAGGTGATCGACGCAAACGGAAACGAGTCGACGTAGATGTCTGCTGCAGCAAGAAGGGTGCCCACTCCGCGCAGCAATCCCAGCGCGCGAACTCGCCCGCCGGTGGCCTCGTAAGCGGAGGGCCACTGCCCTTCCGCCTGCGGCCCTGCTGCGAGCACGATCAAACGAGGATCGGATTCAGCTGCTCGCGCGAACAGCTGAACGAGGTTGTCGCCATCTGCGAGTGGTTCGTACTTGTCGCCCGATGCCGCGGTGGCAATCACCACCTGGCCGTCGGCAAGCCCGAAATGCGCACGGGCCTGCGCCCTCCGCAGGTCGACTTCTGGAAATGCGAGTGGCCGATTCACGAGAAACGCTGTGTCCGTAGGCAGTCCACGTCGTGTGGTTGACAACTCCTGGGCGCTGCGTCGCAAGTGGAGGGTCGTCCGCGCGACCGACACACCGGCCCAGAAGACGTGGCTCGCGTGGTTTACGACGATGCATGGCGTGGTCGTGGCGGCGAGCGCAAGGGCTGGCTGGATGTCGTCCGGGTGAGTGTGTACGACCACGACGTCCGCTTCGTGACACAAGCGACGCAGGGCCGCCGCGCGTCGTAAATGGCTCCGATGGCGGCCATCGAGGCGTACCGGGCGGTCGGCGATTAGTGCGGCCACCTTGTCTGGAATCGGGCGCCAACCTTGGCGAGTCACAGCAACGCGGTGTTGCGATTGACTGTCGTCTGCGATCCATCTGGAGAGCATCTGGGTATGCCCTCCGGTGGGGTATAACTCGGTGGCGATATGGAGCACGACCCTCTTGCGGGAGGGGGATGACGATCGAGGAGGGAAAGGACCAGTGTCCGGCACCCGACCACTCAAGTCCACCAGCAACCGCTCCAATGCGGGGTCACTAAAGACACCCGCATGGTTGAACCACGCAAACCGAGCGGCCGCCGACGCAAGCGCTGCGGCTTCTTCGAGTTTGTCAGTATCCCGGCATTTTTCAGCCGCCGCTACGAGCGAACGCAATTGGGCGTAGTTCGCCCGAATCGCATCTTCGTCGGTCGCTGCCGTTGTCGGTCGTGACATATTTCTCACCTTGGGGACGAGTGTTCACCGCTTCTAATCCGCAGGGTCGAACTCTGCAGTGCGACCGCCCGGAAATGGGCTAGTTCGGGTCAGGCGCTAGCTGGCGACGACCTCCTTTTGACACCGTATCCACTCCGAACCAGCGGGAACCGATCGAAAGCGGCACGCCAACGTAGGGCAGGCTACTCGACGACAAACCAGCTCGCAGCGGCGAGTGGAAGGCTTGCCAGCACGGTCACAACAATTCCTTCTGTTGCTGCGTCACCGGCATGTGATGTTTGATCCACTATCGAGCCTGCTATCGGAACCGCTTGCCTACAGGGGCAAATTCTGATTTATAGGGGCGCCAGGCCGTCCTCGGTGTCGGCGATCGAGAAGCCGTCGTGGTAGACGACGCCGGTCGGGACGATGGAAGGGTCTCGATAGTAGCCCTGCTTGAAGTACACACCGCCACCACCAGGCATCAGGGTTCGGATCATGCACCGGGTCTGCTGGGCACACGGTCCGTCCGTAAACACCTGCTGCCCGCCATTGAGCCAGAACTCGATGAACCCTACGTCGTCTCTGGCGGACCACTTGATATGCATCTTGATGTCATTCCAGACGCCGCGAACCACTGGTGCGCCCCAAACCGCAAATTGCGGCGGATCTGGTTCTCCGGGCGAATTCCACTTCGTCAGGACAATTTTCCACTGATCGTCGCCCACGTCGACGGCCACCGGTGGTGATCCGTCGGCGTCGGCGTGCCATTGGGACAGGACGCTCCATTCGTGTGGCCCGTGTGATGTGGGAAACTGAGCGTCGAACATGGTGCTCCACTGATACCACCGTTCGTCGCCTTCGCCGGCGTGGCTGTCCGCCTCGCCGCTCACCTCGGCGCGGGCACCGCAGCAAACGCCGGCTGGCACGTCGCCTTGCCGGACCTCGAAACGGGCAGCGAACTCGCCCTGCCGGACGAGATAATTCTCAACCTGCATGCTGTAGGTCGGGGGGCCTAACGCGCTGCAGCCAACACTCCGCACGGCGACGTTCTGGCAGACAGGCCACTGATCGAAGTTGCCCGTTTCGAAGTCACCGACAAAGCTTGGGGCCGCTGCTGCTGCTGCTGGCGGTTCTGCTGCTGCGCGCGGTTCACTCTGCGGGCCGTCACACCCTGCCGCGGACCCAACCACCAAGGACAGTATCGCAGCGACGACGAATCCGCGGCCGCACGAAAGCCAACTCAATCTCATCGCCCTTTCCAACTGATCACCCAACCAGAAAGACTACAGGTCCGATGAGAAGACCGCCGCGGCGCCAACGGAGCCAGGACGGATCTTAGCCAGACTCAGGGTGCACCGCTCACACCGCATCGACCGCATCAAACGGATCGTGACCGATAACGGTTTCTGCAAAAATTGCACCTACTACCGCCAGCGTAAGATACAAATCGGGCACCGACTCGCTCTTTCTCACCATTCTGGCGACAAATAGACCAGCATATATTGCAACATAGATAATTGCTTCAGGGCGTGAGATGGTCAATAACCCGAGTGCGATGCAAAGCCGAGCGCATAACCCCGCCTTCGGCGCTCTTCCACAAGAAGTACAACAATATCATCAGCGCCAAAAGAAACGTAACCAGTGATCTTTCCATTCCTGATACATTATAGGTGTTCAAAAAAGGACTCCTAGCAATGGTGAAGAGGAGGAACACAATCACCGGTATCGCGTTGCCGCGTAGCTTCACAATCCAATAAAATGTAACCAGCATCAATAAGCCAACTACAATGCACAAGCCTTTGGCTAAGTAATACAACTCAAAATGACGTGTTAGACCTGTAACAGCACCCCCTGCGGTCACCAGGAATAACCATGTTGGGTTGGAATAACCCTCTCTACCGGCTCACCAGGTTTGAAACCCGACTTGGGACAAGTCGGGTCAAAGGACAACGCCGCGCCCGCGTTCCGTCTCGCCGCTGTAAACGGTCATTTCGAGGTCAAGTTCGCGGTACAAAGCCAGGGCGATGTCCGAAACGGCTCACATCAGGAGCACTATGGACCACCGAAACCCGCTCGGGGCTCATCTTCCCCCGTTCGATCGCTATCTTGCGATGGCTTTGATTGGAGACGACGGCGGCATCGGCTGTGGCGATACTACGACTCCACTCATCCGCACTCGACCGTCAAAGCGCAGCGAAACTTCTGTACAAGTATCACAGTGCGCCCTATCACTTCACCCATCGACTACGCGCCGCCGCCATACGGGATTGAGCTTGTCATCTGGTCGCTGGGAGATCCTGAATGCAACGGCAGAGGTGGCGAGTAACAGCCACATCGTGGTCCAAATTTGCACGAATCCACCCGCATCGAGAACAATGTTCATCACGGCATACGCGGTAAACGACGCTGCGAGACCCAAGAACAGGTGTGCAGACGCAGCCGGTAGTTCGGAATTCTTCTGGTTTCGCGTGTTCATGAAGGCGCGAAGCGCGAGCACCAATGCTGTTCCCACTAACAAGACATAAGCGAGCAGTCCAAATATTCCCGTGTCCGCCAGTCGAAATAGATACTGGTTATCGAAGATAAGGTCACTTGGTCCACCGGCTTGTCCAAACATTCCAAATATCGAGAAGTTTGACAGTATGTACTGCGCTGCGGCGACACGATATTGTGCGGATGCGTCGCCCCGCCCTAGTCCAAGTGTCGATGAATATGCCTCGAACAAAGAGCGGTTCACCACGAAGACAAGCATCGCCAGACCAAGGATGCCTCCCAACATGGCGAGCGTTCTGCGTATCGGCCAATACAACGCCATGAGAGCGAATGCCGCGAATAGACCTATCAATGCCGAACGTGAAACGCTGACAGCAATGCCGGCAAAGATTGTGAGAGTCGCTACGGCCCACAGCCGCCAACGATCGCCTCCCGCTCGTAGACTATGTGTTAGACCGACGGCGAGCGGGAATAGCATGGTCAGCACGGCTGCGAGCTCTAAGGGGTGGGATGCACTTCCCTGAGAACGCACCACATCGCCACGAAGGAGATCGCGGTACAGGATCGTTCCCCGCTCAACAAGGCCGGGGAGACGCAGATAGGTTGCTAGATCCAGTCCGGTGATATTCGCCAGTATGGCAAAAATGGCGCTAACAGCACCTCCTGCAACCAGCCCTTTGATGACTCGCCTGAGCCCAACGTAGCTGTGTACCACGTTGAAGCAAAAGATAACCGCCACAATGAGCATAATCTCGACGATAATACGATAATCAGTGTTGCGAATCGGCGTGGACTCCCGCGTCATACCTATGCCATACGCCATCAGAGTGGACAAAAGATATGTCGCTAGAATCGGTCCCAGCACGCCAAGACGGTACCCAGACCGCTGTCCCAACAGACGAGCAAGAATGAACAAGCCAGCGCCTAAGAACAGCAGAAAGCGCGCCGGGCTGAGCGAAAGCGGAAGTGCCGGGAGCACATAGGTTTGCCGCATAGCGACCAACATGAACGCGGCTGAGGCAATGATCCACGAACCGATCTCGCCGCTGGGAGGAGCGGTCTCGAGGTCGGGCAACGCGTGCAGGGAGCGACCGTTAGCCGGTAACACGTTCTTCAATCGAGTTGGGGAGCGTTCTCGGAATGATGGGGAGCGTTCTCGGAATCGCGAGGAGTTGGTCCTGCGATTTCGGATGCGTTTTCGGAATTGGAATTCAGTTCGTGCCAGTCACCGCCCTTACGGCGGTCAACCACTAGGCTCTCAAGTGGGGCCGGAATACCACGTCCCCGTAATCGCGATCGACGATCGAGCATTGATTCGATCGCCCAGAAAATCAATATGCCTCCGATCAACACCGCCGCGCCGAATGCCGCGGCACTGCGCACCTGGCGAGCCGCGAAAGTCGTCGTCTCTTGTGGGGGCGAGATCACCTGCAGCTGCGCCATGAAGGAAGGGTCGCCGGTACCAGCGTCCTCCTGCATTCCCTTGAGGACGGCGCGCGTCCCATCGATAACGCTCAAGGCCCCCGCGTGGGCTGCTTCCTTGTTCGGGCCTGTAACGGTTAAGAAAATGACGGCGGATCGAGTTGGATCTCGGGCGTCGGTAGAGAGGTTGCTTGCGTCGTAGCTGGTCGCGCCGGCTTTCACAACCGCGCCTTGCACATCGCCACGCTGGATCGCCACCACCAAGGCGGTCGCCAGTGCCGTGGCTCTGTCAGTGAGGTTGAGCATCGGGTTCTTGAAATTCTCGTCGATGAAACTCCACGGCGGAACCACGACGACGGCCGACCGGCTCTCAGCCCCGCCCTTCGCGCCAGCCCAGCCGGCGTAGGCCGCCAAAGCGGCCAAAATCAGGATGAACAGGCATACAAACGGTCGTTGCATCAACCGCCGGACGAGCGTATTCGGATTCATTGTTTCTCTCTGGTGAGTCCTTGGCAACAATAACACCCCATCAGTTGTAGTTTGCCACACCCGTTCGCCCGAGGGTCGATGGGAAGACGTTCGAGGTCCCAACGGACGTCAAGGCGGACGCGGATGGTTCGTCCGAGCTGACCGTTGGCTCCGCTGCTTCTCGTCGTTCTCTTGACTCACTTCTAGGGCCCTCCGTGCAGTTTCCCAAGGGGCGAGAGCACTGTATGCCAGCCGACCGATGACGTCGATCCAGCAAACTCGAGAAGCTTCGGCGGGATCGCACCTGCCCTGGCTGCCCTTATTGTATGCACCGTGTCGGCATCGGTGGCTGCGTCAGGCATCATGGTGACCTCGAGCAGGAGAACGAGGCGCTGCGTCGGGCGGCGGCGTATCTGTCGCAGTCCAATCTGCCGGGAAAAGGCTTTACCCGCTCGTCAAACGAGCTCGCCGCCGACGGGATTCCCGTCGCGGTGACGTGCCGGGTACTCAAGCTCGCCCGCCAGCCCTACTACCGCTGGCGGGCCAACCCAGTGACCGACGCCGAGATCACCGAGGCCTACCGGCACCTCAAGCTCTACGAAACCGTGCGCATCCTCGGTAGATGCGTTAGCGGGGTTGGCCGCTGGGCTCTGCGGTGCCGACGTCCGCTTGGCGAAGAACTCATAGAACTCAAGGAGGTGGCGACGCGATGTGTCCCAAGACAAATCTCGCTCGACACGCTCGCGACCCGCACGTCCCATACGTTCGCGGCGTTCCGGTTCATCGAGCAGGTCTCTGATGCCTTTGGCGAACTCCACCACGTCGGCCCCGTGCACATAGAACGCGGACTCTCCGGCCGAAACCTGCGCTTCTAGCAGGTCAAACGACACAGTCGGTCGGGCCATCGCCATGTATTCGACAACCTTGTTCATCGTCGACACGTCGTTGAGCGGATTGGGTGGGTCAGGAGACAAGCAAACGTCGGCAGTGGACAGGCAGCACTGGACGAACTCATCCGACACGCGGCCCGTGAATTCGACCACGTCGGCTATGCCCAACGTCTCGCTCAGCGCCACCATGTCGTCAAACGCATCTCCAGCGCCCATGAAAATGCTGTGGACATCCTCGCGACCGAGTCCGTAGCGAAGATGGGCTAGTGCGCGAAGCGCGTAATCGACTCCATCCTGCGGTCCCATGACTCCCAGGTAAGCCGTTAGATAAGATTTGCCACGACGCAGGGTCGGGGCAGGCTGGCGACGTACGAAGCGGCTGAGGTCAGGCGCGCTACGGACGACCGTAACCCGTTCTGGACTCATCTTGCCTCGTTCGATCGCTACCTTGCGGTAACTCTCGTTCGTTGCGATGACCGCATCGGCTGTCGCGAAAGTCAGCCGCTCCACGACTCGTGTCATCCAATAGAGAGTGCGACCTCTGTGCGGAAAACGGGATTGGAACAGTTCTGGCACCAAGTCGTGGTGATCGAAGACGAACCGCGAACCCGTCAGCCGCAGAACCAATGCGACGAGGAACAGAAGGTCCGGTGGATTGCAAGCCTGTACGACGTCGACGGTGTCTTCACGGCAGACCCGAATAGCCAGCCGCATCGTGTGCCAGAGCGCAGCCGAGTACTCGCGGAGATAGCCGATCGGCCCGCCGACGGCCGTAGTAAGCGGATATCGAAGGATACGAACTCCTTCGATGGTCACCTCGGGTTCTCGATCCTGCTTGGCCCCCATCGGGCAGATCACCGTCACCTGGTAGCCCGCGTCGACTAACGCCCTGCTTTCCTGCCACACTCGACGGTCGAAAGGCACCGAGAGGTTCTCGACGAGCACCAGAATGTGCGCTTTCGTCGTTCCCCCATTGTCAGAATGCGAGAGCGGGCGAACGAATTTTGCAACGTTCACGACACTCCGATCTTCAAACCTCGTCGTGGTTTGACGGTCGGCGCCGAGTCGGCCGCGCGAAGTCGCAATCGATCGACCAGAAGCGTTTTCATTCGAGACATGCGCGGTATCGGCACCACCGTTTCCGTTCCACCGTGAGCGCAGCCGAAGACGAACGCCCGTGCCAAGCGATCGGGGCTGGCTGAACGGCGTACGACGCGATGCCCATCCGTGAAGTGTGACAACTGCGCGTCCAATGCACCAGCCCCCGGTCAAAAAATACCTTTGCTCGCTACTCAACTGGCTATGACCTACCTCGGCCAAAACCCCCGATCAACGCCGGCACTGGTACCACAGTGCCGGGTGCTACTGATGTGACCTCGTCATCCTTGCACAGTTCAGGTCGTCGCCACCTCGACGCCGCGCCGGCTGAGCTGATGCCAACCTACCTAGCCACAACACCCGCTGGCAACGCCTTTGACCAATGAGTTGGTTACGACGCGATTTCCTCCATCACCTGTTAAGAGCCGTCTTCGACGGTATCGCGGCCGCTCATCTACAGGACCTTGCAAAATCTTGGCAACATTGCACATAATGACTTGCCGCACCACATACGGCTGCGTTCCCGGGCGGCCCGGGGGAGGTCCGTCACGTCATTTTCGAGCAGATGAGGCGTCACGGCTCCTCACTCGACGACGCCCGCCGTCGGTGAAGCCGGCGGACGGCGAACAGACCCGATTGGTACATACGATGACTACATCGATAGCGAATCCCACTGTCATGGCCAGCCACTGCGTGGTCGGGCGATCTTGAATCAATCATCAACCTCGGTGCGCTCGCGTCACGTCGGCCCGGCGTACGCCCCGTACGCCCCGTACGCCCCGTACGCCCCGTACGCCCACATTGCAGGCGGGGGTGGCGATTTGGCGTATTCGCGCTCGACCAATCACAGAACGACCTCGACGAATAGGCCACCAAGGGTTGTCGCCTCGTTCGCACCGGTCCTGGGTCTCCGACCGGTGGACGTCGAAGTGCAGGCAATGGACTCAGTGATCCCGCTCGACAATGCGCCGAGCGGTTTGGAGGAATGATTCAACTGCCTGATCGCCAGCATTCGATCTCACGCCCCTTGACAGTACTCATCGTGGCCTACCGCTCGGCCGACAAGCTCGAGACGTGCATCGCCTCAGTAGAGGAGTACCTACCCGGGCATGACGTGCATGTCTGGGATAACTCCGGGTCCACCCATTTGGACGTCCGTCGCCTCGCGGATCGCATGCCCCATGTTCACTGGCATCTCGGCTCCGAGAACATCGGATTCGCTCGCGCAGTGAACACGCTTGCCGCGATGTTGCCGGACGTCGATCTTCTGCTGCTGAACCCAGACGCAGAACTCATCGGCCCGCTGACGTTGACGCGCGCCGCGATCAATGACCCAAGAACCGCTGCCGCCGCGCCGATGACATCAGAATCAGATGAGCATGACCGGTCGGCGTCGTTCCTGTCCCGAAAACACTTGCCCTGGGACAACGCTCATCGCAGACCCACCTTGCTAAACGCAATAGGGGGGCCGCTCGGGGTAGCGGAGCGGCTACGGGGAACGTTCCTGTCGAACCTCTTTCGCTCACAGCCAACGTCCGTCGATGGTTACCTGACCGGTGCGTGTCTGGCGATACGCCATGAGGCATGGGACTCGCTCGGGCACTTTGACGAGGCCTTCTTCATGTACGGCGAAGAGGCCGATTGGCAGAGACGCGCAGTCGAGGCTGGTTGGCGGCTGCGCCTGGAGGACGAGATCGCCGTTCGCCACCGCGCAAATGGAACGGTGACCGGAGACTCCGCCGGTTTGAGACGTTCGAAGGATCTGCAGCGCGCAGGCGTGGCATTGCAACTCGAGTACCGGTACGGGGTGCGGACTGCTGAACTCTATCTCGCCGCTGTGTCCCTCTGCGAGGGCAGCAAACAACGGCTCCGCGGCCGCCGAGGTCGAGGTGTGGCGCATCCCGGTGTGCTCGTCACCGTTGACGGTTTGCACGACCCGGTCACCGTGACCGAGAGGCTTCGGGTTGCGTCGGAGTTGGCTAGCAGCGGTCTCGCGGTAACCGTTGTGTCGCTTCAAGGGTTTGGGAATCTGCCGCAGAAATTGCCTACGTCGGTCCGACTGCTGCGGAGGCCATGGTGGTGGCCGTCGACATCGCCCGAGGACACACCAGCGATTCTGGTATCTGGAACCACCAAGCGGGAGAAGGCCTTCGCGAGACTGTTCCGAACTCGTCGCGGCAGGATATGCGTTGATGCGAGTGCGGCCATCGACAGCCTGGTCAGCGTATCCCCCGCGCGGTCCGCGTCCGACAGTTACCACCAGGTGCGAGGTATCTGATGCGGGTCCTGTGGCTCTCGCCGTGGCTTCGGCCGATTGCGCGCATACACGCTGAGAACCTCCAGAGTCTCGGCGCCGAAGTCATGCTCGTCACGTCGGACCTTCATCCTGAATCGGATCGCGCACGCCCTTACGAGACGGTTCTTCTTGGCCGCCCCGTGCCCACATCTGGCTGGCTTCCGGTGCTTGACGCATATCGTCGTGCGGCGTCGTTCAAGCCGGACATCGTCGTGACCGAGTTGCTGCGCGACCCTAGATGGCGCGCGTTTGCCACCCTGGCCCCACGCATTCGGATGGTGCATGACGACAAGCCGCACGACGAAACACACTCCGCGCCATGGTGGAACCGGCTCTTCTTCGATCGGTGGGACGCCGACGCGGATGCGACCGTAGTCTTCAGCAACTACGTCGCAGACAATTTGCGTGCGGCGGGAGCGACAACGCGGACATACGTGGCGCCACTGATCAGTGATCTCGACCCCACGCTGGTTCCCGACTTCGTTCCGGCGCAGCGACGGCGCAACTTCACACTGGTGGGGCGGCAACGGCCGTACAAGAACCACGCCGTGGTCTTTGCCGCATGGGATGCCCACACGCGAGGCAGCGACTGGCAGGGCGACGAACTGGTCTTGCTCGGAACGGGGGACATCTCATGCCCGCTGCCAGCCCACACCCGCTGGGACCGTCGGGCATTCGAATACCGACAGGTTGCCGACGAACTCGCGCGAGCCAAGGGGTCAATCGTGCATTGTCGGAGTGCGTCACAAAGCGGCGTTCAGGTGCTGTCCCTGCAACTCGGCGTCCCCACCCTCGTCTCGACCGCTGGAGCGTTACCCGAGTATCAGCCGCCGGGATCCAGTATCACGGGAATTGATGATGCCGCGGGACTTTCGCGCGCGCTGGACCTGTTGGCCGAACCCAGCGAAGCGGAGCTGCAGGGTAAGGCTGCGCTGGAGCACTTCAACGGCCACTTCGATTCGACAGTGGCAGCCAGACGACTTCTTGACATCTTCCACGACGTCGTCGATCGATCTAGGCAGACGTAACGGAGCCCCTGATGGCGGATCTGAGGTGGTACGCGCGGCGATTGCGCTCGATGGAGGGCCGGGAACTTCTGTGGCGCGTCGGAAGAGCGGGTCGCCCACTATTGCCAGCCCTGTCGAACAGGAGCATTGACGCACTGTCGGCATCGGAGGGCCCGCCGAATTGGGAACGTGCACTTCAGCGGTTCCGCGATGGCGTCAATCGACCATTGCTCCTCGACAGTCAACGCGCATTCGAAATTGCCGAGCGAAGTCCGGAAATGGTTGCCGCACTGCTTGATTCGGCCGACCGGGTCGCGAGGTACTCTTTCACCTACTTCGGCTATCCCGAGGTTTCACTTCCGCGTCCCATCGATTGGAATTTCGACCCGATTGCGGGGGTGCGGTGGCCGGACGCCGCTGCGGAGAAGATCGACCACCGTGCCGCGACGGCAGATGTCAAGTGGATATGGGAACTCAATCGGCTACAGCATCTGCCCTGGCTCGCCCAGGCCTGGCTTTTCACGGGCGATAGTCGTTACAGTGCAGCTGCATTCGAGCAACTCGATTCCTGGATCGAACAGAATCCCCCTGGCCACGGCATCGCATGGCGCGGCGCGTTCGAGGCAGGAGTTCGCGCGATCTCGATCGCCGTCACCCTTCAGGGGCTTCGCGACGCGCCGGAGCTCACCGTCGAGCGCTATCGGCGCATCGTTCGCGTCCTTGCCGACAGCGCGTGGCGATGCTGGCGGGATCGATCCCGTTTCAGTTCCGCCAACAACCACCTGATTGGTGAAATGGCTGGTCTCGCCACCGTCGCGATCATGTTCCCCGAGCTGGCGCTTGCACCTCAATGGGAGAGCCGTGCCCTGCGGACCCTGTCCACTGAGGCCGCCAGACAGATACTGCCGGACGGCTCGGGCGCCGAACAGGCTGTGGGCTATCAGATGTTCACCGTCGAGCTCCTCCATCTCGTCGCTGCCCTGCTGGCGCAACGGGACGGGGAGCCGCCGCAGCCGATTGCGGATGCAATCCGTAGGAGCTCCGAGTACCTGGCTGCCGTTGTGGGCCATCATGATTCGGATCCGCTATACGGTGACAACGACGACGGATTCGCGTTACGGCTTGGACCAGAACCGCTTCGAACAGTTCGGGACCATCTTGGCATCGTCGCGCCCTTTGGCTGGGGTGCCGTCGGCGTGCAGGCCAGACACGAGAGTTTGGATGCGCAGTGGCTTTTCGAGGCTGCGAAATCGTTGCGGGAACCGCCGTTACCCGCGCAGTCTGACCGCGCACTCACCGCGGCCGACAGCTACTTCGCTACCGATGGCGGTCTGGTGGTGTTGCGTGATGGGCGGCGTCGAATCACGATGGACGTGGGGCCGCTTGGTTATCTGTCGATTGCGGCGCACGGCCATGCGGACGCCCTCGCCGTGACGCTGGGCTACGACGGACAGGATCTGATCAACGACCCGGGCACCGGGAGCTATTACGGTAATCCGCAGTGGCGCTCGGTGATGCGGGGAACATCCGCGCATGCCACAGTCACCGTCGATGGCCAAGATCAGTCGGTCACCGGTGGGGCGTTTCTCTGGTCCAAGCACGCCCACACCAAGGTGCGACGAGTGGACCTTTCCGCCGGAGTCGTCGATGCCGAGCACGACGGCTATACACGGTTGAAGGGTCGTGTAGTACATCGACGATGGCTGATTGCGCCGCCCGATGATCGAGCTATTCTGGTCGTCGACCTCATCAGCGGAGCTGGCAGTCACGAGGTTCGCACATCTTGGCCATTGCACCATGAGTTGGACGTACGGCCCGTGCAAGGTGGGCACGCCGTTTTCCGTGACGATTCGCAGGTGCTTCAAATCCTCTACGCCGGCACGGCCATTACTGCCCACGATCAAGTCAGGGCCAACGAGGCACGCAACGTGGGCTGGTCCTCGCAATGCCTTGAATCTCGCACGCCGGCATGGTGGCTCGGCGCGACCTGCGTTGCCGATGTACCACTCGCGATGGCCGCTCTGCTCACTCCTGCCGACGGGGTTTCGACTGCCGACCTTTGCATTGAGTCGAACCACGACCGCATCGAGGTGACCTGGACCGATGCGGGCACGATACGTCATGTCACCATCGACGTCGCCGGTTCCGCCGCAGTACGGCACAGCCATCTCAATCCCCTCACACCAGGAACGCCGTAGTGGCGAAACATCGTCGAGCTCTGTGGGTTTCCACGAGCACCAGCACTCGGGGCGGGATTGCGACGTTCGTCCGGACGGTCCGTGAGACCCCTCTCTGGCACCAATGGCACATCCGCCACGTGGCCACACACCGCAACGGTTCGGTGGCGACTCGGGTGGTTGCCTTCGGGATGGGCCTGCTCAATTTCCTGTTCGAGTTGGTATTTCACCGACCCGACGTAGTCCACATACACACGTCGTCGAACGGCAGCTTCTTCAGGAAGTCCCTCCTGCTGTGGATTGCAGCGGTGTTTCGAGTGCCGATCGTGATGCACGTACACGGTTCTGAATTCGAGACGTTCTTCGCAAACGCACCTTCTCCTGTTCGGCTACTCATTCGTACGACTCTGGAGCGGGCCGATACAGTGATTGCGCTGGGTAGCACGTGGGCAGATCGGTTGCAGGACATCGCCCCCCGCGCCCGCGTCGTCGTCGTGCCAAATGCAATACGTCCCGGTTCGCCGGTAGAGCAGCACGCCCAAGCGCCGGTGCACGTCGTCTTTCTGGGAGCGGTCGGCGATCGCAAGGGCACCTTCACGTTGCTCGAGGCCTGGGCGAAGATAGCCGGCGATGGAGGTCTAGGGGCACGATTGACAATCGCTGGCGACGGTGAAGTCGATCGCGCACGCGATCGGGTCGCTGCACTTGGCGTGGGCGCAAGCGTTGACGTGCGCGGATGGGTTGCCAGTACAGACGTACCGGAGCTGCTGGCCAGTGCGCAGGTCCTCGTTCTACCGTCCCGAAGCGAGGGCCAGCCCATGGCCATTCTGGAGGCGATGGCGAAGGGCATTTGCGTCGTCGCAAGCAACGTCGGAGGAATTCCCGAGCTTCTCGACGAGTCGTGCGGTGTCTTAGTGCATCCCGACGATGTGGCCGAACTTGCTGACGCCATAACTTACGTGGTCACTGATCACGACGCGAGAGCACGATTCGCAGCCAACGCTCTGAAACGAATACAGGACGAATTCGATGTGGATGTCATTTCACGGCGTTTCGACGAGTTATACCGTCTTATCGTCGAGTGATGGGCGTTAGCGCAGGCAAGACCTACCAGCCAATACCGCTGTAGTTGGCAGCTTCTCGACGTGTCGTCGCTTCTGGTAGCCGTACCAAGTCGATGACCGTATGGCAGTCGGCGATGCGGTCGACGGCAGCCACGACGGACGGCTCCTTCGAGCCTACGATGAACACCTCTCCGTGTTCGAGAACCTCTTCCGTATCTCCGGTCAGGAGATGACCGATGTGGGGCAGGCGTTCTTCGATATAGGCTCGATTGGCACCGAGTAGGCGGGATAGGGTCACACTGCTGTCGAAGATCCGCACGTCGTAACCCTTGCCGATCAGACGCTCGGCGAGCTCCACCATCGGGCTTTCGCGTAGGTCATCGGTGCCCTGTTTGAAGGACAGCCCGAACACGCCAATACGGCGCCGCCCGAGCGAGATGACGTAGTCGACCACACGGCGCAGGTGCGCTTCGTTCGAATTCAGAAGATTCGCGAGTAACGGCAATTCCAGATCATTGCGGCGGGCTGTGTGAACAAGGGCGCGAACGTCCTTTGGCAGACAGGATCCACCGAACGCGAACCCGGGTCGCAAGTAGGCGGGGCTGATGTTCAGTTTGGTGTCGGACACGAATATGTCCATTACCGCGTGAGAGTCGAGCCCCAGTTTGGTTGACAGCGCCCCGATTTCGTTTGCAAAGGACACCTTAAGAGCATGGAAGCTGTTGTCGACGTACTTGGTCATCTCCGCGATCGCGATCGGAACCTGAAACCGCGGACCGCCCAACCCGTCGTACAGCTTCAATACTTCGGCCCCGCTGCGGTCGTCGCTCTGGCCGACTACCGTCTTGGGAGGATCCAGGAAGTCCTTTACGCTGCTACCTTCCCTGAGGAATTCGGGGTTCACGCAAACGCCGAAGTCGACCCCGACTCGCTTGCCCGAAGCCCTTTCCAGGATCGGAATCAGCGTGTTCTCGCAAGTACCGGGAATCATCGTGCTCCGGTACACGACGACGTGCCACTCCGACTTCTCCGCTAAAGCGGCTCCTATTTGCTCGCTGACCCGCTCGAGATACGCCGTGGAAAGACCGCCGTTCGACGACGAAGGCGTCCCCACGCAAACAAGGGATACGTCGCTTGCCAGCACAGCGGCGATGGCATCCCTGCTCACGGTCAGCGCACCGGATGCAACGACGTCGGCGGTGATCTCCGCGATGCGCTCTTCGACGACGGGTGCCTTGCCGCTGCTCAACAAATCCAGCTTTATCGGATCAACGTCCACACCGATGACGGAGTGGCCCCGCGATGCGAAACAAGCTGCGGATACGCAGCCGACGTATCCCAGGCCGATAACGCTGATCGTTGATCGTCTCGTCTCCAGCGGCACGACTGCGGCTGGGCTTTTCTCACAGGCTTCCATCATGTCGCTCACCTTCTGGGCCCGCTACGGGCGCTGTGTTTCCATCGAATTCGTGATCGAGCGATACGTCGTGTTGCGCCGGAGTGGGTGACTGTCGGGCGCGGCCGAGGATGCGGGGTAGGTAGTCCAGCCGCCAGCCCAGTCCCAGGTAGATGGCGCAGAACACCAAACTCGACACCACGAACGGCACGATTGCTTCAGCACGATTGCCCGGCGCGGCGATCAGGTTGATCGGCGTCGCCACCACGGCGGCGAGTATGGCCACGGCGAACGGCCCAGCAACGGCTCGAAGGTAATCCTTCATCGGTATGCCAATTCGCGTGTGCATGAACCACAATCCGCCCAGATTGCCCAGGGCTATCCAGCCGGCGTACGCGGTAACAAGGCCGCCAAACCCGAACGCTTCGGCCAGCGGAACAGCCAAGAGAACCGACACGACGGCATAGAACGCGCCCTCAGCCCCCATCAGTCCTGCCCGGCCGACGGCATACACGGTCGCACTGCACACGCCAGTCGAGACATTTATCGCGATACTGAAAGCGAGAGCGCTGGCGACGGTGACTACTGCTTGGTGCTGCTCGCCTAGCCATAGCGGCACGGCGGATATGGCTGTTGTTCCAAGCATGAACGGCAGGAAGATGGCTACTGCGGCGTTCCGCCGAGTCAGACGCACGTAGTGCTCGCGGATACCATCCATCCCCGACGTGGCAAATGCCCTAGTGAGATGCGTGCCGATGGCAACGGAGGCAGCCCCGCCAAACGCCTGAACACCTTGTATCAACCGGATTCCGATTTCATAGGCGCCCGCCGCCGCAGGGCCGATCAGAATGCCTGCGATCAGCTTTCCGGATTGGTACAGAACGACGTCGGCAGCGCCGGCGACCTGGCTTTTCATTCCGAATCCGATGATTTCGCGAAATAAGTCCATCCTCGGGTGACCTATGGTGATCCGACCCTCGTCGATGACGATGACGACGACGACGACAGACAGTCCGATGGCCGCCCCCACAGCGGTTCCGAGTGCGAAGTTGCGCAGGGTCGGGTCGAGCGCAAGTGCCACGACGCCGCCCACTACTTGGGACCCTCCCGACATGGCTAAACCGACGTTCGGAGGGAGTTGTCGGCCTCGCCCAAAGGACGCTGAGGCCAATATCCTGGCCAGGAGTCCGCAGATGAGTATCGCCGCCGAGCAGAGCAGAAGAAAGCGTGTAAGGGCCGAATCGCCGGTGCGGAAAAGTCTTTCGACCATGCCTGCACAAATGAAGGCGAACGCACAGACCACCGCTCCGAGCCCAATGGCCAAACTGACGCAGATTCCGACGACGGTGCGTTCCTTATCGCTTTCACCACGGGCGTGAAAGAGGGACACATACCGGTTCGCCGCACGCGATGCCCCAAGGTCAAGCAGGGCGGCATACTGTGCCATCGCGCCGGTCATCGCCCAGATACCGAAGTTGTGCAGCCCAAGATGACCCACGACATACGGAGTCGCAAGCAGATTCAGACCGTAGTTGACTATCAGTGGCAGGATCTGTGCAGTCGCGCCGACCTTGAGCGACTGAACTCGCTTGGCAACCCTCGGGCTACTCGGCGTCGGCACGGTGGGGTGACTACTCAAGGCGGACAGACTTTCGCGGCGGCGCGAGGCGCGAAGACGGCGATATCTGAGTCACGTTCGATTGATCCATTCCCTTACCCCGCACCAGAGACCTAGCGGCTCTCGCCAAGCTTGTGGATGGCTTTGGACCTGCGTAGTGCCGACGGCGCGCGGTCTCGGTCTGGAAGCCAGGGTCGCCCGAGTCAGTCGTGCTGGCACCCCCGTGCCCCGAGTGCACAGACCGGTACCTTGTTGGCGCTCTTTGCAAATGCTCACGACTTAGCTGCATCGAAATCACGTTCACCCCCCACCTCCACGTGGTGCTAGCAACGTACCACTCGACATTTTGCACCACAAGCCACATTCAGCAAAGTGTTGTCGCCCATGCTCTCCACCCCGCTGATGGTCACCGTCCTTCGAAGGTCCCTGAAACTCGATTACTGGCGCTGAATTGGTGTTATGTAGTCCGTTGACAGACAACGACCGCGCGCTCACTAACTCGCGATTTTATTGACGTTTGCGTTGAATACCACGGGTGTAGCAATTTCTGATTATCGAGCCTCCGAGAAGCACGGATTCGTCAGCGTACCTCGTTGGACCAACGACGTGTGGTGACATCGCGCTGTTTGCTCACGGCAAAGATGAACCACGCAACACCCCTACGGACTAGCAGCCCCGACTTGCAGACTCGACGGCCATCACGAAGTCCTGCTTGGAGGCGCCGAGAATCCGGTAACCGGCGAAGACTTGGCCGTTGGTCAATGCTTCGTCTGGCAGGTGTGCTCATGACGGCACTCATCCGGCGGCGGGAAGCGGGGAAGTCATGCCGTGCGGGGATCGGCGCTCCCGACTACATCCTGCGCGCGAGATCGTCGTCGCCGCGACGCGGGTGCTCGGGCGGAGCGATCGGGGGCGGCCCCGCACCGTCTGAGAGATCACCGGGTCCCGCGGACTCGACAGCGGGCCGCTCGGCGGGCGCCCGTGCTGTGTGGCTTCGCGGTCGTCGTGCTGGGGACCGAGGTCGTGGCTTGGGGCGGTGCTGTCATCACGTGGCTGCGGACCGCCAACGCTCGCGCCTGCGGGACCCTGGCCGCCGGACGGCTGGCCAGAAATAGGCGGCCCGGCCGTCGGCTGACCCGCGGGTGAGATGCCGGCCGCGGGTTGGCCGTCGGACGCTTGTTGCGAACCCCCGTTGTCCGAACCCCCGCCCTGAGCGGCCTTCATGGCCTGTTCCATGAGCGAGCCGAAGACGCTCGAACCGCCGCCGGCGCCCCCGGCGGCGCCGCCAGCCTGCTGCACCAGCTGACCAACCTGACCGATCATGCTGGACAGCTGGCCGACCGACTGTCCTCCAGAATCGTCGGCATTCTGGTAAGCCGACTGGGCCTCGACGACCTTGCCCGAGAACATGGCCTCCTTCGCCGACAGCGCGGCCACGCTGGTGGTCAGCGGCGTGGTCAGCGTCGGCAGCACTCCAGAGATCGTCATGCTCATCGCATCCTCGCCGGGCGGAATCATCGGCATCGGCGGCAGCTCGACTGACGCCGGGTTCCACGCAGATGCCTTCGGGCTTCTCCAACGGGCTAGTCATCAGCGCGCACCTCCCGAGTCACCAGTCATCGTCGACGTCCGCGTCGAGGTCGTACTCGAGCGGCGGCGGAGCCGGCAGCGATGCAGCGGAGCCTCCGTTGCCCTCGCCGCGCTGGCCCATCATGCCCATGCCGCCCATCCCTGCGCCCGCCGCCACCGGCGCCACTCCGCCGACCGCCGCACTGCCCGCACCAGCGGGCACCGCAACGGCTTCCGGGGAAGTGCCCACCAGTTTCGCCATCAACGGGGTCTGCGCGGGGCTGCCGCCGGAGCCGGGTACCGACGCGGCCTTGACCATGCCTGCCCCACCGCCCGCGCCCGACCCACCGGCCAACGGGTGGTTGGAGAACGCCGAGAACGGCGTCGCTCCCGCGCTGGAGCCACCCTTGCCGCCGAACATCGACGTGAGTTGCTGCACCGGTTGTGACAGCTGCTGCAGCGGTTGTAAGAGCTGCTGCGGCGCCTGAGTGATCATTCCGGCGAGCTGTCCCGGCAATTGCGCCGCCATGCCACCCAGCTGCCCGAGCATCTGCGTCGCCTGCTGCGAACCGTCTTGGCCGGCTTGCTGGGCCTGAGCCATTCCTGGTGGTGCGCTGGGATTGGGGACGTTCGGCGGGACCCCGAGACCGTTGGCCAACTCGGTGGTATTGGCGTTCACGTAGGCGATGTTCTGTGACAGGCCCATCTTGACGCGACTCTGGATCAGTTCGGAGGTGTTGCTGACCGGCAGCGCCTGAATCGCCTCGCATTCGCGTTGGGCCTCCAGCGCGGTGGCGTTCACCAAGGCCTTGGTCTTCGCGACCGTGACTTCCATGCTTCGCAATTTGAGGGCGATGGCAGCCGCCTGGGCCGCGTTGGACTCGTGGCCGCCGATGATCGGGGTGGCCTCCCCCGTGGCGGCAAGCGCACCACCGCCCTTCCAGCTGTCGGTCAGGCTCATCAGCTGACTCGTCTGCTGCGGCACCACCGCCCCGGTTAGCTTGGCTGCGAACGCCTCGTACTGGGCGGCGGCCGCCGCAAGTTGATCCTCGTCGACGTTCGGCCAGCCGGGACCCGTCACGGTCTGCGATCCGTACGGGCTGACGTCGGGCTGGATCCCCACGACACGGCTCCCCTCACGCCTGTTCAGCTACGTGGATCGACATTACCGGCGTCGAGGTAGGCGGGGGCGCACGAAACTGTTGAGGGGTCAGGCCAAATCTCGACGAGCCCGACGCCTACAGCCTCGGGCACGCCCTCAGACGCTCAGCCCAGAATCAGCCCGGACGTCGGCACCCCGGTACCCGCGGTGACGAGCACGTGCTCGACGTCGGGGACGGGATTGACCGAGGTGCCGCGCAGCTGGCGCACACCCTCGGCGATGCCGTTCATGCCGTGGATGTAGGCCTCACCGAGCTGACCGCCGTGGGTGTTGATGGGCAGTCGGCCGCCGATCTCGATGGCGCCGTCGGCGATGAAGTCCTTGGCCTCACCCCAACCGCAGAACCCCAACTCCTCCAACTGAATCAACGTGAACGGGGTGAAGTGGTCGTAGAGGATCGCGGTCTGGATGTCGGTCGGCCGCAGGCCGGACTGCGCCCACAGCTGCTTGCCGACCAGACCCATCTCGGGAAGGCCGTCGAGCTCGGGCCGGTAGTAACTCACCATCGAGTACTGGTCCGGGCTGGCGCCTTGGCTCGCGGCCTCGATCACGGCAGGCCGGTTCTTGAGGTCCTTGGCGCGTTCGGCCGAGGTGATCACGAGCGCGACGCCGCCGTCGGTCTCCTGGCAGCAGTCCAGCAGTCGCAACGGCTCGGCGATCCACCGCGAATTCTGATGCTCCTCGATGGTGATCGGCTTCTCGTAGAAGTACGCCTTCGGGTTGTTGGCGGCGTGCTTGCGATCGGCCACCGACACCGCACCGAAGTCCCTGCTGGTGGCCCCAGACAGGTGCATGTAGCGTTTGGCGATCATCGCGACTTGTGCTGCGGGCGTGGACAATCCGTGCGGGTAGGAGAACGAGTTGTCCACCCCCGTGGAGTCGGCGTTCTCCACCAGCCGCATCTGGACCTGGCCGAAGCGCATCCCCGAGCGCTCGTTGAAGGCGCGGTATGCGACGACGCAGTCGGCAACGCCGGTGGCCACCGCGATGGCCGCCTGCTGAACGGTCGCGCACGCCGCCCCGCCACCGTGGTGGATCTTGGAGAAGAACTTCAGGTCTCCGATACCGGTGGCGCGCGCAATGGCAACCTCGGTGTTGGAGTCCATCGTGAACGTGACCATGCCGTCGACGTCGCCAGGGGTCAGCCCGGCGTCGTCGAGCGCGTCGAGCACCGCTTCGGAGGCGAGCCGCAGCTCGCTGCGGCCGGAGTTCTTGGAGAAGTCGGTGGCGCCGATCCCGACGATCGCGGCCTTACCAGAAAGCTCGCCCGGCATCAGGAAGCCCCCGCCGTCAGCGATGAGCGCTCGCGCGAAGAGCCGAAGACCAGCGTCGCGTTGGCGATGACGTGATCGCCAAGACTGTTGCTGCCCTTGATCTTCAACGTGATCAGGCCGTCGTCGACAGCTGTCACCTCACCGGTGAACGTCACCGTGTCGTAGGCGTACCAGGGCACCCCGAGCCGCAGCCCGATCGTCTTGATCACGGCAGTCGGCCCCGCCCAGTCGGTGATGAAGCGCTGCACCAGGCCGGTGTCGGTGAGGATGTTGACGAAGATGTCCTTGGAACCCTTGGCCTGCGCCTTGTCCCGGTCGTGATGCACGTCCTGGTAGTCGCGCGTGGCGATGGCGGTGGACACGATGAACGTCGGGTCACCGTAGAGCACGAGTTCGGGCAGCTTGGTCCCGACCTCGATGACGTGTGCACTCACTTGGCAGGCTCCCACGCGTAATTGGTCCAGGCTGGGCCGACGTCGTTGGCCGGGAAGTCGATGTACATTGCGCGGACTGGCATTCCGATCTCCACACTGGCGGGGTCGACGTTGCGGAGCTCACCGAGCATGCGCACTCCCTCTTCGAGTTCGACGAGTGCGATGACGAACGGCAAGGTACGGCCGGGCACCTTCGGCGCGTGGTGCACGACGAAGCTGAACACCGTGCCGTTGCCCGACGCCACGACGTAGTCGGTCGTTCTGTTCCTTGTCGAGCCAGAGTGCGGGCACCGGCGGGTGCTGCAGGCTGCCGTCGGGCCGCTTCTGGACGCGCAATTCGTGCGCATTGACGCCGTCCCAGAAGAACTTGGTGTCCTTCGACGACGCGGGACGCATGGCCGAGTCGGCGTCGAGATCGTCGGGCACAGACGACGGCGCCGTGTCGCCTGCTTTATCCGCTGGGATGAACTTCATGATGCGCCACATCATTTCGGCGACGTCTTCGTCGCCCACCGACCAGGTGATGGTCTGCGTGATGAAGAACGCCTCGCCGAGCGCCGTCCGCTTGGGGCCGACGACGTCGGTCAGTTCGGCGGCGACGCTGACCTCCTCGCCGGGACGCAGGTAGCGATGATAGGTCTGCTCGCAGTTGGTGGCGACCACGCCGATATAGCCTGCGTCGTCGAACAAGTCGAGGATCTTGCTCAGCGGATCGTCGTCCGGACGAACGCCGCCGAGCCCCATCATCGTCCACACCTGGATCATCGCGGGCGGGGCCACGAGGCCGGGATGCCCGGCGGCCCTGGCCGCGGACTCGTCGACGTAGATGGGGTTCTTGTCGCCGATGGCGTCGGTCCAGTGATCGACCATCGGCTGGTTCACCGGGTGGCGACCGACCCGCGGCTTGCTCCTGCCCTCGGCCTTGACGCGCTCGGCGGCAGCCTGGATGTCGTCGATGGCGCTCATGATTCTCTGTTCTTCGCGCAAGCGCTCATCACCGGGGAACCCTCGGCACCTTGAGCCCAGACTGCGGCGATCATCTCGCGCATCACCTCGTTCACGCCACCACCGAACGTGATGACCAGATTGCGCTTGGTCTGGCTGTCGAGCCACTCGAGCAGTTCCGCGGTCTCGGGGTCGGCAGGATTGCCGTACTTGCCGACGATCTCCTCCGCGAGGCGTCCTGCGTACTGAATGCGTTCCGTGCCAAACACTTTGGTCGCAGCGGCATCCGCGACGTCGATGGTCTCGCCGCCGGCAGCCACCTGCCAGTTGAGCAGCTCGTTGATGCGCCACATCGCCTTGAGCTCACCGAGCGAGCGCTTGCACGTCGTCGTGGTCGAGCGGAACGTCCGCCATTGCTGCCCGGCTTGGACGCCCATGCGTGGATTCGGTCGTACAGCGCCGCCACCCGGCCCGCGGGACCGAGCATCACGCGCTCGTTGTTGAGCTGCGTGGTGATCAGCCGCCAGCCGGCGTTCTCCTCGCCGACGAGCATGTCGACGGGCACCCGGACGTCGTTGTAGTACGTGGCGTTGGTGTGGTGCGCGCCGTCGGACAGGATCATCGGCGTCCACGAGTAACCAGGATCCGACGTGTCGACGATCAGAATCGAAATGCCCTTGTGCTTAACGGCTTCCGGGTCGGTACGCACGGCCAGCCAGACGTAGTCGGCGTCGTGGCCACCGGTGGTGAAGACCTTCTGGCCGTTCACGATGTACTCGTCGCCCTGCCTGCACCGCGGTGGTCCGCAGCGACGCCAGGTCGGTGCCGGCCTCGGGCTCGGTGTATCCGATCGCGAAGTGCACGTCGCCGGCCAGGATGCCGGGCAGGAACTTCTTCTTCTGCACGTCGCTGCCGTACTGCTGCAGCGTCGGCCCGACGGTCTGCAGCGTCACCGCGGGCAGCGGCACGTCGGCCCGCTGCGCCTCGTTGACGAAGATCGACTGCTCGATGGGGCCGAACCCGTGGCCGCCGAACTCCTTCGGCCAGCCGACACCGAGCTTGCCGTCGGTACCCATCCGCTTGATGATCGCCCGATAGGCCTCGTTGTGCCGGTCGGACTCCATCGCCTTGGCTTCCTCGGGCGAGATCAGCGTCGAGAAGTACTGCCGCAGTTCGGCTTGCAGCTGCCGCTGCTCGGGGGTCAGTTCGATGTACATTGCGCTCCCACCAGGTCGAGGCGGTGTGACGGACCGCCCAGCAGCCGGGTCAGGTCCTTGATCGTCGAGTAGTAGCCGGTCCATCGGGTAGGTGATGTCCATGCCCATGCCGCCGTGCAGGTGGTGACACAGCTGCATCACCGGCGGCGCCTGCGACGTCACCCAATAGCCGAGCACGTCGAGGTCCTCGGCGGCATCGCGGCCCTCGGACAGCCGCCAGATCACCGAGGTCGACGCCAACGCGATGGTGCGCGAGGCGATGTAGACCTCGGCGAGTTGGGCGGCCACGGTCTGGAAGGTCGACAGCGGCTTGCCGAACTGCTCGCGTGTGGCCACGTAGTCGGCGGTCAGCCGCAGCGCGCCGGCGACCAGGCCGGCGGCGATACGCGCCGGTGGCCGCGAGCGCCAGCTGATTGACGCGCTGTACGGTGCCAGAGGTCGCCGCCGGGGTGGCTCCGGAAGCGCCCGCGAGCACGTCGGCCTCCGGCACCGTCACGTCGTCGAAGGTCACCACGTACTCATCCGAGTGGTTGGACGTCGGCGTCTTGGTCAGCGTCACCCCGTCGGCCTTCGGCGACACGACGACGACTCCGCCGTCGGTGGTGACGACGACCCAATCCGCTTGTTCCGCATGTGGAACGCCGACCTTGGTGCCCGAGAGCTTCAACCCGCCGGCCGAGTCGGAAAGACTAGTGACGGGCCGCTCCGGCAGCGAGTTACCCGGCTCGTTGAGCGCCGCGGTGAGCACGCCGCCCTTGGCCACCCCCGCCAGGAAGCGATCCTGCTGCTCGTCGGAGGCCAGGTCCAGCAGCGGCACCAGGCCGAACCCGAGCGTCGCGAACGCGGGGCTGATGTTGCCGTGCCGCCCGATCTCGGTCAGCGCCGTCGCGATCTCGGCCAGTCCGAGCCCGTCACCGCCGAGCCGCTCCGGGACACCGAACGCGACGACGCCGCCGTCGACCAGCGCATCCCAGCTGTTGTCCCGTCCGAGCGCAGAAGTCACCACGTCGGCGACGGCCTGCTGCCCTTCGTCCGGACTGAAATCCACCCGAATCCTCCTTGATCCGATTGCGCGGTCCGCGCGGCGATACTTGAGAAGTCGAAGCTAAGCGCCGGCGCTGGCCCCGGTGTAGTCGACCTGCCAGTGCTTGATGCCGTTGAGCCAACCCGACCGTAGCCGCTCGGGTTCGCCGATGGGCTTGAGATCGGGCATGTGGTCGGCGACCGCGTTGAAGATGAGGTTGATCGTCATCCGGGCCAGGTTGGCGCCGATGCAGAAGTGCGCGCCGGTGCCGCCGAACCCGACGTGCGGGTTCGGGTCGCGCAGGATGTTGAAGGTGTGCGGATCCTCGAAGACCTCTTCGTCGAAGTTGGCCGAGCGGTAGGACATCACCACCCGCTGGCCCTTCTTGATCTGCACGCCGGCGAGTTCGGTGTCCTCGTTCGCCGTGCGCTGGAACGCCGAGACCGGGGTGGCCCACCGGATGATCTCGTCGGCCGTGGTGGACGGGCGCTCCTTCTTGAAGAGCTCCCACTGATCCGGGTTGTTCGCGAGGGCGATCATGCCGTGGGTGATCGAGTTGCGCGTGGTCTCGTTGCCTGCCACGGCGAGCATGATGACGAAGAAGCCGAACTCGTCGTCGGACAGCTTCTCGCCGTCGACGTCGGCCTGGATGAGGGTGGTGACGATGTCGTCGGTGGGGTTCTTGCCCCGCTCGTCGGCCATGGCCATGGCGTACATGATCAGTTCCATCGACGACTGCGCCGGGATCGACGTCGGCGAACTCGGGATCCTCGCCGCCGGTCATCTCGTTGGACCAGCGGAACAGCTTGTCGCGATCCTCCTGCGGCACGCCGAGCAGGCCCGCGATGGCCTGCAGCGGCAGCTCGCACGACACCTGCTCGACGAAGTCACCGCTGCCCTCGGCGGCGGCGGTCTTCGCGATGTTCTGGGCGCGCTGGCGCGAGCTCCTCCTCGAGCCGTCCGATCGCCCGCGGAGTGAACCCGCGGGAGATGATCTTGCGCAACCGGGTGTGGTGCGGCGCATCCATGTTCAGCATGACGCTGCGCTGCATCTCGACCGACTCGCGCGTCATCTCCTTCGGCCAGGTCGGGATGGCGCCGTTCTGCCAGCTGGAGAAGACGTCGCTGCGCCGCGACACCTCCTTGACGTCGGCGTGCTTGGTGACGAGCCAGTAGCCGTGGTCTTCGAAGCCGCCGCAGCCGCTGGGGACGTCTACCCAGTGGATCGGCTCGGACTTGCGCAGTTCCGCGAGTTCGTCCACGGGCAGACCGGCGAGGTTGACGTCGGGATCCAGGAAGTCGAAGTCGGCCGGAATATTGAGGGGTGCCATAGCTGTGCGCTCCTAATTGCAACGTGTTCTAGTGCCAGTAAAACATGCCTTCACCGCAGATCAAAGGCGTGGCAGCATCGCAGCTTGTCAGACTTATGAAACGTGTTCTAGCCTGGCGGAATGGGTAACCCTGTCATCGTTGAAGCCACCCGCAGCCCCATCGGCCGGCGGAACGGATGGTTGTCCGGGCCTGCATGCCACCGAGTTGCTGGGCGCTGACGCAGAAGGCGCTCGTCGAGAAGGCCGGCATCGACGCCGGCGAGGTCGAGCAGGTCATCGGCGGCTGCGTCACGCAGTACGGCGAGCAGTCCAACAACATCACCCGGGTGGGCTGGCTGGTCGCCGGGCTGCCCGAGCACGTTGGCGCGATGACCGTGGACTGCCAGTGCGGCAGCGGCCAGCAGGCCAACGGATTGATCGCGGGCCTGATCGCCGCAGGCGCGATAGACGTCGGCATCGCCTGCGGCGTCGAGGCGATGAGCCGAGTGGGTCTCGGCGCGAACGCAGGGCCCGATCGCGGGATCCTGCGGCCCGAGTCGTGGGACATCGACCTGCCTGACCAGTTCACCGCCGCCGAGCGGATCGCCAAGCGCCGCGGGATCACCCGCGAGGAGATCGACCAGTTCGGCTTCGACTCACAGCGCAAGGCAGCCCAGGCGTGGGCCGAGGGCCGCTTCGACCGCGAGATCAGCCCCATCGTCGCGCCGGTGCTCGACGAGAACAAGAAGCCCACCGCCGAGCGGGCCGCCGTCACGCGGGACCAGGGCCTGCGCGACACCACGCTCGAGGGTCTGGCGGCGCTGAAGCCGGTGATAGAGGGTGGAATTCACACCGCGGGCACGTCGTCGCAGATCTCCGACGGCGCCGCGGCGGTGCTGTGGATGGACGAGGACAAGGCCAGAGCGCTCGGCCTGACGCCACGGGCCCGCATCGTCAGCCAGGCCCTCGTCGGCTCCGAGCCGTACTACCACCTGGACGGCCCGGTGCAGTCGACGGCCAAGGTGCTCGAGAAGGCCGGCATGAAGATGGGCGACATCGACATCACCGAGATCAACGAGGCGTTCGCGTCGGTCGTGCTGTCGTGGGCCCGGGTGCACGAGCCGGACATGGACAACGGTGAACGTCAGCGGCGGCGCGATCGCACTGGGCCACCCGGTCGGCAGCACCGGCAGCCGGTTGATCACCACCGCGCTTCACGAACTGGAACGGACCGACAAGAGCACCGCGCTCATCACGATGTGTGCCGGCGGCGCTCTGTCCACCGGCACCATCATCGAGCGGATCTAGTGCCGGTAACGCGGGCAATCACCGAGGCCGAACGCATCGCCGCCGCGCAGGCGTACATCGACGCGCTCGCTCAGCCACGACGCCGACGCGGTCCCGTTCGCCCCTGACTGCACCCGCGTCGAGGTGGGCCTAAAGACCGGATTCTCGGGAAATCACCTGCGCCGCAGCCTTAATCGTGGTCCGCAGTATCGGACCATCGCGGCGACGACGACGCCCGAGTTCGCCGTCGACGGTAATGAGGTGCGCGCGACGTACGACGTGATCTCCAAACCGTCGATCGCAGGCCGCCGGGTGTGCGCACACGTCGACGAGACGTTTCTGTTCACCGCCGATGGCAAGATCCGACACATCCGGGCCGGCATTCGGCCCTTCATCCAGCGGTAGGCTTCGACGATGGCCAACTCTCGTCCCAAGTACATGGACACTGCGTTCGGCGACTTCGCCGTCAAGTGGATGTCGCGCATCAACACCTTCTTCTACCGCCGCGGCAAGGGCGAGGGGCTCGGCGGACAACTTTCAGGGCATTCCCGTCGCGACTGCTGACCACCAAGGGCCGCAAGACCGGCGAGCCACGAGACAGCCCCCTGTACTTCCACCGCGACGGCGACAAGGTCATCGTCGTGGCATCGCAGGGGCGGCAGCGACAAGCACCCGATGTGGTACCTGAACCTCAAGGCCGATCCGAACGTCACCGTCGAGATCAAGGCCGAGATGCTCAAGCTCGTCGCCCGCGAGGCAACGGAGGAGGAGCGGAACCGCGTACTGGCCCAAGCTCGTCGAGATGTACCCCGGACTTCGAGGACTACCAGTCCTGGACCGACCGCAAGATCCCGATCGTGATCTGCGAGCCGGCGTGAGTGCGACGGGCGAGGCGGACCTGCACTTCTACTTCGACCCCGTCTGCCCATTCGCCTGGATGACGAGCAAGTGGGTGCGCATCGTCGCCGCCCAGCGTGACTACCGGGTGGACTGGCGATTCATCTCGCTACGAATCCTCAACGCGCACATCGACTACACCGCACACTTCCCACCGGAGTACGAGGCGGGTCACACCGCGGGCCTGCGGCTGCTGCGGGTGGCCGCAAGGGTCCGGGCCGAGCACGGCCGCGACGCCGTCGGCCCGCTGTACGAAGCCCTCGGCACGCGCATCTTCGACACCTCTCGCGCCGTCGACCCGCTGTCCGCATCGGACCAGGGGGCGCGGCACGTGCTCGAACCCCTGCTGACGGCAGCGGGCCTGTCCACCGAACTGGCCGACGCGCTGGACGACACCGGCCTCGACGAGGAACTCAGGGCCGAGACCGAGGAGGCACTCGCCCTCACCGGCCGTGACGTCGGCACCCCGATCCTGCACTTCCAGCCACCCGGCGGCACGGCGTTCTTCGGACCGGTGATCAGCAGGCTGCCCAGTGCAGCCGACGCGGTCGCGCTGTGGGACCACGTCGTCGGCCTCGCGTCGTTCCCCGGATTCGCCGAGCTCAAGCGCTCGCTGCGGGAGCGGCCGCAGTTGGCCAGCTTCGGCGTCGACGCACAGTCTGCTGGCAAGCAGGAGGACTGGCACGGCGGCAGCCGTCGTACCAAGAAGTAGGCGTTTGCAGTCAGCCGCCGCAGGCTACGCACGGGGGATGGGCCGCCTGTCCGAACGGATCCGCAACTCGACGCTGTTGGCGTGGGCGTTGAAGTACTTTGCCCGTGCCCACATCGCCGTGTACCGGCGGACCAACGGCAGGCTCGGCGCGAAGCTGCTGTGGTTCCCGGCGGCTCTGGTCACCACGACCGGCCGAAAGTCGGGGCAGCCGCGGACCACCGCCACCCTCTATCTGCGGGACGGTCCGAAGGTCGTGCTACCCGCGTCGTTCGGCGGGCGGCACACCGACCCGATGTGGTACCTCAATCTGCAGGCCAATCCGCTTGTGCTGGTGCAGGTCCGCAACGAACACCTGGCGATGACGGCCCGCGACGCGACCGACGAGGAGCGGCGAAGGTACTGGCCCGTGTTGATCCGGCTGTACCCGCCGTACAAGAACTACCGGGACGCCGCCGACCGCGTGATTCCGCTGGTGGTGTGCGAGCCTGACTGACCTTCCCGAGTGCGACCGCGCCGCGTGACCGGGCTTCGACTACGCGCCGAAAACCGGCATCGGCGTGCGGGACTTGCCGAGCAGGTCGGTGACGACGGGGCCGAACTCGGCGGGATCCCACCGCGCGCCCTTGTCCACCTCGGCGCCGCGGGCCCAGCCTTCGGCGACGCGGATGATGCCGCCCTCGACCTCGAACACCCGACCGGTGACGTCGCGTGACTCGACGCTGCCCAGCCAGACCACCAACGGTGAGATGTTCTCCGGCGCCATGGCGTCGAACTCGGAGTCCTGGGTCGCCATCATGTCGGCGAACACCGTCTCGGTCATGCGGGTGCGTGCCGACGGCGCGATCGCGTTGACGGTGACGCCGTAGCGGCCCATCTCGGCCGCGGCGACCAGCGTCAGCGCGGCGATGCCCGCCTTGGCGGCGCTGTAGTTGCCTTGTCCCACACTGCCTTGCAGTCCGGCACCGGAACTGGTGTTGATGATGCGGGCGTCGACCGGCTTGCCTTCCTTGGACTGCGCGCGCCAGTACGCGGCCGCGTGCTTCATCGTGGCGAAGTGACCCTTGAGGTGCACGGCGATGACGGCGTCGAACTCCTCTTCGCTGGTGTTGGCGAACATCCGGTCGCGCACGATGCCCGCGTTGTTGACCAGCACGTCGAGCCCGCCGAACGCATCGACCGCGGTCTGGATGAGGCCCTCGGCCTGTGCCCAGTCGGCGACGTTGGCCCCACTGGTGACGGCTTCGCCTCCGGCGGAGATGATTTCGTCGACCACGCCCTGCGCGGCGCTGCCCCCGCCCGCGGGCGAACCGTCGAGGCCCACGCCGATGTCGTTGACCACGACGCGCGCGCCCTCGGCGGCGAACGCCAGCGCGTGGGCGCGTCCGATGCCGCCACCCGCACCCGTCACGATGACCACGCGGCCGTCGAGCAGTCCCATATCCGTATGTCTCCCTCGTTGTTTGACGCTGTGGTTGTTTGAAGCGCCGCCTATTTGATCGCAGTAGTCGTGGCCAGGTAGTGCGGTGGCTCACCACCGCCATGCACTTCCAGTGACGCGCCGCTGACGTAGGACGCCAGGTCGGACGCCAGGAACGCGGCAGCCCAACCGACGTCGGCCGGCTTGGCGAGCCGGCCGAGCGGCACGTTCTTCGAGATCGCCGCGATCGAATCGGCGTCACCGTAGAACAGTTCGGACTGCTCGGTCTCGACCATGCCGACCACCACCGAGTTCACCCGCACCTTCGGCGCCCACTCCACCGCGAGCGTGGTGGTGATGCTCTCCATGCCCGCCTTCGCGGCCCCGTACGCGACGGTGCCGGGGGTCGGCCTACGGCCGCTCACGCTGGCGATGTTGACGATCGAGCCGCCGTGGTGCTGCTGCTGCATCACGGCGTTCGCGTGCGTCGAAACCGACAACGGACCAAGGAGATTGAGCTCGACGATCTTGGTGCTGAACTTCGCCGACGCATCGGCGGCCAGCACGTAGGGCGAGCCGCCGGCATTGTTCACGACGACGTCGAGTCGGCCGTGTTTGGCGACGATGGCCTCGATGAGTGCCTTGACCGAGTCGTCGTCACGGACGTCGCACGGGTGGAAGTCGTACGGCAGGCCCTCGACGGGACGGCGCGCGCACGTCACCACGGTGGCGCCCTGGTCGGCGAAGACGGCGCTGATGCCTGCACCGACTCCGCGCACGCCGCCGGTCACGAGGACGACGCGACCGCCCAACTGGAGATTGAAGCCAGCCCCCGGCGCAGGCCCGGAACTCGCACTGTCGACGCCGTCAGTCACTGTGCTAGCGTACCAAGCAAGTGCTTGCTTAGGTAGTCACCCCAGGAGTAGCCGCACATGACGATCACCACCAAGACAGTCGAACCGGGCATCGTCTCGGTGACCGTGGACTACCCACCGGTCAACGCCATCCCCTCGCGGGGATGGTTCGAACTCGGCGACGCCATCACGGCCGCGGGCCGCGACCGCAGCACCCACGTGGTGATCCTGCGCGCCGAGGGCCGCGGCTTCAACGCGGGCGTCGACATCAAGGAGATGCAGAACACCGAGGGCTTCACCGCGCTCATCGACGCCAACCGCGGCTGCTACCACGCGTTCCGCGCGGTGTACGAGTGCGAGGTACCCGTCGTTGCGGCGGTCAACGGCTTCTGCGTCGGTGGCGGCATCGGCCTGGTCGGCAACGCCGACGTCATCGTCGCCTCCGACGACGCCAAGTTCGGCCTGCCCGAGGTCGAACGCGGCGCACTCGGCGCGGCCACCCACCTGTCCCGACTGGTACCGCAGCACATGATGCGCCGACTGTTCTTCACCGCCGCGACGGTCGACGCCGCGACGCTGCACCACTTCGGCTCGGTGCACGAGGTGGTGCCGCGCGCCGACCTCGACGAGTCTGCGCTGCGCGTGGCCCGTGACATCGCCGTCAAGGACACCCGCGTGATCCGGGCCGCCAAGGAAGCGCTCAACCTCATCGACGTCCAGCGCGTGCACTCGAGTTACCGCATGGAGCAAGGCTTCACGTTCGAACTCAACCTCGCAGGCGTGTCCGACGAGCACCGCGACGCGTTCGCTGGAACGGACAAGGGAGCCAAGTGATTCGGCGGGCACGAGCGAAGCGAGCGGGGAACATATGACAGACAAGCGAACCACGCTCGACGAGGCCGTCTCCTCCATCGAGAGCGGCATGACCATCGGCATCGGCGGCTGGGGCTCGCGGCGCAAGCCGATGGCCTTCGTGCGGGCACTGCTGCGCACCGACGTCACCGACCTCACCGTCGTCACCTACGGCGGGCCAGACCTCGGGCTGCTGTGCTCGGCAGGCAAGGTCAAGCGCGTCTACTACGGCTTCGTCTCGCTGGACTCGCCGCCGTTCTACGACCCGTGGTTCGCCAAGGCCCGCACCACCGGAGCCATCGAGGCCCGCGAGATGGACGAGGGCATGCTGCGCTGCGGGCTGCAGGCCGCCGCTCAGCGGCTGCCGTTCCTGCCGATTCGCGCCGGACTGGGCAGCGACGTGCGCGCGTTCTGGGGCGACGAACTCAAGACCGTGACGTCCCCGTACCCCACCGACGGCGGCTACGAGGAATTGGTCGCGATGCCCGCCCTGAACCTCGATGCCGCATTCGTGCACCTGAACCTCGGTGACGCACAGGGCAATGCGGCCTACACCGGCATCGACCCGTACTTCGACGACCTGTTCCTGATGGCCGCGCAGCGGCGGTTCCTGTCGGTCGAGCGGGTGGTGCCCACCGACGAACTGGTCAAGGCGGTTCCGCCGCAGGCTCTGCTGATCAACCGGATGATGGTCGACACCGTCGTCGAGGCCCCCAACGGTGCCCACTTCACCACCGCCGAACCGGATTACAAGCGCGACGAGAAGTTCCAGCGTCACTACGCCGAGGCCGCGGGGTCCGACGAGACGTGGGCCGAGTTCGTCACCACGTACCTGTCCGGCAGCGAGGCCGACTACCAGGCTGCGGTGCGCAAGTTCGCCGAAGGCGTGGCCGCACAGAAGGAGGCAGCCAAGTGATCTCCGTGACCCGCGCCGAGGTGTGCGCCGTCGCGTGCGCCGAATTGTTCCGTGATGCAGGCGAAATCATGGTCAGCCCGATGACCACCATCGTGTCCATCGGTGCCCGGCTGGCCCGGCTGACGTTCTCCCCCGACATCCTGCTCACCGACGGCGAGGCCCGGCTGATCGCCGACACCCCCGCCATCGGCGCTGCGGCGACGATCGAGGGCTGGATGCCGTTCGGCCGCGTCTTCGAGACGCTGGCCTGGGGGCGGCGCCACGTCGTCATGGGAGCCAACCAGATCGACCGGTACGGCAACCAGAACCTGTCGGCGTTCGGGCCCGTGCAGCATCCGACCCGCCAGATGTTCGGCGTGCGGGGCGCTCCCGGCAACACCATCAACCACGCCACCAGCTACTGGGTCGGCAACCACTCCAAGCGCGTGTTCGGCGACTCGGTCGACATCGTGTCCGGAATCGGCTGGGACAAGGTCGATCCCGACAACCCGGCGTACCGGTTCGTCAACGTCTACCGCGTGGTCACCAACCTCGGCGTGTTCGACTTCAACGGGCCCGACCACCAGATGCGGGCGCTGTCGCTGCATCCGGGCGTCGAGGCCGACCAGGTCGCCGAGAACACCTCCTTCGAGGTGCACGGCCTCGACTCGGCCGACACCACGCGACTGCCCACCGACGACGAGCAGAAGCTGATCCGAGAGGTCATCGACCCGAAGTCGCTGCGGGACAAGGAAGTCAAGGTCTAGCCCATGAGCAGTTTCCAGGGCGCAGGAGCGAAGGGACCTGGGGGCGGAAGCTACGTACCCCGCTCACCGAACTGGTCGGCATCGAGCACCCCGTCGTGCAGACCGGCATGGGCTGGGTGGCGGGTGCTCGACTGGTCGTCGGCGACGTCCAACGCCGGCGGGCTGGGCATCCTCGCGTCGGCGACCATGACGCTCGAGGAGCTTCAGACGGCGGTCACCAAGGTCAAGGCCACCACCGACAAGCCGTTCGGCATCAACATGCGCGCCGACGCGGGCGATGCCGGTGACCGGGTCGACCTGCTGATCCGCGAGGGAGTCAAGGTCGCCTCGTTCGCGTTGGCACCGAAGCCCGAACTGATCGCGAAGCTCAAAGACGCCGGCGTCGTCGTCATTCCGTCGGTCGGTGCGGCCAAGCACGCCAAGAAGGTGGCGGGCTGGGGCGCCGACGCGGTGATCGTGCAGGGCGGTGAGGGCGGTGGCCACACCGGTCCGGTCGCGACGACGCTGCTGCTGCCGTCGGTGCTCGACGCGGTCGCCGACACCGGCATGCCCGTGATCGCCGCGGGCGGATTCTTCGACGGCCGCGGCCTGGCCGCCGCACTGTCGTACGGCGCGGCCGGCGTCGCCATGGGCACGCGCTTCCTGTTGACGTCGGACTCGACCGTGCCCGACGCCGTCAAGCAGCGCTACCTGGACGCGGCGCTGGACGGCACCGTCGTCTCCAAGCGCGTCGACGGCATGCCGCACCGCGTGCTGCGCACCGGCCTGGTCGAGAAGCTGGAGAGCGGTTCGCGGGCAAGCGGTTTCAGCGCCGCGATCGGCAACGCCCAGAAGTTCAAGAAGATGTCGGGCATGACGTGGCCCTCGATGATCAAGGACGGCCTGGCGATGCGCCACGGCAAGGAGCTGACCTGGTCGCAGGTGGTGATGGCCGCGAACACCCCGATGCTGCTGAAGGCCGGACTGGTCGAGGGCAACACCGACGCGGGCGTGCTGGCCTCGGGTCAGGTGGCAGGCATCATCGACGACCTGCCGTCGTGCGCCGAACTGATCGACGAGATCGTCGCCGACGCGGTCAAGCACCTCACCGCGGCCGCCGCCCTTGTCGAATAAACGGTAAGCCTTTCGATTTCGCCGTATTGACGGCGTCGTGCTACCTACACTCGGCACATGAAGACGAACGCCGCGGTGCTGTGGGGGATCAACGAGGACTGGTCCATCGAGGAAGTCGAACTCGACGGGCCGAAGGAGGGCGAGGTCCTGATCTCGTTCGAGGCGACCGGCCTGTGCCACTCAGACCATCACGTCCGGACGGGTGACCTGGCTGGGGCGCCACTGCCGATGATCGGCGGGCACGAGGGAGCAGGCATCGTTCAGGAGGTCGGGCCTGGCATCCGCGACCTCGCGGTGGGCGATCACGTGGTGACGTCGTTTCTCCCGGCCTGCGGTCGGTGCCGGTGGTGCGCCAGCGGACACCAGAACCTGTGCGATCTCGGCGCGCTGATACTGATGGGCGTACAGGTCGACGGAACCTTCCGTCGCCGAGTGAAGGGGCAGGACGTCGGCATCATGGCGGGCGTCGGGAGCTTCTCGCAGTACGGCACGCTGTCTGAGGCGTCGGTGATCAAGGTGGACGACGACCTGCCGCTGTCCAGGGCGTGTCTGCTGGGCTGCGGGGTGATGACGGGTTGGGGTTCCGCCGTCAACACCGCTGACGTCTCCCCCGGCGACACCGTCGTGGTGATCGGTTGCGGCGGTATCGGAAGTGGCGCCATCCAGGGCGCCCGCCTTGCGGGAGCCGAGCGAATCGTCGTCGTGGATCTCGTCGAGACCAAGCGCGACAAGGCATTCGAGTTCGGCGCCACCCACTTCGTGACGTCGATGCCCGAGGCCACCGAGTTGGTCGCCGAACTGACCCGCGGAGTGATGGCGCAGTCGGCGTTGCTGACCGTTGGCCTCGTCGAGGGCCCGATGATCAACGATGCGCTCAACATCGTGAGCAAGAACGGCGCCGTCGTCCTGACGGCGCTGGCGTCGATGGCCGACGTCAGCCCCGTGCTGCCGATGGCCTTTATGACGTTGTTCCAGAAGCGACTGTTGGGCAGCCTCTTCGGCGAGGCCAACCCTCGTGCCGACATCCCCCGGCTACTGAGCCTCTACCGGGAGGGCAAGCTGCTACTCGACGAAACCGTCACTGCCGAGTACAAACTCAACGACATCAACGACGCCTACGACGACATGCTCGCGGGCCGCAACATCCGCGGCGTCATCATTCACGACCACTGAGAGCCCGCTCGGGCGAGTTCGCAGGGCGGCCGGTCCTAACTTCATCCCGAGTGTGGGCATTATTCACAGCACCACCCGCGAAACGCATTCAGAAGCCCCACGTTCGACGGCTCACGTCCGGGCCCACCTCGAACATCGCGCACATGAGCGACGACGAATGGCCATTCCTTGGTCAGGCAGCAGTCCGGCGGGGCGAAGTGACCGCGCGCCGACTACAGAAGGACTACCGCGCGATCTATCAAAACGTCTACGTGCCGAAACGTACGCCCGTCACGGCGTTGACACGCGCGCGAGCGGCTTGGCTGTGGGCGCGGAGCGACGGCGTGCTCGTCGGGCTGTCGGCCGCCGCAGTTCATGGAACGAAGTGGATCGAGCCCGATCGTCCTGCCGAGGTCAATCGGCTTGACCGGCACTCGCCGAGCGGACTCGTCGTTCGCAGCGATCGGCTGGTGCCCGCAGACCTATGTGTCATCGACGGCATGACGCTGACGACGCCTGAGCGGACCGCCTTCGATCTGGGCCGTAAATTGCGGGGCGATGACGCGGTCATCTACGTCGACGCCCTGACACATGCGACCGGCTTGGACGCCGCCGGCGTGGTGGCGATCGCCGATCGGCGGCCGGGTATTCGCGGGGTACGCCAGTTACGAAGTGTCGTGCAGCGCATGGACGGCGGCGCGGAGTCCCCTCAGGAGACCCGACTTCGGCTGGCGTTGGTCGACGCGGGGCTTCCCGTACCCGAGACACAGATCGAGTTCCGCGACCGCAACGGCGTGGTGCGGGTTCGAGTCGACATGGGCTGGCGTCAATGGAAGGTGGCGGTCGAGTACGACGGCGTACAGCACTGGTCGGACCGCCGCCAAAGGTCATGGGACATCGACCGAATCGCTCTGCTGGAGGCTTCGGGTTGGGTGGTCGTGCGCGTAAGCGCAGAGCTACTCAGCCGACCCGACGTGGTGATCCGCCGGGTGCGCGAGAAGCTGAAGGCCGCCGGGTGCCCGATCTAACGTCGAGTGTGTGGCTTCTCTGCACCGCTACCCGCGCTTTGCATTCAGAACCCGCACACTCGACGACAGCTTCGCAGTCGGGAAAGGTTGCGGGCGGCCACTAGAGCCGCTCGATGATGGTGACGTTCGCAGTGCCGCCGCCCTCGCACATCGTCTGCAGGCCCCACCGCTTTCCAGTGCGCTCCAACGTGTTCAGCATCGTGGCGAAGAGCTTCGCGCCCGTCGCGCCCAGCGGATGTCCGAGCGCGATCGCTCCGCCGCTCGGGTTGACCTTGGCGGGGTCGGCCCCGGTCTCCTTGAGCCACGCCATGACGACCGGCGCGAAGGCCTCGTTGATCTCGACGGTGTCGATGTCCTCGATCGACAGGCCAGCCTTCTGGAGTGCGTAGTGGGTGGCGGGGATGGGGCCCGTCAGCATGAAGACCGGGTCGGCGCCGCGCGCGCTGATGTGGTGAATGCGCGCCCGCGGCTTGAGCCCGTGATCCTTGACGGCCTGCTCGGACGCGATGAGCACCGCGCTTGCGCCGTCGGAGATCTGGCTGGCCATTGCCGCCGTGAGCCGACCGCCCTCGACGAGCGTCTTGAGCCCGGCCATCTTCTCCAGCGAGGTGTCGCGCGGGCCCTCGTCGGTGACGAAGCCGTCGACGGGGATGATCTCGTTCTCGAAGTAGCCGGACCGGATGGCGTCCTGGGCGCGCTGGTGGCTGGTCAGCGAGTACTGCTCCATCTCCTCGCGGGAGAGGTGCCACTTCTCGGCAATCAGTTCGGAGCCGCGGAACTGCGAGATCTCCTGGTCTCCGTAGCGGTGCAGCCAGCTCTTCGACTCGTTGGTGGGCGAGGTGAATCCGAACTGCTCACCGACGATCATCGCCGACGAGATCGGGATCTGGCTCATGTTCTGCATGCCACCGGCGACGATGAGGTCGGCGGTGCCCGACATGATCGCCTGTGCGCCAAAGGAAATGGCCTGCTGGCTCGAACCGCATTGCCGGTCGACGGTCACCCCGGGCACCTCTTCGGGGAAGCCCGCAGCGAGCCACGACAGCCGCGCGATGTTGCCGGCCTGACCGCCGATGGCGTCGACGCAGCCCGCGATCACGTCGTCGACGGCGCCGGGGTCGACGTCGTTGCGGTCGAACAGCCCGCGCCAGGCGGCCGCCCCGAGGTCGACGGGATGAAGCCCGGCCAGCCCTCCGTTGCGCTTGCCGACTGCGGTGCGTACGGCATCGATGATGTACGCCTCGGCCATGTCTGATTCTCCTTGCGTTACGGGGCCCCGGCGGTGATTCCGCCGAGGACTATGTCGAGGTACTGCCTGCCGACCTGTTCGGCGGTGAGCGGCCCACCCGGCTGATACCAACGGACCGACACCCACGTGGTGTCGCGGATGAAGCGGTAGACGAGGTCGACGTCGAGGTCGGGCCGGAAGCACCCCTCGGCGACGCCCTGCTTGAGCACGTCCACCCACATCTTGCGCTGTTCGCGGTTGCGGACGTCGACGAAGCCGAACTGCGCCAACGCCGACAACCGCTTGGCTTCGTCCTGATAGATCACGACCTGCGCGTGGCGATGCTCGATCGCCTCGAAGGAGACCATGAAGAGCCCGCGCACGCGCTCGAGGGGATCGTCCTCGCTGCCGACGATCTCCTCGTAGCGGGAGAACAGCCAGTCGAGGAAGTCGCGCAGGACCTCCTCGACCATCTGCTCCTTCGACTTGAAGTGGTGGTAGAGGCTGCCCGAGAGGATGCCTGCCGAGTCGGCGATGTCGCGCACGGTGGTGGCACGCAGGCCGCGCTCGGCGAACATCGTCGCCGCGAGATCGAGTAGCTCGTCGCGGCGGCTCGGAAGCGCCTTGTCCACCGGATCAGACTATCAACCAAGCGCTTGCTCGGCTAGCCGCGGGCCTCCGGCGCAGGGTTACGGCACCAAGCGCGCCTCGTCGACCACCGGAATTCGCGTCACAGCACCGACTGCAGGTGCTTCCGGGCAGCGCTCGTGAAGGCACTGCACTCGTGAAGGAACTGTGGAGAAATGCCCCGCTAGCCGAGGTCGCCGATCTTGACGGCCTGCTTGTCGGCCGGCTTGCACGATCCGATGAGGGACGCCCGCTTGGCCTCGACGTCGCTAGTCGACGCGTTCCTGCCGTTGCGCTGCTTGAGCATCCTGGCCACCGTCGCGTCCTTGTCGTTGGTGGTCTTGGCGAGGAAGTCACCGCAGGTGGTGTCGCCGCCGTCGTTCCCCGCGCCGGAGCACCCACTGAGCAGGGCCACCACGCTCGCGGCTGCAGCCACGGCCACCGACACGCGGTTCATCGCCAACCGTCCCTCCTCGCCGGGTACCTACCCGACGAGCATGCCCGATGAGGCTGGGAACGACTCAGGCGCGCTGGCTCGATACCGAGATGACCTCACCGGTCAGGTAGCTGGAGTAGTCACTGGCCAGGAAGGCGATGGTGGCCGCGATCTCCCACGGCTCGGCGGCGCGACCGAACGCCTCGTCGGACGAGAGCCGGTCGAGCAGCTCCGACGAGCTCGTCTTCTCGAGGAACTTGTGCCGGGCGATGCTCGGCGACACGGCGTTGATGCGCACGCCGAACTCGACGGCTTCGATTGCGCTGCAACGGGTCAACGCCATCACGCCGGCCTTCGCCGCGGCGTAGTGGGACTGCGAGTGTTGCGCGCGCCAGCCGAGCACGCTGGCGTTGTTGACGATGACGCCGCCGTGCGGCACCTCGCGGAAGTAGCGCAGGGCGGCCCGGGTGGCCCGCATGACCGACGTCAGGGTCACGTTCAGGACGCGGTCCCACTCGTCGTCGCTCATGTCGACCACCGGGGTCTGACCGCCGAGGCCGGCGTTGTTCACCAGCACGTCGAGCCGGCCCATCTTCTCCACCGACCGGGCGATCAGGGCGTCGACGGCCTCGGTCGACGTCACGTCGCAGACGACGGCGTCGACGCGGCCCAAGCCCAGTGCCGCAAGCTCGTCGCGGGTCTCGCCCAGCCGACGCTCGTGGTAGTCGGAGACGACGACGTCGGCCCCCTCGGCGAGGGCCCGGCGGGCGGTCGACGAACCGATCCCGGTGCCCGCCGCGGCCGTCACCAACACCACCTTGCCCGCGAGCAGCCCGTGTCCGTCGATCTCCTTCGGCGCCACGGATAAATCCACTAGCCCTTGACCTCCCGCGGTAAGCCGAGCACCCGCTCGGCGATGATGTTGCGCTGAATCTCGTTCGATCCGCCGTAGATGGTGTCCGAGCGCGAGAACAGATAGAGCCGTTGCCATTCGTCGAACTCGCCGCCGTCGAGCAGCAGCCCCGCCTTGCCCTGGACGTCCATCGCAAGCTCACCGAGGTCGCGATGCCAGTTGGCCCACAACAGCTTCGACACGTTGTCCTGGCCCTGTCCCATGTCACCGCCGGGGCGGCTCCGGTGCTCTCCGAGGTCCATGGTCGCCAGCGCGTACGAGCGCATGGTCTGCAGACCCGCCCACGACCGGGTCAGCCGTTCCCGGATCAACGGATCGTCGATGGCGCCCGTCTGCTTGGCGAGCGCCACCACACCGGAAAGCTCACGCGCATAACGGATCTGCTGTCCAAGGGTGGACACCCCGCGTTCGAAGGTGAGCGTGCCCATCGCGACCCGCCAGCCATCACCAGGCTCACCGACCACCAGGTCGGCATCGGTGCGCGCGTCGTCGAAGAACACCTCGTTGAACTCCGAGTCGCCCGTCAGCTGGACGATCGGGCGCACGTCGACACCCGGCTGATCGAGTGGCACCAACAGGTAGGAGAGGCCGGCGTGACGCTTCGACCCCTTCTCCGTGCGCGCGACGACGAAGCACCACTGCGCCCAGTGCGCCAGCGACGTCCACACCTTCTGCCCGTTGATCACCCATGCGTCGCCGTCCAGCTCCGCGGCCGTCGACACGTTGGCGAGGTCGCTGCCCGCACCGGGTTCCGAGTAGCCCTGGCACCACAGTTCGTGACATCGAGGATCCTCGGCAGGAAGCGCTTCTGTTGCTCGGGCGTTCCGAAGGCGATCAGCGTGGGCCCCAGGAGCTCTTCGCCGAAGTGGTTGACCTTGTCGGGGGCGTCGGCCTTCGCGTACTCCTCGTAGAACGCCACACGGTGCGCGACCGACAATCCGTGCCCACCGTGCTCTTCGGGCCAGCCCAGACACGTCAGCCCGGCTGCAGCAAGGTGCTGGTTCCAGGCGCGTCGCTCCTCGAACGCCTCGTGCTCGCGACCCGGGCCGCCAAGCCCCTTGAGCGCTGCGAATTCGCCGACCAGATTGTCGGCCAGCCACTGCCGGACCTCGGCCCGGAACTCCTGGACCCCTATCACCCTTGTAGGCTAACCTACCAAGCACTTGCTTTGGTGCCCGGGCGACGAAGCCCGCCGTGGAGCGTGCGAAACGGTGGGGAAGGAGCCGGGCCATCAAATCCGGAGGAGCCTCAATGCCGACCCAACTGTCCACCGTTCCTGCGGTGTTGGACAGGATCAGCGTCGAGTTCGCCGATCACGAGGCCCTGGTCACCGACGACCGCACGCTCACGTATTCCGCGCTGAAGTCCGAGGTCACCCAGGCTGCCGCCGCGATCATCGACCTCGGGGTGAAGGCCGGCGACCGGGTCGCGATCTGGTCGCCGAACACCTGGCACTGGGTGGTCGCCTGCCTCGCCACGCACTATGCGGGCGCCGTGGTCGTCCCGCTCAACACCCGCTACACCGCCAGCGAGGCTTCCGACATCCTCAGCCGGACCGCCGCACCGTTGCTGTTCGTCATGGGCGAGTTCCTCGGCGCGGACAAGGCCGCCGAGCTCGACCGGGCCACGCTTCCCGCGCTACGCGACGTCGTCCGCATCCCCGTCGACGAGGCCGATGGGACGTGGGACGAGTTCATGGCGCGCGGCGAGCAGGACGGGGCCGCCGAGTCCGTCGAGACCCGCGCGGCCGCGGTGACGCCCGACGACGTGTCCGACGTCCTGTTCACCTCCGGCACCACCGGCCGCAGCAAGGGCGTGCTGTGTGCCCACCGGCAGTCGCTCGACGCGCCTGCGGCGTGGGCGGCGTGCGGGCAACTCACCAGCGCCGACCGCTACCTGTGCATCAACCCGTTCTTCCACAACTTCGGCTACAAGGCGGGCATCCTCGCCTGCCTCCAGAAGGGCGCCACGCTGATCCCTCAGCTGACGTTCGATCCCGAGCGGGCCATGCGCGCCGTTCAGGACCAGCGCATCACCGTGCTGCCCGGGCCGCCGACGATCTATCAGACGTTGTTGGACCACCCGAAGCGCGGCGAGTTCGACCTGACGTCGCTGCGGTTCGCCGTCACCGGCGCGGCGACGATCCCGGTGGTGCTCATCGAGCGGATGCAGACCGAGTTGGACATCGACATCGTGCTGACGGCCTACGGGCTCACGGAGGCAAGCGGATTCGGCACGATGTGTCGCGCCGACGACGACGCGGTCACCGTGGCGACCACCAGCGGGCGACCCATCGCGGGCTTCGAGCTCCGGATCGCCGACGGCACGGGTGAGGTGCTGCTGCGCGGTCCCAACGTGATGCTCGGCTACCTCGACGATCCCGAGGCCACCGCGGCGACCATCGACGCCGACGGCTGGCTGCACACCGGCGACATCGGGACACTCGACGAGCACGGCAATCTCCGGATCACCGACCGGCTCAAGGACATGTACATCTGCGGCGGCTTCAACGTGTATCCGGCCGAGATCGAGCAGGTGCTCGCCCGGCTGGACGGCGTCGCGGACAGCGCGGTGATCGGCGTACCCGACGAGCGCCTCGGTGAGGTGGGCAAGGCCTTCGTCGTGCGCAAGCCCGGCGCCGAGCTCGACGAGGCCGCCGTGATCGCCTACACCCGTGAGCATCTGGCGAACTTCAAGACGCCGCGCTCGGTGGCGTTCCTCGACGTGCTGCCCCGCAACCCGGGCGGCAAAGTAGTGAAACCTCAACTGCGAGAGTTGACTTGATGGACCTGAATTTCGACGAGGCGACCGAGGAGTTCCGCGCCGAGGTGCGCGACTTCCTCGCCGCCAACAAGGCGCACTTTCCGACGAAGTCATACGACACCGCCGAGGGCTTCGCGCAGCACCGCGTCTGGGACAAGGTGTTGTTCGACGCGGGGCTCTCGGTGATCGCGTGGCCCGAGAAGTACGGCGGCCGCGACGCGACGCTGCTTCAGTGGATCGTGTACGAGGAGGAGTACTTCCGCGCAGGCGCCCCCGGACGGGCGAGTGCCAACGGCACCTCGATGCTGGCCCCGACCCTCTTCGCCCACGGCACCGAGGAGCAGCAGATGCGCGTGCTGCCCAAGATGGCCAGCGGCGAGGAGATCTGGGCCCAGGCATGGTCGGAACCCGAGTCGGGCAGCGACCTCGCATCGTTGCGCTCGACCGCGACCAGGACCGACGGTGGCTGGAAACTCAACGGCCAGAAGATCTGGAGCTCGCGGGCGCCCTTTGGCGACAGGGCATTCGGACTGTTCCGGTCCGACCCGGAGGCGCAGCGCCACAAGGGGTTGACGTACTTCATGTTCGACCTGAAGGCCGACGGCATCACGGTGCGCCCCATCGCCCAACTCGGCGGTGACACCGGCTTCGGCGAGATCTTCCTCGACGACGTGTTCGTCCCGGACGCCGACGTCATCGGCGGCGTGCACGACGGCTGGCGCGCGGCGATGAGTACGTCGAGCAACGAGCGCGGCATGTCGCTGCGCAGCCCGGCCCGCTTCCTGGCCCCTGCAGAGCGTCTGGTGGAGGCGTGGGCCGAGCACCGCGACCCGGCGTACGCCGACAGGGTCGCCGACGCGTGGATCAAGGCGCAGGCCTACCGGCTGCACACGTTCGGGACCGTCACGCGGCTGGCCGGGGGCGGCGAGCTCGGAGCGGAATCGTCGATCACCAAGGTGTTCTGGTCCGACCTCGACGTCGCGCTGCACCAGACCGCGCTCGACCTGCGCGGCCCCGACGCCGAGCTCGTCGACTCGTGGACCGACGGTCTGCTGTTCGCGCTGGGTGGACCGATCTACGCCGGTACCAACGAGATTCAGCGCAACATCATCGCCGAGCGGCTGCTGGGTCTACCCAGGGAGCCCAAGTGAAATTCGATCTGGACGAACAGCAGCGCGACTTCGCGTCGAGCATCGACCGGGCGCTGGGCGCCGCGGACGTGCCCGCCGCCGTGCGGGCCTGGGCGACGGGAGACACCAGTCCCGGCCGCAAGGTGTGGTCGACGCTGACCGACCTCGGCGTGACGGCCCTGATGGTGCCCGAGAAGTTCGACGGCATCGAGGCCCACCCGGTCGACCTGATGGTCGCCGCGGAACGCCTCGGCTACTGGGGCGTCCCAGGCCCCGTCACGGAATCCATTGCGGTGGCGCCGATCCTGCTCGCGGACGACGAACGCTGCGGCGGTCTGGCCTCCGGTGAACTCATCGCCACGGTCGCGATGCCTCCGCACGTGCCGCGCGCCGTCGACGCCGACACCGCGGGGCTGATCCTGGTGGCAGGCGATGGCGACGTCCGCGACGGCACCCCCGGGGACCGATACGAGTCCGTCGACCCGGCCCGTCGGCTGTTCGGCGTCTCGGCGACGGGCGACGCCACGACCGCCGACACCGCACGCGCCTTCGACTTCGGCGCGTTGACCACCGCGGCGCAGCTGATCGGGGCGGGCCAGGCGATGCTGGACGGATCGGTCGAATATGCCAAGCAGCGCAGCCAGTTCGGACGCTTGATCGGTTCGTACCAGGCGATCAAGCACAAGCTGGCCGACGTCTACATCGCCGTCGAACTCGCGCGCCCGCTCGTCTACGGCGCCGCACTGTCGCTGGCGGACGGCTCACCCGACGCCGCGCGCGACGTCAGCGCCGCGGCCGCGGCCGCCGCCGATGCCGCCCTGCTGTCGGCGCGGTCCTCGCTGCAGGCGCATGGCGCCATCGGGTTCACCCAAGAGCACGACCTGTCCCTGCTGTTGCTGCGCGTGCAGGCGCTGCGGTCGTCCTGGGGCGACGCGACGTGGCACCGGCGCCGAGTCCTGGAGGGGCTTGCCCCGCATGACGCACCAACGAGAAGCGGAGCGGATCGCGCATGACGGAAGAACGGGAACTACTGCGCGAGACGGTCGCGTCACTGGTCGAGAAGCACGCCAACCCGGAGGCCGTGCGGCGCGCGATGGAGTCGGAGCGCGGGTACGACGAGAAGCTGTGGACGCTGCTGTGCGAGCAGGTCGGCGTCGCGGCGCTGGTGGTTCCGGAGGAACTCGGCGGCGCGGGTGGCGAACTGGCCGACGCGGCCGTCGTGATCGAGGAGCTCGGCAAGGGCCTCGTCCCCACTCCCCTGCTGGGCACCACCCTCACGCAGGTTGCGCTCTTGGCGGCCGACGAACCCGATGGGGACACCCTGGAGAAGCTGGCCGAGGGTAGCTCCATCGGGGCGATGGTGTTCGATCCCGACTACGTCGTCAACGGCGACATCGCCGACGTCGTCGTCGCCGCCGCGGACGGCAAGCTGACCCGCTGGACCGAGTTCACCGCACACCCCGCGACGTCGATGGATCCCACCCGGCGACTGGCCCGCCTCGAACCGGACGCCACCGTCGACCTCGGCGCCGATCCCGGGTTGGCCGACACCGCGGCAATCCTGTTGGCGGCCGAGCAGATTGGTGCGGCAAGCCGCTGCCTCGACCTCACCGTCGCCTACACCAAGGATCGCGTCCAGTTCGGCAGGCCCATCGGTAGCTTCCAAGCGCTCAAGCACCGGATGGCCGACCTCTACGTCAAGGTGCAGTCCGCGCGCGCGGTGGTCGACGAGGCGATCGCCGACCCGACCCCGACCGCGGCCGCGCTGGCCCGCGTCGCGGCCAGTGAGGCGTTCACGGACGTCGCCGGCGAGTCCATCCAGATGCACGGCGGCATCGCGATCACGTGGGAGTACGACATTCAGCTGTACTTCAAGCGGGCCCACGGCAGCGCACAGCTGCTCGGGCCGCCCCGCGATTATCTGCGTCGGCTCGAAGCAGCGCTGCTCTAGTCCGTCAGTTGCTGCTGAGGCCTGCGCTGGCAAGCCACTTCTTGGCGATGTCGGCAAGATTGGTGCCCGTGGCCGCCTCCGCGTTCATGGAGATCAGGTCGTCGGTGGTGAGCTTCGCCGAAACCGCGTCGAGAGTCTTCTTGACCTTGTCGTTCTGCTTCGCCGACTTGATCAGCGGAGCGACGTTCTCGGCGGCGAACAGATTCTTGTCGTCCTCGAGGGCGACGAGATGGTTGCTGTGCAGACCGGGATCCGTGCTGAACAGATCACCTGCCTGAATCTGACCGTTGGTCAGCGCCGTCATCGTCAGCGTGCCGCCCGCATCGAGGCTGACGAAATCCTTGAAGTTCAAGCCATATACGTCGCGCAGGCCTGCCACGCCCTGGGTTCGCGTCTTCCATTCCGGCGGGCCGCCCAGCACCAGTTCGCCTGCGACGGGCTTGAGATCCGAGACGGTCTTCAGCTTGTACTTGTCGGCGGTGGCCTGTGTCACGGCCACCACGTCCTTGTCCTCCGCGGGCGACGGCGTCAGCATCGAGATGCCGGACGGTAACTTCGTCGAGAGTTCGCTCGACACCGCGTCCGGCGTCGCGGCGGTCGACTTGGGGTCGAGGTAGCTCAGCAGCGCGCCCGTGTATTCGGGTACGAGATCGATGGACCCGTCCTTGAGCGCCTGGATGTACACCTCGCGGCTGCCGATGTTGAACTGTTCCTTGGTCGGCACTCCGGCCGCCTGCAGCGCCTGTGAGTAGATGCTGCCGATGAGTTGGCTCTCGGTGAAGTCGGCCGAGCCGACGATGACCTGCGAGCCCTCCGACCCGCCGGTGTTGCCGCCGCCTGACAGCGGGTTGCCACCGCCACCACCGCACGCGGACAGTGCGAGCACGGACGCGAACGCCATGGCCGAGAAAATGCTGCGCTTCTTCATGCGTTTCTCCTATTGGGTGATCGGCGCCTGGCGGCACCTAGGGACTGGCGGGCTCGACGACGGTGGTGGCCAGCGGTGAACTCTCCTTCGCTGCCGCGCGCCGCAGACCAGGTGACACGATGATCCGGCCGAGCCAGGCGAAGATGAACTCGAGGGCGATGGCCAGCACGGCGACGAGGATTGCCCCGCCGGCCATTTCGGCGAAGTTCGCCTGCGCTCGGCCGTCGATGATGAACCGGCCGAGGCCTTGGAGTCCGAGATACGCGGCGATGGTTGCGGTCGAGACGATCTGCAACGTCGAGGCCCGCACTCCGGACACCATGAGCGGTAGCGCGCATGGAATCTGGACGCGCATCAGGATCTGACGCTTCGTGAAGCCCATACCGCGCGCCGCGCCGACGGCGTCCGGATCGGCGTTCTGGATGCCTGCGTAGGTACCGGTGAGGATCGGAGGCACCGCCAACAGCACCAACACGATGATGGTGGGCAGCACGTACACCAGCTTTCCGGCGGCAACGGGCGAGATGATCAGGAAGAGCAGCACGAGCAGCCCGAGCGACGGGAGCGCACGCAGTGCGTTCGCGAACCCGGCGACCAGCGCCTCCCCGCGCCCGGTGTAGCCGATGACGATTCCGAGCGGTACCGCGATCGCGAGGGCGATGAGCAGCGCAACGGCGCAGTACAGGAGGTGATATCCGACCTGGGCTGGGATGCCGCCTGAGCCAGTCCAATTCGCGGGATCGGTGAACCAGCCGACGATGTTCACGAGGTGACCGTCCGCTGCCGCCAAGGCGTAAGGAGCTTGTTGAGCCAGAGGATCAGGCCGTCGAAGATGACGGCCAGCACGACACACAGCACGACACCGACGACGAGTGGGGCGAACAGCCGGAGCTGAAAGCCCTGAGTGAACAGCGAACCGAGCTGCGGAATGCCGAGCAGCGCAGCCATCGTGACGATGCTGACGTTGGACACGACCGCCACCCGCAGTCCGGCCGCGATGACCGGCACGGCGACCGGCAGCTCGACCAGCAGGAGCCGCTGCCAGCCCCGATAGCCCATGGCTTCAGCGGCGGCTACGGTGTCGTGTGGCACCGAGCTCAACCCGTCGGCGATGACGCGGACCAGCAGAGCCACGGTGTAAAGCGTCAGTGCGACAACGATGTTGATCGGATCGAGGATCTTCGTACCGAGTACCGCCGGCAGGAGGATGAACAGGGCCAGCGACGGAATGGTGTACAGCAGTCCCGCGGTGCCGACGATGGCCGCGTAGCCGCGCCCCGACCGGTGCGCCCACCAGCCGAGCGGCAGCGCGACGATCAGGCCGAGGATCGTCGGCACTAGCGTGAGCCACGTATGGCTGATGGTCAGCTCGACGATCCGATCGAGGTTCGATGAGATCCAGTTCATGCTGTTCTGACTCCCCGGTCGCTTCGCTCCTGCCCGCCGGCAGACCGCGCTTCCTTGGCCCGCCTGATGGCGTCGATGACGTCGTGGTCGGTGGCGGTACCGATCAGCCGTCCCGACTCGTCGGTGACTACGCAGCGGCCGCTGGGACTCGACAACGCCGAGTTGAGTAGGTCGCGTAGCGGTTGCCCCCGAGCCGCAGACGTTCCACTGAGGTTGATGTCGGCGTCGGTGACGGAGTCGCCACGCACGCCTTCGCGATCGACCCAACCGATGGGCGCCTGGTTGGCGTCGACCGCCAGAATCCAACGTCCGTGGGCCGAGGGGATCGCCGAAACCGGCTGTCCGACCGTGATGGTCGGCTCGTTGGACAGCTCCAGCTGACTGTCGCAGTTCTGGAAGCCCAGCGCCCGGTAACCTCGGGCCGACCCGACGAAGTCGGCGACGAACGTGTCGCTCGGTGCGGCCAGCAGCTCTGCCGGTGTCGCGGCCTGGGCCAGCGTTCCACCCTGCCGCAACACGACGACCTGGTCGCCGAGCTTGAGCGCCTCGTCGATGTCATGGGTGACCATCACGATCGTCTTGGAGATGTCGGCCTGCAGCCGCAGGAACTCATCCTGCAACTGACTTCGCACTATCGGGTCGACCGCGCTGAACGGCTCGTCCATCAGCAGGAAGGGTGGGTCGGTCGCAAGCGCCCGCGCCACCCCGACCCGCTGCTGCTGTCCTCCGGACAGCTGCCACGGATACCGCTTCGCGAATTTGGCGTCCAACCCGACGCGCTCGAGGAGTTCCATTGCTGCCGAACGTGTTTCCTTCTTACTGCCGCCGAGCAGGCGCGGAAGTGCCGCTACGTTGTCCACGACGGTGCGATGAGGGAACAGCCCGGCGTTCTGGATGACGTAGCCGATTCGCCTGCGCAGTGCGACGCGATCGAGGGTCTGGGTGTCGACGCCCTCGAGTTCGATGGTGCCGGACGTCGGCTCGATCAGGCGGTTGATCATCCGCATGGACGTGGTCTTGCCGCAGCCCGAAGGACCGACCAGCGTGGTGATCTTTCCGGCCGGGGCCGTGATCGTGAGACCGTCCACCGCCACGGTGCCGTCGGGATACCTCTTGGAGACGTTGTCGAACGTGATCATGACCGTCCTTCCGGGAGGGATGAATTCGAAGAGCCGCTCAGTTGGGCGGAGACATCCGCCGTCGCCAGCGTCAGCATGCGGCCGTATTTGGCCGCCTGACCTCTTGGCACCCGGTAGCTCGGGATCACCAGGCTCATCGCGGCGACGATGCGCGCTTGCGAGTACACCGGGCACGCGATCGCCGTGACGTCCGCCTCGACGCCACGCTCCACGACCACGTATCCGACATCGCCAACGCGACCGCGCAACGCTCGACCTGCCGCCGATTTGCCCAGCGGCACCGTTCGGCCGACCCAACTGGTGTGCCGGACGGAGTGCGTGCCCTCGACGATCCCGATGTAGAGCGCAGTCGCGCCGTGACCCTCGACGCTGAGGTACACCGACTCGCCGGTTTCGGCGACGACCTTCTCCATCGTCGGCTTGGCGAGGTCGATCAGCGACTCGTTCGACAGTGCCTGGGCACCGAGCTGGATGAGGCGAGCTCCCGGCCGATACGTACCGCCTGCCTCGTCGCGGCTGACGAACCCGGTGGTCTCGAGGGTGCGCAACAACCGCAGCGCGGTGCTCGGGGCCAGGTCGCAATCCCTCGCGCTGTCGGCGAGATTCGCGCTCCCCCGCTCGCAGATGGTGGCGAGCAGCGCGAGTGCGCGCTCGACGGTCCGCGTCGACGGTTCGGCCACTGGCCACCTCCTACCACCGCTTCGTCATTCCACGGAATAGAATTTAAATTCCATCTAGCGGCAATGAGTGGTTTTGGTGATGATAGATCCCATCGCTCGTCGGCGATAGGGAAGAAGGAGAATTTCATGCTCGTGCTTAACGGATTCGCCACCATCGCCGACGTGGTGGCGCTCGCGGAGGGTAGCGAGCAAGTCTCGGTTGCACCGGCGACGCTCGAGGCGGTCAGGCATGCGCACCGGGTCGCGGCAGAGGTCAGCACTCGAGGTGACATTTACGGGCGAACGACGGGCGTCGGTGCCAACCGCGCCACGGCGGTATCGCCGTCCGACTCCGAATACGGCATGCGGCTGCTGCGCAGCCACGCGGTCGACGCCGGCGATCCGCTCGACGACAGGACGGTTCGCGCGATGCTGGCGGTGCGACTCATCCAGTTGTGCGTGCCCGGCGCCGGACTCGATCCGGCGATCCTGGCCGGGCTGGAGACGATGCTCAACGAGGACGCGCTTCCCGAGGTTCGCCAATACGCCTCGATAGGCACGGGCGACCTCGCGCCGCTCGCGGGCACGGCGCTGACGCTGATCGGCGAGCGGCCTGCGTCGAAACCGTTGACACCGATGGCGCAGTGGGGCGCCGACAGCGCGCTGCCGTTCATGAGCAGCAGTGCCCTCACCGTCGGGCGAGGCTGCCTCGCGCTCGAAGAGCTGTTGCGGTTGGAACGCGCGTCAAGCGTCATCTACACGTTGAGTTTCCTTGCGCTCGATGGCAATCCGCAAGCACTTTCCTCGATTGCGGCCAAGGCGGCGGCGGCGCCGTACGTCGGCATCGTCGCTGATCGACTGCGCACCATCCTCGCAACGACGGGCCAACCTGGCGTCCGCCCCGCCCGCATTCAGGACCCGTACGGACTGCGGGTCTACCCGGTCGCCCAAGCCAGCGTGGTGGCGTCGTTGCACACGCTCGAGCGACAACTGGAACAAACCCTCAACGCCGCTCAGGAGAACCCGCTCTTCGACGTCGAGCAGGAAACCGTGATTCATCACGGCGCGTTCTACCAGGCGTCGTTGTCCCTCGAACTGGACGGCACCACTCTGGCACTGGCCCTGACTGCGCCGATCACACACTCCCGCATCAGAATGCTCAACGATCCGGATACCAACGGCGGCAACGCATTTCTGGCTGGCGACGCCGACGGGTCATCGGGCTTGATGATGGTCGAATACGTCGCCGCCGGTGCGATCGCCGAGATCCGCAATGCCGCCCAGCCTGCGTCGGCGGGCACCCTCGTGCTGTCCCGCGGCGCGGAGGAGGACGCCACCTTCGCGTCGCAGGGCGTGCAGCAACTCGAGCGGTCCATCGCGGCCTACCGCGTGCTGCTGTGCTGTGAACTCGTTGGGGCCGTCAGGTTGCTGCGTCAGCGTGGGCTCGACGACCGCTTCAGCGGCATCGTCGGCGACACGCTGGTGCTGACCGCGGTGTTACCGCGGGACGACCAGGATCGCGATCTCCGTGGCGACGTCGCGCTGGCCGAATCGCTGTTGGACGACATCGGACGACTGGTCGCCGCCGAGCCCCGCCTCTAGTCACGAGGTCAGGCCGGTCAGCGGGCCGCCTGGGAAGGGTCACCGACAGATCGTTTAGCCTCGAACCGATGAATGCGGACGCGCGACACGTCAGAGCTCCGGCGCTGCGAGCCGGCGTTCCACCGTTCTACGTGATGGACGTGTGGCTGGCCGCCGCCGAACGCCAGCGCTCCCATGGCGACCTGGTGAATCTGTCGGCAGGCCAGCCCGGCGCACAGGCGCCCGCCCCGATACGCGCGGCGGCCGCCGCCGCGCTGGCCAACGACAAGCTGGGATACACCGTCGCACTTGGCATTCCGGAACTTCGCGCAGCCGTCGCCGGGTCGTACTTGAGCCGGTACGGCATCACTGTCGATCCATCCGACGTCGTCATCACCACCGGCTCCACTGGCGGCTTCCTCCTGGCGTTCCTCGCGTGCTTCGACGTCGGCACGCGCGTCGCCGTCACCTCCCCCGGATACCCGTGCTACCGCAACATCCTCTCGGCACTGGGCTGCGAGGTCGTCGAGGTGCCGTGCGGCCCCGACACCCGGTTCCAGCCGACCGTCGAGATGCTGGCCGCGCTCGATCCACCCGTGACGGGGCTGGTGATCGCCAGCCCGGCCAACCCCACCGGCACCGTGCTGCCGCCCGACCAACTCGCCGCGATCGCGTCGTGGTGCGAACAGTCCGATGTCCAGTTGGTGAGCGACGAGATCTACCACGGCCTGGTGTACCCGGGTGCGCCGCAGACCAGCTGCGCGTGGGAGACGTCGCGCGAATCGATTGTGGTGAACAGCTTCTCGAAGTACTTCGCGATGACAGGCTGGCGGCTCGGCTGGCTCCTGGTGCCGACTGTGCTGCAGCGCGCCGTCGACCGGCTCACCGGCAACTTCTCGATCTGCCCGCCCACGTTGCCGCAGCTCGCGGCCGTCGCGGCGTTCACGCCGGACTCGATCGCCGAGGCCGAGACGCTCGTCGAGCAGTACACCGTCAACCGGGAACTGCTGCTGGGCGGGCTTCCCACGATCGGACTCGACCGCCTGGCGCCTGCCGATGGCGCCTTCTACGTCTACGCCGACGTCTCCGACTACTCGACGGATTCATTGGCGTTCTGTGCGCAGCTGCTCGCCGACACGGGGGTGGCGATCGCGCCAGGCGTCGACTTCGACACGGTCCACGGCGGGGCCTACGTGCGGCTCTCCTTCGCCGGACCGACCGATGACGTCACCGAGGCCCTTCGCCGGATGGGACCGTGGCTGGCCGCTCAGGCCTAGCGGGCAGTCCAGCCGCCGTCCATCGTGTACGAGGCACCCGTCACCATGCCCGCAGTGGGTGAAGCGAGCCACGCCACCAGGGCCGCGACCTCCTCGGGTTCGACGAGCCGTTTGATGGCGCTCTCGGTGAGCAGCACCTTGCTCAGCACCTCGTCCTCGGATATTCCATGGGTACGCGCCTGGTCGCCGATCTGCTTGGTCACCAATGGCGTTCGCACATAACCGGGGTTGACGCAGTTGCTGGTCACGCCGTGCGCGCCGCCTTCGAGAGCGGTGACCTTGGATAGCCCTTCCAGCCCATGCTTGGCGGTGACGTACGCGACCTTGAACGGCGAGGCCCGCAGCCCGTGGACGGACGAGATGTTGACGATCCGCCCGAATCCCTTGGAATACATGGCCGGCAGCACCGCGCGAATCAACAGGAACGGCGCCTCGACCATGAGCGCGAGCATGGCGCGGAAGCGTTCGGGGCTGAAGTCGGCGATCGGGTCGATGCTCTGAATCCCCGCGTTGTTGACCAGGACATCCGCCTCCAGTGTGAGGTCCTCGAGCGCGCCGACGTCGAGAAGATCTATCCCCCAAGCATTCCCACCGATCTCGTCGGCGATTACCTTCGCGGCGGCCTCGTCCACGTCGGCCACCGTCACGCTGGCGCCGCGCGCCGCGAGTTCCCTGGCACAGGCCGCTCCGATGCCACTCGCGCCGCCGGTGACGAGCGCGGTGCGACCGGTCAACTCCGTCATCCGACCACGGCCTCACGCTCGGCGGCCAACTGTTCGGCGTCGGCGTCGTCGAGCGACTTCAGGTCGATGCCGTTGGTCTCGCGGGTGAACAGCACCGCGACCAAGGTGATGGCGCAGGCGATGGCCAGGTAGATCGCGACCGGTACCGCGGAGTCATAGACTTCGAGCAGCTTCACCGCGATGAGCGGGGCCAGCGAGCCCGCTACGATCGAGGTGACCTGATAGCCAAGGGACACACCGGAATAGCGCATCCGGGTGGGGAACATCTCAGCCATGATCGCCGGCTGCGGTGCGTACATGAAGGCGTGGATCACCAGGCCGAGCGTGACCGCGGCCGTGATGACGAGGTAGTTGCCGCTGTTCATCATCGGGAAGGCGAAGAAGCCCCACGTGGCGCCCAGGATCGCGCCAACCAGGTACACGGGACGTCGTCCGAACCGATCGGAGAAGTGCCCGACGAGGGGGACGACCGCGAAGTGCACCGCGTGGGCGACGAGCAGGTACCTCAGGATCGAGTTGGTGTCGGCACCCACCTGCACCTTCAGGTACGTGATGGAGAAGGTGACCACCAGGTAGTACATGATGTTCTCGCCGAACCGCAGCCCCATCGCGGTGAAAACGCCACGCGGGTAACGCTTCAGCACTTCGACGACCGACAGGGAGGTGGCCTTGATCCGCTCCGCTTCCTGCTGCGCCTCGACGAAGATCGGCGCGTCGGTCACCTTGGTGCGAATGTAGTAGCCGATGAGCACGACCACCGCCGACAACCAGAACGCGACCCGCCAGCCCCACGACAGGAAGGCCGCGTCGGTCAGCGTTCCCGTCAGGACCAGAAGGACCACGGTGGCGAGCAGGTTGCCGACCGGCACGCCGGCCTGGGGCCAGCTGGCCCAGAATCCACGTTGCTTGTTCGGGCTGTGCTCGGCCACCAGCAGCACCGCCCCACCCCACTCGCCGCCGACCGCGAAGCCCTGGATGAACCGCAGCGCGACCAACAGCCCCGGGGCCCAGTAGCCGATCTGTCCGAACGTCGGCAGGCAGCCCATCAGGAACGTCGCGGCACCGACCAACAGCAGCGAGAACTGGAGCAGCTTCTTTCGGCCGTACTTATCGCCGAAGTGTCCGAACACCACACCGCCGACCGGGCGCGCGATGAAGCCGACCGCGTAGGTGGCGAACGCCAGGAAGATCGCATTGAGCTCGCTGGTGGTCTCGGAGAAGAACACCTTGTTGAAGACGATGGTCGCGGCAGTGCCGTAGAGGAAGAACTCGTACCACTCGACCACCGTGCCTGCCATCGACGCTACGACGACCCGCTTGAGCCCCGTCGTAATCGGTGCACTCAACAGACAACTCCTTTTGTGACGGGGCACACGTGGTTCTGAGTATTGATGCACGTTCCCCAAGGTGGCAATGGCCAAACCTGCAGGAGATATCTGCAAAAATGCAGATGTGCCCAGCTCTCCACACCCGCTTAGTGCGGACGACTTGCTGGTGCTGCTGGCGGTGGGCCGGTCCGGCCGGTACGTGACCGCGGCCGACGAGCTCGGAATCAACCACACCACCATCGCCCGCCGCATCACTGCACTCGAACAGTCACTCGGTGGGCGGCTGCTGGCGCGCGTCGCCGGTGGGTGGGAGCTCACCGAGCTCGGTCGCGACGCGGTGTCGGCGGCCGAGGCGGTGGAGTCCGCCGTCCGCGCGCTGACCGCGTCGGACGGAGCCAGAACGTTGGAGGGCGTCGTGCGGATGTCGGCCACGGACGGCTTCAGTGCCTACATCGCCGCACCCGCTGCCGCCCACGTGCAACGGCGGCACCCGAACGTCTCGGTCGAGATCGTCGCCGCGACGCGACGAGCGACCCAGCGGCGTTCCGGACTCGACATCGAAGTGGTCGTCGGCGAACCGCAGGTACACCGCGCCGAGGCGCTTCGGCTGGGCGACTACCGGTTGGGTCTGTACGGCTCGCGCGAATACCTCTCCGCGCACCCGGCGCCGTCGAAGCGCTCGGAACTGGCCGAGCACCCACTCGTCTACTTCATCGACTCGATGCTCCAGGTCGACGACCTAGACCTGGCCCGCACGCTCACCCCGACGATGCGCGAATCGGTCACCTCCACAAACGTTTTCGTACACGTCGAGGCGACCAGGGCGTCCGCCGGGCTCGGTCTGCTGCCCTGCTTCATGGCCGATCGCCACGATGATCTGCTGCGGGTACTCCCCGACGACGTCTCACTCCAGCTGACCTACTGGCTGGTCGCGCGCAGCGAGACGCTGCGCCGCCCCGAGGTGGCCGCGTTCATCGGCGCGATCCGCGACAGGATGGCCGACCAGCGCGACGTGCTGCTCGGCGAGCACTAGCAGGGCCGTTTCGCTAGGGGTTGAGTGAATCCCTTGCGCAGGACCGTCGTGTCCTGATGCAGTCTGGACATGCCATTCCTGGACACCGACAACGGCGGCGCCTACTACCGGCACTGGGCCGCCGAACAGCCCCGCGCCGCAATCGTCTTCCTGCATGGCTTCGGCGAGCACACCGGTGTCTACCACCGGTACGGCTTCGCGCTCAATGCTGCGGACATCGACCTGTGGGCCGTCGACCAGTTCGGGCACGGGCTCAGCCCAGGCGACCGCGGGGACTTCACGACGCTCGAGGCGAGCATCGGGTTGGCCGACCAGCTGGCCGAGCTCGCGAAGGCCGCCGATCCTGGCCTCCCGTTGGTCGCTCAAGGACATTCGTTCGGCGCCGTCGCGACCTTGTGGAAGCTGATCGACGATCCCAGCCCATACCGCGCCGGGGTCATCTCGGGTGCGCCGTTGGTCCCGGTGCCGGGGCTGGTCGACGCCGACAGCACGTTCGAGATCGCGCCCAGCCAGCTGTCGGCCGACCCGTTCTACCTCGATCTGATGGAGCACGACCCGTTGGCCTTCGTCGACGCAGACGGAGGACCGCTCGCCAGGGAACTGGACAGGGCCTGGGACACCTTCGGGGCGACGTTGCCGACGCTTGCGGTGCCGACACTCGCGGTGCATGGCAGCAACGATCCGATAGCGCCGATCGGTGCGGTGAAGGCCTATGCCGAGCAGATCGAATCGCTCTCGCTGTTCGAGCTCGACGGCGGCGGCCACGACATCCTCAACGACGTGACCCACCGCGAGGTGGCGGCGGCGATCGTGGAGTTCGTCGGCCAGCACATCGCCTGACGAGCGCTTTGTGCGAGGCATGTCGAGCGCTATCCACAAGGGTTGTCCACACTGTGGATGAATGACACGCGTGTAACTCCGGACCAGCCGACACCGTGCGGCACGTTTGTGTCGCTTGTCGCGGCGGCTACCCACGATTCGGCCCGACAAAACCACACGACAGGCCGACAAAACCACACGGATCGGGCCCCAAAGCCGCGACACATAAGCTGCCGCGACGACACGCCGGCGGACGTCGCAGCCGTTGCTGTCTCGACGAACCGGACGGCGATGCCCACGATTCGTGCCGCAACGACCGACGCAAACGGGGAGTTCTTGGCGGCAGCTGGGGAGTTCTTGGCGGCAGCTGGGGAGTTCTTGGCGGCAGCTGGGGAGTTCTTGGCGGCAGCTAGAGCCAGGGAGTTCTTGGCGGCAGCTGGGGAGTTCTTGGCGGCGGCTAGAGCCAGGTGTCGGCGGTCGTGGTGGTGAGGAAGGCCTCGAGGTCGTCACGCCAATGGGCGGGAGTCGTCTTGTCGGGCTCGATGCCGGTGTACTCGCCGCGGTAGAACAGCAGCGGCCTCGGCTTGCGCTTGTGTCGATGCTCCTCGCGCGAGCGCTCGTCGGTGGCACCATCGGACAACGAGTGCACCGCACCGAACACGACGAAGTGGTCCCCGCCGTCGTGCACGGAGTGCACCGTGCAGTCGATGTGGGCCAGCGTGTCCTCGATCACCGGGGAGCCGAGTTCCGAGGGACTCCAGTCGATGCCCGCGAACTTGTCGGGCTCCTTGGAACCGAAACGCGCCGACACGTCCTTCTGCTTCTCGTGCAGCACGTTGACGCAGAACTTTCCGCTGGCTTCGATGGCCAGCCACGACCGCGACATCTTGGTCGGGCAGAACAGCACCAACGGCGGGTCGAGCGACAGTGCCGCGAACGACTGACACGCGAAACCAACGGGTGAGTCGTCGTGCACGGTGGTGATGATCGTGATGCCGGTGCAGAACTGCCCGAGCACGTGTCGGAACGTGCGCGGGTCGATTGCCTCGGTGCTCACTGCTCCTCGCGCAAGCGCTCGTCGGTGCTCAATTGCTCCTCGGGCGACATCTGGCTACTTGAACCCGATGCTGAAGTCGTGCCCCCACAGGCTGACCGCGGTGCTCTCGCGGGCCACCCACGAGTCGTCCTCGACTTCGAGCCCCTCACAACCGAACTCGACGTCGAAACCGCCCGGGGTCTTCATGTAGAACGACAGCATCTTGTCGTTGACGTGCCGCCCCAGCGTCGCCGACATCGGCACCTTGCGGCGCAGCGCGCGGTCGAGGCACAGTCCCACGTCGTCGCTGTTCCCGACCTCCATCATCAGATGGACGATCCCGCTTGGCGTTTCGCCCGGCATGAACGCGAGACTGTGGTGTCGGGGGTTGACGCCGAAGAACCGCAGCCAGGCCGGCGGCCCGTCCGCGGGGCGACCGACCAGCTGCGGTGGCAGCCGCATCGAGTCCCGCAGCGTGAAGCCGAGCACGTCGCGGTAGAAGTGCAGTGACTCCGCATCGTCGCGGGTGGTCAGGACGACGTGCCCGAGCCCCTGATCCTCGGTGATGAACTGGTGCCCATACGGGCTGACGACGCGGCGGTGCTCAAGGGCCACGCCGTGGAAGACCTCAAGGGTGTTGCCAGACGGGTCGTCGAAGGTGATCAGCTCGTCGACGCGACGGTCCGCGAGCTCGGCCGCCGCGGCCTCCTTGTACGGGGTGCCCTCGACGTCGAGCCGATTGCGGATCTCCTGCAGCTCGGCCGCATTCGCCGTCTCCCACCCGGACTGCAGCAACCGGTCGTGTTCACCGGGCACGATCACCAACCGAGCCGGGAATTCGTCCATCCTCAGGTACAGCGCACCATCGGTGGCCCCGGAACCCTCCACCATGCCCAGCACCTTCAACGCGTACTCGCGCCACGCCGACACGTCGGTGGCCTCGATCCGCAGGTACCCCAACGACCGGATGCTCATGACTGCGCCCCCTTGGACCCGCTCAAGAAATCGATGGTCAGCTTGTTGAACTCGTCGAACTTCTCCAGCTGCGCCCAGTGCCCACACTGGCCGAAGACGTGGAGTTGCACGCGCGGAATCTGCTTGAGCGCCACCAAGGCTCCGTCGAGCGGATTGACGCGGTCCTCCCGGCCCCAGATCAACAGCACCGGCTGGCGCAGCTTGTAGACCTCGCGCCACATCATGCCGAGTTCGAAGTCGGCGCCGGCGAACGACTTGCCCATCGCCTTGGCCGCAGCCAGCGACTCGGGCTGACTCGCGATGGCGAAGCGCTCGTCGACGAGCTCGGACGTGACCAGGTTCTGGTCGAAGACCATGATGCGCAGGAACTTCTCGATGTTCTCGCGCGTCGGCTGGGCGGTGAACTTGCCCAGCAGCTTGACACCTTCGGTGGGGTCGGGCGCGAACAGGTTGACGCTCAGCCCGCCCGGGCCCATCAACACCAGCCGCCCCGCCCGCTTCGGGTTGTCCAGTGCGAACCGCACCGCGGTGCCGCCGCCGAGTGAATTGCCCACCAGCGCAGCGCGTTCGATGCCGAGGTGGTCGAACAGATTCAGCAGGGCAGTGGCGCTGTAGCGGTTGTACTGCTCGTGTTCGGTGTGCTTGTCCGAGTGCCCATAGCCGGGCTGATCCACGGCGAGCACGTGGAAGTGTTGCGCCAGCACCCCGATGTTCTTGCTGAAGTTCGACCAACTCGACGCACCGGGGCCGCCGCCGTGAAGCAGCACGACGGTCTCCGAATTGCCTACGCCCGCTTCGTGATAGTGCAGTCGCATGTCATCGCGAACCTGCGCGTAGCGGGACGTCGATTCGAACGTGAGCTCGTCTACCGCAGTCATCAGACCATCGTGTCCTGCGGCGGCAGCCCGAACGCGTCGTTCCCGAAGATCAGGTAGGCCCGCTCGGGCTCGTTGGCGGCGTGCACGCGACCGGCGTGGGCATCACGCCAGAACCGTTGGACGGGCTGGTCGACGTTGAGCGCCGTGGCACCCGACGCCTCGAACAGCAGGTCGACGGACGCGATCGCGCGCGCGGTGGCGCGCACCTGGTCGCGACGGGCCCGGGCGCGTAGTTCGAACGGAATCTCCTTGTCCGCCTTGAGCAGCTCGTACTCGTCGCGGACGTTGCCGATCAGCTGTCGCCAGCCTGCGTCGATGTCACTGGCCGCCTCGGCGATGCGGACCTTCGCGAACGGATCGTCCTTGGACTTCTCGCCCGCGAACGCGGCGCGCACGCGCTTACCCTGGTGCTCGACGTGAGCGTCGTAGGCGCCGTAGGCCATACCCATGATGGGCGCCGTGATCGTGGTGGGATGCATGGTGCCCCAAGGCATCTTGTAGACGGGCGCGGCGTTGTTCTCCAGGCCACCCGCGGTGCGGTCGTTCATCGCCTTGTACGACAGGAAGCGGTGCCGGGGCACGAACACGTCCTTGACGACGATGGTGTTGCTGCCGGTGCCCTTCAGGCCGACCACGTGCCACACGTCGTCGATGCGGTACTCGCTGCGCGGGATCAGGAAGCTGCCGAAGTCGACGGGCTTGCCGTCCTTGATCACCGGGCCGCCCAGGAAGGCCCACGTGGCGTGGCCGGATCCAGACGACCACTGCCAGGCTCCGCTGACCAGGTACCCGCCGTCAACCACGACGCCCGCACCCATGGGGGCGTAGGACGAGGAGACCCGGACAGTCGGATCGTCGCCCCAGACCTCGTCCTGAGCCTGCTGGTCGAACAGCGCGAGATGCCAGTTGTGCACGCCGATGATGGAGCTGACCCAGCCGGTGGAACCACACGCGCTACCGAGCCTGCGGACCGCCTCGTAGAAAATGGTCGGGTCGCACTGAAGGCCGCCCCACTGCTCTGGCTGGAGCAGTTTGAAGAAGCCGACCTCGTTGAGCTCGGCGATGGTGTCGTCGGGGAGCTGGCGGAGATCCTCGGCCGCCTGGGCCCGCTTGCTGATTAGAGGCAACAAATCATCGACGCCGTCTAGGACGGACTGAGCGTCGCGTTGTTCAATGGACGTCACGGACTGCCTCCATGGAATTGCGGGGCTGATACACGATCTAGACAGAGATTAGAACACGTTACGATTTGTGTCGAGTAAGGCATTCCCCTGGCGGCTAGACCTGCGGAAGCCCGTTTTTGTAACATGTTCTAGTTCTGGCCCCGTACGACGAGACTTGAGGGAGGCGCAACGTGACCGACGAGCCACTCGGCAGCCACGTGCTCGAGCTGCAACTTGCAGACGTCGTCGACGAGACCGCCGACGCGCGTTCGCTCGTCTTCAAGGTGCCCGACGGTGCGGAAGTGCCCGCCGACCGACTGCGGTACGCGCCCGGACAATTCCTCACCCTGCGCGTGCCGAGCGACCGCACGGGTTCGGTCGCGCGGTGCTACTCGCTGTGCAGCTCGCCGTTCACCGGTGACCCGCTGACCGTCACGGTCAAGCGCACCGACGGCGGCTACGCATCGAACTGGCTGTGCGACAACGCCCATCCCGGCATGCACATCCACGTGCTCGCCCCGTCGGGGACGTTCGTGCCCAAGACGCTCGATGCCGACTTCCTGCTGTTGGCCGCTGGAAGCGGGATCACGCCGATGATGGCCATTCTCAAGTCCGCGTTGTCCGAGGGCGCGGGCAAGGTGACGCTCGTGTACGCCAACCGCGACGAGAAGTCCGTGATCTTCGCCGCTGCGTTGCGCGACCTGCAGGCCAAGTACCCCGACCGCTTGGCGGTGGTGCACTGGTTGGAGTCCGTACAGGGGCTCCCCAATGCGGTGGCGCTCGGCCAGTTGGTGGCGCTCTTCCCCGACCGCGACGCCTTCATCTGCGGCCCCGGGCCGTTCATGGCGGCCGCCGAGGAAGCCCTGAAGGCCTCCGGAGCAACGCCCGACCGCATCCACATCGAGGTGTTCAAGTCGCTGGAGTCCGATCCGTTCGCCGCCGTGGTGATCGACGACGACGACAGCGACGAAGGACCCGCGACCGCCGTGGTGACCCTCGACGGCACCACCCAAGAGGTCACCTGGCCACGCAAGGCGAAGCTGCTCGACGTGTTGCTCGACAAGGGGCTCGACGCCCCGTTCTCCTGCCGCGAAGGGCACTGCGGTGCTTGTGCGGTGCTGCTGAAGGGCGGCGAAGTCGACATGCACGTCAATGACGTGCTCGAGCAGTCCGATCTCGACGAGGGACTGATCCTGGCGTGCCAGGCCCACCCGAAGTCCGATTCGGTCGAAGTCACCTACGACGAGTAGCCGGCGGGCTAACCTTTGCCGCGGGATTGGACTAGAGGGAGCAGCATGAGCCGGTTTGCCCGCATCATCGCGCTGGTCTCGGCGACGTGGCTGTCGATCGCCCTCGTAGCACCGGCGTCAGTCGCGTCGGCCGCAGAGAACACCGCCACGGCCTCCATCCCGATCGACGAGTTCACCACGCTGGAGATCCACACCACCGCCAACTGCGTGAAGGCCGACGGCCAGTGCTACTTCACGTCGGCCGCGAACCTGCTCACCCCGGACGGTCCCACCGGCTTCCCACCGCAGTTCTATGCCCGCCAGAACACCACGGTGCGAACGTCGAACCGCCTCGTCTACCTGGATTCCGACTTCGACGCCCCCAACACCAGGATGATGAAATCTATTGGGCCCGTTGAGTTCCCCACCGTCTACTTCGAGGGTGGACCTCCCGAGAAGTTCGTCGTGCACGGAAATTCGCGCACCACCGACTGGGCCACCGGGCGGCCGAAGCTCGACGCCGACTACATCGTCTGCTCCTACATCCAGGTCGTCTACGCGAACGTGAACCTCACGTCGCCGACGGCCTGTGCGCAGACCACGTACTAGCCGCTCTTCGCGACCATCAACACAGGTTGGTCGCGATACTCCTGAGGGAACTGCTGCTTCAGCCCGTCGAGCTTGGGCATGTCGTTGATCGCGATGTACGGATACGAGGGGTTCGAGTTCAGGAAGTCCTGGTGGTAGGCCTCGGCGGGGAAGAACCCGGTGTCCGGCTCGACCTTCGTGACGATCTGGGCGGGAAAGACGCCGGCGCCGTTCAGCTGGGCGAGGTACGCGTCGGCGACCTTCTGCTGGGTCGGGTCCTGGGCGAATATCGCAGAGCGGTACTGCGTTCCGACGTCGGGCCCCTGCCGGTTGAGTTGGGTGGGGTCGGCCACGACCGCGAAGTAGATCCTCAGCAGCTGACCGAACGTCACCTGTGTCGGGTCGTAGGTGATGCGTACCGACTCGGCGTGCCCGGTGCCACCCGAACTGACGGTTTCGTAGTTCGCCGTCGAGGCGTCGCCGCCCGCATAGCCGGATTCCGCTGCGGTCACGCCCTTTACGTGTTGGTATACGCCCTGGACGCCCCAGAAGCAGCCGCCGGCGAGCACGGCGGTCTCGCGCGTCGGCGACGACGGCGCCGGTTCGTCGACGTCGGGCGCCGGGATCGCGTTCGACGCGACGACGCTCCTGGGCGGCATCGCGGAGTCGACCCCGATGAACAGCGCCCCGCCGATACCCACCAGCGCGAGTCCCACGGCAAGCAGCACCCTCGTGCGCGATGTCACGGCATCCACCTCGACCTCCATCCTCGTCCGGCAACACACCAATGGTGCGGCAGCAGTCGGATTCGTTGCGTCCCGTGGGGGCAACCGTTCCAAATCCGTAAGTGCGCTTGTTACCGCACGCTGACGAAACCGATGATGGACGCCAACCAGCCGAACCCGGCCCTACCCTGTGAGGCATGACCGCGGCATCATCACCGCAGGTGGCATTGAGTCGGCGCCGCGTCCTGCTCGGCGCCGCGCTGGTCGGCCTGCTGACCGGCTGCAGCGCGATCCGCAACCCGATGGCGAGCGCCACGCCCGCCACGTCGAACGAGACCTTCGAGGTCACCCACACCGACGACGAGTGGCATCGGCTTCTGAACGCGCAGCAGTACGACGTCCTTCGCAACGCGGGCACCGAGCGGCCCTACAGCAGCCCGCTCAACGACGAGCACCGCGCCGGGGTGTTCGGTTGCGCCGGTTGCGAACTCGACCTCGTTCTCGTCGACCACCAAGTTCGACAGCGGCACCGGCTGGCCGAGCTTCTGGAAGGCCTTGGACAACGCCGTCACCGAACGCCAGGACAGCACGCTGGGCATGACGCGCACGGAGGCGCTGTGCCGGCGCTGCGGCGGGCACCTTGGCCACGTCTTCGACGACGGTCCTGCGCCGACCGGGCTGCGGTACTGCATGAACGGCGACGGGCTGACGTTCCGCGCGGCCGAGGTCCCACACCCCTAGCGCGGTAGCCCCAACAAGCGCTCGCCCGCCAGGTTCAGCAGGATCTGCTCGGTGCCGCCTGCGATCGACAGGCAGCGCGTGTTCAGGAAGTAGCGCACGTCGGGCGAATCGACGAGGCCCGAACCGAACTGGGAATCCATGATGGTCTCGGCCAGGGTCTGCCGGTACCGCACGCCGATCAGCTTGCGCACGCTCGACGGCGCTCCGGGGTCGTGCCCACCGACCGCCATCTTCGCGATCAGCTGATCGAGCAGCGCGCCCACCTGAGCTGCGACGATCAGCACGCCGAGCCGGTCGGCCTCGGCGGGATCCATGTCACCGTCGCCGATGACCTCCAGCAGGTGCTCCATGCCCTTGTCGAGGGCGCCGCCCGTCGCGATCGCGATCCGCTCGTTGGCCAATGTCGTACGCGCCAGCGGCCAGCCGCCGTCGACCGGCCCGACCACCATCTCGTCGGGCACGAAGAGGTCGTCGAGGAACACCTCGTTGAACAGCGCCTCGCCGGTGATCTCCCGAAGCGGACGGATGTCGATGCCCGGCGCGCGCATGTCGATGAGGAAGTAGGTGATGCCCTTGTGCTTGGGCACGTCGGGATTGGTGCGGGCCAGGCAGATGCCCCAGTCGGCGCGGTGCGCGTTGGACGTCCACACCTTCTGCCCGGTCAGCAGCCAGCCTCCGTCGGTGCGAACGGCCTTGGTGCGCAACGCCGCAAGGTCCGAGCCCGCCCCCGGCTCACTGAACAGCTGGCACCAGTACACCTCGCCGGTCAGCGTGCCAGGGATGAACTTCTCGATCTGCTCGGGGCTGCCGTGGCCAAGGATCGTGGGCGCCGCCCACCATCCGATCGAGATGTCGGGGCGCTTCACCCCCGCGGCTTCGAGTTCCTGATCGATCACCAGCTGCTCGGCGGGCGTGGCGTCGCGGCCGTACGGCTTCGGCCAGTGGGGCGCCATCAAACCCGTCTCGGCGAGGGCGACCTGTCGCTTCTCCTCGGGCAGCACGGCGATGTCGGCAACGGTCGCGGTGACCTCGGCCCTGATGCCCTCCGCGTCGGTGACGTCGACGTGGAGCTGGCGCCGCGCTCCGGCACGCGTCAGCTGCGCACACCGCCTCAGCCAGAACGACTTTCCGCCGAGGAACTGAGCGTTGGCGTATGCCCGGCGCAGGTAGAGGTGCGCGTCGTGCTCCCAGGTGATGCCGATGCCGCCCAGCACCTGGATGCAGTCGCGGGCATTGACCTTCTCGGCCTCGATGCCGATGGCGGATGCGACGGCGACCGCGATCGACAACTGCGCCTCTTGGGGGTCGGCGACCGCACCGGCGGCGTCGGCGGCGGCGACGGCGATCTGCTGCGACCGCAACAGCATCTCCGCGCACATGTGCTTGACCGCCTGGAAGCTGCCGATCGGCTTGCCGAACTGCTCACGCACCTTGGCGTAGTCGACGGCCGTGTCGAGCAGCCACCGGGCGAGTCCGGATGCCTCGGCGGCGAGCACCGTGGCCGTCAGGTCGACCATCCGCTCGGCCCCGACCGCAAGCGCCGTCACCGGTGCCGACGCGAGCTCGACCCGGGCCAGCGGCCGGGAGAAGTCGGTGGCGGTCAGCGGTTCGACGGTCACCCCGTCGGCGGCGGCGTCGACCACCACCCACTGCGTTCCGCCGTCACTCCCCGAGTCGCCACGCTCCTGCCCCCGGACCGGAAGCAGCAGCAGGCCATCGGCGAGCCCGCCGAGCACCAACTCCGCCGTGCCCGACGCGGTGCCACCCTCGAGGGTGATGGACGAACTCAGTGCGATGCCCGCGGTGCGCTCGCCGGAGGCCAGCCCGTCGAGCAACGTCTCGTCGGTGAGGACGAGGGTCGCCAGCGCCGTCGTCGCGACCGGACCGGGCACCAGCGCCGCCGCGGCCTCGTCGAGCATCGCGCACAGGTCCTCGACCGTGCCGCCGGCACCACCGAGCTCCTCGGGGACGGCGACCCCGAAGATCCCCAGTTGCGCGAGCCGGTCGTAGGGGACGCGCCACGCGTCGACGTCGCCCTGTTCGACGTCGCGGACCGCCTTGATGGCGCCGGAGCCGGAGGCCCAGCTACTGACCAGCTCACGCGCGGCAAGCTGTTCATCGGTGATGGTGGAAGACACCGCAGGCATGTCCTGCCTCCTAGCCTTGTGCGAGAAGAACCATGCTTCTCACTAGAACGTGTTCTAATGGTGACAGCGATCGAACGTCAAGTCGACCGCCGTTCGAGCAGGACACGTCGGTGTCCCGGGGGCACGGAGGTGGGAAATCAACGAGCGTCGTGCGTATCGTTTTCACCCAGTGCGCAACGTGAAGGAGCTGCCCGCCGCATGTCCGCGTCATCGGGGCCAGCGGTCCCTACCCCCGATTCAGCCACCGGCCCACGCCGGGTGATGAACGTGGCCGTCTTGGCTGAGTCCGAACTGGGTTCCGAAGCGCAACGGGAACGTCGCAAGCGCATCCTGGACGCCACCCTGGCAATCGCCTCCAAGGGCGGTTACGAAGCCGTTCAGATGAGGGCCGTTGCCGAGCGCGCGGACGTCGCCGTTGGCACGCTGTACAGGTACTTCCCGTCGAAGGTGCACCTCCTGGTTTCGGCGCTCGGTCGCGAGTTCGAGCGCATCGACGCCAAGACCGATCGCGCGTCGCTGGCAGGCGGCACCCCGTACCAGCGGCTCAACATGATGGTCGGCAGGCTCAATCGCGCCATGCAGCGAAACCCGCTGCTGACCGAGGCCATGACGCGCGCGTTCGTGTTCGCCGACGCGTCGGCCGCCGGTGAGGTTGATCACGTCGGCAAGCTCATGGACTCGATGTTCGCCCGCGCGATGAGCGAGGGCGAGCCCACCGAGGACCAATTCCACATCGCCCGGGTGATCTCCGACGTGTGGTTGTCGAACCTGCTGGCCTGGTTGACGAGGCGGGCCTCGGCCACGGACGTCAGCAAACGGCTCGACCTGGCGATGAGACTGCTCATCGGAGACGGCGAACACCCTAAGATCTGACCGGTGGGCAGGAGCGCAGCGACCCGGGGGAATGATGCGGTGGGCAGGAGCGCAGCGACCCGGGGGAATGATGCGGTGGGCAGGAGCGCAGCGATCCGGGGCAATGACCCGATGAAGGAGCTCCCGGCAGATCTCGTCCGCGCGCTCGACACCGCCGCCGCGACTGCTCGGCTGCTCGTCACGTCCGACTTCGACGGCACCCTCTCGCCGATCGTCAACAACCCCGCCGATGCGCGCCCACTCCCCCTGGCCGCCGAAGCGTTGGCCGCCCTGGCCGAACTCGCCTCGACGTCCGTCGCCCTGATCTCGGGCCGTGCACTGAGCGTGCTGCGGGAACTGTCCGGCGCGCCACCGACCGTCCACCTGGTGGGGAGCCATGGGGCGGAGTTCGATACCGGCTTCGCGCACGACGTGGACGACGCGCTGCTGGCGCGCATCACCGCCGAACTGAACGCGATCGCGGCGGACCGCCCGGGGGTCACCGTCGAGACGAAACCCGCGAGCGTGGCGCTCCACGTGCGCAACGCCAGCGCCTCGGACGGCGAGTCGGCGCAGCGCGACGCGCGGAGTGCGTCGCAGTCCTGGAACGCCCACCTCACGGAGGGCAAGGCCGTGCTCGAGTTCGCCGTCATCACGACCGACAAGGGCGAGGCCATCGACATCCTGCGCGACCAGTCCGCCGCAACGGCCGTGGTCTTCTTCGGAGACGACGTCACCGACGAGAAGGCCTTCCGACGGATGCGCGACGCCGACGTCGGGGTGAAGGTGGGTCCCGGCGACACCTTGGCGCGCTACCGCATCGACGCCCCCGACGACGTGGCCGCAGCGCTGGCCTACCTGCTGACAGCGCGGAGCTAGGCCGGGGGGCCGGACGTGCGACCCCGCACCAACTCGGTGTCGAGCACCTCGACGACGGGCAGCCCCGATCGCGGTGGATTGTGCAGCAACCGGCCCGCGCGACGGCCCTTCTCGATGCTGGGTTGCACGACGGTCGTCAGCCCGCGCGCCAGTGCCTCCGGGACTCCGTCGAACCCCGTCACCGTCATCTGGCCGGGAACGTAGATGCCATGTGCCCGTAGGTAATCCATCGCGGAGAGGGCCAACACGTCCGCGGTACACATGAGCGCGGTGAGTTGAGGATCGGCCTCGAGCGCCACCTCGGCCGCCGCCCCGCCGGACGACGGGAGGTGCTCGTGGCTCTCCACCACCGTCAGCGAACCCTGTTCTAGCCCAGCGTTCTTCATCGCGTCGAGCACGCCGTTGATGCGCTCGCGCTGGACGTGAAAGTGCGGGCTCTGCAACCGCTCCGGGTCGGCGACCGCGGGCGCCGTCGACCCGTATGGCCATTCCCGCCCCAGCCGCATGGTCAGCAAGCCGATGCGCCGATGACCAAGGCCCACTACGTGTTCTGCGACGGAGCGCATCGCCGCCCGGTCGTCGATGCACACCCGGGACGCACCGGGAACGTCCATGGGTTGGTCGACGACCACCAGGGGCAGTCCGCGCTGCGAGACCACGGCCAGGTAGGGGTCGTCGTCGGACGCCGAGTACACGACGAACCCGTCGACGCCCGCAGCCAGCACCGCGGCAGTCCCGTCGCTCACCTCGCGGCCCGGCCCGACGGCCACCAACAACAGCCCCTGCCCCGCCTCCTCACACGATTCCGCAAGCCCCGTGACGAAGCCGAGGGCAGCGGGGTCGCTGAACGAGTAGTCGAGCGGCTCGGTGATCACCAGGCCGACGGCCCCGGCCTTGCGGGTGCGCAACGAGCGCGCGACGGGGTCCGGTCCGGAGTAGCCCATCTCCTTGGCGGCGGCGAGCACGCGTTCGCGGAGGTCCGCCGACAACTGGTCGGGCCGGTTGTAGGCGTTGGAGATCGTGGTGCGCGAAACGTTGAGTTCGGCGGCCAGCGAGGCCAGGGTCGCCCGGCGACGGGGCAACGCACCTCTGGACATGCTCCATGAGGTTAGCCGTTCGACGTCGGCTTCGTGGCGACCAGTCAGGCCTCGACGACCGGTGCGCCGTGCGACGCCGCGGGCGCGCCTCGGTCGCGCCCGGTGCGTTGCGCCACCAACCAGACGATCAGCCACACCGTGCACACGATGGTCGTGATGACGAAACTGGGCGGCACGTTGAACACGGCCGACAGGGTAAGGCCGGCCCACACCGATACCACGGCCAATGCGGTCGCCACTGCCATCGCTACGGCGGGCCGGGCCGTCAGCAGGATCGCCGTCGCCGCCGGGGTGACCACCAAGGCGAACAGCAGGAGCGTCCCGACCGCCTGCACCGCCATAGTCACCGCGAGTCCGAGTAGCGCCATGAAGATCACCGAGAGCACTCGCACCGGCACGCCCTTGGCCTCGGCGACCTCGGCGTTGACCGACGCGAAGAGCAACGGCCGGTACACGAATGCGACGACGACGGCGATCACCGCGAGCGCCACGCCGAACATGACCAACTGCTGGTGCGTGACGGCGAGCAGGTTGCCGAAGAGCACGTTGGTGACGGTGCTGCTGCTCTTGGTCGCCAGCGAGCTGAAGAAGAGCCCGAGGCCGGTCGCGGCGGCCAGCACCGTTCCGGTGGCGACCTCGCGTTCGTCGGCCCGCTTGCCGAGCGCGCCGATGACCAGCGCACCGCCCACGCAGAACACGGCGAGCCCGGCGGTGACGGGAAGGCCGAGCAGCACTGCCCCGGTGGCGCCGGGAAAACCGATGTGCGCCAACGCATGCGCGGCGAACGCACTGTTGCGCACGATGATGAAGTACCCGATCAGCCCGGCGGCCAGCGCCACCAGAGTGCCGCCGATCAACGCGTTGCGCATGAAGGCGGACGTCAGGATCTGACCCCAGTTGTCTTGATAGCCAACGGCGAGAACCGTCGCCGAGAACGACTGCGCCATCACACGCTCCGCATGTAGAGGTCGCCTTGTGGCGTGTGCACCACCTGAATCGAGGTGCCGTAGAGATGGGTGAGCAGCCCTTCGTCGACCACCTCGTCCATCGTGTCGAAGTGGGCGTGCCCGTCCAACAGGTAGATCGCCCCGTCGAGGATCCCCAGCAGTGGGTTGAGGTCGTGGGCGACCACCACGATGGTGACGCCGAACTCCTCGCGGATCCTGGCCAGCAGCCCCACGATGCCCCGTTGATTGCGCACGTCGAGCGCCGTCAACGGCTCGTCGAGGATGAGTAGGCGAGGACTGCCGACGAGCGCCTCGGCGATGGCGATGCGCTGCCGTTGACCACCGGACAGCTGGGAGAGCCTGCGTCCTGCGAACTCGGTCGCGTCGACGGCGTCCAGGATCTCGTCGACGCGGCGGCGCTGCTCGGCGTCGGCACGGCCGAATCCCCAACGGTTGCCGGTCAATCCGAGCATCACGGCGTCGCGGGCCCGGATCGCGTTGCCCGCCGCGGCCGCGTAGTTCTGCGGCACGTAGCCGATGAGCCCGGTGGCCGCGCCAGGGGGCTTGCCGAGCACCCGAATCTCACCGGAGGCCGTTGGGATCATCCCGAGCACCGCGTGCAACAGCGTCGTCTTGCCGGAGCCGCTGGATCCGATGACGGCGATGATGCCGCCCGACGGTACGTCGAAGGTGCCCTCCGACCAGATCAGCCGCCCGCCCCGAACGACGCTGACGTCGTCGAAGGACAGCGCAGGCGCGGCGGGTGCGGCCGCGTCGTCAGGCGGCGACACCGAGCGCCTTGGCCAGCGATTTGAGTTGGTCCACCTGCCAAGCCTCGAACGAATCGGCCCCGGGCGCCACAGTTTCGGTGACCTCGACGACCGGAACACCCGCGGCCTCGGCGGCGCTGCGGATCTGTTCGGGCACCGAGCCCTCGGTCTGGGTGTTGTAGATCAGCACGTCGACGCCCTTGGCGCGGAGCAGTCCGAGGAACGCATCGAGGTCGCCGGGCGACGGGTCCGAATCGTTGCGCGCGGCGGCCTGGTAGCCCTCCGGCGTCTGGTTCTGTAGCCCGAGGGCGGCGGCCATGCGGTCGAACACGCTCTCCGTTGCGGCGTAGGTCTTGCCCGACGCCGCCCCCTTGATCGACGCGATGAGCCGGTCGTATTCGCCTAGCGAGTCGGCGAAGGCGCGTCGGCGCTCGGCGAAGTAGTCACCTCCATCGGGTGCCAGCGCGGTGAGCCGCGCGGTCACCGCGTCCGCGACGGCCGTGACGGCGCTGGGCTGGTACCAGACGTGGGGGTTGGTCTCGCCGTGCGCGCCGGCCTCGCCGACCGCGACGGCGTCGACCACGGGCGCGTCGGGCGCCGAACCTGCGGCCAGCTTGGCGGCCCACTCGTCGTAGTGGCCGCCGTTGACGACGACCAACCGGGCGCCCTCGAACTTGGCGGCGTCAGCCGGTGACGGCTCGTAGTCGTGCGGGTCGACCGACGAACCGGCCAACAGCGTCGTCACGTTGGCGCACGCTCCGCCCAGTTGGGAGACGACCTCGCCCCACTGGTCGACGCTCACCACCACGTCAACGGGCGTCGTCGGGCACGGGGCCGCGTCGATGGGCTTCGGTGCGGCCCGATCGTCGGCACCCGAAGTGCACGACGCGAGCACCAGCGAGGTGGCGAGCAGGAGTGCGGCCGCCAGGCGGCGACGGGACGCGGTCATCGGCACGTGATAACGATAACCGTTTCCAATAAGCCTCCGCGAGTCGGGTGCGACGGCGGTCAGTCGCCGGTCGCCACCGGGCGCGTCGGTTCGTTGCACCACTGCGACCAAGAGCCGGGAAACAGCGCCACCGGCACCCCGGCCGAGGCCAGCGCAGCGACCACAACCGATGCCGTGACCCCGGAGCCGCAGTACGCGCCCGCCGCGTCGGCCCATTCGCTTCGGAGCACGCCGTCGGACGCGAACGTGCCGTCGGCGCCCAGCAGCGCGGTACTCGGCACGTTGATGGCCCCAGGCACGTGGCCCGCCACCGGGTCGACCGGTTCGACGTCCCCGCGGAAGCGTTCCGGCGCCCGTGCGTCGACGAGCCGGGGACCCAGTGCGGCCGCCTCGTCAGCGGTCAGCGTCGGCAAGCCGCCCGCGTAGAGGTCGTCGTGGAGTACCTCGACGTCGCCCCGCGCCACCGTCCGCGCGCCGGTCTCCAGTCGGCCGCCGATCGCCATCCACGCAGCCAAGCCGCCGTCGAGGATCCGCACGCCGGGAATGCCCGCCGCGGTCAGCACCCACCACGCGCGGGCCGAGCCCGCCCGATTCCAGTCGTCGTAGACCACCACGTCGCCACCAGACACCAGTCCCCACCGACGTCCGGCCTCCTCGACGGCACGTCCGGACGGCAACGGATGGCGGCCGCGGCGTTGGACCGAGTGGTCGGTGAGCTCGTCCTCGAGCGAGACGTACACCGCGCCGGGCACGTGGCCTGATTCGTAGTCGGGCCTGCCGTCGGGTCTGGCCAGTTGCCAGCGCACGTCGAGCACCGCCGGTGGGGCGCCGCCTGCCAGCAGACCCTCCAGCTCGCCGGCAGTGACGAGGACGTCGGCACGGGTCCCACTCACTTCAGCCCTCCCGTTGCTTCGCTCGCCATGGCGACGATCCTGCCACCTAAGCTGACCGACGTGACGGGGCACGCGTTCGACGAGCCGGACCGGCGGGCGGTGTACCGCGCGATCTCGGAACGTCGCGACATGCGCGAGTTCGTCCCCGACACAACCGTTCCAGCCGACGTGCTGGCCCGCCTGTTGAACATGCCCGACGACGCCGAGCCGGTGGCGATCGCGTGCCTCGGGCCGGTGCCCGAGTTCCCCGAGCGGCCCGTGGTCGATCAACAGGAGTGGACGTTCGGGTGGCCGCTGCCCGAGTTGGTGTCGGAGAACGGCTGGCACTCTCCTGCTCGGCCGCCTGCTGCGGTCGTAGGCTTGCCGGCGTGTCCACGGTGACGATCGACCTGAACGCCGATCTCGGTGAGGGCTTCGGGGTGTGGCGGCTCGGCGACGACGACGCCATGCTCGACGTGGTGACGAGCGCTAACGTCGCGTGCGGGTTCCACGCCGGTGACCCTGCCGGGCTGACCCGCACCTGTCGGTCAGCCGCGCAGCGCGGGGTACGCATCGGAGCCCAGGTGGGCTATCGGGATCTCGCCGGGTTCGGGCGACGCTTCATCGACGTCAGCCCCGAGGACCTCGCCGCCGACGTCGTCTATCAGATCGGGGCGCTTCAGGCGCTCGCACACACGGCCGGTTCGATGGTCCGATACGTCAAACCCCATGGCGCGCTGTACAACACGATCGTCACCGATACCGCGCAGGCGAAGGCCGTCGCCGAGGCCGTGCACGCCGTGGACCCAGGGTTGCCGGTGCTCGGACTCTCCGGGTCGGCCTTCTTCGCGGCCGCCGAACGCCTCGGCCTGCGGACCGTGCCCGAGGCGTTCGCCGACCGCGCGTACCGGCCCGATGGGCAGCTGGTGTCGCGACGCGAACCCGACGCGGTGCTGCACGACGCCGAGGCGATCGCCGAGCGGGTGTTCACGATGGTGACGACGGGCCGAGTGACCGCGGTGGACGGTTCCGACATCGCGATCGCGGTGGAATCCGTTTGTGTGCACGGCGACTCGCCTGGCGCCGTGCGAATCGCAACGGCCCTACGCGAACGCCTGGTCGCCGAGGGCATCACGTTGGGCGCGTTCACCTGATGCGGCTGAAGCTCGGCAGACCGTCACTCAGCGACTACACGGCCTACTTCGACGAACCCGCCGCCACGGCCGAGAGCCCGGTCACGGTGACCTGGGCGGGGGTCACCACGCTGCTGATCGACGACGGCGTTTCCGCGTTGATGACCGATGGGTTCTTCTCGCGCCCGAGCCTCGCCGCCGTTGGCACGCGGCGCATTTCGCCGTCGGTGCCCCGCATCGACGGCTGCCTGACCCGGTTGGGCGTCACCGCACTCGATGCGGTGTTGCCCGTGCACACCCACTTCGACCACGTGATGGATTCGGCGGTCGTCGCCGGCCGAACGGGGGCAAAGCTCGTCGGCGGGACGTCGGCCGCGCAGGTGGGCCTTGGCGGCGACCTGCCCGACCGGCAGCTCGTCGTGGCCACCTCCGGAGCGCCGATCACGTTGGGCGCCAAGGACAACTGGGTCGTCACCCTCGTCGAGGGCCACCACTGCCCGCCCGACCGCTTTCCCGGCGAGATCACTGCACCCGTCGTGCCACCCGTCAAGGCGGCCGCATACAAGTGCGGCGAGGCGTGGTCGACGCTCATCCATCACGTGCCGACCGACCGCCGGTTGCTCGTGGTCGGCAGCGCGGGGTACGTGCCCGGTGCCCTGGCAGGCTCAGCGCGCCGACGTGGTCTACCTCGGCATCGGCCAACTCGGACTGCGGCCCGAACGCTACGTCGTCGACTATTGGACCGAGACCGTGCGCATGGTGGGTGCGCGCCGCGTGACGCTGATCCACTGGGACGACTTCTTCCGCCCGTTGCACGAACCGCTGCGCGCCCTCCCGTACGCGGGGGACGACCTGGACGTGTCCATGCACGTGCTTTCGCGGCTCGCCCGCGAAGACGGCATCCCCCTTCACCTTCCGACACTGTGGCAGCGCGCTGACCCGTGGAGCTGACGCTGGCGCTCGGCGCGCTGGCCGTGGTGCTCGCGTTCGCGATGTTCCGCCCAAGAGGTTGGCCCGAAGCCGTCGTGGCGCTGCCCGCGGCGGGCGCGTTGGTGGCGACGGGCGTGGTCTCCTGGCAGGCCGCCGTCGCCGAGGTGACGCGGCTACTTCCCGTGGTGGGCTTCCTGGCCGCGGTGCTGGTGCTGGCGAAGCTGTGCGACGACGAGGGGCTGTTCCATGCGGCCGGGGTCGGCATGGCCCGGCGCAGCGGTGGCGAGCCGCGCAAGCTGCTCGTCACCGTGTTCGTCATCGCGGCGTGCACCACCGCAATACTGAGCCTCGACGCGACCGTGGTGCTGCTGACGCCGGTGGTGTTGGCGACCGCCCGCACACTCGGCACCCCGCCAGACCGCACGCCTACGCCAGCGCCCACCTGGCCAACACCGCGTCGCTGCTGCTGCCGGTGTCCAATCTGACCAACCTGCTGGCGTTCGGCGCCGCGGGCCTGAGCTTCGCCCACTTCAGTGCCGCTGATGACACTGCCCTGGCTACTCGCCGATCGGCGTCGAATACGCCATGCTGCGCTTGATCTTCCGGCGGCGAGCTCACGGCCACGGCAGCTCGGTCGACGCCTCCGCCCGCCAGAGGTTCCGATGTTCGTGCTCGTCGTGCTGGGCGCCACGCTGGTCGGCTTCGCGGTCGCCTCTGCACTCGGGCTGGCCCCGGCGTGGGCCGCGCGCGGCGGGTGCGGTGCGTGCTCGGCGTCCACGGCACTGGCGCGGCGTCGCACCACGGTGGTCGGCCTGGTGCAGGCGGCGAACGTGCCGTTTCTGGTGTTCGTACTGTGTCTCGGCGTGGTGGTCTCCGGGGTGACGCAACACGGGCTCGGCGCCGCGATGCGACGCGATCCTGCCCGACGGCACGGCGCTTCCCGCGCTGCTCGGGCATCGCCGCCGTTGCCGCACTGCTGGCCAACGTGGTCAACAACCTGCCCGCGGTGCTGGTACTGCTTCCGCTGGTGAGCGGCGGCCGGGCCGGCCGCGGTGCTGGCCGTGCTGATCGGCGTCAACGTCGGACCCAACCTCACCTATCCCGGTTCACTGTCGAACCTGCTGTGGCGCAACGTCGTTCGGCGCGACGGGCTGAACCCCGGGTTCCTCGAGTTCAGCCGGGTCGGGTTGGGCACGGCGCCTGCGACGTTGGTGGTCGCGGTGCTCGGCCTGTGGGCGAGCGTGCGGCTCCTCGGCGTTTGAGCGTCGAGGCGACACTGAGGGCGGCTGCTACTGCAGTTCCCCGCCGTGAGTGCCGTTTCGACGTCAGCGCGGTCGGATGACCGCTTCGGCGGATGAGAGTGCGGTCAGCCGCGGCGCTGACGGGCGATCTCCGCGAGCACCACGCCCGCGGCCACCGAGGCGTTCAGCGACTCCGTCGGACCGGCCATCGGGATCGACACGATCGCGTCGCAGTTCTCCCGCACCAGCCGCGACAGCCCCTTGCCCTCCGAGCCGACCACCACGACCATCGGGCCGGAGGCGTCGAGCTCGTCGAGCGTCGGTGTCACCGTCGGCGTCCAGGCCGACGATCTGCAGGCCGGCGTCGGCCCAACTCTTCAGCGTGCGGTTGAGGTTCGTCGCGCGGGCGACGCGAAGCCGCGCCGCCGCACCCGCACTGGTGCGCCACGCCACGGCGGTCACCGACGCCGAACGCCGCTGCGGGATCACCACCCCGTGCCCGCCGAACGCCGCGACCGACCGCACGATGGCGCCGAGGTTGCGCGGGTCGGAGATGTTGTCCAACGCCACCAGCAGCGCGGGCGAAGGCTTCCGACTCGCCGACTTGAGCAGGTCGTCGGGGTGCGCGTAGTCGTACGGCGGCACCTGCAGCGCGATGCCCTGGTGCAGACCGTTGGTGCTCATCCGATCCAGGTCGTGACGCGGCACCTCGAGGATCGCGATGCCGGAATCGGCTGCCCGCGTGACGGATTCGGTCAGCCGCTCGTCGGTCTCGGCCCCGAGCGCGACGTACAGCGCGGTGGCGGGCACACCGGCGCGCAGGCACTCCACGACGGGGTTGCGGCCGAGCACGATCTCGACGTCGTCGGTCTTGCGGGCCTGCCGGCCGCGCTGCTGCTTGGCCGCCTTGGCGGCGCGCTTGCCCGCCGGATGGTGCGGTCGCTCGTGGGCGGGCGGCGTCGCGCCCTTGCCTTCCAGCCCGCGTCTGCGGACGCCGCCCGAACCCGACCTGACCGGGCCCTTCTTGGTGCCTGTCCTTGCGCACGGCGCCGCGGCGCTGTGAGTTGCCTGCCATTACTTCGTCGCTCCCCTCGCAGCAGCGACCACTGCGGTCCGTCGGCGGTGTCGGTGACCTCGATGCCGGCCGCCTTGAGCCGATCGCGGATCTCGTCGGCCTGCGCCCAGTCCCGTTGTTCGCGCGCCTCTTGACGCTGCGTCGAGCGCCCACTGGACCAGCACGTCGACGGCCGCCGAGCGCCGCCGATCGTCTCGTCGCGCGACTCCCAGCGCTCGTCGAGCGGGTCGCAGCCGAGGATGCCCATCATCGCCCGGATCGACTGCGCGTGCGCCATCGCGGCGTCGTGATCGCCCGCGTCGAGCGCGCGGTTGCCCTCGGCACGTGCCGCGTGCACCTCGGCCAGCGCCAACGGGCACGCCGAGGTCGTCGTCGAGTGCGGCGCCGAACTTCGTCCGTCCACGTCGCCGGGCACCACGGTGCCGACCCGGCTGCGCACCCGGTGCAGGAAGTCCTCGATGCCGGTGTACGCCTTGACCGCGTCGTGCAGCGCGGTCTCGGAGAACTCCAGCATCGACCGGTAGTGCGCGCTGCCCAGGTAGTACCGCAGCTCGGCGGCGCGGACCCGTTGCAGCACAGCGGGAATCGACAGCACGTTGCCGAGCGACTTGCTCATCTTCTCGCCGCCCATGGTGACCCAGCCGTTGTGCAGCCAGTACTGGGCGAAGCCGTCGCCGGCCGCGCCTTGGCCTGGGCGATCTCGTTCTCGTGGTGCGGGAAGACCAGGTCCATGCCGCCGGCGTGGATGTCGAACTCCGCGCCCAGATACGACTCGCACATCGCCACGCATTCGGTGTGCCAGCCGGGGCGGCCCGGGCCCCACGGCGTCGGCCACGACGGCTCGCCGGGCTTGGCGCCCTTCCACAGCGTGAAGTCGCGCGGTCGCGCTTGCCGGTCGCCACACCCTCGCCCTGGTGCACGTCGTCGATGCGGTGGCCCGGACAGCTGTGCCGTACTCGGGGTAGCTCAGCACGTCGAAGTAGACGTCGCCGCCGCCGGCGTAGGCGTGCCCGTCGTCGATCAGCCGCTGGATCAGCTCGACCATCTGGGTGATGTGCCCGGTGGCGCGCGGCTCGGCCGACGGCGGCAGCACGCCGAGCGCGTCGTAGGCCGCGGTGAAGGCCCGCTCGAAGGTGGCGGCCCACTCCCACCACGGCCGGCCCGCGTCGGCGGCCTTGTTGAGGATCTTGTCGTCGATGTCGGTGACGTTGCGGATGAAGGCGACGTCGTAGCCCTTGGCGGTCAGCCACCGCCGCAGCACGTCGAAGGCGACGCCGCTGCGCACGTGGCCGATGTGGGGCAGTCCCTGCACGGTCGCGCCGCACAGGTAGATCGACGCGTGTCCGTCGCGCAGCGGGACGAAGTCACGCACGGCACCGGTCATGGTGTCGTGAAGCCGCAATCGGCCGCGATCGGTCACGACGGGCCAGCTTACCGGCCTGATTCGCGGCTTCAAGCCGTCAACACTCGCTGCTCTACGATGCCTCGCTGACCACACAGCGCCGTCGCGATGGCCGCCAGACCCTCGCCGCGACCGGTCAGGCCGAGCCCGTCGGTGGTGGTGGCCGACACCGACACCGGTGCGTCGAGCAGTTCGGAGAGCAGCTTCTGCGCCTCGGCGCGACGCGGCCCGATCTTGGGCCGGTTGCCGATCACCTGGACGGCGGCGTTGCCGACCCGGAAGCCCTCGGCGCGCGACGCAGGCCGATGCACGTGGCGCAGCATGTCGGCGCCGCCGACGCCGCGCCACTCGGGGCGGTCGGTGCCGAAGACGGCGCCGAGATCGCCGAGGCCGGCGGCGCTCAGCAGCGCATCGCACAGCGCGTGCGCGGCGACGTCACCGTCGGAATGACCAGCGCAGCCGTCGGCGTCGTCGAACGACAGGCACAGCAGCCAGCACGGCCGCCCGGCCTCGATGGGATGTACGTCGGTTCCCAAGACCGATGCGGACGGTCACGGCTCGTCGCGCAGGCGCTCATCGTTCAACATTGCCGTCGCGCAAGCGCTCGTGGCCACCGGAGAGCCCCTAGGACGCTGCTGCCAGAACCTCGTCGAGGATGATCTCGGCCTTCTCGTCGTCGGTGTTCTCGGCCAGCGCGAGCTCACCGACCAGGATCTGCCGAGCCTTGGCGAGCATCCGCTTCTCGCCTGCGGACAGGCCACGCTCCTGATCACGGCGCCACAGGTCGCGAACGACCTCGGCCACCTTGTTCACGTCACCAGAAGCCAGCTTCTCGAGATTCGCCTTGTAGCGGCGCGACCAGTTGGTCGGCTCCTCGGTATGCGGGGCGCGCAGCACCTGGAAGACCTTGTCCAGGCCCTCCTGGCCAACGACGTCGCGAACGCCGACGTACTCTGCGTTGTCTGCAGGGACTCGAACGGTGAGATCGCCCTGGGCGACCTTCAGGACGAGATACTCTCTTCTGCTCGCCCTTGATGGTTCGGGTTTCGATCGCCTCGATCAACGCGGCACCGTGGTGTGGATAGACAACGGTGTCTCCGACCTTGAAAATCATCAGATTAGAGCCCCTTTCACGACTCAATGTTAGCACGGGACCCGGACACGTGTGGAACAACGATGCAGGTCAGGGGCACCATGGGTGAAGACTAGGGGTTGACAGGGTGACGAATCCGTGCAACCGCCATCGCTCCGAGCAAGCTTCCGGCAACCGCGTGGACCACCTCCGCGAGCGGTCCACGGGAGCCCGGCTACCCGCCGTCAGAACGAGATTCGGGCTCAGCTCGGGCGCGTCGAAAGACCTCGGCTACCGCGTCCAACCGCCACCTACTACTCTGCATAGTCGAAACCCCGGACCCACGTCACGGTCGTCTCGTCGGCCGAGCAGGAGGCCTCAGTGAACCGCTTCAGATCGCGCACTTCGCCGCGACCGCGCGCCTGGCGCCTGCGGCGTCTCGCCGCGGCAGTCGTTGACCGGCTGCAGCGCCGGTCAGGTGTCCCAGATCGGCCATGCAGCAGCCCGCGGTCAACGGCACCGACGCCATGGTCGGCGACCGATCGGATCGCTGCGCAACGTTCACCTGCGCGCCCCGCAGACCGGCGACTACGTGCAGCCGGGCAGCGACGTCGACCTGCTGTTCGTGGCCGTCAACGATTCCCCGGCCGACGGTGACCGGCTGGTGTCGATCACGTCCGACGTCGGCACCGTGGCGCTGACCGGCCAGGCCAAGATCGCCCCGGGCGGAACGCTGGTGGTCGGCACGCCCGACGGTCAGCCCAGCGCGCTGGACGCCACCGAGGGCGCGGCAAGCGCCGAGGCGGCCGTGGCGCTGACCAAGCCGATCAGCAACGGCCTCACCTACGACTTCACGTTCACGTTCGAGAGGGCCGGGCACCAAGAAGGTCGAGGTGCCGATCTCGGCAGGCGAGGCGCCGCGCCGCGAGGCCGAGAACGCCGTCGAGGCCGAACGCCGAAACAGGGGGGCACCACTAGCGCGCCGACCGGGTTCTGTCGGTCGCGGCGACTACCGTCGATTCGTGACCAGGGCTGGTTCGAAGGCGCGTTCGCAGTACCGCTGCTCGGAGTGCAGTCACGTCACCGCCAAGTGGGTCGGCCGCTGCCCGGACTGCGGCACCTGGGGCACGGTCAACGAGGTCGCGGTGCTCACCCCGCAGCGCCGCGGCGGGCAACCGCGCCGTCGCACCGTCCTCTCCCGCCGTCCCCATCAGCTCGATCGATCCGGGCGCCACGCGCCACTTCCACACCGGCATCAGCGAACTCGACCGCGTACTGGGCGGCGGCCTGGTGCCCGGCTCGGTGACGCTGCTGGCCGGCGATCCCGGCGTCGGAAAGTCGACGCTGCTGCTCGAGGTCGCCCACCGCTGGGCCGAGACGGGCGCCGTGCGCTCTACCTCTCGGGTGAGGAGTCGGCAGGCCAGATCCGGCTGCGTGCCGAGCGCACCGGATGCACCCACGACGAGGTGTACCTGGCGGCCGAGTCCGACCTGCAGACCGCGCTCGGCCACATCGAGGAGGTGCAGCCCTCGTTGGTCGTCGTGGACTCGGTGCAGACCATGTCGACCACCGAGGTCGACGGCGTCACCGGCGGCGTCACCCAGGTCCGCGCCGTCACCACCGCACTCACGATGGCGGCCAAGACCACCGGCGTCGCCATGCTGCTCGTCGGCCACGTCACCAAGGACGGCGCCATCGCCGGTCCGCGGTCGCTGGAGCACCTCGTCGACGTCGTGCTGCACTTCGAGGGTGACCGCGCGTCGACGCTGCGCATGGTGCGCGGCGTGAAGAACCGCTTCGGCGCGGCCGACGAAGTCGGCTGTTTCCTGTTGCACGACAACGGGATCGAGGGCGTCGCCGACCCGTCCGGACTGTTCCTCGACCAGCGCCCGGCGCCCGTTGCCGGCACCGCGGTCACGGTGACGCTGGACGGCAAGCGACCGATGATCGGCGAGGTGCAGGCGCTCATCGCCGCGACGTCGGCACGGCATCCCGCGCCGTGCGATCAGCGGCATCGACTCCTCGCGCGCCGCGATGATCACCGCCGTGCTGGAGAAGCGCGCACACCTGTCCGTCGGCACGTACGACGTCTACCTGTCCACGGTCGGCGGCATGCGGCTGACCGACCCGTCGTCGGACCTGGCCGTCGCGATCGCGATCGCGTCGGCGGCACGGGACGTCCCGATGCCCGCCGACGCCGTGTTCATCGGCGAGGTGGGTCTGGCCGGCGACCTTCGCCGCGTCACCGGCATGGATCGCAGGCTGGCCGAGGCCGCGCGGCTGGGCTTCAAGTCGGCGATGGTGCCGCCCGGCGTCAAGGACGCGCCACCGGGTCTGCGGATCAGCACCATCGAGGACATCGGCAGTTTGTTGCACGGGGTGCGTCGAATCACGGACAATGGCGGCCGATCCGAGGAGACGTGATGGCCGTGAAGGCGAGTAGGGCGAGCCGTGGCAACGTGGTGCAGCTGGCCCGTCCGACGCTGCGGGAGACCCTCGGGCGGCTCGCACCAGGGACGCCCCTGCGCGACGGCCTGGAGCGCATCCTGCGCGGCCGTACGGGTGCGCTCATCGTGCTGGGCTACGACGACAGCGTCGACGCCATCTGCGACGGTGGTTTCTCGCTCGACGTCCGCTACGCACCGCAGCGGCTGCGCGAGCTGTCGAAGATGGACGGTGCCGTCGTGCTGTCCAGCGACGGCACCCGCATCCTGCGCGCCAACGTGCAGCTGGTGCCCGACCCGTCGATCCCCACCGACGAGTCCGGCACCCGGCACCGCTCGGCCGAGCGCACCGCCGTGCAGACCGGCTATCCGGTGATCTCGGTCAGCCACTCGATGAGCATCGTGACCGTCTACGTGGCCGGCGAGCGCCACGTGGTGCCCGACTCGGCGACCATCCTGTCGCGTACCAACCAGACCATCGCCACCCTCGAGCGCTACAAGACCCGGCTCGACGAGGTCAACCGACAGCTGTCGACCGCCGAGATCGAGGACTTCGTGACGCTGCGCGACGTCATGACCGTCGTGCAGCGACTCGAGATGGTCCGCCGGATCAGCCTCGAGATCGACGCCGACGTCGTCGAACTCGGCACCGACGGCCGTCAACTCAAGCTTCAGCTCGAAGAGCTCGTCGGCGACAACGACACCGCCCGCGAGCTCGATCGTGCGCGACTATCACGCCAACCCCGACCCACCGAACCTTCGCAGGTGACGTCCACCCTGGACGAGCTCGACGGACTGAGCGACAACGAGCTGCTCGACTTCACCGCGCTGGCAAGGGTCTTCGGCTACCCGTCCACGTTGGAGGCGCAGGACTCGGCGATGAGCTCACGGGGCTACCGCGCGATGGCCGGCATCCCCCGGCTGCAGTTCGCCCACGTCGACCTGCTGGTGCACGCGTTCGGTTCGCTGCAGGGAGTGCTCGCGGCCAGCGCCAGCGACCTGCAGTCCGTCGACGGCATCGGGTCGATGTGGGCGCGCCACATCCGGGAGGGGCTGTCTCAGCTCGCCGAGTCGACCATCGCCAACCAGTTGGCCTGAATCAGTTCCCGGCGGGCGCTCCGGCCTCGGGGGACGCTTCGCCTCCTGGCGCCGGTGGCTGGCCTTCGCCCGGGGCCGCGGGGGCGGCGTCGGCGATCACGAACGGCATCGTCGCGGACCGCAGATTGCCCAGCTGAACCACCAGGTTGTAGGTGCCAGGACCGATCGGCTGGCGCGGCAGCGGGCAGTTGGGCGCGGAGCCCATTCCGGTCCACGTCACCTCGGTGGTGACCTGCTCGCCCGGGTTGAACGTCTTGACCAGCGTCTCGTTGGACGGGGCGCAGTCCAGGTTCGACCACAACCGCTGGTTGTCGAGCGCCGTAGACGTAGGCCGCCAGCGCCGCGGCGCCGACGTCGCGCTTGCAGGCGACGAGTCCGATGTTGGTGACGACCATCGTGAACTTCGGCTGATCGCCGACGACGTAGTTGGGCTGGCTGGTGATGCCCTTGACCGCCAGCGTCGAGTCGGGGCAGTCGTCACCCTCCTTGAGCACCGGCGGCGGCGTCACCGCAGCGGTCGGGGTCGCGGTTGGGGGCGGAGCGTGTGGCGCAGGCGGGACGACGGGGGACTTGACCTCGGGGTTCTCCCCTGGCAGCGGCGTCGGCGCGGCTGCGCTGGTGGTGGGCTTCGGGTCGGTCGTCGTACTGCCGGTCGCGTTCGACACGACGACGACCACGACGGCCACGATGATGGCGACTACTAGGGCGGCGACACCGATGGCGAGCATTCGGCGCCGTCGGTAGATCTCCGACGGTAGCGGTCCATGCGGTTCGAGATCCAGCACATCTTCACGGTAAGGGCAGGTCACCGCTAGTCGTCCGACCCCGCTCGGCGTGTCGCGACCTGAACTCGTGTGGCGGGTGCGACTAGGGGTGTTAGCCGATGTCTCCGAGGTGTTCGCGCAAGACCACCCGTCCGTCGGCGAGGTGGTAGGTGAGGCCGACAATCGCCAGCGTGCCCTCGTTGATTCGCTGCGCGATCGGCGCGGACCGGGCCCGCAGCTGCGTGACGGTCTCGCTGACGTGCCTGGCCTCGAACTCGTCGACGCGGCTCGAGCCCGGCATGGCGTCCCATCAGGATCGACGGCGTAACCCGTTCGACGATGTCGCGCACGTAGCCACTCGGCATCGTTCCTTCGTCGAGCGCCGTCAGCGTCGCCTTCACCGCCCCGCAGCTGTCGTGACCGAGCACCACGATCAGCGGCACGTTGAGCACTGTGACGGCATATTCGATCGAGCCCAGTACGGCCAGGTCGGCTACGTGGCCAGCGGTGCGCACGACGAACATGTCGCCGAGACCCTGATCGAAGATGATCTCCGCCGCGACCCGGCTGTCGGCGCACCCGAACAACACCGCAGTCGGCTTCTGACCGCTTGCCAACCTGGCCCGGTCGGCGATGCTCTGACTGGGATGCGCGGGCGTCCCCGCGACGAATCGCTCGTTACCCTCGCGGAGTGCCTTCCATGCATTGGCCGGACTTGTGTTGGGCATGGCGTCATTCTGCCTGGCGGCCTTCATGACCGTCGACACGACCGAGCTGCTCGCCTGGTACGACCGCGAGCAACGCGACCTGCCGTGGCGGCGGCCGGGTGTCTCGGCGTGGCAGATCCTCGTCAGCGAGTTCATGTTGCAGCAGACTCCGGTGGCCCGCGTCGAGCCCATCTGGCTGGCGTGGATCGCCCGGTGGCCGACGGCGTCGGCCACCGCCGCCGCCAGCGCAGCCGACGTGCTGCGCGCCTGGGGAAAGCTCGGCTACCCACGACGCGCCAAGCGGTTGCACGAATGCGCGACGGCGATCGCCACCGAGCACGACGACCGGGTGCCCGACGACGTCGACGTCCTGCTGACGCTGCCGGGCATCGGCGCGTACACGGCGCGGGCCATCGCGTGCTTCGCGTACGGCAAGCGCGTACCGGTCGTCGACACCAACGTGCGGCGGGTGATCGCCAGGGTCGTACACGGCCGGGCGGACTCCCCCGCCAGCGTCCGCGACCTCGCCGACGTCGTCGGCATTGCTGCCCGATGACGCTGACGCGCCGCGCTTTTCGGTCGCCATGATGGAACTCGGCGCGACGGTCTGCACGGCACGCTCACCTCGCTGCGGGATGTGCCCGCTGAGCACCTGCACGTGGCGGGCGCTCGGATTTCCACCCGACACCACACCGGCGCGCCGGCCGCAGCGCTACGCGGGCACCGATCGCCAGGTCCGCGGCAGGCTCCTCGACGTGCTGCGCGATGGCGACGGCTCCCGTCACCCGCGCCCAACTCGACGTGGCATGGACGACTGACACCGCGCAGCGAGATCGCGCGCTCGACTCGCTCCTGATCGATGGGCTGGTGGAGCAGACGGCGGACGGCCGGTTTGCGCTCGCAGGTGAAGCGGGGTCACGAGTGAGCGGACTCGAACTAACCTTTTGCGGGTGGCTGTGTCACAGGCACCGCGGACCCGCTACGCATCGCGTGGCGATCTGGACATCGCCTATCAGGTACTCGGCGACGGCCCGATCGATCTGGTCGTGATGCCAGGGCCGTTCATTCCGATCGACTCGATCGACTCCGAACCGTCGATGTTCCGCTTCTACCGCCGGCTGTCGTCGTTCTGCCGGGTCATCCGGTTCGACCATCGCGGCATGGGCATGTCCTCGCGCATCGGTTCCGCCGACACCATCACGCCGTCCTGCTGGGCCGAGGACGCAGTCACGGTGATGAACGCGATCGGGAGCGAGCGGGCCACGGTCTTCGGATCGGGCTTCACCGCGATCAGCGCGCTGCTGCTCGCCGCCGATCACCCCGAACTGGTCAGCAACCTGGTGATCGTGAACGGCGCGGCCCGGATCCTGTGGGCGCCCGACTACGCACGTCGGCGCACAACCATCCGGCACCACTCCGTTCACGACGGTGGCGATGGAGCCGGACGCGGTGGAGCAGGGGTTCGACATCCTCGGGATCGTGGCGCCCTCCGTCGCCGAAGACCGCGCGTTCCGATCGTGGTGGGACACCGCGGGCCACCACGCGGCGTCCCCGAGCATGGCCCGAAAGGCCAACCAGGCGCTTACCGAGGCCGACGTGCGCGCCAAGCTGCCCTTGATCACTGCGCCGACGCTGCTCATGCACCGCGCCGACTCCACGTTCGTACGAATCGGGCACGGGCGCTATCTCGAAGAGCGCATCGAGGGCTCCCGCTTCGTCGAACTGCCTGGCGCTGACACCCTGCACTGGGTGGGTGACGCCACCCCGATCCTGGACCGAGATCGAGGAGTTCATCACCGGCGGCCGCAGCGGATCCGACACCGAACGCGTGCTCACGACGATCGCTGTTCACCGACATCGTCGGCTCGACGGCGCGTGCCGCGGTACTCGGCGACGGGCGTTGGCGCGACCTGCTCGACAATCACGACAACGTGGTCCGGCACGAGCTCGAACGGTTCCGTGGACGCGAAGTGAACACTGCGGGTGACGGTTTCGTCGCGACCTTCACCAGCCCTAGCGGAGCCATCGACTGCGCCGAGGCCATCGTCGACTCCGTCCGCAGGCTCGGCATCGAGGTGCGGGTCGGGATCCACGCCGGGGAGGTCGAGGTGCGTGGTGACGACATCGCGGGCATGGCCGTGCACATCGGTGCGCGCGTCGCCGGCTATGCCGGGGCGAGCGAGATCCTCGTCTCGTCGACGGTCAGCGAGATCGTGACCGGGTCCCGTCACGCGTTCGTCGACAGAGGCGAGTACGAGCTCAAGGGCGTACCGGGCAGCTGGCGGCTGTACGCACTGGACCGCAGTTAAGCCGTTGCGGCACAACCTGCTTCCGATCCGCCGCAGGCGAACCGGCGACGATAGTCCGACGGTGTGACGCCGATGACCCGGCGGAAGTGGTGACGCAACAGGGTGGCGGTGCCGAATCCGGACCTGTCGGCCACGCGGTCGATGTCGAGGTCGGTCTCCTCGAGCAGTCGGCGCGCGTAGAGCACGCGTTGGTCGGTGACCCACTGCATGGGCGTGCGACCGGTCTCGTCGACGAACCGTCGCGCGAACGTCCGGGCCGACATGCTCGCCCGGTTGGCCAGCGTCGCGACGGTGTGCGGCTGCGCGAGGTTGGTGAGGATCCAGTCCAGGTGTGGCGCAAAGCCTTCCGAACAACGCACCGGGATGGGCTGGTCGATGTACTGACGCTGGCCTCCGTCGCGCTGCGGCGGGACCACCATGCGGCGGGCGATCTTGTTGGTCACCTCGCTGCCGAGTTCGCGCCGCACCAGGTGCAGACACGCGTCGATCCCGGCGGCCGTGCCTGCGCTGGTGATCAGGTTGCCGTCGTCGACGAACAGCACGTTGCGGTCGACGCGCGCAGTCGGATAGAGCCGGGCGAGTTCATCGGCATGCATCCAGTGCGTCGTGCACGGGCGACCGTCGAGCAGCCCCGCGGCGCCGGCGACGAACGCGCCCGAGCACACGGTCAGGATGATCGCCCCGGCGTCCGACGCAGCCCGCACTGCGTCGAGGGCTTCCGGAAGATAGTCGGAACCGCCAATCGCCGGAATGGCCACCAGGTCGGCACCGACAAGGTGACTGAAGTCGTGGTCGGGCGTCAGCGAGGCACCCACCGACGTGCGCAGCGGCCTTCCCGCTTCGGGCCCGCAGACCTTGAAGTCGAAGTTGGGCACGCCGTCGGCGGAACGGTCGATGCCGAAGACTTCGCAGAGCACGCCGAACTCGAAGACCGCAAGGCCGTCCAGAGCCAGGGCTGAGACGGATCTAATCATGGCAGCATCTTATCGTAGTAGGTCAGTTCTGCCACTGTTGGCGGAATATACTTGGTCGAATAATTGCTGCCATGAACGTGATCTTGACATTCCTCATCCTGGTGGCCCCCTTTGCCATCGCCGCCCTGTTCAGCTGGCTGTCTCACCGCGGGCACCCGATGCGGACCTATCTGGCCGGTGTGGCCGATGACCGCGACTGGTACCGGATTCAGCACGACGCAGACGCAGCGCGCACCCGCTTCGAGCAGACCCCGACGTGGCCTGTGTCAGGCGCGATGGGCGAACGACGCTAGAAACGAGCTCGACTGCGCCGCGGTATTCCTGAGGCGCGTCGTCGTGCACCAGATGACCGGCGCCGGGCACGCGTGAATACGTGGTGCGGGCGCCGGTCACGTGCATCTCGGCCATCTGTCCCGGCGGTGTCACCGAGTTGCCCGCCTCGATCAGCAGCACCGGCGCCCGGACGTCGCGCCACTGCTCGCCAGTAGTCACGTCTGCCCCACTCGGCAGCGATCTCGATCCAGCGCTCCGTACGTCCGTGCAGCCGCCAACCCGTCGACGTCCGATCGAACGCCTCGAGGAAGTACCGACCGGCAACGTCCCCGAACTCGCTGAACACCTCTTGTTCCGAACCGAATTCGACGGGCAGCGCATGAAGCCAGGGCTCCCACGGACCCGTCGTGCGACCGCGGAAGTCGGGCGCCATGTCCTCGACCACTAGCGCGGTCACCAGATCGGGCCGGGCCGCCGCCAGACACCAGGCGTGCAGGCCCCCCATCGAATGTCCCACCAAGCTGACCGGCCCACCCAACGCCGTCACCGCGTCTCCGAGATCCGCGACGAACCGCTCGGTGCTGATCGGCTGGTCGTCTTCGACGTCGTGACCCCGGTGCCAAGGCGCGTCGTAGGTGTAGACGGCCCCGTGCTCGGTGAGCCACGGCAGCTGACGCGACCACGTGCTGCCGCGCCCCATGAGGCCGTGCACCAAGACGATGGGGGCGCCTTCGCCGCCGCGCGCCGTCAACGGTTCGGTGCCCATGCCGCAATCTTGCCGTCCGGACACGGGGCAGGAGCGAAGCGACCCGGGAAAACGGGGTACGGAGGGCAGGAGCGAAACGACCCGGGAAATCGGGGAAGGTAGCCTGAACCACATGCCCGTGGTGAAGATCAACGCGATCGAGGTTCCGCCGAACGCAGGCCCGGAGTTGGAGAAGCGGTTCGCACACCGAGCGCACGCCGTCGACAATCAGCCCGGCTTCCTGGGCTTCCAACTCCTGCGCCCCGTCAAGGGCGAGGACCGCTACTTCGTGGTGACGCAGTGGGAGTCCGAGGAGGCCTTCCAGGCCTGGGCCAGCGGGCCGGCCATCGAGGCGCACAAGGGGCAGCAGACCAACCCGGTGGCCACCGGCGCATCGCTGCTCGAGTTCGAGGTCGTGTTGGACGTTCAGCGGGCAGGAGCGTAGCGACGTGGGGATCGAGCTTGCAGGGTCCAGTCCCAAGGCTTAGCCGGGTGACCGGTCGGGCGATAGTGCTCATCGCCGCCGTGGCGCTCGTCGCGTCTGCGGCCACCGGTTGCGCACATACCGGTCCCGCACCGGCCGAGGCAGCGGGCGTCCGCATCGACACCAACACCCCGCAGGGGCTGCGCGCCAAGCAGACCATCGACATGCTCAACTCCGACTGGCCCATCGGCACGGTCACGGTCGGGACACTCGCCAGCCCCGAGCTCGTCGACGCGGTCACCGGCGCGATGGACCGGCTCTGGTGGGACCGACCCATCACGGTCACGGGGCTCGACGTGGGTGCGGGCGTGGCCACGCTTCACGTGCTGAACTCCTACTCGGTAGCCCAGGACATCGAGTTGCGCACCAACGACGCCGGACTCGTCGACCGCTTCCAGGTCAACCTGCAGAAGCCACGCCTGGCGCGATGGCAGGACGTCGACGCGGAGCTGACGAAGTCGGGCGCGCACTACTCCTATCAGGCCTCGAAGGTGAACGACGGGAAGTGCACCCGCGTCGCGGGCACCAATGTCGACGACTCGTTGCCGCTGGCGTCGATCTTCAAGCTCTACGTGCTGCTCGCCGTCGCCGACGCGGTCAATGCGGGCACGCTGAGTTGGACCGACGGGCTGACGATCACCAAGGAGGCCAAGGCCGTCGGCTCCGCCGGGTTCGACGAACTCCAGCCCGGCGCAACGGTATCGGTGCGGGAGGCCGCCCAGCAGATGATCTCGGCCAGCGACAACATGGCCACCGACCTGCTGATCGACCGATTGGGCCCCGGCGCCGTGGAGCAGGCGCTGAAGGCAGGCGGACATCACGATCCGTCCGCAATGACCCCGTTCCCCACCGCACACGAGTTGTTCTCGGTGGGCTGGGGCAATCCCGACGTGCGCGAGCAGTGGCGACACGCGTCACCGGCGGTCCGGGCGCAGCTGCTCAAGGACACGAATGCCCGTCCCTACGAACCGGATCCGCAACGCACCCACACTCCGGCCTCTCCGTACGGGGCCGAGTGGTACGGCACCGCGACAGACATCTGCCACGTCCACGCCGCGCTGCAGGCGGCCGCACACGGGCCCGCCGCTCCGGTGCGCGACATCCTCTCCGCGACTCCCGGCATCGAACTCGACAGGTCGAAGTGGCCCTACATCGCCGCCAAGGCCGGAAACCTACCCGGCGACCTGACCTTCAGCTGGTACGCCGAGGACCGCACCGGCCAAGGGTGGGTCGTCAGCTTCCAGCTGAACTGGACCGCCTACCGCAGCCAGACCGCCGCCTCGTGGCTGCTGTCGATCGCGACGCAGTCGTTCGGGATGCTGCCCGTCCCCTGACGCCCCGCTCCCGTCATCCCGTCGACCGCAGCGTCCACGCGTGCCCACGCAGGTGCATGACCGTCCGGCTCGCCGGACTTACGTCGATGCGCCAGAACGACTTCGGTGGGGCGTCGAGTGCGATCAGCACCGACGCGCGGATGACCGCGGGATGCGTGACCGCCACGATCCTGCCGCGGCGCGTACCGAGCGATTCCAGCCACCGTCGCACCCGGACGATCAGCCCGACGATCGACTCTCCGCCGTGCGGGGCAGCAGTCGGGTCGGTCAGCCAGATCGACAGCTCGTCGGGTGGTACGCCGCCGAGCACGTTGCCGCGCCACGTCCCACAGTCGAGATCGGCTAGGGCGTTGTCGGTTTCGGCGCGCACCCCCAATCGTTCCGCGGTCTGTCGGGTCCGCTTCTCCGGGCCGCACACCGCCGCATCGATGAGCCCGAGTTCGAGCGTGGCGTCGAGTTGGCGCTGCCCCAACGCGTTGAGCGGCTCGTCGATGGGAAATCGCCCGGCTGCCATCGCGTCGGTCATGCCGTGCGACACGAAGGTCAGCCGGACGACGTCACTCACGTGGTGAGACTCGACCCAACCGTCTGGCGCTTACCGTCGAGCAACCGCGAGACCAGCGCGGCGAACACCAATCCGATTGTCGCCCAGATGATCAGCTGTGTGGTCAGCGTGTACAACCGGAACTCGTACATGTCGACCGCGGGGAACCCGGGGAACACGATCACGCCTGCGTCGTTGACGAGGGGCCCGGGGGTTTCGTTGATCGTGGGCAGGATCAGCATCACGACGAACACGGCGACGAGGTACGCCGCGCCGCCGACGAGCGTCGCGTTCCACGCGCCGAGTTTCGGGGTCAGTTGGCGACCGAGGTATACCGCGGCGACCATGAGTAGCGCCGACAACCCGACCATCAGCAGGTACAGCAGCGTGCGCTGAGTGATGGTCGCGTCGTCGCTAGTGGCCGGCGGATTCGGTGGATACTTCAGCGCAGGCACGATCCACAGCGAGATCAGCAGGCCGCCCGCCACCAGTACCGACAAGACGCCGCGCCGATACGTTGCCGACGCGGCCGTAGGCCACCGCGAACACGACGGCGAACAGCGCGCCCATGGCGACGCTGAACAGCAGCACTCCGAATCCCATGCCGACGGTGGATTGAATGCCGCGGCTGAAGAGCTCGCCGCCCTCAGTGGCGTGGCTGTGGCCGCCAGCGGCCACCTCCATCGCTTCGTGAGCGGCGGCGGTGCCGTCCTCGAAGTCGATCGCCCGGCCGATTACCGGCTCGAGGAAGATCTTCGCGAAGACGAATGCGAGCACCCCGGCGAGGGCGCCGGCAAGAAGCCCGCGCCCGATTATCTGCTTTTCCATTGTCTCGTCTGTTCCCGACGCTCAGTGGCAGGGGAAGCCGAGGAGGTGCCGCGCGTCGTGGACGAACTCGTGGATGTACATGTTGTCGCCGAACACCGACGTGGCGCCCTGATCGACACCGACGAAGTACAGCACCAGCGAGCGCCAGGAACGCGGTGAGCGACAGCCACGCGGCCGCCTTGGTCGCGGAGAAGTCCAGCGCGCGTGCTGTGCTCTGGTGCGCCTCGGGAGTAGTCATGTCCAGTCCTTTCGGGAATTCGCGTCCCGTTTCCAGGGTGACGAACGTCGGGTCTGACTTTGCACAGTGGCGCGACCGTTCTGGAGTTTCACCAGATTCCTCAGTTCATCGATTACAGCAGCATCCTAAACGCTGGGCCTAGCCCCCGGCGCCGTAACCCAACTGTTGAGCGGTGTACTTGGCCGCGTCGGTCACCGGGACCGCCTGAACCGCGGTGCCGTAGGCGCAGATCTCGGTCCACGCGTCACCGAACTCGGTGGGGTCGAGGCGCATCGCGACGATCGCGTTGCCACCGCGCTGGCTGGCCGTACTGCGACCGGGGTGACGTCGCGGGAGCACCTGCCGACGCAAAGGGCCCCCGACACGTCGGGGGCCCTCGCGTGCGTGCGGTTACTCGGCTGCGGTAGTTCCTGCTGCGCCACCCGCCCCGGCACCGGCCAGGTCGGGTTCGGCGACGGGCCTACGCGCGCCCGCGAACGTGAACACCGCGTCCTCGATGTTGTTGCTCTCGCCGTCCCAGTTGTCGACGTCGACGGTGACGAGCTGACCCGGTCCGACCTCGTCGAACAGGATCTTCTCCGAGAGGGCATCCTCGATCTCGCGCTGGATGGTGCGCCGCAGCGGGCGAGCCCCCAACACCGGATCGAAGCCGCGCTTGGCCAGCAGCGACTTGGCCTTGTCGGTCAGCTCCATGGTCATGTCCTTGGCCTTGAGCTGCTTCTCGACCCGGCCGATCATGAGATCGACCATCTGGATGATCTCTTCCTTGGTCAGCTGGTGGAAGACGATGATGTCGTCGATGCGGTTCAGGAACTCCGGGCGGAAGTGCTTCTTCAGCTCGTCGTTGACCTTCTGCTTCATCCGCTCGTAGTTGTTCTCGCCGCCACCCTGAGTGAAGCCGAGCCCGACCGCCTTGCTGATGTCGGACGTGCCCAGGTTCGAGGTGAAGATCAGCACGGTGTTCTTGAAGTCGACCGTGCGTCCCTGACCGTCGGTGAGCCGACCGTCCTCGAGCACCTGCAGGAGGCTGTTGTAGATCTCCTGGTGGGCCTTCTCGATCTCGTCGAACAGCACGACGCTGAACGGCTTGCGACGGACCTTCTCGGTGAGCTGGCCGCCCTCCTCGTAGCCGACGTAGCCCGGAGGGGCACCGAACAGCCGCGACGCGGTGAAGCGGTCGTGGAACTCGCCCATGTCGATCTGGATGAGGGCGTCGTCGTCACCGAACAGGAACTCGGCCAGCGCCTTGGACAGCTCGGTCTTACCGACGCCGGACGGGCCGGCGAAGATGAACGAGCCCGAAGGACGCTTCGGATCCTTCAGCCCGGCGCGGGTACGCCGGATGGCCTTGGAGACGGCCTTGACGGCGTCCTCCTGGCCGATGATCCGCTTGTGGAGTTCGTCCTCCATGCGCAACAGGCGCGTGGTCTCGGCCTCGGTCAGCTTGAACACGGGGATGCCGGTCCAGTTGCCGAGCACCTCGGCGATCTGCTCGTCGTCGACCTCGGCGACCACGTCGAGATCGCCTGAGCGCCACTGCTTCTCACGCTCGGCGCGCTGAGCGACCAGGGTCTTCTCGCGATCCCGCAGGCTCGCGGCCTTCTCGAAGTCCTGTGCGTCGATCGCCGATTCCTTCTCCCGGCGCGCGTCGGCGATCTTCTCGTCGAACTCGCGCAGGTCTGGCGGAGCGGTCATCCGACGGATGCGCATCCGGGCGCCAGCCTCGTCGATCAGGTCGATGGCCTTGTCCGGAAGGAACCGGTCGTTGATGTAGCGGTCGGCGAGTGTGGCGGCGGCCGCGATGGCGCCGTCGGTGATCGAGACGCGGTGGTGCGCCTCGTAGCGGTCGCGCAGCCCCTTGAGGATCTCGATGGTGTGCTCGACCGTCGGCTCGCCGACCTGGACCGGCTGGAACCGGCGCTCGAGCGCAGCGTCCTTCTCGATGTACTTGCGGTACTCGTCGAGGGTGGTGGCGCCGATGGTCTGGAGCTCGCCGCGCGCCAACTTGGGCTTGAGGATCGACGCAGCGTCGATGGCGCCCTCCGCCGCACCAGCTCCGACCAGCGTGTGCAGCTCGTCGATGAACAGGATGATGTCGCCGCGGGTGTTGATCTCCTTGAGCACCTTCTTCAGGCGCTCTTCGAAGTCACCGCGGTAGCGGCTGCCCGCGACCAAGGAACCGAGGTCAAGGGTGTAGAGCTGCTTGTCCTTCAGCGTCTCGGGCACGTCGCCGTGCACGATCGCCTGCGCAAGGCCCTCGACGACGGCGGTCTTGCCGACGCCCGGCTCGCCGATCAGCACCGGATTGTTCTTGGTGCGGCGGCTCAGCACCTGCATGACCCGCTCGATTTCCTTCTCGCGGCCGATGACGGGGTCGAGCTTGCCCTCCATCGCGGCGGCGGTCAGGTTGCGGCCGAACTGGTCGAGCACCAGCGACGTGGACGGGTTGCCCGCCTCGCCGCCACGGCCGCCCGTGCCTGCTTCCGCGGTCTCCTTGCCCTGGTAGCCGCTCAGCAGCTGGATGACCTGCTGACGCACCCGCGTCAGTTCGGCACCAAGCTTGACCAGCACCTGGGCGGCGACGCCCTCACCCTCACGGATCAGCCCGAGCAGAATGTGCTCGGTGCCGATGTAGTTGTGGCCGAGCTGGAGCGCCTCGCGCAGCGACAGCTCGAGCACCTTCTTCGCGCGCGGGGTGAAGGGGATGTGGCCGGACGGCGCCTGCTGGCCCTGGCCGATGATCTCCTCGACCTGGCTGCGAACGCCCTCTAGCGAGATGCCCAGCGACTCCAACGACTTCGCGGCGACGCCTTCGCCCTCGTGAATGAGTCCAAGGAGGATGTGCTCGGTGCCGATGTAGTTGTGGTTCAGCATCCGGGCCTCTTCTTGGGCCAGGACGACGACGCGCCGTGCGCGGTCGGTAAATCGTTCGAACATCGGTGGTTACCTGCTCTCCATCAAATAGCGCAGCTCTTTGCGCGGCACACCACGGTCTGCACCTGCCGTCCACTGTAGTGGGCGGTGGCCCAGGCCGCCCCGCCTGTCGTCGTCTTTTGACGACGGCGGCAGGAGCTAATCCGCGCTGCAGACGAGCAACGCAGAACCCGCACCATTCGTTTCCCCATTGTGGCCAGCGTGATTGCGCCGTGGGCGAACGGTTCACGATCACGGCCCCAAGGGGTCGTGACCTGGCAACGTGCGCCTACGTTGCCGCGTGGAAGGCGTCGATCACATCGGCGGGAATGCGACCACGGGTCGACACATTGTGGCCGTTGCGTCGCGCCCATTCCCTGATGGCGGCGCTTTGCTCGCGGTCGATCGACGCGCGACCGCGGCCGGAACCTGCGGAACGCCCTCTGCGACGACCGCCGACGCGACGGCCCGCCTCGACCCATTGCTTCAGATCGTTGCGCAGCTTCGCGGCATTCTTCGACGAAAGATCGATCTCATAGCTGACGCCGTCGAGCGAGAATTCGACGGTCTCGTCGGCAGCACCTTCACCGTCGAAATCATCGACCAAGGTAACGGTCACCTTCTTTGCCATTTGATCACACTGACCCTTCTTGACTAGGCAACGATGCCGGTCCACACGAACTTGGCAACAATGCTGACATAAGAACGCAAATCATTCAACAAGTATGATTCTGACCGACGGCCTTCAGACTTGCCTGCGGACAATCGGGAACAAAACCGTCTCACGAATAGTGAGCCCCGTCAGAGCCATCAACAACCTGTCGACACCCATTCCGGTGCCCGTGGTCGGCGGCATCGCATACTCCAATGCAGCCAGGAAATCCTCGTCGAGTGCCATTGCCTCGTCGTCACCCGCCGCCGCGGCCCTGGCCTGATCGGCGAACCTTTCCCGTTGTACGACGGGGTCGATCAGTTCGGAGTATCCGGTGGCCAACTCGAACCTGCGGATGTAGAGATCCCACTTCTCCGTCACGCCTGGAATGCTGCGGTGCGCGCGAGTTAGCGGCGTCGTCTCGACGGGGAAGTCACGGACGAAGGTGGGCGCCCACAACGTCTTTCCCACGGTGTGTTCCCAAAGTTCCTCGACCAATTTGCCGTGCCCGTAGCCGCGATCGCGCGGGATCTCGACGTCGAGCTCGTCGGCGATCGCCAGAAGTCGATCCAACCCGCGTTTCGGGCGTGATCTCCTCACCAAGCGCGTCAGACAACGACGGATACATTTCGTAGCGTCGCCCATTCGCCGTCGAGATCGTAGGTGGTGCCATCGGGCAGTGGGACGTTTCTCGTGCCAATCGCCTCGTCGGCGACCTCCTGAATAAGCTCCCTCGTCACGACAGCGGAATCGTCGTACGTTCCGTAGGCCTGATATGTCTCCAACATCGCGAATTCCGGTGAATGAGTGGAATCCGCACCTTCGTTTCGAAAGTTGCGATTCAACTCGAACACCTTCTCGAAACCGCCGACCAAGCAACGCTTTAGGAACAACTCCGGCGCGATGCGCAGGTACAGGTCGGCGTCGAGCGCATTGGAGTGGGTCACGAATGGGCGCGCCGCCGCACCGCCTGCAATCGTCTGCAGCATCGGGGTCTCCACCTCCAGAAAGCCCCGTCGTTCGAGTGCCGACCGTACCGCGCGCACGACGGCGATCCGCTGGCGGGCGATGGTGCGAGCCTCCGGGCGCACGATCAGATCGACGTAGCGCTGTCGGACGCGCGACTCCTCGCTCATCTCCTTGTGCGCCACCGGAAGCGGCCGCAGCGCCTTGGAGATGATTTGCCAGGAATCGGCAAGCACAGACAATTCGCCACGGCGCGAACTGATCACCTGGCCGTGCACGAAGACGATGTCGCCGAGATCGACGTCGGCCTTCCACGCGTCGAGCGATTCCTGGCCGACGCCGTCGAGGCTGACCATCGCCTGCAACTGGGTTCCGTCGCCGTCCTGCAGCGTCGCGAAGCACAGCTTCCCCGAGTTGCGGGCGAACACCACCCGGCCTGCGATGCCGACCAGCTGGCCGGTCTCGGTATCGGGGGCGAGGTCGGGATAGGTCTCCCGCAGTTCGGCCAACGTGTGAGTTCGGGCCACTTCGACCGGGTAGGGGTCGCGCCCCTCGGCAATGAGTCGCTCCCGCTTGGCCTGGCGGATCCGGAACTGCTCGGGCAGCTCGTCCTGATCGGTCGGGCCGGCCTCGGGGGTATCAGCAGAGCTCACGACGTGCCAGCTTAAATGAACCCGTGACCGCTACCGTCGACGCGACTGCCATAGCCGCCTTGGCCGACGAGCCGCTGGACTGGCGATACAAGGGGCTGCCTCACAAATGGTGGGGGCGCACTGCCGCCCAGGTGTGTGCGGCGGCCCCGGATCCGTTCGACGACGGTGCCGTCGGGCCGCTCTGCACGCTGAAGGCGTCGGCCCTGGAGCACAACCTGGTGACGATGGCTGCGTGGTGCCGCGACCGCGGGGTCGACCTGGCCCCGCACGGCAAGACGCACATGTCGCCTCAGTTGTTCGCCATGCAGGCCGCGGCGGGTGCATGCGCGGTCACCCTCGCGACGATCAGCCAGGTCCGCACCTACCGCGCGTTCGGCATCAGCGCGGTGATCTTGGCGAACCAGCTGGTGGACGCGGCAGGATTGCGCTGGCTGGCCGCCGAACTGGACGCGGACCCGGGCTTCGGCCTGACCTGCTGGGTGGACTCGGTGCGCGGCGTCGAAGTGATGACGGCCGCGCTGACCGCCGCAGGTGCACGCCGACCGGTCGACGTCTGCGTGGAGGTCGGCATGCCAGGCGGTCGCACGGGGTGCCGCTCGACGGACGAGGTCGACGAGGTGGCCCTGGCCGCGGTCGCATCCGAACGGCTGCGGCTGGTTGGCGTCGCGGGGTACGAGGCGGCACTCGGGCACCAGGTCACGTCGGACGCGTACGCGATCGTGCGGAACTACCTGGCCGAGTTGCGGGCGGGGGTGCTCAGGCTGGCTCCGCTGTTCGAGACGGATGCCGTGATCGTCACCGCGGGCGGCAGCACGTACTTCGATGCCGTCGCCGACGTGCTCGGCGGAGCCTGGCCCAGCCGCGTGGAGGCACGCACGATTCTGCGCAGCGGCTGCTACCTGACCCACGACGACGGTCTGTACCGGCGTACGTCCCCGTTGAGCTCGGCGTCGGGGTTGCGGCCCGCGCTCACCGTGTGGGCCCAGGTGACGTCGCGCCCGGAAGCCGGGCTGGCCCTGCTGACCATGGGTCGCCGCGACGTCTCCTTCGACCAGGACCTCCCCGTGCCGTACGGACTGCCCGACAGCACGGTGGTCAAGCTCAACGACCAACACGCCTATCTCCGGGTCGGGCCGTCGGACGGCGCGGGCGTGACGATCGGTTCGTGGGTCGAGTTCGGCGTCTCGCATCCGTGCACGGTGTTCGACAAGTGGCAGTTGATCCCCGTGCTGGACGACGACGGCCGCGTGGTCGACCTGGTCCGCACGTTCTTCTGACCCGACTCGAGGAAAACCGTCCGGTCGTGACGGGCCGATCACTCCTATCGACAACCGACGCTCACCCGGAGCGCGGTCCACCTCGAAGGAGCAACACATGAAGAGCACCATCAAGCACCGGACCCGCAACACCCTCGTGGCAGCTCTGACCGGGGGTGCTGCCCTGGCGGGCGCCTTCGGCGCGGCCGCCCCGGCACAGGCCGCCCCGGACATGTACATCGCACTGTCCTACTCGTTCACCAGCGACATCTCGGGGATCGCCGTCACCAACGACAAGGAGCAGTCCAGGATCAACTCGCTCGGGAACTGCCAGGACAAGGGCGGGAACCACTGCGTGACCTTTGCGAACGAGAAGAACACCTGTGTCGCACTGGCCATTCTGGGTCAGCAGGAATCTAACACCGCGACGGGAGCGACCCCCAAGGATGCCGAGGACCAGGCACTGGCTCAGAATCCCGGGAGCCACATCGCGGTCTCGGGTTGCACGGCGGGCAACCCGCGCAAGCCGTTGGATCGGCTCCCGACGGTGCCGTTGACGCAGCAGTGAATTTCGGGCCGGCCGGTCATCGTGCGACACCAGCCGCGCGGTGGCCGCCCGTTTCGTCTGAGCGGTCAGCGGGCCTGCTTGAGCTTGCCGCGCTGGGTGTCGAGGTTGCGTTCGAACACCAGGCGCAGACCATCGAGAGTCAGGTACTTGTCGTAGTGCTCGACGGTGTGAAGATCCGGCAGCACCAGCGGCGCGGCGTGACCCGTCGCCACCACCGCGACGTCGTCGCCCGCAAAGCCGTCGACGTCCTCGCGGATGCGGTTCACCAACCCGTCCACCAGGCCGGCGAACCCGAACACCGCGCCGGCCTGCATGCACTCCACCGTGTTCTTGCCGACGACCGAGCGTGGGCGCGTCAGTTCCACGCGGCGCAGCGCGGCCGATCGCGCCGCTGCCGCGTCGGATGACACTTGCACTCCGGGAGCGATTGCGCCACCGAGGAATTCCCCCTTGGCCGACACGACGTCGACGCAGATGGACGAACCGAAGTCGACGACGATGGCAGCGGACTTGAACTTCTGGTACGCCGCGAGGCAGTTGACGATCCGGTCGGCGCCAACCTCCTTCGGGTTGTCCACCAGCAGCGGGATCCCGGTCCGCACTCCGGGTTCGATCAGCACGTGCGGCACGGACGGCCAGTACTGCTCGAGCATCAGTCGGATCTCGTGCAGCACCGAGGGCACGGTCGACAGGCCGGTGGCGCCGGTGAGCCGCTCGGCGTCATCGCCGATCAGCCCGTCGATGGTGAGCGCCAACTCGTCGGCGGTCACCTCCGCCTCGGTGCGGATCCGCCAGTTCTGCACCACCTTTGCGTGGTCGCCGGAGCCCGACACCAGTCCAACGACGGTGTGGGTGTTGCGAACGTCGATCGCGAGCAGCATTGGGTCTACCGCGGGGAGCTCAGGTCGGAGCCGATGGTCGCCGAGCCGACGTAGTGTAGGTCTGCGTAGCCGACCGTCGCACGGTGGATCTTCGACTTCGGCATCGTGCGTAACATCAATTCCTCCAAGGCAATTCGTGGTTCTGGGCCGATTCGACTCGCGGATGACCGTCGATTCCCGCGGATGCGCCGATGTCTATGGCGATGTTGTCCAGAAGTCTGGTCCGGCCCAACCTGGCGGCGATGAGCAGCCTGCCCACGCCTTCGGCTGGCGCGGCTCCCAGCCCGGCGTCCCGCACCTCCACGTAGTCGACGTCGAGCGCAGGCACTTCGTCGAGCACCGCGCGCGCCGCGTCGAGCGCCTCGGAGGAGCCGCGCGACGCCGCATACATGCCGGCGAGCAATGCCGCCGAAAGAGCGCCCGCCTGTTCGCGTTCCACCTCGTCGAGATAGCGGTTGCGCGACGACAGCGCAAGCCCGTCGGGTTCGCGCACGATCGGAACGCCGACGATCTGCGTGTCGACGTTGAGATCGGACACCATCTGGCGGATCAGCACCAGCTGCTGGTAGTCCTTCTCGCCGAAGAACGCACGGTCCGGGCCGACGATCTGCAGCAGTTTCAGCACCACGGTGAGCATTCCCGCGAAATGAGTTGGGCGCGAGCGACCTTCGAGCTCGCTGCCGAGCGGGCCGGGCAGCACCGTGGTCCGCGGCCCGTCGGCGTACATGTCGGCGGCGGTGGGCGTGAAGGCCACTTCGACGCCTTCGGCACGAAGCGCGGCAAGGTCGTCGTCGAGGGGGCGCGGGTACGCGTCCAGATCCTCGCCCGCGCCGAATTGCAAGGGATTGACGAAGATCGACACGACGACCACCGCGCCTGTCACGCGCTTGGCCGCCCTCACCAGCGCCAGATGGCCGTCGTGTAGGGCGCCCATGGTCGGTACCAGCATTACGCGACGGCCGGTCGTTCGCAGTGCCCGTGAGACATCGGACACGTCCCGCGGTGAGCGGTAGACGTTGAGTTCGGATGGGGCGAACTTCGGCGGCTTGCGGGCACTCACGGACGTCCCCTTCGGTCGGACGGGCCTGCCAATACGGCGAATACGTCGTCCGGGGCATGGGCCCGCTGCGCCGTGCGCAGTGAGTTCGCGCGATACGCCTCGGCCAGTTTCGGGTCGACTTCAGCGAGTGCATCCAGGTGGCGGGCGACGGCGTCGGCGTCGCCGCGCGCGACGGGACCGGTGAGCGCGCCCTGTCCACGTTGCAGTGCGTTCTCGAGGGACGCCCGGGCCAACGGGGCGATCACTCGCTCGGCGAGGCCCCCTGGTGCGTCACCGACCAGTTCCTGCCCGAGGAGCTCCTGACCCGACAGCGCGAAGCGCAACGCTTCGACGGCGTCGAGCAGCACGGTGATCACGTGGTTGCCCGCATGCGCCAAGGCCGCGTGATAGAGCGGACGCGCATCCTCACGGACGCGGAACGGCTCGCCGCCGATCTCGAGCACCAATGATTGGGCGACCGCGTACCCCACTTCGTCGGCCGCGGTGATGCCGAAGCACGCCTCGGTCAGCCGGACGATGTCCTCGTCGGATCCCGTGAACGTCATCGCTGGATGGATGGCGAGCGGAATGCACCCAAGTTCGGTCAGCGGCGCGAGCACGGCGATGCCGTTGGCCCCGGACGTGTGCACGACGATCGTGCCGGGGCGGACGGCCCCAGTGGTGGCCAGGCCGGACACCAACCCCGCGAGTTCTGCGTCCGGAACGGTGAGAAGTAGCAATTCCGCCCGGACCGCGACGTCGGGCACCGGCATTACGGGGGTGTCTGGTAGCCACCGCTCTGCACGTTGCCGGGACGCGTGGGAGATGGCGCTGCACGCCACGACGACGTGCTCTGCCCGTTCGAGTGCGACACCTAGTGCGGTGCCGACTCGACCTGCGGAGATGATTCCAATACCGAGCCTGGCCGGACGCAGTCCGGTGGGGGTCCCCATTTAGACGACCTCGCTGACGTCATGAGTTTTCATTCGTTCCAGTCCCATATCGCGGGTACCGGACAGTCGCCATGAGACTAACTCAATCCTCGCGGCGGCGGCGACGGCCGCCGCTCGCGGAGCCGACCTGCAAACGTGCCAGCAATTCGGACACCGGCTGGCCCCCTTCGTGCTGGCCGGAACGGGTTGCTGAGTCGTCGGGCTGCCCTTCGTCGCCCGTTTCGGGGTCGCTTCGCTGCTCTGCTTCGGGACCTGTTCCCGGGTCGCTTCGCTCCTGGGCTTCAGGACCCGCTCCCGGGTCGCGGTCGTCCGCTCCGCGGTGCTGTGCACTCGGCGGCTCGGGGACTGGAGGCGCCGAGGCGGGTGGCTGCGGTGGAGTGGCGAGAGTCGGCGTGGGCCGGCCCGGGTCGTCGGCCTCGGTTGCCCAGTGCCTGGCGCGCCGCCGGGCTTCGTCGCCGTTGGGGTCGGACGACGTGTGCCTGGCGCGGCGCACCTCGGCGGGCGGAGGCACCATGGCCGGCGAGGTGGGCGGTGCGACGGTCGGTTCGGCGGGCGGCGGGGTCGCGACCGACCCGTTGTCCACCGACGGAGAGTCCCAGTTGCTTCCAGGCTCGCCCGCCGGAATGAACTCGCCGTCGGCAGGGGCTGGCTCCCAGTCGGGATTGGCCGGCGCGTATCTGGCCGGGCGCTCCGGTTGCTGCCATGCGGGCGGCGGCGTCGCGACTGGCGGCGGAGGCGGCGGAGGGGGGGTCGACGCCGCCGGAGGAGTCGGCACAGGCGCAGGCTCGGGGGGCGGCCACGGCAATCGCACCTCCGGGGCGGCCAGTGGGGTGCTCTGCCGCGGAGGAGGCGGCGGCGGCTCGGCGGGACGCCAGCCGGCTTCGGCCTGTTGCCGCTCCGAGGCCCTGCGGTGGGCGCCACCGGGCTCCGGGGTGGGCGACCAGCCGTCCTCCGGGGGTTGGGGCTCCTCGGGCACGTCGATGATCGGGCTCTCTTCGGTGTTGGGTTCGGAGTCCTCGCGGTCCTCTGCGTCGATCCTGCTGCTGATCACCCGGCCAAACGTGTGCACGGCGGTGCGCTCGGTCTCCAGCGCAGGCCGATGCTGTAGGTCGGTGTCGAACAGAATCTCGAGGTTGGCCCGCAGCGCAGCAAGTTCGGCGCGCAGGCTGGCGACCTCGTCGGAGGACTGGGCCCGCAACTCGGACGTCAGCTCGCGGCGCAGTTGAGCTTCGACGGACAACTCGTATTCACGGCGTGCGGAGATCTCCCGATCCAGTTGAAGGTCGTAGACGAGTTTCAGGTCGCGCGCCCGCGCCTGGTCGAGGTCGGCCTGCCGTCGGTAGATGAACGAGATGAACGCAGCCACCACCGCGGCCCACAACGCGATGATGACCGCAAGCTTGAGAAGTTCCACCTCGTTGGTGAACACCAGCGCGGAGCTCGCGACGATCGCCAGCACCAGCAACGCCGTCAGCAACACCCAACCCGGCCTGCGGCTGCTGCGCCTCTGGCGCACCCCGCGGGTCGGTTCGGTCATGGGCTGACTGTACCTGTCACAGGTCACCTAGCGTGTCGACCGGTTCGGCGATTCGGCAGGTCAGGTATGGCATCAGCTACTCCGGCACGCCGTCTGGGTTGTCCGGCGGCTCCTCCGGAGACTTGCAGCAATGCTGTAGCCAGAGCGCAGCGATGACCAGTGCCAGCGCACTGATCGCGGCCACCACCGCGCCAGGGGTGTCCTCGCTCGCGACGCGGAGCGAGCCGCGCCGGGGAATGACGAAGGCGAGCACGCCGACCCACCAGCCGAGCACCACTGCGCCCACCCAGGCCGACGCCTTCGCCACCATCACCGAACGGGCCACCGACAGCGGGTGCAACCAGCCGGGCCCAGCCCCGATCTCTCCGTCGTTGATCTTCGATCGAACGTAGAACGCCCACCCGAACTCCGCGGCCGCCACGACGAGCAGCGATATTCCGGTCCAGAGGGTGATCGGTGGGAACCACTTGTAGAGCCCGGTCACCAGGATGTAGCCGACGACAGCCACCACGACCGTCGCGGCCATGAGATCTCTCTTGCGGGTCGGTCCCATCAGGTCGCCAACACCAGGTCGGTGGGTCGCACGCCGTCGAGTTCGGCGGGATCGAGTTCGGCGATCAGTGCCGCGACCGGGCGCCGCTCCGCGCCGGCCAGCAGAGTCGCGGCGGGATCGGCTGCCACCCAGGGGATCAACACGAACGCCCGCTGATGGGCGTGTGGGTGCGGCAGCGTGAGCTCGGCGTCGTGGCTCTCCACCTCGGCGCCGCCGTCTTGACAGGAGATCACGTCGACGTCGAGTGTCCTTGGCCCCCAATGCTCTTTGCGCACCCGGTCCGCGGCGCGTTCGAGCTCCTGACCGCGGTGCAGCCAGCCACGCGCATCGACGGCCGGGTCGTCGGCCAGCAGCACGGCGTTGAGGAACGGACTCTGATCGACACCACCCCACGGGTCCGTCTCGTAGACGGGCGATACCGCACGCACCGCCGCACCGAGGCCGTCGACGACCGACTGGAGATGGGCCAGCCGGTCGCCCATGTTGGACCCGATCGACAGCACCACCGTCGTCACGGCGCGCCGCGCCCTCCGCGCCGGGACCGTCGGGCCACCACCGCTACGTCGTTGAACGCCAAGGGAATCGGCGCGTTCGGCTTGTGCAGCACCACCTCGACGGCATGCACCCGTTCGTCGGTCATCACACCCTCGGCGAGCTCGGCGGCCACCGTCTCGATGAGGTTGCGCGGCTCACCTGCGATCACGTCGGCCGCGCGTTGCGCCAACGCGCCGTAGTCAAGCGTGTCGGCGAGCTCGTCGCTGGCCGCCGCGGCTGCCAGATCGATCCACACCGTGATGTCGACGACGAAGTCCTGGCCATCGGTACGCTCGTGTTCGAAGACTCCGTGATGGCCACGAACGGTCAAGCCGCGCAATTCGATTCGATCAGTCATCAGCTAGCCTCGCCCATCTTCCGAGTCGCTTCGCTCCTGCCCAGCCGGCGACCCCCAGGCCAGGACCACCTTCAGCGCGTCGACCGATGCGCGTACGTCGTGGACCCGCACGCCCCACGCTCCGACCTGTGCGGCGAGCGCCGAGATCACCGCGGTGGCGGTCTCCCGACCGTCCGGCTGCCGCGGTGCGCCGTCGGAATCCGCGAGCAACGTGCCGAGGAACCGCTTGCGCGAGGCGCCGACGAGCACCGGGATGCCGGTGGCGACGAACTCGCCCAGAGCGTGCAACAGCGCCCAGTTGTGAGCGGCCGACTTCGCGAATCCGAGCCCGGGATCGATGATCAGCTTGGCCGGATCGACGCCGGCCGCCACCGCGGCGTCGACGCTTGCGAGCAGTTCGGCTCGAACGTCTGCGACCACGTCGGCGTACGCGGGTACTTCGTGCGGACGGTCGGCGCCCACCGAGCGCCAGTGCATCAACACCCACGGCACGCCCGCCTCGGCGACCACGCGTGCCATGTCCGGATCGGCTCGGCCACCCGACACGTCGTTGACGATCCTGGCGCCGTCTTCCAACGCCGCGCTGGCGACTCGGGCGTGCATCGTGTCGATGCTCACTAGGAGTCCCTGGGCGGCAAGGGCTTTGACGACGGGGCGGACGCGGCTGGTCTCGATCGCCGCGTCGATTCGGGTGGCGCCGGGTCGGGTCGATTCGCCGCCGACGTCGATGATGTCGGCACCGTCGGCGGCCAACGCGAGCCCATGGTCGACTGCCCTGTCGGGCTCGAGGAACAACCCCCCGTCGGAGAAGGAGTCGTCGGTGACGTTGACGACCCCCATCACCTGCGTGTGCGTCGGGCTCACTTCCGCAGGATCAGATCCAGCGCCTCGGACCGCGATGCCTTGTCCGTCTTGAACTGTCCGCGCACCGCCGACGTGGTGGTGGTGGCACCGGGCTTGCGAATGCCGCGCATCGCCATGCAGAGGTGTTCGGCCTCGATGACCACGATGGCCCCGCGCGGATCGAGCTTTCGCATCATGGCGTCCGCGATCTGCGCGGTCAGCCGCTCCTGGACCTGCGGCCGCTTGGCGTAGAGGTCCACCACCCTGGCCAACTTCGACAGACCCGTGACCCGGCCGTCCACCCCAGGGATGTAGCCGACGTGCGCGACGCCGTGGAAGGCGACGAGGTGATGCTCGCACGTCGAGTACATCGGAATGTCCTTGACGAGGATCATTTCGTCGTGTTGCTCGTCGAAGGTGGTGTTGAGCACGTCGTCGGGATTCTCGTACAGCCCGGCGAACATCTCCCGGTACGCCCGGGCGACGCGCGCCGGGGTGTCCAGCAGACCGTGCCGTTCCGGGTCCTCCCCGACCGCGATCAGCAACTCGCGCACCGCAGCTTCAGCTCGAGGCTGGTCGAATACGGAAGGAGTGAACGTGGCTGAATCAAGCTGCCGCGTCATCTATCGGGGACTCCGTTCTCGTCAGCCGGGAGGTGGCGTGTTGGACCGGTCGTCGCGGCCCTGTTCGTCGTCGTGCGGGGACGGTGCGGGTGCACCGCCCTGAGGGACGGGCGCGCCGGGCTGCGGATGCTGCTGGTACGGCGGGTAGTGGCCGGGTTGTGGCGGTGGTGGCGGCGGCGGCGCCCATCCGTACGGCGGAGGGTAGCCGGGTCCGGGCGGCGGGTACTGGCCGTAGTGACCCTGCTGCTGCGGCGGGGGCGGGTACTGGCCGGGCTGCGAGGGTGGCCAACCCGGAGCGTGCCAACCGGCCGGGGCGCCGTAGTCCGGTTGCGTGGGGCCGTTGGGGGTTGACCCGTTGCCGGGCACGTTCGCAGTCCCGTTGACGGGTGAGCCGTTGGCGGACCCGTTGGTGCCGTTCTTCTGCGCTTCGACTTGGGCGGCCTTGCTGGCCTCGGCGATCGCGAGCTTGAACGCAGGCTCGGGCACAGGGGGTGGCCACGGTTCGCCGCGCTCGATGGCGAGTTCACCCGGGGTCTTGATCGGCGGCTTGTCCGACGGCACGCGGCCACCGAAGTCGTCGAAAATCGTCAACCGCGGACGCTTCTTCACGTCGCCGAAGATGGCCTCGAGCTCGACGCGGTGCAGAGTCTCCTTCTCCAGCAACTCACCTGCCAGCGTGTCGAGCACGTCGCGGTACTCGGTCAGTACCTCCCACGCCTCGGTGTGGGCGGCCTCGATGAGCTTGCGCACCTCGTCGTCGATGATCTGCGCGACTTCGTGGCTGTAGTCCGGCTGTGTCCCCATCGACCGGCCGAGGAAGGGATCACCGTGCTCGGTGCCGTACCGCACGGCGCCGAGCTTGGAGCTCATGCCGTACTCCGTCACCATCGCGCGGGCAATCTTGGTGGCCTGCTCGATGTCCGAGACGGCGCCGGTGGTGGGCTCGCGGAAGACGAGCTCCTCCGCCGCGCGTCCGCCCATCGCGAACACCAGCCGGGCGATCATCTCCGAGCGGGTCATCAGCCCCTTGTCATCCTCGGGGACGGCGACGGCGTGACCGCCCGTGCGGCCGCGCGCCAGGATCGTCACCTTGTAGATCGGCTCGATGTCGGGCATCGCCCAGGCCGCCAGCGTGTGGCCGCCTTCGTGATACGCGGTGATCTTCTTCTCGAGTTCGCTGATGATGCGGCCCTTGCGGCGCGGACCGCCGACGACGCGGTCGACGGCTTCCTCGAGTGCCGCCCCGGTGATGACGGTGCCGTTCTCGCGGGCGGTCAGCAGCGCGGCCTCGTTGATGACGTTGGCCAGGTCGGCACCCGACATGCCGACGGTGCGCTTCGCGAGCCCGTCGAGGTCGGCGTCGGGTGCGATGGGCTTGCCCTCCGAGTGCACGCGTAGCACCGCGCGCCGGCCCGCGATGTCGGGATTGGATACCGGGATCTGCCGGTCGAACCGGCCGGGCCGCAGCAGGGCGGGATCGAGAATGTCGGGGCGGTTGGTGGCCGCGATGAGGATGACGCCCTGACGGTCACCGAAGCCGTCCATCTCGACGAGTAGCTGGTTCAGCGTCTGTTCACGCTCGTCGTGCCCGCCGCCGAGGCCTGCGCCGCGCTGGCGGCCGACGGCGTCGATCTCGTCGACGAAGATGATGCACGGGCTGTTCTGCTTGGCCTGCTCGAACATGTCCCGCACGCGCGAAGCACCCACGCCGACGAACATCTCGACGAAGTCCGAGCCCGAGATAGT